>NZ_JBFQYJ010000006.1:587500-1908943 GCF_040933935.1 Sulfitobacter sp. PS-8MA | reverse complement strand
CCCATCGCCATCAGCCTGAGCACCGCCCTTGGCATGGACCCGCGCCCCCTGGTGGTGGCGGTGATGATCGCGGCCTCCTGCGCCTTTGCCACGCCGATCGGCTATCAGACCAATACGCTGGTCTACGGCCCGGGGGGCTACAAGTTCACCGACTTCATGCGCATCGGCGTGCCGCTGAACCTGAGCCTGTCGCTCTTGGTGAGCGCGGTGATCCCGCTTTTGTGGTAATCAGGCGCTGCGTTTCGCGTCTTGGGCCGCGATGGTCTCGAACCCCTGTTGGGCCTCCAGGAAGTTCGGGGTCAGCGGCGCGGTCAATTCGGATTGATCCGAGAAATAGGCCCCGACCCGGCAGATCTGCGCGGCAAATTCGGGGTGCACGCCGGCGTCGTCATAGCGGCGGATGCGGTCCTTGCTAAGCCAGCCGCGTTTCTTGGCCTCTTTGCTGATCAGCTTGAGCCGCTGGACCGCGTGGAAGGTGAGGTAGACCGAGAGGTAATCAAGGTAGTCGGGCAGGGCGATGCCGCATGTGGGATCAAAGGCGTCGATCACCACATCGACCATATCCTGCGGCGCAAGGGGCCAGGCCTCGTCACCGATCAGCCAGGCGATGTCTTCGGCGCCGTGGCGCAGACCGGCATATTCAAAGTCGAACCAGCGCAGTTTACCGTCGCGGCCAATGGCGGCATTGCCCGAGCGGCAGTCCCATTTGACGAATTGCCGCGCCGGCGCGTCGATGCGCTCATAGGCGGCGATCCGGTCGAACTGGTCCGAGATGCCGCCCAGACCTTGAAGAAAGTCGACCGCGTCGACGAAATTCAGCACCCAGTCCTTGTTGTTGCCCAGATGGGGCATGATCTCGTTCAACTCGGTCTGCCGCGCGGCCCCGTGGATGCGAAAGATGCCAGCCACGGCCTCGGCCGCGAGATCAAGCTGCGCCGGCCCATCGACCTGCGCAATCTCGACATTCAGGCGGCGTTTGCCCACATCGGACTGAAACATGATCTCGCCCACGACCCCAAGGCATTGCGGCAGGTCGCTGCAATGCCGGCCCAGTTCCGTCAGCACATGGGCTTCGAGATGGGTGCGGCGGAAATTCGGGCGCAGGGTGGCGATCACGGTGCGCTCTGCCAGATGCAGCCGGAAGCTGGAGCGGTTTTCACCTCCGGGGGCCGAGACCCGCGCCACTTCCTGTCCGAAATGTTTGCGTGCGGCGTCGACGATCTGCGCCTGGGCGCTCTTTTCCTTGGGTCGTGGCATGGGGCCTCCGTTGGTCGTTTGGCCCTGTCTACGGGCGCGGCCTGACGAGGCTACGGCGGCCATGGGGCAAAACAAAGGCATTTCTATTGACCCGGCGCCGGGGTGATTCGCGGCGGGGGGGGAACCATTGGCGGCATTTGTAAAACAATGCTCCGGAGGCTTCCGGCACTGTTTCCTATTGACCCTCGGGAAACGACATATTTCGCGCAAAAACGGAAAGAGTTTGGCGGGAATAAGCCGAGCCCTGTAGTCTCGGCATCCTGTGGGGGAGCGGTGCCGTTTGGCCGCCGTGGCTGCAAATTGTTAGATGAGGAATTGTCGCGATGGGATATAGATTTTCGAAAGGCTGGGGCGGTCATGGTGGTGGTCGTGGCGGGAAATGGGCGAAATGGGCCCGTGACAACCGCGGCTCGGGCTCTGGCGGCACCAAGGGCTCCGGCTCCGGCGGCACCCGTGGATCGGGCGGCTGCAAGGCGAGCGGTACGAAATCATATCACAACGGCGGCGTCGAAGGCTCGACCTTCGCGAAATGGTACGACGAACATCTGGCCGGGAAATTTGACGGCAACGATGGGGGCAAGGGCAGTGGTTCTGGTGGGACCAAGGGGTCTGGCTCGGGCGGCACCAAGGGCAGTGGCTCTGGCGGTACCAAAGGTAGTGGCTCAGGCGGCACGAATGGTAGCGGTTCTGGCGGAACCAAGGGTAGCGGCTCAGGTGGTACCAAGGGCAGCGGCTCTGGCGGCACGAAGGGGTCCGGCTCTGGCGGTACGAAGGGTTCCGGCTCCGGTGGCACCAAAGGCTCCGGTTCGGGCGGCACCAAAGGTTCCGGCTCCGGTGGCACGAAGGGTTCTGGTTCGGGCGGCACCAAGGGGTCCGGTTCTGGCGGCACCAAAGGGTCCGGTTCTGGCGGCACGAAGGGTTCTGGCTCTGGCGGCACCAAGGGGTCCGGTTCGGGTGGTACGAAGGGCTCCGGTTCTGGTGGCACGAAGGGTTCCGGTTCGGGTGGCACCAAAGGTTCCGGCTCCGGTGGCACCAAGGGCTCCGGTTCTGGCGGCACGAAGGGCTCCGGCTCTGGTGGCACGAAGGGGTCCGGTTCGGGAGGCACTAAGGGCTCGGGTTCGGGTGGTACGAAGGGCTCGGGTTCTGGCGGTACGAAGGGCTCCGGTTCTGGCGGCACGAAGGGTTCCGGCTCAGGCGGCACGAAGGGCTCGGGTTCTGGTGGCACCAAAGGCTCCGGTTCTGGCGGCACAAAGGGCTCGGGTTCGGGTGGGACTAAGGGGTCTGGTTCTTGCGGCAGCAAAGGCTCTGGCGGCACTTCAGGCGGTGATCCGAGTGGCGACGGCAAGCCCACATTGACCTTCAAGATGGGTCACCCCGCTGAAGTGGAGATTGAGGTCGCGGAAGTGGCTCATAACCAGTTGTTCTTCAAGCTGTCTCCAATAAAGGATACTGAAGCGCCCGATATCGATGGCCTGTTGTTCAATATGGCGGATGGCAGTTCAGTGACGCTGTTGAACTTTTCGGCCAACAAGGAAGATGTGACCAATATTCAGGCCAGCGAAGATGGGGTTACAGACCTCTCTGAGGGCGGACCAAGCGCGGGCGGCATCTATGATGTCGGTCTGCAATTTGGCACGGGGTCGAACGGTACAGGTGGGACGGTCACTTCCACTGACTTCACCCTTTGGACCGACACGACGCTGGCCTTTGAGGACATCGATCTGAGCAGCATGCGTCTGATCGTTGATGCTGACGCAAACGGTGGCGAGATTTTGGATGTGACGGATTGTGATGACCCCGACTGGATCGCACCCGATGACACCACCGCTCCCGACAGCGCCACCGCCCTCATGGACGCGTTGAGCCTCACCGCGCTGCCGGCCGAAGAGGACGATCCCTATGATCCGCCTGAGGAAGATGTCTTTGACATGGCCTGACCCCGGCATCTGAGAAGCAAGAAAGGCGCGCCCGATCGGGTGCGCCTTTTGCGTTGGGGGCGGGCAAGGCGAGAGATCAGCCGTCTCACGCGCTCCCATTGATACCAAAACCACAGACCGCAGCGCCGGGGGCACTTCTGCACGGCTTGTTCCAAGGCGGTTGCTCATTTATAGAGTGGCCCAAACGCATTGCCAGAACGAGGTATTCATGGCCGGTCACTCCAAATGGGCAAACATCCAGCATCGCAAAGGGCGTCAGGACAAGCTGCGCGCCAAGGTGTTTTCCAAACTGTCGAAGGAAATCACCATCGCGGCAAAGATGGGCGACCCTGACCCGGAAAAGAACCCGCGTCTGCGTCTGGCGGTGAAAGAGGCCAAGGGCCAGTCGATGCCCAAGGACAACATCGAACGCGCGATCAAGAAGGCGATCGGCGGCGAGGGCGAGGATTACGAAGAAATCCGCTATGAGGGTTACGGCCCCAATGGCGTGGCGGTGATCGTCGAGGCGATGACCGACAACCGCAACCGCACCGCCTCGACCGTGCGCTCGACCTTTACCAAGAACGGCGGCAATCTGGGCGAGACGGGGTCGGTCGGCTTCATGTTCGAGCGTAAGGGCGAGGTGATCTACCCGGCCTCCGTGGGCGATGCCGACACGGTGATGATGGCGGCGATCGAAGCGGGCGCCGAGGATGTGGAAAGCTCCGAAGACGGCCATGTGATCTATTGCGCGGATACGGACCTCAACGATGTCTCCAACGCGCTTGAGGCGGAACTGGGCGAGTCGGAGTCGACCAAGCTGATCTGGCGTCCGACCACGACGACCGAGATGGATCTTGAGAACATGGAAAAGCTGATGAAGCTGATCGATGCGCTCGAAGAAGACGACGATGTGCAGCGCGTCACTACCAATTTCGAAGCCTCTGACGAGGTTATGGCGCAGCTCTAACGCGGGCTCTGCACCAGCGCCTCGCGCGCCGCGGCCTTGATGGCGGCGGTGAGCGGGGCAAGCGCGGGAGCTATGATCCGCGCCACCTGCCAGTAAAGCGGCACATCCAGCGGCAGCGCGTCGTCGAGCGAGACGAGGCGGCCTTCCTCCATATCCTTGGCCACCAGCGGGGCAGGGTTCATGCCCCAGCCCAGCCCGGCGCGCGCGGCGGTGACAAAACCGTGGCTTGAGGGCAGGTGATGGCTGGGTGGGGTCAGCCGCTGGCCGGTCTTTTGCATCAGCCAACGGGTCTGCAACTGGTCCTTACGGTCAAAGGTCAGCATCGGGGCGGCGCCGAGCGTGGCGGGGGTGACCCCTTGGGCGAACCATTTGGCGACATAGTCCGGACTGGCCGTGGGAAGGTAGCGCATCGCGCCCAGGGGGCGCAGATCACAGCCCGGGGCCGCGCGGGACTGGCCGGTGACCGCCGCGCTGACCTCGCCCCGGCGCAGCCAATCGGCAGAGGTGTCCTGATCGTCAATCACCAGATCGAAAAGCATCTCGGGGATCTGGGCTAGGGCCGGGATCAACCATGTCGCCAGCACATCCGCGGGCACGGCGAGCCGCAACCGGGGCGGCGCATGGCCGGTATCCTGACCCAGAGCCTGCGCTTCGAGCAGCGCGACATCCTCGGCGTGTTTGGCAAGCCGCTGGCCAAGCGGCGTCGGCCTGCAGGGCTGGCCGCGCAGCACCAGCGTGGCCCCCACACGGTCCTCCAGCGCCTTCAGCCGCTGCGAAATGGCCGAAGGCGTCACACCAAGCGCCGCCGCCGCCGCGTCGAAACTGCCAAGCCGCAGGATATGGGCGAGGGCGGTGAGCTGGGCGCTGTCGAGCTGCATAAGTTTTGCTAATCCCCGCAAAGACTATTGAATTTGAGTAATCTTGGCGCTGCCGCTAAGCAAAGGCAACCCAAGACAGGATTGCCCGATGCTCACCTCCTTCCTTCCCGGCTTTGCCCTCAGCCTCACGCTCATCATGGCCATCGGCGCGCAGAACGCCTTTGTGCTGCGCCAAGGGCTGCGGCGCGAACATGTGCTGCCGCTCTGTCTGGTCTGCGCGGCGTCAGACGCGATCCTGATCATGGCGGGGGTGGCGGGCTTTGGCGCCTTGGCCGAAGCCGCGCCCTGGTTCGGGCCGCTGATGCGCTATGGCGGGGCGGCGTTCCTGCTGTGGTACGGCTGGCGCAATGCGCTGTCGGCCTGGCGCGGCGGCGAAGCGCTGGAGACCGAAGGCCAGGCCACGCGCAGCCTCGGCAAGGCGATCCTGACGCTGCTGGCGCTGACTTGGTTGAACCCGCATGTCTATCTCGATACGCTGGTGCTCTTGGGCTCGATCTCGGCGCAATATCCGGACCGGCTGAGCTTTGGCATCGGCGCGGCGCTGGCCAGTTTCGTGTTCTTCTTCGCGCTTGGCTATGGCGCGCGGCTGCTGGCGCCGCTTTTTGCCAAGCCACGCAGTTGGCAGGTGCTCGACGGCGTGATCGCGCTGACCATGTGGGCCATCGCGGTTAAATTACTTGTGATGTAAAGAAATGCGCCCCGCCCATCTTGCCCTTCACGGCACTTTGGGAAAGGGTCGCTTTATGACACAGAGCCCCGCCACCACGCCCGACATCCCCGTTCCCGCCCACCGCCCGCTTGTGGGAGTCTTTTGGATGCTGGTCACAGGGGCCTGTTTCATCGGCGTGACCGCGCTGGTCAAATATATGGGGCCGCGCCTGCCCTCGGCCGAGGCGGCCTTTCTGCGCTATGCCATGGGGCTGGTCTTTGTCCTGCCGATCCTGCGCTCGCTGCTCGCGACGCCGGTGAGCAGGCGGCAATGGGGGCTCTTCGGGATGCGCGGCTTTTTCCACGCGGGCGGGGTGATCCTGTGGTTCTATGCCATGACCCGGCTGCCGATTGCCGAGGTGACGGCGATGAATTACCTCGCGCCGATCTATGTCACCGTGGGTGCTGCGATTTTTCTGGGCGAGAAACTCGCCGCCCGGCGCATCGTGGCGGTCTGTCTGGGGCTGGCGGGGGCGGCGATCATCCTGCGCCCGGGCTTTCGCGAAATCTCCACCGGGCATCTGGCGATGTTGCTGGCGGCGGTGGTCTTTGCCGGGTCTTACCTTCTGGCCAAGGTGCTCGCCGATGAGGCGCGCCCGGTGATGATCGTCACCATGCTGTCGATCTTTGTCACCATCGGGCTCGCGCCCTTTGCCTTTGCGGTCTGGATCATGCCCACGGTGCAAGAACTGCTGATCCTCGCCGGGGTCGCCTTTTTCGCCACGGCAGGGCATTTCACCATGACATTGGCCTTTGCCGCCGCCCCGGTGACGGTGACGCAGCCGGTCACTTTCCTGCAACTGGTCTGGGCCACGATCCTCGGCGTGGTGGTCTTTGCCGAGCCGGTGGACATCTGGGTGGTGCTTGGCGGCATGGTGATCCTGGGTTCGGTCACCTTTATCACATGGCGCGAAGCCACGCTGAAACAACAGGTTACGCCCCCGGCCCACGCGACAAAATTCTGACCAAGGCGCCGCGCCCCGGTACTTGATTGACGCGTCAATAAAGAATCCCCTATCCTGTGGCGGTCACCCGTCAAAGGATCGAATCCAATGCCCAAAGTCGGAATGGAACCCATTCGCCGCTCTGCGCTGGTCAAGGCCACCATCGCCGAGATCGGTGCCGCGCAGTCGCTGGATGTGACGGTGAGCCAGATCGCCAAACGGGCGGGCATGTCGAGCGCGCTTGCGCATCACTATTTCGGCGGGAAGAACCAGATTTTCCGCGCGGCCATGCGCCATATCCTCGCGGAATATGCCGCCCAGGTTCGCCAGCGGCTGGCCACAGCGCGCACGCCGCATGACCGGGCGGCGGCGATCATCGTGGCCAGCTTTGACGATACCGGCTTTCACCCGGGCACGGTCAGCGCCTGGATGACGCTCTATGCGGGGGCGCGGACCAATCCCGAGACGCGGCGGCTGCTGACGGTTTACCAACGGCGGCTGCGCTCCAACCTCACCCATGCGCTGCGCCCGATCAGCCCGCAGCCCGAGGGCGACGCCGACACTTTGGCTGCGCTGATTGACGGGCTCTACCTGCGTGCTGCGTTGTCTGACAACGTCAGCGCTGCCGAGGCCATGACCCGCGCGCTCTATACGCTCGACCTGCTGCTGAAAGCAGGCCGCTAAACAGGGCCGGAAAACGCGGCGCTGACTGCCAGTGTTCGCTCTTTCTGGCCATCACTACTTTCGCCGAAGGCAAGAAGGTTCTCGCAATGCCCTATGATCCCCAACCCAAAGCCAGCCATTTCATTGATGGCGCTTATGTCGAAGACACCGCCGGCACCCCGATCCCGGTGATCTATTCCGCCACCGGCGAGAAGATCGCCACGGTCTATGCCGCGACCCCTGAGATTGTTGAACAGGCCATCACTTCGGCCCGCAAGGCACAGGGGGCATGGGCCGCGATGAGCGGCACCGAACGGGGCCGCGTGCTGCGCCGTGCCGCCGATATGATCCGCGCGCGCAACCATGACCTCTCGGTGCTGGAGACCTATGACACCGGCAAACCCTATCAGGAAACCTCCGTCGCCGATGCCACCAGCGGGGCCGATGCGCTGGAATATTTCGGCGGGCTGGCGGGCAGCCTGACGGGCGAGCATATCCAACTGGGCGAGGATTGGGTCTATACCCGCCGCGAGGCGCTTGGCCTTTGCGTGGGCATCGGCGCGTGGAACTACCCCACCCAGATCGCCTGCTGGAAAGCTGCCCCGGCGCTGGCCTGCGGCAATGCGATGATCTTTAAGCCCTCGGAGACGACACCGCTTTGTGCCTTGAAAGTGGCAGAGATTCTGGTCGAGGCCGGGCTGCCTGCGGGGCTGTTCAATGTGGTGCAGGGCATGGGCGAGGTCGGCCAATCGCTGGTCACGGACCCGCGCGTCGATAAGGTCTCGCTCACCGGGTCGGTGCCGACCGGGCGCAAGGTCTATGCCGCCGCCGCCGAGGGCATCAAGCACGTGACGATGGAACTGGGCGGCAAGAGCCCGATGATCGTCTTTGAGGATGCCGATATCGACAATGCGGTCAGCGGCGCGATTCTGGGCAACTTCTACAGCGCTGGCCAGATCTGCTCCAACGGCACGCGGGTCTTTGTGCAGCGCGACATCAAGGAAGCCTTCCTTGCGCGGCTGGCGGAGCGGCTGGAGAAGGCCGTGGTGGGGGACCCGATGGACCCCGAGACCAGCTTTGGCCCGATGGTCAGCGAACGGCAGATGCAGATCGCGCTGGACTATGTGGCCAAGGGCGAGGCCGAAGGCGCGCGCCTGGTCTCTGGCGGCAAGCAGATCGAACGCGACGGTTTCTATCTGCAGCCCACCGTCTTTGCCGATGTGAAAGACGACATGGTGATCGCCCGCGAAGAGATTTTTGGCCCGGTCATGGCGGTCTTGGATTTCGAGGATGAGGCCGAGGTCATGGCCCGCGCCAATGCCACGGAGTTCGGCCTCGCCGCCGGTGTCTTTACCCAAGACCTCACCCGTGCGCATCGCGTGGCCGCCGCCTTTGAAGCCGGAACCTGCTACATCAATACCTATAACGACGCGCCGGTCGAAGCGCCCTTTGGCGGGATGAAGAACTCCGGCGTCGGGCGCGAGAACTCGAAGGCGGCGATCGAGCACTACAGCCAGTTGAAGTCGGTCTATGTGCGCATGGGCGATGTCGAAGCGCCGTTCTGAGCAACGGAAAATCAGGCCGCAGCGCATAGAGCCGACCCTGTCGGGCGCTGCCCCGCCCCCCTGCGGATTTGCGGAAGGTGAAGAACATGGAAGCTGAATTTGTGATCGTCGGGGCGGGCTCTGCGGGCTGCGCCATGGCCTACCGTCTGGCCGAGGCGGGGCGGAAGGTGATCGTCATCGAACATGGCGGCAGCGACGCGGGGCCCTTCATCCAGATGCCCGCCGCGCTGAGCTATCCGATGAACATGCCGCGCTATGACTGGGGCTATAAATCCGAGCCCGAGCCACATCTGAACGGGCGGCAGCTGGTCTGCCCGCGCGGCAAGGTGATCGGCGGCTCGTCCTCGATCAACGGCATGGTCTATGTGCGCGGTCATGCCAAGGATTTCGATCATTGGGAAGAAAGCGGCGCGCAGGGCTGGGGCTATGCCGATGTGCTGCCCTATTACAAACGCATGGAGACTTGGCATGAGAACGGCCATGGCGGCGATCCGGCCTGGCGCGGCAAGGATGGCCCGCTGCATGTCAGCCGGGGACCGCGCGCCAACCCGCTGTTTGACGCTTTCGTGCAGGCCGGTGCGCAGGCCGGCTATCAGGTGACCGAGGATTACAACGGCGAAAAGCAAGAGGGCTTTGGCCCGATGGAACAGACCGTCTGGAACGGGCGGCGCTGGTCGGCGGCGAATGCCTATCTGCGGCCTGCGCAGAAAACCGGCAATGTCACCCTGATCCGCGCGCTGGCGCAGCGGGTGGTGATCGAAGAGGGCCGCGCCGTGGGTGTTGAGGTCAAGCGCGGCAATGGCGTGGAGGTGATCCGCGCGCAGCGCGAGGTGGTGCTGGCCGCGTCCTCGATCAACTCGCCGAAACTGCTGATGCTGTCGGGCATCGGCCCGGCGGCGCATCTGGCGGAACATGGGATTGAGGTGGTGGCTGATCGTCCCGGCGTGGGGCAGAACCTGCAAGACCATCTGGAGCTTTACATCCAGATGGCCTCAAGCCAGCCGATCACGCTTTATAAACACTGGAACCTGCTGTCGAAGGCGGTGATCGGGGCGCAGTGGCTCTTTACCAAGACCGGCATGGGGGCGTCGAACCAGTTTGAATCCGCGGCCTTCATCCGCTCGAAGCCCGGCGTGGAATACCCTGATATTCAATATCATTTCCTGCCCATCGCGGTGCGTTATGACGGGCAGGCGGCGGCCGAGGGGCATGGCTTTCAGGCCCATACCGGGCCGATGCGCTCCAAATCGCGGGGCGACATTACCCTGCGTTCGGCGGACCCGGCGGAAGCGCCGCGCATCCGCTTTAACTACATGTCGCATCCCGATGATTGGGAGGAGTTCCGCAGCTGCATCCGCCTCACGCGGGAGATTTTCGCGCAGGAGGCGTTCAAGCCTTTCGTCAAACACGAGATCCAGCCCGGCGCGGCGCTGCAATCGGATGCCGAGCTTGATGGTTTCATCGCCGAACATGCCGAAAGCGCCTATCACCCCTGCGGCACCTGCCGCATGGGGGCGGTGGATGACCGCGGCGCCGTGGTCGACCCCGAGGCGCGGGTCATCGGGGTTGAGGGGCTGCGCGTGGCCGACAGTTCGATCTTCCCGCGCATCACCAATGGCAATCTGAACGCGCCCTCGATCATGGTGGGCGAGAAGGTCTCGGACCTGCTACTGGGCCGCGATCCGCTGCCGCGGGCGAATGAGGAGCCTTGGCTGCATCCCAATTGGCAGGTGGCGCAGCGCTAGGGGTTAACCTCTCTTAACATCTCGGCTTGCAGGCGGCGGGGCGGGGCGTCATACCGGCCGCATGTTAAGAATTTGTTCACTTTTCACCCTCATTCTGGCGCTGTCTTACGGGGCCGCCTCGGCGCAGGGCATTCGCGGCGTCCTGCGCGTCATCGATGGTGATACTTTTGATGTCGGCGGTACGCGCATCCGCCTGCACGGCATCGACGCTTTGGAAGCGGCTCAGACCTGCGAGACCGAGGGCGGCCAGCCCTGGGCCTGCGGTGACTGGACCACGCGGCAGGTGCGAGAGCGGTTTCAGGGCGCGCAAACACGCTGCGAGGCATTGGATCAAGACCGCTATGGCCGCACCGTCGCGCGCTGTTTCGTCCGCGGCGCAGATGTCGGCCTGCAATTGGTGCAAGAGGGCCTGGCATTCGCCTATCGCAAATATTCGATGGATTATGACCTCGACGAAAAAGCCGCCTATGTGGCGGCGCGCGGCATTCATGGGTTCAAGACCATCTCGCCCGCCCGCTACCGGGTGACCCGGCGCAGCGGCAGCGCGCCCGAGCGGGCCAGCGGGGGGTGCAATATCAAGGGCAATATCAGCGCCAAGGGCACGCGGATCTATCACCTGCCGGGGCAGGCCTTTTATGACAAGACCCGGATCAACGTCAAAGCTGGCGAGCGCTGGTTCTGCTCTGAGGCCGAGGCCCGCGGCGCGGGCTGGCGGCGGGCAAAACGCTGATCATTCCACCCGGTAGGGCAGCGCGTCGCGCTGGTGGGGGTCCACCACCAGTTGCCGTTCCAGCGGCGGGACGGAGCGCTGATGGCAGTCCTTGCGCTCGCAGATGCGGCAGGAAATCCCGATCGGTTCAAAGGCATCGCTGCGGCTGACATCCATGCCATCGGCATAGACCAGCGCCGGGGCATGGCGCACCTCGCAGCCCAGCGAGATCGCGTAGCGCCGCACCGGCGCGCCAAAACGGCCCGCAGGTTTCGAGATGTCCCGCGCCAGGCTGATATAGCGCACCCCATCCGGCGTTTCGGCCAGTTGCCGCAGGAAACGGCCGGGGGTCTCAAAGGCGCGGTGGACGTTCCACAGGGGGCAGGCGCCGCCAAAACGGGCAAATTGCAACCGCGTCGCGGAATGGCGTTTGGTGATCGTGCCCGCCTGATCGACGCGCACAAAGAAAAACGGAATGCCCTTGGCGCCGGGGCGTTGCAGGGTCGACAGCCGATGCGCCACCTGTTCGATCGACGCGCCGAACTGCGTGGCCAGCACCTCCAGATCATGGCGGCAGGCGCGGGCCTGTTCCAGAAAACGCACGTAGGGCATCAAGGCCGCGCCGGCGAAATAATTGGCCAGCCCGATCTTGGCGATATCCCGCGCGGCGGGGCTGTGAAAGCGGGCAAGGTCGAGCGTTGCTTCGATCAGCGCGTCCTGCCCGGTGAGGGCGACCTGAAGCAGCAGCTGAAAGGTCTGGGTTTCAGGTGCCGCGCGGGCCGAGATATGCAGGGTCTTGCTGGCCGGATCATAGTCCCGCAGCCGGTCCACATCGTCGAAGATCACATTCACGCCGCCATTGGCCAGCGCTGCAACCGCCGCGTCGCGGGGATTGACGGGGCCGCCTTCGCGGGTGGCGAAATGTTCGGCGGCGCGGTCAACGGCATCGATGTAATTGTCGCAATAGTGAAAGAAATCACGCACTTCTTCCCAGGGCGACGGCATGGCGCGGGCATCCTCACGGCCAAGCGCTTCGTCCAGTGAGGCGAGACGTTCATGCACCTGCCGGTAGCTTTGGTGCAGCGCAAGAAAGGCATGGGCCAGCCCCGGCGCATTGGAGGCGGTCAGCCGGATATCGGCCATCGGGGGGATGCTGCCGGCAAAGATCGGATCGGCCAGAGCTTCGCGCAGATCGCTGACCAGACGCTCGCCGTCGCCGCTGGAGAGTTCGGTGACGTCGAGCCCGAATTCCGAGGCCAATGCCAGCACCACGGCGGTGCTCACCGGCCTGTTGTTGTTCTCCATCTGGTTCAGATAGGGCAGGGAGACGCCCAGCCGCGCGGCGAAATCCTTTTGTGTGAGCCCCGCCCGGGTCCGGGTCTCGCGCAGCTTCACGCCCGCATAGAGTTTCTGTATCGCCATCGCGCGCCTTTGCAGTTTTGCAATTTCCGCGAGGGTAGCTTTGCAAACTGCCCCGCGCAAGGTGGCGCGGGGGCGAAGGTTAGAGGCCCAGAGCTTTCTCCCGGTGGATCACCAGCCAGATCGACGCGACAGAGGCGAAAGCCGTCAGCAGCATCAGCCAGAGCAAGGGATAGGCGCCGGTCTCTGGCGTCAGCAAAGCGCCTGCCAAAGCGCTCAGCGCCGCGCCGCCGACGATCATGATTGCCCCGCCCAGACCCGAGGCCGTGCCCGCCAGATGGGGGCGGACCGACAGCATGCCAGCGGTGGCGTTGGGGATGCAGAGCCCGTTGCCCAGACCGACAAATGTCATCAACCCGAAAAAGCTCAAGGGGGAGCCATAGCCGGCCAGAAAGATCAGCAGGGACAGCGCGCCGCCCACCGCATTGGCGATGCAGCCCCAGAGCACCAATGTGTTGACGCCATAGCGCGTGGCGGTCCGGGCGGTGATGAAATTGCCGAGGAAATACCCCACCGCCGGGGCGCCGAAATAAAGCCCCAGCAGCGCCGGTTCCATGCCGAAAACCACGGTGCCGACAAAGGGCGCGCCGCCCAGATAGGCGAAAAACGCGCCGGAGCAGAAACCGGTGGCCAGCGCATAG
Organism: Sulfitobacter sp. PS-8MA; assembly: GCF_040933935.1. NCBI lineage: Bacteria > Pseudomonadati > Pseudomonadota > Alphaproteobacteria > Rhodobacterales > Roseobacteraceae > Sulfitobacter > Sulfitobacter sp. PS-8MA. The sequence continues at coordinate 1,895,528 of NZ_JBFQYJ010000006.1, read as the reverse complement.
CCCCAGAACCGGGGCGAGCGCAGCAGTTCGGGGTATTCGCCAAATTGCTGGGCAAGGCTCTTGCCGCTGGCGCGGGCGGTCTCGCCAAGGTCGGCCCAGGTCACCCAGAAGACCAGCGCCCCTACGATCAGCATCGCCCAAAAGGAAGCCTGCCAGCCGAAAGCCTGCTCCAGCAGGCCGCCGAGGGCCGGGCTGATCATCGGCACCAGCGCCATGCCCATGGTGACATAGCCGATCATCGAGGCGGATTGGTCCTGTGTGTAAAGATCGCGGATCACCGCACGGCTGAGCACCATGCCGGTTGCGATCACGGCCTGTGCCATGCGGAACACCAGAAAGACCGCGATGTTCGGCGCAAGCAGACAGCCCAGGGTCGCGACCAGAAACAGGCCCAGCCCCCAAAGCATCACCTTGCGCCGCCCCAGATTGTCGGAAATCGGGCCGATGAAAATCTGCAAGATGCCACTGAAAAACAGATAGAGCGGCACAGAGAGCTGCATCACCGCGTAATCGGTGTCAAAATGCTCTGCCATCATCGGCAGGCTCGGCAGAAAGACATTCATCACCATGGCCGAGAGCCCGGCAAGCAGGATCAGCGTCGACACATGGGGCGGGGTGGTTCGGTCCCGATAGCGGACAAGGGGCAGGTCGCTCATGCATATGCAAGTAATCCGGGCGCCGGTTCTTGTCCATCCTTTACATGTTAATTTGCAGATTTGCGATTTGCGGCAAAGGTGCTGTATTTGTTTTGCAAATTTGCGAAATTACCCTTTGGTCGGTTCCCCCGTTTCGATAGACTGGCGCAAATCACAGCAGGGGTGCGTCATGCAAGACATTCTCGAACAATTAGAGCAGCGCCGCGAAGCTGCGCGTATGGGCGGCGGACAGGCGCGGATCGACGCGCAGCACAAACGCGGCAAGCTGACCGCGCGCGAAAGGGTCGATCTGCTTCTGGACGAGGGCTCTTTCGAAGAATTCGACATGTTCGTCACCCACCGTTGCACCGATTTCGGCATGGAAAACCAAAAGCCCGCCGGGGACGGCGTGGTCACCGGCTGGGGCACGATCAACGGGCGGCTTGTCTATCTCTTCAGTCAGGATTTCACCGTCTTTGGCGGGTCGCTCTCGGAAACCCATGCGCAGAAGATCTGCAAGATCATGGATATGGCGATCCAGAATGGCGCGCCGGTCATCGGCATCAACGACTCGGGCGGCGCGCGCATTCAAGAAGGCGTGGCGAGCCTTGCCGGCTATGCCGAGGTGTTCCAGCGCAACATCGAAGCCTCGGGCGTGATCCCGCAGATCAGCGTCATCATGGGCCCCTGCGCGGGCGGGGCGGTCTATTCGCCGGCGATGACCGATTTCATCTTCATGGTGAAGGACAGCTCTTATATGTTCGTCACCGGCCCCGATGTGGTGAAAACCGTCACCAATGAGGTCGTCACCGCCGAAGAACTGGGCGGTGCCACCACCCATACGCGCAAATCCTCCGTCGCCGATGCGGCCTTTGAGAATGATGTCGAAGCGCTGGCCGAGGTCCGCCGCCTTGTCGACCTGCTGCCCGCCAACAACCGCCAGAAACCCCCGGTGCGCCCGTTCTTTGATGATCCGAACCGGATCGAGCCCTCGCTCGACACGCTGGTGCCGGCCAATGCCAATACGCCCTATGACATGAAGGAATTGATCCTGAAACTGGGCGACGAGGGTGATTTCTACGAGATTCAGGCGGAATTTGCGAAAAACATCATCACCGGTTTTATCCGCATCGAAGGCCGCACCGTCGGCGTCGTGGCCAACCAGCCGATGGTGCTCGCGGGCTGCCTCGACATCGACAGTTCGCGCAAGGCCGCGCGTTTCGTGCGCTTCTGCGATGCCTTCGAAATCCCGATCCTGACGCTGGTCGATGTGCCCGGATTCCTCCCCGGCACCGGGCAGGAATTCGGCGGCGTGATCAAACATGGGGCGAAACTCCTCTTCGCCTACGGCGAAGCCACCGTGCCGATGGTCACCGTCATTACCCGCAAAGCCTATGGCGGCGCCTATGACGTGATGGCCTCAAAACACCTGCGGTCGGATTTCAACTACGCCTGGCCCACCGCCGAGGTTGCCGTCATGGGGGCCAAGGGCGCGACCGAGATCATCCACCGCAAGGATCTGAACGACCCCGAAAAAATCGCCAAACACACCAAGGATTACGAGGACCGTTTCGCCAATCCCTTTGTCGCCGCCGAACGGGGCTTCATCGACGAGGTGATCCAGCCGCGCAGCACCCGCAAACGTGTGGCACGGGCCTTTGCCTCCCTGCGCAACAAGAAGGTGCAGACCCCCTGGAAGAAACACGACAACATTCCTTTGTGAGCGCCCCCATGGTCCTTCATCCTTTCTCAAATACCGATCCCACGGGGGCCGCAGGCGGAACCCTCGGCGGGCCGGGCGGGTTCCCCTGCAAAGGAGGACCGGATCATGCCCAATTCATCGATCAAGGACGAAGAGACCTACAAATCCCTGCGCGAGGATGGGGCGAGCAAGGAGAAAGCCGCCCGGATCGCCAATGCGCAGGCCAACGACAGCCAGCATCCCGGCAAGAAGGGGGGCAAACAGCCGCCCTACGAGGATTGGACCAAGGACGATCTCTACGACCGGGCGCAGGAGCTTGGCATCGAAGGGCGCTCGGATATGGACAAGGACGCGCTGATCGACGCCCTGCGCAATCACTAACGCCCTTCGCGCGCTGGTGCATGGCCGGCGCCTTGACCTTCGGTCTGGTCGGGCCCGCAGCGGCCTTTGACGTGCCCTCCGGCCAGCCGGTCGAATTGCAGGAAGTCCTGGTCGAAGAGCTTGGCGGCGAGACCTGGCTGCGCTTTCGCTTCATCGCGCCGCAGATCGCCAAAGGGCCGGATGCCATCGCCTATGATCTTGCCGCGCAGGATATGGCGCATCTGTGTGACGCGGTGGCGCTGCCCTATATGGCCGAACATGCGCTGGCGGGGCAAATGATCGTGGTCTCACTCGCCGACCGCCCGGTCGCATTCGGCGCCGCCGATCCCGAGGCGACGCAGTTTTTCGAAGCCTTCCGCCCCAAAGATAACGCCTGCATCTGGGAGGGTTTGTAATGCGGCCACAATATCTTGCGGATTTCCGCCGGTTGGCCTTTTCGAATGAGGCTTTGGAGTCACAGGCAGGTCGATTGCGCTTGCAGCCATATCCATTGCCATGTGAATCGCTTATGCTGCGGGTAAGGAATACCGTCGTATCCCTTACCCCAGAACCAGGGCCCGCATGGCATGCCGCCGTGTCGGGTTCCATTAACACAAACAGGAGATTTACATGTCCAAGAGCATCAAGTTGCTGGCAGCATTCGGTTTCGTTGCAGCTGTTTCGGCCTGCGCACAGCAAGAAGAAGAGTTCGTCGTGGTTGAGCCGGCGCCGATCTCGGTTGAGCCCGTTTACACCGGCAAGTACAAGTAATGCCGTTGCAGGGCAGGCGTCCGCGCCTGTCCTGACCTCCGCCCTCTCTGTCACCCCTGCAATCGGAAGGGGTGTCTGATGCCCGCCTATATGCTGAAACATCGCGGGTTTCCGGGCCGTTTGCCCGGGACCGATTTTCAATTCACCATTCGTCGCCCGAACCCCAAAGGGGTCACGCCGATCACCCGGCGCGAGCGCAGGCCGGACCGCCGCGCCCCGGATCGGCGCGCCGATACCGCCTTTGTCAAAGCGCTTTACGAAGCCTTTGGCGATCAGCCCTTTGAGCGGGGCAATCTCGATGCGGGGCGGCTGTCCTGGCTCTTTGGCCGCGAGGTCCTGCCGGCCAGTGATCCTTTTGACCCGGCGGATTACGAAGCCCTGCTGGTGCTGGATGTGCCCGCCGCCCGCGCGGCCTTTCCCGAAGCCTTTGACGGTTGATCGGCATGAAGTCGCCATGCCCCTGCGCAGATCAGCATAGGCTCGCCGATAGCGGGCCGCGGCCCCATCGGCGCTTGGCGATGGCGCGCGCGTCCCTCAAAGTCAAAGTGGGTGGCAGGGCGCGATTTGTCCAAGGTTCTGTCATTCATCAAGACCATACCCCTTCCCCTGTCGGGCAGCGGGTCAGTGCGCTGACATCGCTGTCCGACGTTTTTATGCTGTGGCATTTTGTGCACATAGATGAGGGTCAAGAGACGGCGGCGGAACCTGTCGTCACCGGGGCGGTTGGTCAAATAACAATAAGCAAAAGAGGAACAGGCAAATGTCCATCCGTACAGTCATTCTCGCCTTTGCCGCGACAGCCGGGCTTGCCGCCTGCGGCAACACGATCCCGGAGCAATCGCTTGCGGGCGCAGCCGTCGGCGCGGGGGCCGCGGCCATCACCAGCGGGTCGCTGGTTCAGGGCGCCGCGATCGGGGCGGCCGGCAATGTCGCCTATTGCCAGCTCAACCCCGGCAAATGCTGCGGCTACTGACGGCCGTTCCAATCTTTCCATTCTGACGGCGCCGCTGGCCCTGCGGGCGTGCGGCACCGTCTCCCCTTATCCCAATTCAGGCACCGCGCAGCCCCGGCTGACGCGGTTTTTTGCCTTGCCTGCCACTGTCAAAGGAAGTGCTGATGTTTGACAAGATCCTGATCGCCAACCGGGGCGAAATCGCCTGCCGCGTCATTAAAACGGCCAAGAAGATGGGGCTGACCACGGTTGCCATCTATTCCGACGCCGATGCGCAGGCGCTGCATGTTGAGATGGCGGATGAAGCCATTCACATCGGCCCGCCGCCGGCGAACCAATCCTATATCGTCATCGATAAGGTGATGGAGGCGGTCAAACAGTCCGGCGCACAGGCCGTGCATCCGGGCTATGGTTTCCTGAGCGAAAACAGCAAGTTCGCCGAGGCTCTTGATGCGGCTGGCGTGGCCTTTGTCGGCCCGCCGGTGGGCGCGATCGAGAAGATGGGCGACAAGATCACCTCCAAGAAGATCGCCAAGGAGGCCGGGGTGTCGACCGTGCCGGGCTATATGGGCCTGATCGAAGACGCCGATGAGGCGGTGAAAATCTCCAATGACATCGGCTATCCGGTGATGCTCAAAGCCTCCGCCGGGGGCGGTGGCAAGGGGATGCGGATTGCTTGGAATGACGAGGAGGCGCGCGAGGGTTTTCAGTCGTCAAAGAACGAGGCCGCCAACAGCTTTGGCGACGACCGTATCTTCATCGAGAAATTCGTTACCCAGCCGCGCCACATCGAAATTCAGGTGCTCTGCGACAGCCACGGCAACGGCATCTATCTGGGCGAGCGGGAGTGCTCGATCCAGCGCCGCAATCAGAAGGTTGTCGAAGAGGCGCCGAGCCCCTTTCTTGACGAAGAGACCCGCCGCGCCATGGGCGAACAGGCCGTCGCGCTGGCGCAGGCCGTGGGCTACACCAGCGCAGGGACGGTGGAATTCATTGTTGATGGCGACAAGAATTTCTACTTCCTTGAGATGAACACCCGTTTGCAGGTGGAACACCCGGTGACCGAGCTGATCACTGGTGTCGATCTGGTCGAACAGATGATCCGCGTCGCCAATGGCGAGAAACTGTCGATCACCCAAGACGACGTGACCCTGACCGGCTGGGCCATCGAAAACCGTCTCTACGCCGAAGACCCTTACCGCGGTTTCCTGCCCTCCATCGGCCGTCTGACCCGCTACCGCCCGCCGCAGGAAGTGGCCGCGGGCCCGCTACTGGAGCAGGGCACATGGCAGGGCGACGCGCCCGCCGGTGACATGGCCGTGCGCAACGATACCGGCGTCTATGAGGGCGGCGAGATTTCGATGTATTACGACCCGATGATCGCCAAGCTCTGCACCTGGGCGCCGACGCGGGCCGAGGCGATTGAGAAGATGCGTGTCGCCCTGGACAGTTTCGAGGTCGAGGGCATTGGCCACAACCTGCCGTTCCTCTCGGCGGTGATGGATCACCCGAAATTCATCTCGGGCGATATGACCACCGCCTTTATCGCCGAAGAATACCCCGACGGTTTCGAAGGCGTGACCCTTCGGGAGGCCGACCTGCGCCGCACCGCCGCCGCCTGTGCCGCGATGCACCGGGTGGCCGAGATTCGCCGCGCCCGTGTCTCGGGCCGGATGGACAACCACGAACGGAAAGTCGGCAGCGACTGGAACGTGCGCTTGCAGGGCGAGAGCTTTGACGTGGTGACCCGGGCCGATCCCGAGGGCGCCACCGTGCAATTCGCCGACGGGGCCGAGATGCGGGTCAGCGGCGATTGGACGCCGGGCGACCAGCTGGCCGTGATGACGGTGGATGACGCGCCGCTGGTGCTGAAGGTCGGGAAAATCTCCGGCGGCTTCCGCATCCGGACGCGCGGGGCGGACCTCAAGGTCCATGTGCGCACGCCGCGTCAGGCCGAACTGGCCGCCCGGATGCCCGAAAAACTGCCGCCCGACACTTCCAAAATGCTGCTCTGCCCGATGCCGGGTCTGGTGGTGAAACTGGATGTCGAAGTGGGCGACGAGGTGCAGGAGGGTCAGCCGCTGTGCACCATCGAGGCGATGAAGATGGAAAACATCCTGCGCGCCGAGAAGAAGGGTGTGGTCAGCAAGATCAACGCAGGCGCCGGCGACAGCCTTGCGGTCGACGATGTGATCATGGAGTTCGAATAAGGTGCCACGCGCGGGGGATCAATGCGGGCAGGGGGCGGGGCATCAGCGGATGACCTGTGGCTCCTTGGCCTCTCTGATCTCCCGCTGGCGCAGGGGCATCTTGTCGATGCTGCGGGTGATCTCGCGCACGTCCCAAGGGAAGGGTTTGCGCAGCTCGATGCCGCCTTCCTTGTCGACCAGCACCAGCATGAAGCCGCGCGGCCTCATGCGCAGCCGCAAGGGGCTGCGTGCGGCGGGGTCGGTGTCGGTCAGCACGACGACATCGCGCAGGCGCAATTCATCCGGCTGCGCCCGCAGATATTCCATCTGCGCCACGAAAGCCGGGTCGCTTTCGGAGTTGGCAAAGACCAGAACGGGCCGCTTTTTCCACTGGAATTCGCTCAAATCCGCCATATCGGCGGGGAGAAACAGCGGATCCTCGTCCCGGACATCAGCGCTTTGGGCGCTGGCTGTGGCGGCGATTATTCCTGCAAAAACAAGTGAGATAAGACGTTTCATTAATGCTCCTGTCCCTTCGAATATAGGCGTTCGGCCCGCATTTGCGAAGGTCAAAGCGCCGCAGGGGCGGATTAATCCCATTGCAAGGCATCCCGGTCCATGACGGCGGTGTTCCCTGCGTCATGGCCGGTCGGGGCGGCCGCATTGCCAGCATTGGGCCGCGCCATCATGGACGTCATTCTGCACATCGGGGCCCATCGCAGCGGCACCACGAGTTTTCAGCGCTACCTGCGCGACAACCGCGCCGAGCTGCGCGCGCGCGGTATCGGCTTTTGGGGCCCCGCGCGGGTGCGGCGGTCGGTCTTTCCGGGGCTGTTTCCGGGGCCTGCCGTGGCGCGGGGCCGCGACCTGCGGCGCCGGGCGGAGGGGCGGGTGCAGATGCAGCTGGCGCAATGCCGCGCGCAGGGCCTGCGTCACTTGCTGGTCAGTGACGAGAATATGATCGGCAGCGCCCGGCAGTGTTTGCGCCGCGCCGCGCTCTATCCGGCGATTGGCGAGCGTATGGCCCGGATCGGCAGCGCCTTTGGCGGGCGGATCACGCGCGTGGTGCTGAGCGTGCGGGCGCCGGACCTGTGGTGGGCTTCGGCGGCGGCCTATACGGTGGCGCGGGGGCATCCGGTGCCCAGCCCCGAGACCCGCGCTGCCATTGCGCAGAACCCGCGCTCCTGGCGCGATGTGGTGACCGATCTGGCCTGTGCCTTGCCGGAGACCGAAATCAGGGTCACGCCTTTTGAACAATTCGGGGCGCTGCCCGATGCGCTGTTCACTGCCTGCACCGATCAGGTGGCCCCGGCAGCGCCGACGGGCTGGCTTAACCGCGCGCCGGATCTGGCCGCTCTGCGCGAGACCCTGAACGCGCGGGGCGAAGACCCCGCGCTGCTGCCCGATGCCCCCGGACGCTGGCAGCCATTTGATGCGGCGCAGGCATCTGCCCTGCGCGAACGCTATGCCGACGATCAGTTCTGGCTCGCCGCCGGGGCCGATGGTCTGGCCATTCTGACAGAGGACCCCAGCCGGAGAAGAGCAGGCCCAAGCCTGCCGCCCGGCGCCATGAGAGAAGGACATGCATATGACATCCGACCCAAAGGACGCCAAAGCCCGCTGGCGTGATCTGGCCACAGGCGAGCTGCGCGGGCGCAGCCTCGACGATCTGACCTGGAAGACGCTGGAGGGGATCGACGTTCAACCGCTCTATACCGCCGAAGATGTCGAAGGGCTGGATCATCTGGGCAGCATCCCCGGCGAGGCGCCTTTTACCCGGGGGGTGAAGGCCACGATGTATGCGGGGCGGCCTTGGACGATCCGGCAATATGCGGGGTTTTCCACGGCGGAGGAATCCAACGCCTTTTACCGCCGTGCGCTGGCGGCTGGGCAGCAGGGGGTGTCGGTGGCCTTCGATCTGGCCACGCACCGGGGCTATGACAGTGACCACCCGCGCGTTGAGGGCGATGTCGGCAAGGCCGGGGTGGCGATTGACTCTGTCGAGGACATGAAGATCCTTTTCGACGGCATCCCGCTCGATCAGGTCTCGGTTTCCATGACGATGAACGGCGCGGTGATCCCGATCCTCGCCAGTTTCATCGTCGCGGGCGAGGAGCAGGGCCACGACCGGGCCAAGCTTTCAGGCACGATCCAGAACGACATTCTGAAAGAATTCATGGTGCGCAACACCTATGTCTATCCGCCGGAACCGTCGATGCGGATCATCGGGGATATCATTGAATATACCTCGGATTACATGCCCAAGTTCAACTCGATCTCGATCTCGGGCTATCACATGCAAGAGGCCGGCGCGAACCTCGTGCAGGAGCTGGCCTTCACGCTGGCCGACGGGCGCGAATATGTGCGCACGGCGATTGCCGCGGGGATGGATGTGGACCGTTTCGCGCCGCGTCTGAGCTTCTTCTTCGCCATCGGCATGAACTTTTTCATGGAGGCCGCCAAGCTGCGCGCCGCGCGGCTTTTGTGGTCGCGGATCATGGCGGAGTTTGAGCCGCAGAACCCCAAATCCTCGATGCTGCGGACCCATTGCCAGACCTCCGGTGTCAGCTTGGCCGAGCAGGACCCCTATAACAACGTCGTGCGCACGGCCTATGAGGCGCTTTCGGCGGTCTTGGGCGGCACCCAGTCGCTGCACACCAACTCGCTCGACGAGGCGATCGGCCTGCCGACGGAACATTCGGCGCGCATCGCCCGCAACACCCAGCTGATCCTGCAGGAAGAGACCGGCATCACCAATGTCGTCGATCCGCTGGCGGGCAGCTACTACGTCGAGAAGCTGACCGCCGATCTGGCCGAGGCGGCGTGGAAGCTGATCGAGGAAGTCGAGGAGATGGGCGGCATGACCAAGGCCGTGGCCTCCGGCATGCCCAAACTGCGCATCGAGGAAGCCGCAGCCCAGCGGCAGGCGGGGATCGACCGCGGCACCGATGTGATCGTGGGCGTCAACAAATACCGCCGCGACAAGGAAGAGCCGATCGACATTCTTGATGTCGATAACGTCAAGGTGCGCGCCGGTCAGGTGGCGCGGCTGGAACGCATCCGGGCCGAGCGGGATGACGCGGCTTGCGAGGCCGCCTTGGCGGAACTGACACGGCGGGCCGCCGAAGGCGGCAATCTGCTCGACGCGGCGGTCGAAGCCGCCCGCGCACGCGCCACAGTGGGAGAGATCAGCATGGCGATGGAGAAAGAATTCGGGCGGCACCGGGCCGAGGTCAAGACGCTCTCGGGCGTCTATGGCGCGGCCTATGAAGGCGACGCGGGCTTTGCCGATATCCAGAAATCGGTCAATGAATTCGCCGAGGCCGAAGGCCGCCGCCCGCGCATGCTGGTGGTCAAGATGGGGCAGGACGGGCACGACCGCGGCGCCAAGGTGATCGCCACGGCCTTTGCCGACATCGGCTTTGACGTGGACGTGGGTCCGCTGTTCCAGACGCCTGCCGAGGCCGCGCAGGATGCGGTCGACAACGACGTGCATGTGATCGGCATCTCCAGCCAGGCGGCGGGGCATAAAACGCTGGCGCCGCAGCTCATTCAGGCGCTGAAGGACGCGGGGGCCGAGGATATCCTCGTGATCTGCGGCGGGGTCATTCCGCAGCAAGATTACAAGTTCCTGCAGGACGCGGGCGTGAAGGCGATCTTTGGCCCCGGCACCAATATCCCCTCGGCGGCGCAGGATATCCTCAAGCTGATCCGCGAGACGCGGAAGTGATGCAGGCTGAAGAGAGCGCCGCCCAGAAGGGCGGCGTGATCCGCCCGGCTGTGGCGCAGGATGCCGCCGCCGTGGCGGCGCTGTGGAGCGGGATGATCCGCGACAGCCTCGCCACCTTTACCACCGAAGAGAAGACCGCCGATGATATCGCCCTACTGATCGACGCCCGAAGGGGAGCCTTTTGGGTCGCCGACGTCGCCGGGGAGGTCGCGGGCTTTGTCACCTTCGGCAGCTTTCGCGGCGGGCCGGGCTATGCGGCGACGGTGGAGCATAGCATCGTGCTGTCGGACAGCGCACGGGGGCAGGGGCTGGGGCGCGGCTTGATGACGCGGGCGATGGGGGCAGCGGCGGCGCAGGGGCATCATGTCATGGTCGCCGCGATCAGCAGCGCCAACCCCGGCGCGGTGGCTTTCCATGAAAAACTGGGCTTTGCACAGGTCGGACATATGCCCGAGGTTGGACGCAAGCGGGATCAATGGCTTGACCTTATCCTCATGCAGAAAATACTTGCCGCACCCTGACTTTCACCGCCGCGCGGGCTAAGCTTGGGGGGTTACCACCAAAGGGCACTCCCATGTCGATCTGGACACGTATTTCTGAAGCTTTGGCTGCGCTTACCGCGGGCGAGGGGCTGTCGGCTGTCTTTGACCGCCTGCGCAGCCCGCCTGAGCGGTCGGTGGCTTTTACCATCGCGGTGATTGCGCTTGGGGCCAAGATGGCCAAGGCCGATGGCTTGGTGACCCGCGACGAGGTGACGGCCTTTCGCGAGGTGTTCCAGATTGCCGAAGACGATCAGGAGGGGGCGGCGCGGGTGTTCAACCTGGCGCGGCAGGATGTGGCGGGGTTTGAGGAATATGCCCGGCGCATCGCCAATATGTTCGAAGACCAGCCGCAGATGCTGCATGATCTGATGGAGGGGCTGTTTCACATCGCCATGGCGGATGGCACCTATCACCCCAATGAGAATGCCTTTCTGGAGGATGTGGCCGCGATCTTTCGCATGGATGAGGAAGACTTCGCCTCGCTGAAGGCGCGTTTCGTGCCGGACAGTTCCCCCCTGCCGCGCACGGTTCTGGGCATCGGGCCGAATGCCACGCTGGAGGAGGCGCGCAAGGCCTGGCGGCGTTTGGTGCGGGAAAACCACCCCGATGCGCTGGTGGCGCGGGGCCTGCCGGAAGAGGCGATCAAGATGGCCGAGAAACGCATGATCGACATCAACCGCGCGTGGGAGACGCTCTCGCGCAAACACGCCTGATGCGCTTTGCCACCTATAATGTCGAATGGTTTGCGAACCTGTTCGACGCGGACAACCGGCTTTACGACGACGAGGCCTCGTCTGGGCGGCATGATGTGACCCGCGCGGCACAGACCGCGGCTTTGGGCCGGGTGTTCCGGGCGCTCGATGCGGATGCGATCATGGTGATCGAAGCGCCCAATCACGGGCGGCGGCAGTCCACCGTGGCGGCGCTGATGCATTTCGCGGCGCATTTTGGCCTGCGGGCGCGGGAGGCGGTGATGGGGTTTTCCAATGACACCCAGCAAGAGATCGCGCTGCTTTATGATCCGAGCCTACTGACCGCCCGCCATGCGCCGCAGGCCACAGCCGAGGCGCCGCGCTTTGACCAGACCCTGCGGATTGATCTGGATGTGGACGCGACCGAGGATGCGGTCGTCTTTTCCAAGCCTCCCCTGGAGTTGGAGGTTGTCACGCAAAGCGGTTTTGCCTTGCAGATGATCGGCGCGCATCTGAAATCAAAAGCCCCGCATGGGGCAAAGTCTGACGCGGATGTGCTGCGTCTGGCCATTGCCAACCGGCGCAAGCAATTGGCGCAGGCGATCTGGCTGCGGCGGCGGATCGACGCTCTGATCGCGGCGGGGCGGCCCGTGATGGTCATGGGCGATATGAACGACGGGCCGGGGCTGGATGAATTCGAGGACCTCTTTGGCCGCTCCTCGGTCGAGATCGTTCTGGGCGCGGGGGAGGCGGCCCTGTTTGACCCCCATGCGAAACAGGCCCTGAGCCGCCGTCTCGGCGCCGCGCCGACATCGGCCCGGTTCTGGATCACGCCGGAACAGCGCTATTTGCAGGCCCTGTTGGATTACATCATGGTGACGCCAGAACTCCGGGCCCGCGCGGCGCGGTGGCGGATTTGGCACCCGATGGATGATCCGGACTGCTGGGCCGACCCGGCTCTGCGTGACGCGTTGCTGACGGCCTCCGATCACTTCCCGGTCACGCTGGACATCGAGCTTTAGGCGGGCCTGCGCCGAATTTTTGGGGTAGGAACTCGACATCTCTCAGCCCCTGCCTACATCTGGGGTATGACACGTTTTATGCCCCTTATCGCCCTTTGTGCGCTGCTGCCCGTTTCGGCGGTGGCGCAGGATGACACCGAAGACCGCGGCCTTGGCCTGATGGAGCAGGGTGCGCAGATGTTCATGGACGGGATCATGGAAGAAATGGGCCCGGTCATGGAAGGGTTCGAAGGCTTCACCGAGGCGATGCGGCCCGCGCTGCGCGATTTCGCCCGCGAGATGGGGCCAAAGCTGACCGAGCTTTTGGATCAGGTGGAGGATTGGAACGCCTATCAGGCGCCCGAGATGCTGCCCAATGGCGATATCATCATCCGGCGCAAGCCCGACCATCCGATGCTGCCGCCCGAGACTCCCACCGAACCTGAGCCGCAGATCGATCTTTAACGCCGCTGCCTAGCGCGGCGGGCGTTTGCCGGTGCGCACATGGACCTCGGCCTCAAGCGATTGGGCGAGCGAGTTCAGCCGCGCTTCGGCCACCTCGCCAAAGAGCGGCACCATGTCGGGGGTCAGCCAGAGTTCCAACTGTTTCTTTTTGGGAAACCAGCGCAGCTCGCCGCGGTGTTCGTTCTTGTCCATCCACAGCATCGCGCCAAAGCGCATGGCTTTGCCGAGGATTTCCGCCTCGCGCCGGGTCTGTTCATCGACCATATCATAAAGATCCGCAAAGCGCGTGTTTTCGCGTTTGTTGGAATAGCGGTGCAGCAGGGCCAGCCCGAGATAGATACGTTCGGCATGTTTCAACCCGCCCAGGTTGGCGCGGGTGGCATTGTCGAAACAGGTTTCGGCGCGGTAGTCGGGATGGGCGCGCCAGCTCACGTCATGCAAAAGGCAGGCCGCTTTGACGAGCCGTTTGCGGGCATGCGGGGCCGAACGGTAGAGCGGCAAGATGAAGTTATAGAGCACCTTGCCGAAACCGGGCATGCGGGCGTCTTTGGATTCGGCGAAATAGCAGGCTTCGATCAGCGGATCGCGGTCGCGCAGGCGTTGCGGCATCTGCTCGTAGAGCATGCCTTCGCGGATGCCATAGCTGGAGATTGCGATGTCCTTGGGGCGGAATGTCTTGACCAGACGGCTCAGCACCTCGGCGGCATAGGGCACCAGCGCCATCCGGCTGGAGGAGACCCCGCAGGCGTTTTTCAACTCCTTGAGGTCGGATTGCTGGATGAACTTCACCGTCTCGCGCACGGAAGTTACGGTCATGCGGTATTCATGCAGAACATGCAGCGGATAGCCGCGGCGGTACATGTCGACCCGCGCGATGGCCCGCCATGAGCCCCCGACGAGGAACAGCCGGTCGCGCTGGCTGCCCATCTTGTCGTGGAGCCCGTTCATCACCTCTTTGACATGCGCATGTCGCCCCTTGGCCCCGCCGGCAAGATCGCGCAGTTTCAGCGGGCCGAGTTGCGAGGTGACGCGTTTGCCCACGCGCCCGCCCGAGATTTCGGCCAGTTCCATCGAAGAGCCGCCGATGTCGCAGACCAGACCGTAGGCGCCGGGCCAGCCAAGCAGCACACCCTGGGCCGAGAGCCGGGCCTCTTCTTCGCCGTCGATCACCCAGATGCGCAGACCGGTCTCGCGCAGCACATCAGCGCAGAACTCGCGCCCATCCTTGGCATCGCGCACGGCGGCGGTGGCGACGACGGTAAGCTCCGACAGGCCCATGCCATCGGCAAGTTTGCTAAAGCGGCGCAGGGCCGAGAGCGCGCGCAGCCGGCCTTCGGGCGAGAGATGCCCGGTCTCGGCCATGCCCGCGCCCAAGGCGCACATGATCTTTTCGTTGTAGAAATAAGCCGGAGAACGTGCCGCCCCGTCAAAGACCACAAGGCGGACGGAGTTCGAGCCGACATCGACCACACCCACGCGGGCCAGCGCCCTTGCGCCGGGGTCTTGGAACAGCGGTTTGGCGAAAAGCCCCAGCTCCGCCACACCGGTTTCAGGCACCGCGGGCGTTCGGGAAGGGTCGGTCTGGTCTGCCATCAATGCTCCTGCGGGCCATCCGTTTGCACAGATATTTGGCGCAGGGGGGCGGGGAGGTCAATTGTTAACGCCCCGCCTTGCGGTCAATCCTCGGTATGGGTCAGTTTGGGCACATCCGAGGCGCCCGCGCTGCCGCGCCCGGAAAGCGAGGGGTTTTCCATGAAAAACCGGTGGCAGTTAAAGGCGAAAGTGCCTTCGGGGACCGCGGGGCGGGTGAATTTCCCCTCTGGTCCCATGACCCAGCTCTGCGCCACATCGGCGAGGTTCGCGGCCATGATCTGGCTGGTGATCTGGGCTTTGACGGTGGGGTTCTCGATCTCGACCATGGTCTCGACCCGGCGGTTCAGGTTGCGGCCCATCCAATCGGCGGAGGACATGAAGACCCGCGCCTTTTTATGCGGCAGCCCGTGGCCATTGCCGAAACAGACAATGCGGCTGTGTTCGAGAAACCGTCCGATGATGGATTTGACGCGGATATTGTCCGACAGCCCTTTGACCCCGGGGCGCAGCCCGCAGATGCCGCGAATGACGAGGCTGATCTCCACCCCCGCCTGGCTCGCGGCATAGAGCGCGTCGATCACCTCGGCGTCAATGAGCGCGTTCATCTTGGCCCAGATCGCCGCCGGCTTGCCGCGCCGGGCATGTTCGGCCTCGGCCGCGATAAGTTCCAGCAGGCGCGGTTTCAGCGTCGTGGGGGAAATGGCGAGGTTGTCGAGCTTTTCGGGCGGGGCGTAGCCCGAAAGAAAGTTGAAAACTTTGGTGGCATCGCGGCCAAGGTTCTGGTCGCAGGTGAAAAGCGACAGATCGGTGTAGATCCGCGCGGTGATCGGGTGGTAGTTGCCGGTGCCATAATGGGTATAGGTCACCAGCTGATCGCCCTCGCGCCGCACCACGGTGGAGATTTTGGCGTGGGTCTTGAGGTCAAGAAAACCGTAGACCACATGGGCCCCGGCACGCTCCAACCGGCGGGACTGGCGGATATTGGCGGCCTCGTCAAAACGGGCTTTGAGCTCGACCAGCGCGGTGACCGATTTGCCATCTTCGGCCGCTTCGCAGAGCGCTTCGACAATCGGGCTGTCGCGGGAGGTGCGGTAGAGCGTCTGTTTGATGGCCACCACATCGGGATCGCGGGCGGCTTGCGCGAGGAAGCGCACCACCATGTCGAAGGTCTCATAGGGGTGGTGCAGCAGCATGTCCTTTTGGCTGATGGCGGCGAACATATCGCCGTCATGGTCGCTGACACGCTCGGGGATGCGCGGGGTGAAGGAGGGCCAGAGCAGGTCGGGCCGCGCGTCGGTCACCAGTTTCGACAGATCGGCGATGCCCAGCATGCCGTCCAATTCGATCACATCCTGCGGCCGCACGCAAAGCTCGCGCATCACCACGGATTTCAGCTTGGCGGGCGCGCCGGCGGAATGGGTCAGCCGCACGACCTCGCCCCGGCGGCGGCGTTTCAGGGCGACTTCAAACTCGCGCACGAGGTCTTCGGCCTCGTCTTCGACTTCGAGATCGCTGTCGCGCAGCACGCGGAATTCAAAATGCGCCTTGAGTTTGTAGCCCGGAAAAAGGTTCGGGATGTTGATGAGCAAAAGGTCTTCGAGCGGCAGGTAGCGCAGGCATCCATCGGGCGCGGGCAGGGAGACGAAACGGTCAATCTGGCCGGGGATCGGGAGCAGCGCCTGCAGCGGGCGTTTGTCGCGGCTGCGTTCCAGTTGCAGCGCCAAAGCAAAGCCGGTGTTGGGGATAAAGGGAAAAGGATGCGCAGGATCGATGGCGAGCGGGGACAGCACCGCGAAGACCTGGTTGAGAAAGACATCTTCGAGGTGTTTCAGGTCCTCCTCGGTCAGGTCCGACGTGCGCTCCAGCATGATGTTCTGCGCGTCCATCTCGGCCATCAGATCGACCAGCACGCGTTGTTGCGACAGCATCAGCTTGCGCGCGTCTTCGTTGATGAGGATCAGCTGCTCGGCGGGCGTCAGCCCGTCGGCGGCGGCGGTGGTATTGCCGGCTTGCGCCAATTCGCGCAGGCCCGCGACGCGGACGGTGTAGAACTCATCGAGATTTGTGGCCGAGATCGACAGGAAGCGCAGCCGTTCCAGCAGCGGCACGCGGGGGTTCTCGGCCTCTTCCAGCACGCGCCAGTTGAAATCGAGCCAGCTCAGCTCACGGTTAAAAAACCGCCCCGGGCCGGAGGTATCAAGCTCAGGCAGATCGGTGGCGGGCGGAAATGGCGCTTGCAAAAAATCGGCTTGGGTCATGCGGGCCTCATGACATTGGAATGTAACGGGTTTATGATAGCGCTGCCCCGTTTGCCCGCTAGTATCATGTCTGCGGTGGGGCGATGTCCAGCACCTGCGCGGCCAGCGCGCGTGTCAGGGGCCGCTTCTGCGCAAGGCTGGCGGCGTCCAGCCGGTCCACCAGCGCGATGGCGGCGGCAAAGGACCGGTCCATCCGGGTCATCAGGTAGTTGATCAGTTCCGGCTTGGGCGTGAGCTGCCGATCGGCCAGCAGTTTGACCAGCAGCGCCGAGAGCAGCGCGTCGTCCGGCGCGTCCATTTCCACCGCGGTGGCGCCACGCATGCGGCTCACGAGGTCGGGCAGGGTCAGCCCCCAATGCGCGACCGAGCCGGTGCCGGTGAGCAGCAGCGCCTGGCCCTCGGCCAGCACGAGGTTGTGCAGGTGAAAGAGCGCGGTTTGCGCGGCGGCGTCATGGGCGATCAGATGCACGTCTTCCACCGCCACCGGGCCCCGGGCGAGGGCGGGGATGTCGGCGGCAAGAAGCTCGGTCGCGCTGATGATCTGCGCGCCCGAAAGGTCCGCCCAGACATGGGTGAGATGGGTCTTGCCCGAGCCCTGCGGCCCGGTCAGCGCCAGTTTGCCGCCCGCCCATCCGCGCCAGCCGTCGATCATCGCCATCGCCATCGCGTTGGAGGGGGCGACAAAGAAAGCGTCACGGCCCAGAGCCGTTCGGCTGGGCAGGTTCAACCCGAGTTGATGGGCCATGTCAGCGGATGTCCTCGTCGACAGTGGTTTCAGGTTCGCGGCCCATGTAGAGCACGCTTTCACGGTAACGCGCGGTGGCAAAACGCGCGATCACGCCAATGGCGGCGGCCACGGGCACGGCGACCAGCATGCCCACGAAACCAAAGAGCGTGCCAAAGACCGACAGCGCCAGCAGCAGCCAGACCGGGTGCAGCCCGACGGAATTGCCCACCAGTTTCGGCGTCAGCAAATTGCCTTCAACGATCTGGCCCAGCACAAAGATGCCGGCGACCAGCCCGATGGAGAGCCAATCGCCCCAGAACTGGAACAGCGCGAGGCCAATCGCCAGCGCCCCGCCAATGAGCGCGCCGAGGTAGGGGATGAAGGTGACCAGCCCGGCCACGAAGCCCACGACAAGGCCAAATTGCAGCCCCACCAGCATCAGCGCCACGGCATAGTAGGTGCCGAGGATCAGGCAGACCGTCCCCATGCCGCGCACGAAAGAGGCCAGCGTCGCGTCGATGTCCCGCGCCAATTGGCGGATCGTCGGCGCATGGTCCCGCGGCAGCAGCCGGTCGATGCCGGCGACCATCCGGTCCCAGTCGAGCAGCAGGTAGACGGCGACGACGGGCACGATAACGAAAAGCAACAGGATGTTGATCAGCGAGGCGAAGGAGGCAAAGGCGGTCTGCAACAGCGCCCCGCCGCGTTCCTGAATGGTGGTGCCAAGCGTGGTCAGCGAGGTGCGCAGGGTCGAATCGTCGTCCAAGAGCGAGGGGAAACGGTCGGTGATGAAATCGACGAAATTGCGGGTCACCTGCGGGGCGGTCTCGATCAGGTTGACGGTTTGGTTGACCAGCGTCGGCACCACCAGAAGCGCCATGAGCACGAAGATCATGATCGCAGCCACCGTGATCAACGCCGTCGCCATGACGCGGCTGAACCCCAAACGCTCCAGCCGGTCGGCCACAGGGTCGAGAAAATAGGCAATCGCCCCGCCCAGCAGGAAGGGCAGCAGCACATCGCCCATGAACCACAGCGCCACCATGAACACCGCCGCAGCGATGCCCCAGTATTTCAATTGGTCTCGGATTGGCAGGGCCATGATGCTCTCCGGCAAGGGATGTTCTCACATCGCCCATGTGGCGTTTCGTTTCAAGTCTCGCCTGCGGGGGGCGGCTTGACAGGGGCGTGGATCAGGGGACGATGGCGGCAAATTGAAGGAGCAGATGATGCGCGGTGAATTTGACGAGGAATTGGAACAGCGGTTGGTCCGCTATGCCAGGATCGACAGCCAGAGCGATGCGGAAAGTGCGACTGCGCCCAGCACGGAAATCCAGCTCGACATGTCGCGGCTGCTGGTGGCGGAGCTGCGCGAGATGGGGGCGCAGGATGTGACGCTCACCGATTACGGCGTGGTGCTGGCGACGCTGCCCGCCACGGTGGAGGGTGGGCCGGTGATGGGCTGGCTCGCCCATGTGGACACCGCCCCGCAGTATAACGCGACAGGCGTGAAGCCGGTGGTGCATCGCCGTTATAATGGCGGCGATATCACCTTTGCCGACGCGCCGGATCTGCGGCTCTCGCCTGAAAACGCGCCTTATCTGGCCGAGAAACAGGGCGAGGATATCATCACCGCCAGCGGGCTGACGCTCTTGGGCGGTGACGACAAGGCCGGGGTGGCGATTGCGATGACCGCCGCCCGGCATCTGCTCGACAACCCTGAGATTCCGCACGGCAAAATCCGCCTTGCCTTTACCCCCGACGAAGAGATCGGGCGCGGGGTGGATGCGCGGCTGCCCGGTGATCTGGGTTGCGACTTTGCCTATACATTCGATGGCGGCAAGCCGGGCGAGATCGAATATGAGACCTTCAGCGCCGATGGGGCCGTGGTGAAGATCACCGGGGTCTCGGCCCATCCCGGCTTTGCCAAGGACAAGATGGTCAACGCCCTGCATCTGGCTGCGAAAATCGTGATGACCCTGCCGCAGGCCACGATGACGCCCGAGACGACCGAGGGGCTGGACGGGTTCATTCATGTCTCGGACCTGAACGGCGGGTCGTCCGAGGCCGAGATCAAGTTGATCCTGCGCGATTTCGAGCGGGAGGGTTTGCAGGCCAAGGGCGATCTGCTGCGGCAGGTCTGTGCGGCGGTGGCGGCGGGAGAGCCGCGGGCGCGGATCGAGGTCGAGATCGCGCCGCAATACCGCAACATGCGCTATTGGCTGGAGCAGGACATGACCCCGGTCGATCTGGTGCGCGGCGCGGTGGCGGCGGTGGGGCTGGAACCGCGCTCGGTCCCCATTCGCGGCGGCACCGATGGCTCGCGCCTGACCGAGATGGGGGTGCCCTGTCCGAATGTCTTTACCGGGATGCAGGAAATCCACGGGCCGCTGGAATGGATTTCGGTGCAGGACATGGCGCTGGCCACCCGGGTGGCAGTGGAACTGGCGCAGCGGACCGCAAAAGCCTGACAGCCCCGCCGCGTTGTGATTGTCTCGCCCCCTGACATGCACTAGTCAGGGGGCAATTCGTCAATAAGGAAACACCATGCGCCTGTCCCAATATTTTCTGCCCGTGCTGAAGGAAAACCCTGCCGAGGCGCAGATCGTCAGCCACCGGTTGATGCTGCGGGCGGGAATGATCAAGCAATCCAGCGCGGGGATCTATTCCTGGCTGCCGTTGGGCTACAAGGTGCTGCGCAAGGTCGAAGAGATCGTGCATCAAGAGCAGCAGCGCGTGGGCCATATTCCGATGCTGATGCCGACGCTGCAATCGGCGGAGCTGTGGAAGGAATCGGGCCGCTATGACGCCTACGGCCCAGAGATGCTGCGCATCCGCGACCGGCAGGATCGCGACATGCTTTACGGCCCCACCAACGAAGAGATGATCACCGACATCTTCCGCAGCCATGTCGGGTCATACAAAGACTTGCCGCTGACGCTTTACCACATCCAGTGGAAATTCCGCGACGAAATCCGCCCGCGCTTCGGCGTGATGCGGGGCCGCGAGTTCCTGATGAAGGACGGCTACAACTTCGACCTCACCAAAGAGGACGCGCTGCACGCCTATAACCGCCATCTGGTCAGCTACCTGCGCACCTATGAGCGGATGGGCTTGCAAGCGATCCCGATGCGCGCCGACTCTGGCCCCATCGGCGGCGACGACACGCATGAGTTCCTCGTGCTGGCCGAAACGGGTGAATCGGAGGTCTTCTATGACAGTGAGATCACCGATCTGACTTTCGGCGACCGCGAGATCGACCCCAATGATCACGACGCCTGCCGCGCGGTGCTCGAAGAGTTCACCTCGCGCTATGCCCGCACGGATGAGACGCACGACCCCGAAGTGTTCGCGCAGGTGCCGGAAGAACGCCAGCGCAGCGCGCGCGGCATCGAAGTGGGGCAGATCTTTTACTTCGGCACGAAATACTCCGAGGCGATGAATGCCAAGGTGCAGGGCCCGGACGGCAAACAGGTCGCCGTGCATATGGGCAGCCATGGCATCGGCGTCAGCCGCTTGCTGGGCGCGATCATCGAGGCAAGCCATGACGACAAGGGCATCATTTGGCCCGAAGGGGTGACGCCGTTCCATGCCGGGATCGTGAACCTCAAACAGGGCGATGCCGAAGCCGATGCGGCCTGTGACGCGCTTTACAACAGCCTCAAGGCGCTGGGCCTTGATCCGCTTTATGACGACCGCAAGGGCGGGGCCGGGATGAAGTTCGCCACGATGGATTTGATCGGCCTGCCGTGGCGCATCACCGTCGGCCCGCGCGGGCTGAAGAACGGGGTGGTGGAACTCACCAGCCGCCGCAGCGGGGAAAGCGAAGAACTGCCGCCCGAACAGGCGGTCGAGAAAATCGCCAAGATTTACGCCGGTATCCTCTGAGGTCGCCGATGATCCTGCGGGCGCTGACATTGGCCGGTGGGATCATAAGCGCAGGGATTGCCGCACAGGGCCCGGGTTTTGCCCGGGCCTATGTGTTTGAGCTCGCGGCGGCGGAACAGGTGCTCGCACAGGTCGTGGCGGATTTCGATGCGGCGGCGCGGGCCGCCGGCCTGGAGCCTGCGGCAGCCTTGGACCGGCTTCGGGGCTCGGCGCTGCTTGATCGGCGGCGCGTCGATCTTGAGCGGCATATCGCGCGTCACGCAAGGCTCCGGGCCGATCTCTCCGTCCTGCGGGACGCCGGGCCGTTCCTGCGCAGCTTTCATATGTTGCGCGTGCCGGATGTCGCCGCGCGTCGGGCGGCTTGGGCCAATTTTCAGCCCAAAGCGCCGCGCAGCCGGGCCGAGATGATTTTTGCCCTCACGGGGTTTGCCTTGGGGCTGCTTTCTACCCGGTTTATCCTGTGGCTGCCGACATGGCCGCGGCGCCGCCGGGCATTGCGTTCTTGACCCTTCTGGGGCAAAGCCTCAGGTTGCGCGCACCTTAGACCGGAGCCTTCCCGCATGGCCAGCAAACCCACACGCACCGCCCCATTCGCGGCCTTTGAATGGATGATCGCCTGGCGCTACCTGCGCGCCCGCCGCGCCGAAGGGGGCGTCAGCGTCATGACCTGGATCAGCCTGATCGGCATCACGCTGGCGGTCTTTGCGCTGATTGCCACGCTCTCGGTGCGTTCCGGCTTTCGGGCCGAGTTCGTCGATACCATCCTCGGCGCCAATGCCCATGTGACGGTCTATACGATGGGCGAGGTGCTGCCCAACGGCCAGATCGACCGCACCATCGAGAATTACGAGGAGATGGCTGCCGAGGTCGCCAAGGTCGAGGGCGTCACCCGCGTCGCCCCCTTGGTGCGCCAGCAGGTCATGGCGAACCGGCGGCAGGCCAATGCGGGGGTCGAAGTCTTTGGCATTGCCGCTGACGATCTGATGACCATCCCCGGCATCCAACCTTCCGAGCGCTCGCAAGGCGATATCGACCGGTTCGAGGAGGGCATCGCCATCGGCAGCGGTGTGGCGCAAAGCCTTGGCGTGCAGGTGGGCGACACGCTCAAGCTGATTTCGCCCAATGGGGTCAAGACCGCCTTTGGCACCAGCCCCCGGGTGAACGGCTATGAGGTGGTCTATATCTTCTCCGCCGGGCGCTATGACATTGATAAGACACGGGCCTATCTGCCGATTGCCGAGGCGCAGAGCTTTTTCAACCGCGAAGGGGTGGCGGATGAGCTGGAGGTCATGGTCGAAGACCCCGAAAGCGTCGACGCCATGGCGCCGGCGCTGATGCAGGCGGCGGGCGATTTGGCGCAGGTCTGGACCTGGCGCGATGCCTCCGGTTCTTTCCTCTCGGCGCTGGATATCGAGGACCGGGTGATGTTCGTGATCCTCTCGGTGCTGGTGCTGATCGCCGCGATGAACATCGTCTCGGGGCTGATCATGCTGGTCAAGAACAAGGGCCGCGACATTGGCATCCTGCGCACCATGGGGCTCTCCGAAGGCTCTGTCCTGCGGGTATTTTTCATCTGTGGCGCCTTTACCGGGATCATCGGCACGGCGGCGGGGGTGGTGCTGGGCGTGCTCTTTGCGACATACGTTGACCAGATCTTCGCCTTCGTGAACTACCTCAGCGGCGGCACCGCCTGGGATGCCTCGATCCGGGGCATCTACTTCCTGCCCGCGAAACTGCAACTCGCTGATGTGCTCTCGGCGGTGGCGCTGTCGCTCGGCCTCAGCTTTATCGTCACGATCTTTCCCGCCCGCCGCGCGGCGCGGATGAACCCGGTGGAGGCCCTGCGCTATGAATGATCCGATCCTGCGCCTGGGGGGCATTTCCAAAGCCTATAACCCCGGCAAGCCGAACGAAGTCCATGTCCTACGGGGCATTGATCTGGAGGTCGCGGCAGGCGAGGTTGTGGCGCTGGTGGCGCCTTCGGGCGCGGGCAAATCGACGCTGCTGCATATCGCGGGGCTGCTCGACACGGCGGACAGCGGCCGGGTCGAGATCGCGGGCGATGACCTCACCGGCCAGAGCGACCGCAAGCGCACCGGGGTGCGGCGGGCGGATGTGGGGTTTATCTACCAGTTCCACCATCTGCTGCCGGAGTTCACCGCGCTGGAGAACATCGTGCTGCCGCAGCTTGCCAATGGCGTCGCACGTTCCGCTGCCGAAGCGCGGGGGCGGGCATTGCTGGCCGAGGTGGGCATCGCCGAGCGGGCCGACCACCGGCCTGCGGCGATGTCGGGCGGTGAGCAGCAGCGTGTCGCCTTCTGCCGGGCGCTGGCCAATGAGCCGCGGCTGCTGCTGGCGGATGAGCCGACCGGCAACCTCGACCCCACCACGTCGGATCAGGTCTTCGGCGCGCTGATGGCGCTGGTGCGCAGCACCGGGCTGGCGGCTGTGATCGCCACGCATAACCTCGATCTTGCCGCCCGGATGGACCGCCAGATCCGGCTGGAGGCAGGGCAGCTCGTCCCGGTCTGACGGGTGCCACGCTTTGCCGTTTGCGCCGGTGCCGCGCGGGGCCTATCATCGCGCCAAGGGCCGCGAGTGCCCGTTCAAGACCATAGGAGCAGATATGCCGATCCCCAGACTACCGCTCATCCTCGCGGCGGCGAGTGCCGCCATCGTGGCCGCCTGCAGCGTGCCGTCGATGCCCGAAGCGCCCGATGGGGCCAAATTCTATGCCGCGAACTGCGTCGCTTGCCACGGCATGCCGGGGCGGGGCGATGGGCCTCTGGCGGCGGGGCTGGACCCGGCCCCTGCTGACCTCACCCTGCTGGCGCGCGAGAACGGCGGCACGTTCCCCCGGGCGCGGGCGCTGAGCTATATCTATGGCGACCCCGAGCAGGGCCATCTGGCCCGTGTCATGCCGCAGTTCGGCGGGGCGATGGCCAATGACACCGTGCCGATCGAAGTCGATGGCGTGCTGACTCCGACCCCGCGGGTGCTGGCCGGGCTGCTGGCCTATCTGGAGAGCATCCAGCGTTAACCGCAGATGCCATCCAACGCGACCCCGTCCCAAGGCAGGCGCACGTCGTGGGCGCGGTTTTGGGGCAGGGGGGCCACGGGCATGACCTCCGAGAGCATGGCATGCAACCGCTTGGTACGCGGCGCCTGCGGGTCGAGCGCGCGGCAGCAGACGAATTCCTCCACGATCGAGCCCTGCTGTTCATAGCCGAAATCGAGGAAGCGCGGCTTTGTGTCGACTTCGAAGAGGTAAGGGTCGGGGCTGGTGAACTGCTCCGACGCCGCGCGCAGCGGCGAATAGCCGGTGAGCTTGCGGTTCTGCCATTGCCAGACATGGGTGACCTCATGCGCCAGCAGCATCGCGGCGATCAGGCTGATGCGGTCGGGGTGATCGGGCAGGTAGTCGTCGAGATACCAATCCTTGTCGAACAGCACGTGGTTAAAGAGCGCCATGGCGGCGGGTTTGCTGGTCACGGTATCGCCGACCTGCGGCGGCAGAATGCGCTCCCGGCAGGTGGTGCGCGGGCGCGGCTTGCGGGTGAAGGTGACGGCGCGGGTGGGGGCACCATCGTGCAGACGCACGCGGTCGTAGTCGAGCGTGGGGCCGTGGAGGGTGGCGAGATAGGCGCGTTCGTTGTCGGTCAGCGGGCGGCCGCAGGCGGTGAGGAGGAGGCAGAGAAGGAGTGCGCGGATCATGGGATGAGTTAGGCGCGGGGGAGGCGGCGGATCAAGGGGGAAGTTGGGGGTCTTCTGCTGATGGTGTGGGTGACCCTTGTTGCGATCTCGACCTATCGTTGTGTAGAAGCCCCTTCCCCATGCGGGGTGAGCGGCACCGTTAATAATCCAATAGTTCGGGAGGACGTTTGGGCCGGCGCTGGATGATTGCACCTTGATTTTCAGCTTTGCAGAAGGTATATAGTTTATACGTTCGGGAGCCTGACATTTATGGCGCCGGGGTTACGACCCCGCCCGGCGTCAATCCCTTAACCTAAAAGTATTTTTCGGGTGTAATACGAGGCCACGGCCTAGGATTGCGTTTTCTTTGTTACCCCGCATCTTCGTTTTGAACAGAGTTGCGTGTTTGCCATCGCCAACGCTGTATGCCCTATGGATCGCCCCCGTCACATAGTCGGCAATTTGGATGCCGGTCGAATGTTCCGAATCCTGCAAGAATAGTCCCTCTACTAGCCTGCTATAACCGGAACGATTGGTAGCTGATGCTGACGTTAACGCGGAGTGGTGTGCTCGGAACAGTTTATCATCAGATCGGCCTCTATGATCGGCAATAACTATTCCTATATCGTTTTCGTCTTGCAGAAGGTATTGAAAACGCTCTGTGATAGGTTTGTATGTAAAATGATACAAATCCTGCTGGCTATTGACAGTGTTATATTGAAAAGCTGCTTCAACATCTGTCACACACGCAATTAGCGTCACAGGAAGGCGCCCGATAATCGCGGCAAACTCAAGGCTCAAAGATTTCCGATCACTCGCGGAAACTTCAATTAGAGGGTTATCCTTATCGCGGTTGTGGGGCGCGAAGAAACGCCATTTTAGCTCTCCGAAAATGCGGTTCCGTACTTTGAAGCCATGAATATGATTATTGCATGTACGCCAACTCTGAGCGTCCATGATCACGGCGCCTAAGGTGAAATAAGGGCGCGCTGCGTTCGGTTTGTTGGGCGGGGTGCCACTTTCGTCAACGAAGCAAAACTTCACTACATACTGTTCCGCAAAAATCTCTTAAACAATGGCCATATGCTATTGGATCGGAACAAAGCAGTAAACTGATCACATTTGCTTTCTAAATACTATCGGTAGAATTTAACGGGGTCTTAGATACCCCTCAAACATCCAACTCCTCCACAAACTGCGCGTTCTGCTGAATATAAGCAAAGCGCATCTCCGGCTTCTTCCCCATCAACCGCTCGACCAGATCCCCGGTCTCGCCCGGCACGTCCTCATCCACCGTCACGCGGATGAGCTTGCGGGTCTCGGGGTCCATCGTGGTCTCCTTGAGGTCCTTCGCGTCCATCTCGCCCAGACCCTTGAAGCGGCTCACGTCGATCTTGCCTTTGCCGCCCAAGCCCTTCTCCAGCCACAAGTTTTTCTCGGCCTCGTCGAGGCAATAGACCCGTTTCGCACCTTGGGTCAGGCGGAAGAGCGGCGGGCAGGCGAGATAGAGGTGGCCTGCGTCGATCAGCGGGCGCATCTGGGTGAAGAAGAAGGTCATCAAGAGCGACGCGATATGGGCGCCGTCGACATCGGCGTCGGTCATGATGATGATCTTATCATAGCGCAGGTCGTCGAGGCTGAACTTCGTGCCCATGCCGACGCCGAGCGCTTCGCAAAGGTCGTTGATCTCGGCGTTGGTCGTGAGCTTGCTCGACGCTGCGCCCAGCACGTTGAGGATCTTACCCTTCAGCGGCAGCAGCGCTTGGGTGTTGCGGTTGCGCGCGCCCTTGCCCGAGCCACCCGCCGAGTCGCCCTCGACGATGAAAAGCTCCGTGCCCTCGCGGGATTTGCTGGTGCAATCGGTCAGCTTGCCGGGGAGGCGGAGTTTCTTGGTGGCGCTTTTGCGAGCCGTTTCCTTTTCCTGCTTGCGGCGCATCCGCTCTTCGGCGCGCAGCACGAGGAAATCGAGGATCGCACCGGCGGATTTCGTATCCGCCGCCAGCCAGTTGTCGAAATGGTCGCGCACGGCGTTCTCGACCAGACGCTGCGCCTCGGTGGTGGCGAGACGGTCCTTGGTCTGGCCCACGAACTCCGGCTCGCGGATGAAGCAGGAGACCAGCGCGCAGCCGCCGGTGATCAGGTCGTCGCGGGTGATGTCCTTGGCCTTGCGGTTGTTAGCGAGCTCGCCGTAAGCGCGGATGCCCTTGAGGATCGCGGCCCAGAAACCGCTCTCATGGGTGCCGCCTTCGGGCGTGGGGACGGTGTTACAATAGGACTGGATGAAACCGTCGCGCGCGGGCGTCCAGTTGATCGCCCATTCGACCTTGCCCGGCACGCCGAAGCGTTCCTGAAAGTCGACGGTGCCGGCAAAAGGGTTCTCGGCATAGGTCGTGGCTTTGCCCAAGGTCTCGCGCAGGTAATCGGCAAGGCCGCCGGGGAAGTGGAAGGTCGCCTCCATCGGCGTGTCGCCGTCCTCGATCTCGGACTTCCAGCGGATTTCGACGCCAGAGAAGAGATAGGCTTTGGAGCGGACCATTTTGAGCAGGCGCGAGGGTTTGAACCGATGCGCGCCAAAGATCTGCTCGTCGGCGTGGAAGGTGACCATGGTGCCGCGCCGGTTGGGGGCCGCGCCGATCTTCTCCACCGGACCCTGCGGGATGCCGCGTGAGAACCGCTGCTCGAAGAGCTCCCGGTTGCGC
This sequence comes from Sulfitobacter sp. PS-8MA, assembly GCF_040933935.1. Taxonomy (NCBI): domain Bacteria; kingdom Pseudomonadati; phylum Pseudomonadota; class Alphaproteobacteria; order Rhodobacterales; family Roseobacteraceae; genus Sulfitobacter; species Sulfitobacter sp. PS-8MA. Next base: position 1,867,631 of record NZ_JBFQYJ010000006.1, on the reverse strand, counting down.
GCGACCTGCACGACCATGGAATCACTGAGCGCGTTGACGACCGAGGCGCCGACCCCGTGCAGACCGCCCGAGGTCTGATAGGCTTTGCCCGAAAACTTGCCGCCCGCGTGCAGCGTGCAGAGGATCACCTCAAGCGCAGACTTCTCGGGGAACTTAGGGTGCGGGTCGATCGGGATGCCGCGCCCGTTGTCGCGGATGGTGACCGCGTAATCGGCATGCAACTCGACTTCAATGCGCGTGGCATGGCCCGCGACGGCTTCGTCCATCGAGTTGTCGAGCACTTCGGCCACAAGATGGTGCAACGCGCGCTCATCGGTGCCGCCAATATACATGCCGGGGCGTTTGCGGACGGGCTCCAGCCCCTCCAGCACTTCGATGGAGGAGGCGTCGTATTCGGTGGGTTCCTGGCCGGAAAGAAGATCGGTCATGCGGGCCTGCTCTTTGTTTGTGGGTGGGGGGCATTTTGACAGCCCCGCGCGCCGGGGGCAATCGCGGGTTTGTCGGATGGGCCGGATTTGGGAATCAGCCGGCTTTGGCGCGCAACCAATCGGCGAGGCTGTCTTCGTCGATGCGGCGTTGGGCGACGTCGCGGATCAGATCGCCGGCTTCGATGGTGTCGTGGTCAAGTTGCACACCGTTGAGATCAAGACAGATATCGAGAACAAGATGCGCCGTCCGCTTGTTCGCATCATTGAAGACATGGCCTGTCGCGACCGCGACGCAATAGGCTGCGGCCAGGTCGAAGACATCCTCGATCAGGCCGTAAACAAGCCGGTTGTCCACCCGCGCCAATGCCCCTTCAAGCGACTTATCCAAGGCCATTCCCTGAAGTTCGCCGGGATTGAGTGCGGAATCGTGAATTTGAATCACAAGCTCAGGAGTTAGTAAGACATAGCTCATTTGTCTTTCAGGTAATCCAGAACCGGTTGGTTAATATGCTTGCGCCGGGCAATGCTTTCCATCACCTCATCCAAAGTCGCCACCCGCGGTTCCTCCTGCAGGGTTGCCTCTGCCGGGACGAAATAGCCCACGCAGCGCGAGTTCTTCATCACCGCCACGGGCTTGCCGCCCGAGCGTTCGAGCACCTTATGCGGTTCGCGCATCTCGGTCATGGTGGCGATATGGTTGGTATGGATGCGGGTCATTTTGGGCTCCTGAATGTATATTATAATATACAGTTTCAAGCCCACTTTACAAGGGGCGCTGCGCACACCACGTCAATACGGCCTCGGCCACGGCCTCTGGCTTTTGGTGGTGCAACCAGTGGTCTGCGCCTGCGATCTCAACCCGGGTGAGGTCTTGCACGAAAGTCTCCAGACCTTCTGTGGCCTCGGGCAGCAGGGCGCTATCGTCTTGGCCCCAAATCAGCAGATGCGGTGCTTTCACCCGCAGCCGTTCGACCGGGAAGTCCGGCAGATCGCGGACCGGTTTGCCGGGGGTGGCGACCTGGAGCGGGGAGGCGCGATACCAGTTGATCATGGCCCGAAGCCGCCCCGGCCGGCGCCATTCGGCGCGATAGGCGTCGAGCCGCTCTGGCGTCAGCCAACTGAGGTCCATATGCGCCGAGAAGAGCTTTAGCAGGCCCGCGAAATCATCTTGGGCGAGCCGCACCGCGCTGCCTTCGCTGCGCAAGGCGTTGATATATTGCGAGGCCGCCGCCTGTGGCCCCCCGGCGGCCAAGGCGCGTTGAAAGGGCACCGGGTGCACGCCGTTGAGCACGATCAGACGGGCCACCAGTTCAGGGCGGAACATCGCCAGAGCATAGCCGACGGAAGCGCCCCAGTCATGGGCCAGCACGGTCACTGGCGCATCGCCAATCACCTCGGCCATATCCGCCATGAGATGGGCCATGGCATAGGGTTCGATCCCGTCGGGCGCGCTGCTTTGGCCATAGCCGCGTTGGTCGGGGGCGATGCAATGGAACTGCTGACAGAGATGCGGCGCCAGATCAGACCATGCGCCGCCGAATTCAGGAAAACCGTGCAACATCAACAGCCTCGGCAGCCCTTTGTCGCCCCAGTGCCGCAAGAAGATCTCCTGCCCATTGACGTGGCGTGTCTCGGTTCTGGTCGGCTGCATGATGCCCCCTCTCAGCCTCAGTTTTGCTGTTCTGAGAAAGTTAAGCAAGAATTACATGCGCTTGAGCCGAGGTAACCGCTGCGCGCAAGCCTGAAATGCGGGCTTAAAACCAGCCTTCCCCTTTGCACCGGCTCGGCGTAAAGCAGCTTTATGACAACAGCTATGACCCACCGCAATCACGTCCGCGCGATCCTGACGCTCGGCCTGCCGCTGATCGGCGGACATCTGGCGCAGATGGCCATCGGCGTGACCGATACCGTCATGCTGGGCTGGTATTCGATCGAGGCGCTGGCCGCGGGGGTCTTGGGCAGCACGTTTTTCTTTGTGCTGTTCATCTTTGGCTCGGGGTTCGCCATGGCAGTGATGCCCTTGGTCGCCGCCTATGATGCCGAAGACGATGAGATCGGCCTGCGCCGTGCCACGCGCATGGGGCTATGGCTGTCGATTGGCTTTGCCATGATCGCGCTGCCGGTGATGATCTGGTCGAAGCCGGTGCTGAGCCTGCTGGGGCAGGAGCCGGAATTGGCCGCTTTGGGCGGGCGCTACCTGTCTGTGGCAGGCTGGGGGATCGTGCCGGCGCTCTTGGTGATGGTGCTGAAATCCTACCTTGCGGCGCTGGAGCGTACGCAGGTGGTGCTGTGGATCACATTGGGTGCCGCCATCACCAATGCGCTGGCGAATTACGCGCTGATCTTTGGCAATTGGGGCGCGCCGGAACTGGGGGTCATGGGGGCGGCGATTGCCTCGGTGACAACGCATATGGTCTCGCTGGTCGGGGTTGTGGTCTATGTTCTGATCGCCCTGCCGCAGCACAGTCTTTTCGTGCGGCTCTGGCGGGTCGATCGGCAGATGCTGCTGCGCGTGTTCAGACTGGGGCTGCCCATCGGCCTGACCACCCTGAGCGAAGTGGGTCTCTTCGCGGCCTCCTCGCTGATGATGGGCTGGATCAGCACCTTTGCGCTGGCCGCGCATGGCATCGCGATCCAACTGGCCTCGCTGGTGTTCATGGTGCATCTGGGGCTGAGCAATGTCGCCACGATCCGGGTCGGCAATGCCTTTGGCCGCCGCGACGTGCCGCATATGGCGCGCGGGGCCTGGATCGTGACGGGGCTGTCGGTTGTCTTTTCCCTGCTCACCATGATCGGCTTTATCGGTTGGCCGGAACCGCTCATTTCGCTTTTCATGCAGGAAAGTGAGCCGGCGCGGCTGCAGATCATCGCGATTGGCACGGGGTTGCTGGTGATGGCGGCCCTGTTCCAACTGGTGGATGGCGCGCAGGTGGTGGCGCTTGGGCTGCTGCGCGGGGCGCAGGATACCCAGGTGCCGATGATCATGGCGGCGGTCAGCTATTGGGGGATCGGGGTGCCCTGTTCCTATCTTCTGGGCTTCACGCTGGGCTATGGCGCTTTGGGGGTCTGGGCCGGGCTGGTGGCGGGCTTGGGCGTGGCGGCGGTGCTGCTGAACGCGCGGTTCTGGGGGCAGACGGTGCGGCGGCTGAGCTTCTGATCCGCCGTTGATCAGCCGCGGCCCATCCGGTCGGCCTTTTTGCGCACCAGCGTGCTGCGCAGATCATGCATCGCCAGCAAGAGATCGTTGGTCACGGCGTCGAGTTGTTCATCCGTGGCCCGCGACTGCACCCATTGGGTCGTAAGATTCAGATGATCCACCGCCCGGCGGATGTCATCCATCTCACGCGCGGCAAGAGTGGCACGGCGGGCCGCGATCCATCGGTCGATCTCGGCCTTGTCGGCCTCGGAGAGCCGGTGCGGCCCATGCGGCTTCACCTCGCCGCTGCGCAGGTTCACCACGGCGATCTGATCCATCTCGATCCGGCGCTGGCGGTTCTCACCATCAAGCCGAAACACCGCCGCGCCGTTTTCGCGGACCCTGAAGTAATAGTCTGGAAGGTCACCCGCCATGGTTTCGCCCTTACGTGAGGCCAGCGCAGAAGGTCTGGATGCGGGTGCAGGCCTCCTTCAGTGCCGCGTCGGAAGTTGCGTAGCTCACCCGGAAATTCGGCGAGAGGCCAAAGGCCGCGCCAAAGACCACCGCCACCCCGGTTTCTTCCAGCAAGGCTGTGGCAAAGGCTTCGTCATCGGTGATCTCGGCGCCCGCCGCCGAGGTCTTGCCGATCAGCCCAGCGATCGAGGGGTAGACATAGAAGGCGCCCTCGGGCGTGGGGCAGGTGACGCCGGGGATGGCGCTGAGCATCTCGACCACCAGATTGCGGCGGCGGACGAAGGTCTCATTGTTCTCGGCGATATAATCCTGCGTGCCGCTGAGCGCCTCTATCGCGGCCCATTGGCTGATGGTGCAGGGGTTCGAGGTGCTCTGCGACTGGATCTTGCGCATCGCGGCAATCAGCTTTTCCGGCCCCGCGGCATAGCCGATCCGCCAGCCGGTCATGGCATAGGCTTTCGACACGCCATTGACCGTCAGCGTGCGGTCATAAAGCGCGGGTTCGACCTGCGCCGGGGTGCAGAATTCAAAGCCGTCATAGGCGAGATGTTCATACATGTCGTCGCTCATCACCCAGACCTGCGGATGGCGCATCAGCACGTCGGTCAGCGCCTTCAACTCATCGCGGCTGTAGCCCGCGCCGGTGGGGTTCGAGGGCGAGTTGAAGATGAACCATTTGGTCTTGGGCGTGATCGCCTCTTCCAGCGCCTTGGGCGTCAGCTTGAAGTTATTCTCCAGCGTCGCGGGCGCGATCACCGGGGTGCCGCCTGCCAAGAGCACCATATCGGGGTAGCTGACCCAATAGGGGGCGGGGATCACGACCTCTTCGCCGGGGTTCATCGTGGCCATCAGCGCGTTATAGAGGATCTGCTTGCCCCCCGTGCCGACGCTGACCTGTGCCGGCGTATAGTCGAGCCCATTGTCGCGCTTGAACTTGGCGCAGATCGCCTGTTTCAACTCGGGGATGCCGTCGACGGCGGTGTATTTCGTCTTGCCCGCGTTGATCGCTGCGATGCCCGCGTCCTTGATGTTCTGCGGCGTGTCGAAATCCGGCTCGCCCGCGCCAAGGGCGATGATGTCGCGGCCTGCGGCCTTAAGCTCCGCCGCCTTGGTGGTCACGGCAATGGTTGGCGACGGTTTGACACGTTTAAGGGTCGCGGACAGCAGTTCCATTTCGGCCTCGGGTTGCTTATGAATATTCTTACGTTCATAGGGGCCGCCCCCGCACCCGGCAAGGGTGTCTGTAGGAGACGATGCATGAGTGACGAGATTGACTGGTACGGCCCCGACGCCGCCACCTTTGGTGACCGTGTCGCCGCCGCACGCGAACAGACCGGGATGACACAGGCGGTGCTGGCCAAACGCCTGGGCGTGCGGCTTACCACGCTGCGCGGTTGGGAAGACGATCTGTCAGAGCCGCGCGCGAACCGGCTGTCGATGCTCGCCGGGTTGCTCAATGTCTCCATGATGTGGCTGATCAACGGCGAAGGCGAAGGGGTCGATGCCCCCGAAGAGGGCGAAATCTCGCGCCAGAATGACCTCGAAGAGGTGCTGGTGGACCTGCGGGCCCTGCGCGCGGACCTGCTGAAAAAGGCCGAAAGCGTCGGCAAATTGGAGAAGCGCATCCGCCGCCTGATGTCGGAGCCCGCCGATGTCTGAAGCGCCAGAGCACCGTCTGAAACGTCTTCAAATGCGCTCCATGCGGCGCGGGATCAAGGAGATGGACCTGATCCTCTCGGCCTATGCCGAGGCGCGGCTGCCGCAGATGGATGATGCGGGTCTGACGCTTTATGACCAGATGCTGAATGAGAACGATCACGACCTCTATCTCTGGGTCAGCGGTCAGGCCGATCCGCCCGCAAAATACGCCGATTTGATCGGTGATATTCGCGCCCAGCTTGCCGAGATGCGGGGCTGATCCCGGCGGCGGACAAGAGTTCTCGTCCGGTTTAACGAATTATTCTGTTTTATTGTCCAGTTTCCGCTCAACGAGTTTGAAGCGGAGAGAACCTATGAGCATCCAAGCCCCCGCCACACAGCCTCTCGCTGTGAAAGGTTTCATGGTCGGCTACCTTGAAGCCCTGTCATTGGTGGAGCGGCTGCACCGCCTGCTGCTGGACGTGATCAAGGATGAGTTTGAACGGGTCGGTGTGCTGGAGATCAACGCCGTGCAGGCGCTCTTGCTGTTCAACATCGGCGACAATGAGGTCACGGCGGGCGAGTTGAAAAGCCGCGGCTATTATCAAGGCAGCAACGTCAGCTACAATCTCAAGAAACTGGTCGAGATGGGCTATATGCACCACCAGCGCTGCGAGATTGATCGGCGCTCGGTGCGTGTGCGGCTGACCGAAAAGGGGCGCTATATCCGCGATGTCGTCTCTGACCTCTTTTCGCGCCATGCGGATGGGATGGAGAGTAAGGGCGTTCTGGGCGACGCGGGGATCGAGGATATCAGCCAGTCGCTCAAACGGATGGAGCGCTATTGGTCGGACCAGATCCGCTATATCTACTGATCAGCCCGCAGATGGCGGAGGGGATGCCGTGACGGAGAGATCTGGGAGACCATCAAACCATCCAATTCGCGCAGCAGTTTCTCGGCCATGGCGCGGGCATAATCGTCAAAGCCAAGCGCGGTTTGCACAAAGGCGTCGGGGCCAAGGATGACTTCAGCGCGGAAATAGGACGACAGGCCGCCGATCTCGGCCTCCCGACTGTCACCCGGCACCGGGGCATCCGCACCGATGACCAGCGCGTTGATCGTCAGGCGCCGGGCTTCAAGGCGGTGACGTATATCACGCGGACGCGGGCCGTAGTTCGAGATCCCATCGCCGGAAATGTCGAGCGTATGTTTGCCGCAGTGCGCCCGCTCGGCCAGCCGGGCCGCGCCAAATTGCATCGCGGTGCCAAGCGCGGTCCCGGGCGAGGTCTCGCGTCTTGTGGTGCCGCGCAGTTTGGCGACAACGGCATCAAGGGTCGCGTCGCTGGCAATCGCCGTCCAGGGCAGGATCACGGCCTGATCGGACGCCCCGCTCCATTCATAGACCAGCAAATCGACAGGCTGGCCGGGCAGCGCTAGCAAAGCCGCCGCGACGCGGGGATCGCTCAGCGCATCCGCCAGACCGCCGATTTGCTGGCGGTATTCGCGCGCATCGACCGAGCCTGACACATCCAGCCCGAGCGCCAGCGCCTGCCGGCAGGGCGCCTCGGCCCGCAGCGGCGCGGCGCCGAGCGCAAGCGCGAGCCCGAGGAGGAGGGCGCGGATCATCCTTTCGGCCCCGAGCGGCGGGGGAGGGTGCCGAGGACGGCCGGGGTCACCTCGCGGATCAGCTTGGCCCGCATCGCCCGCTCAAAATCGGCAAAGCCCGTCGCGATTACCATGAAAGCCCCGGGGCCGCGCAGGACTTCGGTGCGGTAAAAGCCGATCAACCCGATCTCGCCTTCAAAATCAGCCGCGTTGACCACCAGCCCGTTCACCGTCACCTCTGCAAAGGCGGCGGCGGCATAGGCGGTCAGCGGGCCGAAGCCTTCGTTGTTTTGCCCATCCCCGGCCATGTCGAGCGTATGGGCGTCACAGTCGGGCGCCTGACGCAACATTTCCCCGCCAAAGCGCAGCGCCTGTCCCATGGCGGTGGGCAGGGTGTTGGCGCTGCGCTGGCTGGCGGCGATCGTCTCCGCTGCCCGCCGCAGGGCGTCGGGGTCGTGGATCAGGGTCCAATCCAATATGATGTGCTGATGCTCCTGCCCCGACCATTCGTAGGCCGCCAGGGCCACCGGCGCGTCGCTTGCAAAAAACGCTTGAACGACAGCCGAGCTGCGCAGCGCCGCGGCCAGACCGCCACGCTGCAAACTATCTTCTGTCGGATCGACGGAACTGGAAACATCAAGCGCCAGCAGCAGCGCCAGCCGACAGGGCGCTGCCTGACTTGGCCCCGACGCCAGCATCAGCGCCAGCGCGGCACTGATGCCTGTCTTTACCAATGGCCGGTGTTTTCCATGCTGACCCATGGCTCTTGCGGGGCCAATGCGTCGCCCTCTTGCAGCAATTCGACAGAGATATTGTCGGGCGAGCGGACAAAGGCCATGCGCCCATCGCGCGGGGGACGGTTGATGGTGATGCCATTGTCCTGCAAATGCTGGCAGGTCTCATAGATATTCTCGACCGTATAGGCGAGATGCCCAAAATGGCGGCTGTCGCTGGGCAGGCCCTCGTCGCCGTCCCAATTATAGGTCAATTCCACATCCGCGTGGCCGTCGTCCTGTTCCGGCGGGCAAAGAAAGACCAGCGTAAAGCGCCCGCTGTCGTTGTCGACCCGGCGGCGTTCGACAAGGCCCAACAGCCTGTAAAAGGCGATGGAAGCATCGAGGTCTTTCACGCGGACCATGGTGTGCAGGTATTTGATGGGCATGGGTTTTCCTTTGCGGCTCAGCGGAGGCTGGGGCTGAACTTAACATGCCGCAGCCAGTTTGCCAGCGCTAGAACTTGGATTGGATGCCCAGAGCGACGGAAAGCTCCTTGGTCTTGAACCGGCTGACATTCGATGTCGTTCGGCTGGTGGTAAGACGCAGGTTCGGCGCGAACCCCGCGTAGTCCAGATCGGGGAAGAGCATGTCCAGATGGGCCGAGGCAGAGAGGTCTTGCCGGCCCCCGGGCACTGCAAAAAATGCCGTATATTTCGGGTAATCAACATGGGCGAGGGTGACGCCGCCCGACAGGATCGCCGGGCCGATCTGTTTGTTCAGACTATAGCCCGCGCTGAGGGCGACGCCTTGGCTGCGCGCATTGGCTAGATCGCCATCGGCCTTTTGCAGGTTGAGCGCGAAGCTGACAGCATCGCCATTGCGCAAGTGGTGTCGGCTGCCCAGCCCCAGGCTCAGAACCTGCGTGTCGAAACGGTTGCCAAAGGCTGACTCGCGCAGCTCGACACCGGCGTTCAGCGTCACGCTTGCGCCCCTGTCCAGCCGCCAATGCTGCGCCGCATCGAGCCGGGCGAAATCATAGCTGCGCCTGCCGCCGATGTGATATTGACCAAGTTGCAGCCCGATCCGGCTCACATCCTTGCGCGCGCCCCATGCGAAAGCATGGCTGAGGCCAATTGTGCCATAGGTGCTGCCGAAGTCGCGGTTGCGGCTGCCGGGCGCGAGGGTTTTCGCATCCCCGTCCAGCGCCGCCCGTTTGACATAGAGCCGTGCGGCTATTTCGGTCCGGCTGCTTTTGCTGCCACCAAGCCGGTAGGCGATGCGGCCATCGGCATGGGCAATCACCCCCGACAGGGCCTGCGCATTGCCGCTGAGCGTGCCGACATAGGGCAGGCCATCGATGATTTGCAGCCCCGAATCCGCACCGTTGTTGACATTGCTGCTTGGCCGCAGGCCGCCCCGGATCGAAAAGGACAGCGGGTTTTGCGCCCGCACTTGCCTGTAATCGCGCTCAAGCTGGGCCTCAATGCGCTCATTCGGGGCGTGCTGCATCGCGCGGCGCAGCCAGAGCTGGGTCCGCGTGGGCCGGCGCGCCATATAGGACATCCGCGCGGCCAATTGCGCGGCTTCAAAATGCTGCAGCTGTCCTTGGGCGAAACGGTAGGCTTTGGCCGCGGCCCGTTGCGCCGGTTTGGGCCGGTCAAGCTGACCTTCTGCCACGGCCAGACTGTAATGTGCGATGCCGGAACGGGCATCGGCCTGCAACAGCCCATAGGCAAGCGTCCGCGCCAGGTCAGACTGCCCGGTGCCAAGCGCATGCTGCATCACCTGCTGCGCCTGCGGAAGCGTCAGCTCCAGCTCCGACGGGGCCGGTTGCGGCGCAGATGTTTCCTGCGCCACGACGAGCATTGGCCCCGAACAGGCCAAGGCAAGCGCCGCCCGTTGGATCAGACGCCGGACAAGGACGTGCGCGGCCATGGGGGTGCTCCTAGGGGCTCAGATCACAATTTGGGCCAGAGGCCGGCGGGGCGCATTTGCCAAGCACGAAGACGCCATATTCGATTTCGTTCTGGAATTGGTCGATATGGCCTTCCACCCGTACGGCGCCCGCAACTTCTGTCGCGCCCGCACCGCCAAAGACACCGGCGTATTCACCAACACCTTGGTTGCTCTGCTCTACGTCACCTGTGAAACTGCCATCCGAACTGATGGCCGTAGAAACCAGTGCAAGATCTCTTACCTCTCGCGGGGTTGACGAGTTCGGTTCAAATTCGCCAGAGCTTCTATAATCCCTGACGACGCGGTTATAAATAATCCCGTCGACATTGGCGGTTGCGAAATCTGCGGTGATCTGCATATCCCCTGTGACTTCCGCCGCCTGCGCGGTGGTGACAGAAGGATCTTCACCCTCATTGGGCGTCATCAGATCCTCGCCGGATCCAGGGCCGTTCAATAGGCCGACATAGCGGCCGGTATAGTAGGCCAAACCCTGCGTGCCAGCAGCGGTTTCTGGCGCGCTATAATTGCTGGTGGAATAGGCAGCACCCGCATAGACCTGTGCATATTGAACCCCGGTGCCGACGATTGCCGCCTGGGTGTTGTTGAGCGCTGCAACATAGGCGGTGCTATGGCGCCCGTTCGCGGCATCCTGCGCGGTGTAAGCCTGATACCCGGCGCGGTCGAGGCCGGGGCGGCGGCGGTAGGCGCTTTCGATGGTGGAACCATCGGCGGCGACACCGCGAACGGTCAGGGTCTCGGCCGCCGGATTATAGGTAAAACTTTGCAGATTGCCCGCAATGTCGGCGGGGACCGCCGTGCCGTTCTCGCCCCCATCTGTCGGGGTTTCGACGCCCCCAAAGGGCGCATCCCCGCCGCCACAGGCCGACAGGCCAAAGCCGAGCGCAAGGCCCATCAAAATCCGCGTCATAGTGCTCTGCCTCAAATTGAATGCGTTTTTTGCGACATTCTCAAAGCGGTGGCGCCCCTGTCAATGTGCATGGCCCCCGCCGCGGGAAATGCTGGCCGAGTGCTACCGAAAAACAATAGCGCCCCCGGGGCGCGCGCAATCCCGTCGCATTGCTTGAGGCCACCCGCCGTCAGGGCTATGCAGGGGCAAAGGTCACGATGACGAGGGTTGCTGTGTGAAACAATATCATGATGCCTTGCGCGAGGTGTTGGAGCAGGGGGTAACCTCGACGGATCGCACCGGCACGGGGACGATCTCGCATTTCGGGATGCAGCAACGCTACCGGATGGCCGAGGGCTTTCCTTTGGTCACCACCAAGAAGCTGCATTTGAAATCCATCGTGCATGAGCTTTTGTGGTTCCTCGCGGGGGATACCAATGTGGCCTATCTGCAGGAAAACGGGGTCTCGATCTGGAACGAATGGGCCGATGAGAATGGCGATCTGGGTCCGGTTTACGGCCACCAGTGGCGGCGTTTCCCGACGGTGGGCGAGCCGATGCCGCAGCCGGATGGCACGCTGTTGCACCATGCAGGGCAGGTCGATCAGATTGCCAAACTGGTCGAGGCGATCCGCAAGACGCCCGACAGCCGCCGGTTGATCGTCTCGGCCTGGAACCCGGGCGAGGTCGACCAGATGGCGCTGCCGCCCTGTCACACGCTGTGGCAGGTGCGTATCGCGGGCGGGAAGCTGCATTTGCAGCTTTATCAACGCTCGGCGGATATGTTTCTTGGGGTGCCGTTCAACATCGCCTCCTATGCGCTGCTGCTTGAGATGCTGGCGCATGTGACGGGGTATGCGCCGGGGGACTTTGTGCACTCCATGGGCGACGCGCATATCTATTCCAACCATATGGAACAGGTCAAAACCCAGCTTGCACGGACCCCAAAGCCGCTGCCGCGTCTGCGGATCAACCGCAAAGTCACGTCGATTTTCGATTTCCGCTACGATGATTTCACCTTTGAAGGCTATGATCCCGACCCGGCGATCAAAGCGCCGGTGGCCGTCTGATGCTGAGCCTCGTCGTCGCCCGCGCCCGCAATGGAGCCATCGGCAAAGATGGTGAAATCCCGTGGTCCTTGCCCGAGGATCTGAAGTTCTTTCAGCGCGAGACCACCGGCGGGGCCATTATCATGGGCCGCCGCACCTGGGAGAGCCTGCCGTTCAAGCCGTTGAAGAATCGGTTGAATTGTCTGGTTTCCAGCAGCGATAGCGACGACGTTCATGTCGAGCGCGACCCGCAGGCGGCTTTGGATTATTGCGCCGCGCAGGGCTACCAGCGGCTCTATGGCATCGGCGGGGAAGGGATTTACCGCGCCCTTCTGCCCCTGGCCGATCGGCTGCTGGTGACAGAGGTTGATGTCGAGATCGACGCGGCCGACGCGTTTTTCCCGGATTTCGATCCGGCGGATTGGGTGGAATTGAGCAGCCTGACCCTGCGCGCGCAGGGCCCGCGTGCCGTGGCCCGCGAATGGCTGCGGCGGCGCTGAGCCACCGTCGCCCGCGCTGTCGGTTCAGGTTGGGGGGAGGGATATCGCCGCCGACAAAAAGCTAGACTCAATCAAATCGGCCCGGCAAACTTCGCATATTGAATGCCAGTGAACAATTTTGCGAGGATTATCATGCGTCTACCAACAGCTATCGCGGTCGGAGCGGGGCTTTACCTTGCCGCGCTTGTTCCCGGCCAGGCTGCGGCCCAGCCAAAAATCTACGCCTATCCCAGCAGTGCAAACTACTGTCCGGCAGGCTTGCAGCCGGTCACGATCTCGGGGGTTATTTGCTGCGGCACGCCCAATCAATCGATGACCTATGCGCAGGTCAAGGCGCATCCCGCGCCGCGCCCGGTGCACCGGGTTTCCACGCCGCGCCGCTCGGCCCGGGCGCATTGTCCGGTGGGGGTCAAAGGCTGCACCTACGATTAGGGCCGGCATGTGATCCCGGCGCGGGCGGCGCCGGGTATCAGGTCACAGCAGGGCGATGTCGGTGGCCATTTTGCGGCCATCGCGCCCTTCGGTCAGATCAAAGCTGACCTTTTGATCGTCAGCCAGCCCCGTCAGCCCGGAGCGTTCGACCGCCGAGATATGAACGAAGATGTCGTTTCCGCCGTCTTCGGGTGCAATGAACCCGTATCCTTTGGTGGCGTTAAACCATTTCACGGTGCCGTTTGGCATAATATCCGCGCCTCCTTTGTCTTTGCGTTTTTGCTCGAATGCAAAAGGGCGAAAGCGGTTGAACTGTCCTTCGCCTTAAGGAAAAGATTGCGCAGTTCTGGAAAAAATCAAGCAATAGCTGTGGAAAGCGCTGGCCGCGCCGTTGGACCGGGCCAGAGCCAAAGGGGATGAGATGCGGATATACGGGCTGAAGAATTGTGACAGTTGCCGGAAGGCAAAAAAGGCCCTGCCGGGGGCCGAACTGGTTGAGCTGCGCGAGACAGCGGTGCCGGATGATCTGTTGCACCGCGCCTATGCAGAGTTCGGCGATGCGCTAATCAATACCCGTTCGACCACATGGCGAAACCTGGATGAGGCGGCCCGCAGCCTGCCGCCCTTGGCGCTGATCAGGGCCGGGCCCACGGTCATGAAACGCCCTTTGATCGAAGTTAAAGATCGGCTGTTCTTGGGCTGGAACAAGGACATAGAGCAGGAAGTGCACGCCTTGCTCTAGCCATAGAGCCGGCGGATCGCGTGGTCCAAGGAGAGCGGCCCTGCGCCCTTGATGACGAGCAAGAGAAGCAGAAAGACCCAAAGCGCACGCTGGTCGAGGATCAGCGCATCGGGGAAACGGTCGAACCAGGCGCCAAGGCTCGCGGCCTGTCCGTGTCCGTAGACATCGGTCAGGGATTGCAGGGTGATAAACACGATGATCCCCAGAGCAGACAGGCGGGTCAAAAGGCCGATGACAATCAGCACCGGCAAGATGAATTCCGACAGGGTGCCCGCGACCACGACAACCCGGTGAAACAGGCCGAGCGCGTTGATATCATAGCCCACGGCTTCGAAAGCGCGGGGGAATATCTGCGCATAGGCCCCCGCCGCGGGTTGCAGAACGCCCCACAGACCGTCGCCAAGTTTGGTCAGCCCGGAGTTCAGGTAATAGACCAGCAAGACACCCCCAAAAACCACGCGTGCCAGGGTCGGCAGCAGCCATTCCGCGGCTTCGATGCGGTCTGCGAAGTTGCGGTAGAGAGCAGCATAGCGGCTCATGAGGCGTCCTCCTGCGACAGGTTGCAGAACACACCGATGCGGAGCGCGAGGGTCAGGGCCGCGCCAAGATCAAAGGCCCCGTCCTGCGCGACTGTCGCTTCATGCGCCGCGCCGAATGGGTGGCCTGCGGCCAAATGCTCAAGCCAGATGGCCATGCCCGGGGGCATGAGATGCGGCGCCGGGTCGAACAGCGGGCGGGTGATCACGAGGTCTTGGGCCTCGGGCCGGGGTTTGGGCGCGCCTGCGGTGAAATTGTAGCGCCAGATGTCAAACAGCGGCCAGCGGGACCGCAGGATGCGGGTGGCCGGGGCGCAGGTGAGCCGAGCGTTCAACAATGCCTCCGGCGCCAGACGTTGCAGGGCTTCGGGGTCCAGCGCCGTGCTATCGGCGGCATGGTATGACGCGCGCAGGGCCAGATCGAGCCGGGCCGCATCCGGCAGATAGCCCAGATGCGCCAATGGGGCGAAACTCTCAAGAAACGCCGGGAGCGCGGTGCCGTAATGCATCATCACGGGGGATTGCGGAGGATGTGCGCGGACAAAGTGCGGCGCGAGCTCGTCAAAGGCGGCCTTGCCAATCAATTTGCGCAGCAGGGGAAAGGCGGTTTCAAGCGCGGCGATCAGCGCATGGGTGACGTTATTGCGATACACCCCATAGCGCGCCCCCGCCGGGCGGCCCGCCCCATCGCGCAGCCCGGGCGGGACCGGCTGGGCCGGGTCAAGCAACCCCGCGCGAAAGCTGCCTTGGCCGGTCATACCAGCACCTGCGCGGCGCGTTCCGCTTCGGCCCGCAGCTCGGGCCAGTCCGGCACATCATTGTCCCATTCCACCAAGACCGGCTTTGGCCCGGTCTGGGCCAGCGTGGCGCGCAACAACTCCCAGACCGGATCGACGACCGCTTTGCCATGGCTGTCGATCAGCAGCAAAGCGCCATGGTCATCGGTGTCCGCGTCATGGCCGCCGACATGGATTTCGCCCACATGCTCGGTGGGGAAAGCATCGATATAGGCTTGCGGTGAGAGGCCGAGATTGGTGGCGGAGACAAAGACATTGTTCACATCGAGCAACAGCCCGCAGCCGCAGCGCTCCACCAATTCGGCGAGGAAGTCGGTTTCCGATAGGGTGGAGGCGTCAAAGGCGAGGTAGCTAGAGGGGTTTTCCAGCAGCATGGGACGGCCCAGCAACTGCTGCACCTCGTCGATATGCTGCGCCACCCGCGCGAGGGTCTGCTCGGTATAGGGCAGGGGCAGCAGGTCGCTGAGGTATTCCGCGCCATGGGTGGACCAGGCGAGATGTTCTGAGAATGACGCAGGCTGCACGCGGTCGCAAAGGCGTTTCAGGCGGGCGAGGTGGTCCCGATCCAGCGGCCCCTCACCGCCGATCGACAGGCCAACACCATGGACCGACAGCGCGAAATCTTCTTGCAATGCGGTGAGTTGCGCCAGCGGGCGCCCGCCGTCCCCCATGTAGTTCTCGGCGTGGACCTCGATCCAGCGGACCGGGCCGGGATCGGCCAAAAGCGCGTCGAAATGCTGGGCTTTGAACCCGACACCGGGGGCGTTTGGCAGAATATCTATACGGGGGGCATCATCGCGCATGGGGGCCTCCGGCAGGCTGCGGGGCTAGGTCCGGGCGACAGGCGCCGCCCGGTGGGGGGAGATCAGGCGGGCAGATCGCGGTCAAGCGGTTCCAGCGATCCCTGGCGCGTGGTCCCATCGGCCATTTCCGGCAGGTCAATCTCGGCACAGGTGCCGGCGTCGACCAGGGTCCAGGCGTTGCCTTGGTAATCTTTAACGGAGGTGCCGGCGCAGGTGGTGCCGGGTCCGGCGGCGCAGTCGTTCTCTCCGGCAAGCGAGACGCCGTAGCATTTCTCTTGCGTGGCGGCCTGCGCGGTGGTGGCATGGCTCGACATCGCGGCGGCAACGGCGCTGGCGATGGCGGCGGTCTTGAGCGTGTGGGACATGGTGAAACTTCCTCCTCTTGGGTTGGCGTGGCGTATGGCCACTAAAGCAAGAGCTTACATCACAAGCCATTCACGAGCGAGTGTGTCACGTTCCCGTCAGAAAATGCGGCGAAATTCGCCCGAAAAGGGAGGCTTCCCGCGCTGGAAGGTGGGTTTTGTTACAAAAGTCCCCCGGCAGGCCGGGCAGATTGCCCTGCCGCCGCCTGCCGGGGTGATATTTTGTTACCGACGCAGATCAGGCGGGGTCGATTCCTGCGCCAATTCGGCGGTGAGCGTCTCCAACGGCTGCACCGAGGTCTGTTTCTGGCCCAAACGGCGGACAGAGACAGTGCGCTCCTCAACCTCCCGCGCGCCGACGGCAAGGATCACCGGCACCTTGCCGACCGAATGTTCGCGGACCTTGTAGTTGATCTTCTCGTTGCGCATGTCGGCCTCGGCGCGCACGCCGGCGGCCTTCAGGGTCTCGACCACTTCGGCCACATAGTCATCGGCCTCGGAAGTGATCGAAGCCACGACGACCTGACGCGGGGCCAGCCAGAAGGGCAGTTTGCCGGCGTGTTCTTCGATCAGGATGCCGATGAAACGCTCGAAAGAGCCGAGGGTCGCGCGGTGTAGCATGACCGGGCGGTGCTTGCCCCCGTCGGCACCGATATAGGTGGCATCCAGACGCTCAGGCAGCACGAAGTCCACCTGATGGGTGCCGCACTGCCAGTCGCGGCCAATGGCGTCGGTCAGCACGAACTCCAGTTTCGGGCCATAGAAAGCGCCTTCGCCCGGGTTCATCTCGGGCTCGATCCCGGCCTTGCGGGTGGCGGAAAGCAGCGCGGCCTCGGCCTTGTCCCAGACCTCATCGGAGCCCGCGCGGGTCTCGGGGCGGTCGGAGAACTTCACCTTGAAGTTCTCAAAGCCCAGATTGCGGTACATCGAGCTGAGGAACTCGATATAGACGGCGGTTTCGCTCTCGATCTGATCTTCGGAGCAGAAGATATGCCCGTCGTCCTGGGTAAAGCCGCGCACCCGCATGATGCCGTGCAACGCGCCCGACGGCTCGTAACGCGCGCAGGAGCCGAACTCGGCCATGCGCAGGGGCAGGTCGCGGTAGGATTTCAGACCCTGATTGAAGATCTGCACGTGGCAGGGGCAGTTCATCGGCTTTAGAGCGTTGACCGCTTTTTCGCGGGCGTGTTCCTCGTCAACCTCGACGATGAACATGTTCTCCTGATACTTCTCCCAATGGCCCGAGGCTTCCCACAGCTTGCGGTCCACGACCTGCGGGGTGTTCACCTCGACATAGCCGCCGGCGCGCTGCTTGCGGCGGACGAAATCCTGCAACTCGGTATAGATGCGCCAGCCGTTGGGGTGCCAGAAGATCTGGCCCGGGGCTTCTTCCTGCATGTGGAAGAGGTCCATCTCGCGGCCCAGCTTGCGATGGTCGCGTTTGGCGGCTTCCTCCAGCATGTTGAGATGGGCGCGCAGCTTTTCCTTGCCGGTAAAGGCCACGCCGTAGATCCTTTGCAGCATGGCGCGGTCACTGTCGCCGCGCCAATAGGCCCCGGCGATGGACATCAGTTTGAAGGCATCGCCCGGCACCTGCCCGGTATGGGCCAGATGCGGACCGCGGCAGAGATCCTGCCAGTCGCCGTGCCAATACATGCGCAAGGGCTCATCGCCGGGGATAGCCTCGATCAGCTCGACCTTATAGGGCTCATTGTTGTCTTCGTAATGTTTGATCGCGCGGGCGCGGTCCCAGACCTCGGTGCGGACGGGATCGCGTTTGTTGATGATCTCTTTCATCTTCTTTTCGATCGCGCCGAGGTCCTCGGGGGTGAAAGGCTCTTTGCGGTCAAAGTCATAGTACCAGCCGTCCTTGATCACCGGGCCGATGGTGACCTTGGTGTCGGGCCAGATTTCCTGCACCGCGCGGGCCATGATATGCGCAAGGTCGTGGCGCACCAGCTCATTGGCCTGTTCTTCGTCGGCCATGGTGTGGATCGCGATGTCGGCATCGGTTTCGATCGGCCATGCCAGATCGTAATGGGCGCCGTTGACGGTGGCGCTGATGGCCTTTTTGCCCAGCGATTTGGAGATGTCGGCAGCCACTTCGCCCGCGGTGATACCGGCGTCATATTGGCGGCTGTTGCCATCGGGAAGGGTGAGAGAGATTTGGGCCATCTGGGGCGCTCCTCGTCGGTTTGGCGCCTACGAGACGCCCGGTTGCGGGTTTTGTTCGCGCCACATGTGGCCGCCTGCGGGCGGCTTGTCAATGCGAGGGGGCGAGGGAAACTGGCCCGCGCCCCGCGGCGCGCTATGTCAGGGCGGGACGATGAGGGGCAAGACAGATGCAAGACGACACGGCAGAACGCGCTTTCGCAACCATATCGGGGGCCGATGACCCGGCAGCGGAGCTGGAGGGCGATGCCCAGCAGGCCGAGGCGCGCAATGGGCTGCGGCATATCGTGTCGCTGTCGATGACCAAAGTGGCCGACGGGCTGATCGACCCCAAGCTGGTGCTGGCCTGGCTGCTGAACGCCTTGGGGGCGCCGGCGGTTTTCGCGGGCGCGCTGGTGCCGGTGCGCGAGGCCGGATCGCTGCTGCCGCAGATCGCGCTCGCGGGGGTGGTGCAGCGGATGGCGCGGCGCAAATGGGCCTGGGTCTGGGGCTCGGTCGGGCAGGGGGTGGCCGCGGCGCTGATCGCGCTGGCGGCGCTGAGCCTTGAGGGCGCGGCGGCGGGCTATGCGGTGATCGCGGCGCTGGCGGTTCTGGCGGTCTGCCGCGCGGCCTGTTCGGTGTCCTTCAAGGAGATTTTGGGCAAGACGGTGGGCAAGACGCGGCGCGGCTCGGTGACGGGGCTGGCGGGGTCGGTGTCCTCTGTCGGCGTGGTGATCTTTGCGGGTCTGCTGATGTCAGGCGTGTTTCAGAGCCGCGGCGTGGTGATCGCGGCGATTGCGCTGGCGGCGGCGCTCTGGATCGCGGCGGCGCTGTTGTTTGCCACGATCGAGGAAAGCCCGAGCGAGACCGAGGACAGCAAGGGCGTCGATTTCGCGCTGCTCAAGGACAACCGCGATCTGTGGCTCTTCATTCTGGTGCGCGGGCTTTTGGTCTCGACCGCGCTGGCGCCGCCCTATCTGGTGGTGCTGGCCGGATCGTCCGAGGGCGGCCAACTGGGGCAATTGGGCGCGCTGGTGCTGGCCTCGGCACTGGCGTCGCTGGTCAGCTCCTACGTCTGGGGGCGGTTGTCGGATCTGTCGAGCCGCCGGGTCTTGATGCTGACCGGCGTGGTCGGGGCGCTGGCGATGGTGCTGGCGGTGGCGCTGTGGTTCATCGGGCTGGCCGAGGCGGTCTGGGCCATGCCCGGCGTGCTTTTCATCCTGATGGTGGCCTATCACGGCGTGCGGCAGGGGCGTTCGACCTATCTGGTCGACATGGCCCCGGCGGACAGCCGCGCCGCCTATGCGGCGGTGAGCAATACGGTGATCGGGCTTTTGCTGCTGCTCGCCGGGGTGCTGGGCGGCGGGGCGGCGTTGATCGGGCCGCAGGCGACCTTGGTGCTCTTTGCACTCATGGCAGCGGCTGCCGCGGTGGCCGCGCATTGGCTGCCGGAGGTTGAGCATTTGGAAGACGGCTGACTTGCCCTCGCCTGCGCCGCCTTGCATGATCGGCGCAAAGACGGAGGCATCATGGCAGAGACCCAATTCATCGACACGCCCCAAGGGCGGCGCATTGCATATCACTACAGCGCAGGGCGCGGGCCTTGCGTGGTTTTCCTTGGCGGGCTGAAATCCGACATGATGGGGACCAAGGCGGTGTTCCTCGAAGACTGGGCGCAGCGCGAGGGGCGGGCGTTTTTGCGGTTCGACTATTCCGGCCATGGGGAATCTTCGGGCAGCTTCACCGAGGGCTGTATCGGCGATTGGCATGAGGACACGCTGGCGGCGGTCACGGCGCTGACCGAGGGGCCGCTGGTCATCGTCGGCTCTTCCATGGGTGGCTGGCAGGCGCTGTTGCTGGCGCGGGCACTGCCAGAGCGGATCGCAGGGATGGTGGGCATCGCCGCCGCGCCGGATTTTACCGAAGACGGCTATTGGGCGCATTTCACCGAGGCGCAAAAGCAGACCTTGGCCGAGGTCGGGCAGGTGGAACTGCCGTCGGACTATATGGAGCCCTATATCATCACCAAACGCATGATCGAAGATGGCCGCGCGCGGCTGGTGCTGCGCAGGCCGCTTGATCTGCCGTTTCCGGTGCGTCTGTTGCAGGGCACCGCAGACACCGCCGTCAGCACGGCCACGGCGGTGCGGCTGCTGGAACATGCGCAGAGCCCTGACATGCGGCTCACGTTGGTCAAGGACGCAGACCACCGGTTTTCCGATGAAACCTGTCTGGGGCTTATCATTGACGCGGTGAAAGAGGTGTCGCCGGGCTAGGTAGCGCGGAACCGCCGATGCCATGGGCTTGAGATTTCTGCCGCACATCCCGCGTGGTAGAGCAGCGCCAAAGACAGGAGACGCCATGCCCTTCAAAACGCTTCAGAACATGCGCTTTCATCATGCGTGAGCCGCTGGTCCTTTTGCCCGGGATGATGTGCGACGCGCGCGTCTTTGCGCCGCAGATCACCGCTTTGTCGGGCAGCACGACACTGGTCTTGGGCCCGGTGACCCAAGGCGAGCGGATCGAGGAAATTGCCTCGGGTCTGCTCGACCAATTGCCGCCGCGTTTCGCGCTGGCAGGCCAAGGCATGGGCGGTGTGGTCGCGCTGGAACTCTTGCGCCGCGCGCCCGACCGGATCAGCCGGATCGCGCTTTTGGCCACACAGGTTCTGCCGGAACTGCCCGCCATCGCCGCGGACCGAGAGCCGCAGATCGTCGCGGCGCAATCGGGGCGTCTGGCCGAGGTCATCCAGAACCGCTTGGCCTCCGGGTTTCTGGCCCCCGGGCCGCAGCGCAATGCGGTACAGGCGCAGGCGATGGAGATGGCCGAGAGCCTTGGCCCCGAGGTCTTTGTGCAGCAGTCGCGGGCCTTGCAGCGGCGGCGGGACCAGCAGCCGACTTTGGGGAAATGCAAAATCCCGGCCCTGGTGCTTTGCGGGGAGCATGACGCGATCTGCCCGGTCAAACGCCACAATTTCATGGCCGAACTGATCCCCTATGCGACGCTGACCGTGCTGGCGGAGGCGGGCCATCTGCCGAGCCTTGAGCAGCCCGAGGCCACCACCGCCGCGCTGCGCGACTGGATGCAGCAGCCTTTGGTCCTTCAATAAAGGGGTCTTAGGCGGCCTTGGACCGGCGCGTTTTGCGGGGCTTTGGGGCGCCATTGTTCGCCCCGTCGTTATGCGCCCCGCCGTTATGCGCATCGCCGTTGTTCGCATCGATGAAATTCAGCACCAGCGGGCGGATGTTATTGCGCCAGCTGCGGCCCGCAAAAATACCGTAATGCCCCGCGCCATCCTCAAGATGGCTGGCTTTCTTTGCGTCCGGCAGACCGGTCAGCAGATCAAGCGCGGCGATACATTGGCCCGGGGCCGAGATGTCATCCTTGCTGCCCTCAACGGTCTTGACCGCAACGGTGGTGATCTTGCCGATATCCACCGGGCGACCGGCCACGGTAAAGACATTCCGCGCGATCTCGCGTTCCTTGAACACGCGCTCTACGGTCGACAGATAGAACTCCGCCGGCATATCCATCACGGCGAGATATTCGTCGTAAAATTTATTGTGCTTGTCATGCTCCTGCGCGACCTTCTGCGCCACGCGGGAGATCTGATTGGCAAAGGCATCGCGGTGGGTGTCATTGTTCATCGAGATGAAGGAGGCCAGTTGCAACAGGCCGGGATAGACCATGCGCCCAACCCCGGCATATTTGAAGCCCACACGCTGGATCATAAGCTGCTCTAGCTGGCCCATGGTCACGCTATGGCCGAAATCGGTCACATCGGTGGGCGCGGCATCGGGGTCGATCGGCCCGCCGATCAGCGTCAGCGTGCGCGGCTGCGCCTCGGGGTCTTCCTCGGCCAGATAGGCGGTGGCCGCCAGCGCCAGCGGGGCCGGCTGACAGACCGCGATCACATGGGTGTCAGGCCCAAGCGCGCGCATGAAATCAACCAGATAGAGGGTGTAATCCTCGATATCGAACTTACCCGCACTAACTGGAATATCGCGCGCATTGTGCCAGTCTGTCACATAGACGTCGCAATCGGGCAGCAGGGAGATCACGGTGGAGCGCAGGAGGGTGGCATAGTGACCAGACATCGGAGCAACCAGCAGAACCTTGCGGCCCGTGTCTTCGCGCCCCTGAACGGAGAACCGCAGCAGATCGCCGAAGGCGCGTTCCATCACCGGCTCAATACTGACCAGACGGTCCTGCCCATTGGGGCCGACGACCGGGGGGATGTTCCAATCAGGTTTGACGACCATCCGCGCAAAGCTGCGTTCGGTCACTTCGCCCCATGCGGCAAGCCATTCCATCGCAGGGTTTGGAAACATCGAGAAACCGGGGTAGGATGCCATGGCGAGGGCGGAAGCACCGAGCCACTGGTTGGTGTTCCGGATGGATTCCATCATGTCGTAGGTGGCCATATAGCGCATGCGGAGCTCCTTTATGCTGCACCTGCGAAGATAGGAGGGAAAGGTTAAGATGACAACAGAATCCACCACTTCAGATCCTTCGGACCCGGCGGCGCTGACGCGAATGGCGCAAAATTTGCAGAAAGTTGAAGAGCTAACCGAACGTCTGACCCGCGTGTTGACCTCGCGTAAAGGGCATCAGCCTGCGCTCGACGGCCCCAATCAGGAGCTCTTTGCCAAGGCGGCGCAATCCTATTGGTCCGAGGCCATGACCAACCCCGCGCGTCTGATGGAGCATCAGATGGGCTATTGGACCAAATCGGTCACCCATTTCATGGAAACCCAGCAGGCCTTGGCCAAAGGGGAGTTCGCTGCACCGCAGGAAGAGGCGCCGCAGGACAAGCGCTTTGCCAATCCGCTGTGGCAGACCCATCCCTATTTCAGCTTCATCAAACAGCAATATCTGATCAACGCCGAAGCCCTGCGCCAAGCGGTCGAGGACGCGGTGGACATGGACCCGGCCGAGAAGAAACGTCTGGTCTATTTCACTCAGCAGATCATCGCGATGATGTCGCCCACCAATTTCCTCGCCACCAACCCCGATGCGCTGGAACGCGCGGTGGAGACCGAGGGCGAGAGCCTCGTCAAAGGGTTGGAGAATATGATCTCCGACCTTGAGGCCAATAATGGGGAGCTGGTGGTCAGACTGGCCGACGACAGCGCCTTTGAACTGGGCCGCAACATCGCCACCACGCCCGGCAAAGTGGTGTTTCGCAACCGCATGTTCGAGTTGATCCAATACACGCCCAGCACCGATGAGGTGCATAAGACCCCGCTGCTGATCTTCCCGCCGTGGATCAACAAATACTATATCCTCGACCTCAAGGCGCAGAACAGCCTTGTGAAATGGTTGGTCGATCAGGGCCATACGCTTTTCGTCGTGTCTTGGGTCAACCCTGATGCCAGCTATGCCGATGTCGGCATGGAGGAATATATCGAAGAGGGGTATCTGACCGCGATTGAGCAAGTCAAAGCGATCACCGACGAGAAGCGGATCAATATCGTGGGCTATTGCATCGCAGGCACCACGCTGGCGCTGACCCTGTCGCTCTTGAAACAACGCGGCGATACTTCGATCAAATCCGCGACCTTCTTTACCGCGCTGACCGATTTCTCCGATCAGGGCGAGTTCCAGCCCTTTCTGACCGATGATTTTATCGACGGGATCGAGGCCGAGACGGCGGACAAGGGCATTCTGCCCTCGGTCGTCATGGCGCGCACCTTCTCCTTTCTGCGCTCGCATGACCTTGTCTATGGTCCCGCGGTGCGCAGCTATATGATGGGGGAGACCCCGCCCGCCTTTGATCTGCTCTATTGGAACGGGGACGGGGCCAACCTTCCCGGCAAAATGGCGATGCAGTATCTGCGCGGCCTGTGCCAGCGCAATGAACTGGCCGAGGGCGGGTTTGAATTGCTGGGGCATCGGCTGGAGTTGGGCGATATAGATCTGCCGCTTTGCGCCATTGCCTGCGAGACGGATCACATCGCGCCATGGAAGGACTGCTTCCGCGGCGTGCAAAAGATGGGGTCGGACGACAAGACCTTTATCATGACCCAATCGGGCCATATCGCAGGCATCGTGAACCCGCCGAGCCGCAATAAATACGGGCATTACGTGAACGGTGATCTGACCCAGGACCACGCGGCCTGGCGTGAAGCGGCAAAGTTCCACGAAGGCTCCTGGTGGCCGCGGTGGGGGAAATGGCTGAGCAAACGCGCCGGCAAACAGGTGCCAGCGCGATTCCCCGGTGATGGCGGGCGCGAAATCTTGGGAGATGCGCCGGGCGCCTATGTGGCGCGCAAGGCAAACGACTGATCTCACAGGACCTTTGGCCATTCTCCGGGCGCTATGCTGCGATGCAGAAAAAACTTGAAATGCTGCGCTGCGGCATCTATATTGCTGTCAGACGCGAAACGAGTGGGTCTGCTCCCGCTCCCCTGCAAATGCAGCTACAAAGGATAGAGACATGACCAAGACACCCGATATGACCGCGATGTTCAAAGACGTTCTGGGCGCCTTCCCGATGGACAATTCCGCCATGAAGGACGCTTTCAAAAACACAGCGACCCTGAATGAAAAACTGTCCAGCGTTGCCTTCGACGCGGCTGACAAATCCGCTGACATCTCTTCGGCATGGACCAAAGACACGCTGACCCGCCTGACCGCGATGACCTCGGCCAAGAATGAGCCCACGGACTACGCCAAGGCGATGACTGAATTCGCCTCCGCTTCCGCCGAAGCCGCTGCCGAGCATATGGCCGCCTTCGCCGAAGTTGCGAAAAAGGTTCAGATGGACACGGTTGAGCTGATGATGGCAGCGGGCAAGGAAGTCAAAGCCGAGGCGACAGCAACCGCTGCCAAAACCGCTGAGACAGCACAGACCACAGCGCAAAAGCCTGCCACGAAATAAGCCACAGGGCGGCACTGCCGCGGTGACAGAAGTTAACAAGGGGGCGGGTCCATCGGGGCCTGCCCCTTTTGTCATGCGCCCTTTCTATTTGCCGATCCCTGTCCTAAGCTGCACCGCAGCACCACTGGCCGGGAGGAATATCATGGCGGACAAACCGAAACCCTTGCTGATCAAACGCTATGCCAGCCGCAGGCTCTACAACACCGAAACCAGCGATTACGTGACGCTGGAGGATATCGCCGGCTTCATCCGCGATGGCCGCGAGGTGCAGATCGTCGATCTTAAATCCGGCGACGACCTGACCCGCCAATACCTTCTGCAGATCATCGCCGAACACGAAAGCCGCGGCGAGGCGGTGCTGCCCGTCGATGTGCTGACCGATCTGGTGCGCAGCTATATGTCCGGCAATGTCTCTGTCGTGCCGCAGTTCCTACAGGCCTCCTTCGATATGCTGCGCGATGGTCAAAGCAAAGTGGTCGAGAACATGAGCGCGATGAACCCGATGGCCAAGATGCCGGGTATGGAGGCCATGCAAGCGCAGCAAGAGGCTTTCATGAAAGCGATGACCGGCGGCTGGGCCAAATCCACCACGCCCGAGCAACCGCAGAGCTCCGAAAAGGGCGATGACCTCGATGCCATCAAGAAACAACTGGCCGAGCTGCAAGACAAACTGTCCAAGATGAGCTGAGCGGCAGCTCTTTTTGGCCGGAAATGCTCACAGCGGCGTTTGAGGGGACAGGCCCCTCAATCCTTGGTTAAGGTGCTCAGGCCGCTTTGGCCTCGGCGATCTCGGCCAGAACCTGCAGGATCACATCCGCCACCGCGTCGATCTCGGCAAGGCTCAACTGCACCGGCAGCCGCACATCACAGGCCCGCATCAACATGGCGCGGGTGCGCGGCAGCTCCGGCAGGTTTTCAATGAATTGCCAGTTCCAAAAGGCGCGCGCATTGTCGCTGCTCTGGCCAAAGACCTGCACCTTGACCCCAGCCGCGTCAGCGGCGGCGGCAAAGGCGCGGATCGTGGCCTCGGGCAGATTGACCAGGTTGAACTGGATCGAATCCGGCGCGCGGGTCTCGCCGGGCAGGGGGCTTGGCACTTCGATCCAGGGCGAGGCCGACAGGCGCGCCGCCATGTGATCGTGGTTGCGCAGCCCCGCGGCCACCCGGCGCGGCAGATGGGGCAGCTGCGGGCGCAGGATCGCGGCCGAAAGGTTCGACATCCGCATGTTATACAGCGGCAGTTGGTTCTGCCATTTGGCAAAGCTTTCCTGCAAGGCGGCGTGTTTCTTCCAATTATGCTCATAGGCACCCGACATGATGATCGCGCGGGCCACCAGATCGGGGTCATCGGTGATCAGAATACCGCCTTCGCCCGCGTTGATCATCTTGTAGGACTGGAAGGAGAAGCAGCCGATATCCCCGATCGTCCCGATCTTGCGCCCGTGCCACAGGGTGCCAAGCGAATGGGCCGCATCTTCGATCACCGGCAGATTGGCGGCGCGGCAGAGCGCCATGATCGCATCCATATCAGAGGTATGGCCGCGCATATGGCTGATCAGAGCCGCATCGACAGTGCCCAGCTTGGCGGCGAAATCCTCAAGATCGACGCGGTAATCCTCGCCGACTTCGCAGAGCACCGGGCTGTGGCCCGCGTGGATCACCGCCGAGGGCACGGCGGCAAAGGTGAAACCGGGGATCAGCACGCGCGCGTCTTTGGGCAGGTCCAGGGCCAGCAGCGACAGGAACAGCGCCGCCGAGCAAGAGGACACCGCCAGCGCATATTTGCTGCCCATCATCTGCGCGAACTCGACCTCCAGCAAGGAGACAGGCGCGTTTTCGGCAGCGGTATAGCGAAACAGATCGCCGCTTTGCAGCAGTTCCGCAATGGCGGTTTCGGCCTCGGCGGGGATAGGCTCGGCCTTGTGCATGTCGGGCAATGCCATGTGTCGAAATCCTGAACAGTGGTTTTCCGACTTGTAAAACAAAGCCGACCCGGCACCAAGCAGTTTCCCCTATAGGGTGTCAGAGCCCGAGCCGGTCCCGCGTCGCATACCAGAGCATCGCCAGCGCCAAAAGCGGGCTGCGCATCGTGGGGCCGCCGGGGAAGGGCGTGGCGGGGATCGCCGCCATCGTGTCGAAGCCGTCGGTCTCGCCCTCAATGGCCTTCGCCATGAGATAGCCCGCATGGGTCGCCGTGCCGACCCCGTGACCGGAATAGCCCGAAGCCGAGAGGATATTCGGCGCCACCCGGGCGACATAGGGCAGGCGTTTCATGGTGATGCCCAGGGTGCCGCCCCAAGCGTAGTCGATCTTGACGTCCTTCAACTGCGGAAAGATCTGCGACATCGGTTTGCGCACCTTGGCGGCGATATCCTGCGGGAAACGGTAGCCATAGCTCTCGCCGCCGCCAAAGAGCAGCCGCCCGTCATGGGAAAGGCGGAAGTAATTGACCACAAAGCGGCTGTCAGCAACTGCCACATCCCGCGGCAGCACCTCTTTGACGCGCTCCCCAAGCGGCTCGGTCGCGGCGATAAAGTTGTTGATCGGCATGACCTTACCCGCAACCTCGCCATTCAGCGTCCCAAGGTAGCCATTGCAGGCCAGAACCACATGGCCGGCGGTGACGCTGCCTGTGGGGCATTGAACGATAGGCTTCTGACCGTCGACGATCTTCTGCGCCGGGCTGTTTTCGAACAGACGCACGCCCGCCGCTTCAGCCGCGCGGGCGAGGCCAAGCGCATAGTTCAGCGGATGCAGATGCGCGGCCCCCTTATCGAGAATGCCGCCCTTGTAGTCGGGCGAGGGGCAGACGCTTTGCAAGGCGTCCTGATCCAGCACTTCGATCTGGTCATAGCCATAGCGGGTTTGCAGATGCTGCGCGTAGTCATGCAGATGGCGCACCTGCGCCTCGGTTGAGCCAGTCCAGGCCACGCCGGGCTTCAGGTGGCAGGCGATCTCATGTTTCTCGATCAGGGATTTGACCAGCGCCTTGGCCTCTTCCCCCATGGTCCAGAGCCTGGCGGCATGGTCTTGCCCCAGCATCTTTTCCAGACCGTCCTGCTCCACCCGCTGGCCCGAGCCCAACTGCCCGCCGTTGCGCCCGGAAGCACCAAAGCCCAGACGCTGCGCTTCGATCAGCACCACGTCGCGCCCGGCCTCGGCCAGATGCAACGCGGCGGACAGCCCGGTATAGCCGCCGCCGATGACGCAGACATCGGCTTTGACATCGCCTTGCAGGGGGGGATGCGGGCGATGCGGCGTGGCGGTCGCGGCGTACCAGCTGGCCGGGTATTGGCCGGGGGCGTCATTGGCATAGAGCAGGTTCAAGGGGGGGGCCTCCGGGCGTTAGACGTTCATCAGCAGATGTTCACGTTCCCAAGGCGAGATCACCTGTAGGAACTCTTCGTATTCGGCGCGTTTGACGATGGAGTAGACGCGGGCGAAATCGGCACCTAGGACCTCATGCAGCTTCGTGGCTTCTTCGAACAGATCAAGCGCTTCGCCCAGCACCTGCGGAATATCCCCTTCGCCGACATAGGCATCGCCCTTGAATTCGGGCAGCGGGTCTTTCTGCTGGGTCAGCCCCAGATAGCCACAGGCAAGGCTGGCGGCGATGCCAAGATAGGGGTTGCAGTCCATCCCGGCGAGGCGGTTTTCCACCCGGCGTGATTTCGGCCCCGAGAGCGGCACGCGGATGCCCGTGGTGCGGTTGTCGCGGCCCCATTCGAGGTTGATCGGGGCGGCGTGATCCTTGACGTAGCGGCGGTAGGAGTTGACGTAGGGCGCGATCACCGCGAGCGCGCTTGGCATGTGGTTTTGCAAGCCGGCGATGAAATGCCGGAAAGCCGCGGTCTCTTCCCCCTCGGCATTGGCAAAGATGTTCTCGCCGGTTTTCACGTCCAGCACCGAATGGTGGATATGCATGGCGCTGCCGGGCTCATCCGCAATCGGCTTGGCCATGAAGGTGGCGTAGCATTCATGCCGCATCGCCGCTTCGCGGATCAGGCGCTTGAAATAGAACACCTCATCGGCCAATCGCACCGGATCGCCATGCAGCAGGTTGATCTCCAACTGCCCCGCGCCGCCCTCCTGGGTGATGCCATCGATCTCGAACCCCTGGGCCTCGGCAAAGTCATAGATGTCGTCGATCACCGGGCCGAACTCATCCACCGCGGTCATCGAATAGGCCTGCCGCGCGGCGGCGGGGCGGCCCGAGCGGCCCATCATCGGCTTGATCTCATGCGCCGGGTCAAGGTTGCGGGCGACAAGGAAAAACTCCATCTCGGGCGCCACCACCGGCTCCCAGCCTTTGTCGCGGTAGAGCTGCACCACGCGTTTGAGCACATTGCGCGGCGAATAGGCCACCGGCTCATTGTTGCGGTCGAAAGCATCGTGGATCACCTGAAGCGTCCAGTCCCCGGTCCAGGGGGCGGCGGTGGCCGTGTCCATATCCGGGCGCAGGATCATGTCTTTCTCGATGAAGCCATCATCGCCTGCGGCTTCGCCCCATTCGCCGGTGATGGTCTGGTAAAAGATGCTGTCGGGCAGGTGGAAGTAATCCTGCCGGGCGAATTTCGACGCCGGGACGGCCTTGCCCCGGGCGATGCCGGGCAGGTCTGGGATGATACATTCCACTTCGTCCAAGCGGCGGCCCTCAAGATAGGCGCGCGCCGCTTCGGGTAATGCCTCTGTCCAATCGTCGGCCATCAGGCCCTCTCTTTCCTGTTGTCTTTGAAGAATGCGGCCATTTGGTCCGCGATTTTATGGTTATCAATCGGGCCGCCCAAGGCGGCGGTCGCCTGTTCCAACTGGTGGTCTGGCACCACGCCCTTGCCCCGGGTCTTGATCAACCCGTCGATGAAGTCATGGTCAAACTCAGGATGCGGCTGCACCGTCCAGATGCGGTTGTCATAGGCCAGTGCGGCATAGGCGCAGAAGTCGGATGAGGCGACGACCTCGGCCCCTTCGGGCAGGTCCACCACCTGATCCTGATGCCATGCATTCAGCGCCAGTTTCTCGCCGCCCATGTCATATTCGGTGCGCCCGATGGACCAGCCGTTGGTGAATTTCTCGACCTTTCCGCCAAGCGCTTGGGCGATGATCTGATGGCCAAAGCAGACGCCGATCATCGGGCGGCCATCGGCATAGGTGTCGCGGATGAAATCCTCCAGCGGCGGAATCCAGTCGTGGTCCTCATAGGCGCCGTGTTTCGAGCCGGTGATCAGCCAGCCGTCGGCCTCGCGCACGCTCTCGGGCAGGATACCGTCGACGACCGAGAAGATCTTGAAGTCAAAGCCATGGCCGTCCAGCAGCTTGGTGAACATTTCGCCATAATCGCCCAACTCCTTGCGGAATTCATCGGGGGAATGGCCGGTTTGCAGAATGCCGATTTTCATGAGGGTCACCTGTTACACGGTGTCGAGATAGATCTCGACCTGCTCTTGGGGGGTCAGTTCCTGCATGTAATGCAATTCCTGCCGTTTCGTCAGCACGAAGTTGCGCACCATTTCGGGCGCGAAGATGCGGGCGACATGGGGGCAGGCTTCGAACAGATCAATCGCGGTTTTCCAGTCGCTCGGCATCTGCGGCAGATCGGCGGCATAGGCGTTGCCGGTGATCGGCTCCGGCGGCTCCAGCCCGTCTTCGATGCCGTTGATCGCAGCACCCAACACGGCGGCCAGCATCAGATAGGGGTTCACGTCGCCGCCCGAGACCCGGTGTTCGATCCGCCGCGCCTTATGGCTGCCCGAAGGGATGCGGATTGCCGCGGTGCGGTTCTCATAGGCCCAGCAGACGCCGGTGGGCGCATGGGCGCCGGGCACCATCCGGTCAAAGCTGTTGGCATGGGGGCAAAAGACCAGCGCAGAGCCTTCCATCGCGGCCATGCAGCCCGCGACCGCATGGCGCATCATGTCGGTGCCGCGGGGGCCACCATCGTCAAAGACGTTGTTCCCGTCCTGATCCAGCACCGAGAAATGCGTGTGCAGGCCGGAGCCGGAGTAGTCCTCATAGGGTTTCGCCATGAAGCTCGCGGCAAAGCCATGGCGCCGGGCCAACCCTTTGACCAGCATCTTGAAGAGCCAGGCATCATCCGCCGCCCGCAGGGCGTCGTCGCAATGCATGAGATTGATCTCGAACTGCCCCAGACCCGCTTCCGAGATCGCGGTGTCGGCGGGAATGTCCATTTCCTCGCAGGCGTCATAGAGATCGGTGAAGAACAGATCGAACTGGTCGAGCGCGCGGATCGACATGGTCTCGGCGGCCTTGCGGCGCTTGCCCGAGCGCGGGCTGAGCGGCACCTGAAGGTTGCGGCCCGAATCGTCGATCAGAAAGAATTCCAACTCCACCGCGCAGACCGGCGTCAGCCCGCGCGCCTTGTAGCGGTCCAGCACCGCCCGCAGCGCATGGCGCGGATCGCCGGGGTAGGGGCGGCCATCTTCGCGGTACATCCAGATCGGCAGCAGGGCCGAGGGCGCGTCGAGCCATGGCATCGGCATAAAGCCCCGCTCGGTCGGTTTCAGCACGCCATCGGCATCGCCGGTTTCAAAGACCAGCGGGCTGTCGTCAATGTCCTCGCCCCAGATGTCGAGGTTCAGCACGGAGACCGGAAAACGCGTGCCTTCCTCGGTTACCTTATCGGCGAACCGGGTGGGGATGCGCTTGCCGCGGGCCTGCCCGTTGAGGTCAGCCGCCGCCACGCGGATGGTGCGGACTTGGGGATGTTTGCGAAGCCAATTGTTCATACGTCACCTGCAAGGGCGGTGGGCATGTCTTGAGGCCATTCGCTCCCTGCAAAAAGAGGGCGAAAGCGGTCGACGCCCACGCGCCGGATAATTTGATCAAATACTTGGTACTACCGGATCAGATTAGGACGCAAGCGAATTTTACGGCGTTCTGTTTGGGGCAGATGGCGGTTGAGCCGGGAATTGATCAAACCGAAAACCCCGATGATGCAGAGCGTCAGCAGAATGAAATAGCCTGCAAGGATCGGGTAGGGCACGAAGGGGTTAAAGGTCTTGTCGGCGAAATAGCTCGCATAATAGAGCGCATCGCCGCGTTGCTGCCAGGCCGGGAAACCGCTGAAAAACACCAGTGTGGTGGCGTGAAACAGAAAGATCGCCTCATTGGTATAGGCGGGCCATGCCAGCCGCAAAGACGTGGGCCAGATCACCCGGCGAAAGCGCGACCAGCCCGACAGACCGTAAGCATCGGCGGCCTCCACATCGCCCTTGGGGATGGATTGCAACGCGCCGTAGAAAATTTCGCCCGAATAGGCGGCAGTGTTGAGAAAGAGCACGATCAGCGCGCCGAGCCATGCGGCGGTGAAAGGCGCGAAAAAGGCGTATTCCGACTTCAGCGACAGGAACAGGAAGTAGCCAAAGAAGAACTGGATGAAAAGCGGCGAGCCGCGGAAGATGAAGATGAACCATTCGGCGGGCTTGCGGAACCACGGGTTTGCACTGGCCTTGCCGACGCCAAGCGCGGTGGCAAAGAAGAACCCGGTCAGCAAGGCAACCACGCCGAAGTAGATGTTCCAGATCATGCCCGAGCCGATCAGCGTGAACTGCTCGCAGAGGGTAAACCCTTCGCGCGGCAGCAGTCTCTCGCCATAGCCCAGCGAGCGCAGGCCGTAGTCTTGGATGGTTTGCAGACAGCTCATGCGCCCGCCCTCCGCTGGGCTTCGCCGCCGGTGGTGGCTTGGCCGCGTGTCAGTCGTTTCATCAAACGGTCCAGTGCCACTTCGGAAATGCGGGTGAAAAGCAGGTAGAAGACCAGCAGCGCCAGAAAATACCACATGCGGTAGTCGGGGTGCGGGTAATCGGTGAACCGCGGCGTCTTGGTGCCGCCAAGCTCGCGCGCCCAATAGACGATGTCTTCGACGCCCAAGAGAAACAGCAGCGGCGTGGCTTTGATCAGCACCATCCACAGGTTGCTGAGGCCCGGCAGGGCATAGACCCACATCTGCGGCACCAGCACGCGCCAAAAGGTTTGGCGGTGGGTCATCCCGTAGGCCGCGGCGGTTTCAAGCTGCGGATGCGGCACCGCGCGCATGGCCCCGAAGAGCACATTGGCGGCAAAGGCACCAAAGACGATGGCAAAGGTGAACACGGCGAGGGCGAAACCATAGGTCTCATGCACCCATTGCGCGGCATTGCCCAAAGGCATTTTCGCCGCCTGACAGACCACGAAATCATTGCCCTGACGGATCGGCATGTCCCAATCGGGGCAGAGCACCTTGTGGCGCAGATATTCGATGCCCTGATCGAGCGCGATGACGAAAAACAGGAAAAAGGCGATATCGGGCACACCGCGCACCAGCGCGATATAGCCCTTGCCAACCCAGCTGAGCGGCGCGAACCGCGCCCGCGCCAGCATCGCCCCGCCAAAGCCGAAGGCCAGCGCCACCGGGGCGGTCACGGCGAGCAGAAGCAAGACCTTGAGAAAGGACAGGTAGAAGGACATATGGACGCCGGTTGTCAGGTAACAGGCAGTCCAGAACCAGTCGTTCAGGAGCGATGGGTCGGTGCAAAAAGAGAACATATGCCCCCATGGGCTAATCCGCGCAAAGGTCTCGCGCAGGGAAGGTCAGGCGCGCCGGCTGCAGCGCGCCTGAGGTTGGATCACTCGTAGATGGTGGTTTCGTCGCCGAACCACTTTTTCAACAACTCGTTCAACGAGCCGTCTTCTTTCATCTCGGTGATGGCCGCGTCGAACGTCTCGCGCAGGTCTTCGTCGGACTGGCGCAGTGCCATGCCGATGCCTTCGCCAAGCGGCACATCGTCGCCCACGAACATCAGCTCACCGCCGGATTCCTCAACGATCGGCACGAGGTAGTCCTTGTCCGCGAAGACCGCATCGGCTTCGCCGTTGCGCACGGCGGCGACGGTCTCTTCCGGGGTGGCGAATTCGATCAGCGTGGCGCCGCTTTCGGCCACATGCGCGGCCTGAATGGTCGCGGTCTGACCGGCAACAACACCGCCTTCGATATCCGCGTCTTCAGAGGCCGCGACATAGGCCGAGGCGGTGGGCGGGTAGTAGTCCTGCGTGAAGGCCACGACTTCGCGGCGCTCATCGGTGATGCTCATCCCGGCCATGATGTTGTCGTAGTTGCCCGACACGAGGTTCGGGATGATGCTGTCCCAGTCGTTCTTGACCCATTCGCAGGTCAGCTCGGCGCGTTTGCACAGCTCATCGCCCAGTTCCCGCTCAAACCCGTCCACTTCGCCAGCGTCGTTGATGAAGTTATAGGGGGGGTAGGCGCCCTCGGTGCCCATGCGGATGGTCTTGCCGTGGCTTTCGGCAACGGCCATGCCCGCGGTCAGGCTCAATGCGGCTGTCGCCAGTAGAATCTTCTTCATTAGGTTGCTCCCTTTGGTTTTTTATTCACGCAGGCTGGGTTGCCGATAGGAACCCACGCAGACGTTCCGATTTGGGCGCGCCAAAGACTTCTTCGGGCGTCCCTTGTTCTTCGATCAGACCTTTGTGCAGAAACACGACATGATCGCTGACGTCAGCCGCCAGTTTCATGTCATGGGTCACGATCACCATCGTGCGCCCCTCTGCAGCGAGGTCTTTGATGACTTTAACAACTTCCTGTTCCAGTTCCGGGTCCAGCGCGCTGGTCGGCTCGTCAAAGAGCAGCGCTTCGGGCTCCATGCAAAGCGCGCGGGCAATGGCGGCGCGCTGCTGCTGGCCGCCCGAGAGCTGTGCCGGATAGACATCGCATTTGTCTCCGATGCCGACCTTGTCCAGATAGGCCCGCGCGGCACGCTCGACCTCGGCCCGGTCGCGACCCAAGACGGTCAGCGGCGCTTCCATCACATTTTGCAGGATCGACATATGCGCCCAGAGGTTGAACTGCTGGAACACCATCGACAGATTCGTGCGAATGCGCAGCACCTGTTTGGCGTCGGCCGGGCAGCGGTGGTGGCCGTCACCTTTCCAGCGCACCGGTTCACCCTTGAAAATCACCTCGCCCTGCTGACTGTCTTCAAGCAGGTTGCAGCAGCGCAGCAGCGTGGATTTGCCCGACCCGGACGACCCGATCAGAGAGATCACATGGCCGCGCGGGGCGGTCAGATCGACGCCTTTGAGAACCTCCAGCGCGCCATAGGCTTTGTGCAGGTTCTGGATCTGGATCACGGGTGTATCTGTGGTCACGGAAGCGGTCGCCAATCTGTCGTTTCAGTGCGCTATAAAGCGACAAAACGGGAATGATTGCAACGTCGTTTCCGAGGCCGAAGGAAGCGGGGTTTGCCTGACCCTAGGTCAATCCTCGGCGGCGACGCGCTGGCGGGCCATGGCGCTGTCGGTATCGGTGACCCCCAGCAGATTGGAGACCAGCCGCAGCAGCGCGTCTTCCTCGTCCGACCGGCTGCCGTCGGCCAGAACCACCTGCCAGAGGGTCTCGATCACGCCGAGCCGCTGCTCATAGGGCACCGCATCCTTGATCGCCCGGGTAAAGCGGACAGTATCAGGCGCCTGGGCTTCCAGCTCTTCGGCCTGCTTGCGCAGGGCGGTGGCACCGTCCTCGCTCAGCCCATAGCGCCGCGCGGCGATCCGGTCGATCAACTGGCGTTCGCTCATGGCGTAATCATTGTCGGACCGGGCGATGCGCACCAAAAGCGCGGTCAGCGCGAGGCGGGCGTCACTATCGGCCATGGGGTCGGGCTCGGGCTGGGTCAGCCGCTTGAGGAAATCACCAAACATGTTCTGCGATATAGTCCTGAGCTTGGGAAAGGCCAACCCATGCGGGGCCGGGGCGGCGCGCGGGGTGATCTAGAGCGAATTGACGGCCTTGGCACGGGCCGCGGCCATGTCTTCATCAGAAAGCCCGAGCGCCGTTTCGATGGCAACCAGCTGGATCTCTTCCTGTTCGTTGCGCTCCCCATCCGAAAGGGCCACCTGCCACATCGCCTCGCCAAGCGCCTTACGGTCGGCATAGTCGACCTCTTCGCGCAGGATCCGCGTGAATTCCGGCGTGCCGGGCGCGTCACGTTCCAAGGCTTCGCAGGTGGCGCGCAGTTTCGCTGCCTCGATGGGTTTGAGGCCAAAGGTCTGCGCGAGGATGCGGTCAATCTGGCCAATCTCGGAGGCGCGGTAGGTACGGTCGGCCAAGGCCACCCGCACCAGAAGCGCGCCCAAAGCCAGTTGCGCATTGGGCTGGGGCAGCGGCTTTGGCGGGGTCTTGCGGCGGGGGAACAATCGGGTCAGCATAGGGCTCACTTAACGCAGAAGATCAGCTTGTTCATGGGAAACTGCGCATGGCGCGGGGTGGTTCCTGAAACGGCTGTCGCGGCTTAACTGTCGTAGCCTTCGACGATCACCAGTGACCCATCTGCCACATTCAGGCGGATGTCCTTGGCGCGTTGGTAGCCGGGGCTTTCATAGCAGGCCACCGCATCGGCATAGCTTGCAAATTCCAGCACCACGGTGCGCGCGCGCATCTGCCCTTCGCGGATCTGCTGGGTGCCGCCGCGTACCAGAAACTTCGCGCCATAATCGGCAAAGGGTTTGGCATTGGCGGCGCGGTATTTGTCGTAGATCGCAACGTCGTGGATATCCATTGTGGCGATCCAATAGCCTTTGGGCATCTGTTATCTCTCCTGTTGGGTCAAAGTGGCAAAACGGGCGGTGAGGTTCTGCGCCTCATTGTCGAGCCCGTAGGGGGGATTGATCACGAACATGCCTGAGCCGACCATGCCATGCCCGGGCCGCGCCGGCGGGAAGCGCACTTCGTGGCGCAGCGCCTCGGGGTGATGGGCGGTAAGCGTACCCAGCATCGGCAGATGCGCGCCATTGGTCAGGATCGGATACCACAGGGCGATGATCCCGACGTTCCAGGCGCGGTGAAGCTTGGCAATCTGGCGGGGGATGATCTCGTAATCGGTCTTGATCTCATAGCTTGGATCAATCAGCAGCATCCCCCGCCGCGGCGTCGGCGGGGTGAGGGCAAAGGCCATTTCGAACCCGTCGCTGAGGTGGCATTTCACCGGGTAGGGCGACATCGCGAGATCAAGCGCGCTGTGCTCCTGGGGGTGCAACTCGGCCAGATGGATGCGGTCATCCGGGCGCAGGAGCTTGGCGGCCAAAAGCGGCGAGCCGGGATAGGCGCGCGGGCCATGGGCTTCGCGCAGGTCGTGCAGGACTTTGGCATAGGGGTGATCGGGCGCGAACCAATGGGCCACCTTGTCGATCCCTTGCCGCGCCTCCCCGGTCTTTTCCGCCGCCGCGTCAGAGAGGTCATAAAGCGCCCGCCCGGCGTGGGTTTCGAGATAGGTCAACGGCTTGTCTTTGCGGGTCAGATAAGACAGCATCCACGCCAGCAGCGCGTGTTTATGCACATCTGCAAGATTCCCGGCGTGGTAGATATGTTGATAGCTGAGCATGGCTCAGGTGTAGCGGATGGCGTGGCGGGCGCAATGCGAAAGAGGGGCGGCAGGATGCCGAGCTCCTGCGGCTGCGGCTTGAGGCCGGGCTAGATGGGGGGCACTCGATAGCGAAAAGGCCCGGCGTAAAGCGCGGGCCTTCTGTCTTACACTAAGCGCGACACATCCTTCGCCGCCCGCACGAAATCCTTGAACAGGGGATGCGGATCGAAGGGCTTCGATTTCAGCTCTGGGTGAAACTGCACCCCGATAAACCACGGGTGATCCGTCCACTCCACGATCTCCGGCAGCTTGCCATCCGGCGACATGCCCGAAAACTTCAGCCCGGCCTTCTCCAGCTGGTCTTTGTAAGCAACATCAACCTCATAGCGATGCCGGTGCCGCTCATCAATTGTCGTGGTGCCATAGGCTTCCGCCACCCGCGAGCCTTCGACCAAGGTCGCGTCATAGGCGCCCAAACGCATGGTACCGCCCTTGTCATCATCGACCGCGCGCGCGACTTTGTAATTGCCCTGCACCCATTCCTTGAGGTGATAGACCACCGGCTCAAACCGCTTTTTCCCGGCCTCATGGTCGAACTCTTCCGACCCGGCCGTCTTCAGCCCCGCCACGTTGCGCGCCGCCTCGATCACCGCCATCTGCATGCCAAGGCAGATGCCGAGATAGGGCACCTTATGCTCGCGCGCATATTGCGCGGCCTTGAT
The DNA here is from genome assembly GCF_040933935.1 of Sulfitobacter sp. PS-8MA. NCBI lineage: Bacteria > Pseudomonadati > Pseudomonadota > Alphaproteobacteria > Rhodobacterales > Roseobacteraceae > Sulfitobacter > Sulfitobacter sp. PS-8MA. The sequence continues at coordinate 1,829,423 of NZ_JBFQYJ010000006.1, read as the reverse complement.
CTTGCCCTCGGTCCCGCGCTCGCCAAAGCCGCCGGGGACGAGGATCGCATGGAAGCCTTCAAGATGCGGGCCGGCGTCCTCACTGTCGAAAATCTCGGCATCGACCCATTCGACCTTCACCTTGACCCGGTTCGCCATGCCGCCATGGGTCAGCGCTTCGGCGATGGATTTATAGGCGTCCTCAAGCTGGGTGTATTTGCCCACGATGGCGACTTTGACCTCGCCTTCGGGGTTGTAGATACGGTCGGCCACATCTTCCCAACGGGTCAGATTGGGCTTGGGCGCCGGGGTGATCTGGAAGGCATCCAGAACCGCCTGATCCAGCCCCTCGCGGTGATAGGCCAGCGGCGCCTCATAGATCGATTTCAAATCCTGCGCCGCGATCACAGAGTCGGGCCGCACATTGCAGAAGAGCGCCAGTTTCTCCCGCTCTTTCGCCGGGATCGGCCCTTCAGAGCGGCAGACCAGAATGTCAGGCGCAATACCGATGGAGCGCAATTCCTTGACCGAGTGCTGGGTCGGCTTGGTCTTCAACTCGCCGCTCGCCTTTACAAATGGCAGCAGCGTCAGATGCATGAAGATACACTGGCCACGCGGCTTGTCCTGAGAGAACTGGCGGATCGCTTCAAAGAAGGGCAGGCCTTCGATATCGCCCACGGTGCCGCCGATCTCGCAGAGCATGAAATCGACCTCATCATCGCCGATCTCGATGAAGTCTTTGATTTCATTGGTGACATGCGGAATGACCTGAATGGTCTTGCCCAGGTAATCGCCCCGGCGTTCCTTCTCCAGCACCGTGGAATAGACCCGGCCCGAACTGATGCTGTCGGTTTTGCGCGCCGCGACGCCGGTGAAGCGCTCGTAATGCCCAAGGTCCAGATCCGTCTCGGCCCCGTCATCGGTAACGAAAACCTCACCATGCTCAAAAGGCGACATCGTGCCGGGGTCAACGTTCAGGTAAGGATCAAGCTTGCGCAGACGCACCGAAAAGCCGCGTGCCTGAAGCAAAGCGCCCAAGGCCGCCGAGGCCAGCCCCTTGCCCAAAGACGAGACCACACCGCCGGTGATGAAGATATAGCGTGCCATGTGATCAGAGACCCCCGTGAAATCAAAGTTTGTTGCAGGCAAAAACCAACCAAACGCGCTGCGGAAAACCGCAGCACCACGGGATTTAAGCCTTATAGGATTCGGATGTTCAAAGCAAGGCCCGCCGCAACATGATGTTGCCAAGCCGGGCCGTGCCTCAAGGTTTTGTGTTTGCTAGGTTAATCAGCCGCGGGGACCAAAGGCGTGTCACTGTCTGCCGACGGGGGCAGCAGATCATTGCCCGAGGGCAAGGCCGGGCTGCCGTCCTGGTTCTGCGCCGGCGGTGTCGCGCTCAGCCGGTCGATTACCGAAGAACCTGCAGATTTCTCAGCCGCGATGATGGTCAGGGTGATCGAGGTGGCGATAAAACCGATGGCGAGAATCCAGGTCATCTTGCCCAAAGCCGTCGCGGCAGAGCGACCCGAAACAGCGCCACCGCCGCCCCCGATACCAAGGCCGCCGCCCTCAGACCGTTGCAGCAGCACCACGGCGATCAGGCCAAGGGCCAGAATCAGGTGAATGATCAGAACGACATTTTCCATGGGCAAGACTGCTTTCGGTTTTGGTTGGCGGGTATCTATGCGTCTTTGCCCATGGGGGCAAGGGTGGATTGGCGCAGAGCGGCGATCCGATCAGCTACGACGGAGATTAAGGGGGCCGCGAAACCGCGCCACAAGCAAAGACCGCCGCATGGGGACGGCGGTCTTTTGAAGCAGTACTCAACCACAGTATGTAAGAGGGCAATCCTGGAAATAAGGTGGTGCAGACTCGCTTCGTAGCCTTACTATAGCATGAAATCCGCGATTCCGGGCATGGATAGTTTTGAAGGAAATGAAGCATTTGCCGGGATTGGCGGGGGGCTGCTGCAACCCGGCCCCCGAAACCCTGCCGGCGGCGAAAGGCTGCCCGCGCTTTGGAAACCGCTGCGCCTTGAGCCTCCCTGCAGCAACTCCGCCCTGCGCCGCTGTTCTTCTTGGCCCCGAATACTTTCGCCGGAGGCCAGAAAATGCGCGCGCCCGTCCCCCGGGGCGCGACGTTTTTGCAGTTTCACAAGGCCGCCACTGTCGCTATACGGGCGCCGGACATCGCAAAGGAATATATCATGGCCAATGTCGTCGTTGTCGGCGCCCAATGGGGCGACGAGGGAAAAGGCAAGATCGTGGACTGGCTCTCGGAGCGTGCAGACGTCATCGCGCGTTTCCAGGGCGGGCATAACGCAGGCCATACCCTGGTCATCGACGGTAAGGTCTACAAACTGCACGCGCTGCCCTCGGGCGTGGTGCGCGGCGGCAAGCTGTCGGTCATCGGCAATGGCGTGGTGCTCGACCCGTGGCACCTGATGAATGAGATCGCGACGATCGAAGGGCAGGGGGTGGAGATCAACCCCGAGAACCTGATGATCGCGGAAAACACGCCGCTGATCCTGCCGTTCCACGGCGAGTTGGACCGCGCCCGCGAAGAAGCCGCCTCCAAGGGCACCAAGATCGGCACCACCGGGCGCGGCATTGGGCCGTGTTATGAAGATAAAGTCGGTCGCCGCGCGATCCGCGTGGCTGATCTGGCCGATGCGGCCACGCTGGAAGCCCGCGTCGACCGCGCCTTGCAGCACCATGATCCACTGCGTAAAGGCTTGGGCGTCGAAGCCATCGACCGCGATGCGCTGATCGCGCAACTGCAGGAAATCGCGCCGAAAATCCTGCCTTTCGCCGCGCCGGTCTGGAAGGTGCTGGCCGAGAAGCGCAAAGCGGGCAAACGCATCCTCTTCGAAGGGGCGCAGGGCGCGCTCTTGGACATCGATTTTGGCACCTATCCCTTCGTCACCTCCTCCAATGTGATCGCGGGGCAGGCGGCGACCGGCGTGGGCCTTGGCCCCACCGCCATCGACTATGTGCTGGGCATCGTCAAAGCCTATACCACCCGCGTCGGCGAAGGCCCGTTTCCGACCGAATTGGAAGACGCCGACGGCCAGCGCTTGGGCGAGCGCGGCCATGAGTTTGGCACCACCACCGGGCGCAAGCGCCGCTGCGGCTGGTTCGACGCGGCCCTGCTGCGCCAGACCTGTGCCACTTCCGGCATCACCGGCATCTGCCTGACCAAGCTCGACGTGCTCGACGGGTTCGAGACGCTGAAGGTCTGCGTGGGCTATGATCTCGACGGCGAAAGGCTCGACTATCTGCCCACCGCCGCCGAGCAGCAGGCCCGTTGCGTGCCGATCTACGAGGAACTGCCGGGCTGGTCCGAATCGACCGAAGGCGCGCGCAGCTGGGCCGATCTGCCGGCCAATGCGATCAAATATGTGCGTCGGGTCGAAGAGTTGATCCAATGTCCGGTGGCACTGGTCTCCACCTCGCCGGAGCGGGAGGACACCATTCTGGTGACCGACCCCTTCGCGGATTGATCCGGTGGCGCTGAGCTACAAGGCCCGCCGTCGTTGGGCGCTGGTGATCCTGCTGATCGGCCTGCCCAGCTATATCGCCGTGGCGGTCTGGGCGGTGGCGCAGTTCGACCGGCCGCCGGTCCTGCTGGAACTGGGCATCTATATCCTGCTCGGCCTGATCTGGGCGATCCCGCTGCGTTTCGTGTTCAAGGGGATCGGCCAATCCGACCCCGACGCAGAAGACTGAAACAGGAAAAGCGCCCCGCGAGGCGCTTTTTCGTATTTCGGATGGGGGCGGACTTAGCCAACCGCGCGGTGATCAGGGCGGTAGCCGATGTCTTCCGACACGGTGAAACGCCCGCCTTTGATCTTTTCGATCTTGCCCGCGCGGAGCAATTGGCCAAAGGAGCGCAGCCCGTCCTCGCGGGAGAACTCATTCAGCCCGACCGAGCGGACCTTGCCCATCAACTGCGGGCGCGAAAACTGATCGCGGCCTTCGACGAAAGACATATAGGACGCCGCCGCTTCGAGCAGTTCGGGCAGTTTGGTCGCCCCCATGTCTGCCGCGAAATCCGCAAAGCTCTCGGCGTCCGGGTTGGCTTTGGAAGGTTCCACCACAGCGGCAACACGGCGCGGGCGCACCGGGCCGGTGGGGCGCATCTGTTCCACGTCGATGCGCTGCTCGGCCACCAGTTTCAACGGCGCGGGGCGGGCATCGCCAGAAGGACGCTCGGTGCGGGCGGGGCGGCTGACCGGACGGCGGGGGCGGACCACTTCGGCCAGATCCTCGCGATAGGCATCGTCGGCGGTTGCGGTCGTGGCGCGGCCCCCCATGGCTTCATCCGCCTTTTTCGCCGCCACGGCAGCGCGCAGATGGGCAAAGGCATCCCGCCGGGTCGCGCTTTCCGGCTCGCCCATCTTACTGTCGGTTTCGGCCATAAGGCGCGACATATCAGGGCTGGTCTCATCGTCGATGGTGGGCAGGCTGCGGCGCGCGGCCTGTGCCGCTTCGCTTTCGGCAGGCGTCTCAGCGGCGGCGGGCGTTTCCAGTGCCTCCCTGTGGGGCTCTTCTGTCTCAGGCTCTTCGGCTGCAACTGTTTCAAGCGCTTCCTCAGACAGCGGGGCTTCGTCGACCTCGGCTTCAACCGCCAAAGTGTCTTCGATCTCTGGCGTCGGCGCCTCGGCTTCCTGCTCCGCAGCTGTCGCGCCGGCCAATTCCGCTTCCAAAGCGGCGAGCTCGCGGGCCAGATCATCTTCCTCCTCCGGCGAAAGGGAGGAACCGCTTGCCTTGGCTTTGGCTGTCGCCTCGCTGTCGTTTTGCGCGGTCTCGGCCTTCGGCTCGGTCACCTCTTCCAGATCGCCACGGCTGACAGCGGCGTCCAGCTTGGCACGCCGGACCCGGATAACCCGACCGCGCGGCGCCGGTTTTTCGCTTTCGTCGCGCGCAGGCTCAGGGGCCGCGTCCGCCGCAGCGGCATCGCCCTGCTCAAACCGGTTCAGGGCTTCGGCCAGATCGTCGTCTTCGGCCGCAGCTGCGTCCTGCTCGGCGCTTGCATCGGCTGCCTCATCCGCCTCCAGTGCCTCTTCAATCTCGCGACGTGCCGCCGTGATGGCAGTGTCGTTCTGCGCGGTCTCGCTGGGGCTGGCGGTCATCTCGGGCGCGGCGGCGTTCGCGGCATCCTCATCGTCATAGCCCTCGGCTTCGTCCTGCTGGGCGACAACCGCGCGGATGCGCTGAAGCTTGGCGGCGATGCTGTCGGCGGGAGGCGCGGGGGCGGTGGTGACGTCTTCGGCAGTGGCGGTCGGCGCCTCATCCTCATAATCGGTCTGGGGCTGCGGGCTGCTTGCAAAGAAGGCTTCGGCTTCTGTTGCTTCAGCCGCAACCGCCTCATCCTCGGGCGTTTCCACAGCATGCGCTTCCGCAGCAGGTGCATCGGCGACAGGCGCTTCGGCTTTCGGGCTGGCGGGCGCTTCAACCGGCTGCGCTGCTGCAACGGCGGCGGTGTCGGCAATCTCGGCGTCCAGTGCCGCGGTATCGGCAGGCTCTGCCTCCGCAGCGACAGGCTGGGGGGCAACTGGCTGCGGCGCGGGAGCGGCCTGAGAGGTGGCGGCAGCCTGAGGGGCGGCGGTAGTCTGAGGGGCAGGGGCGGCCTGTGCAACTTGAGGCGCCGCAACGCCAGAGGCTGCGGCGCTCTGATCTTCCAGCGCGCTCAGCACGATCTTGCCTTCCTGCTCGCGCGCCTGCACCCGGCGGGACACTTCTCTCTGTGCAATACGCGCCAACATCTCAGCATCGGGCTGGGGCGGCTCCGCGCCAAAGTAACGGTCATCTGATGCCAGATCACGGAAATACTCGGCAATGGCCTTCATCGTGCCAAAGCTGTCGTCGAAGCCTTCCAGCGTGCACGAAAAAGTGCCATAGGAGACCGTCAGAATTTTGTTGCTGTTCATCATCGGATGCTCGTCCTCTGCGGTGTTGCAGGTATCGTTTACCACGATGTCCAAGACCAAAGCGGCCCGAATCTGTGCCATTCAACGTATGATTTCAAGGCGAGATTAAGGCAGATTTCCAAAAGGGGCGTTAATTGACCATTTTAGACTACATTGTTGACGCATCGGAGCCAATCACCTTGATCGGGGGCGGCGTCGCCAATTTGAAAGACCTGAGCGAAGCCCGCGCCTTAGCCCCGACCTGCGTGGCCGCAGACGGCGGGGCGGCGCTAGCGGTGGCGGCCGGGGTGCCTTTGGCGGCCTTGATCGGGGATCTGGATTCGACAACGCCGGAGGTGCTTGCGCAGATCCCCCGCGACAAGCGCCACCTCATCACCGAGCAGGACAGCACCGATTTCGACAAAGCCTTAAGCCGGGTGAATGCGCCCTTGATCCTCGGGGTGGGCTTTACCGGTGCGCGGTTGGATCACCAGTTGGCGGCTTTCAACACGCTGGCGGCCTTTGCCCACCGCCCCTGTATCTTACTGGGGCCGCTGGAAATCATACTGCTCGCGCCGCCGCATATCCTGCTGCCCACCGCGCCGGGCGACGTTGTCTCACTGATGCCGCTGGCGCCGGTGCGGGGCAGGAGCAAAGGGCTGCGCTGGCCGATCGATGGGCTGCCCTTTGCGCCGGGCGGGCAGATCGGCACGTCAAACGAGGCGACGGGGCCGGTGGAGCTGACCATGGAGGGGCCGGACATGCTGCTGATCCTGCCCCGGCGGCTTATGGCGCCGCTGGTGGCGCGCTTGTTGCAACAAGATCGCGCGCAATGGCCCGTTCGCGCAGAATAACGTAAAGACCCGCGCCCATGATAATGACAATCCCCAGCCCCGCCAGCGGGTTGGGCAGATCGCCAAAGATCACCAGCCCCAGCAGGGTCGCAAATGGGATTTCAAGATATTGCATCGGCGCCAGCGTGGCCGCCGGCGCGTAGCGCAGGGACCAGGTCATCAACAGATGCGCGATGGTGCCAAGAACACCGATGCCCAGCAGAAGCGTCCAGTCAAAGGCGTCGGGCCGGATGATTTGCAGCGGCGCAAAGCCGCTGGCCGAGCCGAATATCAAGAGCGGCAGCACGATCAGCACGGCCAGAACCCCGCTCACGGCCTGCAGGCTGATCGGGTCGGTCTCTTTGGCGATTTGGCGGGTGGCGAGCATGAAAAGCGAGAAAATAGCCGCCACGGCCACCGGCAGCAGTGCAGGCCAGCCGACGCTGACGAAGCTCGGCTGCACCACCAGAAGGGTGCCCAGAAACCCAACGGCGCAGGCGCTGAGCCGCCGCGGGCCAACCTGTTCGTTGAGCACAAGCCCCCCCAGGATCAGCATGAAAAACGGCATGACAAATGCAATGGCGACGGCATCGGCCAAGGGCAGATATTTTAGCGCCGTGAACATTGCTGTGATCCCGGCCACATGCAGACAGGTGCGCCATAGGATCAGCCACCAGATCTTCCCCCGGACTCGCCAAACCCGGCGACTGCTCAGAACCAGGGGGATCAGGATGGCGGCCTGAACCGCAAAACGGATCAAAACGACCTGTCCCAGCGGCACCGATTCCCCCAGCAGTTTGGCCACCGCGTCCCCCACCGGAGCCACAATGCAAAAGCCCAACATGAGCGCCACGCCGAGAATGGGTTTGTCCTGATGCATGGGCAGAGGTTACGGTAAAATCAACGCATCGCGCAATCATTGGTTGAAAGAATGTGCGGCGGGGATCGCGGGAGGGTCTGCGCGACGGTTTCGATGCGCCGGTCTCGCATCGACCTGACGCCGAAGGCCGCTTTGATATTCCCGTGGCAGAATGCGCGCTTAGGCACAGCGCATCAGGCCGCCGGGCGGCCCAGGGTTACCTGATTGCGCCCCATGGTCTTGGCCGAGTAGAGCGCCCGATCCGCTTCAGAAAGGAGCGTCTCGACAGAAAGCGCGCGCGTGTCGGCGGCGGCGGGGCCCACCGCAAGTCCAATGCTGATGGTGACGCGCAAAGGCCGGGCATGGCTGGCAACCTTGAATGGATGTTCCGCGATATCGGCACAAAGCCGCGCGGCGGCCACTTCCGCCTCGGCCAGCGTGGTGCCGGGCATGACAATGAGAAATTCCTCCCCGCCGATCCGAGCCACCAGATCCATGCCGCGCAGATTGTCGCGCAGCCGCTGCGCGGTCTGGACCAGAACGGCATCGCCCGCCGTATGGCCGTATTGATCGTTGATCTGTTTGAAATGGTCCAGATCGGCCAGCATGACGGCAAAGGGGCGCCCGGTTTGCTGCCCCCGTTCGGCGATACGGCGAAGATGGGGCATGGCGTAGCGGCGGTTGTGCAGCCCTGTCAGCGGGTCAAAAACCGCCGCCTTGAGGCCGGTGCGCACGGTGGCGCGCAGCTGGTCGGCCATGCGCTTGCGCCGCAGCAGCGCCTGCAGCCGCAGGGTCATTTCTGCCGGATCGAACCCGTCGGTCATCAGATCATCCGCGCCCAGATCGAGCGCCATGGCCGCCAGCGCGGTATCGGGCGCCAGTTGCACCACCAAGACCCCCGCATGTCTTGTATGCGCATTCGCCCGCAGGTCCGAGATCAGGCGACAGGCCGTGGTCGCCGCGCCCTGTTCGGCGGGGAGGGCCAGTATGAATGCATCTGGCGGCCCTTCCGGGGGAAATTCGCGAATCGCATCCTTGGGCCGGGCGAGGGACAGTTTTGCCCGCAGCCGGGGGCGCAGCCGGCTGGCCCATCCCAACAGGCGCGCGCCATCCTCATGGATCAGGACGCAATGGCTTTGCGGTGTGAAATCCGCCGCCGGTTCGGCCAGTCCAAGCGCGCGGGTCGTGCCGTCGCGCATCTGCCATTCCTCGGCCGCGTTGCGGGCCCGGATCAGGCTGCGGCTGCGGCCCAAAAGCAGCGTATCGTCGAGCGGTTTCAGCAGCACATCGCTCACCCCCGCTTCCAGCGCCGCCAGCCGGCTGTCGGCGCGATCCCGGCTCCCGATCGCCAACATCGGCACCTCAAGCGAGGGGTATTGCTGCCGCAACAGCCGACAGAGATCCGCCGCGCCTCCCTGCGGCAGGGACAATGCGCAGATCACCAGATCGGGCGGGCATTTGCGCAGCGCGGCCATGGCCTGCGCGATATCCTCAGCCTGAATGACCTTGTAGGAGGCGGCGAGCTTGACCTTAAGGCTGATCCGATTGGTCGCGATAGCATCGACGATAAGGATAGTCCCCTGCACGACAGCTCCTTCGTCGTAGATAATCAGTTTATTGCCTTAGTCTTTACCTCTATTGGTTAACAAAGCGTTTCCACCTTGCTGAAAAGAAGAGATTTGATGCCCTATACAACTGAAGCCGCTGAAACTCTGGCATTGCGGGCGCTTGCTTGGTTGGCGGCCAATGATGACCTTCTGCCGGTGTTTCTCGGCAGTACCGGGGCGACGGAAGCGGATGTGAAAGCGCAGGCAGCAGATCCTGTCTTTCTGGGGGCCGTGCTGGATTTTCTGATGATGGATGACGCCTGGGTTATCGGCTTTTGCGACCACATCGCGGTGCCCTATGAGCGGATCATGGAAGCCCGCGCTGCCCTCCCGGGCGGTGAAGAGGTGCATTGGACATGAGCGCTATCAAGGCGGTTCTTTTCGATAAGGATGGCACGCTGTTCGACTTTGCCGCCACCTGGGTGCCCTGGGCCGAGGCGTTTCTCTTGCGGGCCTGCGCGGGGGACCGGGAGCAGGCGACAGCGGCGGGGGCGGCCATAGGCTTTGATTTCGCGGCGCGGCATTTCACCCGCGACAGCATCGCCATTGCCGGCACACCGGAGCAGATCGTTGCGGCCCTGACACCGCATTTCCCGGCCCAGCCGCGCGCGGCTCTGCTGGCCACGATCAACGCCGAAGCGGCCGCCGCCCCGCAGGCCGAGGCGGTGCCGCTCATGCCGCTGCTACAGCAGTTGAGAGACCGCGGCCTGCGGCTCGGGGTCGCCACCAATGACGCGGAACACCCTGCGCGCGCGCATCTCACTTCGGCGGGGGTGGCGCATATGTTCGACTTTATCGCGGGCTTTGATTCTGGCCATGGCGGCAAGCCCGAGGTGGGGCAGCTGCTTGCCTTTGCCGCCCATGTCGGCCTGCCGCCCGCGCAGATCGCGATGGTGGGTGACAGTCTGCACGACCTGAAAGCCGCCCGGCAGGCCGGGATGCGGCCGGTCGCGGTGCTGACGGGCCCGGCGCGGGCCGATGTCCTGACCCCTTTTGCGGATGTGGTTCTGCCGGATATCGGTCACCTGCCGGCGTGGCTAGGGCTGCAAGGGGCGCAGGCGGGCTGAGCCCAGAGGCTCAGGCTTCGCTGTCCCTGCGCCGCACGCCTTCCAACAGGTCCACAGAGAGTTCCGCCCCATGCAGCACCGAGATATTGCCCGTGGTCTCCAGCACCACCGCGCGCACCTGAGAGAAATCCAGTGCATTGGCCTCGCGCAGCTTGGCGATCAAATCGGCCCGCGCCACGCGGGTTTTTTGCAAGGCTTCATCCAGGATCACCCCGTCGCGCATCAGCAATACCGGTTCATTCTCGACCACCCATTCGAAACGGTCTGACGCCTGACGCAGCTGCGCTACGGTATATTGCGCACCGAGCAGCGCGGCGATGGCGAGCGCGGGCTGCGCAAACTCGGGCCAGGTGGGGGCCTGACAGGCGCCGGCCAAGAGCGAGCCTGTGGCAATGGTGGCTACGAAATCGAAAGCCGTCATCTTTGAGAAAGAGCGCAGGCCGATCACCCGAACGACGAAGATCACCCAAGTCAAGGCGATGACGGACAGCAAGACCGCCCGCGCGATAAGATCAAGAGAGGTATTGTCGAGAAACATGATCTACCCCGCTTCATCGGCCAGGGCGCGGCCCTGTTGCATAAAGAACCGCCCCAATAGGATCACCATCGCCATGGCGATCAACCCAAGGCCCCGTTCATAGAGGCCATCGATACTGGTCGGCAGGAAAAAGAACGGCGGCGCGAAGAGCAGCCAGAGAACCGCGAGGACCTTGAATGTCTTAGCCAATCCGAGCGCGCAATGGGCCAGCCCATAGGACAGCAGCCAAGGCACCAGCAGCATAAGCACGCCGAGCGCATAGACGAGATAGCTGTGAATCACCACGCCATCGGTGTCATGGTCGCCGTATTCATTGCGGGCGCCCACCAGAAACACGATCAATCCCAGCCCAGCGAGCCCGATAATCCCGGCGCTCCATTTCCGCTGGCCCTGATGCAGATGCGCGCAGAGCAACGCGCAGGCGATCAAGGCTGCCGAGAAGGCATAGATGCCGATGTCGACGATGAACTCATAACGGCCCGCCCCGAGATCACTGATCGTATCCGCGATCCAGTCGTGATCCGGCACCACGAAATCCGCAATCAGGATCGACACCGCAAAGATCACACAACCCAGAATGGCCACCCAACTCAAACAAATCACAAACCCCGGCGCACTTTGCTGCCGGGGTGTCGGTGTTGGATGCTGCATCGGCTGGTCTCACTTTATGACGGCGGGCTGGCTGGCGATAAAGCCAACCGCGATAGGACGAAAATCAGTCCGACAAGCGCGAGCGCTCTTCGGCGTTCGGCCCGCCTGCCGGCGCTTCGTCGAGCGTGGCCTCGGGGCGGTGCAGCTTCTCGTCAGGTTTCTTGGGCGGGGTCTTTTTGTCGTCCTCGGGGCGTTTATGCGGATCGCTCATGTCAAAGTCTCCCTTACTGCGTTTCGGGGGCGGGCTTGCTGGCTCCCAAGCAGTCAACGCCTGTATCGCGGGTGGGGTTCCCCGGCATCGCCTTCGCCCCCAGCCGCCCGCCGCGGGAAACTTCAGAACAACTTTATCCGTCAGCCTAATCTTAACCCTTGGCAGCGCATCTTGCTGCCGGGAAACACGGGAATGAGGCAGCCATGCACGGGCTTATCAACCGCAGCATTCAGAACTATGTCTGCGACAGCTACGGACCCTCCTGCTGGGCCGAAGCCACAGGGCGCGCGGGGCTGGATTTCACAGAGTTCGAAGCCATGCTCAGCTATGCCGACAGTCTTACGCCGCGCATGCTCGACGCGGTCTGCGCGGTGCTGGCGCGGCCGCGGGCCGAGGTGATGGAGGATCTGGGCACCTATCTCGTGTCGCATCCCACCTATGAGGCCGTGCGCCGCCTGCTGCGCTTTGGCGGGGTGAACTTCAGTGATTTCCTGCATTCGCTCGATGATCTGCCCGACCGGGCCAAACTGGCGCTGGCGGATCTGGACTTGCCCAGCGTTGAGCTGCGCGAACATGACGAGCGGCAGTTTTCGCTGCTCTGCGATGCGCCTGTGGCGGGCTATGGCCATCTGATGATGGGCGTGCTGCGGGTCATGGCGGATGATTATGGCGCGCTGGTCCTGCTGGATCATACGGGCCGCAACGACGGGGTCGAGACGCTGACGATCAAGATCGTTGCCGCCGACTATTCCGCCGGACGCAGCTTTGATCTGGGGGCGCGGGCATGAGCGAAACTTGGGAACAGACCGAGGTGCTGGATGTGCTTTGCCCGATGCATCTGGTCCTGGCGCCGACCGGCCATATCCTGCACGCCGGGCCCACAATTCAGAAACTGCGGCCCAAGACGCCCCTGACCGGGCAGCGTTTTCTTGAGGCATTTGCCGTCAAACGCCCGCGAACCATCCGCAGCATGGATGATCTGCGCCGCGCCGCGGATATCAAACTGCATCTTGAGTTCCATGACGCCCCCCGCACCGCCCTGAAAGGGGTGTTGGTGCCGAAACCGGACGGGCGGATGATCGTGAACCTGTCCTTCGGCATCTCGATCTTGGACGGGGTGCGGGACTATTCGCTGACCAACGCCGATTTTGCAGCCACCGATCTGGCCATCGAAATGCTCTATCTGATGGAGGCGAAATCAGCCGCCATGGAAGCCTCGCGCCGGCTTAATCTGCGGCTGCAAGGGGCCAAGATCGCCGCCGAGGAACAGGCCTTTACCGACACGCTTACCGGGCTGAAAAATCGCCGCGCGCTGAACACGGTGCTGGAACGGCTGATCGCGGCGCGCGAAGCCTTTGCGGTGATGCATATTGATCTGGATTACTTCAAGGCGGTGAATGACACGCTGGGCCATGCGGCGGGCGACCATGTCCTGCAGGTGGTGGCCCGCGCGATGGTTGAGGAAACCCGGCGCACGGATATGGTCGCACGGGTCGGCGGAGATGAGTTTACCGTGGTTCTGCCCGAGATGAACAATGACGAAATCCTGCGACGCATCGGGCGGCGCATCATCAACCGGCTCGAAGAGCCGATCCTGTTCGAAGGGAAAACCTGCGCCATCTCGGCCAGCATCGGCACGGTCTGGATCCAAGGCGGCGAAAGGCTGTCGCTTGAAGGTATTCTGGCGGATGCGGATTTGGCGCTCTATGCCTCCAAACATGCGGGCCGCGCCTGTCAGACCTTCTACACCCCAGACCTGCGCGACCGCCCGGCAGCGGATGCGCCCGCCGAGATCATTGCGTCTGAGCGGCGCACCCGGTCTCGCGGCAGATGACCGGGGGTCGCGCATCGGACGTCAGGGCAGTGGACCGCGCAGCCGGCCTGTCGTATCACCCGTTGCATGAAGTCGCCCCTGCATCTTTTTCGCCGCGCGCGCCAGCGGCTGCGTGACGCCCGCCGGCGGGCGCGTTTTGCGAAGTCGTTGCGCCATATCCACGGGCCGCACAGGTTGCAGAGCGCGCCCGATGACGTCGTGCTGATCGCTCTCGTGCGGAACGGTGCCTATTACCTCGACAGGTTTTTCGCCCACTACCGCGCGATGGGCGTGGAGCATTTCGTCTTTATGGACAATGGCTCGACCGATGACACCATCGAGCGGATCAAGGCGGAACCCGGCGCGGTAATTGACCAATGCCCGCTGCCTTTGGCGCAATACGAAGACCTGATCCGCCAGTACCCGGCCCAAAGATACGGGAAAAACCGCTGGTGTCTCTATGTCGACATGGATGAAATGCTGGATTTCGAAGGCCGTAAGGAGATCGGTATTCCAGGGCTGGTGGCCTATTTGCAAGCGCAGGGCTACACCGCGCTGGCGGCGCAGATGCTTGAGATGTTCCCGAAGGCCAGCCTCGCTGAAGCCGCCCGGCTGACCTACCCGGAGGTGCTGCGCGATTTTCGTTACTTCGACATCAGCGCGCTGCGAAAGCTGGATTATCACAGCGCCGAAATCCCATTTTCTGCGCTGCTCGCGGATAACCATCTGTCCAATGACGCCGTGAAATTTACTTTCGGGGGGGTGCGGGGCAAAGTCTTTGGCGAGGATTGCTGCCTTACCAAACACCCGCTGATCTTTAACGGGCCCGAGGTCACGCCGGCGCCGCATCCGCATCTGTCGTGCGGCGTGAAAGTGGCGGATGTCACGGCGGTGATCAAACATTACAAATTCGCCAATGACCCCGCCGCGCGGGACGCGCAGAGCCTTGCCGCCGGGGATCTGGCCCATGGCGAGGATGCCAAACGCTTGGCGGTGGTCGGCGAGAGCCCCGACATATCGCTGTTCTCGCTCGATGCCCGGCGCTGGAACCGGGTCGAACTGCTGTACCGGGCCGGCTTTCTGGTGCCGTCGGAAACCTACAGCGCCCATGTCGCCGCCACGCGGGCCGAGGGCGCTGCGTGAGTCTGGCGGCGGTGGTGATTGGCCGCAACGAAGGAGCGCGGCTCGGGCGGTCCTTGGCGGCGCTCAACGGGCAGGTGGCACAGCTCATCTATGTTGACAGTGGCTCGACGGATGGCTCGCCCGCTGCGGCGCGGGGCTTGGGGGCCGAGGTGGTAGCGCTGGATATGGCGACCCCTTTCACGGCGGCACGGGCGCGCAACGCCGGGGCTGCGGTGCTGCGCGCAGATATCACGCTGGTGCAGTTTCTGGATGGCGACTGCATCCTGCGCGCAGGCTGGCTGGAGGCCGCGCAGACCTATCTGGCCGCTCATCCGAAGGTCGCGGTGGTCTGTGGACGCAGGCGCGAAGAACACCCCGAGGCTTCGATCTATAACGCTTTGATCGATCGGGAGTGGGACACCCCCCCCGGCGAAGCGCGGGCTTGTGGCGGGGATGCGATGATGCGCCTGTCGGCGCTGCGGGCGGTGGGGGGCTACCGCGAAGACCTGATCGCGGGGGAGGAGCCAGAACTCTGCCAAAGGCTGCGGCGGGCGGGGTGGCAGATTTACCGGCTCGACGCGGAGATGACATGGCATGACGCGCAGGTCACCCGCTTCGGCCAGTGGTGGCGGCGCAGCCTGCGGGCAGGGCACGGCTTTGCCGAAGGCGCCGCGCTACATGGCAAGGGGCCGGACAGGCATTGGGTCGCCGAAACCCGGCGGGCGCTTTTCTGGGGCGCGCTATTGCCGGGGATGATCCTTTTGCTGGCCAGTTTCGCGCCTTGGACCGCCGTGGCACTGGCGCTGGCCTATCCGCTGCAACTGCTGCGGCTGGCGCGGCGCGGCGGCATACTCTGGGGGGCTTTCACCCTGCTTGGCAAATTCCCCGAGGCTCTCGGGGTGCTGAAATACCACCTGCGGCGCGACGGGCGGATTATCGAGTACCGCTAGCCTCGGCTGCGCAGCGCGTCGCGGGTCAGCCCGGGCAGGATCGCGAAACAGCGGGCATAGCGCGGCACCATACGCGCCGGGCTTTGCAGCGCCCGCCAGAGCCATTCAAGCGCCAGCATCCGCATGAATTTCGGCGCGCGGCGTTGATGGCCCGCCAGAAAATCCAACCCCGCCCCGATGGAGACAAAGCCAACACCCGGCGCCACCCTGCGCCCCCGCGCGGCGAGGCGTTCCTGTTTCGGCGCACCGAGGGCGAGAAAACAAAGCCGCGCGCCGCTCTGCGCAATCGCTTGCAGGGCGGCGTCGGCCTCGGCACCCGCAGGGTCAAACCCCATCGGCGGTGCCGCCTTGTGACAGATGCGCAGCCCCGGCACGCGGGCCTGCAAGACCTCTGCGGCGGCATCGAGCGCCTCGGTGTCGCTGCCAAACAGCGCCACCGGCAGTGCCAGTTCCGCCGCCAGTTCACTGAGCGGCAGGATCAGGTCAGACCCCGGCATCAATTCCACCGGCTGCCGGGCGAGCTGCGACAGCCAGACCACCGGGCGGCCATCGGCCACCACCAGATCCTGCGCGGCATAGGCGGCGGCAAAGTCCGGATCGCGCGGCAGTTTGGTCAGATGGTCCAGGTTGAGCGTGGCAAGGGCGAACCCTTTTCCGGCGGCGAAACGTGCGCGCAGATCGCGAAACAATGCGGCACGGCTCGGCGCATTGATCTCAACGGCCGCAGAATGATGCCCGAATTTCATCGGGGCAGGCCGCAGATCTTCGCAGGCAGCTGTGATGTAATGGGTGAACTCATGGCCGCATCCCCCTGATTTCATTGCGCATCTACTTGGCGCAGATGCTTTGCAAAAAGGTCACGGACGAAACTAGCGGGATGACAGGATGCAGGCCAGATGGTAATTTGCACCGCGCTTCGCCACGCACGCTGAAGCACGGCACCAGACTTATGCAAGGATCACATGCCAAACCCCGTTGCCTATCTGATGCTGCTGATCTGGCCCTTTGTCTGTCTGGCGCTGTTTCGCAATCTGCCGCTGCAACGGGCGCTGATCTGGTCGGTCCTTGGCGGCTATCTGTTCCTGCCGCCCGTGGCCGAATTCAACCTGCCCCTGGTGCCTGCGCTTGATAAAGTGTCGATCCCGAACCTGAGCGTTCTGCTGATCCTCTGGCTGGGGACCAACGAGAGGTTGCAGCTTTGGCCTGCCTCGCGCACTGCGGCCCTGCTGGTGGCGGGACTGGTGCTTTCGGCGATCCCCACGGTGCTGACCAACGGCGATCCGATCCTGTTTCAGAGCCTGCGCGGGTTGGAGCCGATCCTCTTTCCCGTCGATGCCCTGCCGGGCCAGTCGATCCGGGATGTCGGTTCGGTCTTGATCGGGCAAACCCTGATGCTGGTGCCTTTCCTTTTGGCGCGGCAGTTCCTGGCGGATGAGCGCGGGCTGCGGGAGCTGCTGCTGGCCTTTATGCTGGGCGGGCTGATCTATACTGTGCCTGCCCTTTTTGAGATCCGCTTCTCTCCCCAGCTTAACACGTGGATCTACGGCTTCTTCCAGCATTCCTTTGAGCAGATGATGCGCAACGGGGGCTTTCGGCCCATCGTCTTTCTGCCGCATGCGCTTTGGCTGGCGCTGTTCATCTGCATCGCGCTTCTGTCAGCCGCCGCATTGGCGCGGCAGACGCCGGTCTTGGACCGCTGGAAAATGCTGCTGTGGACTGCCTACCTCGCGGTGGTGCTCTACCTGTGCAAGAGCCTCGCCAGCCAGGCCTATGCGCTGTTGCTGGTGCCGATGGTGCTGCTCGCCCCCGCCCGTTGGCAGATCCGGCTGGCGCTGGTTTTCGCGACGATTGCGGTGATCTATCCGATGCTGCGCAACGCGGGGCTGGTGCCCTTGGACGCGATCCTTGCCCAGGCCGAGGCGATCAGCGCAGACCGCGCGCAATCGCTGGGCTACCGCTTTGACAATGAGGAGCAACTGCTTGCCCGCGCCGCGGAAAAACCGTGGTTTGGCTGGGGTGGCTGGGGGCGCAATCTGGTCCGGGACGCGACGAACGGCAACATCCTGTCGGTTCCCGATGGCCGTTGGATCATTGTCTTCGGCACCTTTGGCTGGCTGGGGTATCTTTGCGAGATGGGGTTGCTGGCCCTGCCCATCGCCCTGATCGGGCTGCACCTGTGGCGCGCGGGCGATGCGGGGCTTGCGCCCTGGGTCGCGCCGATGACCCTGATCCTTGGCATCACGATGATGGATATGCTGCTCAACGCCACGCTGACGCCGCTCACATGGCTCAGCGCCGGGGCGCTCCTTGGCCATGGCGAGCGGCTGGCAAAGGCGCGACAGTCCCGCTATCGTCACCCCGAAGGGGCCGAGTTGCCAAGCCGGCGCCGCACGGTATTTTGACCCGGGGATCAACAAAGCCGGTCGGACCTGATTCTCAGCACGGTTGCGGCACATTTTTGCCAGATTCCCCTGTTGTAAGCAGATATCGGGTCTAACTGAGCCCCCAGGGCGTATCACCGCGACCCGGCAGGCGATGGGACGTTGAGGACCAATGAACAGCAAAAACAGCAGCTTGACGCGAGGTGACATTGCCATCGTCGGCATGTCGGTCACCGTTCCGGGCGCCACGGGGGTGGACGCCTATTGGGCCAACCTGCGCGATGGGGTGAGCGCGCTGCGCCGGGTGGATGAGGCGGCCCTACACGCGGCAGGCGAAAGCGCGGCGCGTATGGCGCGTCCCAATTACGTCCCCGTGACCGCTGATATGCCCGGCTATGATATGTTCGACGCCGAGTTCTTTGGCTTTTCCCCCAAAGACGCCGCGATCCTTGATCCGCAGCACCGCAAGTTCCTCGAAGTGGCATGGGAAGCGATGGAGCAGGCGGGGCATCCGCCTGAGCGTATCGCGGGCCCGGTCGGGGTCTACGCGGGCTGTGGCATGGGCAGCTATTTCTATTTCAACATCTGCTCAAACCCGGATCTGGTGGATGATGTGGGCATGTTCCTGCTGCGCCACACCGGCAATGACAAAGACTTCCTCTCGACCCGCGTCAGCCATGTGTTTGACCTCAAAGGCCCGTCGATCAACCTCCAGACCGCCTGTTCCACCTCGCTGGTGGCGATCCACTATGCCGCGCAGGCCCTGCGGGCGGGGGAGATCGACATGGCGCTGGCGGGGGGCGTGACCATCGAACTGCCCCAAGGCAGGGGCTATGCGTATAAAGAGAACGAGATCCTGTCGCCCGATGGGGAATGCCACGCCTTTGATCATCGCGCGCAGGGCACTGTCTTTGGCTCCGGCGCGGGTGCTGTCGCGCTCCGGCGGCTGGAGGATGCGGTTGCCGATGGCGATCACATCTGGGCGGTCATCAAGGGCTCGGCCATCAACAATGACGGGGCCGCCAAAGCGGGCTATCTCGCCCCATCTGTTGAGGGTCAGACAGCCGCGATTGCCCAGGCGCTCGACGCGGCGGGGGTGGCGGCGCAGAGCATCGGCATGGTCGAATGTCATGGCACCGGCACCTATCTGGGCGACCCGATCGAGGTGGCCGCGCTGACACAGGCCTACCGGGCCGAGACCGAGGCCGTGGATTTCTGCCGCATCGGCTCGGTCAAAACCAACATCGGCCATCTCGACACCGCCGCTGGCGTGGCCGGGCTGGCCAAGGCCGCGCTGGCCCTGCACCATGGCCAAATCCCGCCCTCCTTGGGTTATGAAGCGCCGAACCCCGCGATCCCCTTTGACGGCTCGCCCTTCCGCGTCAACGACAGGCTCTATGATTGGCCCGCCCAAGACAGGCCCCGTCGTGCGGGCGTCAATGCGCTTGGGGTGGGGGGCACCAATGCGCATATGATCCTCGAAGAAGCCCCGGCCCGGGCGGCCTTCGAAGAAAGCGATTTTCCTTTCCATGTGCTGTGCATCTCGGGCCGCAGCAAAGCCGCGCTGGAGGCCAATAGCCAAGCCCTTGCCGCCTATCTGCGCGCCCGTCCCAATCAGCCCTTGGCGGATGTGGCCTTTACCTTGAAAGAGGGGCGGCGTGGCTTCGACAAGCGCCGGGTCTTGGTGGCCGAAACCCATGAGGAAGCCGCCGCGTTGCTGGAGAGCAAAGACAGCCGCCGCGTCTTTACCCATGACCATCTGGGCGACACCCCCGAAGTCGTGTTCATGTTCCCCGGCGGCGGCGCGCAATATGTCGATATGGGTCGCGATC
The DNA here is from genome assembly GCF_040933935.1 of Sulfitobacter sp. PS-8MA. NCBI lineage: Bacteria > Pseudomonadati > Pseudomonadota > Alphaproteobacteria > Rhodobacterales > Roseobacteraceae > Sulfitobacter > Sulfitobacter sp. PS-8MA. The sequence goes on along the minus strand of NZ_JBFQYJ010000006.1, from coordinate 1,809,666 downwards.
TTTATGAGACCGAGCCGGTCTTTGCCGAATGGATGGACCGGGGCTTGGCACATCTCGCGCCGCAGCTTGACTATGACATCCGCGCGCTTTGGCTGCCGGACCCGCCAGAGCGGGCCGCGGCGGAGGCCAAGCTGAAACGGCCTTCGGTGCAATTGCCGCTGATTATGATCGTCGAATATGCGCTGGCGCAGCTCTGGCTGTCTTGGGGGGTAAAGCCTGCGGCCATGGTGGGCCATTCCATGGGCGAGAATGTCGCGGCCTGTTTGGCCGGGGTCATGCGCTTTGAGGATTGTATTGATCTGGTGCTGCTGCGCGGACGGCTTTTCGATGAGGTGCCGGCAGGGGGGATGGTCAGCATTTCCGCCCCGCTTGCGCAGATCACCCCGCTCTTGGGGCCGGATCTGGATATCGCCAGCATCAACGGGCCGGAGCTTGTCGCCGTCTCTGGCCCCGATGCCGCCTTGGCCGCGCTGCAAGACCGGCTCAGCGCCGCCGAGATCGACCACCAGCGCATCGCCATCGACATCGCGGCCCATTCGCGCATGCTGGACCCGATCCTTGCTCGCTACCGCGGCTTTCTCGAAGGGCTCGACCTGCAACCGCCGCAGATGCCCTTCGTGTCAAACCGCAGCGGCGCCTTGATCACGCCCGAGATGGCGACCGACCCTGAGTATTGGGTCGATCAACTGCGCCACCGGGTGAACTTTGCCGATTGCATCAGCCATCTGGCGCAGGGGGGCAAGCGCGTCTTCCTCGAAGTCGGCCCCGGCAAGGCGCTGTCATCGCTGGCGCAGATGAACGCCAAGGTCGCGCCGGGGCAGGTGCTGTCCTCCCTGCGGCACCCGGAACAAGAGATCGCGGATGATGCCTATTTCATCGGCGTGATCGGGCGGCTCTGGGCCTGCGGCGTGGAGGCCGATTGGGGCCAGATTTGGGGCGAGGCGCGGCGCAGCCGCGTGGTTCTGCCGACCTATCAATTCCAGCGCGCCCGCTACTTTATCGAACCGGGCGAAGCCGTCGCAGAGAGCAGCACACCGATCCTGCAGCGCGAGAACGACATCGCGAAATGGGGCGCGGTGCCCCATTGGCAACCGCGCTATGCCGAGGCGGATAAGACGCTGGACGGCCCGCTGAACTGGCTGGTCTTTGCGGATGCGGGCGGGCTGGCGGCAGATGCAATCGCGGGTTTGCAAGAAAGCGGCCATTTCGTGGTTCAGGTGACAGCGGGGGACGGTTTCGCCAAAGTCTCTGACCGCCATTACACACTCGCGGCAGAGCAGGGGCGGCCCGGCTATGACCAACTGCTCGCAGCGCTCACCGAAGCCGGGCAATTGCCGGACCGTATCGCGCATTTCTGGCTCACCGATGACGCCGTCGCGCCGCGCCCCGGGTCCAGCAGTTTTGACCGCAATGTCGAACAGGGGTTCTGGAGCCTGACCTGGCTGGCGCAGGCTTGGGGCGCGCTGGACCATGCCGCCCCCTTGCATCTGAGCGTCTTCACCACAGGGGCCGTGCAGGTCGCAGAGGAAGCGCTGCCGCATCCCGAAAAGGCTTTGATATCAGGCCCGGTCGGGGTCATGGCGCGGGAATTGCCCGCCCTCACGGCGGCGCAGATTGATCTTGAGACTGCCGCCCCGCCCGCCACGCGCGGGTGGTTCGCCAAGCCAAGCGATCCGGTGCCGGTGATCTCTCGCTCTGATCTTCTCGATGACCTCTTGGCCCAGCCCGCGAACCTGCAAGTCGCCCATCGCGGCGGCAGACGGCATGAGCTGGACCACCGCGCCATCTCGCTGCCGCCAGAGGCGCAGCCGCTTTGGAAAGCGGGCGGCGTCTATCTGATCACCGGCGGTTTCGGCGGCATTGGCCTCACGCTTGCCGCCGATATTCTGGCGACCGAGGGAACCCGTGTTGTGCTGCAAAGCCGCAACGCCTTGCCCCCGCGTGCGGAGTGGGCGGCCTATCTGGTGGAAAACGGCCCCGCCACCGCCACCGCGCGGCGCATCCGGGCGGTGCAGCGGCTTGACGCGGCTGCCGCGCAGACAGGCGGGGGCGTGGACGTGGCGCAGGCCGATGTGGCCAACCTCGCCCAGATGCGCCGGGTGATCGACGATGTGCACTCCCGCCACGGCGCTCTGACCGGTGTGATCCATGCGGCAGGCGTGTTGGACGACGCGCCTCTGCTGGCCAAGAGCGACGCCGCCATCGACGCGGTGCTGGCGCCCAAGGTGCAGGGGCTGCGGGTGATCGACCAGCTGCTGCCGGATGGTGCGCTGGAACTGCTGGTCCTGTTCTCCTCCACCTCCACCGCCACCCGATCGGCGGGGCAGTCGGATTATGTCGCGGCGAACGCCTGGCTGAACGCCTTTGCCCAGGCCCGCGCCAAGGGGCAGACCCGCGTGGTGGCGGTGAATTGGGGCGTCTGGGCCGATGTGGGCATGGCCGCCAACAGTCTCGGCGGCGGCGGTGCTGCGGTTCTGCCGACACGCCCCCTCGATGCCGCGCTGTTGCAAGAGGCCGGGGCGGGGGACGATGGGGCGCCGCAGTTCACCACCGAGATCACCGCCGCGCATTGGCTGCTGGATGAACACCGCAGCAGGGACGGGCGCGCCGTGATGCCCGGCACCGGCTATATCGAATTGCTGGCCGAGGCGGCGCAGGCGCAAGGGCTGCAGGGCTTCGCGCTGAAAGACCTCTATTTCCTGCGCCCGCTCCAGCTTGCCGAGGGGGCGGTCCGCAAACTCAAGATCACCCTGCGCCCCGAAGCGGCGGGTTTCGCCGCCGAGCTGCGCAGTGATTGCGTGATGGAGGGCCGGGCCGCGTGGCAGTTGCATGTTCAGGCCCAGCTTGAGCCGACCGCCGAGCGGGCCGCGCAGACCGTCGATCTGGCCGCGATTGCCGCCCGCTGCCCGACCGTCACGCAGGCCCCGCCCGGGGGCCGTTTGCAGGCAGCGCAAGAGGCGCATCTGACGTTCGGCCCGCGTTGGCATGTGCTGCGCCGCACCGCCTTGGGGCAGGGCGAAGGTCTGGCGGAGCTGCATCTGCCCGCAGCGGTTCAAGGCGATCTGGCTGCCGGGCATCTGATGCACCCGGGTCTGATGGACATCGCCACCGGCTGGGCCATGGCGCTGATCCCCGGCTATGGCACGCGCCACCTCTGGGTGCCGCTGTCCTATGGCGAAATCCGCTTCCACGCGCCGCTTCCCGCCGAGATCCGCGCCCATGTGCGGCTGGAAGAGGGGGATGCGGCAAGCGGCAGCGCCCGTTTTGCCGTAACCCTTTGCGATCCCGCGGGGCGGCTGCTGGTCGAGGTGAGGGATTTCACCCTGCAACGGCTCGAAGGGGCCTTGGCCGATGTGCCGCCGCCCGATGCGCGTGAGCTGCTCTTTGATCAGCCCGCCGCCCCAAGCCTCAGCCCCGCCGAAGAACGGCTGGCGGCTATGATACAGCAAGGCATTCGCGCGCAGGAGGGGCCGGAGGCGCTGCGCCGGGCGCTGGCGCTCAATCTGCCGCAGGTCATGGTCTCTTCCCTGCCGCTCGACAGCCTGATCGCACAGGCCGCAACGCCGCCTAACGCGCCGACCAACGCGCAGCAGAGCTTTGACCGCCCCGATCTCGACGGGGCGTTCACGGCGCCGCGCAATGCCATCGAAGAAAAGCTGGCCGAGATCTGGTCCGCTCTGCTCGGCGTCAGTCCGATTGGCGTGGACGACAGTTTCTTTGACCTTGGCGGGCATTCCCTGATCGCGGTGCGGCTCTTTGCGGCGGTGAAACGGGCGTTTCAGCTGGAGTTCCCGATCTCGGTGCTTTTTGAGGCCCCGACCATCGCCGATTGCGCAGCATTGATCGCGGCCCGGCGGGGGGATGAGGCGGAGGCTGCCGCAGCCCGAGAGACGGTTGCCGCCGCGCCCCGGGCCTTCAACTATCTCGTCCCGCTGAACCAGTCTCAGCGCGACAGCGCGCCGCTGTTCATTGTGGCGGGGATGTTCGGCAATGTGCTGAACCTGCGCCACCTCGCCCTGCCATTCAGCAACGAACGCCCGGTGATGGGCATTCAGGCGCGCGGGCTGATTGGCGATGAGGCCCCGCATGAGGATGTGAAAACCGCCGCCGCCGACTATCTGGCCGAGGTCCGTGCGCTGCAACCGCAGGGGCCCTATCTGCTGGCGGGCTATTCCGGCGGCGGGATCACCGCCTATGAAATGGCGCAACAGCTGCGCGCGGCGGGCGAAGAGGTCGCGGTTCTGGCGCTGCTCGACACGCCGCTGCCGCTGCGTCCAGCGCTCTCGCGCCCGGATAAGGCGTTGATCAAACTCGCGGAGCTGAAACGCAAAGGGCCGCGGTATCTTGTCGAATGGGCGCGCAACCGTTGGGCGTGGGAGCGCAGCCGCCGCGTGCCGCAAGACCATGCGGCAGAAGGCAGCGCCGCGGGCATCGCCTTTAACAGCCTGCGCATTCAGGCGGCCTTTTTGCGCGCTGTGGCCCGCTATGCGCCCCCTCGCTGGGACGGGCCGCTGACCCTGTTCCGCCCGCCCTTGGACCGGCATTGGCAGGTGACCGAGGGCAAATGGGTCAGCGCCGAGCGTGAATATGTGTTCGAGGACAACGATTGGCGGCAATATGCGCCCAATATGCGGGTGATCGAAGTGCCGGGCGATCATGTCAGCATGGTGCTTACCCCCAGTGTCACGGTTCTGGCGCAGGAATTGGCCGAGGTGATCGCGGCGGCTTTGGCCGCGCCCCATTCCGCTAACGCCGCGCAGGCCACGGCGGCTGAGTGATGCAGATGGACAGACCCAGCCTCTTGGTCATCGTGCTGAACTACCGCACCGCCGAGATGACCCTGCGCGCCGCCGAAGCGGCCTTGGCCGATCTGCCAGATGCGGAGGTCGCATGGGCCGAGCTCATCCTCGTCGACAATGACAGCGGGGACGGCTCGGCCACGCTTTTGGCGCAGGCCATCGCAGAGCGGGGCTGGGACGCAGGCGCGCGGGTGCGCTTGATCCGCGCCGAGCAGAACGGCGGTTTCGGGGCAGGCAACAACCTCGCCATAAGGGCGGGCATGTCTGACGGCAGCGCGCCCGACTTCATCCATGTGGTGAACTCGGACGCCTTTCTTGATCCGGGCTGTATCGCGACGCTGCTGGCGCATTTGCAGGCCACCCCCCGGGCCGGCATCGCAGGCAGCCATGTGCGCGGCGAAGACGGTTTGCCCCATAGCACGGCCTTTCGCTTCCCGACCGTGGCCGGAGAGTTCGAGGGCGCGGCGCGGCTGGGCCCGATCACCCGGTTGCTGACGTCTTCCGTGGTCGCCCCGCCCTTGCCGGTGCAAGCGGCACAGGTCGATTGGGTGGCAGGGGCCAGCGTCATGCTGCGCGGCGCGATGCTGCGCGAGATCGGCCTGTTCGATGAGGCCTATTTTCTCTACTACGAGGAAACCGACCTTGCGCTGCGCGCCGCCCGCGCGGGCTGGGAGTGTTGGTATGTCCCGCAGGCGCGCTGCCTGCATGTCGGCTCGGTCTCGACCGGGATGAAGGAATGGCAGCGGATGCCGCGCTATTGGTTCGACAGCCGCCACCGCTATTTTGCCAAGAACCACGGGCGCTTCTATGCGCTCTCGGCGCTGCTGGCGCGGCTCGCGGGGATCGGGCTGCACCGGCTGCGCTGCCTCTTGACCGGACGCCAAAGCGAAGAACCGCCCGGTTTCGCCCGCGATCTTCTGGCCCATGCGCTGACCCGCAAGCGCAGCCCGTCGCCCCCCGCCCACAGCCCCAGCCGCCCCGTAACGGAGGACCGCTCATGACCGCCGCTTTCCAGACCATCCCGCTGACCACCCTGTTGATGGGCGACGAATCCCTGACCATTGCCTGCGGTGACATGGTCTTGGCCGGCGGGCATCAGATCGCAGCCGTCATCACCCGTGACGCTGCGGTGCGGGACTGGGCCGCGGGGCAGGGGCTGACGGTGCTGCGCGATGCCGAAGAGCTCTTGCAGAGGCAGGTGGAGGCCGACTGGCTTTTGAGCATCGCCAATCTGCGGCTGATCCCCGAGGCGGTGCTGGCCCTGCCGCGCCGGGGGGCGATCAACTTTCACGACGGGCCGCTGCCCCGCTACGCGGGGCTGAACACGCCAGCCTGGGCGCTCATCAATGGCGAGGCCGCGCATGGGGTAAGCTGGCATCTGATCGAGCGCGGCGTCGATACCGGCGATCTGCTGGCGCAGCGGCGGATCGAGATTGCACCGGAGGAAACCGCCTTTAGCCTGAACTCCAAATGTTACGCTGCCGGTATGGAAAGTTTCAGCGCCGTTCTCGCCCAGCTTGAGAAGGGCGAGCTGACGACCACGGCGCAGGATCTGAGCCAGCGCCGCTATTTTGCCCGCGACAAACGGCCAGCGCATGGCGGGGTAATCGACTTTGCTCAGTCGGCAGCGGCGATAGAGGCCTTGCTGCGGGGCTTGGACTTCGGCGCCTATTGGAACCCTCTCGGCACGGCCAAAGTGGTGACAGCGCAGGGGCAAGTTCTGAACGTGTCGCGCGCGGCCCCATTGGCGGCACAGGGCGGCGCGGCGGGTGCGGTCGTTGACGTTTCCGACGTCGCGGTCGTCGTTGCCACAGGGGAGGGGCATCTGTCCTTGTCGGGGTTCTCTGACCTTTCAGGCCAGCGCGTTGACCCTTCGGCCGTCTTCTCCCCCGGTGACATATTGCCCCATGACGTCGGCCCGCTGCCAGATCCGGCAGAGGAAGCGCTTTGGCGCAGGGCACTCACGGGGTTCGACCCGCTCCCGCTGCCATTGGCCGCGCCCGGTGGCGCGGCGCCAGCCTTTCAATCGCAGCTGCTTACTCTGCCAGAAGGGTTGAGCCGCGCGCAACTGGCGACGGCCGCCGCACTGGTCACCCTGCGGGGCGCGGGGCGACACGCTGGCGGGGTGGCCTTTGTCCGCCGGGGCGCCACTGCGCCACTGGTGGCAGACTGGCTGCCGTTGCAGATCGAGGCCGAGGCGGAGACGCCCGTAGACACCCTGGTCGCGCAGATGGCCACCCAGATCGACCGTGCCGCGAGCGCGACCGGCTTTGCCGCCGATCTGCCGCTGCGCGACCCGGCGATCGAAGCGGCGTCCCCCCCCGATTTCGCGATCAGCTTTGAGGATCACCCCCTTGAAAATTCCGCCCTGACCCTTTGCCTGACCGATGGGGCCGCGCGGCTGTTCTATGACGCGAGCCGGATCAGCGCCGCGGCGCGCGATCTGCTCGTCGCCCGGATCGAGGCCGCCTTTGCCGCCCTTCCCAATGCCCAGACCTGCGCCGCCATCTGGGCCTTGCCGGAAACCGAAGCGCAGCGCTTATCCCAGGTCAACGCCACGGCGCGCCCCTATGACGCGCTCACCATCCAGGCGGGTTTTGAAGCGCAGGCCGCCGCCACGCCCGACGCACCCGCCTTGGTCTTCGAGAATGAGACCCTAACCTATGCCGCGCTGAACGCCCGCGCCAACCGTGTGGCGCATCGCCTGCGTGACATGGGCGCGGGGCCGGGCGTGCCGGTGGCGCTTTGCGCCGGGCGCGGGCTGGACCTTCTGGTCGGTGCCTTGGGGATCCTCAAGGCCGGGGGCGCCTATGTGCCGTTGGATCCGGCCTATCCGGCGGACCGTCTTGCGCATTACCTTTCCGACAGCGGGGCGCCGATCGTGGTCACGCTGGCGGCGCTGGCCGAAAGCCTGCCGGACCATGGCGCGCAGCTGCTGCTGCTGGACCGGGATGCCCCCCTTGCCAGCGCGCCCGAGAGCAACCCCACCCCCACCGCCGGGCCTGATGATCTTGCCTATCTGATCTATACCTCCGGCTCCACCGGCACGCCCAAGGGGGTGATGGTCAGCCACGGCAATGTGGCGAATTTCTTTGCCGGGATGGATGACCGGATCGACCATGACGCGGGCGCGGTCTGGCTGGCGGTGACGAGCCTGAGCTTTGACATTTCGGTGCTAGAATTGTTCTGGACCCTCGCGCGCGGGTTCAAACTGGTGCTGGCGGGCGATGACAGCCGGGCGCTGATGTCAAACGGGCCGATCGCCACCAGCGACCGCAAGATCGACTTTAACCTGTTCTACTGGGGCAATGACGATGGTGTTGGCCCCAAGAAATACGAATTGCTGCTCGAAGGGGCGAAGTTCGCCGATGCCCATGGGTTCAACGCGGTCTGGACGCCAGAGCGGCATTTCCATGCCTTTGGCGGGCCTTACCCGAACCCTTCGGTGACCGGCGCCGCCGTTGCCGCAGTGACCCGGAACATCGAGGTGCGGGCAGGCTCTTGCGTGGCACCCTTGCACCATCCGGCGCGGATCGCCGAGGAATGGGCGGTGATCGACAATCTGACCAATGGGCGCGTCGGTCTGGCCATTGCCAGCGGCTGGCAGCCGGATGACTTTGTCCTGCGGCCCGAGAATACGCCGCCGCATAACAAACCCGCGATGTATCAGGCCATCGACCAGCTGCGCAGGCTCTGGGAGGGCGCGCCGGTGGAGTTCCCCCGCGCCGATGGCACGGCCCATGCGGTGGTGACGCAGCCCCGGCCCGTGTCCAACACGCTGCCGATCTGGGTCACCACGGCGGGCAACCCGCAGACCTGGAAAGAAGCGGGGGAGATCGGGGCCAATGTGCTGACCCATCTGCTGGGCCAATCGGTGGAGGAGGTCGCCGACAAGATCAAAATCTACCACGCCGCCCTGCGCGGCGCGGGCCATGATCCGGCGGATTTCAAAGTCACCGTGATGCTGCACAGCTATCTGGCTAAGACCCGCGCGGAGGCCGAAGAGGTCGCCCGCGCGCCGATGAAAGACTACCTGCGCTCGGCGGCGGGGCTGATCAAGCAATATGCCTGGGCTTTCCCGGCCTTCAAGAAACCCGCAAGCGCGAGCACCCCTTTCGAGATTGATCTGGACGGGCTGGCCCCCGACGAGATGGATGCGATCCTCGAATTCGCCTTTCAGCGCTATTTCAACGACAGCGGCCTGTTCGGCACCGTGGCCGATGGGCTGGCGCGGGCCGAGCAGCTGAAACGCATCGGTGTGGACGAGATCGCCTGTCTGATTGATTATGGCATTCCGACCGACAAGGTCATGGCGGGGCTAGAGCCTTTGGCCGAAGTGCTGCGGCGCGCCAACGCCGGGGGGGCGCTGGCAGAGGATGACCATTCCATCGCGGCGCAGATCGTCAGACATGGCGTTACCCATCTGCAATGCACACCCTCCATGGCGCAGATGATGGTGATGAACGACGAAGCGCGCGGCGCGCTGGCCTCCGTGCAGGCGCTATTGATCGGGGGCGAGGCGCTGCCCGGCACCCTGCTGCGCAACCTGCGCGCGGCGACCACTGCGCAGATTCAGAATATGTATGGCCCAACGGAGACCACGATCTGGTCCACCACCCATCCGCTTGACGGGGCAGAGACCACCACCGCCGCCATTGGCACGCCCATCGCCAATACGCAGGTCCATGTGCTGGACGCCGACCGCCAGCCGCTGCCCCTTGGGGCTATCGGCGAGCTCTGGATCGGCGGGCAGGGGGTGACGCAGGGCTATTGGCAGCGGCCCGACATGACAGCAGAGCGCTTTATCCCGGACCCGACGGGGGCAGGGCGGCTTTACGGCACGGGCGATCTGGTGCGGCTTGATGCAGAGGGTGTCCTGCATTTCGAAGGCCGTGCCGATGCGCAGGTGAAAATCCGCGGCCACCGGATCGAACTGGGCGAAATCGAAGCCCGGCTGGCCGAATTGCCAGGCGTGACCCAGGCCGTTGCGGTGTTGCGCGAGGACGCCACCGGGCAGGGCGGGCCGCGATTGCTGGGCTATGTGGTGGCGGAGGCGGAGGTCGACAACGATGCCGCCCGGCGGGCCCTGGCCGCGCATCTGACAGAGATCATGGTGCCGCAGGCGATCATCACGCTGCCAGCCATGCCCCTGACGCCGAACAAGAAAATCGACCGCAAGGCGCTTCCGGCGCCGGCAAGGCCCAGTGCTGCGCCCACGGCTGTCAGCGCTGACAGGGCAGCCCTGCCCGCCACAGGCAGCGCCCCGGCCATCGCGCGGGTCTGGTCCGGGCTGCTGGGGGTGGGCGACATTCAGGGCGCGGATAACTTCTTTGCCTTGGGCGGCCATTCGTTGCTGGCGGTCCAGGCCCACCGCGACATCAAGGCGGCCTTGGGGCTCAGCGCCCTGTCGATCACGGACATCTTCCGTTTCCCGACTCTGGCCGCGCTTGCCGCGCATGTGGATGGGCTCACCGGAGCGACGGAAGCAAAGCCGACGCCCGCCACTACAGATGCCCCCGCCCGGTCTGAAACCATGTCAAAACGGCGCCTGATGCGGGCCGGGCGCAGCCGCGGGCGCGGGTGATCTGCGAGGCCGAAATCGCCGCCGCCCTGCGCGGGCTGTTCGAGGGGCCGGTCGCCGTCGCCGTGACCCGCCCCGCGGCCCCGCAACCGCCCTTGATGCCGGGCGAGGCGGCGCATCTGGCGCGGGCGCGGCCGGTGCGGCTGGCCGAGTTCACTGCCGGACGCAGCGCCGCGCGGCAGGCGATGCAGGCGCTCGGCCTGCCACCGCAGCCCGTTTTCACCGCCCCGGACCGCGCCCCGATCTGGCCTGCAGGGCTGGTCGGGTCGATCAGCCACTGCGCCGATTGCTGCGTCGCGGTGCTGGCCCATGCGCGCGACTATGCCGCCATCGGGGTGGATATCGAAGACGACAGCCCCCTGCCTGACGATCTGGTGGCGGAGGTTTGCACCCCGTCCGAACGCGCGCGCATGGCGCAACCACAGGCCAGCGCAAAGCGGATATTCTGCGCGAAAGAGGCCGCCTATAAGGCGCAATACCCGCTGACCAAAACGCTGTTCGGCTTTGAGCGCTTTGAGGTCCAGTTCACCACGCGCCATGCCTTTGAAGCGCGATTTACACAAGCCACGAAAGGGTTTAGGCGCGGCGATTACCTGCCGGGGCGGATCGCTTCGGTGACGGGCCATCTTGTCACCGGGGTGGCGATTGGGCAGATTGCAGCGAAAGGAGCTTGATTTTATGGTCGCAGTATCACGCCGCATATTTTTGGGCGGCGCCGCCGTGGTGAGCCTCGGCGGCGGCACAGGGCTCTTCCGGGGGGCGCGGCTGCGGGAGCGGGCCGATGCGGTCTATGCCAGACCGCTCGCCGCGCCTGAGGGGCCGATGCAGGTCTATCATCTGGGCCATTCGCTGGTCGGGCGGGACATGCCGGCGATGCTGGCGCAGATGGTTGGAGAAGAACACGGCTATCACAGCCAGACCGGCTGGGGCACCTCGCTGCGCGACCATTGGGAACCGGATGTGCCGATCAAAGGGTTTGACCGCGAGAATGACCATCCGCTGCACCGTCCCGCCCGGCGGGCCATCGGGTCGGGGGCCTATGACGCGGTGGTGCTGACCGAAATGGTCGAGATCGCCGATGCCATTCGCTATCACGACAGCGCGGAGTATCTGGCCCGTTGGGCCAAGCTCGCGAAAGATGCAAACCCCGACAGCCGGGTCTATCTCTATGAGACATGGCACCATACCGATGACGGCAACGGCTGGCTCAAGCGGATCGACCGTGATCTCGATAAGTACTGGCGCAATCAGGTGCTATATCCTGCGTTGGAAGCCGCCGACGTGCCGATCCACCTCATCCCCGCGGGGCAGGTCATGGCGGCATTCGTGCGGGCTGTGGATGCCGCTGGGGGCATCGGCGGGATCATCAGCCTGCATGATCTCTTTACCCGCGACGACAAGGGGCGGCCCGATACGATCCATTTCAACGATCAGGGCGCCTATCTGGTGGCGCTCACCCATTATGCCACGCTCTATCACAAAGACCCGCGCGGGCTGCCGCATCAGTTGAACCGCGCCGATGGCAGCCCTGCCGCCACCCCAAGCGCCGAGGCGGCGCGGCTGATGCAAAAGGTGGTCTGGGAGGTGGTGCGCGCCCATCCCGATACCGGCGTCGCGGCATGAGCGGTCTGGGCGGGCTGTTCTCCGTCCTGATGGTGGGCCACAGCCTGTTTGGCCACACCGGCCCCGCGATGTTGCAAGACGCGTTGCGGGCCGGGGCTGGGCAGGGCGAGGTGCGCGCCCAGATCATCAACGGTGCCCCCCTGCGCTATAATTGGGAGGAATCGGACAAGGCGGAAGGGGTCGACGCCCGCACCGTTTTGCCAGAGGGCGAGACCACCCATCTGATCCTCACCGAAGCCGTTCCGCTGGCCAACCACATCCGCTGGTCGGACAGCGAGGTCTATGCGCAGGCGTTCTTTGGCCTTGCCGCCGCGGCCAACCCGACGGTCAAAGTCTATATTCAGGAGACCTGGCATTCCTTGAACAGCGGCACGGGGGCTGAGGTGGCCCATGACGCGGGGGCGGATACCCCCTGGCGGGCGCGGCTGGACGCGGATCTTCCCGCTTGGGAAGGCATGGTGGCGGCGGTGTCCCGCGGGCGCAGCACGGACACGGCGAGTATAGATTTGATCCCCGCCGGACAGGCCATGGCGCGGCTTTACGATGAGATCGCCGCCGACCGGGTCCCGGGATTGCGCGACATCGATGCGCTTTTTTCCGATGATATCCACCTCAATGATCTGGGCCATTACTTTGTCGCGATGGTGCAATATGCGACGCTGACCGGGAATGACCCGCTGGGGCTGCCGATTGATTTCAGCGACCAATGGGGCAGCCCCTTTGACACGCCAGAGCCGGAGTTGGCCCGGCATCTGCAACGGGTGGCCTGGGCCGCGGTGCGTGACTATCGGGGGGGCGCCGTGGTGCCGGTGCCGCCGCCCGCGCCCCTGCGCGCCAGCGCGGCGGAGCAGACCGCGCCGGTGGCGCCCAACGCCCCGCCGCCAGCCCCCGCATTGCCGGACCCGGCGGCGGCGGACAGCCTGCCTTCGGTCGCTGTGAACGGAGACCCCGGCGCGCCTGCGCCCGCCCCGGCAGAGCCCCCAGGCGCGACTGTCGAGCCGTTCCAGATCACCGCCCCCGAAGGCGCATTGCGCGGCACCACGGACCTCGGCCTTGGCCTTGCCCCGATTGCCGATTGGAGCACGCAGGTGCCGTTTCTGGACCTGATGAAAACCTCCCGCCCCTGGCTTGGGCATCTTGCCGGGCGGTTCGGCGGCATGGAATATGCGGAGCTACAGGCAGGCGGCTATCTGGATGCAGAAGGCTGGCCGATCAACATGCCGCGCAAGCTCGGCAGCATCGGCACGCTGATCCTGACCGACATGCCCGAGGCGGCGCAAACCTTGAAGGGGCGGTATGTCCTGCGCTTCGACGGCAAGGGCATCATCGAGGTCACAGGCCGGGCCAAGAATGTGCGCTACGGCAAGAACCGGGTGCAGTTTGACTATAGCCCCGGCCCCGGCAGCGTCGATATCCGCATCCAGCGCATCAACCGCACAGACCCGCCGCGCAATATCACCGTGGTCCGCGAAGATCGGCTGGCGGATTATGACGGCGGCGCGCGGTTCAATCCCGATTGGACAGAACTGTTGGAGGGCAGGGACGTCCTGCGCTTCATGGATTGGATGATGACCAATGACAGTCCGATCGCCCAATGGGAAAACCGCCCCCGGCCCGAAGATGTCACCTATGCCCTGCGCGGCGTGCCGGTTGAGGATATGGTCGCGCTGTCCAACGAATTGGGCATCGACCCTTGGTTCAACATGCCACATCTGGCGGAGGACGCCTATGTCACCGCCTTCGCGACCTATGTGGCAGAGCGGCTGGCCCCAAAGCTCACCGCCCATGTCGAGTTTTCCAATGAGGTCTGGAATTGGCAATTCGCGCAAACCGCTTGGGCCGATGAGATGGCGCAGGCGCGTTGGGGCGAGAACGATAAGGGGATGCAATTCTACGGTGTCCGGGCGGCCGAGGTGGCCAAGCTCTGGTCTGATGTCTTCGCCGGTAGCGCGACGCGGCTGCGTAATGTGATCTCCACCCAGACGGGGTGGTTGGGGCTTGAGACCGAAGCGCTGGAAGCACCGCTCTTCGTGGCAGAGGACAGGGGCAACCGCCCGCCGGTCGCGGCTTTCGATGCCTATGCGGTCACGGGCTATTTTGGCGGCATTCTGGGGCTGGAGGAGAACACCGAAAGGCTGGACGCTTGGCTCGACAAAAGCGCTGCCAAAGCCCGCGCGAGTGGGGAGCAGCAGGGGCTGAGCGGGGCGCCTTTGGCGGCGCATATCGCGGCCCACCGTTTCGATACGGCCACCGTGCTGGCGGCGCAGGAACTGCGCAATGGGGCGATCAGCGGGGAGCCACAGGACACGCTGGCCGATCTGATCGGGCGGGTCTGGCCCTATCATGCGGCGGTGGCGCGGGCGCATGACCTTGATCTGGTGATCTATGAGGGCGGGAGCCATGTTGTGGGCCTCGGCGCGCGGGTCAATGACGACAGGCTCACAGCCTTCTTTCACCACCTCAACTACACGCCCGAGATGGGCGCGCTCTACGATGATCTGCTCGCAGGCTGGAAGGCGGTGGGCGGGCAGTTATTCACCCATTACGCCGATGTCTATGCCCCAACGAAATGGGGGTCATGGGGCGCGCGGCGGTATCTGAGCGACGACAACCCGCGCTGGCGCTCCTTGGTCACATGGGAGTAGCGACGAGCCATCCAGTCCGGGCCAGCGTGCTGATCCCGGCCCATGACGAAGCCGATTGGCTGCCGGGGTGTCTGGGCGCGCTGATGCAGTCCGATCCCGTCGCCGGCGGCGTCGAGGTGATCGTGATCGCCAATGGGTGCCGCGATAACACTGCCGAGGTGGCCTGGGGGGTTGCGCCGGACTGTGCCGCGCGCGGCTGGTCCATGCAGGTAATCGATCTGGCCGAAGGCGGTAAACTCGGTGCGCTCAACGCCGGCGAGGCGGCGGCCTCGGGGGCGGTGCTGATCTATCTTGACGCGGATGTGCGGGTCTCTCCCCCCTTGCTCGGGCAGTTGGTCGAGGCGCTGGACGGCGCCGCGCCACGCTATGGCAGCGGGGTGCCCCGGGTCACCACGACGGGCGAAAGCTGGGTGCTCAAGCATTACACAGGTTTTTGGTGCACCACGCCCTTCATGACGGTCGGCGTGCCGGGCTTCGGTATCTTTGCGATGAACCGCGCCGGGCGGGCGCGGTGGGGGGCTTGGCCGGATATTATCTCGGACGACACTTTCGCCCGGCTCAACTTTGCCCCCGAAGAGCGGATCGCGGTGCCTGCCACTTACGACTGGCCGATGATCGAAGGCTTTGCCCCGCTGGTCCGGGTGCGGCGCCGGCAGGATATCGGGGTGGAGGAGGTCGAAACGCTTTACCCTGACCTCATGCGCAACGACGACCCGCATGACCAAGCGCCGCCGCTGTGGCGGCGGGCGCTGTCGGACCCTTTGGGGTTTGCGGTCTTTATCACGGTGCGTCTGGCGATCCGGGCGCCGATCCTGCGCAGTTCAAACCGTTGGGTGCGGGGCCGCTGAAAGGTCGCCTAAAGCGCCGCTGCCTCTTGCATATGATCGGCAAGTCTACGGGCCTCATGGGCTGCATCATGGCGCTCGAACACCCGGGCGCGAGCGGCCTGACCCATCTCTTCGAGCCGCGCCAGCGGCGCGTCATGCAGGGCGGCCATCGCCTCGGCCAATGCGGCCACGTCGCCCGCGGGCACCAGCCAGCCGTGGCGTCCGGGCTGCACCAGTTCCGGCGTGCCCGCGATATAGGTGGCGATGACGGGGCGGGCGGCGGCCATCGCCTCCATCACAGCCATCGGCAGCCCTTCGGCAAAGCTGGGCATCACTAGCCCATGCGCGGCGGAGAGTTCGGCGGTCACACGGGCCTCGTCCACCCAGCCGGTCAGGGTGATGCGGTGGGTCAGACCTTGGCGCGTGATTTCGGCTTCAAGCGCACCCCGCAATGCGCCCTCCCCGATCAGCGTGAGGTGAAGGTCGGGATGACTGTCACGCAGTCGGGCCATGGCAGCGACAAGTGCCAATTGGCCTTTCTGCTCGACGAACCGCCCGATCGAGACCAGCCGCCGGGGGCCATCGGGCAGGGCGCTCGGCCTGGGGAATTTCGCCGGCTCGATCCCGCAATGCACGACCTTGATGCGCGGCCAATCCTCGGGCGCGGCCCAGCGGCAAAGCTGACTGCGCCCGAATTGGCTGATCGCAACGGCAAAGGCGGCGTGGTGGACCTTGTCGCCCAGCGACAGGGCGCGGGGGCTGTCGAATTCTTCCGGCCCGTGGACGGTGAAACTATAGCGCGGCCCGCCCAACTGGTGACAAAGCATCGCCACCATGGCCGCGTTGGTGCCGAAATGCGCGTGCAGATGGGCGACACCGCTGCTGGCCAGACGCTGCCGCAGATAGCAGGCTTCGGCGAGGTAGATGAGATGCCGGGCCAAGCCGCTTTCGGCCCGTCTAGCCGCGCGCCAGACCTGTCGCAATGCCTTGCCAAAAGCCGCGGGGGACTGCCCCAGCGTTTTCAGCCCGGCGCCAAGTAGGCGTGCAGCGCCTGCCTGCAACACATAATGGGTCCGCGCCTGTTCCGCTTGATCCTGCGGATCGACCAGCGCCCCCTCAGGCCCGCGCATGGCGAAACGCAGCACCTCATGGCCGGCCGCTTCCAGCGCCGCAATCTCGCGCCGGATAAAGGAATGCGAGGGCTGCGGATAGGTGTTGAGAATATAGGCGATGCGCAAAGGAGAACCTTGGGCTGAGGGGCGATAAACCTTGTTACCCGCCGCCTTGCCACTGGCACAAGAGGCTGCGAGCCATTAGTCTCGGGCGCAGATATGGCAGGGGCGCGGGATCGAGTGTTTTCAAAGGTTTCCCATGCGGTGACGGGCAATCGCCTGATGGCCCGCGCCCTGCGCTCGACCTCTTGGATCGTGCTGGGCTATGGCGGGTCGCAGGCGATCCGGCTGGGCTCGAACCTGATCCTGACGCGGCTGCTTTTTCCCGAAGCCTTTGGCCTGATGGCCCTGATCCAGGTGGTGATCGTCGGGCTGACGCTGTTCTCCGACGTGGGCATCGCGCCCTCCATCGCGCAGAGCAAACGTGGCGATGACCCGGATTTTTTGAACACCGCCTATACGATCCAGGCCCTGCGCGGGCTGGGCCTGTGGCTGGCGGCCTGTGGTCTGGCATGGCCGGTGGCGCAGTTCTATGATGCGCCGCTGCTGCTGAGCTACCTGCCGATTGCCGCGCTGACCCTCGTGATCGCGGGTTTCAACCCGACACGGATCGAGACCGCCCACCGGCATTTGCAGATGGGGCGCCTGACGGTGCTGGACCTTTCGTCGCAGATCATCGGGATCGCGATCATGATCGTGGGGGCGTTGATCTGGCAATCGGTCTTGGCGCTGGTGGTCGGCGGCGTGGCGGGGGCGCTGGCGAAACTGCTGCTGACCCATCTCTATCTGCCGGGCGCGGCCAATCGGTTCCGCTGGGAAAAGACGGCGGTGCAGGAGCTGGTGCATTTCGGCAAATGGATCTTCCTGTCGACGATGTTCTGGTTCTTTGCCAGCCAGGGCGACCGCGCGATCCTTGGCAAATTCCTGTCACTGGAAGGCTTGGGCATCTATAACATCGGCTATTTCCTTGCCAGCTTCCCCCTGCTGCTGGGGCAGAATGTGACCGGGCGCGTGATGATCCCGATCTACCGCGAGACGGGCGGGCGCGATCAGGCCAGGCTGCGCCGTATGCGCTATGCGCTGAGCGCCGGGCTGTTGCTGATGCTGGCGGTGATGGCATTGGCGGGGCCGTGGCTGGTATCGCTGCTCTATGATCCGCGCTATCTGGCGAGCGGCGCGATATTGGTGGTCTTGGCCCTGGCGCTGATGCCACAGGTGATTGGCCTCACTTATGATCAGGCGGCACTGGCGGCGGGGGATTCGCGGCGTTTCTTCCTCTCATCGGCGGCGCGGGCGAGCCTTCAGGTCGGGTTGCTGCTGCTGGGGGTGATCTATGCCGGGCTGCCGGGGGCGCTCATCGGGATGGGGGCGGCGATGGTGCTGTCGCATCTGGTGCTGATCTGGCTGGCCCACGCCTATCATGTCTGGGACGGTTGGCATGATCTGGCCTTTGCCGTGCTGGGGTTTGGGCTGGGCGCGCTGGCCCTGTGGCTGCATTGGGAGCAGTTGCGCGTACTTGGGCAGATCGGTTAGCCCGGATCGGTTAACCCTGTCGCGCGCCCTTGCGGGCCCGCCGCGCGGCGCGGCCCTTTTGGCCGGCTTTCAGACGCTCCTGCCAGACTTTGCCCAGGGTGCGGCGCTTTTCGCGGGGGCTGAGATCGGGGATGGAGACGACGGGCACCAGCCCGGTCTCGCGGGTCATTTGCTGGGCCGAGCGGATCACAGGGCGGCGCAGTTCCATGAGGAAAGCCACCACCAGCGCCAGCGCCACGCTCGCCATGCCGCCGATGGCCGCCCGTTTCTTGCGGCTGAGCGAAACCGGATATTCTGGCAGTTCGGCGGCTTCCAGCGTGGTCAGTTTTTCGCCGCGCTGATCGGCTTCGAGCGAGAAGCCCACCTCGGCCTCGTTGCGCCTTGCGCTGATGACTTCCAATTGGTCCTGCAATTGCTCCAGACGGCGTGCGAACCGGGCCAGTTCACGCTCGACCTCGGGCGATGTCTGAAGGCTGGCGCTCAGTGCATCGCGTTGGTCTTCCAGCAGGTCGCGCTGCGTGGTGAGGCTCTCCAAAGTGGCGTCCAATTCGGCCTGTTCGCGGGCGATGGTGGCGGCACGGGCGTCGGGATTGGGGCGGTCGCGCGCCAGACGGGTGGCGATGATCTCGCGGTCCAATTCGAGGATCGCCTCATTGAGACTGCCAATCTCGCTGCGACGAAATTCCAGACTGCCTTCGAGCGACAGATCATTGGCGCTGCTGAAGGCGGCGCGCTCTTCCTCAAGCGCGGCAATGTCGCGGATCAGGTTTTCCTCCTGCCGCTGAAAGAACTCCAGCGTTTCGCGGGTCTGGTTCTGACGCTGCGCCGCCGAGAGGGCGCGGGTGCGGTCCGCAAATTCGCGCGCCACGGCCTGTGCATCGGCGGGGTCGTCCATCTCAGCGGTAAAGGTCACCACCGAAATCCGGCCATCATCGCCATAGCCCTCGCGCGGGGCGGCCACCCCGGTGATCGAAACCGAACGCCGCAGCAGGTCGACTTTCTCGCTTTGCCGCAGCGCCGTGAGATTCGCATAGAGGTCAAACTTATCAATGATATCAATGAGGTTCCCCCGCGCCATCAACTGCTGTTCGATAAGCTGCAAACGCCGGGCAGAGGAGCCTTCGACCGTCGAGGGCGCCAGATCATTCGCGATCTTGGGCTGTTCGATCTGGATGACCTCGGAAGACCGATAGACATGCGGGGTCCAGAGCGCCCAGAGGACAGAGGCGATACAGCCCAACAGGACGATGGTAAAAATCACGCCCGCGCGGCGGCGCAGCATGTCGATGACATCATCGAAAGTGTAGATCGGTCCCATCGGTCTCTTTCCAGCCAGCCTCAAGCGCCCGCATTCTAATAAGGGCGGGTTTTGCTAGGCTAGACCAAAACAATTGGGCGATAATAGGGCGTATCGCGGCGGGTGTTGTGGGTGATCAGGCGTAGCTTGGCAGGCTGGAGGCGCGGGCCCGGTTCAAGACGACGCCCAAGAGCGGCACCTGACCTTCAAGCATCCGTTCACATTCACGCAGATGGCGCGCCATGGTCTGGCTGCCGTCGGAGACCAGCAGAACCCCGTCAAGCTGCGGCAGAAAGGCCGAGAGATCATCGTGGCTCAGCATCGGCGGCATGTCATAGAGCACGATCTCGGGGCGCAGCGCGGCGCGCATGCGCAGCAGGGTTTCGGCAGTGGCCCCGTCTTGCAAAATCTCTGCCGCGTTCACCTCGGCCCGGGTGTTGAGGCCAAGCGCCAATGTATCGCTAACCCGCTGCACATGCGTGCCGAGCGCCGAATGTCCGGCGAGTAAATCGCTCATGGCGCCGGGAGCCGCCATGTCAAACGCAGACGCGAGGCCGGGGCTGCGCATGTTCATATCCATCAACAGGGTGCGCGACCCCGGCACCCGCGACAGGCTCAGGGCCAGATTGGTGGCGGTGAAGGTATTGCCCGCGCCCGTGGTTGGCGCGACGACCGCAATGTTCACCCAGCCATGTTCCAGCGCGGTCTGCCGCAGCCGTGTCCGCAAAAGGTCAAAGGCGCGGGCTGCAGCGCTGTTGCGGTTGTCATCCACCAGCGGCATGTTCCCTCCCGGACCGGGGGCGGCGATGGGCAGGTCTTCCCAACGGGGCGCGCGGTCATCACCGACAAGGGGCGCGACATCTCGGGCCCCGGTGGAACGCTCCGCTGCAAACCGCGCAGGAACGCTCTCTGCGGGGTGAAAAATGTCGATCCCCTCATCATTGTCATCGTCGAGCTGATCGATCACCGCGCGGCGTGGCCTTATGCTGTGGCGCATGCCCGAGGCACCAAAAGACGCCAGAATGTCACTTCTGTCCGCAGCGAGGGGGGCGGATGCGTGGTTGTCTTTCATCTTTTTCCCTTTGAATTTCTTGAACATTGCGGGGCTGCATTCTGCTTGTCGGGGTGGGGCGATGCGTCGTTCAGCATCCTGTCCGGCGCAGAACCACGCCCACCGTTTTGAACAGGATCGTCAGATCCAGCGATAGGGATATGTTGCGGCGATAGGCACCATCGACTTCGTTGCGATAGGTGAAACGGCTGTTGTTGCGTGTAGAGACCTGCCACAGACCTGTAATGCCGGGGCGCAGCGCGAAATAGGATGCCGGATCACCGTAGAGTTCCAGCTGGTCGGGCATCATCGGACGCGGCCCGATCAGGCTCATGTCGCCGATCATCACGTTCCAGAGTTGGGGCAGTTCGTCGAGCGAGGTTGCCCGCAGAAAGCCGCCCACCCGCGTGATGCGGGGATCGTCGCTGAGCTTTTGCATCTCATTCCATTCGCGGCGCATGGCGGGGTTCGCGGCAAGGTAGCCGTCAAGCACTGCATCCGCATCACGCACCATCGTGCGCAGCTTGAGAATGGAAAAGCGTTTGCCGCCCCGGCCAAGCCGCGGCTGGGTGTAAAAGGGCGCACCGCTTTCGACCCATAACGCCAGCGCGCAAAGCGCGATCAGCGGCAAGGCGATCGGCAGGGCGACCAGCACGATCAGACGCTCCAGGATCGGCTTGCCATAACGCCCATAAAGCCCCCTGGGCCGGAGCTGACTGCCCGGCAAAGAGCGCGGCGCGCGCCCCGCCATGCTCGGCATGCTGGTTGGACGAATAGACGACACCGGACGCTGGGGCTCTGTGGCCAGCGCGCTGTAATTGACCAAGCCATACCCCGGTCCATCGGCGTTAACGTACTTCATGCAACCCCCCAGGGTTCGATCGTGTGAACGAGCCAGTGGCAGGCTCGGTGGTTCGGGCGACTGTGACGTGTCTAAGCAAAGAGCCCGGCGTCTCTGTTCAGGTAGGGCAGGTAGTATTTGTTACCACCTTTTCGCCTTATTCGATCCATTTTCTCAGAAACAGATTGTTTCCCAGCAGGTTGGGCGGTGGGGCGTGATTGGGGGATTGGCGGTGGGGGGGGAGGATGAGCTTCCGTCGACAGAGGCGGCGCGTTGCGGTCGGGCCAGTGTGAGTTGTGAGGGTAACGTATTAAAAATGATAGACATTGTTGGGATTTTGGCGGGGGTGATCATCGTCTCGTCGGCCTTCCAGCCTGCCACGTTGCTGGTTTTGGCTGCGAAAGGGTGGCCGCAGGATCTGCGCCGAATACGCATAGAGATCCCGGACAGGAGGGCGTTCAGCGTCAAAGGGAAAGGCGACAACTGGGCGACAATTGGGCGTTTGGGCTGCTAGCGACTCAGTTGGAGAGCCTACACGCTAGGCGCGCGGCGATCTTTGGCGGAGGGGGCAGGGCGCTTCACCGTGAGGGCCGTGCGTTCCTGCTGTGAGGCGTCGAAGCGGAAGTGGACGCCGATTGGTGGACCCGTGGGAAGGACCTCTAAAAGAGAAAGTGAGGGGGCCCACATAGATCGCCAAGATCCCGGATACGAAAAAAAAGATATCGCTCAAATTGCAAGGGGGCTCCCCCGAAGTTAGTCCATAGCTACCTCTGCAGCCCACTCTTCTCGTCGTTCAAGATTAAATCTTTTGCAACAGGCATGTGTCCTGACCTACGACGATCACCGGCACAGACGGAGGGGAGATGCGATAGCCAGTCGAGCGATGGCTCTCTTCTCATGACATTCCTCAAATGTTGCTACCGCGCGCCAGCAACCACATGTGGTCGAATATGTGTGGCTAAGAAAATTGCAGAATTATGGCAAGATTAAGGAAGCGGTCGTCCGGCCGACAAAAAGTAAACACAATTCCTCCGATCAACTGCCTTTTTCTACAAATAGTTGAAAGGATATTGAAGCGTCTGGCCGGCGCATATTTTGATTTATGTAATTACAATTTTCTGCAAGCAGAGATCTCTATGCAAGATAAGATTTTCTCATGGTTTAAATGTAAAACTTGCGAGTTTGGAAGGGATGAAGACGGAGGAATCCTGATTCTCTCCCTCTTGCTTTTCGTTTGCATGACTGTGGCGGGGGGGCTTGCGGTCGATCTTGCAAATCACGAGCGCACGCGAACCCTTTTTCAATCTCACCTCGATAACGCCGTCCTGTCTGCTGCGAGCCTTACTCAGAACCTTGGCGCCAAGCAAACTGTTATGAGCTACATGTCGTCAGCTGGGCTGGATACATCGGGCATCAAGGTGAGAACGAGCACGGAGAAAATTGGCGGAGTTATTGTCGGGCGCACGGTGAGTGCGTCTTTGCAACAAGATGTCCGAACATATTTCTTTAGATTTTTTGGTCATGATGGGCTTGGCATGACGATCGAATCTCAAGCGACAGAGCGGGTCGAAGATATTGAGATCTCCTTGGTTCTAGATGTGTCAGGTTCCATGAAGGATCCAGTCTCAGGCGGCAGCAGGAGAAAAATTGAAGCTCTTAAAGATGCTGCTTCAGGTTTCGTGGACGAAATTTTGAGTGAAGCAGAAGAAGGACGGGTCTCAATTTCAGTTATCCCGTACTCGACTAAGGTGAACGCAGGCAAGCTTCTCCTGGATCAGTACAATACAACGCGGGAGCATTCCTATTCTCACTGTGTAGATTTCGAAGCGGATGACTTTCAAATTCTATCAATCAATCCCAGTAAGCGCCTTCAGAGGACTGGCCACTTCCAGCAGAACGGAAGTTACTATAGCCAATCCTATGGTGAGTGGACATGCAGGATTGACCCGGGCTTCGCTATCACACCGCTCTCCAGTTCGACTAACGACCTAAAGGTCCAGATTAATAGCCTTAGACCAGAAGGATCGACATCTATCGATGTTGGGGCCAAATGGGGTCTTGCTTTACTTGATCCATCGGCCCGGCGGCCGGTCAGTAATCTTGTGTCTGAAGGCGTTATCAATTCCGCCTTTCTAGGTCGCCCGCATCCTCATAACGCAGAGAACAGCATGAAAATTCTGGTGATCATGACAGATGGTGACAACCGTCCAGAATATCGCCTGCGCCCGGAGTTCGCCTCAGGAAAATCTGATGTCATTAAGTTCACGAACCGATGGAATGGGCGTACTTACTACAATGTCGAATCGGTCGAGAAATCGGATGCGAATGACGATAGCTGGCCTCATAATGAAACATACTTTTACGCATCCTACCCTACGAATGAAGATTACTACCGGCGCATATGGGACAATGATGTCCTTAATGAAAACAAAAACCTCTCGGAAAGCGCTCGAAAAAACCTGAAAAGGGAAGATCTGACCTGGCCAAAGCTTTGGAATGAGATGTCACCATTCTACTACGGATACAATCTCGTGGGGCGTCAAAGAAACTCGGATTCACATTGGGTGCGAGATTCTGAAAGACGGCGACAGTGGGATGAGATGATCGAAGAGATAGGCTCGTATGAGAAAGATATGCGTCTGCGTGCCATCTGCAATACCGCGCATAAAGCTGGAATCGTTACCTATACGATCGGAATGGAAGTAGAGGATGATGATTCTCTCGACCTCTTGAAGGATTGCGCTTCTACAGAGGCGCATTACTTTGACGTCGACGGGATGGAGATAAAGACAGCCTTTGAGATGATTGCGGCTTCCATTTCCATGTTGAGATTGACGAAATGACAAGACGCTTGAAGTCCTTCAAGGCGTCTGAGAGTGGCGCTGTTACGATTGAGTTTGCCATTCTCTTGCCGGTGGTCCTGTATCTCTTTTTCATGGCTATTGAGAGCGGCCTGTGGAGTGCGCGCGAGATAATGCTGCGGCGCGCCACAAATATGGTCGCACGGGATGTGCGTTTGAGTGTTGCCGACCCGCCGGATTATAATGAAATGAAATCCATGATCTGTGAAAAGTCCTTCTTCAATACAGGGTGCATGGATTCCATCCGAATTCAGATGCAGGCTATGCCAATTTCGGAATGGGGGAAGATTTCTGATGTGGCACCCTGCGTGGACCGAGAGGAAGATTTTGACCCGGCCAATACGTTCATGCCAGGACAGCAAAACGAACTCATGATGGTTCGTGTTTGCCGTCTGTTCAATCCTATCTTGCCCGGAACCGGCTTAGGACGGAAGCTGCCGGAAAATTCTGACGGAGAGTATGGCGTGAGGATTACCACCGCATTTGTGACGGAGCCCCGGGGATGAGTGCTATTTCGCGTGTAATTGCGCCTTTCCTTAAAAACGAGGAAGGCAGTCAGTCTATTGAATTGGTGGTGATGGCGCCGCTTCTTGTCTGGGCAATTGTGGCAATGCTCGCTTTCACCGACGCATTTCGAGCAAGAGCGATTGCGGCAGATGCGACATCGGTCATTGCCGATGCCGTATCGAGACAGACCTATCCGATCAATTCGGATTATCTAAGTGGGTTGCAATCTGTAGCCGGTCATTTGACAGGATATGGAGACTCTATTGGGGTAAGAATTACTCAGATCAGTTGTACTAAGAGATGCAGAAAACCCTCGAAACGTGAATTAACGGTATCATTTTCTCAAGGGAAAGGGCTCTCGCCGCTGGGAAACGCCGACTTTAAGAGCGGGGATTTGCGCGAGCGTGTGCCGAGGTTGTCACGAGGAGACCGTATCGTTCTGGTGGAAACTGTCTTTGTGCATAAGCCTTTGATGAATATCGGACTTAAGGAATCTAAAATTGAGATGTCGCAGACCACTCGAATGAGATTTGCACCTCAATTGTGTTGGGAGAGATGTGACGTCTGACCCGTGCTTCGCCGGACCGGGGATTTAAGCTGCTCTATAACCTGCGACCGTCAGAGACCGGATTTTCTGACTGCCTCAAAATGACGAGTTGGCGGAGCCTCCGGGACGCGGGTGCTAATGGCCATACCGCAAGGACCGAACCCCCGGTATTGCTTGGACTTTGTGTTTGACCTGCCCCCCCCCGCGCGAAATCCCTCACCCTAATGTAGAGTCTGCACCCACTTTGAAGGAGCAGACACATGTGGATGAGCCGTTCTCCCGAGGCCAGGTAATCGGGGTGATCAAGGAACAGGAGGCCGGAATGCCGGCTGCGGAGGTGTGTCACAGGCACTGCCTGAGCAGGGCGACGTTCTACAAACTGAAGGCCAAGTATGGCGGCATGGAGGTGTCCGAGGCTGCGAAGGTAAAGATCCTTGGGGACGAGAATGCCAAGCTTAAGCGGCTGCTGGCTGATACGATGCTCGACAACGTCGCATCGAAAGATCTGCCGGAAAAGAACTGACGACATTGATCAAGCGGCGAGACGCGGCGCACCGGGTGATGCGGAATCATGATATCTCGCAGCGCCGGGCGTGTCGGATAGTCGGTGTCGATCCTAAGACTGTAGGGCGAGAACTCCCGCCGAACTGCGCAGACATCCGCAAGGAGATGCAGGTGATCGCCGGCAAGCGGCGCAGGTTCGGCTACAGTCGGATCGGCGTCTTGTTGGAGCGCAAGGGCATGAGCATGAACCCCAAGAAGCTTTACCGGATTTACCGCGAGGAAGGCCTGTCCTTCTGTCAGGAGCAAGAATTATCTTCAAGTGCTTCAGGAAGAAAGTGGCAGCCCGTAGGGGGCTGCCAAAAACGACGAAAACTTCAATGAAATATGGGGCAATGTGGACCACGAGAAGTAGAGTTCGGCCCTATCGCAATCAATGGGTTAGAACGAGGGTGGACCACGGAACTCACGGGGGAATGGAGAGCAGTTCGACTGAAAGGCCCAAGCGAAAACAATGGGCAGGTGCCTTTCAGATTGCCGTTAGAGAAGGAGGAAAATCCTGGGGAAAGGCATGTGGGTTCGCATCATCGACCCCTGCTGCGGCGGCGTATTATTGTCTATTTTGGGTAATCTGCCGTACATCATGTAGGTGTAACGCGAAAAATGGGCTTGGTCCTATAAAGGCGTTAACCGTCTCAGCTCAACGAGCGCTATCCATCAACATCTCCACGAAGGTTTGCGCGGGCGGCGCCAGCACCTGCGACTCGGGCAGCACCAGCTTCAACTCACAGGGAATACTGGGGCTGAAGGGCCGAATTTCGATCTCAAGATTCGAATAGGCGTCGGCTGTCAGAATATCCATTATCGACACGCCCATCCCATTCGCGACCAAACTGCAAATCGGGCCCGTGTAGGTCGAGTCAAATATGACGTTTGGCGTGACATTTGCTTCGTTGAACGCCTTCAGCAGCCGTTTGCGCATCAGGCTGCTCTCGGAAATCAGCAGCAGGGGGATCGTCTTGAGATCCCGCGGCGTAATGGTGTTGAGCTTGGACAGCGCGTGGCCCTTCGGCATGACGCATACAAGATTGGTCTCAGGCATCGTCTTGATCGCGACGCCGTGGACGTTAAGCGGCAAGAGGGCCAGCCCTATATCGCACCGGCCTTTTTCCACATGACCCACGACCTCGGGCGAGGGGCCGCTGATCAAGCTGATCAAGACATCCGGCCAACGCCCGTGAAATGTCTTGATGACTTCGGGGAGGAAAAAATAGGAATGCCCGACCGTGGAAGCGAGGCGGAGCCTTTTCTTGCGGTGGGCGCCGAGTTCGGTGGCGAACTTCACCATCTGTTCAAGCTCTCCGAGACCTGCGCGATCTGCCCGCAATCTTGACATCGTTCCGCAACACTTTTGGCGGCATGCATCCTTCCGCCTACCTGGCAAAGCAGAACCAACCACAGATTTCCACAAGGCGACCGCTGAAGGTCTGCCGGGCAAAGCCGCCCTTTTCGTCCTTGGTCTGGACCGGCTGCCACTCGGCAACCCATTTTCCGTTTCTCAGCATGGTCATCTCCCCTTAGGTCCTGAGCGTGATGGCAGTGCCCCAGGGGTCATGCAGGCTCAGGCTGTCCGTGTTCGTAAAGCTGGCAATGCCGACGCTCTCGACCCGTGCAGCAATGGCCGCGAGGTGGTGCGGGTTCCGGACGAGAATCTCGACGGAATCGAGACCTGTCATACCCTCGGGGCGTTTGCCGGCCCGGCGGCTGTTCCAGATATTGCCGGCAAGCTGGTGATGGTAGCCGCCGCTGCCATAGAAGCTGGCGCCCGGATAGCGCGCCGCGATATCGAGGCCGAGCACGTCGCGGTAGAAGCCATCGGATTCGGCCGTGTCGCCCACCTGAAGGTGGACATGGCCGATGCTGCCTTTGTCGGGGAAGCCTGACCATTCAGTGCCTTCGGCACTTTGCAACAGGTTCGGCAGATCCAGCGGGTCGGTGCTCATCCGGATTTCGCCGTTCTCACCATGCCAGGCCGAGACCGACCGATCCGCATAGACTTCGATACCATTGCCCTCTGGATCGGCAAGGTAGAGCGCCTCGCTGACGATGTGATCCGAGGCCCCCTGGAGCGACACGCCCGCCTCGGCGGCATGGGCAACCCAGCGGGCCAGATCGGAACGGGTCGGCATCAGAAATGCGGTGTGAAAAAGCCCGGCTTGACGCGGATCGAGAGGAGAGAGCGTTGGGTCTCCTTCGAGTTCCAAAAGTGGGGTGCCGCCGACGCCAAGGGTGACGCGATGGTTGCTATTGGTGATCGCGTTGAGACCGAGCACACTTTGGTAGAAGGTGGAGACCACATCGAGATTACGCACCTTGAGTCGGACCACCCCAATGCGCAGTGGTGCCGCATGCATGTCGAAGAATTCGTAGCTATTGGTCATTTCAGGTCTCCTTGGGAAAGAGCACGGCCGCAGGCGGGAGCCCGCGGCCAAAACGGTCGGTTAAGCGAACTGACCGAAGCGACGGTCGAGTTCCGGGATACGTAGCGCGAAGGCTCCGCGCCCCAGAACGGTGTCAATGAGCGTTTAAAAGTGACCCGGTTTCAGCGTTTAATTTTGACCCGCCTATTGGGTGACAAAGCCCCCAGGCGGACCGCCCTCATATAGCGAGTCCGTCTGGGGGCTTTGCTTGCGACGTGGCTATTTTTCTCTGCGACTTTTGCTCTGAGCGAAGCGATATGACGTGTTGCCCGTTTCGATGATGGCACAGTGGTGCGTGACGCGATCCAAGAGCGCAGTTGTCATCTTGGCATCACCGAAGACAGCGACCCATTCCCCGAACTCCAAGTTGGTGGTGATGATGACGCTGGTTTTCTCGTAGAGCTTGCTGATCAGGTGGAACAGCAACGCGCCGCCGGATTTCGGGAACGGGATGTAGCCTAACTCGTCGATGATGACGCAATCCAGGGCAGACAGCTGCCGGATGATCTTCCCGGCATTGCCGTCGGCCTGTTCCTTGATCAGGGCATTGATCAGATCGACCGCGTTGAAGAAGCGGACCTTCTTGCCGTTGTTAATCAATGTGGTTCCAAGCGCGATGGCGATGTGAGTTTTGCCTGTCCCGGTTCCGCCGACCAGGATGAGGTTGTGCGCCTCTTCGGTGAACTGACCCGAGCAGAAGGGTTCGATCTGGGCCTTACTCACCGCGGCCGCGCCGTAATCGAAGGTGGCGAAGTCCTTATGATGGGGGAACTTCGCGATGCGCATTTGATACTGGATGGAACGCACTCGCCGCTCTACAGTTTCCGCGTCGATCAGTTGCTTTATCGCTGTGGTCAGACTTGGTGGCTTGCGCGCGGACAGCAAATCATGGGCGCAAGCTGCCATTCCATGCAGCCTCAAGGCGGTGAGTTGGTCGATGAGAGCGTTCATGCGGCAGCCTCCTCGGCCGAGCAGAGCGCCTCATAGCGCTTGCAGTCGGCCTCGGGCCGCACGGTCAGCTGCGGATAGACATTACCCTCATTCAACGGCGTGATGATTGGCTCCACCAACTGGTTGATCAAATTGGTGATGGCAGGAAGGCGCAACGTGTTTTGTTCAACTGCCAGTTCGCAGGCCGTCTCCACCACCTCGATTCCGTGGTCCTGGGCCAGCAGAAGCAGATCGACGAACTCCCGGTCCCCGCCTTTGCCAGCCATGTAATGCTCCCTGATCCGATGCATGGCCTCAGGCAGTTGCCAGTCCACAAAAGGGGCGCCGTCGCGCAGAGCGCCGGGCTTGCGATCCAGTAGAGGAACATAATGCCAAGGCTCAAAGTAGCTGACGTTGCGGGTGAAGCGACGCTTGTGCTCGGCAATAACGTCCTGGCCTGACACCAGCACGATCCGGCTCGCATAGGCGCGCAAGGAGACATGCTGGCCTGCAAACCGGGAAGGCACGCTATAGCGATTGCTGGCATATTGAACCAGGCAGGTGGAACGGACCCGCACCGTCTTTTCCACATAACCATCAAAAGCCCGCCCCAGGGGGCGCAGCTCGGCGCGCTCATCTTCAAAAACCTCCGCAATCGTGCGGGACGATTGATCAGGATGGGCGCGGCTTGCCAATTCCTCGCAGCGCAGACGCAACCAGTTGTTCAGCCCATCCAGATCATCAAAAGCTGGCATGGGAACAAACAATCGGCCTCGTAAAAAATGGACCTGGTTCTCCACCTGACCTTTCTCCCAACCCGACGCGGGGGTGCAGGCAACCGGCTCCATCACATAATGGTTCATCAACGCCAAGAACCGCGGATGGAACACCCGGTCCTTCGAGCGGGAGACATAGGTCACCATCGTTTTGGGATTGTCGATGATCACCCGTCGCGGAACCCCGCCGTAGAAGGACAGCGCCCGTACAAAAGCATCCAACACCATCTCTTGGCTCTCGCCGGGATAGGCTACGATAAGAGGTTTGCGACTATGGCACAGGCGGAAGTGAGCAACCTTTACCTTCTGCTCGACACCACCGAGAATAACGCGCTCTTCGCTCCAGTCAAACTGGAGCGCATCACCGGCAGCAAAATGCAGGGGGATAAACGCCTCTCCCGATCCAGCATCGGCACGTTTGAGGTCTCGGATAAATCGCTGAACCGGAGAATAGGACCCAGTATACCCTTCCGAGACGAGCTGTTCGTAAAGCTTCGTGGCCGTCCGCCGCTCCCGGCGCGGGCGCTTGTGATCCTGCTCGAAAAGCTCTTGCAGCCGCGCGTCAAATCCATCGCACAGCTTATGCCGGGTCGGTGGCGCTTGCCGTTGATAGCTCGGTGGACTGTCGTCCTTCAGATACTTCTTCACCGTGTTCCGCGACAAACCGGTTGCCCGCGCCACAGATCGGATGCTGCGACCCTCAACCAATATCCAACGACGGATCTTCGATACACTTTCCATCAATATCACCTGCTCATTCCTCCGCGCTATTCAGCGCGGATGCTAACGTGGCAGGTGGGTCAATTTTGCACGCTCATAACCCACCCAAGTGGGTCAATTTCGCACGCCGATTCACATGTAGACGACCCATTCATCAAGCGCCGGCGGATCAGGCGACATAATTCTCGCGGTCGTGGCCAACGCGTGCGCGGCTGACCAAGCCCTAAACACTTTCGATGGTTAAAAATTGTGCGCCCGCCCCCAGATGGAAAGGCGGCGGGCGAAATTACAGTTCTAAGTTAGCTTCTGACGAGCCGTTAAAACTGTACACGTTTGTGTTTCAGGCGAGAGCTTAGCATCGCTTTTCCGGGAGGCAGCTCTCCGTGTCTTCGTGCTCTTCATGCGCGCAGTCTGGCTGGATCGTGCCTTGGTCGAAGGCTTTGGATTTTGCGGACAGGAAGCGGCGGCCAGTTCTTCCTTCGCTTCAAAGGCAGTTTCCATCCAGAACTCCACTTGGGATCTAAGCTTTGTTACATCGTCCATGTGGTGTTTCTGCGCCAATTGCATTTGACGGACATGGTCGGCCATCAGGCCTGCCGAATAGGTGGCGAATAGTTGGCGGATGGTCGTACCGAGCGTCTCCAGTCCCACATTCAGATTTTCGTCGATATCCGAAGGCAGTTCTTCGCGCTCGCCTGAAGGTTGCCTTTCACGAGATTCTTGGTGGGATTTCCAGATGTCTTCGAAGCGGGCGAATTTGCCTACACTTCCAAGAGATTTATAGATTTCCCATGGTTCGATATTGCTACCTGGGTTGTCCATTTCGAGTTTTTGCCCGGCTGCAATGATTGCGTCGCGGGTGTGGATTGCTTTTGCCATTTCATACTCCTTTTTGGTCTGGCAGGAGGGAAATGGGGCTAATTCAGCGCTCACAAAAATACTTATCAAACTTTTTTCACTGATACTGTCGGAAGTAGGCCAGGAAGTAAGTCAGTAGGTGAGTAAGTCAGTAGGTGAGTAAGTCAGTAGGTGAGTAAGTCATTGGTAGCCAAAATAGTAAGTAAGTCCGCTGGCCACTTCAAGCAGCCGGAGGATGCACTGCAAGTGCATAAATGCCGGTCCAATAAGCGGCCTCTGTGTCCACAGATTTGGGGACAGGAGGGCCATCGAAGCTGCTGAAAGCCCTTCGTTTTGAGTGCATCTGTCCGGGGCGTAGGTCCGGTCGATGCATCAAACCCATCGTACCCTTTTCGATCTTCCGCACACAGCCGCAGCAGCGGGTCTCAGGACCGAGGACTATGTCCGCCTCCTGCATCCCCCCGGTAGCCGCGGAAAAGCTACTCTCATGCAATTGGATGGGAAAAACGAAACCTATTCACGGACATATGACACCAGAAACTTGTCCAATATCGTCGGCGCATGGCTGGATGTCTCGGGCTATGTCGCACTCAATCGCTACTTTGGACCACGGGCACGAAATCCGCTGGCGGCGCTCAACGCCCTCTATGTCGATCTGGATTATCACACGCTCCCAGAATGGCGAGGCATTGCGCCTGAAGTCGTAGCTCAGGCTTTTCTTGCGACCGTCGAGGCGATGGGTATCTCATTACCTTCGTTGATTAACGATACCGGGCGGGGCTTGGCCGCAATTTGGCTTATCGACGAGATACCTCGGGGTGCCTTGTCGCGGTGGAAGAGCGTGATGTCCCTGTTGCCAAGCCTCTTCAAAAAATTTGGCGCTGACCGCGCGTGCACTGATGCAGCACGGGTTTTTAGGCTGCCGGGAACGATCAACAAAAAAAGCGGCCGGGAAGTCCGTGTGATCGGAGGTACCTTGCAGCGGCTGGCCTACGATGACCTGGCGGATTGCATATATATTGCTGCTGGCCGACCCACCCGCAGGGAACTGGCAACTAAAAGGGACGCGGCGTCCTCTAAGAAATCGAGCACCTCCAAGAAAACTGGCGCCCTTAGAGGTTTGCCTGCAGCCTTACGGTTTGCGCAGATACGTTCCGACTTGGAGCGCCTCAGCGAGCACTGGGGTGGAGTAGTGCCGGTGGGGAAGCGGAACACATGGCTGCATCTCTTCGCAACCTGTCTAACCCAAGAACACAATGTCGCTGATCTTGAGGACACGCTCAGGACAGTAGCTGCCTTGGCCACGCCCGATCTTAAAGAGAGTGAGGTGGATGCCGTCATCAAGAGTGCCCTCAAGCGGGCAGAGGCGGCTTATGCGTCTAACCCGAATTTAGACGGCCGCTTGAACTACTCGGGCGCCACGGTGGCAGAACTTTTGGACGTGTCGGACCCGCAGGCGCGTCAGTTGCAACTTCGGCAAGTCTACTCGTTAACAGAACGTACCCGCCGAAACAGAGAGAGGTTGACTGCGCGCCGTCGCCAGCGGGGTGTGCAGCCACGCGAAGAGTATCTGGCCGAGCACACGATTTCGGCGCGCAGGCCATGGGTCGATCATGGCATCTCAAGGGCGACCTGGTATCGTCGGGGGTGTCCGCCTCCGCCGAAGGCGCAAGAGCACCACCATACCGCAGATTCCGATGAGACAGGTCTGGTCTCGCTCCCGGGGGGCTTGCCACTCGGGACGACCAGAGAGACCGCCGGAGGCGGGATCTCCAGCCAAAAAAGCCACCCGAACCCCCCGCGGAGAAAACCCAAAGAAAACCGAAACCGGGCGGAACCAGAGAAAACTGGTCCCACATCGGCTCCTAATGCGAGATCGACCTTCGAGGATAAAGATAGGGGGGGAATTTGGTCACCTGGAACCCAGCCATCCGCCTCTGTGCGCATCTCGCGACGCACAGCGGCGGATGGCCAGTTTCCAAGGTGATTTGCCGCGGTCGTCGTGAAAACCAAACATTGCAGGAGCATTTTATGTTTGATCAGAGTATCGCGGAAACCGAGGCTTGGCAGGACAGCCTTTCCCGGGGGGATATCGTCCTCTTCCGTTTCCCAATAGTCGAGAGCGGCCTCGACGCCGCTAAGACGAGACCGTGCTTGGTCTTAGACGTCGAAGATCGCGGCGGGAACCGTCGCGCGACATTGGCCTATGGGACATCCGCGCAGACAGCAGCAAACCGAGGCTACGAGATCTGGGTCAAGCGCCGGTCGTCAATGGCTGTCGCAGGTCTCAATCGCCCAACACGGTTTGTCGGCAGCAGACAAATTTCCGTGCAGCTTTGCGGTGGCGACTTCAAGCTCGGCCCGCAGGGGTCACCCGTGATCGGGCAGTTGGACGACTATCTGCTCGAGCGTATGCATGCCGTCCGCGCGCGCATGCAAGCCGAGCGGGACATTGCGATGGAGGCCCTTCAGGAGAAGCGCGAAGAACGCCAGCGTTGGCTGCGTGAGAATGCAACCTTAGCGAGCCGAGATCTGTCGGCACGCCCCTGGAACGGACTGTGGGAGGGCATCGTATGAATGAACGTGCAAACCACGGTGAACTGACGTTCGGAGCGTTGCTCCTGCAGACCTACGCGCAGTCACGCGAAGTCGCCGCATGCATTCGCGCGGATGTGCTGGGAGCACTCCCGCCATTGTCTCGCAACGGCGCCGAACGACTGCTCCGCGCGATAGCGTCACGACGGATCTTCAACGGCGAGACCCTCGTTGAGATCGAGGTCTTGGCAGTTCGTATCAGAACCATGATCGACAGAGAAACGGAGACGATCGACTGTTGGGACAATGATCCACACAACATGTCCGGACCAGCATTGTGGACGGAGATCCATCGCACGAAGGCTGGTGAAGATCTTTGCAGAGCGAGGGACGCTCTGACCGAATTGGACAGGCTTATTGCTGCAGTACTCGATCATCGCGTTACGGCTCCGTTCGACGACTGAGGCCGCTCTGAAGATTGCAGGGCCGAAGGTCCCGCATAGGCGCGTCGGTTTCCGGTGCTGCTACACTGCCGACGCGCCGACCTACAGCCGCCATGTCACCAGAGCTTAGTTTTCTCATTTCACTTATCCATTTAATTCCAGTTGGTTAGGGGAATAATATGAAAAATTTGCGAAAGTGTTTCTGAACGGGAAAGCTCCGTCCGATCTCCTGAGAAGCTTTTTTTTAGGAGGCCAAAATGCCCGCACCCAAAATTACTCAGGCATCAGTGAGAAACGCAATCGCCGCTGCCACCGCCCATGGCCTCAGTCCATCGGCCATAGTCGTTCACGGAGATGGAAGTGTCAGGCTGGAGTTCTTTGCCCCCAAGCTCGACGGTGCCGCCAATTCAGTGAAGCACCCCGAGCAAAGTCTTCCTAAAAAGTGGAGAGGGTAGTTATGAAGTTTAAGTTTAAAGGATTGCTGCGCGATAAGACCGCAGCAGGCACGATCCGGTGGAGAGTTCGTGTCGAGGGCGACAGGAACAAGAAGATAAGGATTTCAATGGGCCCGGGCGAACCTGGCTTTCACGAGCATTATCATGCTGCGCGTGCCGGGCAAAAGCCCATTGTAGAAAGAGCTGAGCAGTCCAAAAAGGGTACGCTTGACGAGTTGTGCAAGAAGCACCTTGAATGGCTGGAAAGGCAGGTGGCCGCTGGAACTATGTCTTCCAAAACTCACCAAAGCCGCCGAACCGGATTGAAGCAGGCATGCGAGACACTTGATCCAGACGGAGATCGTATGGGCTCGCTCAATTGCGATCTCCCAGAAGAAGCCTTTGTTCATATTCAGGACGCGTTTGGCATTCGCACAGCAGCTGCGGACACCTGCATAAAGGCTTTACGTGCCGCATATAGGTGGGGGGCAAAACGTGGCTTCCCCAAGAACAGCCCTGTATTCGAAGTGGAAAGGGTGCATCTCGAAGGTGGCGGCGCCAAGCCGTGGCGGGCTCAAGATGTTGAGAAATTTCTGGCAACCCACGGTCCTGGTACCATGGCGAGACTGTGGTTTTGTCTCGCGTACGACAGCCACGGCCGTATTGGAGATATGCATCTGCTCGGCTCAAAGAATTTGGTGCAGTACGACGGTGAACGCTACCTTGAATGGCAGCCCGCTAAGCGTGGCTCGGCGTTCGTATCTATACCACTTGGTGAAATGCTCGCCACGGAACTTGAGCTGCACGAGGATCGCGACGTCTTCCTGGCAACCCAGCACGGCAAACCCTTCGCATCGCCCGGTGCGCTCGGCAACCGTGTGCGGGAATGGATCATAGAGGCCGGCCTTTGCGTCGAAGCGAAAGATGCTGACGGCAACTTAATTTACGAGCTCAAGGGCAAACAGAAAACCGTCAAGCGACGCGCCACGCGGTCACAGCATGGTATCCGCAAAGGTATTGCCGAACTTATGGCGGAACGCGGTGCCACGGAGTACGAACTTATGGCTGCGTTCGGCTGGAACGAGGCGAAGACTGCCAGCGTCTACACCAAAAAGTTTCACCGTCGTGGCGCGGCAACAGCGGCATCGAAGCGCATTGCCGAAATGAAAAGTGGACCACGGGAACCAGACTGTGGTCCACATTCGGAACTCAAGGTCAACAAAATAGAGAAATTTGAGGATAAGTGGCAGCCCGTAGGGGAATCGAACCCCTCTTTCCAGGTTGAAAACCTGGCGTCCTAACCGATAGACGAACGGGCCACTCTTTTGTCAGGTCAGTGCAGCGTTTCGTGTGTTGCTACTCTGTCTGTGAGCGGACGTTTAAGTAATACCGCGGGGGGCTGCAAGCGGAAAAATGCAGTTTATCCAGAAAAAGTTCTCAAGCCCGCGCGGCGTCTTCCAAACGCAGTTGTACGGACTGGCGTCCGCGGAAATTGTTAATGTCGAGACGACCTGCCAGATGGAAACGCGCGCTGCCGTGGTTTTCCAGCGCGGGGCCGAGGGGGCCGTCGTAGGCACCGAAGGAAATCGCTTCCAGATTTGCGCCCAGACCATCCCCGAAACTCACTTTCAGGTGGTTCTCGCCCACGCGTTTGGCAAAGCGGATCTGCATGTCTGCGAAAGCATAGCGGGGGGCAGGGGCGCCGGCGCCGAAGGGGCCGGCCTGGTCGACCATCTCGGCCAGCTCTACCGTGGCCGCGCCGGGCATCATCATGCCGCAGAGGTTGAGGTCGGCAGGTCCGGCCAGATGCGCGCCCTGTTTGGTGAGCAATTCGCCTAGGCGTTCCATGGCCACCTCGATCTTGTCTTCCGCCACCGTCAGACCCGCGGCCATCTTGTGACCGCCGCCTTTGATCAGCAGCCCCTCAGCGGCGAGGCGCTGGATCGGGGCGCCGAGGTCGATGCCGCTGATCGAGCGGCCCGAGCCCTTGCCGATGCCGTTTTCGACGCCGATCACGATGGAGGGGCGGTTGGCGGCCTCTTTCAGCCGGGAGGCGACGATCCCCACCACGCCGGGGTGCCAGCCGGGGCCGGCGGCCCATGCCAGGGGGCCGTCAAAGCCGCGTGCTTCGGCCTGTGCCATGGCGCTGGCGCGCACGGCGGCTTCGACCTCGCGGCGGTCGGTGTTGAGCTGGTCGAGCCGCTCTGCGAGGGCGGCGGCCTCATGCGGGTCGGCGGTGGCCAGCAGCCGGGCGCCAAGATCGGCCTGGCCAATGCGCCCGCCCGCGTTGATGCGCGGGCCGAGGAGATAGCCCAGGTGATAGGCGGTGGGGGCCGTGCCCATCCGGGCGACATCGGCCAGCGCTGCAAGGCCGACGCGCGCGCGACGGGCCATGACTTTCAGCCCTTGACGGACAAAGGCCCGGTTGACCCCGATCAGCGGGGCGACATCGGCGACCGTCGCCAGCGCCACAAGGTCGAGCATCCCCATCAGGTCCGGCCCCTTGGCCCCGGCCTCGCGCAGCTGGCGGCCTGCTTCCACGAGCATGAGGAAGACCACAGCCGCGGCACAGAGGTGCGCGAGCGCGCCGTCTTCGTCCTGGCGGTTGGGGTTCACCACGGCCAGCGCCTCGGGCAGGGTTTCGCCGCCCAGATGGTGGTCGAGCACGATGACATCCGCGCCTTTGGCGGCCGCGATGGGGCCATGGGAGAGCGTGCCGCAGTCGACGCAGATGATCAGGTCATGCTCGGCGGCCAGCGCCGACATCGCCGCGTCATTGGGGCCGTAGCCTTCGTCGATCCGGTCGGGAATATAGAGCGTCGCGCGGTGGCCCATGTCGCGCAGCCAGACCAGCAGCAGCGCGGCGGAAGAGCCGCCATCCACGTCATAGTCGGCAAAGATCGCAATGCGTTCGCGGGATTTCAGCGCGGCAAGGAAACGGGTCGCGGCTCGCTCCAAATCGCGCAGGGAGCGCGGGTCGGGCAGCAGATCACGCAGGGCGGGGGCCAGAAAGCCCGCCGCCTCGGTATCGACCACCCCGCGCCGGGCGAGCACTTGGCACACCGGGTCGGGCAGGCCGGCGCGTTGCACCAGCAGTTCGGCGGCGCGGGTCAGTTCCACATCG
The DNA here is from genome assembly GCF_040933935.1 of Sulfitobacter sp. PS-8MA. NCBI lineage: Bacteria > Pseudomonadati > Pseudomonadota > Alphaproteobacteria > Rhodobacterales > Roseobacteraceae > Sulfitobacter > Sulfitobacter sp. PS-8MA. The sequence continues at coordinate 1,771,581 of NZ_JBFQYJ010000006.1, read as the reverse complement.
GGACCAATCCAGCGCCGCCCGGTCAGGGAGGTTTCAACACCGAGAAAACTCATGCGCGCCTCATCTTACCGTTGTATTTGGGACAGAGCCGCGTTCACCCGCCGTTGGTTGGCGTGCGGTAGTTGATCCGACGCACCGAGCCGGTGCGCGAGCGCATGATCAGCGTCTCGGTGGTCAGCCAGCCGGGCTCGCGTTTCACGCCCGGAAGGATGTTGCCGCCGGTGACACCGGTGGCGGCAAAGATCACGTCCTGGGTGACCATTTCGTCGCGGGAGTAGATACGGTCAAGCTCGGTGATCCCGGCCTTGGCGGCACGGCCCTTTTCATCGTCGTTGCGGAACAGCAGACGGCCATACATCTGCCCGCCCATGCATTTCAGCGCCGCAGCGGCCAGCACGCCCTCGGGCGCGCCGCCTTGGCCCATATACATGTCGATCCCGGTTTCGGGATCGGCGCAATGCATGACACCGGCCACGTCGCCGTCGGTGATCAGGCGGATGGCGGCGCCGGTGGCGCGCACTTCGGCGATCATGTCGGTGTGGCGGGGACGCTCAAGGATACAGACGGTGATGTCGGAGGCAGCGCAGCCCTTGGCGCGGGCCAGCGCTTCGACGCGCTCGCCGGGGCTCATTTCGAGGGTGACCACATCCGCCTCAAAGCCGGGGCCGACGGCGAGCTTGTCCATATAGGTGTCGGGCGCGTGCAGCATCGAGCCGCGCGGGCCCATGGCGATCACGGTCAGCGCGTTGGGCATGTCCTTGGCGGTCAGCGTGGTGCCTTCCAGCGGGTCCAGCGCGATGTCCACGCCGGGGCCATTGCCGGTGCCGACCTCTTCGCCGATGTAGAGCATGGGCGCTTCGTCCCGCTCGCCTTCACCGATGACCACGACGCCGGCGATGTCGAGCATGTTGAGCTGTTCGCGCATCGCGTTGACGGCGGCTTGGTCGGCGGCTTTCTCGTCACCTTTGCCGATCAGCTTGGCCGAGGCGAGGGCAGCAGCTTCGGAAACGCGGGCGAGGCCCAGGGATAACATGCGGTCTTGAAATTCGGCGGAAGCGGTCATGGGGTGTCCTTGGGGTCAAAAGGGTTTTCTGTCCTGTAACGCTGTGCGCGTCTCGGGGCAAGGTTTCGGGTCGCGGGCAGGTGCACTTGGCCCGGAAACACGCCGCAGGCGCCGGGCCACCGCCCGCCCGTCCGCCCCGCCAGAGGCGTGCTGTCATTTATGGCGCAGTTTTGGTGCGGCGGGGGGCGGGCGATGGCCCTCAGGGACTGCCCTCAGACCTCTTCGATCCGCAGCGCCACCGGCTCGCCCGCCAGCACGCCGGTCTTATCCATCGCCGCCAAAGCGCTCACCAAAGCATCCCGGTTCGTCTTATGCGTCACGATCAGCACCGGGGCCGAGACATCCGCATGTTCATACTGGCGCATCCGGTAGATGCTGACCCCGGCCTCGCCCAATACCGTGGCGATCTTGGCCAGCGCACCGGGTTTATCAACCAAGGCCATGCGCAGGTAATAGGGCGCAGGGGTCTGGCTGCTGGCGGCGGTGGTCGCCTCCAGCGTCGCTGCGGGCTGGCCAAAGACCGGACCTTGCAGGCCGCGCGCGATGTCGCAGACGTCGGCCATCACGGCACTGGCCGTCGGCCCTTCGCCCGCGCCGGCCCCGCGCAGCACGATCTGCCCCACGGCATCGCCTTCGATCACCACCATATTGGTGCCACCGTCCAACTGCCCCAGGGGCGAGGTCTGCGGTACCAGACAGGGCATCATGCGCTGTTCAAGGCCACGCCCGGTCATCTGCGTCACACCCAAGAGCTTGATCTTATAGCCCATATCAGCGGCCGCGCGGATGTCCTCAATGGCGATCCGCTCGATCCCTTCAAGCTGGATGCCGTCGAAGTCGATCTTGGTGCCAAAGGCGATCGACGACAGGATCGCCAGCTTATGCGCCGCATCAATGCCGCCCACATCAAGCTGCGGATCGGCTTCGAGATAGCCCAGCCCATCGGCCTCGGCGAAGATCTCCTGATAGGATTTCCCGGCATCTTCCATCCGGGTCAGGATGTAATTGCACGAGCCGTTCATCACCCCCATGATCCGGGTGATGCCGTTGCCCGCAAGCCCTTCCATCAGCGTTTTGATCACCGGAATCCCGCCTGCCACGGCGGCCTCAAAGCGCAGGGCGACTTGCGCCGCTTCGGCCTGTTCGGCCAGAGCCTGACCATGCAGGGCCAGCATCGCCTTATTGGCGGTTACGACATGTTTGCCCGCGGCCAATGCGGCTTCGGTCGCGGCCTTTGCCGGGCCATCGGCGCCGCCCATCAGCTCGACAAAAACGTCCACATCCTCCCGCGTGGCCAGTTTGACCGGATCATCTTCCCAGTCATAGGCCGAAAGCGACAGCCCGCGATCCTTGTTGCGGGTGCGCGCGGAGACCGCCGAGACCCCAATTTTACGCCCTGTCCGGGCCTCCAGAAGCGCGGCCTGCTGGCGCAAAATGCGCAGCACACCGACGCCGACGGTTCCCAATCCGGCAATCCCAAGGCGAAGCGGCTGTGACATGGGGGGGGATCCTTTTGGGTTAGAGGGCTGTAATTGCATGCGATGTAGCCGGTTCAGCCGCAACCTGCAACGCGGCAAAATGGGGCTATTGTGCCGGTTCGTCTTCCAGCCGCTCGCGCTCTGGCGGTGTCAGACCGGCCTGGCGCAACTGTGCTGCCCGCGCCCGCAACCGGGCGAGCCGGTCCGCTGCTGCTTGGTCTGTGCGGGCCCCGCCGATGCGATTGGCGCGCGTCTCCAGCCGGGCTGCGCGTCCGGTGAGCTGCGCTTCGGTCTGCCGGGGATCGATCCGCCCCGCCTCGGCCTGTGCCAAAAGCGGGTCGATCGGCACCAGATCGGGGTAATCCGCCGCCTCCATCTCGGGCGTGATCGTGCGGTCCAGCGCGGGAAACTGCGTGCAACCGCCCAACAGTACCGCCCCCAGCAAAAGGGTGGCAAAGGACAGCGAAGGGGGCGCAGATCGACAAGGCATGATGTGTTCTGCACCAGCGCAGGGAAGGGCGCAAGCGGGGTTTGCTTTTGAACGCTTGTTCATTAAATTGCTCGCATGGCACGAACGACAGGCTCTCATTCCGATATCACCGGCCCGCGCGTCCGCGCGGCGGCCCTGCGGCTCTTTGCGGCAGGGGGCTATGCGGCGGTGTCGATGCGGGCCATCGCGGCCGAGGTCGGGGTGCAGGCCGGGGCGCTCTATAACTACACGCCCGACAAGCAAAGCCTGCTGTTCGATCTGATGCAGGGGCATATGGCCGACCTGCTGGCCCAAACGCCTGCGCAGAGCGGCCGCTCACCGATGCAGCAGTTGCAGGATTTCGTCGCCTTCCACATCCGCTTTCACGCGGACCGGCCCGATGAGGTCTTCATCGCCTATATGGAGTTGCGCAATCTCAGCCCCGAGAACTTTGCGGTGATCGAAGGGCTGCGGCGTGAATATGAGGACCGGCTTGAAACCATCCTGCGGGCCGGGGCCGCATCGGGGGATTTCGCGGTCTCTGACAGCAAGATCGTCACGCTGGCCATCATCGCCATGCTTACCGGGGTGAACACGTGGTACCGCGCCGGGGGGCGTCTGTCGCTCGACGAAGTCGTGGCGCAATATTGGGATATGGTGCGCAAGGCCGTGACTGCCTGAAGAGCCACGGCCTCCTGCGTTAATGGGCGGGGCGGATGAAGGTCCCGTTGTTGAGGTCGCGCATCGCCTGCTGCAACTCGGCGCGGGTGTTCATCACGATCGGCCCGTGCCAGGCCACCGGCTCCTCGATCGGCGCGCCAGAGATCAGCAGGAAGCGTAGGCCGTCCTCACCGGCCTGAACCGTCACCTCATCGCCGGTGCCAAAGCGGATCAGGGTGCGGTCGCCCGACATATCGCGGATGTTGACCTCCTCGCCGCCCACCTCTTTCTCCAGCAACACGCCCGAGGGGGCCGAGGCATCGGCAAAAGCCCCCGCCCCTTGGAAGACATAGGCGAAGGCCCGGCGGTAGGTGTCGATCTTGAAGGTCTTCTTGACCCCTGCAGGCACGAAGACATCGAGATACTGCGGATCAGCGGCAATCCCATCCACCGGGCCACGTTGGCCCCAGAACTCTCCGGTGATCACCTTGACCTGCGTGCCGTCGTCGTCGGTCACCACGGGAATGTCACTGGCTTTCATATCCTGATAGCGCGGCGCGGTCATCTTCTGCGCCGAGGGCAGGTTGCCCCATAGCTGGAAGCCATGCATCTGTCCTTTGGCATTCCCGCGCGGCATCTCTTGGTGCAGAATGCCCGAGCCGGCGGTCATCCACTGCACGTCGCCCGCGTTCAGATCACCGGTGTTGCCCAGCGAATCCGCATGGGCCACGGTGCCCTCGAGCACATAGGTGATCGTCTCGATCCCCCGGTGCGGGTGCCATGGGAAGCCTTGCGCGTAATCCTCCGGACGCTCATTGCGGAAGTCATCGAACAGCAGAAAGGGGTCAAGCTCGGACGGGTCCTGAAAGCCGAAAGCGCGGTGCAGTTTTACCCCGGCACCTTCCATCGTGGGAACGGCGCGGCGGGTTTCCAATGTGGGTCTAAGGGACATGGTGCTCTCCTTTGCGATTGCTTGGGAGATAGGCGGCGGCGGAGACCTTAACAATTGGCCCCGGCGAACGGGGCCTGTGCAAATTTGCGCAGCTTCAGCAGTTGGGCACGTTCACCGCCAGACCACCCAGCGAGGTTTCCTTGTATTTCTCCGCCATATCGTCGCCGGTCTGGCGCATGGTCTCGATACAGGCATCCAGCGGCACCAGATGGGTGCCATCCCCGCGCAGCGCCAAGGATGCCGCCGACACGGCCTTGATCGCCCCCAGCCCATTGCGTTCGATACAGGGCACCTGCACCAGCCCTTTGACCGGGTCGCAGGTCATGCCCAAATGATGCTCCAGCGCGATTTCCGCGGCATTCTCGATCTGCTCCGGCGTGCCGCCCATCACGGCGCAAAGCCCGGCGGCGGACATCGCGGCGGCAGAGCCCACCTCGGCCTGACAGCCCGCCTCGGCCCCCGAAATCGAGGCGTTGTATTTCACCAGCCCGCCAATCGCGGCGGCGGTGAGCAGGAAATCTTCGATATGCGCCTCGGACGCGCCGGGCACATGGTCGAGGTAATAGCGCAATGTCGCAGGCATCACCCCCGCCGCGCCATTGGTGGGGGCGGTGACGACCTGACCGCCGGCGGCGTTTTCCTCGTTCACCGCCATGGCATAGACGCTCATCCAATCGTTGATCGTATGCGGCGCCGACTGGTTCTGCCCGCGCTCGGCCATCAGCGCGTCATAGATGCCCTTGGCGCGGCGTTTGACCTGCAGACCGCCGGGCAGGGTGCCGTCGGTGGTGAGCCCCCGGTCGATACAATCCCGCATCACCTGCCAAAGCCGCGCGCTGCCCTCGCGCAGGTGTTTCGCCCCGCCGCGGGCCTCTTCATTGGCGCGTTTCATGCCGGCGATGGTCTTTCCCGATTTGCGGGACATTTCAAGCATTTCGGCGGCGGACTTGAAGGGAAAGGGCACCGGCGCGCCCTCGTCGGTATCCTTGCCCGCGGCCAGTTCCTTCTCGGTCATCACAAAGCCGCCGCCGATGGAATAATAGGTCTCGCGCAGGGTCACATCGCCCTGCGCATCGGTCGCCATCAGCATCATGCCATTGGCATGGCCCGCGAGCTTGGTGTCGTAGTCAAAGATCATGTCCTGCGCCGGGTCGAAGCGCAGCTCCGGCAGCCCTTCAGCGGTGATGCGTCGGGTCTGTTTGATCTCTTCCAGCGTCCGCTCCGCCGCCTCGGCGTCATACTCCTCGGGCGTGAACCCGGCGAGGCCGAGGATCGTGGCGCGGTCGGTCGCATGACCCACCCCGGTAAAGGCCAGACTGCCGTGCAGCGAGGCGCGCAGCCCTGCAAACTGGAACGGCGAGGCACGCATCAGATCAAGAAAGCGGCCGGCGGCGACCATCGGCCCCATCGTATGCGAGGAAGACGGGCCGATGCCCACTTTGAACATGTCGAAAACCGAAAGAAACATGAGCTGGCGGACCCTTCCAATGCGCTGCCTGTCGAGGGACAGTGGAAAATGTATCGCCCAGACCTTCGGCACATTGCAAGGCGACTGTCGTCGAGAGGGCGCAGGGACGGTGTCAGGGGCGGGGAAGCGCCCGAAAACCGGTGACTTGCCCCTCGCACCCTATGCCAATTGGCCCTATAACGCCCCAAACGCCTGAAGGGAGCTGCCCCATGTCCGGAGAACTTTCACCCATCGACAAGGCCAAATTCGTCGCCGCGAAACGGGCGGCGGAATTTGTCGAGGACGGGATGCGCGTCGGTCTGGGAACCGGCTCCACCGCCGCGTGGCTGGTGCGCTGTCTGGGCGAGATGGTGCGCGATGACGGGCTGCGCATCAAGGGGGTGCCGACCTCGACCCGCACGGCACAGCTCGCGCGGGAGGTGGGGATCGAGGTGATCTCGCTCGATGAGGCGAAATGGCTCGACCTGACGATTGACGGGGCCGATGAATTTGACGTCGATCTGAACCTGATCAAAGGCGGCGGCGGGGCGCTGTTGCAGGAAAAGATCGTCGCCACCGCCAGCGACCAGATGGTGGTGATCGCCGATGTCGGCAAAGAGGTGCAGCATCTGGGCAGTTTCCCTCTGCCGATCGAGGTGATTCCCTTTGGCTGGCAGACCACGCAGGCGCTGGTCGAAGAGACGCTGATCTCGATGGATGTGCTGGGCCGAAGCTCGACCCTGCGGATGAACGGTGAGGTGCCTTTCATTACCGATGAGGGGAACTACATCCTCGACCTGCGGTTGGGCCGGATCGGCAATGCGCGGCAACTGGCGCTGGTGCTGAACCAGATGCCCGGCGTCGTGGAAAACGGGCTGTTCATCGACATCTGTGACGCGGTTGTGATCGGTTACGGGGATGGCAGGGTCGAGGTGCGCGACATAAATGAAGGCACCGTGGCGACGGACCGTTTGGAATTTGTCGAGACCGACAATCTGTTCTCCGACCTGAACGACTGACGCGAGCGACACCGCGCGATGGACGCGCAAGAGCAACTAATGTGAAAGAGGCACTTAATGGCCAATAAAGACTTCGACTACGACCTATTTGTCATCGGTGGCGGCTCGGGCGGTGTGCGCGCGGCGCGTGTGGCGGCGGGCCAGCATGACGCCAAGGTCGGGCTGGCCGAAGAGGACCGCTATGGCGGCACCTGTGTGATCCGGGGCTGCGTGCCGAAAAAGCTGATGGTTTTTGCCTCCGGCTATGCCGATGTGGTCGATGAGGCCAAGCATTTTGGCTGGGATCTGAAGACCGGGCCGTTTGATTGGCATGACTTCAAAGGCCGTCTGCACGAAGAGCTCGACCGTCTTGAAGGCGTCTATCGCAAGCTGCTCAAGAACTCTGGGGTCGATACTTTTGACGCCCGCGCCCAGATCAAGGACGCGCATACGGTGGCCCTGTCCGACGGCAGCGAGAAGACCGCGAAACATATCCTGATTGCCACCGGCGGCCGCCCGGTGCGCCCCGATATGAAGAACGCGGAACATGGCTTGGTGTCGGATGATCTCTTCGATCTGGAAAAGCTGCCCAAGTCGATCCTGATCATCGGCGGCGGCTATATCGCCTGTGAATTTGCCTGTATTCTGAACGGGTTGGGCGTCGAAGTGACGCAATACTACCGCGGCGCGCAGATCCTGCGCGGCTTTGACGATGAGGCCCGTGGCATGGTGGCGGAGATGATGCAGGAAAAAGGCATCGATCTGCATCTTGGCACCAATATCATGGAGCTGACGCCCGAGCATGAAGATGGCCGTGGCCCGATGCGGGTGAAGCCGACCAATGGCGTCGAGAAAATGTTCGATCAGGTGCTCTTTGCCACTGGCCGCCGCCCCAACAGCGACGACATGGGGCTTGAGGAAGTGGGCGTCACACGGGGCCGTGGCGGCGAGATCGAGGTCGATGAATACAGCCAGACCGCTGTGCCATCGATCTATGCCATCGGCGATGTCACCGACCGGATCAACCTGACGCCGGTAGCGATCCGCGAAGGCATGGCCTTTGTCGAGACCGTCTTTGGCGGCAATCCGACTCCGGTGGATCATGACCTCGTGCCTTCCGCGATCTTCACCCAGCCCGAGATGGGCACCGTGGGGCTGAGCGAGGAGGCGGCGCGCGACAGGGGGCCGATCGAGGTCTATGCGACCTCCTTCAAACCGATGCAGGGCGCCTTTGCCGGCAAGACCGACCGGGTGCTGATGAAGCTCATTGTGGATGCTGAAACCCGTGTGGTGCTGGGCTGTCATATCGTCGCACCCAATGCGGGCGAATTGATCCAGATGGTGGGCATCGCGGTCAAGATGGGGGCCACCAAAGAGCAATTCGACGACACTTGTGCCGTGCATCCCACGATGTCCGAGGAACTGGTGACCATGCGTGAACCGGTGCGAAGCGCTTGAATTTCGCGCCCGCGCATACGACTTTAAGACCAACAGGCCGCAGGTGCGGCTCAGAGGGGAAAACATAGATGGCAGGAAATTCGCAAGGCCCATGGGGCGGCGGAGGTGGTGGCAACCGCGGTGACGGGGGCAACCAAGGCAGTGGCGGGCGCAATCAGGGCCCGGAACGCCCACGCGGGCCCGGCAATGGCCGTCCGCAAGGGTCCGAGATTGACGAGCTGGTGCGCAAGGGCCAGGAGCAGCTGCGCGTCCTGATGGGCGGCCGCGGTGGGGATCGCGGCAATGGGTCCGGCGGCGGTGGCCGTGGCCCCGGTGGGCCGGGTGTCACCCGCAGCACCGTGGGCTTGGCCGTGCTGGCCGGTGTGGCGCTCTGGGGCTTTGCCAGCTTCTACACCGTGCGGCCTGAACAGCAGTCGATCGAGTTGTTCTTGGGTGAATTTTCCGGCATCGGCACCGAGGGTCTGAACTTTGCCCCCTGGCCGCTGGTCACCGCAGAGGTCTTTGACGTCACCACCAACCGCACCGAGGAACTCGGCGTGCGGCGCGGCGGCGGCGGCAACGAAGGCCTGATGCTGACCACCGACGAAAACATCGTCGACATCGACTTTCAGGTGGTCTGGAACATCAAGAACGCCCGCGATTTCAAATTCTCGCTGCGCGATCCCGAGGCTTCGGTCCGGGCGATTTCCGAATCCGCCATGCGTGAGGTCATCGCCCAATCCGAACTCGCACCGATCCTGAACCGGGATCGGGGCGCTGTGGCGGACCGGGTCAAGGAGCTTATCCAGAACACGCTCGACAACCGCAACACCGGGATCAACGTCTTGCGTGTCAACGTGAACAAGGTCGACCCGCCGAGCCAGACCGTGCAGGTGACGGATGCCAACGGCAATACCACGACGCAGTCCGTCGTTGACGCCTTCCGCGACGTGCAGGCGGCAGAGCAGGAACGCGACCGGGTCGAGCGTCAGGCGGATGCCTATGCCAACCGCCGCACGGCCGAGGCGCGGGGTGAATCCGCGCAGCTTCTCGAAGCCGCCGAAGGCTACCGCGCCCGCGTCGTGAACGACGCTGTGGGTGAGGCGAGCCGCTTTGAGGCTGTGCTCAAGGAATATCTCGACGCCCCCGAAGTGACGCGCAAACGTCTGTATCTTGAAACCATGGAAAAGGTGCTGGGCGACGTGGATAAGATCATCCTCGAAAACGGCAGCGGCCAAGGCGGGCAGGGGGTTGTCCCCTATCTGCCGCTCAATGAATTGCGGCGCAGCGGAGGGTCGAACTGATGCGGAAACTAAATCTTCTGATCCCCGTCGTGATCATCGCCATCGTGGCGGTGCTGTCGGCAGTCTTTGTTGTGGACGAGCGTGAAAAGGCGCTGGTGCTGCGTTTTGGTCAGATCAAACAGGTGCGCAATGAGCCGGGCATCGGTTTCAAGGTGCCGCTGCTGGACGAGGTGGTGCGCTACGAAGACCGTATTCTGTCGCTGGAAACCCCGGTGATCGAAGTCACCCCCGCCGATGACCGTCGTCTTGAGATCGACGCCTTCGTGCTCTACCGGATCGACGACATGGTGCAGTACCGCCAAGCCCTTGGCGCCGGCGGCGAGCGTCAGGCCGAAAGCGAGATGGGCGGCATCATGGAAAGCCAAATCCGCGCCGTGCTCGGTTCGCAGGGGGTGACATCGAACACCATCCTCTCGCCGGAACGGGCCGACCTGATGGAGCAAATCCGCGCCCGTGCCGATGCCCGCGCACAGGCGCTTGGCCTCAAGGTTGTCGACGTGCGTCTGCGCCAGACCAATCTGCCCGAGCAGAACTTTGACGCGACCTTGCAGCGTATGATCGCCGAGCGCGAACGTGAAGCCACCGATGAACGCGCTCGCGGCCGTGAAGCGGCGCAGCGGGTGATCGCTCTGGCCGACCGGACCTATGAGGAAATCCTCTCGGAAGCCCGCCGGGACGCGCGGATCATCGAAGGTGAAGCCGACGCGCAGCGCAACAACATTTTTGCCCAGGCCTATGGTCAGGATCAGGAGTTCTTTGAATTCTACCGCTCTCTCACGGCCTACGAAGAGGCGCTGAAGGGTCAGAACTCGACCCTGGTGATGTCGCCTGAGAATGAGTTCTTCAACTACCTGCGGTCGGATCGCAGCGCCTCTGCCCCGTCGATTGGGGGCGCCGCGGCGACCCCGGCTGACAGCGCTGAGGAGCCCACCTCTGTCGCGCCTGTTGAAGAGCCGCAAGCGGTGGCGCCAGAGAACGAAGAGACCCTTGAAGATGTGACGGCGGTTGAAGAAGCACCTGCCGCGCAAGAGGCCGAGGCGCTGCAGCCGGAGACCTTGCAGGAATGAGCCTGCTTTTGCTGGCGATCGGGTCGGTGATGATATTGGAGGGGCTGGTCTATGCACTGGCCCCTTCGCTTTTGGAGCAGATGCTGGAGTTTCTGCGCCGCCTGCCTGAAGCGGCGATACGCCAGATGGGGGCGCTGGTGGTCGTGGGCGGGTTGATCCTGGTCTGGCTGGCTTTCCAGCTTGGCATCTGACCCCGCCGTTTGGTCTTGGCACAATTGCAGCGGCCTTCGCCTGCTCAGCTGACACGCGCAGCGCATCCTTCACGCAGGTTTCACAAGAACCTGCCGTTGAAATGCCCGTGATCGGCCCCATCTTTGCTGTTGCAGGCTTTCCTTTCGGAATGCACTCTGCCCAGGTTGGGAACAACAGGAATAATCAGGAGACGATGAATGCAGGCCCAGGCGGTTTCCCTGTCCAGAACAGCACAGAACACTCTTTGGATTCGAGCTATGGCGATGGGGGTGATGGCGCTGTCCCTGCTGATCCTGCAAGCGACCATGGCCTTGGCCAAACCCGAAAGCCTCGCCCCGCTGGCCGAAAAGATCAGCCCCTCGGTGGTTAATATCACCACCTCCACCGTGGTGGAGGGCCGCACCGGCCCGCAGGGCATCGTGCCCGAAGGCTCCCCCTTTGAGGATTTCTTTCGCGAGTTTCAGGACCGCAACAATGGCGAAGGCAATCGCCCGCGCCGCTCCTCGGCCTTGGGCTCCGGCTTTGTGATCTCGGAAGACGGCTATGTGGTCACCAACAATCACGTGATCGAAAGTGCCGATGAGATCACCATCGAATTTTTCTCCGGCGAGGAACTGGTTGCCAAGGTCATCGGCACCGACCCGAAAACCGACATCGCGCTGCTCAAGGTCGAAGCCGACAAGCCGCTGCCTTTCGTCTCCTTCGGGGACAGCAATGCCGCCCGAGTGGGTGACTGGGTGATCGCCATGGGCAACCCGCTGGGGCAGGGGTTTTCGGTTTCTGCGGGGATCGTCTCGGCCCGCAACCGGGCGCTGTCGGGCACCTATGATGATTACATCCAGACCGATGCCGCGATCAACCGGGGCAACTCGGGCGGGCCGCTGTTCAATATGGACGGCGAAGTCATTGGCGTGAACACCGCGATCCTGTCGCCCAATGGCGGCTCCATCGGGATCGGCTTTTCCATGGCGGCCAATGTGGTGACACGGGTGATCGACCAGCTCAAGGAATATGGCGAGACCCGGCGCGGTTGGCTCGGCGTGCGCATTCAGGATGTGACCGAGGATGTGGCCGACGCCATGGGGCTCAAGAATGCCGTCGGCGCCTTGATCACCGATGTGCCCGAGGGGCCCGCACGCGAAGCGGGGCTGAAAACCGGCGATGTGATCAAATCCTTCGATGGGGTTGAGGTCAAAGACACCCGCGCGCTGGTCCGTCAGGTGGGCAACAGCCCCGTCGGTGCCACCGTGCGCGTGACCGTCCTGCGCGACGGCAAAACCCAGACCATCAAAGTGGTGCTGGGCCGCCGTGAAGATGCAGACGGAACCGCGACCCCCGCGGCTCAGGACGATGCCGAAGACGAGGGCGCGGCAGAGCCGCAGTCGGTGTCCCTGATGGGGCTGACCCTGACCCCGCTGACCGATGAGCTGCGTGCTGAATTGGGCGCGGATGATGATATGGACGGGCTTGCGGTGACGGACGTCGATGAAACCTCGGAAGCCTTTGAAAAGGGGCTGCGCATGGGCGACATCATCACCGAAGCCGGCCAGCAAAAAGTGGCCAGCATCGGTGAATTGGAAGAGCGTATCACCGCCGCCAAAGACGCCGGGCGCAAGTCGCTGCTGCTTCTGGTGCGCCGGGGGGGGGACCCACGCTTCGTGGCGCTGTCCCTTGGCGAATAAGGCCAAGCACTCGGATTGAATGAAAGGGCGCCTTTGGGGCGCCCTTTTTGCTACCGGGTCAGCTTTCCGGCCGGGGCACTGCCACGAGGCCGAGCTCACGCGCGGTTTCAAGCGCCAGCACGCCGCTGTCCGGCCCGCGCTGCTTTTGGTAGCGCCGCACCGCCGCCCGGGTTGCGCCATCCATCTCGCCCGTGATCGGACCGCGATAGAAAGACCGCGCTTGCAACGCCCGTTGCAGGGATTTGTTGAACTCCGGCGTCAATACATCCGGGCAGGGCGTTTCGAACCAATTGTCGATCCGGGCACGGACGATCTCTTGCCTTGTATCTGTCTTATAGACCGGGGGTTTGGCGATGCTGCCATCGGGGTTTACCTTTGCCGGTTGCAACTGCACCTGTTCGGTGACCGTCTCAATAACCGCCGGGCTGACGGTGCGGCCCCAGCAACTGCCCGCCGCAGCACCTGCGGGGCCATTGCGGGTGGCCTCAAGCACCCCGGGTTCCGGGGCCGGGGCGGCGGGCGTCGCGGTCTCACAGGCCGCAAGGCCCGCGCAGGCCAGCAAAAGGGCCAGGCGGGGGATGGCTTTGAAGGGCGGATCGGGCTGTCTCATGCCTGCTCTTTCGGCTTTTGCCTTGGGGTTTGCGCGCCAGAGTAGCGGGACAAGGCAGCCTTGCCCACCGCTATGTCGCCTCAGCCACGCGGCGGGCGATTTGGGGGCTGGAACCACCTGCCATAGCCCGCTAAACAAGGCCGAACTTCTATAGCGAAAGGGCGTTTCAATGGCCAAAATCACCTATGTCGAACATTCCGGCACCGAGCATGTGGTCGAAGTCGCCAATGGCATGACGGTCATGGAAGGCGCGCGGGACAACAACATTCCGGGCATCGAGGCCGACTGTGGCGGCGCCTGTGCCTGCTCGACCTGTCATGTCTATGTGGACCCGGCGTGGACGGACAAGCTGCCCGCCAAAGATGACATGGAGGAGGACATGCTCGATTTCGCCTTTGAACCTGATCCCGAACGCTCGCGCCTGACCTGTCAGTTGAAGGTTACGGACGACTTGGACGGTCTGCGCGTGCAGATGCCGGAAAAGCAAATCTGACAGGCGTTACGCTGCGGCTTTCTGGCCCTGAGTGCCACAGAAGCCGCACCGGTCGGGCGAGGCGCGTCGCATTGCGACAGACGCCCCGGCCCCGGCTGATTCAGCTCAGGGCGCGCCAGCCGATATCGCGGCGGCAGAAGCCTTCGGGCCAATCGATCCCATCCACCATTGCATAGGCCCGCGCCTGCGCCTCGGCCAAGGTCGCGCCGCGGGCGGTGACATTCAGCACCCGCCCGCCGTTGGCGCGAATGGCCCCGTTGTTGGCCACGGTGCCGGCGTGGAAAACCATATTGGCGCTATCCTCGGGCAGATCCTTCAGCCCTTTGATCTCGCTTCCCTTTTCATAGGTCCCCGGGTAGCCTTCGGCGGCCATCACCACCGTCAGCGCGTGGTCTTCGGCCCAATGCACCTGCATATCGGCCAGCGCGCCTTTGGCGGCCGCCTGGATCAGGTCAAACGCCTGTGCGCCCAAACGCATCATCAGCACCTGACATTCCGGATCGCCAAAGCGCACGTTGTATTCGACCAAGCGCGGCACCCCGTCTTTGATCATCAGACCGGCATAGAGCACGCCCTGATAGGGCATCCCGCGCTTTGCCATTTCGGCCATGCAAGGGCGGATGATCTCTTCCAGCGCGCGTTCGGCGATTTCGTCGCTCAGCACCGGGGCGGGGGAATAGGCCCCCATGCCGCCGGTGTTGGGGCCGCTGTCGCCTTCGCCCACACGTTTGTGGTCCTGCGCCGTGCCGATGGGCAGGACGGTCTCGCCGTCGCAGAGCACGAAGAAGGACGCCTCTTCGCCCTCCATGAACTCTTCGATCACCACCTCGGCACCGGCCTCGCCAAAGGCCCCGTCGAACATTTCATCGACAGCGGCCAGTGCTTCATCGTTGGTCATCGCGATGATGACGCCCTTGCCCGCGGCCAGACCATCGGCCTTGATCACGATCGGCGCGCCCTGCTGCGCGACATAGGCGCGGGCGCTCTCGGCGTCGGTGAAATGGCCATAGGCGGCGGTGGGGGCATTGCAGGCGTCGCAGATTTCCTTGGTGAAGGCTTTGGAGGCTTCCAGCGCGGCGGCCGCTTTGGAGGGGCCGAAGACATCGAAGCCCGCCGCCCGCAGATCATCGCCCACACCCGCGGCCAAGGGCGCTTCGGGGCCGATGATGACAAAATCGATGTTGTTGCTTTCGCAAAAAGCCACCACCGCCGCGCCGTCCATAATGTCGAGCTTGGCACATTGCGCGATGGCCGCGATCCCGGCATTGCCGGGCGCCACGATCAGCTTGTCGCATTTGGGGTTCTGCATGACCGCCCAAGCGAGAGAATGTTCCCGCCCACCGCTGCCGAGGATCAGGATATTCATGGCGCGCACTCCCTTGGCCTTCGTTTGCGGGCGTTCTAAGTTGGGGGTCGCATAAACACAAGGACTCCTCATGGATCTGTTCGACGACCCTGCCGCCGCCGGGAACAGCCCCGAATTCACCGTGACCGAGCTTTCGGGCGCGATCAAACGGGTGATCGAGGGCGAGTTCGGGCACGTACGCATCCGGGGCGAGGTGGGCCGGGTGAGCCGTCCGCGTTCAGGCCATATTTATCTTGACCTGAAAGACGACCGTTCGGTGATCTCGGGCGTGATCTGGAAAGGCGTATCGAGCAGGCTCGACACCCAGCCGGAAGAGGGGATGGAGGTGATCGCCACCGGGCGCATCACCACCTTTGGCGGGCAGTCGAAATACCAGATCGTCATCGAGGATATCAAACCGGCGGGCATGGGCGCGCTGATGGCGCTGTTGGAGAAACGCAAGGCGGCGCTGGCGGCAGAGGGGCTTTTCGCGCCCGAACGCAAGCGCCCGCTGCCCTATCTGCCCGAGGTCATCGGCGTCGTGACCTCGCCCTCGGGAGCGGTGATTCGGGATATCCTGCACCGGCTGCGCGACCGGTTCCCGCGCAAGGTCTTGATCTGGCCGGTCGCGGTTCAGGGGGCGAAATGCGCGCCAGAGGTGGTGCGCGCCATCGAAGGGTTCAACCGTCTGACCCCCGGCGGCGCATTGCCTCGGCCGCAATTGCTGATCGTGGCGCGGGGCGGTGGCTCGGTCGAAGACCTCTGGGGGTTCAACGAAGAGACCGTCGCCCGTGCGGCGGCGGCTTCCGACATCCCGCTGATTTCGGCTGTGGGCCATGAGACGGACACAACGCTGATCGATTTCGTCTCCGACAAACGCGCGCCGACCCCGACAGCGGCGGCGGAACTGGCGGTTCCGGTGCGGCATGAGCTGGCGGCCTGGCTGGAAGGGCAGGGCGCGCGGATGCGGCAGGCGTTGAGCCAAGGGCTGACGCAGCGTGGTCAGCGGATGCGGGATCTGGCGCGGGCTCTGCCACGGGCGGAGACATTGACCGAGGGGGCTTGGCAGCGGTTTGACCGCGCGAGCGAGAAACTGGGGCCGGCCCTCATCGCAGGCGTCCAAGGCCGCCGCGTGACGCTGGCCGATATGTCCGGTTCCCTGCGGCCCGGCACCCTGCGCCGCCATCTGGAGGCTGATCGCCAACGTCTTGCCCAGCTTTCTGCAAGGCTCGCCCCCGCATGGCAGCGCAGCCTCGCGGGGCAGCGTGAAAGGCTCGGCGCCCGGATCGACCGGTTTCATCCCGAGGTGCTACAGCGCCAGATCCAGCGCCGCCGGGAGCGGCTTTTGGACCGCACGCAAACCTTCCGCCCGGAGGTCTTGCTGCGCGAGCTTTCCCGGCAAGACCAGCGGTTGGCGGAGGTGCTGGCCCGACTGGCGCGCGCAGGGCGCGCCGATCAGGACCGCCGCCGCCGCCAGATCGACGCATTGGGCCGCACGCTGGGCACGCTTGGCTACCGCGAAACGCTAGCCCGCGGTTTCGCCGTGGTGCGTGGCGATGGTAAGGTGGTGACGTCTTCAACGGCGGCCAAGGCGGCGGGCAGTCTTGAGATTGAATTTGCCGATGGCCGTCTGACCCTTGACGGCAAAGCACGCACCACCCCGAAGCCGAAGACACCGCCAGATCAGGGTTCGCTCTTGTAAGACCTCAAACGCCGACCTTGGGCCCCAGACATAAAAGCGGGGCACTGCCCTTGTCGGCCTCATAAAGCTCGGTCTGTCCGGGGTCATTCGCAAAGCGGGCGATCAGCCCGTTGGGGCCTTTGGCAAAGCTCCAGCACTGCGGTTCGGGGTTGTCCTCATAGACGAAACAGATCAGCCCGTCGGCCTCATACCAGTGGCCTTCCTTGCAATGCCCGTCGAGGAAAGACCACTGCACGCGCCGATCCTCGTGGTAGATTTCCGCCCCATAAGGCGCGCCGCCCTGCGCGTAATAGAGCGTTTGGCCACGGGTGTAGGCGTCAAACTCTGCCGCCGACATTTCAGCCGCGGCGGGCAGGGGAAGCATCAGGCAAAACAAGTACAGGACATGTCGCATGGGCCCAGCCTGCCAGAAACGGCGGCTTGGCGCTAGAACTATGGCATTCAGAGCTTTTCCCAGCGGTCCACCCGCCGATCCATAACCCGGTGCCACAGGGGCGGCAGCAGCGCGATCGCGGCCATGATGGGCAGGGAATAGGGCAGCTTGGGCATAGTGTCGGTGACCTCCAGCGCCGGAAAGGCGCGGGCCGGGCGCAGGTGGTGATCCGAATGGCGCGGCGCGTTCAGCATCATCGCCGAGGAATACCATTTCGGCGCATTCCAACTGTGCTGCGGGCCGATGGGCTCATAGCGCCCGTCCGGGCGCCGCTGGCGCCGCAGCCCGTAGTGTTGCACATAATCGGACAGCAGCAGTTGCATCTGGGCATAGGCGACAAGGCCAAGATAGGCAGCCAGTGCCGCCCCGCCGCCGAGTGCAGCTGCGCAGAGCAGCGCAAGCGCGCCGCCTGCCAGATAGGCCACATAGGGGTGGCTCAGGCGGGACCGTCTGCGCCCTGCGCGGCGACGCTGTGCGGTATCCGCCCGCCATCCGGCGCGAAACTCGCCCAGAGCGGCCCGCCCCCAGAACCGCCAGAACCCGACGCCGCGCGGGGCGGAGTTTGGGTCTTCCGGCGTGGCCACAGCGGGGTGATGCACCCGCAGATGGGCCGACACATGATGCCCATGCAGCAAGGAGATATAGACCGCGGTGCCGATGCGGCGGGGCATGCGTTGGCCCGCGTGGATCAACTCATGCGCGTTGGAATTGCTGACCTGCCCCAGAAACAGCCCCAGAGCCGCAAAGATCAAGGCCCGGTCCCATCCGTCCAGATGCGCTGCCGCGCCGATCGCCCAGACCCCCAGCGGCAGAAGGATGAAATGCGCGGCGGCCAGGGTTAGGGTCAGCCCGCGCCCCGCGCTCGCAGAGAGCGCCAGCCCCCGCCCGAGCCGGTCCATAAAGGTGACATGACCGGTGATCGACAGCAGCGCCAAAAGCGGCCAGACCCCGCCCCAGAGGCAGGCCAGCGCGATCAATAGGGCGGGGGTCAGGCTGGCGGTGGCATACCAAAACATCTGCGTTCCTTGCGCGGTTCGCGCTATAGTGACGCGGGGCCGCGCAAAGTGAAAGCCAATGCGGGGGCGTGTATTCCCTATCTTCTCCACCGCCGAGCGGGGCGCGCGCAACTCAAACATGCCACTAAATGTCGTTTTTTGATCGCCGCCTCGGGCATGGATGGGCTAGACAGGGCGCGAAGCGAGATAGCGGGGGGAAATATGGCGCTGGACGGGCAAGGTAATGCGGCTGGGAAAGACCCGCAAAAAGGGGTTTGGAAATCTGGCAAGGGCAAAGGGCGTCACCACCCCAAGGGCCGCCAGTTGCAAGATGCCGCCTGGGCCGAGGTCCGGGCGCTTTTGGGCGATGGGCCGCACCGCCGCGACCTGCTGATCGAATATCTACACCTTATTCAGGACCGCTTTGGCCATCTCTCCGCCGCGCATCTGCGGGCGCTGGCCGAGGAGCTGCGCCTCTCTATGGCCGAGGTCTATGAGGTCGCCAGTTTCTACGCCCATTTCGACGTGGTGAAAGAGGGGGAAACCCCGCCGCCGGCGCTCACCATACGGGTCTGCGATTCGCTGTCTTGTGAACTGGCCGGGGCGCAGGCCTTAAAAACCGCGCTGGAAGATGGGTTGGACCCCACCGTGGTGCGCGTGCTGCGCGCGCCCTGCATGGGGCGCTGTGATACCGCGCCGGTGCTGGAACTGGGGCATAACCATATCGACCACGCGACCGTGGAAAAGGTGCAGGCGGCCGTTGCCGCAGGCGAGACCCACGCGCATCTGCCAGAATACGAGACCTATGAAAACTACGCGAAAGCAGGCGGTTACGAGGCGCTGCTAAAGCTGCGTGAGGGCGGGGATTGGGAGGCGGTGCAAGCCCAACTCCTCGACGCGGGGCTGCGCGGGTTGGGCGGCGCGGGTTTCCCCTCGGGCAAGAAATGGGGCTTTGTGCGCGCCAACCCGGGGCCGCGGTATCTGGCGGTGAACGGGGATGAGGGCGAGCCGGGGACGTTCAAGGACCGCTGGTATCTGGAGCGCACACCGCATCTTTTCTTGGAGGGCATGTTGATCGCCGCCTGGGCGGTCGAGGCCGAGCGCGTCTTTCTTTACATGCGCGACGAATATCCCGCGGTGCTGGAAATCCTGCGGCGCGAGATTGCGGCCCTGGAAGCGGCGGGTCTGATCGCGCCGGGCTATGTCGAGCTGCGGCGCGGGGCGGGGGCCTATATCTGCGGCGAAGAAAGCGCCATGATCGAAAGCATCGAAGGCAAACGCGGCCTGCCGCGCCACCGTCCGCCCTATGTGGCGCAGGTGGGGGTCTTTGGCCAGCCGACGCTGGTGCATAATGTCGAAACCCTGCATTGGGTCGCGCGCATCTGCCGCGAGGGGCCGCAGGTGCTGAACGCGACCGAAAAGAACGGGCGCCGCGGGCTGCGCAGCTATTCGGTCTCGGGTCGGGTGGCCAAGCCGGGCATGTATCTCTTGCCCGCAGGCTCCACGATCACCGACATTATCGACGCCGCAGGGGGCATGGCCGCGGGGCATCGCTTCAAAGCCTATCAGCCGGGCGGGCCGTCTTCGGGGCTGCTGCCCGCGTCGATGGCTGACATTCCGCTCGATTTCGACACGCTACAGCCGCATGGCTCCTTTATCGGGTCGGCGGCGGTGGTTGTGCTGTCAGACCAAGACAGCGCGCGGGCGGCGGCGCTCAACATGCTGCGGTTCTTTGAGGATGAAAGCTGTGGGCAATGCACCCCTTGCCGGGTCGGCTGTGAAAAGGCGGTAAAGCTGATGCAGGCCGACCAGTGGGATCAGGGGCTGCTTGAGGAATTGTCCACCGCGATGGTCGATGCCTCGATCTGTGGGCTGGGGCAGGCGGCGCCGAACCCGATCCGCATGGTCATCAAGCATTTTCCCGAGGAAATCTGAACCGGCAGGCAGCGACAACGGTTTCTATTGGCATAGGGCGCTCTTCCATCTGGCAGAGCGAGCCTATAGATCATGTGGAAACAAGGGAGGCGCCCATGGCATTCTTCACAAAGCTAAAAGATCGTTTGTTCAAATCCTCGTCCAAGATCGACGAGGGGCTGGAGGCGATCGTCAGCGACGGCGGCGCGCCGGAGGCCGAGCCCGAGGTGGCGCCGGTGGATGCGGTGATGGACGCGCCGGGCGTCGCGTCGGATGTGATGCCGGACCGTCAGGAAGACAGTGGCCCGATGCTGGCCGCAGAGCGTGCGGCGCAGCCCGATCCGCAGCCGAGCCCGGAGCCTGTGCCGCAACCGGGGCCACAGCCCGATCCCGGCCAGCCCGAGCCCAGGCCGGAGCTGCCTGATCCGGAGCCAACCCCGGAGCCTCAAGAGCTACCACAAGACCCTGAACCGACCCCGGAGCCTGAGCCGATCCCGCCGGTTCCTGACCCCGAACCGGTGCCAGAGCCTGACCCGGTGCCGCCGGTGCGCGACCCTGGCCCCGCGCCCACGCCCGTTGAGATGCCCCAGCCCGGCGGGCTGCGGCAGGCCATGACCCCGGTCGCCCCGGATCTGACGGAAGAAACGTCAGAACCCGTGGCCGCCAAACCGGGGCTGCTGGGCCGTCTGATGGGGCGGTCGGCCAAACCTGCGGTGCGGCGGGTCTTGGATGATGACATGTTGGAGCAGCTCGAAGAACTGCTCATCAGCGCCGATATGGGCGTCGATACGGCCCTGCGGGTGACGGCGAATATGGCCGAGGGGCGCTTTGGCAAGAAGCTCTCGGTGGAAGAGATCAAGCAACTGCTCGCCACCGAGGTGGGGCGCATCATGGAGCCGGTGGCCCGCCCGCTGCCGATCTATGCCAAGACGCCGCAGGTGGTCTTGGTGGTCGGCGTCAACGGCTCGGGCAAGACCACGACCATCGGCAAACTTGCCTCGCAATTCCGCGCGGCGGGCAAGAAGGTGGTCATTGCCGCAGGCGATACCTTTCGCGCAGCCGCGGTGGAGCAATTGCAGGTCTGGGGCGAGCGTGCGGGCGTGCCGGTGCTGACCGCCGCACAGGGCAGTGACCCGGCGAGCCTTGCCTATGACGCCATGGGCCGCGCGCAGGAAGAGGGCGCCGATCTGCTGCTGATCGACACCGCAGGCCGCTTGCAGAACCGCGGCGATCTGATGGAGGAACTGGCCAAGATCGTCCGCGTGATCCGCAAGAAAGACGAGACCGCGCCGCATAATACCCTGTTGGTCCTCGACGCCACCACCGGGCAGAATGCGGTGAACCAGGTGAAGGTTTTCCAAGAGATTTCTGATGTGAGCGGTCTGGTGATGACCAAGCTTGACGGCACCGCCAAAGGGGGGGTGCTGGTGGCGCTCGCGGACCAGTTCGGCCTGCCCATTCATGCCGTGGGCGTGGGCGAGCAGATCGACGATCTCTCCCCCTTTGACCCACAGGAATTTGCCGCCGCTCTGGTGGGCGTGGATGCCTGACAATCTCGCCCCTTGCGCGGCGGCCCGCCTCAATCGTGGGTGCCCAGTTTCTTTTCCACTTTCCGCAGAACGGCCAGCACAGTGACCACCACAAGGGCCGTGAGACAGGCCAGCAAGATCTGCCCTGCGCCGCAGGAGAGGCCAATCGCCCCGGCAAGCCACATCGAGGCCCCCGTGGTGATGTTGCGCACCTCGCCGTTGGAGGTGAAGATGATCCCCGCCGCCAGAAAGGCCACGCCAGCGGTTACGGCTTCGATCAGACGCAGGGGATCAAACCGCATCTGGTCGCCGTCACCGAACTCCAGACTGCCCAATTCCTGCCCGATGATGATGAACAGACAGGCCGCGATGGCCACCATGATATGGGTGCGCAGCCCCGCCGGTTTGTCCCGCCGCTCCCGCTCATATCCGACGACCCCCGCGAGGAAGGCCGCCATAAGCAACCGCGCGGCGGCGACGGTGACAGGTACTTTTGAAAAGCTATTGGTGAGATCAGCGATCAGAGCTTCAAACATGGAAATTCCGTGGATTGAGAAGACTTTGAAGAGTAAACTGCCCGTAGCCGGGGTGGTTCCGCAATGACGGAATGGCTGTTGTCGATCGAAGGCACGCCGGCAGGTCATACAGCGGCGCTTTGGCTGGCGCTGTCGGCGGCGTTTCTCCACGCGGTTTTCGGCGCTTTGCAGAAAGGGCGGCATGATCCCTGGCTCACCCGGGGGGCGATTGATGCCTCCTATGGCGTCATGGCGGCACCCTTTGCGCTTTTCGTCGTGCCATGGCCCGAGCCGCATATGTGGGTGATCTTCCTCGGCGCCTTTGTCATTCACGTCTTCTACAAGCTGTTGCAGGCATGGGCCTATACCAAGGGCGCCTATACGGTCGTCTATCCGGTCGTGCGCGGCACTGGCCCGCTTTTTGCGGTGGTCGGCGCCTATCTGATCTTTGGCGAGAAGTTCAACGTCGTCCAATGGCTGGGCGTCGGCGTGTTGCTGAGCGGGATTTTCGGGTTGGCGATCTATAATCTGCGCAACCTCGTCACCGCGCGTGATACGCTACATGCCGCCCTTGGCCTTGCGGTGCTCACGGGCTTGTTCGTGGCGCTTTACACCACATATGACGCATATGGTATTCGCGCCACGGCGGATCCTTTCACCTTCCTCGCGTGGTTTTTCATGATCGACGGGTTGGTGATGCCGGTGATCGCTTGGCGGCGCTGGCATAGGATGCAGAACCCGCCCGAGGTCGCGCCGCTGATGCTGCGCGGTTTCATCGGCGGGATCATCGCTTTCGCCAGTTTCGGGTCGGTGATGCTGGCCACGCGGCTGGACAAGGTGGGCGAGGCGGCGGTGCTGCGCGAGACCTCGACCGTCTTTGCCGCGCTGATCGGGGTGGTGGTGCTGAAAGAAACCGTCGGCCCGCGCCGCATCGCGCTGATGGCGCTGATCGCGGCCGGGGCGGTGATTGTAGAAATGGGCGGCTGAAGGAGCAGGCATGTCAGAACCAAGAGAGATCAACCCAATGCTGCGCGCAGGGCTGGAATATGGGCCGGTGCTGGCCTTCCTCGTCGCCTATCTGTGGCTGAAGGATAACAGCTATAGTTTCGGGGGCACGCAATACGACGGGTTCATCGTGGTCACGGCGATGTTCGTGCCGCTCTTGGTGCTGGCCACCGGTGCGCTTTGGGCGCTCACGGGCAAGATCAGCCGCATGCAGGTGGCGACGGTGGTGCTGGTCGTGATCTTTGGCGGGCTGTCGGTCTGGCTCAACGATGACCGTTTCTTCAAGATGAAGCCGACGCTGATCTATCTGCTCTTCGGTGGCCTGCTGGCGGTCGGTCTGCTGCGCGGGCAGTCCTATCTGAAATACGTCATGGAAGAGATGATGCCCCTGCAAGACGCAGGCTGGATGCTGCTGACCAAACGGTTGATGATTTTCTTCTTCGGTCTGGCGCTGGCGAATGAGCTGATCTGGCGGTTCTTCTCGACCGACACTTGGGTCTATTTCAAAACCTTCGGCCTGACGGCGGCGATTTTCGTTTTCTTCATGGCGCAGGGCAAACTCTTCGAAGCCTATGGCGAGAAGAAAGACCAAAGCTGACGCGGCAAAATCGCTCTGTCCGCAGCGAAGTTGTTGACCTGCACCGCGCCGCGGCGTAATCCACGCCGCGTGGCGATTTGTTACCGGATTGTGGGCCACGTAAAACATGCCGCTAAAAGGTCAGGATGAAAGACCCCTTTCGCTTGGCCGCGTCTGGGGTTTTTTATTGCCCGCAAGGTCGGGCCCAAAGGGATGATGATATGAGCAATGACCGGCACCCGCGCACCCAAGCGATCCACGCAGGCACCCGCCGCAGCCAATATGGCGAAGTGAGCGAGGCGATCTTTCTGACCCAGGGCTTTGTCTATGACAGCGCGGAACAGGCCGCGGCCCGGTTTGAAGAGATCGGCCCGGATGAGTTCATCTATGCCCGCTATGGCAACCCCACTGTCGCGATGTTCGAAGAACGTATCGCGGCGCTGGAGGGGGCCGAGGACGCTTTCGCAACCGCCAGCGGCATGGCCGCGGTCTCCGGCGCGCTGATCTCACTGCTGAAAGCCGGCGATCATGTGGTCTCGGCGCGCGCGCTCTTTGGCTCTTGTATCTACGTGCTGGAGGAAATTCTGGGCCGCTACGGGGTCGAGGTGACCTTTGTGGACGGCAGCGACCTCGGCGCTTGGCAGGCTGCGATCCGCGACGAGACCCGCGCCGTCTTTTTCGAATCCGTCGCCAACCCGACGCTAGAGGTGATCGACATCGAAGCGGTGGCCGAACTGGCCCATGCCAAGGGCGCGCTGGTGCTGGTCGACAATGTCTTCGCCACGCCGGTCTTCTCCCGCGCGATCTCTCAGGGGGCGGATGTGGTGATCTATTCGGCGACCAAACATATCGACGGGCAGGGGCGTGCCCTGGGCGGTGTGGTGCTCGGCAGCCGCGATTTCATCCGCGGCACGTTGGAGCCCTATATGAAACACACCGGCGGCGCGATGAGCCCCTTCACCGCCTGGATCATGCTGAAAGGGTTGGAGACCATCGACCTGCGTGTCCGGGCCCAGGCCGCCAGCGCGCAGGCATTGGCGGAAGCGCTCGACGGCCATGACGCTTTGGCGCGCGTGATCTACCCCGGTCTGCCGGGGCATCCGCAAAACGCGCTGGCCCGGCAGCAGATGGGGGCTGGCGGCACGGTTCTGTCCATTGACCTCAAAGGCGGCAAAGCGGCGGCCTTTGCCTTTTTGAACGCGCTCAAGGTCGGGATCATCTCGAACAATCTGGGCGATGCCAAGACCATCCTGACCCATCCCGCGACCACGACCCACCAGCGTTTGCCGCAGGAAACCAAGGACTTGCTGGGCATTACCCCGGGGTTGGTCCGGGTCAGCGTTGGGCTGGAACATGTCGACGATCTGAGCGCCGATCTGTCCCAAGCCTTGGCGGCGGCGGCGCAGGCCTGACCCGAAGTGTCGCAGCCGCAGTGGCATTTCCGGTCCAAGCGTCATACATTGGGCGGGAAAGACCGGAGGGGCGCGCAATGAACATCGCGACAGAGGTGCCTGAGACACCCGACCGAGACGCGGCCGAGGCCGCGCTCAACACCCTGCGCGCCTGGGCCAAGACGGCAGGCCCGGGCGAGCTTGCCGCGCTTGACCCGGCTCTGGCCCGGATGCTCACCCCCGCCGACTACCCCTCGCTCAGCCGCGCTTATCCAACGGATTTCACCGCCGGGGCCAATTACATGGCCACCCTGCCGGACCTGCAAAACGGCCCGGCCAGCCTGATCCGCGGCGCCCAGCAGTTGATCCAACATGTGGGCATTTCCAACTTCCGCCTGCCGATCCGCTACCGCAGCCGTGAAGGCGGGGATTTGCAGCTGGAGACCTCGGTCACCGGTTCGGTCTCGCTCGATGCCGAGAAGAAGGGCATCAACATGTCCCGGATCATGCGCAGCTTTTACCGCCATGCCGAGGCGACCTTTAGCTTTGACGTCATCGAAGCGGCGCTGGACGATTACAAGGCCGACCTCGAAAGCCTCGACGCCCGGATCCAGATGCGCTTTTCCTTCCCGATGAAGATCGGCAGCCTGCGCTCGGGCCTGACCGGTTACCAATATTACGACATCGCGCTGGAACTGGTCGAACAGGGGGGCAACCGCAAGAAGCTCATTCACCTCGATTACGTCTATTCCAGCACCTGCCCCTGTTCGCTGGAACTCTCTGAACACGCCCGGCAGACCCGCCAGCAGCTTGCGACCCCGCATTCTCAACGGTCCGTGGCGCGGATCTCGGTGGAGACTTTGGAGGCGGGCGACTGTCTCTGGTTCGAAGACCTCATCGACCTCTGCCGCAGGGCGGTGCCGACCGAGACGCAGGTGATGGTGAAGCGCGAAGACGAACAGGCTTTTGCCGAGCTGAACGCCGCCAACCCGATCTTTGTCGAAGACGCCGCGCGCCTGTTCTGCGAGCAACTGCTGGCCGAAGACCGCGTCGGCGATTTTCGCATCGTCGCCAGCCATCAGGAAAGCCTGCACAGCCATGACGCGATCAGCATCCTGACCCAGGGCGAAACTTTCGCGGCCGAGAGCATCGACCCGAAACTCTTCAACACGCTCTTCCACGTCGGCTGACCCGCGCGCGCCTCCTTTTTGGCCGGAAATACTTCGGGGACAGGCGGGCTGGCC
Source organism: Sulfitobacter sp. PS-8MA (assembly GCF_040933935.1). Classification (NCBI taxonomy): domain Bacteria; kingdom Pseudomonadati; phylum Pseudomonadota; class Alphaproteobacteria; order Rhodobacterales; family Roseobacteraceae; genus Sulfitobacter; species Sulfitobacter sp. PS-8MA. Next base: position 1,745,079 of record NZ_JBFQYJ010000006.1, on the reverse strand, counting down.
CCCCGGCAGGGGGGGTGTGAACGCGCCATAGCCCTGCAAGCCACGCCCAGCCGCTATGCAGAAACGTCGGTTCTGCTGCGGTGCAGCATTGCCTATCTAAGGGTCATCGAAACACCCTGAATTGCAAAGGCAATCAAATGACCTACCAGAGCACTGCTCACCCCGCCCACACCGTCTCGCTGACCGATACCCTGCGCCGCGCGGCTGCTGGTTTGCGCCGCTTCTTTGCTGGGGTCGGTCATGGCATCATGCTGGGCTCGACCGCGCATCATCGCTATGATCAGGTCCAGCGCCTGCAAGCCAAGAGCGATGCCGAACTGGCCGAGCTTGGTATCGAGCGCGACCAGATCGTCCACCACGTCTTCAAAGACCTCTACTACATCTAAACCTGCCACGGGTGCCGGGCAAATCACGTCCTGCACCCGTCGCCGCTTGACAGCGGCTCGCGGCCAAGCCAACGCTGCGCGAATGTTGGATATACGACCTGTCGGATATGTCGTGGGCCTTTTGGTGGCCGTGCTGGGCTTTGCCATGATCGTGCCGATCCTCGTTGATCTGGCCGAGGGACGGGGCCAATGGTGGGTCTTTGTCGAAAGCGCTGTCATCACCATGCTCAGCGGCGGTATGATCGCGCTGGCCTGCGCCAATGGCGTACGCCAAGGGCTGACCATCCAACAGACATTCATGCTCACCACCGGCGTCTGGTTGATGCTGCCGCTCTTTGGGGCGCTTCCCTTTGTGCTTGGCGCGACCGACGCCAGTATGACCGACGCGGTCTTTGAGGCCATGTCGGGGCTGACCACCACCGGGTCGACCGTGCTGACAGGGCTGGACGCATTGCCCAAAGGTCTGCTGATCTGGCGGGGCATCCTGCAATGGCTCGGCGGGATCGGGATCATCGTTGTGGCCATGGTGTTCCTGCCTGAACTGCGCGTCGGCGGGATGCAGATTTTCAAATCCGAGTCCTTTGACACCTTTGGCAAGATCCTCCCCCGCGCGGGTCAGATCGCCACCCAGATCTCGGTGATCTATGTCTGGCTGACCCTCGCCTGTGTGCTGAGCTACCTCGCTCTGGGCATGAGCACTTTCGACGCCACGGTCCACGCGCTGACCACCGTATCCACCGGCGGTTTTTCCAATTACGATGCGTCCTTTGCCACATTTTCCGGCCCGGCAGAATATGTCGCCAGCCTGTTTATGATCCTCGCGGCGCTTCCCTTCGTGCGGTATGTGCAGCTGATCAACGGCAACCCCGTCGCCCTGCACCGCGACCCGCAGGTGCGCGGTTTTCTCGTGACCTTGGCGGTGCTCGTCGGCGTGGGCTTCGTGCTGCTGCGCGGGGTCTTTAGCTATGACGCGGAACGGATGCTGCGGGAGGCGCTCTTTAACATCACCTCGATCATCTCCGGCACCGGCTATGCCTCGGCCGACTATATGACATGGGGGCCCTTTGCCGTGGCCCTGTTCTTTTTCATCGGTCTGATCGGCGGCTGCGCGGGCTCGACCACCTGTTCGATCAAGATCTTCCGCTACCAGTTGCTCTTTGCCTCGATCCGGGCGCAGCTCCGCCGCATCCGCTCTCCGCATGGGGTCTTTACACCGCGCTACGATGGCCGCCCGGTGGGGGGGGATGTTCTGAGCTCGGTGATGTCTTTCTTCATGTTTTTCATCGTGTCCCTCGGGCTGATCTCGGTGGCGCTGAGCCTCACCGGGCTCGATTTCGTCACCTCGATCTCCGGCGCGTCAGCAGCGCTGGCGAATATCGGCCCGGGCCTTGGCTCGATCATCGGGCCGGCGGGCAATTTCGGCAGTCTCAACGACACCGCGAAATGGATATTGATTGTTGCCATGCTGATCGGGCGGCTGGAGCTTCTGGCGGTCTATGTCATGTTCACCGCGAAATTCTGGCGCGCCTGACGCGGCGGCCATGAAAAAGGGGCGGCACCCATGATGCCGCCCCTTTGTCTGTCCTAGCCTTGAGCGGGGATCACTCCCAGCAGCTGACCAGCACCGTCATGCCCTGCGCCTGCACCGTAAGATCACGCGGCGCGATGGCGCTGCCGCTGTTGGAGGCCGTGGCGATGCTCACCCCGGCCTCTTGCGCCGCGTTGCGGATGGCCGCCGCGTCCAGCGCAAAACTGACATTGGCCGGAAGCTTGCGGTCGCCCTCCGCGCGGGGAAGCAGCATGCCGACGATATGGCCTTTCTCGTCAAAGACCGGGCCGCCCGCATCGCCGGGTTGGGCCTTCAGCTCCAGCCGCTTCAGCCTTTCCTCGCCGTTCAGCCCTTTGAGGTCCGACAGGGTGCCGAAGGTCAGCGTCGCCGCGCTCAGCACACCGCCATAGGAATAGCCCGCGACCGAGACTTCAGACTGCAAACGCGGTGCTTGCGTGCTGAACTGCGCCACCGCCAAAGGGGCCAGCGTGCTGGCGGGTTGCAACAGGGCGATGCCGCTGTCCTTGTCCGAGACCAGAACCTGCGCTTCGGTATCTTCGTCCAGCGTCACGCGGGTGCAGGCGCCTACGACTTCGTTGGTGGTGGCGACGGTGCCCTGGTCATCGACAAAAAAACCACTGCGGGCAATCTTGGGCTGGCGGATTTGCAGCCCCGCGACAAGGTCAATCGCCTGCGCATCAGGGGTGCCGGCAGCCGGGTCCAGCACGCCGGGCAGGCGGGTCAGGCTCTTCGACATTTCCGCCACCACACGGCGGCGGCGATCTTCGTCACCGGCGGGCCAGATCAGGGTAAAGCCCTTGATCTGCCCGTCTTCCAGCGAGACCTGCGTCTGGCTGACGATGCTGCCATTCTCGCCGATCAGTTCAAAGGAGTCGCGCCCCCGGTCCCTTGGGCCTTCCAAAGGCACGATTTCGAGCGTCTGCATGATGTCATAAAGCCCATAGAGCGTATCGCGGTCGCCCGGCTGGCTGATCAGCAGCACCCGCGCGCCGAGATTCCCGTTGGCATCGTAATGGGCAAAGGGCGGCTCATAGCGGGCGAAGGCGACTTCGGCGGTGGGCATCATGATTTCGATCCCGGCCTTGTCATCGCGCACGCGCTCCATCCCCAGCCCATCGAGCACGGCGTTATACTGCGCCAGCAGCGCGGCCCGCTGGCGCGTGGTGAGCACGCCGGTGCCGTCATAGCCATTGGCTTCCTGCCAGGCGCGCATGGAGCCGCGCGTCCCCCGGCCAAAGGCCCCGTCGATGCCTGCGTCATAGTAGCCGGCCCATTTCAGAGCGATCTGCAAGGCGCGGCGTTCCTCGCCGTTCAGCGCGCGCTCGGACTGGCGCGCTTCGGCGAGGGTTTCTTCGGGGATCACGGGCGCGGAGGGGACTTCGGCCTCGGCCTCTGTCTGACCCTCCTCATTGATGGCGGCTTCAAGTTCCGCCGTCAGTTCCGCGACCTCGGCGTCGTTTGCGGCGGTGTCATTCGGGCCTGCCGGCGCGAGGGGCTCTGTGGTCACTTCGGGGGTTTCGCTTCCCGATGCGGCTTCCTCGGCGGGGCTGTCGCCCAGGGTTGCAGGCGCGTCGATCACGCCGGTCTCAAGCACATTGGCCCCAACCGGCCAGAATTGCTGGCGAAAGCGCGAGGATTGCTGGAGGAAAGCATCCCGCGGCACCAGACCATCGCGGACATAGCTGCGGCGCACCAATTGCGCATCGGCGCGACGGTAAGGGCCAACCGCGATACCGTACCAGCCGCCCCCCAGAGAGAAGCCACTTACATCATCCAGCAGCGCATCATAGGCCCGCGCGCGCTCGGTGGCCTCGGCCAAAGACGGCAATGCCTCGATCTGCACCCATAGGATATCCTCGTCCGATTGGGCCCGGGCGAACCCCGTCATAAGCAGGCTCAGACCTAGGAAGATTGCCACGGGGGCAAAAAGAAGTCGCTTCATCGTCACTCAACTCTCGCAAAACCAAATCCGGGGCAGACTACGCTGGAAAGCAGCGCAAATACCATGAGAAACGGGCCGAGAAACTCACAAAGCTGCGATTGACCCCCCGCGTCAGCAGCCGTAGGAAAGGCGCGCATCATCAAGGGGCAAGTGCCATGTCTGACGCCGCGCAAAAACCACGTTCTTTTCAAGAGATCATCCTTGCCTTGCAGGGCTATTGGGCGCGGCAGGGCTGTGCGGTTCTGCAGCCCTATGACATGGAAGTGGGGGCCGGGACATTTCACCCGGCGACCACCCTGCGCAGCCTTGGCAGCCAGCCTTGGGCCGCGGCCTATGTGCAGCCCTCGCGCCGCCCCACCGACGGGCGCTATGGCGAGAACCCCAACCGCTTGCAGCACTATTACCAGTACCAAGTGCTGATCAAACCGAGCCCGCCCAACCTGCAAGAGCTCTACCTCGGCTCGCTGAAGGCCATCGGCATCGACATGGCGTTGCATGACATCCGCTTTGTCGAGGACGATTGGGAGAGCCCGACGCTCGGCGCCTGGGGTCTGGGCTGGGAGGTCTGGTGCGACGGTATGGAAGTCAGCCAGTTCACCTATTTCCAGCAGGTCGGCGGCCATGACTGCCACCCGGTCTCGGGCGAGTTGACCTATGGGTTGGAGCGTCTGGCGATGTATGTGCTGGGGGTCGATCACGTCATGGACATGCCGTTTAACAGCCCCGACGCACCGATCCCGCTGACCTATGGCGATGTGTTCAAACAGACCGAAGAGGAATTCGCGCGCTGGAACTTTGACACCGCCAATACCGAGGTGCTGCTGGATCAGTTCAACGAGGCCGAGGCGCATTGCCAGTTCATTCTGGAGCAGCCGGCACAAGACCCGAAGACGGGCAAGCGCATCGTCATGGCGCATCCGGCCTATGACCAATGCATCAAGGCGAGCCATATCTTTAACCTGCTCGACGCGCGGGGGGTGATTTCGGTGACCGAACGGCAAGCCTATATCGGCCGCGTGCGCAGCTTGGCCAAACAATGTGCCGATGCCTTTGTGCAAACCCGCGCGGGCGGCTGGACGCCCGAGGCGGAAGGCGCGCCCGCGTCATGAACGGCAAGATCGTCGGCAGCGTCATCCTCGCCTGTGCCCTGATCGCGGGGGCGGCGCTCTATTACCTGCAGATCTACGGGTTCTACCGCGAGGTGCCGGAGGCGCAGGTGCAGCTTGTCTCGCGGGCCACGCAAGAACCCGAAGAGATCGCCACCCGCAACCTGCAAGCCATCGACGCTGACAGTTCGCCGATTCGCTTCCGCGCCTGTTTCGAGACCGACCTGAGCCTCGCCATGGCGACAGAGACCTATGAGATGACCGACCACACCGACCCGCGCAACGCGCCGGGCTGGTTCGATTGTTTCGATGCCGCGGCCCTTGGGGCCGAGATCAAGGCAGGCACGGCGCTGACCTTCCTTGGCGGGAAGAACGTGCATTACGGGGTCGACCGGATCGTGGCGCTCACCGAAGACGGGCGCGGCTATATCTGGCATGAGCTGAACGACTGCGGCGAGAAATCCTATGATGGCACCGTGGTCGGGGAAGCCTGCCCCGAGCAGCCTGCCGACTGACCACAGTTCGCGTCTCACCGACATTCGCGCGGAACTTTTTGCCGCTGCCGAACGCTTGTCCCCGAATGGAACGGGGGCGAGAATGTCAGAAAAAACACATGAAGGACTGAAATGGGTGATGCGCGCGGGCTATGGGTCGCGCGGCGTGATTTATACGATCATCGGCGGGCTGGCCCTCTTGGCGGCCTTCAAATCCACCCAGGCCTCTGGCACCAAGGACGCTTTGGCCGCGCTGCGCGACGAGCCCTACGGCGTGCCCGCCCTCTTCGCGATCGGCATCGGGCTGCTGGCCTATCTGGTCTGGCGGGTGACCGCAGGCGTCAAGGATGTGGAAGATCAGGGCACCGATCCCAAGGGGCTCATCGCGCGGCTGGGGCAGATCACCACCGGGCTGATCCACGGCGGTATCGGGGTCTCGGTTCTGGCGCTGGCGATGAGCGGCAAGAACAGCGGCGGCGATTCCGCCAAGGACTGGACGCAAAAGCTGATGGCGATGCCGATGGGCCGCTATATCGTGGCGGCCATTGCGCTGATCCTGCTCGGCGCGGGCATCTACTATGCCTACAAGGGCTGGAGCGGGAAATACAAAGGCCATCTGGCGCGCACCCATTTCACCGAAAGCATTGATCCGATCCTGACCATCGGTCTTGTCGTCTATGGCATCATGCTGGCGCTGGTGGCCGGGTCGCTCGGCTATGCCGCGCTGACGGCGAACCCGCAGCAGGCAGGGGGCTTGGGCGAGGCGCTGCAATCGCTGCGCAGCGTGGCCTTTGGGCGGTTCCTTCTGGGCGGGGCCGGGCTCGGTCTGATCGGCTTTGCCGTCTATAATTTCGTCGAAGCAGGCTACCGGGTGGTGCCGAAATTCTCTGACCCCGATATCCGCACCCTGCTTGATTAATCGCCGCGCGGGGGGCTAGACCCTCGGCCCCCCGCCCGTTATCCAAGCCCCCGATGAGACGCCGCCGTCGCGGCAAGAATTGGGGGCCGCCCGTGCCAGATCTGCTGATTGAACTTTTTTCCGAAGAAATCCCCGCGCGGATGCAGAAACGCGCGGGCGAAGACCTGCAAAAACTGGTGACCAACGGTCTGGTTGAGGCCGGTCTGACCTATGGCTCCGCCGCCGTTTTCACCACCCCCCGCCGCTTGACGCTGGCGCTTGGCGATATGCTCGCCGCCAGCCCCCGTCAGGTGGAAGAGCGCAAGGGGCCCAAGGCCGACGCGCCCGAAAAAGCCATCGAAGGGTTTTTGCGCGGTGCCGGGCTGACCCGCGACCAGCTTGAGGAACGCGACACGCCGAAGGGGAAAGTGCTTTTTGCCAAGATCGAGAAGCCGGGCCGTCCGGCCGCCGAGATCGTGGCCGAGGTGCTGGAGCACACCATCCGCAACTTCCCATGGCCCAAGTCGATGCGGTGGGGCACGGGCAGTCTCAAATGGGTCCGCCCGCTGCATTCCATTCTCTGTATCATCAGCGATGAAGCCGGGGCCGAGGTTGTGCCGCTCACCGTGGACGGCATCACCGCCGGGAACACCACGCGCGGCCACCGTTTCCTTGCCCCCGATGAGATCGAAGTCACGGGTTTTGAGGATTACCAGAGCAAACTCGCGCGTGCCTCTGTCGTGCTCGACCCCGCCGCGCGGGCCGACACGATCTGGCATGACGCCACCAATATGGCCTTCGCGGCGGGGCTGGAGGTCGTCGAAGACGCTGGCCTGCTGGCCGAAGTTGCCGGGCTGGTCGAATACCCCGTCGTGCTGATGGGGCGCATCGGCGAGGACTTCCTTGGCCTGCCGCCCGAGGTGCTGCAAACCTCGATGAAAGAGCATCAGAAGTTCTTTTCGGTCCGCAACCCGAAGTCGGGCCAGATCGAACGTTTCATCACCGTCGCCAACCGCACCACCGCCGATGATGGTGCGACGATCCTTGCGGGCAATGAAAAGGTGCTGGGCGCGCGTCTGTCGGATGCGAAGTTCTTCTGGGACAACGACCTGCGCAGCGTTACCACCGGCGCGGGGATGGAGACTTGGGTCAAGGCGCTCGAAAACGTCACCTTCCACAACAAGCTGGGCACCCAGGCCGAGTTGATCGACCGCATGGCGACCCTCTCGCGAGAACTGGCCCCGCTGGTCGGTGCCGATGCCGATGAAGCCGAGCAGGCCGCACGGGTGGCCAAGGCCGATCTCAGCTCCGAGATGGTCTATGAGTTCCCCGAATTGCAGGGTCTGATGGGCAGCTACTATGCCCGCAAGGCCGGGATGTCGGATGCCGTGGCGGATGCCGCGAAGGATCACTACGCGCCGCTGGGGCCGTCCGATGACGTGCCGACAGCGCCGGTGTCTATTGCCGTGGCGCTGGCCGAGAAGATCGACAAGCTTACCGGCTTCTGGGCGATTGACGAGAAGCCGACCGGGAGCAAGGACCCCTTCGCGCTGCGCCGGGCGGCCTTGGGGGTGATCCGGATTTTGGTAGAGAATGATGTGTCGCTGTCGCTGAACGACGTGCTGGATCAAAGCGCCGAGATCGTCGGCGACCGTGATGCGGGCCGGGCCGATACCGCAGATATTGTGGGATTCATCCACGACCGCCTCAAAGTCTACCTCCGCGACCAGGGCATCCGCCACGACGTCATCGACGCCTGTATCGCCATGAAGGGCAGCGACGACCTGACCCTCTTGGTCAAACGCGCCCGCGCCCTGTCGGAGACCTTGAAGACCGACGACGGCGAAAACCTGATCCAAGGCTTCAAACGCGCCAATAACATCCTCAGCCAAGCCGAAGAGGCCGATGGCGTGGAATATTCCTTTGGCGCCGATCCGAAGTTCGCTGAGACGGAGGCCGAAAAAGACCTCTTCGCCGCGCTGGATAAGGCCGAGGCCAAGATCACCCCGGCGATGGCGGCGCAGGATTTCTCCACCGCGATGGCGGCCATGGCGGAATTGCGCGGGCCGATCGACGCCTTTTTCGAGGCGGTGCAGGTCAATGCCGAGAACCCCACCGTGCGGCGCAACCGGCTCAATCTGCTGAGCCGCATCCGCACGATCTGTAGCGCGGTGGCGGATCTGACCAAGCTCGACGGGTAGGGCGGGCCGGGGGCGAGATCCCTTGCCCCTTCTGCCGCAACCCCTATGCTGCATCCGAACGTAGAAGGTGCCGCAGTGCAGAATGATCCGAACACCACGCTGGTGACCCCCACCGCCCCGATTGCCAATGACACCCATGGCGGGCGGGCGAAATGTCTGCAACGGCTGGTGCGGCTTGACCTGCCGGTGCCGCGCACGGTGGCGCTGTCCTTTGACGCGGTGCAGCGGATCGCGCGCGGGCAGATGCCCGATGTGCAGGCGGTGGTGGATCAATTCCCCGAGGGCGCGTTGCTCTGCGTGCGCCCGTCGAGCCAAGACCCTGATTGGGGCGGGCCGGGGGCGGTGTTGAACATCGGCATCAATGACGCGCTGTTCGAGCATTACGCGAAATCCATTGGCGAAGGGCCGGCGGCGGCGCTCTATTCGCGATTTGTGCAGTCCTATGCGGTGAATGTCGCCCGGCTTGATCCCGATATGTTTGACGAGGTCAATGGCGACGGACGCGCCGCGCTCCTGGAATCGCTGCGCGCCTATGAGGCCGAGACCGAAGAGCGTTTCCCGCAAGACCCGGCGACCCAACTCGCCGCCGTGCTGCGCTCTATGGCGCGGGCGTGGAACGGCACCTCGGCGCGGCTCTTGCGGCAGGCCAAGGGCGCGCCGGCGGATGCGGGGCTGGGGCTGGTGGTGCAGGAAATGGCCTTTGGCGTGGGCAAGGGGCAATGCGGCTCGGGCGTGTTGCAACTGGTCGATAGTGACACCGGGCTGCCGCAGATCACCGGGCGCTACCTGAGCCAAAGTCAGGGCCGCGATGCGCTGGAGGGCGATGCGGCTGCGATGTACCTCACGCGCGACCCGCGCGGCCCCTCGCTCGAAGAACTGGTGCCGGACGCTTTCGCGACGCTGAAGGAACACGCCGCCCTGATGCGCAGGCGGCTGCGGGCAGAGATGCAGGTCGAGTTTGTCATCGAAGACGGCAAGCTGCACATTCTGGATGGTGTCAAAGTCGCCCGTTCCTCCCGCGCGGCGGTGCGGATCGCCGTGGCGCTGGCGGATGAGGGGATCATCAGCCGCGAAGAAGCGCTGATGCGGGTCCAGCCGCGCACGCTGTCGGAACTGCTGCACCGGCAGGTCGCCCCCAATGCCAAGCGGGACATCATCGGGCAGGGCATTGCCGCCAGCCCGGGCGCTGCCACCGGGCGGATCGTGTTTTCATCCAATGACGCGCAGGCCAGTGCGGCGCGGGGTGAGGCCTGTATCCTCGTGCGCCGCGAAACCACGCCCGAGGATATTCGCGGCATGCATGCCGCCCGCGCGGTGCTGACCGAACGCGGCGGCATCACCAGCCATGCGGCGGTGATCGGGCGCGGCATGGGGTTGCCCTGTGTGGTGGGCGCGTCGAACATGCGCTTTGTGATCTCGCAAGAGCAGGTGATCGCGCCTGACGGGCGGGTGTTCTCGGCGGGCGATCAGCTGACAGTGGATGGCTCGACCGGCCAGGTGCTCGCAGGCGCGCCGGAGATGCAGGAAGCGGCGCTGGATGACACTTTCAACCGGCTGATGGAATGGGCCGAGGATGTGGCTGACATTGGCATTCGCGCGAATGCCGACACCCCCGCCGATGCCCAGACCGCGCGCAACTTCAACGCCCATGGCATCGGGCTCTGCCGCACCGAACATATGTTTTTCGAACCCGGCCGTCTGACCGTGATGCGCGAGATGATCTTTGCCGAAAGCGGCGAGGACCGCCGCGCGGTGCTGGAACGGCTCTTGCCGATGCAGCGCAAGGATTTCACCCAGCTTTTCCGTATCATGCAGGGCCAGCCGGTCTGCATTCGCCTGTTTGACCCGCCCCTGCATGAGTTCCTGCCCTCCGACAAGCCGGGGCAACGGGAATTGGCCGAGGCGCTTGGGCTGAAAATGTCCGATGTGACCCGGCGGGTCTCGGCGATGACCGAATACAACCCGATGCTCGGCTTGCGGGGCGTGCGGCTGGGGGTGACGGTGCCGGAAATCTACGAAATGCAGGCGCGTGCCATTTTTGAGGCGACCATTGAGGCCAGCCGCGACGGGGAGCCGGTGGTGCCGGAGATCATGATCCCGCTGGTCAGTGCGCGGCGCGAGGTGGAACTGGTCAAAGCCTCCGTCGATGCCGTGGCCGCCGCCGTGCGCAGTGAGCGCGACGCGAGTTTCACCTACCGGCTCGGCGTGATGGTCGAAACCCCGCGCGCCTGTCTGCGTGCGGCAGATATCGCACCGCATTCGGCCTTTCTCAGCTTCGGGACCAATGATCTCACGCAGATGACCTATGGGCTGTCGCGCGATGATGCGGGGCGCTTTATGTCGAACTACGTGCAGCAGGGGGTCTATCCCGAAGACCCGTTCCATGTGCTCGACACCGGGGGGGTTGGCGAATTGCTCCAGTTTGGCGCCGAGAGGGGGCGCAAAGCGCAGCCGGGAATCACCCTGTCGATCTGCGGCGAGCATGGCGGCAACCCGGAATCCATCGCCTTTTGCCGCGAATCGGGCTTCGATTATGTTTCCTGTTCGCCATTCCGGGTTCCTGTCGCTCGATTGGCGGCGGCCCAGCTGGCGATTTCCCACAAGATCGGGTAGGGGCGGCGGACTGCGGCCCAACTCATACCATAATTCGGCGGGTTTCTGCACATAACACCCCCTTGGCTTTACCGGCGGGAACCTTTTGGCTATCCGCCCCGGAGCCACAACAATGATGCGAGGCGCATAATGCGTTCTATCCGTTCGATTTCTCTTGCGCTTTCCCTTGCGCTCTCTGCCAGCCTGCCGATGACTGCCTCGGCTGACGCCGAAAGTGCGAGCGATCTTGCGCAGATCGAAATTCAGGGGCTGAAGGCCGCCGGGGCGAGCCGTCTGAAGGAAATGGTCGCTCAGCCGGTCTCGGCCAGTGCGAGCGAAGTAAAGTATTCCACCTCCTGGATCGACAGCCAGCCCAAAGCCGAAGGCAGTGCCGAGTTCCGCTGCCTTGCCGAAGCGCTCTATTTCGAGGCGCGCGGCGAATCCGTCAAGGGCCAGTTTGCGGTGGCCGAAGTGATCATGAACCGGGTGAAATCCGCCCGCTTCCCCGGCACGCTTTGCGGTGTCATCAATCAGGGGACGGGGCGCAAATACCAGTGTCAGTTCACCTATACCTGCGATGGCCATAAGGAAGTGGTGAATGAGCCGCGGGCCTGGGCGCGTGTGGCCAAAGTGGCCCGTGCCATCATCGACGGGACGGCGCCAAAGCTGACCGATGGGGCGACCCATTATCACACCACCGCCGTGAACCCGAAATGGGCCCGCGTCTATACCAAGACCGCGCGGATCGGGGACCATCTTTTCTATCGCCACACCTGGAAAACCGCGTCGAAGTGATTTTGCACGGGCCGCGCCTCCGGGCGCTGGTCTGCTGCGGGCGGGGCTGCTAAGGATTGCCGCAGCCTCTGGGCTATGTCACTGATTTGATAGGCGCCATCCATGTCCGAAGAAACCCGATGTGCCTTTGCACACCCGCTTGCGCGGGCCGAAGCTCTGGCGGGGCCTGAGCCGCGCGATCGCATCTCTCTGCGCGATCATATCGTCGAGGTGGAGATCGGAGCGTTTCAGGCGGAGCGGGGGGTGACACAGCGCCTGTCGTTCAACGTGGTGGTCGAGGTCGTGCCCCTGAGCGGTGAGATCGACGATGATGTCGACCGCATCCTGTCCTATGACCGCGTGACCGAGGCGATTGCCGCCGAACTGGCCGCCGAACGGTTGAACCTGCTGGAGACATTGGCCGAGCGGATCGCTGACCGTATCCTGACCGAACCGCAGGCCTGTAAGGTCTTCGTGCGGATTGAGAAGCTGGACCGCGGCCCCGGCGCGCTTGGGGTCGAGATTGTCCGCGTCGGCGCGGCGCAGGGGCCGGGTGATCTGTCTGCGCCCACCGCCGAGCGCCCGCAGATCATCTATCTGTCGAATGCGGCGATCACCGCGCCGCATCTGCCGGGTTGGCTGGATCAGCTCGAAACGGCGGATGCGCCGCTTGTGTTCTGCGTGGGTCTGCCGGATGACGAGAGGCCGAAAGCCGGGCAAACGCAGGCGCAGCGCCGCATTGATTTGCTGGCGATCGAACAGAACGCTTGGCTGCTGGCCGCCCGCGCGCCCCGGCTTGAGGTCGTGAGCAGCCGCACCGAATTGGACTGGGCGATGAAGAATGGCCAAAGCGTCGTCTGGGCCCCGTCGCGCATCGTGCTGGATGCTGTCGACGGCCCCGAGGTCACCCCGAATAACGCGCCTGCTTTGGCGGCGTGGTTTGCGAAAAATGCCAATGCCGTGGGGCTCCTGGTGATCGGGGCTGAGGCGCCGGACGCCGGTGAGGTGCCGGTGACGGTGAGCCCTGCCGAGACGGAGGTCCTGCCGCGATGAGCCGCTATTTTCGCCCTTTGGTTCAGGTTGGCCCTGCCCAACCCGAAACCGCCCTGACATTGGCCGGGGGCTGGGGCTGGTTCACCCATGTCGAGGTTCTGGCGCGCGATGCGGCCGCGCAGATTGTGCCGGTGACCGAGCTGGATGACCAGACGCTCGCCCCATTGACCGCGGCGCGGCCAGCTGTTGCAGGGCTGGAGATGGACCGCCCGCGGGTGATGGGTATCCTCAACGCCACGCCCGACAGTTTCTCTGATGGTGGGCGGCATGCAGACGCCCAGGCGGCGGTGCAGGCTGGGTTGGCGATGCAGGCGGCCGGGGTGGATATGCTCGATGTGGGCGGTGAATCAACACGCCCCGGCGCGGCGACCGTTGCCACCGACGAAGAGATCGCCCGCGTGGTGCCGGTCATCGAAGGGCTACGCGCAGGCGGGGCGGGGGCGATCAGCATCGACACCCGCAAAGCCCCTGTGGCCGAGGCCGCCGTGGCGGCGGGGGCCGATCTGGTCAATGACGTGGCGGCGCTGAGCTTTGACCCGGCGCTGGTGCCGTTCTGTGCTACGCGCGAACTGCCGGTCTGCGTGATGCATGCGCAGGGCGATCCGGCCACGATGCAGCGCGATCCGCGCTATGACAACGTGCTGCTTGATGTCTATGACTATCTTGCCGAGCGGATCAGGGCGTTGGAAGCCGAGGGGATTGTGCGGGAGAATATCGTTGCGGACCCCGGCATCGGCTTTGGCAAGACGCTGGAGCATAACCTCGCGCTGCTGGCGCGGTTGAGCCTGTTTCACGGGCTTGGCGTGCCGGTGCTTCTGGGTGCCAGCCGCAAGCGGTTTATCGGCACCATCGGCGGGGCCGAGGCCGGGGCGGGCCGGGCGCCCGGCTCCATCGGCGTGGCCTCGGCGGCCCTACAGCACGGTGTGCAGCTTCTTCGGGTGCATGACGTGGGCGAAACCATTCAGGCAATTGCACTTTGGCGTGCGGCCATGGCAGGAAAGCAGACATGACAAAACTCTTCGGTACTGATGGCGTGCGCGGCACGGCCAATATTCACCCCATGACCGCCGATATGGCGCTGCGCATCGGCGCGGCGGTGGGCCGGTATTTCCGGCGCGAGAAGGACAGTGTGCACCGTGTGGTGATCGGCAAAGACACGCGGCTGTCGGGCTATATGTTCGAGAATGCGCTGACGGCGGGGCTGACCAGCACGGGCATGAACGTACTGCTGCTCGGCCCGGTGCCGACGCCGGCTGTGGGGCTGCTCACGCGGTCCATGCGGGCCGATCTGGGGGTGATGATCTCGGCCAGTCACAATCCGGCGCATGACAATGGTATCAAGTTCTTTGGCCCCGATGGCTACAAACTGTCCGACAAGGTCGAGCAGGAGATCGAGGCGCTCGTCGCGCAGGGGGTCGACTTGACGGCCCCGGAGGAGATCGGCCGCGCCAAACGGATTGATGACAGCCGCTACCGCTATATCGAACGGGTCAAATCCTCCTTCCCGCGGCAAATGCGGGTGGACGGGCTGAAGGTGGTGATCGACTGCGCCCATGGGGCGGCCTATCACGTGGCGCCGATGGCGCTTTGGGAGTTGGGCGCGACGGTGATCCCGGTGGGGGTGGCGCCGAACGGGTTCAACATCAACGACGGCTGCGGCTCGACCCAGCCCAAGGCCGCGGCGGAGGCCGTGGTGGCCCATGGCGCGGATGTCGGCATCTGTCTGGACGGGGATGCCGACCGGGTGATCCTCATCGACGAGAACGGGCGTATCGGGGATGGCGATCAGTTCATGGCGCTGATGGCGGCCCGTTGGGCAAGCGAAGACCGTCTGAAGGGCAAGGCGCTGGTGGCCACCGTGATGAGCAATCTCGGGCTTGAGCGTTTTCTCAACGCGCGCGGCGTCGATCTGGAGCGCACCGCTGTGGGCGACCGCTATGTGGTGGAGCGGATGCGTCAGGGCGGCTTTAATCTCGGCGGTGAGCAATCGGGCCATATCGTGATGACCGACCATGCCACCACCGGCGACGGTCTGATGGCCGGGATGCAGTTCCTGGCGGAAATGGTGCGCTCGGAAAAGCCCGCGTCAGAGCTGCTCTACCAGTTCGACCCGGTGCCGCAACTGCTGAAAAACGTGCGTTTCTCGGCTGGGCAGACCCCGCTGGAAGATGCGGATGTGCAGGCCGCCATCGCGCAGGCCGAGGCGGATCTGGCGCAAGGCGGGCGGCTGTTGATCCGCAAATCCGGGACCGAGCCTTTGGTGCGTGTCATGGCCGAACATGAGGACGCCGCCTTGATGGAACGGGTGGTGGACAGTGTGGTCGAGGCGGTGAATGCGGCGGTGGGCGGCTAGGCGCCTCAGGCGCGCCGGAACAGACGGGACAGCGCGCCATATTGGCTGAGCCCCACGCCCGCGAGGATCAGGGCCATCGCGTAGAGCAGCGAAAGAGGCAGCGGCTCGGACAGGATCAGCGCGCCCATCAGGACCGACCAGACCGGCACCTGATAATTGACCAGCGACATGAAGACCGGGCCCGCCGTGCGCACCACATAGGTGCGCAGGAAAGCCGCGCCGGCGGTGGGGACCAGCCCGAGGAACAGCAAGACGCCAAGGATTTTCGGCGCGGGCAGGGGCGGCGGGCCTTCGCTGAAGAACGCCATGGGCAGGATCGCCACTGCGCCAATGAGCATGAGGACCGTGGAGAGCCCCATAGGGTCAACCGGCGGCAGGCGGCGCATCAGGATGGACCCCACCGCATAGCAGGACGCCGCGGCAACACAGGCAAGCCTTCCTGCGGCCTCCATCGTGGCGCCGGTGCTTTCAAAAGCCTGCCCCCCGATCAGCACCACCACGCCGATAAAGCCGATGACGAAACCACCGGCCTTGCGCGCTGTCATCTGTTCGCCGGGCAGGGTGAAATGCGCGATGGGCAGCACGATCAGCGCGACCGAGGCCATCGACACGCCAGCAAAGCCCGAGGTTACGAATTGCTGTCCCCAGGCCAGCAGGGAAAAGGGCAGGGCCGAGATCAGGACGCCGTTGATAACCAAGATGGTGATGTCCGCGCGGCTGGGCCGTCGTTTGAAGAGCGCGAGGCCGCGAAACGCCCAGATGACCATCATCGCCACCGTCGCCAGACAGATCCGCGAGGCAGCGAGCCAGAAAGGGGTGATCCCGGTCAGCGCGATTTCGGTCACCAGAAAGGTGCCGCCCCAGACAAAGCCCAGCACGATGATGAGCAGCCAGCTTGTCAGGGTGATCTGTGGCCTGTCGTTCATCCTGGCTCCGGGGGAAAGTGCAAAGACCCCGGCGCGGGGCCGGGGTCGATGTGATTTCATTTGGAAAGGAACGGGCTCAGTTCTTGGCCTTGTCCACCATCTTGCCGGCGGAAATCCATGGCATCATCTCGCGCAGCTTTTCGCCGACCTGTTCGATGCGGTGTTCGTCATTGATGCGACGTGTGGCTTTGAACGAGGGCTGGCCGACGGCGTTTTCCTGCATGAAGTCACGCACGAACTTGCCGTTCTGAATGTCCGTCAGCACGTCTTTCATGCGCTTCTTGGTCTCGTCGTAAGGCAGGATGCGCGGGCCGGAGACATATTCGCCGTATTCCGCCGTGTTGGAGATCGAGTAGTTCATGTTGGCGATGCCGCCTTCATAGATCAGGTCGACGATCAGCTTCACCTCATGCAGGCACTCGAAATAGGCCATCTCGGGCGCGTAGCCGGCTTCGACCAGCGTCTCGAAGCCCATGCGGATCAGCTCGACCAAGCCACCGCAGAGCACGGCCTGTTCGCCGAAGAGGTCGGTTTCGCATTCCTCGCGGAAGTTGGTTTCGATGATGCCCGAACGGCCGCCACCGATGGCGGAGCAGTAGGAGAGGCCGATTTCCAGCGCCTTGCCGGAAGCGTCCTTGTCGACGGCCACAAGGCAGGGCACGCCGCCGCCCTTGGTGTATTCGCCGCGCACGGTGTGGCCCGGACCTTTGGGGGCCATCATGATGACGTCGACGCCTTCTTTCGGCTCGATCAGGCCGAAGTGGACGTTCAGACCGTGGGCGAAGGCAATGGCGGCACCTTCGCGGATGTTGTCATGCACGTATTTCTTGTAGGTCTCGGCCTGAAGCTCATCGGGCATGGTGAACATGATCAGGTCGGCCCAGGCGGCGGCTTCGGCGATGCCCATGACCTTGAGACCTTCGCCTTCGGCCTTGGCTGCAGAGGCGGAGCCCTCGCGCAGGGCGACGACGAGGTTCTTGGCACCGGAATCGCGCAGGTTCAGCGCATGGGCATGGCCTTGGGAGCCGTAGCCGAGGATCGCCACCTTCTTGTCCTTGATGAGGTTCACGTCGCAATCGCGGTCGTAGTAAACGCGCATGATCTTGTCCTTTGGTTGATCTTCTTCTGGGCCTCACCATAGCGATGTCGCGCTTAGGAGCCATTGTCATCGCAGAGGTATTTGTGAAAGGATGAAGATAATCATTCGCCCATCTGCGCGAAAATGGAGAAATCATGCTTGATGATCTGGATCGCCGCATTCTGCGCTATTGGCAGGCGGAGCCGAGCCTCAGCCCCGGCGAGTTGGCTGAGTATTGCAATATCTCGGCGGGCAAGGCCGCGCGGCGCATTGCGCGCATGCAGGACCAAGGGATCGTGCAGGGCAGCACCGTGGTCATTGATTGGGCGGCGCTTGGCTATGCGCTGGAGGTGTCCTTGCGCGTGACCTTGGACAAGACGCAGGCCAATGCCTTTGACATCTTTATGGCCGAGGCGCGAAAGGTGCCGGAGGTGATCGAGATCCAGACCTTTCTGGGGCGGGTCGATCTGCGCCTGTCGATCATCGCGCGGGATATGGGGCATTATCAGCAGATCTACCGCAGTCGGATCCTGACCCTGCCGCATATCGCGGAGATCGAGGCTTTGATGCATGTGGCGCGGATCAAGACCAAAGAGGGGCTGCCGCTGTGATCGAATTGGACGAGATCGACCGGGCCCTGCTGCGCGCCTTGGTAAAGGATGCCGCGCAAAGCGCCAGTTCCCTGGGCCGGAAACTGGGGCTGTCGCAGCCTGCGACATGGCGGCGGATCAGACGGTTGGAGGCCGGGGGCGCGATTGCCGGGCGGCGGTTGCGCCTGAATGCCGAGGCTTTGGGCTTTGGTGTGACCGTGTTTCTGGGGATCAAGCTTGCCACCCGCGGGCGGGTCAGTCTGGAGGATTTTGAACGGGCGGTTTCGGCCATTCCCGAAGTGCAGACGGTGGAGCATGTTCTGGGGCTTTTCGACTATCGCTTGAGGGTCGTGGCCCGGGATTTGCCGGATTTTGAACGGGTGCTCAGGCGGCGGATCATGACCCTGCCGGGCGCGGGAGAGGTGGAGGCCAATGTGCTGCTGAGCGAAGAGCGGCTGCCAGGGCCGCTGTAGCCGTGAATTGCCTTTTGCCGTGGCGGGCCATATGCCTTTGCTTCGAATGATGGAGGAAGAACGATGGCATTGCTCGACACGGTAGACCCTTCGGGGCTTGATGAATTCAGCGTGGTCTTTACCGACCGGTCGCTCAACCACATGTCGGCGGAATTTCAGCAGGTCATGCGCGATCTCTCGGCTTGGCTGGGTGAGGTCTATAACGCCGATGCCGTGGCGCTGGTGCCCGGTGGCGGCACCTATGCGATGGAGGCCGTGGCGCGGCAGTTCGCGCGGGGGCAGGACGTGCTGGTGGTGCGCAACGGCTGGTTCTCCTACCGTTGGAGCCAGATCATCGAGAGCGCCGATCTGACCGCCAGTGCCGAGGTGATGAAAGCGCGGATGGAGGGCAATGCCAGCCCCGCGCCCTTTGCGCCCGCGCCGATCGAAGAGGTCACCGCTGCGATCCGAGAGAACAGACCGCAGGTGGTTTTCGCGCCGCATGTGGAGACCAGCTCGGGCATGATCCTGCCGGACGACTATATCAAGGCAATGGCAGCGGCGGCCCATGACGTGGGCGCGTTGATGGTGCTGGATTGCATCGCCTCGGGCTGTGTTTGGGTCGATATGAAGGCGCTTGGCGTCGATGTGCTGATCTCGGCCCCGCAGAAGGGGTGGAGCGCGTCGCCCTCTGCCGGGTTGGTGATGATGTCGGCGCGTGCCGAAGCGCGTCTGGCGGAGACCACGTCGGACAGTTTCGCCATCGATCTGCGCAAATGGCGCGATATTATGAAAGCCTATGAGGCGGGCGGCCATGCCTATCATGCCACCATGCCGACCGATGCGCTGCGGATATTCCGCGACACGGTGCGCGAGACCCGGGACTATGGCTTTGACCGGTTGAAAGAGGCGCAGTGGCGCTTGGGGGATGCGGTGCGCAAGGCGCTTGCAGATCGCGGCGTGACTTCGGTCGCGGCGGCGGGTTTCGCGGCCCCCGGGGTGGTGGTGAGCTATACCGATGATCCCGAAGTGCAGAACGGCAAAGCCTTTGCCGCGCAGGGCATGCAGATCGCGGCGGGCGTGCCGCTTCAGGTCGGGGAGCCAGAGGATTTCCGCACCTTCCGTCTGGGTCTCTTTGGGCTTGATAAGCTTTACGACGTCGATGCCACGGTTGCGCGGCTGACCAGGGTGCTGGACGAGGTCCTGTGAGGTTCTGCGCCGCTTATCAGCGGCGCAGTCCCAGCCCCATCTGCATGAGGGTCTTGCGCAGCGGCGGCAGCGCGTAGAGCGCGTTTAGCCCAGCGGCGCGCGCCTCGCGGGCCAGCGGGGTGCGGGCCTGGCTGGCGCGGTTCAACAGATCAATGCCGCGCACCCTGAGCGAGATATCGGCATGGCGGGCACGGTGATAGGCCGCCAGCATCTCTGCATCGCCAAGCTGGTCCGGCGCTTTGCGGGCAAGGTCCAACAGGCTCGCCAGATCCGCCAGCGACATGTTCAACCCCTGCGCGCCGATGGGCGGCACCACATGGGCGGCCTCGGCCAGCAGGGCGATGCGTTCACCGGAGAGGCGCTCGGTTTCTTGGCTGATGATCGGCCAGAGGGCGCGTTTGCTCGCGAGGGTCAGCGGGCCGAAAAGATGCGCGGAGCGGGCCGTGGCCTCCGCCTCGAAAGCCGCTGTGTCCAATGCCGCGCGGGCCTGTGTGGCGGGGCCATCGTCCATCCAGACCACGGCCGAAGAAGGCAGCCCGTCCCGGTCCGGCAGGGGGACAAGGGTGAAGGGGCCGCCGGAGCGGTGAATTTCGGTCGACACATTGTCATGAGGGATCGGGTGGGTGACGCTGAAGGCGAGGGCTTTCTGGCCGTAGCGACGGGTGGTCACAGCGATCCCGGCGGCCTCGCGCATCGGGCTGTTGCGGCCATCGGCGGCGGCCACCAGACGGGTCTTGATCCGGCTGCCGTCGCTCAGGCCCACACGGGCTTCGCTGCTGCGGGTGAAGAGCGTGGTGGTGCCGGTGCCGGGGCGGAAATCGACATTGGGCAATTCCTTGAGCCGGGCGAGCAATTCGCGGCGCAAAAGCCAATTGGGAAAGTTCCAGCCAAAGGGCGCCTCGGACAGGTCGGCGGCGTCAAACTCGCGGGTGGTGCGCGGTGTGGCCTCTTCGCCGCCCGCGTCGACGATGCGCATGATCTGCAAAGGCGCGGCATGGGGCGCGAGACGGGACCAGAGACCGGCCTCTTCGAGCAGGTCGCGGGCCGGTTGCAGCAGCGCGGTGGAGCGCATGTCGGCGCCCTCGGCCTCGGCCTCTGTTACCGGCGGGGTGGGGTCGACGCAGAGCACCTTGAACCCGGCAGAGCCAAAGGCCGCCGCCGCCGTTAGCCCGGCGATGCCGCCGCCGGAGATCAGAATATCACAGTCAAATGTCATCAGCCCGATACCCGAATGAGGAAGTCACAAAGGTCTTCCGTATGGTAGTGAATGTGATCGCCTTCGCCGCGTTCAGGGGCCACATGGACGGTGCGCATGCCCATGGCATGGGGCGCGGCGAGGTTGCGCGGGTCGTCTTCGAACATGGCCGCGGCGCGGGTCTCGAACCCATCGATGGCAAAGACTTTGTCAAAGGCGGCGCGTTCCGGTTTGGGCAGGAAATCGGCATGTTCGACCCCGTAGACCGCGTCGAACAACCCGCTGAGCCCGCGTGCGGCGAGCACCCGTTCGGCATAGGGCGCGCAGCCGTTGGTATAGACGATGCGCCGCCCCGGCAGGGCGCGGATCGCGCGGGCGAGCGCGGGATCGGGGGTAAGCCGGTCCATCGGGATGTCATGCACATCGGTGAGATAGGGGCCGGGATCGACCCCATGTTCGCGCATCAGCCCGGCGAGCGTGGTGCCATAGGTCTGCCAATAATGCAGCCGCAGGTGATTGGCGCGGTCGCGGTCCACCTTGATCGCCTGCATGACCCAATCGACCATACGCGCTTCGATCAGGTCAAAGAGCCGCGCCGAGGGCGGGTAAAGCGTCTGGTCCAGATCAAAGACCCAGGTGGTGACATGAGAGAAAGCATCGCGCGGCATGGGGAAAGAGGTAGGCCGAGACGCGGGGGCGCGCAAGGGCTGCGGGTTGCGCATATGGTCGCGGTGGGTAAGGTGGCGCAACTTGCAAGGATGCGTGATTGATGCCTGAGCTTACCCACCAGCCGAAATCCGGCCCGACCGATGCCTATTCGATGATCCTTGAGGCCATCGATATCGGCACCTACCGCCCCGGTGACCGCCTGGTGGAGAGCGAATTGGCCGAGCGTTTTGGCATGTCGCGCACCCCGATCCGCGAGGCGTTGCAGCGGCTGGAGACGCAGTCATTGCTGGTCCGCGATGGGCGCAGCCTGATCGTGGCGTCGCTGGATCACAACCAGATGGCCGAGCTTTACGTCGTGCGGGGCGAGTTGGAAGGGCTGGCTGCCCGTCTGGCCGCGCGCCATGCCACCGCCGAGGAAATCCGCGTACTGCGTGAGATGGTGGATGCCGACAATGCTCTGGCCGACAATCCCAATGCGCTGGCGCGGGCCAATAAGCGGTTTCACAAGCAGATCCATCTTGCGTCGCACAACCGCTATCTGGTGCAGCAGCTTGATCTGGTGCATCGGTCGATGGCGCTGATGGCGACCTCGTCCTTGGCGGTCGAAGGCCGCGGCGAGATTGCGCAGGCGGAGCATGACCAAATCGTGCGTATGATCGAGGCGCGCGATGAAGATGGTGCCGATAACGCGCTGCGGGAGCATATCTCGGTCGCCTTTATGACGCGGCTGAAGCAGGAAGCGGCCCGGCGGGAGGATGATTTCTGAGGTGGTCCGCAGGGGCGGTGGCATCTAGCGGCTCTTCCGTTGGCGAATGGCCATGGGCGGTCTTGTCCCAGTAAAACGGACTGCTGGCAAATTCATAGAGCGCCTTTAAAGCCGCCAAAGCGCCCATGGCGAAATAGAAGGGCAGAGTGGGAACATAGGGCAGAAGATGCCGGTGGCGCCGGTCTGATACTGCGAAGGCAGAAAGGCCGAGGTTCAGCAGTTCCGACAGGATGAAGAGGGCGATCACCCCGCTCATGAGCGTGGGGCCAAGCATCTCTGCCGCCGGATGCGGCAGGCCGAAGAACGCGAGCCAAAGCGACCAGAGCAGCGGCGCGAGGGCGAACTGTGAGAAAGTCGCAAGGAAGAGCGTCTGCACGCCCAGAAAACGCATGAGGCCAAGGTCTTTCAAAAGCCTGCGCGGGGCGCGCATATGTACGCACCAAGTCGTTAAGAAACCCTTAAGCCAGCGTGACCTTTGCCGCACCCAAGGCCAGGGGCGGCAGTTGGCCTCTTCATATGTAACGGTGGGCAGGATTTCAGTGACATAGCCGTGCCGCGCGAGCCGCAGGCCAAGGTCCGCATCCTCTGTGACATTATGCGCGTCCCAGCCCCCGAGCCCTTCGAGAATCGCGCGCCGGAAAAACAGGGTGGTGCCGCCCAAGGGGACGACCAGCCCCAACCGCACCACGCCGGGCAGAAGCACGCGCCACCAACTGGCGTATTCAATGGCGAAACAGCGCGACATCCAATTGCTGCGGCTATTGTAGTAATCCAGAACCCCTTGCAGACAGGCGACATTGGCGGGGGCGTGGTGAAACCGGGTGACCACCTGTTCGATCTGATCCGGTTCCGGCGCATCTTCGGCATCCCAGACGCCGACAATACTTCCGTTGCAGAAATCGAGCGCATAGTTGAGCGCCCGGGGTTTGGTGCGCAGGTGATCGGCGTCCGGCACTTCGATAAGGCTGATCCAACTGGGCAGGGCGGTGCGGTCGAGGGTCTCGCGGGTGACCTTATCGCCGGCTTCCAGGACCAGCACGACCTGTAACAGGGACTTGGGGTAGGTGAGCCGCGTGAGCCGGGCAATCAGGGCGCCGGCGATCTCCTGCTCTTGATAGAGCGGGACCATGACCGAAACCCGGGGCAGGCGAAAATCGGATCGGGGCGCGCGGGGGGACAGAGGTGGCGCAGGGGGGCGTTGGCAGGTCATCGCGAGCGCCGCGGCCTTTAACCCCGTGGTCATGGCCAGGGTGAGGGCCGCCCAGAGCAAGGCGGCAGAGAGCGCGATTGCAGGGGCGAGGAGCGCGAAAGCCAGAATCAGGCTGCACAGCGCCCCGGCCCAACATCGCCGCCGCAGCGGATTGGCCGCCCAGCCGCGGCAGCTTTCCTCAACGGGTACCCGGGTCGCGGCCTTATGGGCAAGTTCCCTGCCATAGAGTGCCGTGATGTGGTCCTGCACCCGCTGGGGTTCCGCGATCACCAGCAGCAGACGCTTTCCCCTGTCGCCCAAACAAGCGCAAAGACCATCGAACCGATCTGGCCGCCCGGTCGCGACCAGCAGCCTGTCCGCAATCTCCAACCAGGGGACCGCGCCATATTTGAGACAGAGCGCCGCTGGAAGCTGGTGACGCAGCCGGGGATCGGGGGGATCTTTTGACAGATCGACAGGCTGGGCTTGGTATTGATGGGCCAGGGCGTGCAGAATATCCGCCCGCGAGATCAGCCCTTCGGCGGCGAGAATCTCACCCAAGGGCACGTCGATCCGCCGCTGCAACGCCAGACCATGCAGTAGATCCTTGGGGCTGATCGCCCCGGCGTTCACGAGATAGCGGCCGATCGGCAGCCTTTCCCCGGGGGGTAAGGCCGCCTGCGGATCTGGCAACAGCAGGCGTAGCGTGCTCATCACATATCCCATCCATAGAATTGATGGGAAAGTGGCAGTAAAGCGTTAAGCCTGCGTTAACGACGTTTTTACAGCCGAAACCAGACCGGTTCAGGCGACCCGATCGGTCATCGCCTGGCTGAATCGCTCAAACAGATAGTAGCTGTCTTGCGGGCCGGGGCTGGCCTCGGGGTGGTGCTGCACGGACCAGACCGGGCGGCCATCGAGGCGGATGCCGCAGTTCGACCCGTCAAAGAGCGAGATATGTGTCTCGCGCACGCCTTCGGGCAGGGATTGCCCATCGACCGCAAAGCCATGGTTCATCGAGGTGATCTCGACCTTGCCGGTGTCGTTATCCTTGACCGGATGGTTCGCGCCGTGGTGGCCGTGGCTCATCTTGATGGTCTTGGCGCCAAGGGCGAGGGCCAGCATTTGGTGGCCGAGGCAGATGCCGAAAACCGGCAGGTCGGTCTTGTCCAGAACCTCACGGATCATCGGCACGGCATAGGCGCCGGTGGCCGCGGGATCGCCCGGGCCGTTGGAGAGGAACACCCCGTCGGGCTGATGCGCCATGACGTCCTCATAGGTGGCGGTCGCGGGCAGCACGGTCACGTCGCAACCGGCCGAAGCAAGGCAGCGCAGGATGTTGCGTTTCGCGCCGTAATCCACTGCAACCACTTTATGTTTCGCCTCGGTCTGGGGCGCGTAGCCCTCGGGCCAGGCCCACCGCATTTCGTTCCACTGATAGGTCTGCGCGCAGGTGACATCCTTGGCCAGATCCATGCCTTCGAGCCCGGCGAAATCCCGCGCGGCGGCGACCAGCGCTTCGATGTCGAAATTGCCGTCCGGATCATGGGCGAGGGCGGCGTGGGGCGCGCCCTGCTGGCGGATCGCGCGGGTCAGCCGGCGGGTGTCGACACCGCCGATGGCGATGCGTCCCCGGGATGCGAGCCAGTCCGACAGAGGTTGCACATTGCGCCAGCTGCTGGGGGTCGTGGGCATCCATTTCACCACCATCCCGGCGGCGACCGGATCACCGGTCTCATCGTCTTCGGGATTGGTGCCGACATTGCCGATATGGGGGAAGGTGAAGGTCACGATCTGGCCCGCGTAGGACGGGTCTGTCATGATTTCCTGATAGCCGGTCATGGCGGTGTTGAAGCAAAGCTCCGCCACGGTTTGGCCGGTGGCGCCGAAGCCCATGCCGTAGAAGATGGAGCCATCGGCGAGGGCAAGGCAGGCGGTTGGGCGGGGGCGAGCGGGCGCGGACATGGGGCAGTCTCCGGGCAGGGAATGAGCGGGTAAACGGGTGGCAACCTAATCGCCGCAGCGGGGCGGGTCAATAGCTGCTGTGAAATGAGATTTCGTGGTTTTACAGTGGCTTACCAATGGTCACTTGCCATTGCCCGCGCGCGGCATAGCGGGTATGCTCGGACCCTTGTCATGAGCGAACACAGGAAAACCACCATGTCACTGCGGACCCGCATCTCTGATGCTCTGAAACAGGCGATGAAAGACAAGGCGGCGGACCGGCTGTCGACCCTGCGGCTGATCAATGCTGCGATCAAGGATAAGGATATCGCCGCGCGCGCCCAGGGCAATGACGACGGTGTGTCGGAGGCCGAGGTGCTGGCGATCTTGAGCAAGATGGCCAAGCAACGCCAGGAATCTGCACGGGCCTATGAGGAGGGCGGGCGTCTGGACCTGGCCGAGCGGGAACGCGAAGAAGTTGAAGTCATTGAAGAATTCCTGCCACGTCAGTTGAGCGTGACGGAGACGGCAGCGGCGGTGGATGCGGCCGTTGACGAGATCGGCGCGACCTCGATCCGGGACATGGGCAAGGTGATGGGCCTGCTCAAGGAACGCTATACCGGGCAGATGGATTTCGGTGCTGTCGGGCCGGTGATCAAGGCGCGGTTGAGCTGAGCGCTGAGCGGCTGAATTTAGTTTGGAAACAAAGGGCTGGGCCGTGAGGCTCAGCCTTTTTGCTGGCGTAGATGGCGCGAGAGATCTTCGAAAAGCGCGATCCGTTCCTCTTCGCTGAGAAAGGCGCCGATCTCGACCTCGCGCCCCTCGCCGCGGAGCGTGACGTAATGCGGCACGGGGCCGTCATCGTCGTATTTCTTCACTTGGGTCCAGTAGCGGTTGCAGTCCCAATCCTTGACCTCGCCCTTGGCGGTGGTGTGCACCAGCCGCGCCGTGCTGTCGTCGAGCGTCAGCACCTCTTCGATCTGCCGGGTTCGGTGATCGTGTTGCAGCGCCCAGTAGAGCGCGGCTATGGCCATGATAACAAAGGGCAATAATCCCCAGAGCAACACCGTGCCGAGCAGCGCGATAAGCGGGATCATCGCCAGCGTGAAGGTCGCCAGCATGAAGGCCGCAAAACCGTGCGCGGGCAGGGATTGATGCGGCCAGAGACGCATCTGCTGCGGATTGGCGCGGGGCGGGGTTGTCCATTCGTAGGGCATGGCGGGGCTCAGGCTCGGGATGGAGAAAAGGTAGCATCTGCGCGGGCGAAAACAATGCGGCGTGGGGACGCGGTGGCAACAGCGTGGCAGGTCGTTTAACAGTGGCGTGTTAAGCTTTGATATTGTTGGAAATATCGGAGTCGCCGCTTGTGCACCGCACGTACACTGGGCGTCCTGCATTGCTGCGGGAATTGGGCCGCTTGCAGGGGATTAAGGCGGCGGGCGGTGTCATCGTTAACTGAAAGTTAAGAGATGAGCGCCATTGCCGCGGGTGGAAGATGGCCCGGCGCCGGTGGCGTGAGTCCGGGCCGGGGCGTGGATCAAGCGGCGCGCCTGATGAAAAGCCGCGCCGCCTAAACTTGCTACTCCAATTCGACCAGCAGATCCTTCGCGTCGATCTGCCCACCGGCCTGCACATGCACGGCCTTTACCACCGCGTCGCGCTCCGCGTGCAGCCCGGTCTCCATCTTCATCGCCTCGATGGTCAGCAGCAGGTCGCCTGTCTTCACATTCTGCCCTTCTTTGACCCCGACCGAGGCCACCACCCCGGGCATCGGCGCGCCGATGTGGTTGGCATTCCCCGTTTCCGCCTTGGGGCGCTGCACGGTCGCGTCTTTCACCAAACGGTTGGCGACGCGAATGATCCGGGGCTGGCCGTTAAGTTCGAAGAAGACTTTGACCTCGCCATCCTCTCCGGTGTCGGATTCGGCCTGCAGGCGGATTTCCAATGTCTTGCCGGGGTCAATCTCGGCAGAGATCTCCTGACCCGGCTCCATACCGTAGAAGAAGGTCTGGGTGGGCAGGGTGCGCACTGGGCCGTAGAGCTTGTGCCGCCCCATATAATCGAGGAAAACCTTGGGGTACATCAGGTAGCCGCAGAGATCCTCATCGTCGATCTGAAGCCCCTCTAGTTTGTCGGACAACTCCTTGCGCACCGCCTCAAGATCCACCGGGGCGAGATGCGCGCCGGGGCGTTCGGTGTTGGGCGCTTCGCCCTTGAGCACCTTTTTGACGATGCCCGCCGGGAAGCCACCCGGCGGCTGGCCCAGATTGCCGCGCATCATGTCGATGACACTGTCGGGGAAGGAGACATCGACCTGCGGGTCTTCGACCTGCGCGCGGGTGAGACCTTGGGAGACCATCATCAGCGCCATGTCGCCCACCACCTTGGAAGAGGGGGTCACCTTGACGATATCGCCGAACATCTGGTTCACATCCGCATAGGTGCGCGCGACCTCGGGCCAGCGGTCGTCCAGCCCCATGGAGGCGGCCTGCGCCTTGAGGTTGGTGAATTGCCCACCGGGCATTTCATGCAGGTAGACTTCCGACGAAGGCGCCTGCATCCCGGTCTCGAAGGCGGCGTAATGGCCGCGCACTTCTTCCCAATAATCAGAGATTTCGCGCACGGCCTTAATGTCGATCCCGGTGTCGCGGTCGGTGTGGCGCAGGGCCGAGACCACGGTGCCAAAGGTCGCCTGCGAGGTATTGCCCGAAAGCGCGTCCATGGCGCAGTCGACCGCGTCGACGCCGGCCTCAGAGGCGGCGAGGATCGTCGCCGTGGCGCTGCCTGCGGTGTCATGGGTGTGGAAGTGAATCGGCAGGCCGACCTCGGATTTCAGCGCCTTGACCAGCGCCCGGGCCTGGGCGGGTTTCAGCAATCCGGCCATGTCTTTCAGCCCCAGCACATGGGCGCCGGCGGCTTTCAAATCCTTGCCCATCTGCACGTAATACTGCAGGTCGTATTTCGCGCGGTCGGGGTCGAAAATATCGCCGGTGTAGCAGATCGTGCCTTCGCAGACCTTGCCCGCCTCGACCACGGCATCCATCGCGACGCGCATGTTTTCGACCCAGTTCAGACTGTCGAAGACGCGGAAGACATCGACGCCGGTATTGGCGGCAGTGGCGACGAATTTCTGCACCACATTGTCGGGATAGTTTGTGTAGCCGACGCCGTTGGAGGCGCGCAGGAGCATTTGCGTCATCACATTCGGCATCGCGCTGCGGAGGTCGCGCAGGCGTTGCCAAGGGCATTCCTGCAAGAAACGGTAGGCCACGTCAAAGGTTGCCCCGCCCCAGCATTCAACCGAGAAAAGCTGCGGCAGATTGGCGGCATAGGCGGGGGCCACGCGGATCATATCGCGCGAGCGCATCCGGGTGGCGAGCAGGGATTGATGGGCGTCGCGCATGGTGGTGTCGGTGATCAGCAGCTGGCGCTGCTGGCTCATCCAATCGGCCACCGCCTGGGGGCCCTTTTGTTCCAATAGGTTACGCGTGCCCATCTGTGGCTCGCCGCGCAGCGCGGGCGGCTTGGGATCGCGCAGATTGGCCGCAGGGCGCGGCTTGTCCTTGGTCTCCGGATGGCCGTTCACCGTGATGTCGGCGATATAGGTCAGCACTTTGGTGGCGCGGTCGCGGCGCTGTTCGAACTCGAAGAGCTCCGGCGTCTCGTCGATGAATTTGGTGGTGTATTCATTGCTGAGAAAGGTCGGATGTTTCAGCAGGTTTTCGACAAAGGCGATATTGGTCGAGACCCCGCGCACGCGGAATTCGCGTAAGGCGCGGTCCATCCGGGCGATGGCCATTTCCGGCGTCGGCGCCTTGGCGGTGACCTTGGTTAGCAGGCTGTCGTAGTAGCGCGTGATCACCCCGCCGGCATAGGCCGTGCCGCCGTCAAGCCGGATGCCCATGCCGGTGGCCGACCTGTAGGCGGTGATGCGGCCATAGTCGGGGATGAAGTTGTTCTGCGGGTCTTCGGTGGTAACCCGGGTTTGCAGCGCATGGCCGGTGAGGGTGATCTCCTCTTGGCGCGCCTTGCCGGTGGCCTCGGCCAGCGGTTTGCCCTCGGCGATGAGGATCTGGGCGCGGACGATGTCGATGCCGGTGACCTCTTCGGTGACGGTATGTTCAACCTGCACGCGGGGGTTCACTTCGATGAAATAGAATTTGCCGTCATCCATATCCATCAGGAATTCGACGGTGCCGGCGCATTCATAGCTCACATGGGCGCAGATTTTGCGGCCCAATTCGCAGAGCTCGGCGCGTTGGTCTTCGCTCAGATAGGGGGCGGGGGCGCGTTCGACGACCTTTTGGTTGCGGCGCTGGACCGAACAGTCGCGCTCGTAAAGGTGGTAGATATCGCCCTGTTTGTCACCGAGGATCTGCACTTCGACATGGCGGGCGCGGAGGATCATCTTCTCCAGATAGCCCTCGCCATTGCCAAAGGCGGCTTCGGCCTCGCGGCGGCCTTCGCGGACTTTTTCCTCCAGCTCGGCCTCGTTCATGATCGGGCGCATCCCGCGCCCACCGCCGCCCCAGGAGGCTTTGAGCATCAAAGGATAGCCCACATCGGCGGCCTCTGCGCGGATCGCCTCCATGTCCTCGCCGAGCACTTCGGTGGCGGGGATGACCGGCACGCCCGCCTCCATGGCGACGCGGCGGGCGGAGGCTTTGTCGCCCAGAGCGCGCATGGTTTCCGCGCGCGGGCCGATGAAGGTGATGCCGTTTTGCACGCAGGCATCGACGAATTCAGGGTTTTCCGAAAGCAGGCCGTAGCCGGGGTGGATCGCGTCGGCGCCGGAGGCTTTGGCGACGCGGATCATCTCGTCGATGCTGAGGTAGGCGGCCACGGGGCCGAGACCTTCGCCGATGCGGTAGGCCTCATCGGCTTTGAAACGGTGCAGGCCGAGCTTGTCCTCTTCGGCATAGACGGCGACCGTTTTCTTGCCCATTTCATTGGCCGCGCGCATGATACGGATCGCGATTTCACCGCGGTTGGCAATTAGGATCTTCTTGAAATCGGTCACGAGCTGGTCTCCCCCCTTGCTGGTCCTGGCGGCAGCTTAGGCATGCTGCGGTGCAGCGCAAGGGGGCTTGCGCGGTCTTCGTCACATTTCTGCAAGGTTTCCCGTTATAGCGGCGAGAGGTCAAAGGGGGCTGGGAGGTCGCGCAGATGGCGGGCACCGAGTTGGCCCAAATTGGCGATGAGATCGCGGGTGAAAATCTCGATCAGATGGTCGATCCCGCGCGGGCCGAGGGCGGCAAGGGCGAAGTGAAAGGCGCGGCCCAGCATGACGAAATCGGCCCCAAGCGCGAAGGCCCGCAGCATGTCGAGACCGGTCTCGACGCCACTGTCAAAGATCAGCGGCAGCGAGCTGGCCTGGCGAAGCGCGGGCAGGGCTTCGGCGCTGGCCGGGGCCGCGTCGAACTGGCGGCCGGCGTGGTTGGAGACCCAGATTGCATCGACGCCGGCTTTCTCAAGCGGGGCGGCATCTTCGGGGCGCAGCACGCCTTTGACCACCAGCGGCCCATCCCAATGGTCGCGCAGCCAGTTCAGGTAATCCCAATCCGGCGCGGTGCGCAGAAGGTAGCCGACATGGGCGGTGGGCGGCAGGTTCGCGGTGGCGGTGCCCTGGACGTATTTGTCGAGCATTTTCATATGCGGCAGACCACGCCGGGCCATGCCCATGGCCCAGGCCGGGCGCAGGCCGACCTGCGCCAGCAGACGCGGGGTGAGCACCGGCGGGCTGGTCAGGCCCGAACGGGTCTGACGTTCACGGCGCGAGGCAACGGGGACATCGACGGTGAGCACGAGGGTGGTGAACCCCGCGGCCTTGGCCCGGGCCAGCATGTCGGCGCGAATCTCGGGGTCGCGGGGCGGGTAGAGTTGGAACCAGCCGTGCGCGCCAAGATGCGGGGCGAGGTCTTCGGGACTGGCCGCGGCGACGGTGGAAAGACCGTAGGGCATGCCGGCACGGGCCGCGGCGCGGGCGAGGTGACATTCGGCGTCGGGCCAGATCAGCCCGGACATGCCCAGGGGCGATATGCCAAAGGGCAGCGGGAACTTTTGCCCCATCAGATCGACGCTGAGGTCGGGCGTGAACTCGCCATGTAGCACCGAAGGCATGAGACCCACCCGGTCAAGCGCCGCGCGGTTGCGGTGTTTGGTGGCTTCGGTCCCGGTGGCGGAATCGAGATATTCCCAGACGAATTTCGGCAAGCGTCGCCGCGCGCGCTGGCGCAGATCGGAAAGGGCGGGGTAGGTCGCATGTAAATCCATGCGCGCATTTGTGCTGGCCGTCTGAGGATTGTCCAGAGCCTTACAGCCGGATGCCCTAGTGCCGCGGAAACCATGGCGCTCGTCGCGCCGGGGCGTTGACTTGGGGCCGGTTGCACGGGGGTCGGCCTTTGCTGCGCAGCCCTATGGGGGAGGCGCTGGCGCGGGCTATTGCCGGTATCCGCTTCGGGCCATTGGGGCTGCGTGAATGGGCTTGCTGGCCGGTGGGGTGGTCAGATTCCCCGCCAGATCGACCAGAGCCGAAATCGCGGCTTCCACCTCGTTCTCGCCCTCTTCCTCCTCGGTGTCGAGGTCGATCAGATGCACGCCCTGCGCCGGCTCCGCATCGAGCCGTTCCTGCGCGATGCCGCGCAATTCCTGCATCGTGCTGTCAATCGCGCGGCAGAGCCCGGCCAGCATGCCGGCAGACCCGGTGAGTTTTGCAGGGTCGATGAGCCCTTTTTCAGCCGCATCCAGCACGCTGGAAATCTGTTCGAGCTTGAAGGAAGAGGTGGCCGCGAAATAGCGCACATCTTCGAAGGCGAGCGTATCGCGGTTGTCGCGTTTCACCCGTTCCACGACGATTGCGCTGCCGACGACACGGTCCACCCCGCGCGGGGTCTGCACATGGTGCAATGTGGTGTCCCAAATGAGCGGGCCGCGGGGCATGTGCAACATTTCCCGGTAGCGGATCTGGGTAGCCTCAGACACGCAGCGGGCGTAGCGCTGGTTGATCGCCTCTGCCTCTTCAAAGGGCATGAAATCATGCAGCGGGCGGCAGATCACGTCTTTCATGACCATGCCGCTATGCACCTCATGTTCGGCATTGAGGGCCAGAATCTCGAAATGACCGCTCTGCGCATTCAGTTCTGCAATAAACATCGGTAATTTGAACCGATCAAGCTCGCGGCGCAGTACCGAAGTGTCATCGTTTCTGAACATGAGCGGTTCCTTTGGTTGGCAAGGTATTGAGGGGTCACCTTGGGTGCAAAGAATTATCAACGGGTAAACATTTGCAGCTCCGCTAAAATTCGACGGGTCTTTTGACCTATTCTCGGGTTTTCCGGCTGATAATGGCTCCCCTTGCGGGAAGTCACGGAACATTTGTGGAACGTCTCTTTATCTCAAATCGCGGACGCGCTAGGTTATGGGCATGAGTGATTTCGATGAAATGAACGCCTTTGAAGGCGCATCTTTGTCCGCCCGCGCCATGGCTGCGCGCCCGCAGCCTTATCTGGAGGGGTTGAACCCCGCCCAGCGGGCGGCGGTGGAGACTTTGGACGGCCCGGTGCTGATGCTGGCGGGCGCGGGCACCGGGAAAACCCGGGCGCTGACGGCGCGAATCGTGCATCTGCTGAACACCGGGCGGGCGCGGCCCAATGAGGTCTTGGCCGTTACCTTTACCAATAAGGCCGCGCGCGAGATGAAGAACCGCGTGGGGCAGATGCTGGGCCATCAGATCGAGGGGATGCCCTGGCTCGGCACCTTTCACGCGATCTGCGTCAAGCTCCTGCGGCGCCATGCGGAACTGGTCGGGCTAAAGAGCAATTTCACCATTCTGGATACGGATGATCAGCTGCGGCTGCTGAAACAGCTGGTGGCGGCGGAAGGCATCGACGACAAGCGCTGGCCCGCGCGGATGCTGGCGGGGATCATCGACGGTTGGAAAAACCGGGCGCTGACGCCGGACAAGATCCCGAGCGCCGATGCCGGGGCCTATAACCACCGGGGGCCGCAGATCTACGCGCAGTATCAAAAGCGGTTGATCGAGCTCAACGCCACCGATTTCGGCGATCTGCTGCTGCATATGGTGACGATCTTTCAGACCCACCCGGATGTGCTGGCGCAGTATCAGCGCTGGTTCAAATATATCCTCGTTGATGAATATCAGGACACCAACGTGGCGCAGTATCTCTGGCTGCGGCTTTTGGCGCAGGGGCATAAGAATATCTGCTGCGTCGGCGATGACGACCAGTCGATCTATGGCTGGCGCGGGGCCGAGGTGGGCAATATTCTGCGGTTTGAGACGGATTTCCCCGGCGCCCATGTAGTGAAGCTGGAGCAGAACTACCGCTCGACCCCGCATATTCTGGCGGCGGCCTCCGGCGTGATCGCGGGCAATGAGGGGCGGTTGGGCAAGACGCTTTGGACCGAGGAAACCGAGGGCGAGAAGGTGCGCCTGATCGGCCATTGGGACGGCGAGGAAGAAGCCCGCTGGATCGGTGATGAGATCGAATCCGCGCAGCGCGGCACGCGGGGGATGGAGCCGTTTTCGCTGGACGACATGGCGATCTTGGTGCGCGCGAGCCACCAGATGCGGGCCTTTGAGGATCGGTTCCTGACCATCGGTCTGCCCTATAAGGTGATCGGCGGGCCGCGCTTTTACGAGCGTTTGGAGATTCGCGACGCCATGGCCTATTTCCGTGTGGTCACCAGCCCCGACGATGATCTGGCCTTTGAGCGGATCGTGAACACGCCCAAACGCGGGCTTGGCGACAAGGCGCAGAAGAAAATCCAGCGCAGCGCGCGGGAGCATGGGGTGAACCTTGTCGAAGGGGCGCGGATTTTGCTGGCGCATGACGGGCTGTCGGGCAAGGGCGCCGCGCAATTGCGGCGGCTGGTCGAGGGGATCGACCGCTGGTCGTCGATGCTGCGCGGGCCGCGGATTGAGATCAGCGAAGATAATTCCGTGCTGGATGACGGCACCGCGCCCTTGCGGGTGGACTACGGCCCGCCCGAGGTGAGCCATGTGGAACTGGCCGAGATGATCCTCGACGAAAGCGGCTATACCGGCATGTGGCAGAACGACAAGACGCCCGAGGCGCCGGGGCGGCTGGAAAACCTCAAGGAATTGGTCAAGGCCTTGGAAGAGTTTGAAAACCTGCAAGGATTTCTCGAACATGTCAGCCTGATCATGGACAATGAGCAGGAGGGCGACGGCGAGAAAGTCTCGATCATGACGCTGCATGCGGCCAAGGGGCTGGAGTTTCCCATGGTCTTCCTCCCGGGCTGGGAGGATGGGCTCTTCCCCTCACAGCGCTCGATGGATGAAAGCGGGATCAAGGGCTTGGAAGAAGAGCGGCGGCTGGCCTATGTGGGGATCACCCGGGCCGAGCAGGTTTGCACGATCTCTTTTGCCGCGAACCGGCGGGTCTTTGGGCAATGGCAGAACGCGATGCCCTCGCGCTTTGTCGATGAGCTGCCCGAAGCGCATGTGGAGGTGCTGACGCCGCCGGGGCTCTATGGCGGTGGCTTTGGCGCGGCGGTGCCGCAGTCGGATCTGCATGACCGGGCGGCCAGCGCGAATGTCTATGATTCGCCCGGTTGGCGGCGGCTTCAGGCGCGCAGTGGCACGCGGGGAATGAGCCAGCCGCGCGAGAGCAAGAATGTCACCATCGACATGCAGGCGGTCGCCGCCTTTGAGATGGGCGAGCGGGTGTTCCATGACAAATTTGGCTATGGCGAGGTGATCGGTATGGAAGGCGACAAGATGGAGGTGGCCTTTGAAAAGGCGGGCACCAAGAAGGTCGTTTCGCGCTTTTTGAAGGGCGGGAATGATGTGCCGTTTTAGGGGTTTAGCCGGCGGGCATTGGCGGGATGGAACAGCGCGGACAGCCCGCCAATGAGCACCTTCGGCTGGAGCAATGCGGCGGGGAAGACCCCCTAAGACCGCGCGAAGCGTAAAAGGACCGCGCCGAGCAGGGTGGTCATCGTCGAGACGACTTTGATCAGGTTCAGCCGCTCTTTCAAAAACAGCACGCCGATCAGCAGGGCAAAGATGATGCTCGTCTCGCGCAGCGCCGTGACCAGCGCGATGGGCGCCTGGGTGAAGGCCCAGGTGACCAAAGCATAGGCCACGAAGGACGCGCTGCCGCCGATCAACGAGACCGGCAGGCCCTTGCGCGGCACCGCGCGGAGGGTCTGTGGCGCGGTAAAGCCAAGGTAGAGCGCCAT
Source organism: Sulfitobacter sp. PS-8MA (assembly GCF_040933935.1). Classification (NCBI taxonomy): domain Bacteria; kingdom Pseudomonadati; phylum Pseudomonadota; class Alphaproteobacteria; order Rhodobacterales; family Roseobacteraceae; genus Sulfitobacter; species Sulfitobacter sp. PS-8MA. The sequence goes on along the minus strand of NZ_JBFQYJ010000006.1, from coordinate 1,709,468 downwards.
GATCACCGCATTGCCCGCCGCGATCCAGCCGAAATAGCCAAGCGAATTGCCCGACAGCCGCGCGCCAAGACCATCGACCAGCGAATATGTGGCGATGAAAAGCCCGGTGATCAGCGCCAACACAGCAGCATTGCCATTGCGCAGCCCATCTGCATGGCGCACCAGCGCGAGGCTGATAATGCCCGCCCCGATGATCGCCACGGCAAGAAGCTCCATCCCCTGAAGATGCACGCCCAGCACCAGCACCGAAAACAGCGCCACCATCAGCGGGGCCGAGCCGCGGGCGATCGGGTAAACCTGGGTCAGATCACCCAGCTGATAGGCCCGCAGCAAGAACCACTGGTAGCCGAAATGCAAAGCCAGACCGGCAAAGAGATAGGGCAGGCTTTCGAAGGTGGGCAGGGGGGAGATGCTGATCGCCACCAGCGCCAGCGGCAGATGGCCGATCACGACAGCGCCCATGTTGAGCGCCTTATCTGCGCCGCCCTTGACCAGCGCGTTCCACAGCGCGTGCAGCCCGGCGGCGGCGATCACCGCGATAAAGACCCATCCGCTCATATCTTGCCCCTTTTGTGTCGCGGCACGCTAACGGGCCGGGCCGCACATAGAAAGAGGGGGTAAAACAAAAAACGACGACACCTTGGGAGGAAGGTGCCGCCGTTTCTATGTCGGCCCGAAGCGTCGAGGGAGGGTCAGCTTCGGGTCTCATTCGGGGTCCGCCTCATCTGGGAGGAGGAAAGTGACGCGCACCCCGGACACAGACATCAGAACAGGGAGGGGTTCTGATGCCCGATCTCTTAGCTCGGCCTTAGCGGCGCGAGGATTCCCAAGCCACACGGCGCAGCTCGGAGCGCGACAGGCCAAGATCGGCCAATTCGCGGTTGCTCAACGCGCTGAGACCGTCAAAAGTTTCACGGTACAGACGGTGCTGCTTGTAGCGGGTTGCCAGACCTTCGAATGCGCCGCCGATACGGGCGAAGAAGGAAGGAGTGCTTGCGGAAGTCGTGTTCATATATGCCATTTCGGCGCCTCTTTTTTCATCTGTTGATCATCTCGTTGCCCGCTATTTACGCTCTTTCTGCATCTGCACAATGGGCATAAAGGCAAGGCCGCTATGCAGAAAACGCATGGGTGTAAATTGGCGATAAGTCTTTGTTAAAAAACGGATCGACCCCGGTCGCAAAGGCGCGGGGCGGTGGCGGATCGGGTCTCTTCGGGAGGGGGAGGGAGAAAGCGGCGACGACATTTGGGAGGAGGTAAATGTCGCCGCCAATTACAGACACATCCGGGAGGAGGATGGACGCGTCTGGTCTCTTCAAGGTCAGACCGGCCCGGGAGGAGGAGGGGCTGATCTGCTCTTTCCGACAGCAGACATATCCGGGAGGAGGATGGATAGGTCTGATGTTCCGGCAGCGGGGCGTTTGGCCCTGCCTATGTCCGTAAGTTAGCGCTAATTGCTGCGATTGCACAATGATCCTTTTTGCAATGCCGCTATGCAGCGAAAACATGGTAACCTAGCGTAAAGATTGGGCATCCCGCCTGCTGCGCGGGCAAATCCGCCCCGAGGCTTGCGCTTGGCGCAGAACCTGCCATTTCAGGAGGCGTAATAGAGGAGAATTTGCGCATGTCCGTGACGAAAGCCCAAGTCGAAGCCGCGTTGGAGCGCGTCAACCTTCCCGATGGCAAAAGCCTCTTGGCGCATGATCTTGTCCGGGCTCTGGTGGTGGAAGGGGATCGGGTGCGCTTTGTCATTGAGGCGCCCAACGCCGATGTGGCGCGCCAGATGGCGCCGCTGCGCGACGCGGCCGAACAGGTCGTGCGCGCATTGCCGGGGGTGGGCGATGTCTCGGTCGCGCTGACGGCGCATGGGCCGGCGGCCAAGGCGCCCAGTCTCAAGGTCGGCGGCCACCCCAAGCCGCAGGAGGGGCCGATGAAGCCCAGCGGGGTGAAACGCATTCTGGCGATCGGCTCGGGCAAGGGCGGGGTCGGCAAGTCCACCGTCAGCTCGAACCTTGCCGTGGCGTTGGCGAAAGCGGGCCGCAAGGTGGGGCTGCTTGATGCCGATATCTATGGCCCCAGCCAGCCGCGCATGATGGGGGTGAATAAACGCCCCGCCAGCCCCGACGGGAAGACGATCATCCCTCTGCAGGCGCATGGGGTCACGCTGATGTCCATCGGTTTCATGCTGGAAGAGGGCAAGGCCGTGGTCTGGCGCGGGCCGATGCTGATGGGCGCCCTGCAGCAAATGCTGGGGCAGGTGGAATGGGGCGAGCTGGACGTGCTGCTTGTCGATCTGCCGCCCGGCACAGGCGATGTGCAGCTGACGCTTTGCACCAAATCGGAGCTCTCGGGCGCCATCGTGGTCAGCACGCCGCAGGATGTGGCGCTGATCGACGCGCGCAAGGCGCTGGACATGTTCGCCACGCTCAAGACCCCGGTGCTGGGGTTGATCGAGAATATGTCGATGTTCGTCTGCCCCGATTGCGGCTCGCAGCATGAGATCTTTGGCCATGGCGGTGTAAAGGCCGAGGCCGAGAAGATGGGCGTGCCGCTTCTGGGCAGCCTGCCGATCGATCTGGAAACGCGGCTGGCGGGGGACAGCGGGACGCCGGTGGCGGCAGGCGAGGGGCCGATGGCCGAAGCCTATGCCCGTCTTGCGCAGGGGTTGATCGACGGCGGCATGGCCTAGCACCGAAGGGGCGCAGGGCTAGCTCAGCGCGCGCCCTTCGATCAGATGCCCGTAGAGCGTGCTCAGCACCGAGACGAAAACCAGCCCCTCTATGATATAGAGGGTTGAATCGAGCAGCAGGCGCACGCCGGGGTCATCGGGCAGCAAGACGCCGGAGATCACGCCGAGGAGGGTGTTCACCACCGCCAGCAGCACCGCCAGCGCCCACAGTGGCCCCGCCAGCGCTGCCGTGGCCTGCCAGCTTTCGCGGATCGGCATGACGCGTCCCAGGGCGGCGGCGGGCAGGACAAGGCTGAGCCGCAGGGCCACCCAGAGAAAGGCCACCCCCGCGACCAGTCCGATGAGCATCAAGGCCGCCGTGCTGGAGCCGGTAAGGCCGCTGACCAACATCATCGCAAGCCCGATGGGAATGGCGGCCAGAAACTGCGCAAAGCCCAGAACGATGGCCCGCCAGATATAGCCCCAATAGATCGCCATGCCGGGGCGGAGCACCGCATGGGGCGCGTCCCGATCGAGCAGCACATAGCGGTGCCAGAGCACGGCCATAAGCGCATAGCCCAGGATGCCGGCGATCCCGCAGGCCAGCAGCACCAGAAGCTGATCCATGGGCGGCGGTGTGCTGTCGTTCATCGCCCCATGCATGGCGTGCAGCGCGTCTTCGGCCATCACGCCTGCAACAGCCGCCGCCCCCAGCACCCAGAGCACCGCGGGCAGGATCACCCGGATCGTGGTGGCCGGGGCCAGCAAGAGCATGTTCAGCGCATGGGCGAAAAGGGCCGTGGCCTGGTTCATTCTGGGCTCCATCGTTGCGGGGGCCTTTTTGCCGCGCCCGGCGGGGGAGGACAAGATAAAGCGGCCCCGCAGGCCGCGCGGCGGTGGGAAACCATGGGCCGATGGGCGGTCATGGGAAATGCCGTGGGAAATCATGGGCAGGCTGGGAATGCGCCCCACTCGGGCGCAAATCAGTGGTAAATCGATTCGGTTTCTGCGGGAATTCACTGGTGTTTCCGAAGCCATGGCGCCAAGCTCAAGAACAGGCAACGAACACAGCCTGTGGATAACTATGTGTGCAAAAAATGCTGGGAAATCGTGGGACGTTGTGCTGCGTCGAGCGGATGCCCAATATATGGTGTTCAGCCTCATGGATTTCGCTAATTGAGCCATTTTCTGCTGGAAAAGTTATACCAGATGTTGTTCCCACAGCCTGTGCAAAACAAAATATTGCGCAGAAAGTTAAAAAAATTGTAGACGCCCATCAATTCCCATGGCATCCCTTGTGCATCGGATGAGAACGGGACACGGGGCAGCAAACGACCCCACAAAAATCAAAACCTAGCAGGTTCATACAGGCACCTCGCTTTCATCAGAAAAAAGAGATCCGGCGCGCGAGCGAGCAGACATCCCCCCAGATGGCGCGCGCAGTCGGACTTCCCCGCCAAGCTGCGGGACGTGGGCGGCGGGTTGATCAGTGGCAGCAGATCAACCCGCCGTTTCCATTTCCAGCCCATGGCGAAAAACGAGTTTAAGCGCGACGGCGCAAGAGGCAGGGACAACAAGTGAGCCGCAGGTTCAGAGGCGAGAGCCATCACAAGGTCGATACGAAGGGGCGGGTGTCTATCCCAGCCTCTTTTCGGCGTGTGTTGGAAGCTGGCGATCCGAACTGGAAAAACGGCGACAACCCTGAGCTGGTCATCGTCTATGGCGACCACCGCCGCAATTATCTTGAATGCTACACCATGGAAGCGATCGAGGAGGTCGACGCCAAGATCGACCGCATGCCGCGCGGCTCGATGCAGCGCAAGGCGCTTCAGCGCCTGTTCCACGGTCAGTCTTTCCCGACCACGGTAGATGAGACCGGCCGGTTGGTGCTGCCTGCCAAGCTGCGCAACAAGATCGAACTTGAAGGCGAAGCCTTCTTTATCGCCGCCGGTGACACTTTCCAGATCTGGAAGCCCGAAACCTACGAGACCGAGGAAGAAGCATGGCAGCAGGAGCTGCCCGACGATGTCGACCCGCTGTCCTTCCTCGACGGTGATCAGGAGATCTGACGGAATGGTTGCTGCCTCTAACCCTTCCGCCCCTCATACCCCCGTTCTGTTGCGCCCTATTCTCAGCGCCGTGGCACCTGTGGAGGGTGTCTGGCTCGATGGCACCTTTGGCGCGGGCGGCTATACCCGGGGGCTTTTGGAGGCCGGCGCCGAGCGCGTCATCGCGGTGGACCGTGATCCGCTGGCCTTTGAGATGGCCGCCGAATGGGCGGGTGATTACGGCGACAGGATCACCATGCAGCAGGGCGTCTTCTCGCGCATGGATGACTATGCGCAAGACCTCGACGGCGTGGTGCTGGACCTCGGCGTCTCCTCCATGCAGTTGGATCAGGCCGAGCGTGGCTTCTCCTTCATGAAGGACGGCCCGCTCGACATGCGGATGAGCCAGGACGGCCCCTCGGCGGCGGATCTGGTCAATGAGGCCGAGGAAGAGTTGCTGGCCAATATCCTCTTTCAATATGGCGAAGAACGCGCCTCGCGCCGGATCGCCAAGGCGATTGTCCGCGCCCGCGAAGAGGCGCCGATCACCACCACATTGGAACTGGCCAAGCTGGTCGAAGGCTGCCTGCCGCGCGCCAAACCCGGCCAGAGCCACCCCGCAACGCGCAGTTTTCAGGCGCTGCGGATCGCGGTGAACAATGAATATGGCGAGCTCTTTCAGGGGCTTATGGCCGCCGAGCGGGCGTTGAAGCCGGGCGGCAAGCTCGCGGTGGTCACCTTCCACTCGGTCGAGGACCGTATGGTCAAGCGCTTCCTCACCGCCCGCGCCGGGGCCGGGGGCAATGCCAACCGTTTTGCGCCTGCGCTGGAGCAGGCCCCGCCGCAGTTTACACTGAAATCCCGCAAGGCCATCGGACCGGATGCGCAGGAGTTGGAAGAGAACCCGCGCAGCCGGTCGGCCAAGCTGCGGGTCGCCACGCGCACCGATGCGCCGAGCGGTGAGATTGACGCGAAATCCATCGGCATGCCAATGGTGAGGGGGCTCTGAAGATGCGCACGGTGATGTATATCCTGACCACCCTTGCCGTTGTCGGGCTGGCGTTCTGGGCCTACCGCGAAAACTACGCCACCCAGCAGGCGCTGAGCGATGCCGACAAGCTGCATGCCAATATCCGCAATGCCCATGAGCGTCTGGCCGTGTTGCGCGCGGAATGGGCGTTTCAGAACCGTCCTGACCGGCTGCGCGATCTGGCCAATCTGAACTTTGACCGTCTGGGTCTGCTGCCGCTGCATCCCGGCCAGTTCGGGCAGGTCGATCAAGTGGCCTATCCGCCCGCGCCGCTGCTGCCGATCACCGAGCCCGTTGATGTCTCGACGATGAATTACGATGCTCTGAACGGTGTTGCCGAGGAGACCGCGCAATGATCCGCACGCCCCTGCGCCCCTTGGCCCGTATCCTCGACGCCCGCCAGAAGGGCGAGAACCCCGACGCGATCGAACGCGAGAACAAGCGCATCCGTCACGAGCAAATGCGCGACAAGGCGCGGATGCGCGCCGAGGGGCGGCTCTTGGTGCTGAGCGTCTGTTTCCTCTGTGCCTTTACCGTGATCGGGGGGCGCATGGGACATCTGGCGATGTCCGAACCCTCCGAGCCGCGCGGCTATGCCCCCGGCGCGGTGATTTCCGCCTCCCGCGCCGACATTACCGACCGCAACGGCAGCCTCTTGGCGACGAATTTCCAGACCCATGCGCTCTATGCCCAACCGCGCCATATGATCGACCCCGAAGCGGCGGCGAAAAAGCTGGTCAAAGTCTTTCCGGACCTGAAAGAAGAACGTCTGATCAAGGATTTCACCGGCAAGCGTAAGTTTCTCTGGGTGAAAAAGAAAATTAGCCCGGAGCAGATGCAGGCGGTGCATGATATCGGCGATCCGGGCCTGCTTTTCGCGCCGCGTGACATGCGGCTCTATCCCAATGGCACGCTTGCCGCGCATGTTCTGGGCGGCGCGAGCTTTGGCAAGGAAGGCGTTCACGCTGCCGAGGTTATCGGTGTGGCGGGGGTCGAGAAATATTTCGACGACTATCTGCGCGACCCGGCCAATGGCGCGAAACCGCTTGAGCTCTCGCTTGATCTGACTGTGCAGGCCGCCGCCGAACGGGTGCTCTATGGCGGCATGAAGCTGATGAACGCCAAAGGCGCCACCAGCATTCTGATGGATGTGCATACCGGCGAAGTGATCTCTGTGGCCTCGCTGCCCGACTTCGACCCCAACAACCGCCCCCGCCCGCTGACCGAAGGCGATGCCTCGGACAGCCCGCTGTTCAACCGCGCCGTGCAGGGGGTCTATGAGCTGGGCTCAACCTTCAAGATTTTCGCCGCAGCACAGGCGGTGGAGTTGGGTCTGTTCAACGCCGACACGATCATCGACACCTCTGGCCCGATGAAGGTCGGCGGCTTTCGCATCGGTGAGTTCCGCAACAAGAACTACGGCAAGCTGAGTGTCGCTGACATCATCGTCCATTCCTCGAACCGCGGCACCGGCCGTCTGGCGCTTGAGATCGGTGTCGAGCGGCAGCAGGAGTTCCTCAAGAGCCTCGGTTTCTTTGAGCCGACCCCTTTCGAGATCGTCGAAGCCTCGGGCGGCAAGCCGCTTCTGCCAAGCCGCTGGACCGATCTGTCGAGCGTGACGATCTCCTATGGCCACGGCTTGTCGAGCACGCCAATGCATCTCGCCGCGGGCTATGCCGCGATTGCCAATGGCGGGCGCGTGGTGAAACCGACCCTGCTGAAACAGGCCAGACCCCAGCTTGGCCCGCGCGTCATGTCCGAGGAAACCGCCGCCCAGGCCCGCATGATGCTGCGCAAGGTGGTGACGGACGGCACGGCGAGCTTTGCCGAAGTGCCGGGCTATCAGATCGCGGGCAAGACCGGCACGGCGGATAAGCCCAAGCCCACCGGCGGCTATTACGATGACAAGGTGATCAACACTTTCGCCAGTATCTTCCCGATCAATGATCCCAAATATGTGTTGATCGTCACGCTGGACGAACCGGTCGAAACCTCGGGCCCGAGACCGCGCCGCACGGCGGGCTGGACCGCTGTGCCCGTGGCCGCCGAGATGGTCCGCCGCATCGCGCCGCTTCTGGGGCTGCGTCCGACTGTTGAACCGGTGAACGACGCTGTGATAACGCTGACCAGCAGCAACTGAAAAGACATCACTATGACCAGCCGGGCCGTACCGCTTTCCTCCCTCGGGCTCACCGCGCGGGCGGGGGCCAACCCTTTGATTACCGGCATCGCCGTCGACAGCCGCGAGGTGCGCGAGGGCGCGCTTTTCGCCGCCCTGCCGGGCAGCCGGCTGCATGGCGGGACCTTCATCCAATACGCGCTGCGCATGGGCGCTGCGGCGGTGCTGACCGACCCTGCCGGGGCCGAGATCGCGGCGGCGGAATTGGCCGGCTCGGATGCGGCCCTGATCATCTCCGACTCCCCGCGTGAGGCGCTGGCGCGCACGGCGGCGCTGTGGTTCGGTGGCCAGCCCGCGACGATGATCGCGGTCACCGGCACCAATGGCAAAACTTCGGTCTCGACCTTCGTGCGGCAGATTTGGGTTGAGATGGGATTGCCTGCCGTAAACCTCGGCACCACCGGGGTGGAGGGCGCCTGGACCGCGCCGCTGGCCCATACCACGCCCGAGCCGATCACCCTGCACCGCACTTTGGCCGAGGCCGCGCGAAACGGCATCACCCATGCGGCGATGGAAGCGTCGAGCCATGGGCTCGACCAGCGCCGGCTGGATGGGGTGACGCTGAAAGCGGCGGGATTCACCAATTTCACCCAGGACCATCTGGACTATCACGAGACCTTCGAAGCCTATTTCGACGCCAAGGCCGCACTTTTCGCCCGTGTCCTGCCCGAGGACGGCACCGCGGTGATCAATGTGGACGACGCCAAAGGTGTCGACATGGCCGCCATCGCCCGGGCGCGGGGCTGCGAGGTGATTACCCTGGGCCGCGACGGAGGCGATCTGCACCTGCAAGGGCAGCGGTTCGATGCCACCGGCCAAGACCTGCGCTTTGCATGGCGCGGCAAGACCTATCAAAAGCGGCTCAACCTCATCGGCGGCTTTCAGGCCGATAACGTCTTGCTCGCGGCAGGGCTGGTCATCGCCTGCGGCGCGGACCCGCAAGAGGTCTTTGACACGCTGCCGCATCTGACCACCGTGCGGGGCCGGATGCAGCTTGCCGCCACCCGCGACAATGGCGCGGCGGTCTTTGTCGATTACGCCCATACGCCCGATGCCGTGGCCACCGCGCTGGCCGCCATGCGCCCGCATGTGATGGGTCGGCTTGTTGCCATCGTCGGCGCGGGCGGCGACCGGGACCGCGCCAAACGCCCCCTGATGGGGCAGGCGGCGGCGGACCATGCCGATATGGTGATCGTGACCGACGACAACCCGCGTAGTGAAGATCCGGCTACCATCCGCGCCGCCGTGCTGGAAGGCGCGCCGGAGGCCAGAGAGGTCGGCGACCGGGCCGAAGCGATCCTGCGCGGGGTTGATGCGCTTGAGCCGGGCGATGCCCTGCTGATCGCGGGCAAGGGCCATGAGACCGGGCAGACCGTGGGCGACGATGTGCTGCCCTTTGATGATGTGGAACAGGCCAGTGTGGCGGTGGCGGCACTGGATGGGAGACTGGCATGAGCCTTTGGACAGCGACAGAAGCGGCAGAGGCCACGGGCGGGCGGGCGCAGGGCGATTGGGTCTGCAATGGCGTCTCGATCGACACGCGGACGCTGCAACCGGGCGATCTTTTCGTGGCGCTCAAGGCGGCGCGCGACGGGCATGAGTTCGTGGCCCAGGCGTTGGAGAAGGGCGCTTCGGCGGCGCTGGTGACCCATCTGCCCGAGGGCGTGGCCGAGGATGCGCCGCTGTTGATCGTCGAAGATGTGCAGGGCGCGCTGGAAGCGCTTGGCCGGGCCGGGCGCGCGCGGCTGGGGCCGCAGGCCAGGGTGGCGGCGGTGACGGGAAGCGTCGGCAAGACCTCGACCAAGGAGATGCTGCTGGCGATTTTCAGCGATCAGGGCCGCGCCCATGCCAGCGTCGACAGCTATAACAACCACTGGGGCGTGCCGCTGACACTGGCGCGGATGCCGCGCGACACCGATTACGCGGTGATCGAGATCGGCATGAACCACCCCGGCGAAATCGCGCCACTTGCGAAACAGGCGCAGCCCCACGCCGCGATGGTGACCAATGTCGCCGCCGTGCATCTCGAAGCCTTCGAGAATGTCGCCGCCATTGCGGTGGAAAAAGCCAGCATCTTTGACGGGATGGAGGCAGGCGGCGTGGCGGTGATCAACGCGGATCATGACCACAGTGATATCGTGCTGAACAAGGCGCTGGAACGCGGGCTGCGCGAGACGACTTTTGGGCGCAAGGGGCATCACTACAGGCTGACGGATGTGAAACTACAGGGCGACACCACCGTGGCCCAGGCCGATGTCGCAGGCGCGCCGCTGCTCTATAAAATCGCCACCCCGGGCCAGCATTTTGCGATGAACGCGCTTGGCGCGCTGGCGATCAGCGATGCCCTTGGGGCCGACCGGGCGCTGGCGGTGCAATCGCTGGGCCGCTGGTCGCCCTATGCCGGGCGCGGGGTGCGCGAGCAGATCCTGCTCGATTCCGGTGATACCGACCATCTGCTGCATCTGATCGACGACAGCTATAACGCGAACCCGACCTCGGTGGCCGCCTCGCTCGCAGTGCTGGCGGGGGCCGCCGTGGGGCAAGCACCTTCGGGTGCCGGGCGGCGCGTGGCGATCCTGGGTGATATGAAGGAACTGGGGCCAGAGGCCAAGGCGCTGCACGCCGGCTTGGCCGATCTCGACGCGATGGCCGCGATTGACCATGTGCATTGCATTGGCCCCTTGATGCGCGCGCTCCATGAGGCGCTGCCCGCACAGAAGCGCGGGCTCTGGGTCGAGAGCGCCGAAGAGCTGCTTGAATCGTTGCGCAAAGACCTCGGTCCCGGCGATGTTGTGCTGGTCAAAGGCTCCCTGTCGATGAAGCTCGGCACAATCGTTGACGCCATCCGCAAAATGGGCCATCCGGTGCCGAATGCCTGACAGCCGGGCATATGATCCCAAAATGTTGAAGTGAAGTAAGGACGCGAAACATGCTCTATTGGTTGACGCTGCTATCGGACGGCGGCGATTTCTTTAACCTGTTTCGCTACATCACCTTCCGCGCCGGGGGGGCGTTCTTTACCGCGTTGCTGTTCGGGTTTCTCTTTGGCAAGCCGCTGATCAATGTGCTGCGCAAGCGGCAGGGCAAGGGCCAGCCGATCCGTGATGACGGTCCGGAAGGGCATTTCATGAAGGCCGGCACCCCGACCATGGGCGGGCTGCTGATCGTGGGCGCTTTGCTGACCGCGACCCTGCTCTGGGCGCGGCTGGATAACCCCTTTGTCTGGCTGGTGCTTTTTGTCACCATGAGCTTTGCCGCCATCGGCTATGCCGATGACCACGCCAAGGTGAGCAAGCAGAACACCGATGGCGTGCCGGGCAAGGTGCGGCTTTTGCTGGGCTTTCTGATTGCCGGCATCGCCGGTTTCTGGGCCGCGCAATACCATCCCGAAGGCTTGCAGAACCAGCTGGCGCTGCCGGTGTTCAAGGACACGTTGATCAACCTCGGCGTTCTGTTCGTGCCGTTTGCGATGATCGTGATCGTGGGCGCGGCCAATGCGGTGAACCTCACCGATGGGCTGGACGGGCTGGCGATCATGCCGGTGATGATTGCCGCAGGCGCGCTTGGCGTCATTGCCTATGCGGTGGGGCGGGTCGACTTTACCGAATATCTCGACGTGCATTACGTGCCGGGGACGGGGGAGATCCTGATCTTCACCGCCGGGCTCTTCGGCGGGGGGTTGGGCTTTTTGTGGTACAACGCGCCGCCCGCCGCTGTCTTCATGGGCGACACCGGCTCGCTGGCGCTTGGCGGGGCCTTGGGCGCGATTGCGGTGGCCACGAAACACGAGCTGGTGCTGGCGGTCGTCGGCGGGCTTTTCGTGGTCGAGGCGCTTTCGGTCATCGTGCAGGTGATCTACTTCAAACGCACCGGCAAGCGGGTCTTTCTGATGGCGCCGATCCACCACCATTATGAGAAAAAGGGCTGGGCCGAGCCGCAGATCGTGATCCGTTTCTGGATCATCTCGCTGATCCTCGCCCTGCTGGGGCTGGCGACGCTGAAGGTGCGCTGAGCGCCTAGAAGATCGACCAATCCATGTGACGCGCCAAAAGGGCCAGCGCTTCGGTGCCCTTTTGGCTGTTGCCATAGCGGTTCAGCCCCGGCGACCAGACCGCGATGCTGGCGCGCCCCGGCACGATCGCCAGAATGCCGCCGCCGACGCCGGATTTGCCAGGCAGGCCGACGCGATAGGCGAAATCGCCCGAGCCATCGTAATGCCCGCAGGTCAGCATCAGGGCGTTGAGCCGCCGGATGCGGCCGGGGGCCACCAGACGCGGCAGATCGGGCGCTTCGATCAGGAAACGGCCCGCCATGGCAAGCTGCTCCACCGTCATCTCCATGGCGCAGTGGTGGAAATAGGTGCCAAGCGTGCGCTCCGGCGCGTTGATCAGATTGCCGTAGCTCGCCAGAAAATGCGCCAGCGCAAAGTTGCGGTGGCCAAAATCGGTTTCCGAGGCGGCGACGGTGTCATTGATGTGGATGTCATCGGTGCCCGCTGCTTCGCGCACGAAACGCATGATCTCCGCCAGCGCTTCGCGCGGCTCGCGGTTGCCCAGCACCTCATCGGTGGTGACGATCGCGCCCGCGTTGATGAAGGGGTTGCGCGGGCGGCCCTGTTCCTGCTCCAACTGCACGATGGAGTTGAAGGCCCGCCCCGAGGGCTCGCGCCCGACCCGGTGCCAGAGCTGGTCGCCCGAGCGGCCCAGAGCAATCGCCAGCGTAAAGACCTTGGTGATCGACTGCACCGAAAACGGCACCTGCGTATCGCCCGCCAGATGGCATTGGCCGTCGGCGGTGACCACCGCGATGCCGAACTGCGCCGGGTCCACCTTGGCAAGCTGGGGGATATAGGCGGCCACATCGCCCCAATGATCATCCTCGCGCATCATCGCATTGAGGCGGGGCAACACATCGGCGAGGTCGGGTTTCGCGGGGCTGGACATCTGAGGCGGCCTCTGGCTTGTGATAGGCGCATCATGCCCCCATTCTGGGGTCAACGGCTAGCAGGGGTTTGCAGATGATTCCAGTACAGGGCTTAGAAGGCGCGCGGGTTGCGGTGCTGGGATTGGGGCGTTCCGGTCTCAGCGCGGCACGGGCGTTGCAAGCCGGCGGGGCCAAGGTGGTCTGCTGGGACGACAACCCCGCCGCACGGGCCCGGGCCGAGGCCGAGGGGCTGCATTGCAGTGACCTTTTGGCCCCCCATGCGCTGGACAAACTCGCCCGGCTGATCGTCAGCCCCGGCATCCCGCATCTCTACCCGGCGCCGAACCCCGTGGTTGCCGCCGCGCTGGAGGCCGGCGTGCCGGTGGACAATGACATTGGCCTCTTTTTTCAAAGCTTTGCCACGCTGGCCTGGGATCACTATGACGTCGCCCCGCGGGTGGTGGCGGTGACCGGCTCGAACGGCAAATCCACCACTTCGGCGCTCATTCACCACATCCTTGAACATGTCGGGCGGCCCTGCCAATTGGCAGGCAACATCGGGCGCGGGGTACTGGACCTTGATCCGGCGGCGGATGGGGAGGTCGTGGTGCTGGAACTGTCGAGCTACCAGACCGAACTCGCGCGCGCGCTGACGCCGGATGTGGCGGTCTTTACCAACCTCACCCCGGATCATCTGGACCGACACGCAGGGATGGGCGGCTATTACGCGGCCAAGCGGCGGCTCTTTGCCGAGGGCGGGCCGGACCGCGCGGTCATCGGGGTGGATGAGATCGAGGGGCGTTTCCTTGCCGGGCAGCTCAGCGAAGGGCCAAGCGACGATCGGGTGATCCGTGTGAGCGCGGCGAGCAAGCTTGCGGGGCCGGGCTGGCAGGTCTTTGCCCGCAAGGGGTTCTTGAGCGAATACCGGCGCGGCAAACAGGTGGGGTCGATCGATCTGCGCGGCATTCAGGGGCTGCCGGGCGCGCATAACCACCAGAACGCCTGCGCCGCCTATGCCGCCTGCCGCGCGCTCGGGCTGGCCCCGCGGGTGATCGAGGCGGCGTTTCACAGTTTCGGCGGGCTGCCGCACCGTTCGCAGACCGTGGCCGAGGTGGATGGGGTGCGCTACGTCAATGACAGCAAGGCCACCAATGTCGACAGCGCGGCCAAGGCTTTGACGGCCTTCAAGAACATCCGTTGGATCTGCGGCGGGCTGGAGAAAGAAGGCGGGCTTGGCGGTCTGGCCGAGGCACAGGGCGGCGTGCGCAAAGCCTATGTGATCGGGCGCGAGGCGGCGCAGTTTGCGATGCAGCTGAGCACGGAGACCGAGGTCTGCGACACGATGGAGCAGGCCGTGGCGCGGGCGGCGGCGGAGGCAGAGGCGGGCGATGTGGTCCTGCTCGCCCCGGCGGCGGCGAGTTTCGATCAATACGACAGTTTCGAACGGCGCGGGGAGGATTTTGTCGCGCAGGTGCAAAAGCTGCTGGCGGGGTAGGGGTGCTGCCGGGCGGGACGGGACGTCAGCCCGCAATCGCCCGCGCGGCGGCCATGCCAGAGGACCAGGCCCATTGAAAATTATACCCGCCAAGCCAGCCCGTCACATCCACCGCCTCCCCGATGAAATAGAGCCCCTCGACCTCTTTCGCCGCCATCGTCTTGGACGAGAGTGCATCGGTATCCACCCCGCCCAAAGTCACCTCGGCGGTGCGGTAGCCCTCGGTGCCGCCGGGGTGTAGCTGCCAGTTCTGCAACGCCGCGACCAGCGCCGTGAGCCGCGCATCCGACCAATCGGCGAGGTTGCCCGAAAGGTCGAACTCCTGCCCCAGAAACTCCACCAGCCGCGCGGGCAGATGCTGCGCCAGAACCGTGGTGAAATTGCGCCGCCCCGCCTGCTGGCGCTGATCGCGCAAGGCGCCGAGCAGGTCGCCTTCGGGCGCAAGGTTCAGGGTAATCGCCTCGCCTTCGCGCCAATAGGAGGACGCCTGCAAGACCGCCGGACCAGAGAGGCCGCGATGGGTGAAAAGCAGCGCCTCTTCAAAGCCTGCTGAACCGGCGCTTACCCGGGCCGGGGTGGCGACCCCGGCAAGCGGGGCAAAGCGCCCTTCGGCAAAGGTGAAGGGGACCAATCCGGCGCGGGTCTCGGTGACGGCCAAGCCGAACTGGCGCGCGACGTCATAGGCCATGCCGGTGGCACCCATCTTGGGAATCGACTTGCCGCCGGTTGCAATGACGAGGTTGCGGGCGCTGACTTTCACCGTCTTGTCAGGGGTTTGCAGGTCGAAGGTAAAGTGGCCGTCCCGTTTGGCAAAATTGCTGGCACTGCTTTTCAGATGCAGATCCACCCCGGCCTGCTGCATCATCCGGCGCAGCATGGCGATGATCTCTTTGGCGCTGCTGTCGCAGAACAGCTGCCCCAGTGTTTTCTCATGCCAGCCGATGCCGTGGCGGTCCACCAACTCGATGAAATCCCACTGCGTGTAACGCGCCAGTGCGGATTTGGCGAAATGCGGGTTCCGGCTCAGGAAGGCCTGCGGCGCGCAGTACATATTGGTGAAATTGCAGCGCCCGCCGCCTGAGATGCGGATTTTCTCCCCCGGCGCTTTGGCGTGGTCCACCACCAGCACCCGGCCCCCCGCATGGGCGGCGCACATCATGCCGGCGGCGCCGGCTCCGATTATCGCTGTATCGACTTGCATGGCCGCGCTCTGCCCGAATGCACCGCCTCGGTCAAGAAGACGTGACAGCGGTTGCCGCGCGCAGCTCCCGGCATAGCTGAGGGCGAGACCCACATCAGACAGGAGCAAAGAATGACCAAACTGACCGCAGGACAGGACTTTCCGCAGATGGAGGTCGCCAAGCTTGGCGGCGGCACGCTAACGTTGGGCCAACCGCAAGAGGGGCGCGACTGGCAGCTCGTCGTAGTCTACCGGGGCCTGCATTGCCCGATCTGCAAGACGTATCTGGCCCAGCTTGAGAAACTCCAGAGCGACTTTCACGACATCGGCGTCGATGTGATTGCCATCTCCGGCGACCCGGAGGAGAAAGCCAAGGGGATGGCGGAAGAGGACAATCTGACCCTGCCCATCGGCTATGGCCTGACGCTCGACCAGATGCGCGATCTGGGGCTCTATATCTCCGACCCGCGCAGCCCGCAGGAGACCGACCGACCCTTTGCCGAGCCCGCGACATTCGTGATCAACGGCGACGGCAATCTGCATATCGTCGACATTTCCAACGCGCCTTTCGCCCGTCCCGACCTCGAAGGGCTGCTGAACGGTCTGAAGTTCATCCGCGACAAGGATTATCCGGTGCG
The DNA here is from genome assembly GCF_040933935.1 of Sulfitobacter sp. PS-8MA. Lineage (NCBI taxonomy): Bacteria > Pseudomonadati > Pseudomonadota > Alphaproteobacteria > Rhodobacterales > Roseobacteraceae > Sulfitobacter > Sulfitobacter sp. PS-8MA. The sequence goes on along the minus strand of NZ_JBFQYJ010000006.1, from coordinate 1,693,307 downwards.
CGGCACCCATAAAGCGGCATAATTGCCACGCAGGCGGGGCCCGAGCCGGCCCCGCTTGACCTGCGGCATCGGCTGCCGCTAAATTCTCTGGCTTCAGATGGTAAATCGCGCTACCTTAGCGGGTGAGACCCCGAAAAGGGGCCGTTGAGGCAGTGTAAGGCAGATACCCATGACAGAGATGGTCTATGGCGCGGTCCCGGTGCGGGATGGCGAACCGATCCTTCCAAAATGGTGGCGTACGGTCGACCGCTGGGCGTTGTCCTGCGTGTTGATGCTCTTTGCGGTGGGGATGCTTCTGGGCCTCGCGGCCTCGCCGCCCCTGGCAGCCAAGAACGGCTTTGACGCCTTTCACTACGTCCAACGCCAAGCGTTCTTCGGCGGTATCGCGCTGATCGCGATGCTGCTGACATCGATGATGTCCCCCACGGTGGTGCGGCGGCTGGCGGTGGTGGGGTTCATCCTCTCTTTCATCGCCCTCGCGCTGCTGCCGTTTTTCGGCACCGATTTCGGCAAGGGCGCGACGCGCTGGTACAGTTTGGGCTTTGCCTCGCTCCAGCCGTCGGAGTTCCTCAAACCCGGCTTCATGGTCGCCGCCGCTTGGGCGATGGCCGCGAGCCTTGAGATCAACGGCCCGCCGGGCCGCGCCTGGTCCTTTGCGCTCTGTATCTCCATCGTGTTGATGCTGGCCTTGCAGCCTGACTTTGGACAGGCCAGTCTGGTGCTCTTTGGCTGGGGCGTCATGTATTTCGTCGGCGGCGCGCCGATGGTGCTGCTGGTCGGCATGGCCGGGCTGGTGGTGCTGGCGGGCACGGTGGCCTATTCCAATTCCGAACATTTCGCACGGCGGATCGACGGCTTTCTCAGCCCCGATGTCGACCCGACCACCCAGTTGGGCTATGCCACCAATGCGATCCGCGAGGGCGGGCTCTTTGGCGTAGGTGTGGGCGAGGGGCAGGTGAAATGGTCGCTGCCGGATGCGCATACGGACTTCATCATCGCCGTGGCGGCAGAAGAATACGGGCTTATTCTGGTGGTCTGCATCATTGCTCTATATACAGTCGTCGTTGTGCGCTCGCTGCTGCGGCTGGTGCGCGAACGTGATCCCTTCATCCGGCTGGCCGGAACCGGGCTGGCTTGCACATTCGGAGTACAGGCGATGATTAACATGGGTGTGGCGGTGCGGCTTTTGCCCGCCAAGGGCATGACGCTGCCTTTCGTGAGCTATGGCGGCTCTTCGGTGATCGCCTCTGGCATCGCCGTGGGCATGCTTTTGGCCTTTACCCGCAGCCGCCCGCAGGGTGAGATCAGCGATATTCTGGGCCGGGGCCGCCGCTGATGTCTGCGCCATTGCTGATCATCGCCGCCGGGGGGACCGGGGGGCATATGTTTCCGGCACAGGCCCTGGCCGAGGTGATGCTCAAGCGCGGCTGGCGGGTGAAGCTCAGCACCGATGCCCGCGGCGCGCGCTACACGGGCGGCTTCCCCGAGGCGGTCGAGATCAACCAGATCAGCAGCGCCACCTTTGCCCGGGGCGGCATTGCGGCCAAGGCGCTGGTGCCGTTTCGCATTGCCGCCGGTGTGCTGGGCGCGGGGCTGAACATGCTGCGCGACCGGCCTTCGGTGGTCGTGGGCTTCGGTGGCTACCCCTCTATCCCCGCGCTCGGGGCGGCCTGGGCGCTGCGGATGCCGCGGATGATCCATGAGCAGAACGGCATATTGGGCCGCGTGAACGAGATTTTCGCCAAACGCGTCAACGCGGTGGCCTGTGGCATCTGGCCCACGAAACTGCCCGAAGGGGTCGACGGCTGGCATGTGGGCAACCCGGTCCGCGCGGCGGTGCTGGACCGTGCCGGCTCTGCCTATATCCCGCCGGGCGATTACCCGATGGAAGTGCTGGTGATGGGCGGCAGCCAGGGGGCGCGGATCTTGAGCGACGTGGTGCCGCCTGCGCTGGCGGCGCTGCCGATGAACATGATCCACAACATCCGCGTCAGCCATCAGGCCCGCGAGGAAGATGGGCAGCGGGTCGCGGATTACTACGCCGAATCCGGCATCCACGCCGATGTGCGCCCGTTTTTCGACGATGTGCCGCGCCGCATGTCCGAAGCGCAGCTGGTGATCAGCCGCTCGGGCGCGTCGAGCATTGCGGACCTGTCGGTCATCGGCCGCCCGTCGATCCTGATCCCCTTTGCCGCCGCGGCGGGCGATCACCAAAGCGCCAATGCGCGCGGATTGGTTGAGGCCGGGGCCGCGATCATGGTGCCAGAGCGCAAGGCCAACCCCGAAGTCCTGACCGAGCAAATCCTGTCGGTGCTGGAAACCCCGCAGGGGGCCTTGCAAATGTCGCGGGCGGCGTTGTCCGTGGGCAAGCCCGACGCGGCCGAGACCCTGGCCGATATGGTCGAACATCTGGGCGCCCACGGAACTATTTCCCCGACAGGAGAGGAAAATCAGCAATGAATGATGCCGCCACCAAACTGCCCACTGATGTTGGCCCGATCCATTTCGTCGGCATCGGCGGCATTGGCATGTCGGGCATTGCCGAAGTGCTGCTGAACCATGGCTACCGGGTGCAGGGGTCGGACCTCAACACCACCAAGCTCACCGTGCGTCTGGCCGAATTGGGCGGGCGTATTTTTGAAGGGCAGGCGGCCGAGAACATCGGTGATGCGGCGGTGGTGGTGATTTCATCGGCGATCAAACCGGGCAATGCCGAGCTGGACGAAGCCCGGCGCCGCGGCCTGCCGGTGGTGCGCCGGGCCGAGATGCTGGCCGAGTTGATGCGCCTCAAGTCCAATATCGCTGTCGCGGGCACCCATGGCAAAACCACCACGACCACCATGGTGGCCGAACTGCTGGTGGCTGGCGGGGTCGATCCGACGGTAATCAACGGCGGGGTGATTCACGCCTATGGCTCCAACGCGCGGATGGGGCAGGGCGAATGGATGGTGGTGGAAGCCGACGAGAGCGACGGCACCTTCAACCGCCTGCCCGCGACGATTGCGATCGTGACCAATATCGACCCCGAACATATGGAGCATTGGGGCGATTTCGACACCCTGCGGCAGGGGTTCCTGGACTTCGTGTCGAACATTCCATTCTACGGGCTGGCGGTCTGCTGCACCGATCACCCCGAAGTGCAATCGCTGGTGGGCAAGATCACCGACCGCCGTGTGCTGACCTATGGGTTCAACGTGCAGGCCGATGTGCGCGCGGTGGGGCTGCATTACAAAGACGGTGTGGCGCATTTCGACGTGCATCTGCAATCCGAAGGCACGGTGATCGAAGGCTGCGCGCTGCCGATGCCGGGCGATCACAATGTCTCCAACGCGCTGGCCGCTGTGGCGGTGTCGCGCCACCTTGGGATGAGCGCGGAGCAGATTCGCCGCGCATTGAGCAGTTTCGGCGGCGTTAACCGAAGATTCACCCGTGTGGGCGAAGTTGACGGTGTGACCATCATTGATGACTACGGCCATCACCCGGTTGAGATTGCCGCCGTGCTCAAGGCGGCGCGTCAGGCCAGTGCCGGGCGGGTGATCGCGGTACATCAACCGCACCGCTATTCGCGGCTGCACCACCATTTTGATGAGTTCTGCGCCTGTTTCAATGACGCGGATGTCGTCGGCATCGCAGATGTCTATGCGGCGGGCGAAGACCCGATCCCCGGGGCGGACCGCGAGGGGCTGGTCTCGGGGCTGATCCAGCACGGCCACCGCCAAGCCTACCCGGTGGTGGACCAGACGGCCTTGACCGAATTGGTCCTGCGCGAAGCCCGTCCGGGCGATATTGTGGTCTGTCTCGGCGCAGGCACGATCAGTGCTTGGGCGAATGAGCTGCCCGACGAGCTGCGCGCCGCGAAAGAGGCGGCGGCGTGACTTTGGCCTGGCTGTCGATCCTTTGGGTCTTCGGCTCTGTGGCAGTGGCCTTGCTCCCACTGCGGCTTCAATATGCGCCGGGCATCGTGCTTTTGCCCGCGGCGCCCGTGCTGATCACGGCCATGGGCCGGGTCCATTCATGGCTGCTGGCGGCTCTTGCCGCCTGCGTCTCATTGTTTCGCAACCCCCTGCGCTATGCCGCGGCCCGGCTATGCGGGGCAAGACCGGAGCTGTCGCAATGAGCCTGTCGCTGGTCCTTGCCTGTTTCTGGTTCGTGATTGCCAATATCCTTGCCATGACCCCCAGCAAGGATTTCCATTGGCGCAACGCCTATGTGCTGATCGCGGTGGGCATCCCCATTATCGGCTTTGCCACCACGCAGCATGGGCCTTGGGTCGGGCTGTTGCTGCTGGCCGGGGGCTGTTCTGTCTTGCGCTGGCCGGTGATCTACTGCGCCCGCTGGCTGCGGCGCGGGGCCAGCCGCCACCGGGGGCCGGCAGAATGACCGTGACGCCCACGCTGCTGGCGCTTTTGACCGTCTTCGCGCTTTGGATGGTCGCCTGTATCTGGACCGGGTTTCGGGCCCGCATCTGGCTGTTTTTCGCGGTGCTTGCCATTGGGCTGGCGCTCAATGCCACATGGATGGTCCTGGGCCTCGACGCACGGGTGTTGGAGCCCCATGCCCTGCTCGCGCAGGTCTCGGTGATCCTCTATGCGGTGGGCGGTTTCGGCGCCGGCTGGCTCGCGGGCCGCATGGCGCGGCGCTGGCGCGAAAGCCGCGTCGACAAGGACGACGCTTGACGGTTTGCCCTGCCGCGCAAATAGGCTAAGTCCGCCTTCATGACCAAGCTGAATATTCCCGATCTGCGCGGCAAGCTGACGCCTGAACGCGCTCTGAGTGACCTGACATGGCTGCGCGTTGGCGGCCCTGCGGATTACCTGTTTCAACCTGCCGATCTTGATGATCTTTGCCTTTTCATGCGCCGACTGCCGCAGGGGATTGAGGTCTTTCCGATGGGCGTCGGCTCGAACCTCATTGTGCGCGATGGCGGGCTGCGGGCGGTGGTGATCCGGCTGGGGCGCGGGTTCAACAGCATTGAAGTTGATGGCGATCAGATCACCGTCGGCGCGGCGGCCTTGGACGCGCATGTGGCGCGCAAAGCCGCGGACGCGGGGCTTGACCTGACGTTCCTGCGCACCATTCCGGGCAGCATCGGCGGAGCCTTGCGCATGAACGCGGGCTGCTATGGCAGCTACACGGCGGATTATTTCGTCTCGGCCGAGGCCGTCACCCGCGCCGGAGAGGTCGTGACGCTGACCGCAGATGACCTCAATTTCCGCTACCGTCAGAGTGATCTCTCGCCCGGATCGGTGCTGGTCAGCGCCAGGTTTGCCCCGCCCAAAGGCGTGCCGGAAGAGCTTCATGCGCGGATGGAAAGCCAGCTTGCCAAACGTGACGAGACCCAGCCCACAAAGGACCGCAGCGCCGGGTCGACCTTCCGCAACCCGGCCGGATTCTCGTCTACCGGGAAAGCTGACGACGTGCACGACCTGAAGGCTTGGAAAGTGATCGACGAGGCCGGGATGCGCGGGGCCATCCGCGGCGGGGCGCAGATGAGCCCGAAGCACTCCAACTTCCTGATCAACACCGGCGCCGCCACCGCCAATGACCTCGAAGCATTGGGCGAGGAAGTGCGAAAAAAGGTTTACGCTTCAAGCGGGATAAGGCTAGAATGGGAAATTAAGCGCATCGGTGAAAAATTGGGTGATCCGGTGTCGCAAAGCTAAGCCTTTGGGCGATAGCCGATGCAAACGGCAAAGCAACGATAACAACGATAGGGGCCGCAAACGGCCCATGGCAAAGAGGCACTTTGGTGGGTACGTCGAGCGGACACTCCCCGACAGTGGCGGTATTGATGGGCGGACCTTCGGCAGAGCGCGAAGTGTCTTTGTCCAGCGGGCGCGCCTGCGCTGCTGCCCTGCGGGAATATGGCGGATATGAAGTGGTTGAGGTGGACGCCGACCGCAACCTTTGCGCCGTTCTGACAGACCTCAAGCCCGATGTCGTTCTGAACTGCCTGCATGGCCGCTGGGGCGAGGACGGTTGCGTTCAGGGCCTACTCGAATGGCTGCATATCCCCTATACCCATTCCGGCGTGCTGGCCTCGGCGCTGGCGATGGACAAGCAGCGTTCCAAGGATGTGTTCCGCCATGCGGGGCTGCCGGTGGTGGAAAGTGTCATCGCGCCGAAAGGCGATGTGATGGCGCGCCACGTCCTGCCGCCGCCCTATGTGGTGAAACCCAATAACGAAGGCTCTTCCGTCGGCGTCTATCTGGTGGGCGCGGAAAACAACGGCCCGCCGCAGCTGTCGGATGACATGCCTGCCGAGGTGATGGTCGAGACCTTTGCCCCCGGGCGGGAACTGACCACCACGGTGATGGGCGACCGCGCGCTTGGCGTGACCGATATCATCACCACCGGCTGGTATGACTATGACGCCAAATACAAGCCCGGCGGTTCGCGCCATGTGGTGCCGGCGGAGCTGCCCGAAGAGATCACCGCGCTTTGCCTCGACTACGCCCGCCGCGCCCATGACGCATTGGGCTGTCGGGGCATCAGCCGCACGGATTTTCGCTGGGATGAGAGCCGCGGCGCCGACGGGCTGATCCTGCTGGAGACCAACACCCAGCCCGGCATGACCGCGACCTCGCTTTCGCCCGAACAGGCGGCGGCGGTGGGCATCTCTTTCCCCGAACTCTGTGGCTGGATGGTGGAGGACGCCTCATGCGATCGCTGATCCGCCGCCGCCCCGCCACGCCCAAGGCCGATCCGGCGCCCTCGCGCTGGTCTTGGCGGATGCAGCGCCTGATGCTGACGCCGGGGTTCCGCTTTGCCCTGCGCATCGGGTTGCCCTTCACCCTGACCGTGCTGGCGGGGACGATCTACCTCTCGGACGAAGACCGGCGCGGCACGGTGGTGCAGGCCATCGCGGATATCCGTGCCAGCATCGAAGAGCGGCCCGAGTTCATGGTCAAACTCATGGCGATCGATGGGGCGAGCGACCGGCTGGCGCGCGAAATCCGCACCGCCGTGCCGCTGGAGTTTCCGCTCTCCTCCTTTGACTTTGACCTCACCGAACTGCGCGAGCAGGTGACCGCGATCAGCGGTGTCCGGCAGGCCAATGTCCGCATCCGCCCCGGCGGCGTGTTGCAGATCGACGTGACCCCCCGCGTGCCCGTGGCCGTCTGGCGCAACGCCGAAGGCCTGGCGCTGGTCGACAATGGCGGCACCCATGTGACAAAGATCGCCGCACGGCAAGACCATGCGGATCTGCCCTTGATCGCAGGCGAGGGCGCGGCGGCGCATGTGCCCGAAGCGCTCAGATTGATAGCCGCCGCCAGTGTGATGGGCGACCGGCTGCGCGGCTTGGTGCGGGTGGGCGAGCGCCGTTGGGATGTGGTGCTGGACCGCGACCAGCGCATCATGCTGCCCGAAGAGAACGCCGTTCAGGCGCTGGAACGGGTGATCGCGCTGGAAGGCGCGCAAGAAGTGCTCACGCGGGATGTCGCGCGGGTGGACATGCGGTTGGCGTCAAGACCAACCCTGAGAATGAACGAAGAGGCCACCCGCGAATGGTGGCACATCAGGCAGCTTTCCGGCCAGTAAGATGGCCTTTGGGATCGGGACAGTAACAAAATGATGGATCTATACGACAGTCAGCGTTCGATGCGGCATATGCGCAAATTGGCGATTCAACGCGGGGTGGTCGCCATTCTGGACGTGGGCAGTTCCAAGATCGCCTGTCTGGTGTTGCGCTTTGACGGCATCGGCCTTGACGGCGGCGACGGCGACATCGGCTCGCTGGCCGGGCAGTCGGGCTTTCGGGTCATCGGTGCGGCCACCACCCGCTCGCGCGGGGTCCGCTTTGGCGAGATCTGCGCCATGGGCGAGACCGAACGCGCCATTCGCACCGCACTGCAAGCGGCGCAGAAGATGGCCGGCATCCGGGTCGATCACGTCATCGCCTGTTTCTCGGGCGGGGAGCCGCGCAGCTACGGGCTGGATGCCTCGGTGGAGTTGGAAGGCCAGTCTGTCTCGGAACAGGACGTGGCGCGGGTGCTGGCGGGCTGTGACGTGCCGGAATATGGCGAGGGGCGCGAAGTGCTGCACGCCCAGCCGGTGAATTTTGCGCTGGATCACCGCTCTGGTCTCGCCGACCCGCGCGGGCAATTGGGCAACAGCCTCTCGGTCGACATGCATATGCTGACCGTCGATGCCGATACGGTGCAGCATCTGGCCCATTGCATCAAACGCTGTGATCTGGAACTGGCCGGGATCGCCTCCTCCTCCTATGCGTCGGGCATCTCGGCGCTGGTCGAGGATGAGCAGGAGCTGGGCGCGGCCTGTATCGACATGGGCGGCGGCACCACCGGCGTGTCGATCTTTATCAAGAAACATATGATCTATGCCGATACCGTGCGCATGGGCGGCGATCACGTGACCTCTGACATCTCCATGGGGCTTCAGGTGCCCACGGCCAATGCCGAGCGGATCAAGACCTTCTACGGCGGTGTCCACGCCACCGGTATGGACGACCGCGACATGATCGAGATCGGCGGCGAGACCGGCGATTACGAGCATGACCGCCGCACCGCCAGCCGGGCCGAGTTGATCGGCATCATGCGCCCGCGGGTCGAAGAGATCCTCGAAGAGGTCCGGGTTCGGCTGGATGCCGCTGGTTTCGATCACTTGCCAAGCCAGCAGATTGTACTTACCGGGGCGGGCAGCCAGATTCCGGGTCTCGACGGTTTGGCGAGCAAGATCCTGGGCCAGCAGGTCCGTCTTGGGCGTCCGCTGCGGGTGCATGGGCTGCCACAGGCGGCCACCGGGCCGGGCTTTGCCTCTGCCGTGGGGCTCGCGCTTTTTGCGGCGCATCCGCAGGACGAATGGTGGGATTTCGACATTCCCGCCGATCGCTACCCCTCGCGGTCCCTCAAGCGCGCGGTGAAATGGTTCCGTGACAATTGGTGACCGCAATATCGGGTGGTTAATGCGAGATAAGGCGGAAACTGGCAAGTTTTTGCCCATATTTAGCGTCAAAACGTTGTTTTTTAGGTGACGATCCGGCCCTATGCCGATAGGGTTGGGCAAATTTGGTCGAAAAAATCCCCGCGGGACGCGGGCAACTGGACAGGCGGACAGCACATGACACTCAACCTTTCAATGCCAGGACAAGATGATCTGAAACCCCGTATCACCGTCTTCGGTGTTGGGGGGGCTGGCGGCAACGCGGTCAACAACATGATCGAAAAGCAGCTCGATGGTGTCGATTTCGTTGTCGCCAACACCGATGCCCAGGCGCTGCAGCAGGCACAGGCCGAGAACCGCGTGCAGCTGGGCATCAAAGTGACCGAAGGTCTGGGCGCGGGCGCCCGGGCCTCTGTCGGCGCCGCCGCCGCCGAAGAGAGCATCGAGCAGATCGTCGACCACCTCGCCGGCGCGCATATGTGCTTTATCACCGCCGGCATGGGCGGCGGCACCGGCACTGGCGCGGCTCCGATCATCGCGCAGGCCGCGCGTGAGCTGGGCGTGCTGACCGTGGGCGTCGTGACCAAGCCCTTCCAGTTTGAGGGCGCCAAGCGCATGCGTCAGGCCGAGGACGGTGTGGAGACGCTGCAAAAGGTCGTCGACACGCTGATCATCATTCCGAACCAGAACCTCTTCCGTCTGGCGAACGAGAAAACCACCTTCACCGAAGCCTTCTCGCTTGCCGATGATGTGCTCTACCAAGGGGTGAAGGGCGTGACCGACCTGATGGTCCGCCCGGGTCTCATCAACCTCGACTTTGCCGATGTGCGCGCCGTGATGGACGAGATGGGCAAGGCGATGATGGGCACAGGCGAGGCCGAGGGCGAAGATCGCGCGATCCAGGCCGCCGAGAAGGCCATCGCCAACCCGCTGCTGGACGAAATCAGCCTGCGCGGTGCCAAGGGTGTTCTCATCAACATCACCGGCGGTCACGATCTGACCCTCTTTGAACTGGACGAAGCCGCCAACCGCATCCGCGAGGAAGTGGACCCGGAAGCGAATATCATCGTCGGCTCCACGCTGGACGAAGGTCTGGGCGGCCTGATGCGCGTCAGCGTTGTCGCCACCGGCATCGACGCCACCGATGTGAACACCGAAATCCCGGTCCCGCGCCGCTCCATGAGCCAGCCGCTGCGTCAGAGCGTCTCGGTTGATGATGTGGCACAGGCCTCTGCCGCGCAGGCACCGGCCCCGGCCCCGGCGCCCGCACCTGTCGCTGCCGAGATGAAGCAGGAAGTCGAGCAGGCGCCGCTGTTCCAGGACCTTCAGACCGAGCGCCAGCAGGACCACTATGAAGAGGAAAGCGTTGTCGAAGACGACGACGGTCTGCCCGCCCCGGCCTATCAGCCCGAAGTCGCCGCTTTCGAGCCGCGTCAGGAGCAGAACATCGAAGCCGAGCCGGAAACCTTCGTGGCACCCCGCGCCCCGACGCCCGGCACCCCATCGCCAGAGGCGCTGGCCCGTCTGCGCGCCGCCGCCCAGAAAGCCGCGCCCGAGCGTCATGGTCAGCCGCAAGCCCAGCAGGGCGGCGATCAGGGGGACAAGGGCCGCTTTGGCATCAATTCCCTGATCAACCGGATGACCGGCCATGCCGAGGGCGAGCAGCAGCAGCGCCCCGCGCGTCAGCAGCCCCCGGTGCAGACTCGCGCCTCTGCCGCCGCGCCGCAGCCGCAGGAAAACAACGATCCCGACCAAGAGCGGATCGAAATTCCGGCCTTCCTGCGCCGTCAGGCCAATTAAGTCGATCACATTAAGATCACTCAGGGCCGCCTTCGGGCGGCTCTTTTTCGTTTCAGATCAGCCTATTGCCAGCCTATGAGCGCCCCTGTGCCGGAATGTTACGGCGATGTTTCAGACCGTTGCAAAGATTGAGTTGAGCAAACCGAACCCGCCGCTTAACTCTGGGTTCAAGATACATGCAGATGTACGCAGATTGAGGATGCTCCCGTGCAGACAACGATTAAATCAGCAATTAGTTTCAGTGGCACAGGCCTGCACAGCGGCCTGCCGGCGACTGTCACTTTGCGTCCCGCCTCTGCGCATCATGGCATCTGGTTTTCGCGCAGCGATGTGGCCGTGGGGGACCGTCTGATCCCCGCCCGCTGGGATGCGGTCAACCGCTCGCCGCTTTGCACCAAACTGGAAAACCCGACCGGCCTCTCGGTCTCGACCGTGGAACATCTGATGGCCGCACTTGCGGGCTGTGGCATCCACAACGCGCTGATCGAGATCGACGGTCCCGAAGTGCCGATCCTCGACGGTTCCTCCGCGCCCTTCGTGCGCGGCATCATGCAGCGCGGTATCCGCCGTTTGGCGGCGCCCGTCATGGTCTTTGAGGTCTTGAAAACCGTGACCGTGCAGGAGGGCGAGGCCAGTGCCACGATCTCCCCCGCCGATACGCTGCGCATTGATTTCGAGATCGATTTCGCCGATGCCGCGATTGGCCAGCAGCGCAAGTCGCTGGTGATGAACAATGGCTCCTTCGCGCGTGAGCTCTGTGACAGCCGGACCTTCTGCCGTCAGGCGGATGTGGAGGCGATGCAGGCCAATGGTCTGGCGCTTGGCGGCGCGCCGGGTGAAAACGCGGTGGTCTTTGACGGGGACGCGGTGCTCAGCCCCGGTGGCCTGCGCCATGCGGATGAGCCGGTGCGTCACAAGATGCTCGACGCTCTGGGCGATCTGGCCCTGGCCGGGGCGCCGCTGCTGGGCCATTACGTGGGCACCCGCGCCGGGCATTCGCTGACCAATACGCTGCTGCGCAAGCTCTTCGCCACGCCGGATGCCGTGCGTCTGGTGACCTGCGATGCGCTGCAAGCCGCGCGTCTGCCGGGCCATGGTCTGGTCTGGGACGAAATTCCAGCCGTCGCCTGAGCCGCGCAGGCGCAGATCAGCGCCGCGCGGCGATGTGCCATTGAACGCGCTGCCCATGCCTTGTATTCCTTAACGCGAAGTGACAGGCCTGATGCGGGGCGACGCCGTTGCGGGACCGCCATATGGCGGGGCGAAATGGGCGTTTTGCGAGGCAAATTAATGTGCTAGTCACAGGCGCAAGAGGGTCTTTGACCATGGGTTCGACGATGCAAGGGGTGCAGGCATGACGGGAGCGGGATCGCGCAAGAGAGTGATCGGTGTACTGTGCCTCGTGACGGTCTTGGCGGCCTGTGGCGGCAGTGACGGGCGCTCGGACGGGAGTTTCTTCAACCCGCAGGAAATCCCGCTGGAGACCTATACCGCAGAGCAGATTTTTGAGCGCGGTGAATATGAGCTTGAAGGCAATAACCCCGGCGAAGCGGCGACCTATTTTGCCGAGATCGAACGTCTCTACCCCTATTCCGAATGGGCCAAACGCGCGTTGATCATGCAGGCTTTCGCCTATCACCGCGATCAGGACTACCCCAACAGCCGCTCCGCCGCGCAGCGTTTCATCGACTTCTACCCCGGTGACGATGATGCCGCCTATGCGCAATATCTGCTGGCGCTGAGCTATTACGACCAGATCGACGAAGTGGGCCGGGATCAGGGGTTGACCTTTCAGGCCCTGCAAGCCCTGCGCGCGGTGATCGAAGGCTACCCCGACAGCGAATATGCCCGCTCGGCGATCCTGAAGTTCGACCTTGCCTTTGACCATCTGGCGGGCAAGGAAATGGAAATCGGCCGCTACTACCTGCGCCGGGATCATCACACCGCCGCGATCAACCGCTTTCGGGTCGTGGTCGAGGACTTCCAGACCACCACCCACACGGCCGAGGCTTTACACCGTCTGGTCGAAGCCTATCTGTCGCTCGGTCTGACGCGCGAGGCGCAGACTGCCGCGGCCATTCTGGGCCACAACTACCGCGGCTCGGACTGGTACCAGGACAGCTACCGCCTGCTGACCGGCCGGGGGCTTGCCCCCGCCCTCTACGGGGACAACTGGCTGGGCGCGGCGTATCGCCAAACCATCAAGGGCGAGTGGCTTTAAGGGGGATGGGCAGGGCCCATCCGACGGTTTTAGATGCTGCGCGGACTTGATATTTCAGACATGCTGATCATCGACCGGCTGGAGCTTGGCTTCCGGCCGGGGCTGAATGTGCTGACCGGAGAGACCGGCGCGGGCAAGTCGATCTTGTTGGATTCCTTGGGCTTTGTGCTGGGCTGGCGCGGGCGCGCTGATCTGGTGCGGCAGGGCGCGGCGCAGGGCGAGGTTACCGCCTGGTTCGATCTGGCGCCGGGGCATCCGGCCCATGCGCTGCTCGAAGAGGCGGGCCTGCCGGGCGGCGACGAGTTGATCCTGCGCCGGATCAACTCCGTCGATGGGCGCAAGACCGCTTGGGTCAATGACCGGCGCTGTTCGGGCGAGGTGCTGCGGCGTCTGTCCGAGACTTTGGTGGAATTGCACGGCCAGCATGACGACCGCGGTCTGCTCAACCCCCGCGGCCACCGCGCGATATTGGACGATTACGCCGACAACGCGCGGGCCTTGGCCGGGGTGCGCGCGGCTTGGGCCGCGCTGGCCGAGGCCCACAAGGCCGCAGAGGTCGCCGCGACGGAGCGCGAGGCGATTGCCGCCGAAGAGGAATTCCTGCGCCATGCGGTGGCGGAACTGGACAAGCTGGCCCCCGAAGCGGGCGAGGAAGCCACCCTCGACACCCGCCGCCGCCTGATGCAAAGCGCCGAGAAAATTCGCCGCGATGTGGTGAACGCCTATGAGCTGATGGGGCAGGGCGGGGCGGAAACCGCCCTTGGCGATGCGCTGCGCTGGCTCGACGGGGTGGCGGATAAGGCCGAGGGCGCGCTGGAAGAGCCTTTGGCCGCGCTGAACCGCGCCATGGTGGAGTTGGATGAGGCGATGGCCGGGGTGGCGGATGCCATCGACGGCATGTCCTTTGATCCCTATGAATTGGAAGCCTGCGAAGAGCGGCTCTTTGCGATCCGGGGGCTGGCGCGCAAACATGACGTGCAGCCCGATGAACTGGCGGGCTTTGCCGATACGCTGCGCGGCAAGCTTGACGCGCTGGACGCGGGCGAGGCGGCGCAGGCCGCGCTTGAACAGGCCGTGCACGATGCCCAGGCCCTTTATGACCAACGCGCCAGCGCGCTGACCGAAAGGCGGCGCAAATCGGCGGCCAGGCTCGACAAGGCGGTGGCTGCAGAACTGGCCCCGCTGAAGATGGAGCGCGCGGTTTTCGTCACGCAACTGACCGAAGAGCCCGCCGGCCCCGAGGGCCGCGACGCGGTCTCCTTTACCGTGGCCACCAACCCCGGCGCGCCTGCCGGCCCCTTGGGCAAGATCGCCTCGGGCGGGGAGCTGAGCCGCTTCCTGCTCGCCCTCAAGGTCTGCCTGACCCAAAGCCAATCCGGCCTGACCCTGATCTTTGACGAGATCGACCGGGGCGTCGGCGGGGCGACAGCCGATGCCGTGGGGCGGCGCTTGCAGGCGCTGGCCGCCGAGGGGCAGGTGCTGGTGGTGACCCATTCGCCGCAGGTGGCGGCGCTTGGGGCGCATCACTGGCGGGTGGAGAAATCGGTGGCCAAGGGGATGACAACCTCCACCGTGGTGCCCCTCGCCGCGGCAGACCGCGTGGATGAGGTCGCCCGCATGTTGGCCGGCGATACGATCACCGACGCCGCCCGCGCCGCCGCCGCCGCATTGCTTCAGGGGCAACAGGCTGCAACGACTTCTTAAATGAAGGTTTTATGCGGCGACGGCTTGGCCTAGACAGGGAGCATTCCCTTGGTCAAAGTCCCTATGCCCCCCTCCGATCACTCTTTCTTTGCACAGCAGGTCAAACAGGCGCTCGGCGGCTGCAAGAAGGGCTGGGAGATCCTGCGCACACGCGGCCCGGGTAAGGTCACCTTTTGGTTCATCGCGCTCCTGGTTGGCATCGCCGCGGGGTTTGCGGCGCTGTTCTTCCGCAAAGGGATCAACTGGTTGCAGGCCACGCTCTACGGCACCGATGATGTGCAGTTCCTGCATAGCTTTCTGGTCGGGCTGCCCTGGTACTGGGTGGTTCTGATCCCCACCATCGGCGGGCTGCTGGTGGGGCTGATCCTGCACCGTTTCACCAATGACGGGCGCGCCCGCACGGTGGGCGATGTGATCCTCGGCGCGGCCATGCATGATGGCCGGGTCGAAACCCGCGCCGGGGTGGCCTCGGCGCTGGCCTCGCTGATCACGCTCTCGACCGGCGGCTCCTCGGGCCGCGAAGGGCCGGTGGTGCATCTGGCAGCGGTGATCTCGACCAAGGTGAGCCGCTTGATCAAGGCCGATGGCATCACCGGGCGCGACCTTCTGGGCTGTGCGGTGGCCGCTGCCGTCTCGGCGAGCTTCAACGCCCCCATCGCCGGGGCGCTTTTCGCGCTTGAGGTGGTGCTGCGCCATTTCGCGGTGCATGCCTTTGCCCCCATCGTGATCGCCTCGGTCGCCGGCACGGTGATCAACCGGTTGGAGTTCGGCGGGCTGACGGAGTTTCTGCTGCCCAGCCTCGGAGATGTGCAATTCTATGTCGAGCTGCCCGCCTTCCTGCTGCTGGGGCTGACCTGCGGCGGGGTCTCTGTCGTGTTGATGTGGGCGATCTTCTGGGCCGAGGATTTCGGCAACTACCTGCAAGCGCGTACCGGGCTTCGGCGCTGGCTGCGCCCGGCGGTGGCCGGCGCGGTGCTGGGCGTCATGGCGCTCTGGTTCCCGCATATCATCGGCGTCGGCTATGAGACGACCTCGCGGGCGCTCACCGGTGAATTGCTGCTGCATGAGGTGATCGTCTTTGCCGTGCTGAAAGTGGCCGCCGTGGCGATCACCTTTGGCGGGCGTATGGGCGGCGGGGTCTTCTCGCCCTCACTGATGGTCGGCGCGCTCACCGGGCTGGCCTTTGGCCTGATCGCCACCGGCGTCTTCCCCGAAGTCTCGGGCTCCTCCTCGCTCTATGCGCTGGCGGGCATGGGGGCGGTGGCCGCCGCCGTGCTGGGCGCGCCGATCTCGACCACGCTCATTGTTTTCGAAATGACCGGCGACTGGCAGACCGGGCTTGCGGTCATGGTTGCCGTCAGCATGTCCACCGCGCTGGCCTCGCGGCTGGTGGACCGGTCTTTCTTCCTGACCCAGATGGAGCGGCGCGGCCTGCATCTGGCCGCCGGCCCGCAGGCCTATCTTCTGTCGATGTTCATGGTCGCCCGGATCATGCGCCGCCCCGGTGATGCCGACGCCGCCTCGGAAGAGGCCTGCTGGGATCTGATCGACCAAGGCACCTATATCGATGGCGCCGCCACCCTAGAGGCCGCGCTGCCGATGTTCGAGCAGACCGAGAAGAACTTCATCCCCGTGGTCACGCTCAGCGCCAATGCGCCGCCGGAACTTCTGGGCGCGCTTTTCCATGTCGATGCGCTCAAAGCCTATAACCGCGCCCTGGCGGCCACGGCAGCGGAAGAGCATTCCTAAAGCTGTTCGATGGCGATTTCATCGCAGGCATGAAAGGCCAGATGATCCTTGATCTCGGCCACCGCCGGTTTCGGGTCTTCATAGGACCAAACCGTATCGTCCAGCGTGCGGCTCTTGGTGACCACCGAATAATAGGTGGCATCGCCCTTATGCGGGCAATGCGTGGTCTTTTCCGAGGCATCGAGAAAGGCCAAAGCAATGTCGCCACGGGGGAAATAGATCACCGGGGGGTAATCCCCCTCGCGCAGTTCCAGCGCCTGTTTGGATTCGCCCAGAACCGCGCCGCCGGCGCGGACAACCCATGTGCCCGGTGCTGCTGTAATCTTGATATGGTCGGCCATGCGCCACCCCCCTGATTTGTTAAAACCAGACGCTCATAGCGGCGCCGTTGCCGCATCCAACCATAGTTTCGCCGCCTGCGATACCCGCGGGCCGATCTTTTCCGCAACGTCGCGGTGATAGGAATTGAGCCAGTCACGCGCCTCCGGGCTCAGGCCGGGCAGATCAATCAGGCGTCGGTCGATCGGCACATAGGTCAGGCTGCGCCATTCCAGCATCTTGCGATGGGCGTCGCCGCCGGGCAGGGCGGCGGCCTCTTGTACCACCAGAAGGTTCTCGATCCGGATGCCAAAGACGCCTTCGCGGTAATAGCCCGGCTCATTGCTCAGGATCATGCCCGGCTGCAGGGGCACATGGCTCATCCGGCTCAGCCTCTGCGGCCCCTCATGGACCGACAGATAGGCGCCCACCCCATGGCCCAGCCCGTGGTCAAAATCCTGCCCCGCCATCCACAGCGGCAGCCGGCCCAACATCTCGATGTCCCGCCCCGCCAGCCCTTGCGGCCAGCGCAAACGGCTCATGGCGATCATGCCCGACAGCACCCGCGTGAAGGCGGCCCGCGCCTCTGCCCCCGGGGTGCCAATGGCGACGGTGCGGGTGATATCCGTCGTCCCGTCAAGATATTGCCCGCCACTGTCGAGCACCAGAAGATGCCCGTCCTGCAAGACACTGTCGGTCTCCTCGGTCACCCGGTAATGCATGATGGCGCCGTTCGGGCCGGTGCCGGCGATGGTCTCGAAACTGATGTCGCGCAGGGCCGGGTCGCGCCGCCGCAGCGCTTCCAGATGCCGCACCACCTGGGTCTCGGTCACGCTGCCGGGTGGCTGCGCATCGAGCCAGGCGAGCAATTCGACCACCGCCGCCCCGTCGCGCAGATGCGCCGCCGCCGCCCCGGCGATCTCGGCCGCGTTCTTGCAGGCCTTGGGCAATGCGCAGGGGTCTTCCCCCCAAACCGCGCGCTCCCCCAACAGATCGGCCAGCGCCACCGGCACGCTCTGCTGCTCGACCCGCACCGGCCCCTCAAGCGCCTGCAAATAGTCCGGCAAGGCCTCAGGGTCCCGCTGGGTGACCTCCTCCCCCAAATGCGCCTCGACTTCCGCCAGCTTTGCTGCCGCCATGAAGAGGTCGACCCGGCCATCGTCACGCAACACGGCAAAGCCATGCGCCACCGGGTTGCGCGGGATATCCTGCCCGCGGATGTTCAAAAGCCAGTTGTGGCTGTCGGGGAGGGTGATCAGCGCGGCCCTATGCCCCGCCGCCCGCAGGCCTTCCGCCAGCCGCGCCCGTTTCGCCGCATGGCTTTCCCCCGCATGCTCCATCGGATGCGCCTGCACCTTGCCCATGGGCGCCGCAGGCTGATCCGGCCAGACCCGGTCGACAAGGTTCTCCACGGCCCGCAGGGTGATCCCGCTGCCCCGCAGCCCGTCCTCAATCGAGGCCAACTGTCCGGGGGTGTGCAACCAAGGGTCAAACCCCACCTCACCGCCCTGGGGCAGCTGGTCCTTCAACCAATCGGCCAAGGACACTTCGGGCCAGGGCACCGGAGTAAAATCTTTGGCCACCTGCGCCTTCACCTGCGTGCGGTAGCGCCCGTCAATGAACACCCCCGCCACATCGCGCAGCGCCGCGCAGAAACCGGCGGAGCCTGTGAACCCCGTCAGCCAGGCCAAACGGTCATCGCGCGGGGCGACATATTCACCCTGATGGGCATCGGCACGCGGCACCAAGAACCCGTCCAGCCCCGCGCGCCCGATCTCGGCCCGCAGCGCCTTCAGCCGCGGCGGCCCCTGTTCCGGACGCGCGGTGACCTCGAAACTCTGGAACACGCAGCCCCTCCTTCATCCTTTTTCAAATACCGATCCGACGGATCAGATCACGCGGCGCATGCCCATGACCCGCGCCCGCTTGCGTGGATCGCTGTCAAACAGCGCCGCGAGCTGCTCGGTCATCGCCCCGGCCAACTGGTCCACATCGGTGATCGTCACGGCGCGGTCGTAATAGCGCGTCACATCATGGCCGATGCCGATCGCCAGCAGTTCCACCGCCCGGCGTTTCTCGACCATGGCAATCACATCGCGCAGATGTTTCTCCAGATAATTCGCCGGGTTGACCGAAAGCGTGCTGTCATCCACCGGGGCGCCATCGGAAATCACCATCAGGATCTTGCGCGCCTCATGCCGCGCCAGCATCCGGCGATGCGCCCATTCCAGCGCCTCCCCGTCGATGTTTTCCTTCAGCAGACCTTCTTTCATCATCAACCCAAGGTGATCGCGCGTGCGCCGCCAGGGCGCATCGGCGGATTTATAGATGATATGCCGCAGATCATTCAGCCGCCCCGGCTGCGCGGGGCGGCCGTCGTTCAGCCAGGCCTCGCGCGCCTGTCCGCCCTTCCAGGCGCGGGTGGTAAAGCCGAGGATCTCGACCTTCACATTGCAGCGCTCCAGGGTGCGTGCCAGCACATCCGCACAGATCGCGGCGATGGAGATCGGCCGCCCGCGCATGGAGCCGGAGTTGTCCAAGAGCAGCGTGACCACCGTATCGCGGAACTCGGTATCCTTCTCGACCTTGAAGCTCAGCGGCGTGGTGGGGTTGGCCACCACCCGCGCCAGACGGCCCGCGTCGAGCGTGCCTTCTTCGAGGTCGAACTCCCAGGAGCGGTTTTGCTGCGCCTGCAAACGCCGCTGCAGCTTATTGGCCAAACGCCCCACCGCACCTTTCAGCGGCTCCAGCTGCTGATCGAGATAGGCCCGCAGGCGCTCCAGCTCGATCGGCTCGGCCAGTTCCTCGGCCCCGATCACCTCGTCATGATCGCCCAGATAGACCCGGTATTCGGGGTCGGCGTCCGACACCGGCGGCGGGGGCGGGTCCAGGGGCGCGTCGCCTTCGGGCATCTCGGCCTCGTCGCCCAGCTCCTGATCGGCCTCATCTTCTGTCGAGACCTGCGCCTGGCTGTCGTCCTGCTGCTGCTCCTGGCTGTTCTCGGGCGTGCCCTCGGCCTCTTCCTCGTCCTGATCGTCCTGGCCGGTGCTGTCGGGGTCCTGCTGCTCGTCGGTGCCTTCCTCGGCCTGATCGTCCTGATCCTCGTCTTCGCTATCTGGGTCCTCGCCCAGCTGATCGCCATAGCCGAGATCCGAGATCATCTTGCGTGCCAGACGGGCAAAGGCGGCCTGATCGTCGAGGCTGCCGTCCAGACCTTCCAGCGTGCCGCCGGCCTGATCCTCGATGAAACCGCGCCAAAGCGCCATGGCGTTTTCGGCCCCCGCAGGCAGATCGCGCCCGGTCGCCAGATGGCGCACCATATAGCCCGCCGCCACCGCCAGCGGCACATCGCTGGCCTGTTTGGCCTGATCATAGCCCTTGCGCAGGGCGTCATGCTTGATCTTGACGTCGATATTGCCCGCGGTGCCGGGCATGTCGCGCGCGCCCATCGCTTCGCAGCGGGCGGTTTCCATCGCCTCATAAAGATCCCGCGCCATATCGCCCTGCGGCGCATAGCGCGCATGGGTGGCGTCGTCATGGTAGCGGCGGTTCAACGCCAGCGCATCGGCGGTGCCGCGGGCCAGCAGAACCTCGTCGCGGGTCATCCGTCGGCTGACCTGCGGCAGACGCATCGCATCGCCGGAAAGTCCCGAGGGATCAACGGAGTAGCTGACGTTCAACTCGGTGTCATCGGCCATGACCTTGGTCGCCTCAGCGAGCGCCTTTTTGAATGCGTCAGCGGGGTTGTCGGATTTCTTCATGAGCCCATGCCTTTGTCAGCTTTGCCAAGAGGTTTGGCAGGTTTTCGCAGGAGGGTCAAAGGGGCAGGGCACTGTCGTCGCTGCGCCAGTTCCCGCCCATGGCGCCCTCTCGGCGGGAACCCCCGGCCCCGGATCGGAATTTCCCCGGCAGTCGACGCAACGGTGCCGCTCTGAACCTATGGCAACACCGCGTCTTAGCAAGTAGGAGTGAGGAAAATGACCAACTTCATGCAACATGTGAGCCGTCTGGCGATGATCGCTGTTCTGGGCGCGGTGCCGCTTGCCGTTGTGGCGCAGGACGACGCTGTGAAACCCGTGGAGGGCGAAGCGACCACCGAGGCGCCGCAGAGTGACGCGGCGCAGAGTGAAGAGACCATGGAAACCGGCGATGCGGGGGCGACCGATACCGCCGAAATGCCCGCGGCTGACAGCGCCAGCGACAGTGCCGAGGCCCCGGCAACCGCCGCCCCCGCAGATGATGCGGCAGAAGATGCGATCGACACCGCTGAAACCCCGATGACCGATGACCCCGCCGCGGCCGAAGCACCGGCGGAAGCGCCTGCAAAGCCGGTCGAAGGTCAGATCACCATGCAAAGCGAAAACACGATCCTTGCGGATGATCTGATCGGCAGCAAGATCTATTCGGATGCCGGTGAAAAGATCGGCGCGGTGGATGACCTGATCGTGAACCTTGATGGCTCCGTCGAAGGTGTTGTCATCGGCGTGGGGGGCTTTCTGGGCATTGGCGAGAAATGGGTCGCGGTGAAGATGGACAGTCTTTCCACCATGACCGACGAAAGCGGCACCCTGCGTCTGGTCTCTTCGGCGACTAAGGCCGACCTTGAAGCCGCCGAAGCCTTCAAGACCGCGCAGGACATGGAAGCTGAGCAGCAGGCGCTTGAAAGCAGCGTGCCGCAGGACCCGAACGCGGCCGAAAGCACCGAAGCTGCGCCGGCGGATTAACGTCTCAGGGCTGGGAACGACAAAGGGGCGCTGGTGTCAGCGCCCCTTTTTGATGTCCGGTGATCGCCTGCGGTCTACCCGAGGCTGAGGCTGGCCGCGCTTTCGGGCAGTTCTTCGTCAAACAGACGCTGATAGAACTCGGCCACGGTCTGACGCTCCAACTCATCGCATTTGTTGAGGAAGGACAGGCGGAAAGCATAGCCGACATTGCGGAAAATCTCGGCATTCTGCGCCCATGCGATCACGGTACGCGGCGACATCACGGTCGAGAGCTCACCATTCATAAAGGCGGTGCGGGTGAGGTCGGCCACGGTGACCATCTGCTTCAGGGTCTTGCGGCCCTTCTCGGTGTTGTAATGCGGGTTCTTGGCCAGAACGATGGCGGTCTCTGCGTCAATGCTGAGATAGTTCAGCGTGGCCACAAGGCTCCAACGGTCCATCTGCGCCTGGTTGATCTGCTGGGTGCCGTGGTAGAGGCCCGTGGTGTCGCCCAGACCCACGGTGTTCGCGGTGGCAAACAGGCGGAAATAGGGGTGCGGGGTGATGATCTCGTTCTGATCCATCAGCGTGAGCTTGCCGTCATGCTCCAACACGCGCTGGATCACGAACATCACATCGGCGCGGCCCGCGTCATATTCGTCAAAGACAATCGCCGTCGGGTTGCGCAGCGCCCAGGGCAGGATGCCTTCATGAAATTCGGTCACCTGTTTGCCGTCGCGCAGCTTGATCGCATCCTTGCCGATCAGGTCGATCCGGCTGATGTGACTGTCGAGGTTTACCCGCACGGTGGGCCAGTTCAATTGCGCGGCCACCTGTTCGATATGGGTCGATTTGCCGGTGCCGTGGTAGCCTTGGATCATCACGCGGCGGTTGTGGCTAAAGCCCGCAAGGATCGCAAGCGTGGTATCGGGGTCGAATTTATAGGTGCTGTCGATGTCGGGCACGCGAGAGGTCCGCTCGGGGAAACCTTTGACGACCATATCGGAATCGATGCCGAAAACGTCGCGCACCGAAAGCTCTTCGGTGGGTCTCATGTCATGTTCCAGTGCGCCGTCGGCCATCGCTCGTCATCCTTTTCCTTAGGCGCGCGGGTCGGGCCGCGCGCGTATTTCGTGCAACATATCGTGGCTATCCGCAAGGGAAAGGGGGTATCTGCGTTTATCCGCAAGCCCCCGCCGGTCGGACCCTGCGCTCAGTCCTTGAAGTTGCGGCTGCCTTTGATCTGGTCCCAGGCCCAGACGACCAGTTGCAACTGCTCTTCCTGGCTGCGGTCGCCGCCGTTCATATCAGGGTGCAACACTTTGATCAGCGCCTTGTAGGCTTTGCGCACCTCGGGTTTGGTCCAGGTGTCCTTGGCCTCCAGAATCTCAATCGCGCGGCGCTCGGTGGGCGGCAGGCGGCGGCCTGCCTGCTGGCCACGGCCGGGGTTCTGGGTGGCGTTCTTGCCCAGCACCTGATGCGGGTCTTCGATCCCCAGCCGCGCCCAGGCGCGCTGCTCGGGGTCGCCCAGAGGCTTGGTGCTGCGCTCCCAGACCTTGTCCTTGGACATCTGCGCGTTCAACTCGGCCTCGGTGGTGCCGTCAAAGAAGCTCCACTTGGAGTTATATTCGCGCACGTGCTGCTGGCAGAACCAGAAGTAATCATCCAGCACATCGGGCGCTTTCGGGGCGCGGAACTTGCCGGCTTCTTCGCAGCCTTCATGGTCGCAAATGCGGGTCGAGGTTTCCGACGCACCGGACATGCCGCGACGGCCGCGGGGGTTTTTCTTTTTGGAGGACGACACAGACATGTCGAATCCGAAGGGATCAGCTTTTGGCATGTGGATAGACCTTTCCGACTCAGGCCGGTCACCATATACCCTGCGTCGCAGGATTGAAGGGGGCCGGGGGTAAAAACATGTCCACAACACAAGAGATTTGCGATCGGCTGGAAGCCGCTTTTGCGCCGCGTGAACTGGAGGTGGTGGATGACAGCGAAAGCCATCGCGGTCATGCCGGGTTTCAGGAAGGGGGCGAAAGCCACTTTAACGTGCGCATCCGCTCGGACCGTTTCAAGGGGTTGAACCGGCTGGCCCGGCACCGTGCTGTGCACAATGCGCTCGGGGCCGATCTGATGCGGCGCATCCATGCGCTCGCCCTTGATCTGGACGTTTAAGGTCGCCGCTTAAGTCTTTGGCTTTTCGGTGTTTTCATCACCGTCAGGGGCCGTATCATCTGCCGCGCCATCCTCAGCCGCCGGGGTGTTGAGGAAGGCCGGCGGCTTGCCATCGGCCTCGGTCTTTTCTTCATCCGGCACGATCGAGGCCGGCGCGTCGGCGCGCAGCGCGGGGTCCGTTACCGCCGCCGTGCCGGCGGGCAGCTCCGCCGCCCTCTGGGCCGTATCGGTCGCGGGGCGGTCGGCTGGCATTGCAGCACTTTCACTGATCATTTTACGAAAAACCAGGACATTACGCCATTCCGTGGTGGTCGAAGTCAGGCCGGAACGTTCCAGCGAGGGCAGGGTTTCCGCGCGCTGATACTCCCAGCCTTCGGCGGCCATCTCGTTCAACACCTCTTCCAAGGTCTTGGCGAAACGGTCCTCGGGGGTCTTAATCCCTTTGGTCTTTACGCCTTTGGTCGGGGCGGGAACAATTCTGTACTCAAAACGCATGGGAGCCTCATGGGGAGCGGCGCGGGGCCGGGGTGTCGGGGTTAGGTGCGGCGGATGCCGATGCTGCGTCCGGCCTGTTCGGGTTTGGGCAGCGCGGCATGGGCGCGGTGCATCTGCTCAAGCTTGGCCAGTATCGCATCGGGCATCGGCGCGACACGGGGGCCGGATTGGTCCACATGCAGCGTCAGCCCTTCGCCCGTGGCGGCCAGCCAGCCGTCGACATGCCAAAGCTGCTGGAAACAGTGAAAGCGTTTCGCGTCATAGTCGAGCAGTTGGAAGGTGGTGTAGACGCGGTCGCCCTCATGCAGCTCGCGCAGGTAGCAGACGTGAAATTCGGCCACATAGGTGGTGCAGCCGCCACGCCGGTAATCGGGCCCGAAGCCGAGATGCGCATAGGCTTGGTCAACGCCCTCATCGAACAGGACGTTGTAATAGGCCATGTTCAAATGCCCATTGAAATCAATCCACTCGGGGCGGACCTTCATCTCGCCCGAGCGGAAGGGGACGGCAGGCGCGCTCATTGCTGGGCGAGCTTGCGCGACACGATTTCATTGACCGCCTTGGGGTTGGCCTTGCCGCCCGTGGCTTTCATCACCTGACCGACGAACCAGCCCGCGAGTTTCGGGTTCTGCTGCGCCTTGGCGACCTGATCGGGGTTGGCGGCGATGATCTCATCCACCGCGGTTTCAATCGCACCGGTGTCGGTCACCTGTTTGAGACCTTCGGTCTCCACAATCTCTTCTGGCTCGCGGCCAGTTGTATAGGTGATTTCAAAGACTTCCTTGGCGATCTTGCCCGAAATCGCGTCCGAGGCGATCAGATCGACGATGCTGCCCAACTGCGCCGGGGTGACCGGGCTGTCGGTGATGCCTTTGTCGTCTTTCTTCAGACGCCCGAAAAGCTCGTTGATCACCCAATTCGCCGCCATCTTGCCATCGCGGCCTTTCGCCACTGCTTCGAAATAGCCCGCGCTGTCGAGATCGGCGGTCAGCACGGAGGCATCATAGTCGCTCAGTCCGAAGTCGTTGATGAAGCGCGCCTTTTTTTCATCCGGCAGTTCCGGCAGGTTCGCGGCAATCTCATCGACCCATGCCTGTTCGATCTCCAAAGGCAGCAGATCGGGGTCAGGGAAATAGCGGTAGTCATGCGCCTCTTCTTTGGAGCGCATAGAGCGTGTTTCTTGCTTGTCGGGGTCGAAGAGGCGGGTTTCCTGCACGACCTCGCCACCGGCCTCGACAATCGCGATCTGGCGTTTGGCTTCGACTTCAATGGCCTGCTGGATGAAGCGCATGGAGTTCATGTTCTTGATCTCGCAGCGGGTGCCCAGATGCGAGAAATCCTGCGTTTCCTGATATTTCTCATATTGGCCCACCCGACAGACCGAGACGTTCACATCCGCGCGCATCGCGCCCGACTGCATGTCGCCGTTACAGGTGCCCAGGTAGCGCATGATCTGGCGCAGTTTGGCGAGATAGGCGGCGGCCTCTTCGGGTCCGCGGATGTCGGGGCGGGAGACGATCTCCATCAGGCAGACGCCGGTGCGGTTCAGATCGACGAAGGACATATTCGGGTCCATGTCATGGATCGACTTGCCCGCGTCCTGCTCCATATGAATGCGCTCGATCCGGACCAGCCGCGCGGTGCCGTCGCCCAGTTCGACCAGCACTTCGCCTTCGCCCACGATGGGTTCATAAAGCTGGCTGATCTGGTAGCCCTGCGGCAGGTCGGGGTAGAAGTAGTTCTTGCGGTCGAAGGCAGATTTCAGGTTAATCTCGGCCTTCAGGCCCAGCCCCGTGCGCACCGCCTGCTCGACACAGTATTCGTTGATCACCGGCAACATGCCGGGCATGGCGGCATCGACGAAGGCCACATTGCTGTTGGGCTCGGCGCCGAATTTGGTCGAGGCGCCGGAGAAGAGCTTGGCGTTCGACGAGACCTGCGCGTGCACCTCCATCCCGATGACCAGTTCCCAGTCATGTTTGGCACCGGCAATCACGCGCGGTTTCGGGGTGTCGTAACTCAGATCAAGCATCGCGGCCGCCTTCGGTCAATTGGAACTTGGCCGGTCATACTTTAGCGCAACAGGCGCTTCAAGAGGCAGGGTTAGCCGGGCATTGCGATTGGACGGCGGCCTTCGGTGAATACGACCCGTTTGCCCGCCTCGATCTCGCGTTGGAACAGGCCGGTGATGATGCGCATGGCGTCGGCCCGTCCGGCGGCGGCAAAGCGGCTGGGGGAGCGGACGCGCAGATTGTTGTCAAAGCCGCGCGCGGCATGGGCCCAGAGCATCGGGTGCAGTTCCGTCATATGGTCGCGCACGATCCAGCGGGCGCAATCGGCGATCTCGGCCCGGACTTCGCTGGCGGCATCGCTGCGGGGAACCTGACCGATGGCGCTGGCGCAATAGGCAGCGAGCAGATTGGCGGTATGCGGGTCGGGGCGGCGGGCGAGGATGTCGCGCAGCCCTTCGATAAAGAATGGCACATCAAGGTTGGCACAGGCCTGCGCATCGCAGCTAATGGCGTCGAATTGCACCCATGTATAGCCGCCCGCGCCCCATGTCGCTTCGGTCCGCGCGGCAGTGCGACGGGCCTCAAGCTCAAGCTGGGCATATGAGCCATGCCACCGCGGCAGAAGATGGTGGCCCATGGCCCGCATGGGGCGCGGGTTGGCGGGGTTCAGGTCGATGAGCCGCGCGTAGCGGTCGGCCACGGCGCGGGCATCGGCCCCTGTCCCCCCGAGCAAGGCACAACGGGTCGCGGCGAGCAGAGCCGAGCCGGTTGTGTCTTGGTCATATGGCGCGAGGATTTCCTGCGCTCTGTCGAAATGCGCGGCAAAGGCTTCGCGGTTGCGGGGGGGCATCTCGCCCTCGCCCTGCGTGCCGCGCCAGGCCCAGGCGATGTCGATATGGGTCTGCGCCACGACACAGGCGATCATCGCATTGCCTGCGTGTTCTTCCAGCACATGTTCCAGCGCTTCGATGCCGGCCATCAGCGGCGCGTCGCGGGCCGGTTTGCCGTCAAACAGCGCGTGTTCGGCGGCGAGAATCACATCCGCCCGCGCGCCAAAGGCCATAAGCTCGGCCACCGGCATCGCCCCGGGGGTCATGTCGCGCGATTGATCCGCGGCCTGTAGCGCCTCGGCCATCTCCTCCCAGCGTTCCTGCCGCACCAGCCATTGGGCGCGGTGCTGGTGACGGTCGCGGTGCAGCTCTTCGCGGGTGGGGTCGGGGCAGGCGATGCGCACCAGTTCATCCGGGCGCGGGCGACGGCGCAGCAGGGGGATGTCGAGTGGCTCAACCTCCGGCTCCGCCGCCGGGGCCTTGGCCAGCAGACCCTGTAGAGCGGACGGGAGAAGGGTAGAGAGAAATGTCATTCGGGGTCCGGTCCTGCTTGCCAGTCTTGTGTTGCTCCGAATTTGACCGCGTAATGGGGCGGAACCGTGTCGCGCCTGCGGAGCTTTCTGGAAATTTGTGTAGCGCGTTTGGACAGGGGTCGTGCAACGGTCTGTTTTCGGTGAAATCTTGCCGAGCTTCGCGTTCAAAGCGCTGCGGCTTGCCAAGTTCGGCGCGGGGCAGTCATATGGCGGCATGAAACCTCTGTTGCTTGCCCTTGCCCTCACTGTCGGTCCGACCTTTGCGGCGGCTGAGCTTTCGCAATCGCCTGCGGCATTTGTCGATGTGGTGGCGACCGCGCAGCCGCAGCCGCGGCCGAAAGCGCGCGAGGCTGTGCAAGAGGCGGCGCTGACCTTTCCCGAGGAGGTCGCGCCGAAAGAGACACCGCAGGTCCTGGAGACTGCGCCTTTCACCAGCAATCTGCGGCCGCCTGCGCGCAGCAGCACCCTGCCGCGCACAAGGTGGCAGCATGTGCGGGGCCATTCACTGTGGACGCGGGCGGCGCTGTCGGCGCTGAAGTCACATGGCAAGCCGCTGGTGGATATGGTGCCCGCGGATGTGGCGGAATGGTGCCCGGCCTATCCCACCGCGTCAGACCCGCAGCGCCGCGCCTTTTGGGTGGGGTTTATGTCTACGCTGGCGAAACATGAAAGCACCTACCGTTCTTGGGCCGTGGGCGGCGGCGGGCGCTGGTATGGGCTGTTGCAGATCCTGCCCGGCACGGCGCGGGGCTATAAATGCAATGTCGGCAGTGGCGACGGGCTGAAGAATGGCGCCGCGAACCTGAGCTGTGCCGTGCGGATCATGGCGACAACCGTGCCGCGCGACGGGGTGATTGCGGGCAATGGCAAACGGGGCGTCGGGGCCGATTGGGGGCCGATGCGGAGCGCATCAAAACGCAAGGACATGTCCAGTTGGCTGCGCCGCCAGTCCTATTGCCGACCGCTGGATGAGACCCGCCCGCGCGCGCGTCCCTGAGTTTTTGGAACAGCAGGGACGCGAGGTCAGCGTCGCGGCAAGGCGGCGCTGACCGGGTTCAGGCCGCGCGAATGCGGCTGAGCATTTCACTGGTGTCGCGGCTCAATCCGGGGGTGGCGAGCATACGGTCCAGCTCGACCTCGATCTTTGCCTGCCGCGCCGCATCATAGCGCCGCCATGTCTGAAAGGCCGAACACAGCCGCGCCGTGGTCTGCGGGTTGATCGGATCAAGCCGCATCAGCCAATCCGCCAGCAGGGTGTAACCCTTGCCGCTTTCATGGTGGAAGCCCGCGTGATGCATGGCCAGAGAGCCGAAGACCGCGCGGAATCGGTTCGGGTTTTTCCAGTTGAAATCCGCATGTTCGGTCAGGTGTTGCGCGACCTCGGCCGCCCTTTCCGGGCTGGCTTGGGAGACTTGCAGCCCGAACCACTTGTCCATCACCAGACGGTCCGCCCGCCACTGCGCCTCAAAGTCAGCCAGCGCCTGATCGCCATGGCCCGACCGCAGCAGCGCAGCCAGAGCGCTGAGTTGCTGGGTCATGTTGTCGGCCGCATCGAATTGCGCCTGCGCGCGCTCTGGCCCCTGAACGCGGGTGAGCAGAGACAGGGCGGCATTGGTCAGCGCGCGTTTGCCCGATTGTTCCGCATCGGGGCGGTAGGGCGCGTCGATCTTATGCTGCGCATAGAGCGTGCCCAGCACATCGGCAAAGCGCGCGGCCATGGCCTCCCGCGTGGCCTCGACCGCCGCGTAGATCGCGGCGGGGTCAGGGGTATGGCCCTTGGTATGCAGCGTGCTGGCAAGATCGGCATGGCTCGGCAGGCCGAGCATCAAGGCACGGTAGGCGGGTTCAAGTGTCTCATCGCTCAGCAGCGGTTCCAACGCATCCAGCCATGCGGCATCCGGCGCGCTGCTCAGAAGGATACTGTCCAGCAAAGACTGCCGCGCCAAGGTGCGCCCGGCTTCCCAGCGGTTGAAGGCGTCGCTGTCATGGGCCAGCAGATGCAGGCGCTCCTGCTTGCTCTGGTCATGTTCCAGCACCACCGGGGCGGAAAACCCGCGCAGGATGGAGGCGGTGGGGCGTTCGTCCAACCCGTCAAAGACAAAGCTCTGCTCGGCCTCGGTCATTTCCAGCACCCGGGTCGGCGCGACCTCTTTGCCGTCGGGGCCAATCAGCCCAACCGCGATGGGCAGTACCTGCGGCGCCGGGTCCGGCGTCGCGGTGCTGGGCGGGGTGTGTTGCGAAAAGCTGAGGGTCAGCACCCCTTTGCCCGCGTCCCATGCCTCCGTCACGGCAAGACGCGGGGTGCCAGCCTGACTGTACCAGCGTTTGAACTGTGTCAGATCGCGGCCCGTGGTTTCCTCAAAGACCTTGAGCCAATCCTCAATCGTCGCCGCATCGCCGTCATGACGCTCGAAATAGAGGTCAAGCGCTTTGGCGTAGGCGTCATCCCCCACCAGCGTCTTGAGCATGCCGATCACCTCGGCGCCTTTTTCATAGACGGTGGCGGTGTAGAAGTTGTTGATTTCCTGAAAGCTTTCGGGCCGCACCGGATGCGCCAGCGGGCCTTGGTCCTCGGCAAACTGACGGCCGCGCAGATCGATCACATCGCTGATCCGTTTGACCGGGGCCGAGCGCATGTCAGAGGTGAATTGACTGTCGCGGTAAACCGTCAGCCCTTCCTTGAGGCACAGCTGAAACCAGTCGCGGCAGGTGATGCGGTTGCCGGTCCAGTTGTGGAAATACTCATGCGCAATGATCGCCTCGATGCGCTCGAAATTGTCATCGGTCGAGGTCTCGGGCGAGGCCAGAACGGCGGCGGAGTTGAAGATGTTCAGCCCCTTGTTCTCCATCGCGCCCATGTTGAAATCATCCACCGCGACGATGTTGAAGATATCAAGATCATATTCACGGCCATAGACCTCTTCATCCCATGTCATGGACTTTTTCAACGCTTCCATCCCAAAGGCGCATTTGCCCTCGTCGCCGGGGCGGACATAGAGGTTCAGATCGACCTCGCGGCCCGACATGGTGGTGAAACGGTCCGAATGCGCGACCAGACCGCCAGCCACCAGCGCAAAGAGATAGGCAGGCTTGGGCCAAGGGTCGTGCCATTCGGCATGGTTCGGCCCCTGCGCCACAGGGTTGCCGTTGGACAAGAGCACTGGATGCGGCCCGTTGATGGTGACGGTAAAGACGCTCATCACATCGGGGCGGTCGGGGTAATAGGTGATCTTGCGAAAGCCCTCGGCCTCGCATTGGGTGCAATACATGCCGTTCGACATATAGAGCCCCTCAAGCGCCGTGTTGCGCTTGGGGTCGATCTCGACCTCGGCTTCCCAGATGAAGGGACCGTCGGGCACATCGCAGGTCAGGCCCCGCTCCGTAACCTTTGGGGTGACCGCTTTGCCGTCGATCTGTGCCGAGATCAGCGAAAGCTCCTCTCCATGCAGGAAGAACTCGGCATCCGCCGCCGCCGGGTTGCGGCGAAAGGCGATGCGGCTTTTCACCCGGGTCTTATGGGGATCGAGGTCAAAGGTCAGCGCCACCTCATCCACCAGATAGCCAAAGGGCTGATAGTCGCTGAGATAGATCGTCTGGGGGGTGGCGTCGCGCATTGGACCTCCTGTGGGGGGAACGTTCGTGTTGGTGAGAAGTTATGCCTCCACGAAGTGACCTGCAAGCCAAGCCGCTCCATTCTGCGACAAACGAGGTGCCTCTATGTCTGCCCCCGACTCAGATACCGACACGCAAAAGAAGCGTCATCGCCACGCGATACGGGGCATCAAAACCGCGATCATCGTCGGTGCCCTGCTGTTGATTGCCGCCATCGTCTATTATGTGCTGCAAGCCACGGACCCGTCGCCCGAAACGGCCGCCGAGGCCGAGGTCCATGCGGGCCAGAAAATCACCGAAGAGACCGATGCCGCGCCGCCCGATCTTCAACAGTAAAGCTAAACACCTTCAAATCCCCGCCGCTTGCGCGGTTAAGGCTTTCTGCTAGACAGTTTCCTATAGGAACCAACAGCCGCGAAGAGGGTGCAGCATGACGGGCAGAATTGACAAAGAAGGCTTGCAGGTAGACCGGCGTCTGGCCGACTTCATCGAAAACCGCGCCTTGCCCGGAACCGGTGTTGAGGCGTCTGCCTTCTGGTCTGGCTTTTCAAAGCTTGTGCATGATTTAGGCTCGCGAAACCGTGATTTGTTGGAAAAACGCGCGTCCCTGCAGGCGCAGATCGACGAATGGCACCGCGCGCGCGCTGGGCAGCCCCATGATGCCAAAGCCTATACCGCATTCCTGCGTGAAATCGGCTATCTGCTGCCCGAAGGCCCGGCCTTTGAGATCGAGACCCGGAACGTCGACCCTGAAATCGCGCAGGTGCCGGGGCCGCAGCTCGTCGTGCCGATCACCAATGCCCGCTTTGCCCTGAACGCCGCCAATGCCCGTTGGGGTAGCCTCTATGACGCCTTCTATGGCACCGATGCGCTGGGCGATCTGCCGAGCGGGAAGGGCTATGACCCCGCGCGCGGCGCGCGGGTGGTGGCGCGGGCCAAGGCGTTTTTGGATGAGGCGGCGCCGCTCACCACGGGCAGCCATGCGGAGCTGGCCGGCTACCGGGTCGAGGAAGGGCAACTGGTCGCGGCAGTGGCGGAAGGCGCGGCGCCTTCGCAGCTCGCAGACCCGGCGCAATTCGCGGGCTACCGCGGTGCGCCCGAGGCACCTGACGCGATCTTGCTGCGCAACAACGGCCTGCATATCGAGATCGTGATCGACCCCGAACACCCGATTGGCAAAGAGGACCCCGCCAAGGTGGCCGATGTCGTGATCGAATCCGCGCTTTCGACCATTATGGACTGCGAAGACAGCGTCGCGGCGGTGGATGCCGAGGACAAGGTGCTGGCCTATGGCAATTGGCTCGGCCTGATGAAGGGCGATCTGTCCGAGACCTTCGAGAAGGGCGGCAAGACCGTGACCCGGCGCATGGCCGAGGACCGGCGCTATACTGCCCCCGACGGCAGCGATCTGACGCTGAAGGGCCGCTCGCTCATGCTGGTGCGCAACGTCGGCCATCTGATGACCAACCCCGCCGTGCGCGACCGCGAGGGGCGTGAGATCGGCGAAGGGCTGATGGATGCGATGGTCACCACGCTGATCGCCATGCATGATCTGCAGCGCGCAGGCGGCAACTCGGTCACCGGCAGTGTCTATGTGGTGAAACCGAAAATGCACGGGCCGGAAGAAGTGGCCTTTGCCGATGAAATCTTTACCCATGTGGAAGCCGCGCTCGACCTGCCGCGCAATACCGTGAAACTCGGCATTATGGATGAGGAACGCCGCACCAGTGCCAATCTCAAGGAGTGTATCCGCGCCGCGAAACAGCGGGTCGCCTTTATCAACACCGGTTTTCTGGACCGCACCGGCGATGAGATCCACACCAGCATGGAAGCCGGGCCGATGGTGCCCAAGGGCGAGATGAAAAACAGCGCCTGGATCGCGGCCTATGAGGACCGCAACGTCGACATCGGTTTGGCCTGCGGCTTGCAGGGCAAGGCGCAGATCGGCAAGGGCATGTGGGCCATGCCCGACCGCATGGAAGAGATGCTGGAGGCCAAGATCGGCCATCCGCAGTCGGGGGCGAACTGCGCCTGGGTGCCATCGCCTACGGCGGCGACATTGCACGCGACACATTACCACAAGGTTGATGTTCTGGCCCGGCAGGAGGAAATCAAGGCCGGCGGGGCGCGCGGCAGCCTTGACGCCCTGCTGACCATCCCGGTGATGGATGGCCGCAACCTCAGCCCTGAGGAGATTACCCGGGAGATCGAGAACAATGCCCAGGGTATTCTCGGCTATGTCGTCCGCTGGATCAATCAGGGGGTCGGCTGCTCCAAAGTGCCGGACATCAATGACGTGGGCCTAATGGAAGACCGCGCCACCTGCCGGATTTCCGCGCAGGCTTTGGCGAACTGGCTGCATCACGGGGTGATCAGCCGCGAGGAAGTCGAGGCGGCGCTGCAGAAGATGGCCGCCGTGGTCGACCGCCAAAACGCCGATGATCCGACCTACACGCCGATGGCGCCGGGGTTCGATGGGGTGGCGTTTCAGGCGGCCTGCGATCTGGTGCTCAAGGGCCGCGAGCAGCCGTCGGGCTATACTGAACCTGTGCTGCATCAGCGCCGTTTGGAGTTGAAAGCACAGGCGGCACAGGGCGAAGGTTGAGCCCGGAGCAAACAGCGCTTATGTTCGGGCCATCGTGGAAGAGAGGTAACACATGGCCCGACCCGTTGTTGGCATTATCGGCAATTCCTACCTGCTGAACGATAGCTACCCTGTCCATGCGGGCGGGCAGATGAACACCGAAGCGATTGCCGGTGTGGCCGATTGCGTGCCGCTGATCGTGCCCAGCGATCCGCGTTTCGTCTCGGTCGAGGAACTGCTGGAGGTCTGCGACGGCTTTCTGCTGACCGGCGGGCGGCCCAATGTCCATCCCGAAGAATATGGCGAGCCCGAGACCGAGGCGCATGGCGCATTTGATCGGGCCCGCGATGCGGTGGCCTTGGCGCTGATCCGTGCCTGTGTCGCGCGGGGGCAGCCGTTCCTGGGGCTTTGCCGCGGGTTTCAGGAGGTGAATGTGGCCATGGGGGGCTCGCTCTATCCCGAAATTCGCGAGTTGCCGGGGCGGATGAACCACCGCATGCCGCCCGATGGCACCATCGAAGAGAAATTCGAGCTGCGCCATGATGTGAGCTTTACCGAAGGCGGGGTCTTTCACCGGGTGATGGGCGCGTCGAAGGTCCGTACCAACACGTTGCACGGGCAGGGGATCAAGGAACCCGGCCCCCGCGTGGTGATTGACGGCCATGCCGACGATGGCACGCCCGAGGCGATTTACGTCGCGGATGCGCCTGGTTTCACGCTGGCCGTACAGTGGCATCCGGAATGGAATGCCGCCAACGATCCCGTCTCGCGCCCGCTGTTCGAGCATTTTGGCGCCGCAGTACGGGCATGGGCTGCGGATGGATCGGCGCTGCCGGTGCTGACGGCAGCGCAGTAGGACGCGGCTGTCGCTTCGATGGTGACCTGCGCTGAAAATGAATAGGCGGAGGGGCCGGCCTGCGCCCTTCGTCGCTCTGAAGGTCAAGCGCGCCGCGTCTTTACCCCAGCAAATTGCCCCCTATGCCTGCGCCGCCTTCAACTGTGTAACCTCTCTGGCGGCATATGCGTGGGATACCGTCGCGGCACAGGCGCAACCTCCTCTTCCAACACCTCGAACTCCGGCTCGATCACCCGCGCGCGCTCCCGGTGGATGGCGCTGAACGGCCAATCCTCGGGCCTTTGGCAGAACCCGGCATGAACCGGGCTGAGATGCACCAGATTCCGATGCCGTTCAAAATCGGCGGCACCCTGTATCTTGTGTTCCCAAAACCGCCTTTGCCAAATGCCTTTCTCGCCGCGCTTGATCTGCCGCAGGCTGCGATGGGGCGGGGGCGGCAGATGTTTTGAGAACCGCGCCTTCCACATGCCGATCCGCTTCGCATAGTCGCCGTCCTGCGCAGGCAGGGTCCAGACCGTGTGGATGGCATCCGGCAAAACGGCAATCGCGTCGATGTGAAACGGTCTGCGCGCCAATGTCTCGCGCAGCGCCTGTCGAAGCAGGGGAATGCGGCGCAGCAGAACGTCATCACCCCGCTGCGCCAAACGCAGGGTAAAGAAATAGGTGCCGCCACCGGGGTCATGGAGCTGTCGTAACCGTGCCATGCCCCCAGCTTTGCGCAGCTTGGTTAAGACGCGTTTAACGCGCTCACATCTGCCCGCCGGCAATTTCGATACATTGCCCGTTCACACTTTCCGAGCCTTCGCCGACCAACCATGCCGCCGCAGCCGCGACCTCAGAAGGCGCGATCAGCCGTTTGTGGCGGTTGGCGTTGACCATCACGTCGCGGGCCTTGTCCTCTGACAGCCCGGCGCGTTTGGCGATGGTCTCGGTGTTGCGGGCGATGATATCGGTATCGACATAGCCGGGGCAGAGCGCGTTAAAGGTAAAGGGCTGCCCCATGTAATCTTCGCTCAGCGAGCGGATCAGACCGATCATCCCGTGTTTCGAGGCCGAGTAACAGGCCGCCCCCGGCAGACCGCGCAGACCGGCCATGGAGGAGACCGCAATCACCCGGCCCCAATCGGTCTGCCGCATGGATTTGAGGCTTTCGCGAATGGTCAGGAACGCCCCGTCGAGATTGGTGGCCATCATGTCGCGCCAGAAATCGAGATCGGTCTTATGCAGCGCGCGGCCCTCGGCCACGCCGGCATTGGCGATGCAGATCTGCACCGGACCGTTGGCCGCGACGGCCTCTGCAATGGTCTCGACCACCTGCGCCTCGTCGCGCACATCCATCGCCCTGCCGGTGATACCATCGCCCGCAACGGCATCGAGCACCTCTTGCCGCCGCCCGGTGATGGTCACCCGCGCGCCCTTGCGCGCCAGATCCCGCGCCATTGCCAACCCGATACCGGTGCCGCCGCCGGTGATGAAAGCGTGTTTGTCTTGCAGTGTCATAATCCCTCCCCTTTGCGCCTAGGGTGACGGGCGCGGCGCGGCAGCTCAAGGGGGATAGGTCGTGACGGCGCGTTAAAGCGCTTGGGGGGAGGCGGAGGTCAGAGGGACGTGGCGCCTGAGACACAGCGGCTTGCTCTAGCGCCCGCCGGACTTGCGACTCTGGCAAAACTTGCGCAACCTGTATCTGGTAACCTTGTGACAGCGCCTCATTTTTAACCCGGAGTAGTATCATGAATTTCTCACATTTCCCCGCCCTGACGCTGACCGCAGCGCTCGCCTTGGGCGCGACGACCGCGCAGGCCGTCGAAATGACAGGCGGCTCGGTCGGCCTGACCTATTCGACTTTTACTGACGAAACTGACCTCAACCGTGTGGGTTTGGAAGGTTCGGTGGAACTTGGCTTCCCGCGCAACTTCAGCCTGCAGATCGACGCGGCCTACCATGATTTTGACTGGGTCAACGCCGAAAGCACCCTGTTGGGCCTGCACGGTATCTATCACATGAATGCCGCAACCTCTTTCGGCCTGTTCTACACCCGCGAGAAATTTGAAGGTGAAGAAGCTGACATCGCCGGCGTTGAAGTGGCGCATGAGATTCAGGATTGGCGGTTCGAAGGCTATATCGCGGACACTGACAGCATTACCGGCGGCACCTTTGGCGGGGTTCAGGCCCGCTATGAGATGAGCCAGGGGTTCGGGCTGACCGGCTATTTCGACCGAAGCGAAGCAAACAACGGTGATCTGACGCGTTTCGCGGTTCGGCTTGACCGGGATGTCTCCCCAAGCACCAATCTCTTTATCGAAGTCGGTTCGGCAGAAGCCGATTTCGGCAGCGGAAGCGAAACGGAGCCTTTTGTCGCTCTGGGCGGCAAGATCATGTTCGGTGCAGATCGCAGCACAACCTTTGAACAGCGCGGTCTGGCGCGGTTGATCCCCGGCCTGTAAGCCTTCCTTGCTCCCGCTGCCATGGGCGGCGGGGGCATTTTTGTTCTGCGATCTCCCCTCAAGTCGAAAAACCGTCCCCTTATGTGGCAGTGCAGCAATAGCGCCGCGTTTCCCGCATCGGCTTGCTTGTACTATTGCTGCGCGCGCGATATCGCTCTGACTAACAAAGTTGCGCCACGCGGGCGCGACGGGCCAGAAAAAGGGGACTCACGGTTTGAAGATCGGGACACCGAAAGAGATTTTCGAAGGCGAGAACCGGGTCGCGATGACGCCGGAAAGCGCTCTGCAACTGCAAAAACTTGGACATAGCTGTATCATCGAGACGGGCGCCGGTGCGGCGGCAGGGTTCGATGATGCGGCCTATGATGCCGCCGGGGTCGAGGTGGCAAAGACCACCGACGCGCTCTGGGAGGCCGCCGATGTGATCGCCAAGGTGCGCGCGCCCTCTGAGGCTGAGGTCAGCCGCCTGCGCGCGGGCCAGACGCTGATTTCCATGTTCAACCCCGCCGGCAACACCGCGCTGATGGAGGCCGCCGCCGAAAAGGGCGCGACCGTCATGGCGATGGACATGGTGCCGCGGATCAGCCGGGCGCAGAAGATGGACGCGCTGAGCTCGATGGCGAACATCGCGGGCTACCGGGCCGTGATCGAGGCGGGCAACAACTTTGGCCGTTTCTTCACCGGTCAGATCACCGCGGCGGG
This sequence comes from Sulfitobacter sp. PS-8MA, assembly GCF_040933935.1. NCBI lineage: Bacteria > Pseudomonadati > Pseudomonadota > Alphaproteobacteria > Rhodobacterales > Roseobacteraceae > Sulfitobacter > Sulfitobacter sp. PS-8MA. The sequence continues at coordinate 1,655,665 of NZ_JBFQYJ010000006.1, read as the reverse complement.
CAAAGTGCCCCCGGCCAAGGTGCTGGTCGTCGGCGCGGGCGTCGCGGGTCTTGCGGCGATCGGCACATCGACCTCGCTCGGGGCCATCACGCTGGCCTTTGACGTGCGCCCCGAAGTGGCGGAGCAGGTCGAGAGCATGGGCGCTGAATTCGTCTATCTCGATTTTGAGGAAGAGCAGCAGGACGGCTCGGCTTCGGGCGGCTATGCCTCTGTGTCCTCTCCCGAATTCCGCGAAGCCCAGCTGGCCAAATTCCGCGAGCTGGCGCCTGATGTGGACATTGTCATCACCACGGCGCTGATCCCCAACCGCGAGGCGCCGGAGCTTTGGACCGAGGACATGGTGCAGGCAATGAAGCCCGGCTCGGTGATCGTTGACCTTGCCGCGGAAAAGGGCGGCAACTGCAAGCTCACCAAGATGGACGAGAAGATCGTCACCGAGAACGGTGTCACGATCATCGGCTACACCGATTTCCCCTCGCGCATGGCGACGCAGGCGTCGACGCTCTACGCCACCAACATCCGCCACCTGATGGCGGATCTGACGCCCGAAAAAGACGGTGTCATCAACCACGACATGGAAGATGACGTGATCCGTGGCGCCACCATCGCGCATGAGAAAGAGGTGACCTTCCCGCCGCCACCGCCCAAGGTCGCGGCCATCGCGGCGGCGCCGAAGAAGGAAAAGCCCAAGGAAAAGACCCCCGACGAGAAGCGCGCCGAGGAATTGGCGGCCTTCAAGGCGCAGACCAAGAACCAGGTCACGCTTCTGGCGGTTGGGGCGGCGCTCTTGCTGGGCGTGGGCCTCGTGGCGCCTGCGAGCTTCATGCAGCATTTCATCGTCTTCGTGCTGGCGGTCTTTGTCGGCTTCCAGGTCATCTGGGGCGTGGCGCATAGTCTGCACACGCCGCTGATGGCGGTGACCAATGCGATCTCCTCGATCATCATTCTGGGCGCGCTGATGCAGATCGGCTCGAACTCGGCACTGGTGATTATTCTTGCTGCTCTGTCGGTCTTCATGTGTGGGATCAACATTTTCGGTGGCTTCCTCGTGACACGGCGCATGCTCGCCATGTTCCAGAAATCCTGAAGGAGCACGCATCATGGACTATGGATTTACGACAGCAGCCTATGTGGTTGCAGCGGTTCTCTTCATCCTGTCGCTGGGCGGCCTCTCGGGGCAGGAAAGCGCGAAACGGGCCGTCTGGTATGGCATCACCGGCATGGCGCTGGCGGTCATCGCCACGCTCTTCGGGCCGGGGGCGGGGTTCTGGCTCCTCTCGCTGATCCTGATCGCCGCGGGCGGGGCCATTGGCTACCAATTGGCCACCCGGGTGCAGATGACGCAGATGCCGGAGCTTGTCGCGGCAATGCACAGCCTTGTCGGTCTCGCGGCGGTTTTCGTCGGCTATAACGCGCATATCGCGCTTGGCGACGTGCTGCTGATGGACGATGTGGCGCGCAAGTCCGCCCAGGGCTTCTCGGCGCTGCTGGCCAAGAAGGACAGTGTTGAAATCGCGATCCTGCGGGTGGAATTGTTCCTTGGCGTCTTCATCGGTGCCGTGACCTTTACCGGCTCGGTCATCGCCTATGGCAAGCTGGCGGGTCGCGTGAGTTCTGCGGCCACCAAACTGCCGGGCGGTCACCTGCTCAATGCCGGTGCTGCCGCGATCTCGCTGCTCTGCCTGATCTGGTATTTCAACACCGGGGGCTTCCTGCCGCTCTTCCTCATGACGCTGGCGGCGCTGTTTATCGGCTACCACCTGATCATGGGCATCGGTGGCGCCGACATGCCGGTGGTTGTCTCGATGCTGAACAGCTACTCCGGCTGGGCCGCCGCGGCGATCGGCTTCTCGCTTGGCAATGATCTGTTGATCGTGGTCGGCGCGCTGGTTGGGTCTTCGGGTGCGATCCTCAGCTACATCATGTGTAAGGCGATGAACCGGTCCTTCATCAGCGTGATCCTTGGCGGCTTTGGCGGCACCTCCGGTCCCGCGATGGAAGTCGAGGGCGAGCAGGTGGCGATCGAGGCCGATGGTGTGGCGCAAGCGCTCAATGAGGCCGACAGCGTCATCATCATCCCCGGCTACGGCATGGCGGTGGCACAGGCCCAGGGTGCGGTCAGCGATCTGGTCAAAAAGCTGCGGGCCAAGGGCAAGAACGTGCGTTTCGCCATCCACCCGGTGGCGGGCCGTTTGCCCGGGCATATGAACGTGCTTCTGGCCGAGGCGAAGGTGCCTTATGACATCGTGATGGAGATGGATGAAATCAACGAAGATTTCCCCGAGACCGACGTGGCGATTGTCATCGGCTCCAACGACATCGTGAACCCTGCGGCACAGGACGATCCCAACAGCCCCATCGCCGGCATGCCGGTGTTGGAATGCTGGAAGGCCAAAACGGTCATCGTCTCCAAACGCGGGCAGGGCACGGGCTACTCCGGCATCGAGAACCCGCTGTTCTTCAAGGAGAACACCCGGATGTTCTATGGCGATGCCAAGGCCAGCCTCGACAAGCTGCTGCCGCTGATCGACTGACCGTTTTCTTTTGAAGAAAACGGCCGGGAATTTTCAAAAAATTCCCGCGCAGCACCCCAAAGAACGCCCTGCCGGAAACGGTGGGGCGTTTGCCTTTTGGCTGGTATACTGCGGTACACTGCAACATGCTGAAAAATAATGATTATTCTCTGGCCCTCAGGCGCAGACCCGCTATTCTGAGGCGCAATTGACGCCTGAAACAGCGGAACACCCCCATGGCCCCGATCAAAGATCACCCCCAGCGGCTTGCCCTGACCGGCGAAATGCACGCGCGCCCTTTTCCGCAGCTTGCCGCGCCGTCGCGGGTGGCCTTTCTGGCGGTGAAACTCACCCCCGGCAGTGATCCGAAGTCAGAGTTGAACGCCCTTCTGGCGCATTACGGCGCGCCGCGTGCGGATGCGGAGGCCAAACACTATTACGGAGAGATGGGGCGTTTCACCCTGAAATGGGAGCAGCATACCGAGTTCGTGACCTATACGGTGATCGCGCAGGCGGGCCAGACCGCGCCCTTCGCGCCCACGGATTTCGAGGTCTTCCCCGAAGATTGGCTCTCCTCGCTGCAGGGCGAGCGGATCACCTCGGCGCTTGTGATGGTCCTGCCCAAACCCGATGACAGCGAGATCGCCGCGCATCTGCAAGACTGGTTCGTCCCCGAAAGCCTTGCCGTGGCCGAGGTGCTGGAAGGGGCCTCCGTGGTGGCGAGCGACTTTCGCATCGATCCCGCAGGCCACATGCGGCTGGCGCTTTTCATCGAAGCGCGCACCGGGGAGCGGCGGATCGGGCGGATCGTGCAGCGGCTCTGCGAGATCGAGACCTATAAGGCCATGTCGATGCTGGGCTTCATGGAGGCCCGCGGCATGGCGGCGGCGCTGAATGATCTGGACGGGCAGCTGTCCAGCCTGATGGGGGCGATGCGCAGCGGGGCCGGGACGGCGGCGGAAGAGACCCTGCATGCGCTGCTGGACGTGTCGGTGGCGCTGGAGGCGCTGACCGCCGACACCGCCTACCGTTTTGCCGCCACGGGGGCCTATGAGGCGATTGTCTATCAACGGATATCGGCCCTGCGCGAGGAACGTTTCACGGGGCGGCAGGGCTTTGGCGAATTCATGATGCGCCGCTATGAGCCGGCCATGCGCACGGTGAAATCAACGGAGAGGCGGTTGCAGACCCTCTCCGGACGCGCGCTCAGGGCTGCGGAGCTGCTGCGCACGCGGGTTGATGTGGAACGCTCGGCCCAGAACCAGGCGATCCTTGCCAGCATGGACCGCCGCGCCGATCTGCAACTGCGCCTGCAACATACGGTCGAAGGGCTGTCGGTCGTCGCGATCAGCTATTACGCGGTCTCTTTGGCGGGCTATCTGCTCTATCCCGCCGCCGCGCCGCTGGGGGTCAGCAAAGGGGTGCTGACCGCCGCGGTTACTCTGCCGGTAGTCCTTGGTGTCTGGCTGATGTTGCGGCGTCTGCGGCGGAAGATCGGCTGAGCAGCGCCTGCATGGCAAAGGCGCCCAGAGCGATCATCACGATGGCCTCAATCGCGGCGAGTGACAGTGTCGGCACGCCCGAGAGGCCGGCGCCCAGCGTACAGCCCCCGGCGAGCACACCGCCAACACCCATCATCGCCGCACCTGTCATATAGCGGCCGGTCTGGCGGGGCGCATCAAAGCTCTGCCAGCGGAACTCGCCAAAGAGCAGGCTGGCGATCAGCGCGCCTGCCAGCACACCGCCGAGCAAGCCGGTGCCGAAACCGGCGGGGATCGACGAACTGGCGATGGTCCAGAACAATGAGTCCGCCGCGGGGGAGGTGAAGCTCAGGCTTTCCATGGCGATCGGGTCAAATTCGTCGAGCAAGACAAAGCCGGTGCCGACCCATGCCGCAGGCACCAGCAGACCCAGCAAAGCCGCCATCACAAGCTGCCCCGGACGGTTGCCCGAGCGCAGCGCATAGGCCAGCGCCGCCAGCGCGATCAGCCCGCCCCAGAGCAGCGCGCCCCCGGGCAGGGCCGCGAGGCTCACGCTTTCGCCCATATCGACGGTGACCGAGCCGACAGCCACCCGCAGCGGGGCCAGCACGCCTTTGAGCGTCGCATGGGCCACCACGGCAAAGACCAGCACCACAAGTGCGGCCCGCAGGTTGCCGCCCCCCGTCAGCACCGTCAGCCGCGAGATGCAGCCGCGTGTCAGCACCATGCCCGCGCCGAACAACAGCCCGCCGATGGCGATGGCAAGGAAGGGCACCTCGCTGACCATGAAGCGATGCGCGTCGAAATTGATCAGCCCGGCAAAGACGGCGGCCTGTGTTCCGATCACCGCCACTGCGAGGGCGGTGAGCCAGATGCCGAGCGCTTGGCGGCGATCTTCGCCCACCAGGCTGCGGCGGAAACAGAAACGGGTGCGCTGCGCCAAGACGCCGAAAGCAAGACCGACCACAGCCGCCAGCAGAACAGATGCCTGTTTCGCCGTGGTCTCTTCAAAGCCGAAGGACTCAAACATCACGAAAACCCTCAAAAACGGAATTATTTCCCATTTGGCGGGAGGGGGCGCCGTAATCAAGTGAAAGCGCACCCGCTGCGGCGGTGGATCGCGGGATAATGTTTCGATCTGGCGGCTTCTGCGGCAATCCTGTTCGGCTGAACCGCGCAGGCCCAAAACGAAACGGCCCCCGGTGCGCTGTCCGGGGGCCGTTTGGGACTTATTTGGCTCAGCGCCCGCGAATGCGCGGATCAAGCGCGTCGCGCAGACCGTCGCCCAGATAATTCACCGCCAGCACCGTCAACGAGATGGCGATTCCCGGCAGCATGACCCGCTCGGGGAACTCCTGCATCCGGTCAACCGCATCGGCCAGTTGCTTGCCCCAAGTGGGGAAGTCCGAGGGGAAGCCGACGCCGAGGAAGCTGAGCGCGCTTTCGGTGATGATCGCCGTGGCCAGACCCAGCGTGGCCGACACCATGATCGGCGAGATCACATTGGGCAGCAGGTGCCGCCGGATGATCTTGCCCGGTGTGGTGCCGATGGACCGGGCGGCAAGGATGAACTCGCGTTCTTTCAGCGCCAGAATGTCACCCCGCACGATCCGCGCGGTCTGCATCCATGAGGTCAGGCTGATGACCGAGACGATCAGGATGAACATGCCGCCCTCAGGCCCGAACTGCGCCCGCAACGGCTGGCCAAAGAGCGTCACCGCCAAAAGCACCAGCGGCAGGATCGGCAGGCTGAGGATCAGGTCGGTAAAACGCATGAGCCAGAAGTCGAGCCGTTTGAAGAAGCCCGACAGCACCCCCACGGCGGTGCCGATGATCAGCGCCAGCGCCATCGCCATCCAGCCCACCGCCATCGAGACACGGCCGCCAAAGAGCATCTGCGCCAGAATATCCCGGCCCAGTTGGTCGGTGCCGAAGGGATGGCTCCACCCCGCTTTGGCATCGCCGTCCCAGAGCAGCGTATAGATTGGCCGCCAGTTCTTGTTGCGGATGTCCAGCTTCTTGGCGTCGATGTCCCACAGGTAGGGGCCAAAGATCACCGCCAGCGTGATGAAGATCAGAAAGCCGCCGCCGAAAAGCGCGCCCTTGTGCTTGCGAAACTGGTCCCAGACATCGCGCCATTGGCTGCGCGGCGGCTTTTGCGGGCCCTTGTCTTGCAGGGCCTTCATGAACTCCAGGTCGGCTTCGACGGGGCTGGCGGGGATGGGTTGCTCAGTCATAACGGATCCTTGGGTCAAGCAGGCCGTAGAGGATATCTGCGATCAGGTTGAACAGAACGATCAACACCGCAAAGATGAAGGTGAGGGTCATCACCATCGGCAGGTCATTGGCGCGCAGCGCGGTCAGCAGCAACTGGCCAATGCCGTTCACCTTGAAGACATTCTCGGTGATGATGGCGCCGCCGAAGATGGCAGGCATGCCAAGCGCGATGACGGTGACCACCGGGATCATCGAGTTGCGCAGCACATGCACCATGACCACGACGCTTTCCTTCAACCCCTTGGCGCGGGCGGTGCGCACGTAGTCCTGATTGAGGTTGTCGAGCATGGCGCCCCGCATGTAGCGGCTGATCTGGGCGGTGGTTTGCAGCGCCAGCACCATGACGGGCATGATCATCTGCATGAACTGCACCTTAAAGCTCTCCCAATCGTTCACCACATGGGTGGTGTCATAGATCGACGGCAGCCAGCCGAGATAGACCGAGAAGATCACGATGAGCAGCGGCCCGGTAAAGAAGGGCGGGATCGAGAAGCCGACCATGGTGACGAATGTCCCGGCCTGATCGAAAACCGAGTAGTGGCGATAGGCCGAGTAGATCCCGATCGGAATGGCGATCACGATGCCCACGATATAGGCCAGCCCCACGACCCAGAGGGTCTGTGGCATGCGCTGGATCACGATGTCCATCACCGGGGAGCGGGTCTGCCAGGAGATCACACGCAGCTTGCCTTCGGAGAAGGCGGTGTCGGGCAGCCAGCTGAATAGGGCGGAGCGGTTGGTCAGATAGTCGATGAACACCTGCGGCTCGATCCAGAAAACCTGCACCAGCCATTTCCAATATTGGATGTGGATCGGTTGCCCAAGGCCCAAGGCCTCGCGCATTTTCTCTTTCACTTCGGGCGGGACCGTCAGCGGCACTTGGGCCATCGGGTCGCCGGGCGCGAGTTGCAGCAGCAGGAAAATCACCAGGCTGATAAACAAAAGCGTCGGGATCGACAGAAGAAGTCGTCGGATGGTGAAGGTCAACATGGGCGTCGCCTTTGTAAGTCAGTCTGTAAGTTGGGGGCGAAAAAGGGTGTACGACCTGCGCACACCCCCCAGTAGGCATCGGCAGGGCGCATGGCAAGTCGCACGCGCCCTGGGTGATGTTATTCTGCGTCCTTGCGATACCAGTCGGCAGCGTTCCACAGTTCGGAGTCCCAGGTGTTCAGGACCACACCGCCAAGGGTGTTGGATGCCGCGGAGACCCGGCCACGGTCCACCAGAGGCAGGATCGAATAGCTGTCCTTGGTCAGCATGTCGTTCAGCTTCTTGGCGATCTCGCCGCGCTTTTCCATTTCGCCGGTGCGGCCCAGTTCGGCCACCAGAGCATCATACTCTTCGTTGCAGAAGCGGTTGATGTTCTCGCCCTGCCACTGGGTTTCCGGGCTCGGGAATTTGGCGCAGGTCCGCTGGGCGAGGTAGCTTTGCGGGTCGGTGCCGTCGAAGTTGTTGGCGTACATTTCAACGTCTGCATAGAAACGCTGGAAGGTATCGGTCGACCCGGGGTCACCGCCAAAGAAGACCGAAGAGTCGATGTTGCGCAGCTCGGTTTCAACACCGATCTGGCTCCACCAATCCTTGATCAGCGCCTGGAAGTCCTGACGCACGGCGTTGGTCGAGGTCTGGTAGAGCAGGGACAGTTTCTCGCCGTCCTTCTCACGCACACCGTCGCCATCGCTGTCGACCCAGCCTGCTTCGTCCAAGAGCGCCTTGGCGCCTTCGATGTCCTGGGTCAGACAGTCGGTGTTGTCCGAGGCGTAAAGCTCGGGCGCCGGCACCATGTTGCAGGTCGCGCGGCCCGCTTGGCCGTAGCCCACTTCGACCAGCAGCTCGCGGTCAATCGCCATGGACAGCGCGCGGCGCACTTTTTCATCGCTCAGGATCGGGTGCGGGTGTTTGGCGGTCGAACGCTCGCCCTCGGGCAGATCGGGCGAGGGGTCTGTCATGTTCAGTTCCAGACGCTCAACCAGCGTACCGAAGGCCGACATCGGCTTGCCCTTGCCGCCTTCGGCCATCTTGGCGATGACATCGGGGGCCAGCTGCAGGTTCCAGGCGTAGTCGAACTCACCGGTTTCCATCACGGCGCGGCCCGCGGCTGTCGCGTCGCCGCCGCCTTTGAACGTCAGCGAGGCGAAGGCCGGTTTGCCCTCTTCGCGGAAGTTCTCATTGGCTTCCATGGTGATCACGTCATTGGGGCGGAACTCAACAACCTTGAAGGGGCCGGTGCCAATGGGGTTGAAGTTCGCCTCGGTGCATTCAGGGGCTTTGGCACCGGTACAATCGGCAAATTGCGCGGCCTGAAGGATCGGGGACTGGCCGCCCATGAAGGGGCCGTAGGGGTTCGGCATCGGCTCGGAGAAGGTCACCTTGACCGTCTGATCATCCACCGCCTCGACCGAAGCGACGCCCTCGAATTTCGCCAGCTGCGCACAGCCGCCTTCGGGGTTCATGCAGTAGTCGGCGGTGAATTTCACGTCTTCGGCGGTAAAGGGCGTGCCATCGGACCACACCAGACCGTCTTTCAACTGCCATGTGATGGTCTTGAGGTCTTCGCTCACGCCGCCGTTTTCAAGCGTGGGAATTTCCTTGGCGAGATAGGGCACCAGCGCGCCGGTCTCGTCATAGCGCCCAAGCGGCTCAAGCACGAGCGAGGAGGCTTCGACGTCCTTGGTCCCCGAAGACAGATAGGGGTTCAGGATCGACGGCGCCTGCCAATAGATGATCTTTACCTCACCATCCCGGCCACGCTCGCCTTCATGTCCTTCGGCATGGGCCATAGGGGCAAATGCAGCAGATGCCACGGCCCCCATCAATAGGGTCTTCATTTTCATACTTCACTCCATGTTGGACACCTGGGCGTGCCGCTTTTTTGACGACAGGATTTCCCCTGCCTTTTTGCTGCCGCTTCGGGAAAAGCCTCTCAGGTTCACTTGCTAAACATGCTAAATACTTGCATATTTCCACCAGAGCGAGAGGCGCGCTTCCCAAACCGCATAGCCGGTATCGAAAACAGGTTTCGCGGAAATTACAAGACCAGACGTGGCACATCGTCGACAAACCCAACCCGGCGCGCATCAGGTTTGACAGTCTTGCCATATTCGCCGTAGCGTCGGGCAAAATCCGCCTCAGAAAAACAACAGGGAAACAGATGCTGGATACCACTCACGAGACGCCCATCGCCCAGATCCAAGGGCTGCGCGTTGAATTTCAGACCAAAGACGGCCCTGTTGTGGGTGTTGAGGATGTCAGTTTCCATATCAACCCCGGCGAAACCGTCTGCGTTGTCGGGGAATCGGGGTCGGGCAAATCCGTGTCCTCGCTGTCTTTGATGCGGCTGGTTGAATACGGCGGCGGTGAAATCTCCGGCGGTCGCCTGCTTTTTGAGCGCGGGGCCGAGGGGCAGGTCGATCTCGCGGCGAGCAGCGGCTCGCTGATGCGCAAGATTCGCGGCAATGAGATCGGCATGATCTTCCAAGAGCCGATGACCGCCCTGAACCCGGTCTTCACCATTGGCAAGCAGATGACCGAAGGTCTGCGGCTGCATCTCAATATGAACCGCAAGGAGGCCGAGGCCCGCGCGCTGGAACTGATGCGTCAGGTCCGCATCCCCGAGCCTGAGCGGCGTTTGCAACAATATCCCCATGAGCTTTCCGGCGGGATGCGCCAGCGGGTTGTCATCGCCATGGCCCTGGCCTGCGAACCGCGCCTGCTCATTGCGGATGAGCCGACGACGGCGCTCGACGTGACCATTCAGGCCGAGATCCTCGCGCTGATGGACCGGCTCAAGCGCGAGACCGGCACGGCGGTGATGTTCATCACCCATGACATGGCTGTGGTGGCGCAGATGGCCGACCGCGTGGTCGTCATGTTCCGTGGCAAGAAGGTCGAGGAGGGCACGGTCGAAGAGATCTTCGAGAACCCGCAGCACCCCTATACCAAGGCGCTCTTGGCGGCGGTGCCCAAACTCGGTGAAATGACCGGCAAAGCCTACCCTGAACCGATGAAGCTGCTGGGATCTGAGGATAAGGAAATCCTGCCGATTAAGGGCCGCGAGGAGGTGCTGCTTTCGGTCAAGAACCTGACCACACGTTTCCCGGTGCAGGGCGGCTTCCTGCGCCGCACCGTGGCCAATGTCCATGCGGTCGAAGACCTGTCGTTTTCGATCAACAAGGGCCAGACGCTCAGCCTTGTGGGCGAGTCCGGCTGCGGCAAATCAACGGCGGGGCGCTCAATCTTGCGGCTGGTGGAGCCGATGTCGGGGGAGGTGAACCTTGATGGCGTCGACATCATGTCGCTCGACCAATCGGCGCTGCGCACCGCGCGGCTTGATATGCAGATGATCTTCCAAGACCCCTTTGCCTCGCTCAACCCGCAGATGCAGCTGGCCGATCAGGTGGCCGAACCGATCCATAATTTCGCCACCCTCAAAGGGGCCGAGATCACCAAGCGGATCGAAATGCTCTTTGACCGGGTTGAACTGCCGCGCAGCTTCATGCGCCGCTTCCCGCATGAGCTCTCGGGCGGCCAGCGCCAACGCGTCGCCATCGCCCGCGCACTGGCGCTGAACCCCAAGCTGATCATCGCGGATGAGGCCGTGTCGGCGCTTGATGTATCGGTGCAGGCGCAGGTGCTGAACCTGATGATGGAGCTTCAGGCCGAGATGGAACTGTCCTTCCTCTTCATCAGCCATGACATGGCGGTGGTGGAGCGGGTCAGCCATTATGTCGGCGTGATGTATCTGGGCCGCATCGTCGAGCTTGGCTCGCGCCAGCGGGTGTTTGAGAACCCGCAGCACCCCTATACCCAAGCGCTGATGAAGGCGGTCCCCATCGCGGACCCCCGGCGGCGCAAGTCGGAGAAGGATCTGAACTTCAAACCGATCCCATCGCCGATCCACCCGATCAGCTATGAACCCGAACCTTCGCTCTATAAGGAAGTGGAACCGGGCCATCATGTGTTGATCACCGACAGCGGTTACTAAAGGAAGACCCCATGACCACGCGTCTGACGCCATTTGAACTGATGGAAAAGCTCATCAGTTTTCCCACCGTGTCGCGGGACACCAATATCCCGCTGATCGATTGGGTGGCCGACTATCTTTCAAGCCATGGCATCGAAAGCCACCGCTACATTGACCCCGAACAGCCCAAACATGCGCTTTTTGCCCATGCCGGGCCCTGGGAGGAGGGGGCGGTGGTGCTCTCGGGCCATACCGATGTGGTGCCGGTGGACGGCCAGCCTTGGGAAAGTGACCCTTTCACCGTGACCGAACGCGATGGCCGCTACTATGGCCGCGGCACCTGCGACATGAAGGGGTTTGACGCGCTGGCGATCTGGGCGCTGGTGGAGGCGCAGTATGCGGATCTGAAACGCCCGCTGCAAATCGCGCTCAGCTTTGACGAGGAGATCGGCTGCACCGGCGCACCGCCGATGATCGAGGCAATGCAGGGCGTGCTGCCAAAAGGCTCTGCCGTGATCGTGGGCGAGCCCTCGACCATGCAGGCAGTGACCGGCCACAAAGGCGGCATCGGCTTCAACACGCATCTGGTGGGGTTTGAGGTCCATTCCTCGCTGCTGCACACCGGGGTCAATGCGATCATGGCGGGGGCCAAGCTGATCGAATGGGCCAATGACGTGAACAGCGACAATATGGCCGCCAAACCGACCGAGACCGCGGCGATGTTCGACCCGCCTTTCACCACCGCCCATGTCGGCGTGATCGAAGGCGGCACGGCGCATAACATCACCGCCAAGGACTGCCATTTCGCGATGGATTTCCGCGTGGTGCCGGGGGAGGACAAGGACAAATGGGGCACGGCCTATCTCAAGAAAGTGCGGGAGGTCGAAAAGCAGATGCAGGCGGTGGTGCCCGAGACCTATATCGAAACCTCGACCCGCTTTGACGTGCCCGCCTTGCAGCCCGAGAATGACGGCGAGGCCGAGCAGCTCGTGCGCCAGATCACCGGCGACAATGCCAGCCACAAGGTGAGCTATGGCACCGAGGCGGGGCAGTTTCAGGAGGCGGGCTATTCCGCCGTGATCTGCGGGCCGGGCGACATCGCGCAGGCGCATCAGCCCAATGAATATATCGAGGTCGCGCAGTTTGAGGCCGGCCATGACTTTATGATCAGGTTGCTGAACCGGCTACAGGGGTAAGCCGGGGGCAGGGGCGTCCCCCCTGTCACCCCGGGTTCGCCGATTTGCAACCTAACCGGCCGCCGCCTTGCTGCGCAGGCGGCCTCATCTCACGGGCCGCGCCATGTCATCTTTCCCCATCAGCCTTGCCACCCCGGTCACCTATCCCCGCACCCCCCCGCGCGAGGCGGAGGTGGTGGTGATCGGCGGCGGGGTGATCGGCGTCTGCACCGCGCTGTTTCTCGCGCAGGCGGGAAAGCAGGTCACCTTGCTGGAAAAGGGCCGCATCGCCGGGGAGCAATCCAGCCGCAATTGGGGCTGGATCCGCCAGCAGGGCCGCGACCCGGCGGAACTGCCGATCATGGTCGAGGCGGCAAAGCTCTGGCGTGAACTGGCGCCGCAGTTGGACCGCGACATCGGCTTGCAGCAGACCGGCGTGACCTATCTCGCCAACAGTGACGCCAAGATGCAGCAATACGCCGATTGGCTGCCCCATGCGCAGGCCCATGGGGTGGACAGCCGTCTGCTGGACGCGCGAGAGACCGCAGCGGCGTTTCCCGGTCTTGCCAAAAGCTACGCGGGCGCGCTGATCACGCCGTCTGACATGCGCGCCGAGCCTTGGGCCGCCGTGCCATCGCTCGCGGCCTTGGCGACCAAACATGGCGTGCGGGTGATTGAGAACTGTGCCGTGCGCAAGCTTGACCTCGCCGCCGGGCGCATCGCGGGCGTGGTGACCGAGGCGGGGGCGATCAAATGCGCATCTGTCGTGCTGGCCGGTGGCGCCTGGTCAGCACTGTTCCTGCGCGCGCATGGGGTGCGTCTGCCACAGCTTTCGGTGCGCCATTCCGTTCTGGCGACCAATGCGCTGCCCGAGGTCCACAAGGGTGCTGCGATCGATGCCGAACTGGCCTTTCGCCGCCGGGCGGATGGCGGCTACACGCTGGCCCCGCAAAACGCGCCGGACCTCTATGTCGGCCCCGACGCCTTCCGCGCCCTGCGCCACTATCTGCCACAGCTGCGCAACGATCCCTTCGGCCAACGCCTGCGTCTCTCCGCGCCACGGCATTATCCCGACGCATGGTCGACCCGCCGCCATTGGGCCGCCGACAGCATCAGCCCCTTCGAGGCGATGCGCATTCTCGACCCGATGCCGGACCACCGAAAACTGCGAAAGGCGATCAAACATTTCGCCGCCCGCTATCCCGATCTGCCCCCCATCACCGCCCGCGCCTCATGGGCCGGGATGATCGACGCGATGCCCGATATCGTCCCCGTGGTGGACCATTGCGCCCAGATCCCCGGCCTGACCATCGGCACCGGCATGTCGGGCCATGGCTTTGGCATCGGGCCGGGCATGGGGAAAATGCTCGCGGCTCTGGTCATGGGCGATAGGCCGGGGCATGATCTGGGCAGATTCCGCGCCGACCGGTTCAGCGATGGCAGCCCCATCCGCCTCGGCCCGGCGCTCTGACCGCGTTTGACCAAAGGATTTCCCATGCCGATCAAGAATCGCTTTGCCGAGACCCACGCCGAGATCACCGCATGGCGGCGGCATTTGCACCAGCATCCGGAACTGCTGTTCGACCTGCCGGAAACCTCGAAATTCGTCGAAGAGAAACTGCGCAGCTTTGGCATCACCGACATCACCACCGGCATTGCGCAGACCGGCGTGGTGGCGGTGATCGAAGGGCAGAGCAACACATCGGGCCGCACCATCGGACTGCGCGCCGACATGGATGCGCTGCCGATCCAGGAGGCAACCGGGCTGCCCCATGCCTCCAAGACCCCCGGCAAGATGCATGCCTGCGGCCATGACGGTCACACCGCGATGCTGCTCGGCGCCGCGCAATATCTGGCCGAGACCCGCAATTTCGATGGCCGTGTGGTGCTGATCTTTCAACCTGCCGAAGAAGGTGGCGGCGGTGGCAATGTCATGGTCGAGGAAGGGCTGATGGACCGCTGGGGCATCGATGAGGTTTACGGCATGCATAATATGCCCGGCCACCCCACCGGGCTGTTCGCGATCCGCGAAGGGGCGCTGCTGGCGGCGGCGGATGAGTTCAACATCACGCTCACCGGCCAAGGCGGCCATGCCGCGGCCCCGCATGAGGCGGTGGACACCAACCTCGCCGCCGCCCATGTGCTGATCGCGCTGCAATCCATCGCCAGCCGCAACACCGATCCGCTGAAACAGGTCGTGGTCTCGGTCTGCACCCTGCGCAGCGATACCGAAAGCCACAACGTCCTGCCGCATCAGGTGCTTCTGCGCGGCACGGTGCGCACGCTGGCACCCGAGGTGCGCGACCTCGCCGAGCGCCGTTTGCACGACCTCACCCGGCTGACTGCCGAGGCGCATCAATGCAGCGCCGAGATCGACTATCAGCGCGGCTATCCGGTCACCAGCAACCACACTGAGCAGACCCGCTTTGCCGCTGACGCTGCCGATCAGATCACCCCCGGCACGATCCGCGACACCCCGCCGATCATGGCCGGCGAGGATTTCTCCTATATGCTCAACGCGCGGCCCGGGGCCTATATCATGATCGGCAATGGCGACGGGGCGACGGTGCATCACCCGGAATATGACTTTGACGATGCCGCGATCCCGGCGGGCTGTTCGTGGTTCGCGCAGGTGGTTGAGGACCGGCTGGCAAGGGCGTAAGCAGGTGTCAGACAAATGCGCCTGCATGAGTGGCAGCGCCAGAACCCAACCCCGGAGGACTTCCCCGAATGCCCGTTAAGAACCGCTTTGCCGAACTGCATGACGACATCACCGCATGGCGTCGCGACCTGCATGAGAACCCTGAAATCCTGTTTGAGACGCATCGCACCTCGGGCATCGTGGCCGAAAAGCTGCGCGGCTTTGGCTGTGATGAGGTGGTCGAGGGCATTGGCCGCACCGGCGTGGTCGGGGTGATCAAGGGCAAGTCCACGGGCTCCGGCAAGGTCGTCGGGCTGCGCGCCGACATGGACGCGTTGCCGATCCATGAGCAGACCGGGCTCGACTATGCCTCCAAGACCGATGGCGCGATGCATGCCTGCGGCCATGACGGCCATACCGCGATGCTGCTGGGCGCCGCAAAATATCTCGCCGAAACCCGCAATTTCGACGGCACCGTCGTGGTGATCTTCCAGCCCGCCGAAGAGGGCGGCGGCGGTGGCCGCGAGATGTGCGAGGACGGAATGATGGACCGCTGGGGCATTCAGGAGGTCTACGGCATGCACAACTGGCCGGGCATGCCCACCGGCTCCTTCGGCATCCGCGCGGGCTCTTTCTTTGCCGCGACGGACCAGTTCGACATCACCTTTGAGGGCCGCGGCGGCCATGCCGCGAAACCGCATGAGACCGTCGACACCACCGTGATGTCCGCCCAAGCCGTGCTGGCGCTGCAGACCATCACCGCGCGCAATGCCGACCCGGTGGAGCAGATCGTGGTCTCGGTCACCTCCTTCGAGACCTCCTCGAAAGCCTTCAACGTGATCCCGCAGAAAGTGCAGATCAAAGGCACTGTGCGCACCATGTCCGCCGAGATGCGCGGCCTTGCGGAAAAACGCATCAATGAAATCTGCGCCGGCATCGCCACGTCCTTTGGCGGCACGGCGGATGTGACCTATCACCGGGGCTATCCGGTCATGGCCAACCATGAGGCGCAGACCGAATTTGCCGCCGATGTGGCGCGATCGGTCTCTGGCGACTGTGTCGAGGCGCCTTTGGTCATGGGCGGCGAGGATTTCGCCTTCATGCTGGAGGAACGTCCGGGCGCCTATATCCTCGTGGGCAACGGCGACACGGCGGCGGTGCATCACCCGGAGTATAACTTCAACGACGACGCGATCCCGGCTGGGTGCAGCTGGTGGGCGGGCATCGTCGAGCAGCGGATGCCAGCGGCCTGAAGGTCTGAGTGAACGACGTGAAACGCGCCTCCCATCCCGGGGGGCGCCTTTTGCACCTGGCTTAGCCGCGCTGCCAGAGCTCTTGGTAAACCGCGTCGATCCCATCGGCCTCGGCCCGGGCACTAAACCGGCGCTCCGCGACTTCGCGCGCGGCCTCGGCAAGGTCCGGATGCGCGGCCCGCGTCAGCAGAGCCAGCGCCGCCTCCGCCGCTGCCTCGGGCGCCTCTTGCGGCACCACCTGGCCCACGCGGCCCTCGTCTGAAAAGGCGCTGTAATAGCCCGCGTCACTGCCGACGAATGGCACGGCAGAGGCAAGCCCTTCGAGCGGCACCATGCCATAGCCTTCGTAACGTGGCAGCTGCACGATGAGCGACAGGGCGCGCATCAGCCTGGGCAGTTCCGTCGCCGGATACTCCCCGACAAAAAGCAGCCGATCCGCCAACCCCGCCGCAGCGACCCGTGCTTTCAGCTTCGACAGAAAGGCCTCATGTTTGCCGCCCGCGCGGCCCACGACCAGCGCCACCGCGCCGGGCCGCCGGGGCAGCAGGCGCAGCATCGCCTCGACAAAAAGATCGGTGCCCTTTTCAGGCCGGATCCGCCCGACGGTCGCGATGCCATGGCTGCCGCCAAAACCCAGTTCGGCCCAGGCCGAGGCGCGGTCAGGCGCGGGGGTAAAGACATCGGTATCCACCCCATGCGGCACCACGGCGCGCACATGGGGGACAAAATCGGCGGCCCTGTCGGTCGTCGCAATCACCGCATCCATCTGCCGGATCAGCCAGCGCGGATAGGCCGAATGCAGCCGTTGGGCGGCCGAGGTGAACACGATCTTAATGGGCGCACGGCGGATGTCGCGCAGCCAGATCGCACTGCGCATTTCCGGGTTGCGGCGCACATGCCAAATGGCGAAAGGCCGATCCTGCGGCGGGTGATTGCGGGTGACCCGTGCCGCAGCCGCGCGGGTCAGCGGCGTCGGGCAACCGGGCAGGGGCTGGCCCACCAGCGCCAGATCATAGCGCGCCTTCTGCTGGCGCAGCACCGTGGCCGCGGTGGCCGAGACGCCGGTGAAATTGGGGTTGTAGTTGGTAACGAAAAGCTCAGGCATCGCCCGGTGCCCCGTCCAAGCGCAGCGCCGTGATCAGCCGTTCGGCAATGCCGTCGAGCTTGTCGGTCTGCGCCTCGGCATAGGTCTTGGCCGCCGCGACCCCTTTGACGCGGGCGATGTCATTGCTGAGAAGCTCCGCCACCCGCTCGGCCAGATCCTGCGTGCCCGCCACCAGCCGCGCGGCCCCGGCGGCCTCCATCTCGGCGTAGGTCTCGGCGAAATTGGCGATATGGGTGCCGGAGAGAACAAAAGCCCCGGCTTGCGCGACCTCATAGGGGTTATGCCCGCCGATCGGGTGCAGGGAGCCGCCCAGAAAAACGACATCGCTCAGCGCATACCAGGTGCCCAACTCGCCCATCGTATCGGCCAGAAAGACCTCTTCGCCCGGCATGTCGCCCCGGGTGCGGCGGGTGAGGTTGAAGCCGGCCTGGCCGATCAACTCGGCCACCTCATCCCCGCGCTCGGGGTGGCGGGGGGCGAGGATCAGGCACAAATCAGGGAAGGTTTCGCGCAATTGCCGATGCGCGTCCAGAACCGGTTTTTCCTCACCGGCATGGGTCGAGGAGGCGATCCAGACAGGGCGATGCCCAAGGGCGGCGCGGGCGTCGAAAAGCGCGTCTTCGTCCTGCGGCAAGGGGCCGGCCATGGATTTCAGATTGATCCCCCGCGCAACGCGCTCGGCCGGGGCGTTGATCTCGACCATGGCTTTGGCCATCGCGTCATTCTGGGTCAGGATCAGATCAAAGACGCCGAAGAGATAGCGCGCCAGGACCGGTTGTTTCTGCCAGCGCGTGATGGAACGTTGCGACAGCCGCGCGTTGATCAGCGCCATCGGCACGCCGCGCGCATGGGTGCGGCGCAGCATCTGGGGCCATAGCTCGCTCTCGACGAACAGCGCGGCATCGGGGCGCCAGTGATTGAGGAAACGCTTCAATGGGCCGGGCGCGTCCAGCGGGGCGAACTGATGCCGGGTCCGGGGCGGCAGACGCTGGCCCACCAACCGCGCCGAGGTGGCGGTGCCCGAGGTGATCAGAAAATGCGCATCGGGCAGGGCGCGGCCCATGCGGTCGATCAACGCCAAGACCGACAGGCTCTCCCCGACGGAGGCGGCGTGGAACCAGATCAACTTGCCGTCCGGGCGCGGGCTGCTGGCATGCCCGAGCTTCTCATGGGCGCGCTGCACCTCGACCCCGGCGCGGCGCAGCTTGGCCACCGATTGCCGCGCGGCAAAGGGCAGGATCGCGGCGCTGGCGGCAACCCAGGCGTGATAAAGAAACGGAGCAGCCACGGGGCTCAGCCGCCCGTGTGGCTCATGTGGCGCGGCATCTGCCCATCGACGCGCTGGCGGGAATAATCAAAGTCATGCCCCTTGGGCTTGCGGTCAATCGCGGCGCGGATCGCCGCTTGCAGCGGCTGATCGCTGTCGGGGTGCTCGCGCAGAGGCGCGCGCAGATCGGCCACGTCTTCCTGGCCCAGACACATGTAGATTTCGCCGGTGCAGGTGATCCGCACCCGGTTGCAGCTTTCGCAGAAATTATGGCTCAGCGGGGTGATGAAACCGATTTTCTGGCCGGTTTCTTCGAGCCGCACATAGCGGGCCGGGCCGCCGGTCCGTTCGGCCAGATCGGTGACGGTGTAATGTTCCGCATAGCGCGCGCGGACGTCGTTCAGGGACCAATATTGCCCAAAGCGGTCTTCGTTCCCGAGATCCCCCATCGGCATGACTTCGATCCAGGTCAGATCAATGCCGCGCTCGGCACACCATTCGGTGATATAGGGCAGTTCGGGCTCGTTAAAGCCTTTCAGCGCTACCGCGTTGATCTTGACCTTCAGCCCGGCCCGCTGCGCCGCGTCGATGCCGCGCAGCACCTGCGGCAGACGGCCCCAGCGGGTGATGGCGGCGAATTTCTCTTCGTCGAGCGTATCGAGTGAGACATTCACCCGGCGCACGCCCGCGGCATAGAGGTCATCCGCAAACCGCTCCAACTGGCTGCCATTGGTGGTCAGGGTCAATTCCTTCAACGCGCCCCGGTCGAGATGGCGTTTCATCCCGTCGAAAAACGTCATGATCCCGCGCCGGACCAGAGGCTCGCCCCCGGTGATGCGCAGCTTTTCCACGCCCAGATCAATGAAGTTGCTGCACAGGCGGTCCAACTCTTCCAGCGTCAACAGCTCCTTCTTGGGCAGGAAGGTCATGTTCTCGGACATGCAATAGACGCAGCGAAAATCGCAGCGGTCTGTGACGGAGACGCGCAGATAGGTGATCGCACGCATGAAAGGGTCAATCAAAGGAGCAGTCATGCCTCATAGGTAATGATCCGCCATGGCCGGGGCAAGCGGCATTTGGGCGATTGATATGGGCAAAGGGCGCGGCTAGGCTCAGCCCATGACACGCATGATCTTCCCGCTTTTCGCCGCTGCCGCCCTATCGGGCTGTGCCAGCCTTTCCGACAGTCTGGGTCTGGGCGGAGGGACGCCCGAGCCGACAGCCGCGCCCGCCCCGGCGGAAGCCTCCGCCGCGACCGGCGCGGCGGCGGAGCTGACAACCGGTGCCAACACCGCGGACAGTCTCGACAGCACCACCAAAGCGCAGCGCGAGGCCGCCGCCGAAGCCCCGGCAGCCCCGGGGGCGACCCTGGGCGAGACCATCGTGAGCCTCGGCAGCGCCACTGAGCCCGGGCTGTGGTTGAAGACACCTTTGGTCTCGCGCGAGCAGCCCGGGCGGGTGACCAATCCGGCCACCGGAAAATCCGCGACCGTGACGCTCATCCCGATCGAAGGGCCGCCGACAGCGGGCAGCCGCATGTCCTTGCCGGCCCTGCGGTTGATCGGCGCGTCGCTGACCGATCTGACCCCGGTCGAGGTTTCCGCGGCAGGCTAGGGGAAGACGGGGGCAACGCCCCCGGCCTCCGAAGAACTTATGGCCAAAAGGGGAGGCGGCTAGTCCTGCGGTGCGGCCTTCTTCAGCAGGCGCAGGGCTTCCTTGACCGCGAAGGGCTTCATCGCCGCACCATGTGCCGCGATGAAGGCGCGGCTGCGGTCCGGGTCGTGTTTGGAAAGCTCGCGCAGCCATGTGCCGATGGCTTTCTGAATGAACCAACGGTGGTCGGGCACCAGCGCCGCGGCCCAGCCAAGGATGCGGTCGCGGGCGGCAAGCTCATCGGGTTTGGGGTGGTTCTGCTTGGTCCAGGGCAGGGTTGAAACCAGCGCGGCGCGGCGGGTCCAGAGGTGATCCGAGGCGATCCAGGTTTCGACTTCATCCAAACGGGACGGGTCTGCGGTCAGGCGTTTCTGCGCTGCCATGCTGGCGTGATCGGCAATCGCCCAACTGTCGAAGTCTGCTGTCCAACTGGCGATCAAGGCCCAGGCCGCATGGTCCTTTGGGCGCAGCCGCGCCTGGGTTAGCAATTTGGCCGCCGCGAGCCGCGCCTCAAAGATATCCGACTGCCACAGGGCATCTGCCAGCGCCACGCGGCCCGGCACATCCAGCGCTGCACGCCAGTCCTGGGCCAGACTGTTGATCTGCGGATTGGTCAGCCCGAGGTAGACACGATCTGCCTTGTGATAGCGCCGAAGCTCCTCGGCCCGCGCCGGGTCGGCCTCCGATTGCAGCGCGGCAAGCGCGTCCTCGGGGCTCATTCGACCGTCACCGATTTCGCAAGGTTGCGCGGTTGGTCCACATCCGTGCCCTTGGCCACGGCGGTGTGATAGGCCAGCAGCTGCGCCGGGATCGCGTAGAGGATGGGGGCCAGCGCATCGGGGACCGGGGGCATTTCAATGCTGAACCAGACACCGTCATTCGCCTCCGCCTGACCTTTGGCGTCAGAGATCAGGATCACCTTGCCCTTGCGCGCCATGACCTCTTGCATATTGCTCACGGTCTTGTCGAACAAAGCGTCGCGGGGGGCCATGACGACCACCGGCACATTCTCGTCGATCAGGGCAATGGGGCCATGTTTCAGTTCACCCGATGCATAAGCTTCGGCGTGTATGTAGCTGATTTCCTTGAGTTTCAAAGCGCCTTCGAGGGCGAGGGGATACATCTGTCCGCGGCCCAGAAACAGCACGTCGCGGGCATGTGACAGTTTCAGCGCGGCGGCATGCATGGTGTCGTTTTTCTCAAGCGCATGGCTGATGATCGACGGCAGCCCGCGCAGGCCGGAGACATGATCGGCCAGGGCTTCGGCCCCGATCTCGCCGCGCTGCTGCGCGGCTTTGAGCACCATCATATAGAGCACGACGAGCTGGCAGGTGAAGGCTTTGGTCGAGGCGACGCCGACCTCGACACCGGCATGGATCGGCAGGGCCACATCGCTTTCGCGGGCGATGGAACTTTCGGGGACGTTGACGACCGAAAGGATGCGCGCGGCCTTGCCCTCGCAGTAGCGCAGGGCGGCGAGCGTGTCGGCGGTCTCGCCCGATTGGCTGACGAAAACCGCCAGCGTGCGCGGCGGGATCGGCGGCTCGCGGTAGCGGAACTCGGAGGCGACATCGACCTCGACGGGCAGGCGGGCGATCTGTTCGAACCAGTATTTCGCGGTCAGACAGGCATAGGAGGCGGTGCCGCAGGCCACCATGATGACCCGGTCGAACGCGTTGAAATCAACCTCTTGCCCGTTCAGCTCGATCTCGCCCTGGGGGGAGAGATATTTGCCGATGGCGGTGCCGATCACGGCGGGCTGTTCGGCGATTTCCTTGGCCATGAAGTGCTTATGCCCGGCCTTGTCGATGCGGGTGCTGTCGATCTCGATGGTCTTGATGGCGCGGTTGGCGAGGGCGCCATTCTGGTCCGTCACCTCGACCGAGCTGCGGGTGATGACGGCGCAGTCGCCCTCTTCGAGATAGGAAATGCGGTTGGTCAGCGGGGCCAGCGCAATCGCGTCGCTGCCGACATACATTTCGCCCTCGCCATAGCCGATCGCCAGCGGCGAGCCCTTGCGGGCGGCGATCATCAGATCGTCATGGCCGTCGAAAAGGAAAGCCAGCGCAAAGGCGCCCTGGAGCCGGGCGAGGGTCTGTTTGGCGGCGGTCACCGGGTCCGCGCCTTGGCTCATGTGATGCTGGGTCAGCAGGGCGACGGTTTCGGTGTCCGTCTCGGTGACAAACTGCGCCCCAAGCTCGGCCAACTCTGCCCGGAGTTCGCGGAAGTTCTCGATAATGCCGTTGTGCACAACCGCCACTTTGCCCGCCTGATGGGGGTGGGCATTGGTGACCGAAGGCGCGCCATGGGTGGCCCAGCGGGTGTGGCCGATGCCGGATTTGCCTGCCAGCGGCTCATGCACCAGCACGTCCGAGAGGTTCACCAGCTTGCCGACCGCGCGGCGGCGGTCGAGCTTGCCCTCGTTCAGCGTGGCGATGCCGGCGCTGTCATAGCCGCGGTATTCAAGCCGCTTGAGGGATTCCACGAGGATCGGGGCAACTTCGTGGTTGCCCAGCACACCGACAATTCCGCACATCTTAGCTGCCCCTCTGCATTCTGGCCTTTTTGGCCTTTAACATTTCGATCAATTTGCGTGCCATGCCGGGTTTTTCAACCTGTGGCGCGCGGGACAGGGCGAGCGCCTCCGGCTCCACGTCAGAGGTGATGACCGAGCCCGAGCCTGTCATCGCGCCGTCGCCGATGTAGACCGGGGCCACCAGCATGGTGTTGGAGCCGATGAAAGCACCTGCGCCGATATGGGTGTGGTGTTTCATCACCCCGTCGTAGTTGCAGGTGATCGTCCCCGCGCCAATGTTGCTGCGCGCGCCGACGGTGGCATCGCCGATATAGCTCAGGTGGTTGACCTTGGCGCTTTCGGCGATCTGGGCGTTCTTGACCTCGACAAAGTTACCGATGCGCACGTCTTCGGCCAGTTCCGCACCGGGGCGCAGGCGGGCATAGGGGCCGACCACGCCGCCGCGGGAGATATGGCAGCCTTCGAGATGCGAGAAGGCGCGGATGGTGGCGCCGGATTCTACCGTGACGTTGGGGCCGAAGACGACATTGGGCTCCACCACCGTATCGCGCCCGATATAGGTGTCGCGGGACAGAAAAACGGTTTCAGGCGCCACCAGGGTCACGCCGTCTTCCATCAGCAGGCCGCGGGCGCGGGATTGGAACGCGGCCTCGGCGCGGGCCAGATCGGCGCGGGAGTTCACGCCCATGGTCTCGGCCTCATCACAGGTCACCACGGTGGCGCTGCGGCCCTCGGCGCGGGCAAGGCCGATAATGTCGGTGAGGTAGTATTCCTCGGAGGCGTTGTCGTTGCCGACCTTGTCGATCAGATCAAACAACAGCTCCGATTTGCAGGCCAGAACGCCAGAGTTGCACAGGGTGATGGCGCGTTCGTCGGCACTGGCGTCCTTGAACTCGACGATGCGTTCCAGCCTGTCGCCCTGCATGACCAAGCGGCCATAGCGGGCCGGATCGGCGGCCTCGAACCCCAACACGACGACGTCATGGGCGGTGAGCGCCTCTCGCATCTTTTCCAGCGTCTCGGGCTGCACGAAGGGCGTGTCACCATAGAGCACCAGCGCCATACCGTCGAAACCGCTGAGCGCTTCGCGCGCCTGTGCGACCGCATGGGCGGTGCCCAGCTGCTCGGTCTGCTCGACCACCTGCGCGTCTTCGTCAAAGGCTTTTGCCGCGGCGCGCACCTGATCCGCGCCATGGCCCGCCACCACGACCGTATGGCGCGGGGCCAATGCGGCCCCGGCGGCCATCGCATGTTCCAACATCGGGGCCGAGGCCACGTGATGCAGCACTTTCGGCAGGTCCGAGTTCATCCGTGTCCCCTTGCCCGCGGCGAGGATGATCAATGCAGTTTCCATGGGTTCTCTTTGTCCTTCAGCTTGCATTCTCTTTACGCGCTTCGCACAAAGGCGCAAGGCCAGCGCCCATCAAACTAGGTTGCGGTCTGCAACACGAAGGCATCAGGAAGGCGGGGTTCCGCCAAGGAGTATCCAGTGAAAACCGTGGTTTTTGATCTCGACGGCACCTTGGCCGACACCTCTGGCGATCTGATCGCCGCCGCCAATGCCTGTTTCCGCGACATGGGCGAGGGTGACGTTCTGGTCCATGCCGAAGACGCAGGCACCGCTCTGCGCGGCGGGCGGGCAATGCTGACGCTCGGTCTGCAAAAGCTCGGTCGGACGGAAGATGCCGCGATGGTTGACCGCTATTACCCGATGCTGCTGGAAGCCTATAAGCGCGAGATCGACACCCATACGATCCTCTATCCCGGCGCGATGGAGGCGGTGGCGGCGCTGAAAGCGGCGGGCTACCGGGTGGCGATCTGCACCAACAAGCCCGAAGCGCTGGCCGAGTTGCTGCTGACGAAACTGGGCGTGCGCGAAGCCTTTGGCGCGATGCTGGGGGCGGACAGTCTGGCGGTGCGCAAGCCGGACCCGGAGCATCTGTTCGAAACCGCCCGCCGCGCCGGGGGCGATCCCGCGCAATGTGTGCTGATCGGCGACAGTGACACCGACCGCAAGACCGCCAAAGCCGCCGGGGTGCCCTGTGTGCTGGTGACCTTTGGCCCCTCGGGCGACGACATGGCGGCGCTGGAGCCAGAGGCGCTGCTGGAGGATTTCGCCGACCTGCCGGAGGTCATCGAACGTTTGATCGGCAAAGCCGCCTGATGGCAGAGCGTTTCACCGGCAGTTTCACCCAGCAAGAGCCGATCCCCGAAGCGGCGATCGAGGCAGCGGTGGCGGTGATGCGCAGCGGACGGTTGCACCGCTATAATACCGCGCCGGGGGAAGTGGCCGAAGTGGCGCTGCTGGAGCAGGAATTCGCCGCGATCATGGGGGTGAAATACTGCCTTGCGGTGGCCTCGGGCGGCTATGCGATGTCGACCGCCTTGCGCGCCTTGGGGGTGAGGCCGGGCGACCGGGTGCTGACCAATGCTTTCACCCTCGCGCCGGTGCCGGGGGCGATTGCGGCGCTCGGCGCAAAGCCGGTCTTTGTCGGGGTGACGGCGCAATTGGTCATTGATCTCGATGATCTCGAAGCCAAGGCGGATCAGGCCGATGTGCTGCTGCTCAGCCATATGCGCGGGCATCTGGTGGACATGGACGCGCTGATGGCGCTTTGTGACCGTCGCGGCATCACGGTGATCGAGGATTGCGCCCATACGATGGGGGCGGCGTGGAACGGCAAAGCCTCGGGCACGCAGGGCAAGGTGGGGTGTTTTTCCTGCCAGACCTATAAACATGTGAACGCGGGCGAGGGCGGGCTGCTGATCACCGATGACGCCGAAGTCGCGGCACGGGCGATCATGCTCTCGGGGTCCTATATGCTCTATGACCGCCACAAGGCCGCGCCGGGGCCGGAGGCGTTCGAGGCGATCCGCTATGAGACGCCCAATATCTCGGGCCGGATGGACAATCTGCGCGCGGCGGTGTTGCGCCCGCAACTGCGGCAGCTGCCGGAACAGGTGGCACGCTGGAATGCCCGCTACCGGGTGATTGAAGCGGGGCTGCGCGACACGCCGGGGCTCACGGTAATCGAGAGGCCCGAGGCCGAAAGCATCGTCGGCTCGTCGATCCAGTTCCTGCTCGAAGGCTGGTCGGCGGCGGCGGTGGCAGAGGTCATCACCCGCTGCGCGGCGCGTGGTGTGGAACTCAAGTGGTTCGGCGGGGCCGAGCCCAAGGGGTTCACCAGCCGCTATGACACATGGCGCTATGTCGAGACCGAAAAAATGCCCGCCAGCGATGCGGTGCTGGCGGGGCTGATGGACATGCGTGTGCCGCTGACCTTCTCGCGCGACGACTGCGCCTTGATCGCGCGGATCATCCGGGAAGAGGTCAGTGCGGTCTTTCAGGCAGGTTAGGCTCAGAAACGGATCGTGCCATGTCGGCCCATGTCGGGTTTGTCGCCGGTCATCTGCGCCTTGCCGATTTCATAGAGGAACTTGAACCCGCCATCGCTGGCCCAAACCTCCGCTTCGGTCAGGTCGAACCGGATCAGCTGCACGTCGGGGTCTTGTTTTCCGTCTTCAAACCAGGCGCCCGCGATGGCGTTCCAGATCTTGTCGAGCTCGGTCGGGTTGGTCACCGCCGAGACATGGCCATCGATCCGCGCCCAGAGGGATTCGTCCTTGCTGGCGATGAGATACTGCGCTTCCGCACGGCCTTCGGCGGATTTCGCCAGATCGGTGGTCTTGGCGGTGATGAACCACAAAACGGCAGAGCGGTCGTCTTCGTCGATGTAATGGGTCATCGGGACCGCGGGGGCGGTCTGGGTCATCAACATCCCGGCGCGGGTGTCGTCGAGCCGGTCCCAAAATTCTTTCTTCAGATCGTCGCTCATTTTACTCTCGCTTTGCTGTAAGGTCAGTTGCAGGGCCAACCCGCTCGGCGCCAGCGTGGTTCCGCGTGACGCGGCGCGACGCTTGACGCATCGCGGGCAGGGCGGTAGGTAATGAACAAGCGTTCAATAAATCGGGGGAGAAGTCGTGTTTAACGCAAGTATGCAGTTCGATCTGGGTGAGGACGTCGCCGCGCTGCGCGACATGGTGCACCGCTGGGCGCAGGAGCGCGTCAAACCGATGGCCGCCGAGATCGACACGAAGAACGATTTCCCCGCAGAGCTTTGGACCGAGATGGGCGAGCTGGGTCTTTTGGGCATGACCGTCGAAGAAGAATACGGCGGCTCTGGCATGGGCTATGTGGCCCATACCGTCGCGGTGGAAGAGATCGCGCGGGCGAGCGCCTCGGTCTCGCTCTCCTACGGCGCGCATTCCAACCTTTGCGTGAACCAGATCAAGCTGAACGGCACCCCGGAGCAGAAGCAGCAATTCCTGCCGAAACTCTGCTCGGGCGAGCATGTCGGCGCACTGGCCATGTCCGAAGCGGGGGCGGGCAGCGATGTGGTCAGCATGAAACTGCACGCCGAGAAGCGGAACGATCACTTCCGGCTCAACGGCAATAAATACTGGATCACCAATGGGCCGGACGCCGAAACGCTGGTGGTCTATGCCAAGACCGACCCCGAGGCCGGCTCAAAAGGCATCACCGCCTTTCTGATCGAGAAGTCGATGAAGGGTTTCACCACCTCGAACCATTTCGACAAGCTCGGCATGCGCGGCTCGAACACCGCCGAGCTGATCTTTGACGATTGCGAAGTGCCCTTTGAGAACATTCTCGGCGAAGAGGGCAAGGGCGTGCGGGTGCTGATGTCGGGCCTTGATTACGAGCGTGTGGTGCTCGCGGGCATTGGTCTTGGCATCATGGCCGCCTGTCTCGATGAGATCATGCCCTATATGGCCGAGCGCAAGCAGTTCGGCCAGCGCATCGGGGATTTCCAACTGATGCAGGGCAAGATGGCGGATATGTACACCGCGATGAACTCGGCCCGCGCCTATGTCTACAGCGTGGCGCAGGCCTGTGACCGGGGTGACGTGACCCGTCAGGACGCCGCGGCCTGCTGTCTCTATGCCTCGGAGCAGGCGATGGTGCAGGCGCATCAGGCGGTGCAGGCGATGGGCGGCGCGGGGTATCTTTCCGACAACCCGGTGGGCCGGATCTTCCGCGATGCCAAGCTGATGGAGATCGGTGCCGGCACCTCGGAAATCCGCCGCATGCTGGTGGGCCGCGAGATGATGGGGTCCATGTGATGCGCGCCGCGCTGTTGGTTCTCGCGCTTCTGGCCGGACCGGCGGCCGCGCAGGAGATCACCTATTCCGACGATGCCACGGCGACCTGCCTGTTCGAGGCGGAGAAGCTCGCCGATAAGCGCGCCTGCATCGGTCTCTCGGCGAACCTCTGTATGGAGGCGCCGGGGGGCTATTCGACCGTCGGCATGGGCGGCTGTCTGGACCGTGAGCTGAGCTATTGGGACGCCTTGCTGAACGAGAATTACCGCGCGCGCATGGTCCAGGCGAAAGCCGCAGACGAAGATGCCGCCATGTACCAGCCCGACCTTCCCAAACAGGCCGAGGCGTTGCGTGACATGCAGCGCGCGTGGATTACGTACCGCGATGCCGCCTGTGCCTTTGAGCGTAGCCAATGGGGCGGTGGCACCGGCGGCGGGCCCGCGACGCTGATGTGTCTCATGCAGATGACGGGCGAGCAGGCCCTGCTGCTGGGGGCGACACCGTAGGCGCGCCGCAGCGGGGCGGAACAAAGGAGCCGGGATGGATAATCTGATCGAAATGGAAACCGAAGGCGGGGTGTTGCACGGCGCTTTGCCCTGGCTGATTGAGGTTTTCGAGATCCTAGCGGCGGGGATCGACATTGCGGCCATCCTTTTGCTGCTGATCGGCGCGGCACGTTTCATCATCGGGGTGGTGATCGCCGAGATCGCCAAAAGCGGCCCGGACCGGGTGCGCCGCACCAACCGCGAGCGCATCGAGTTGGGGCGCTATATCCTTGCCGGGCTTGAGCTTTTCATCGTGTCAGACGTGATCCACACCGCGATCAGCCTGCGGTTTTCCGATCTGCTCTTCCTGCTCTTGCTGGTCATCATCCGCTCCATCACCTCCTTCTTCCTTGATCGCGAGTTGGAGCAGTTGAAGAAGGAACTCGGCGATGACTGATTTTTCCGATCTTACGGCGCTCTACGTGAATTGCTCGCTGAAAAAGACCCCGGGCGACAGCCATACGCAGCTTTTGCTCAACGCCAGCGCCGGGATCATGCAGGCGCAGGGGGTGGGTGTCGAACATCTCTATCTGCTCGACCATCAGGTGCCGCCAGGCGTTTATCCCGACATGACCGAACAGGGCTGGGACCGCGACGATTGGCCCGCGATCTGGCAGAAGGTGCTGGCGGCGGACATTCTGATCATCGGCACGCCGATCTGGCTGGGCGAGGAGAGCAGTGTCTGTCGCGTGTTGATCGAGCGGCTCTATGCCATGTCGGGCAAGCTTAACGACAAGGGGCAGTCGGTCTTTTATGGCAAGGTCGGCGGCACCGTGGTCACCGGCAATGAGGACGGTATCAAACACGTCGCCATGACCACCGGTTTTGCGATGAACCACCTTGGCTATAGCCTCCCGCCGCAGGCCGATTGCGGCTGGATCGGAGAGGCGGGGCCGGGGCCGTCTTATGGCGATGAGGGCGACGGGCAGCGGGTCGGTTTCGACAATGAATTCACGCAGCGCAACACCACGATCATGACATGGAACGCCCTGCATCTGGCGCGGATGTTGAAAGACGCCGGCGGCTATCCGCAAGAGGGCAATGACCGCAACGCCTGGGACGCCGGCGCGCGGTTTGATTTTGAGAACCCGGAGTATCGAAGCTGATATGACACGAGAAGATTGGCCGATCTGGCAGGGCAATATGGCGGCGCAATGTCTGGCACAGCCCGAGGACGCGGTGGCGATCATCGACCTGACCGGCGCGGAACGGCGCGATGTGAGTTTCGGCGAATTGCACGAAATGGTCGACGGTCTGGCGCGGGCGCTGCGGGCCGAGGTGCAACCGGGCGACCGTGTTGGCGTCTTGCTCAGCCAGTCCCCCTGGTGCGCCGCCGCGCATCTGGCGATCTGGAAGATCGGCGCGATTTCGGTGCCGCTGTTCAAACTGTTCAAACGCGACGCGCTGGCCAGCCGGATCACTGATGCGGGCTGTGCGATTGTCCTGACCGACGGCGAAGGCGCGGACCTGCTGGGCGACCTCGCAACGCCGTGGCTGGCCGCCAACGTGGGCATCCCGGGCGAGGCGGTGGAATTTGCCGATGTCGGCCCCGAAGACCCCGCCGTGCTGATCTATACCTCCGGCACCACCGGCACGCCCAAGGGCGCGCTGCACGGGCACCGGGTGCTCTCGGGCCATTTGCCCGGCGTCTCGGTCAGCCATGATCACCTGGGGCAGGCGGGTGATTGCCTCTGGACCCCGGCGGATTGGGCCTGGATTGGCGGGCTTTTCGACGTGGCGATGCCGGCGTTGGCGCTTGGCGTGCCGGTGGTGGCAGCGCGGATGCCCAAGTTCACCGTCGAGGGCTGTGTCGAGGTGATCGCGAAGGGCGATGTGCGCAATGTCTTCTTCCCGCCGACGGCGCTTCGGATGTTGAAAGCGGCGGATGTGTCGCTGCCCGGTCTGCGCTCGGTCGCTAGTGGCGGTGAGCCTCTGGGCGCCGAAATGCTGGCCTGGGGGCGCAAGGCTTTCGGCTTGGAGATCAACGAGTTCTACGGCCAGACCGAGTGTAATATGGTCGCCTCAAGCTGCGGCGTGGATTTCCCCGCGCAGCCCGGCTGTATCGGCAAGCCGGTGCCGGGGTTCGAGATCGCCGTGCTGGACGATGACGGCCAGCCGACCAGTGCCGAGGGCGACGTGGCGGTACGCCGCGGCGCGCCCTCAATGATGCTGCGCTACTGGAACCGGCCCGAGGAAACGGCGGCGAAGTTCCACGGCGACTGGCTGCTGACCGGCGACCGCGGCATCTGGGAGGGCGACTACCTGCGCTTCGTGGGGCGCGAGGACGATGTGATCACCTCCGCCGGCTACCGCATCGGCCCGGCGGAGATCGAGGATTGCCTGCTCACCCACGCGGCCGTGGCGACCTGCGGCGTGGTCGGCAAGCCCGACGCGCTCAGGACCGAGATCGTGAAGGCCTATGTGGTGCTGAAACCGGGTGCCGAGGTCGAAGCGAAGGAGCTGCAGGACTGGGTCAAGGAACGGCTCGCGAGCTATTCCTACCCGCGCGAGATCGCCTTCGTGCAGGACCTGCCCATGACCGTCACCGGCAAGGTGATCCGCAAGGAATTAAAGCGTCTAGCGGCGCGAGAGAATGAGGACGTAACATGAAACTGACATCCCAAGCCCTGCCATCCTCGGAGGCCTATAAGGCCAATGAGATGGCGCATCTCAAGGCGCTGAGCGAGGTCCGCGAGGCCGCCGAGGCGGCCGCGCTCGGGGGCGGCGAAAAGTCCCGCGCGCGGCATGAAAGCCGGGGCAAGATGCTGCCGCGGGAGCGAGTGGCGAATCTTCTCGACCCCGGCAGCCCGTTTCTGGAGATCGGCGCCACGGCGGCGCATGGGCTTTACGGCGGCGCGGCGCCCTGTGCGGGCGTGATCGCGGGCATTGGCCGGGTGCAGGGGCATGAGGTCATGGTGGTCTGCAACGACGCCACCGTGAAGGGCGGCACCTATTACCCGATGACGGTGAAAAAACACCTGCGCGCGCAGGAGATCGCCGAGGCGAACCATCTGCCCTGCATCTATCTGGTCGACAGCGGCGGCGCGAACCTGCCCAATCAGGACGAGGTCTTCCCCGACCGCGACCATTTCGGCGCGATCTTCTACAATCAGGCGCGGATGAGCGCCAAGGGCATCGCGCAGATCGCTGTGGTGATGGGCTCCTGCACCGCGGGCGGCGCATACGTGCCGGCGATGTCGGATGTGACGATTATCGTCAAGGAACAGGGCACCATCTTCCTCGCGGGTCCGCCGCTGGTGAAGGCGGCTACCGGGGAGGTGGTCAGCGCCGAAGACCTCGGCGGCGGCGATGTGCACACGCGGCTCTCGGGCGTGGCGGATTATCTCGCCGAGGACGACGCCCATGCGTTGGCACTGGCGCGCCGCGCGGTGGGGCAGCTCAACAAGAGCAAGCCCAAGACGGTGGACTGGGCCAGCCCCGAGGAACCCGCCTATGACCCCGACGAGATGCTGGGCGTCGTCCCCGCCGACCTGCGCACGCCCTACGACATCCGCGAGGTGATCATGCGGCTCGTCGACGGCAGCCGCTTCGACGAGTTCAAATCCCGCTTCGGCGAGACGCTGGTCTGCGGCTTTGCTCATGTCAAAGGCTGCCCCATCGGCATCATCGCCAACAACGGCGTGCTGTTTTCCGAAGCCGCCCAGAAGGGCGCGCATTTCGTGGAACTGTGCAGCCAGCGCAACATCCCGCTGGTCTTCTTGCAGAACATCACCGGCTTCATGGTCGGCCGCAAATACGAGAACGAGGGCATCGCGCGCCACGGCGCCAAGATGGTGACGGCGGTGGCCACCACCAATGTGCCCAAGATCACCATGCTGGTGGGCGGCTCCTTTGGCGCGGGCAACTACGGCATGTCGGGCCGCGCCTATAGGCCGCGGTTCCTCTGGACATGGCCCAACAGCCGCATCTCGGTCATGGGCGGCGCGCAGGCGGCGGGGGTCTTGGCCACGGTTAAACGCGACGCGATGGAACGCGCGGGCGAGACCTGGACCGAAGAGGAAGAGACCGCCTTCAAACAGCCCACGATCGACATGTTCGAGGAGCAGAGCCACCCGCTCTATGCCTCGGCACGGCTGTGGGACGACGGGATCATCGATCCGCGCAAGAGCCGCGACGTGCTCTACCTGAGCCTCTCGGCCAGTCTGAACGCGCCGATTGAACCGACAAAATTTGGGTTGTTCCGGATGTGATCGGGGCGCGGTTTCGGGGGGCAGCCCCCGGACCCCTCGGCATATTTGGAGCCAGAAAGAGATGAAAAGGGTAGAGCATGTTTGACACGATCCTGATTGCGAACCGGGGTGAGATTGCTTGCCGGGTAATGGAAACGGCGCAGGCCATGGGGGTGCGCTGCGTGGCGGTGTATTCCGACGCGGATGCGGGCGCGAAACACGTGGCGATGGCGGGTGCCGCCGTGCATATTGGCGGCTCTGCCCCGGCGGAGAGTTACCTCAAGGGCGATGTGATCATCCAGGCCGCGCTCGACACAGGTGCGCAGGCGATCCATCCGGGCTACGGGTTTTTGAGCGAGAACCCCGATTTCGTGGAGGCGGTGGAGGCCGCCGGGCTGACCTTCATCGGCCCCTCGGCCAAGGCCATTCGGGCCATGGGGCTGAAGGACGCCGCCAAGGCGCTGATGGTCGAGGCGGGCGTGCCCGTCGTGCCGGGCTATCACGGCGCGGATCAGGACGATACGCTTTTGGCCGATGAGGCCGAGAAGATTGGCTATCCGGTGCTGATCAAGGCCGTTGCCGGGGGCGGCGGCAAGGGGATGCGGCTGGTTGAGGAGGCCGCGGGCTTTCAGGCAGCGCTGGAAAGCGCGCGCTCCGAGGCCAAGACCGCCTTTGGCAATGCGGATGTCTTGGTGGAGAAATTCGTCACCAAGCCGCGCCATATCGAGGTGCAGGTCTTTGGCGACGGCACCCATGCGGTGCATCTCTTCGAGCGCGATTGCTCGCTCCAGCGCCGCCACCAGAAGGTGATCGAAGAAGCCCCCGCGCCGGATATGACGGAAGAGATGCGTGCGGCGATGGGGCAAGCGGCGGTGCGCGCGGCGGAGGCCATCGGCTATGCCGGGGCCGGCACGGTGGAATTCATCGTCGACGGCTCGGGTGGGCTCTCGACCGACGGGTTCTTCTTCATGGAGATGAACACGCGTCTGCAGGTGGAACATCCGGTGACGGAACTGGTCACCGGGGTCGATCTGGTCGAATGGCAGCTGCGCGTCGCTGCCGGGGAGGCTTTGCCGAAGGCGCAGGAAGAGTTGACCATCGAGGGTCATGCTTTTGAGGCGCGGCTCTATGCCGAGGATGTGCCGAAAGGTTTCCTGCCCGCGACCGGCACGCTGACGCATCTCTCCTTCACGCCCCAGACCCGTGCCGACAGCGGCGTGCGGGCGGGGGATACGATCAGCCCCTTCTATGACCCGATGATCGCCAAGGTCATCGTCCATGGGCCGACGCGCGACGTGGCGCTGTCGCGGCTGCGCGCCGCGCTCAAGGGCTGCGAAGTGGGCGGCACGGTGACCAACCTCGCCTTCCTCGGGGCGCTGGCGGAGCATGAGGGCTTTGCCAAGGGCGATGTCGACACCGGGCTGATCGCGCGGGACATTGACGCGCTGACCGCCGAGCCGGAGGTGCCGGGGCGGCATTTCGCGCTGGCCGGGATGGCGGCGCTCGGGCTTATGGACCCGCCGGCCGAGGCCGGGTTCAACCTGTGGCGGCCGCTGCGGCATCAGGTGATGCTGGGCCGCGACGGCGAAGAGCATCTGGTGAAGGTGCGGGTGCTGTCGGAGGATGTGCAGCTTTGGACCGTCAACGACCATGAGGTCCGCGCGGAACGGGTCGCCGGGCGCTGGAAGGTCGAAGGCCATGTCGCGCCGAGCGTCTCGGTGGCCGGGGATGTGGTCACGGTGTTTGACGCCTATGGCATCGCCTTTGACGTGATCGACCCGCTGGCCCGCGCGGCGGCGGCGCATGGGGATGGCAATATCGTCGAAGCGCCGATGCCGGGCCTTGTCCGCGCCATCGACGCCGAGGTCGGCCAGAGCGTGGCCAAGGGCGACCGTCTGGCGGTGCTGGAGGCGATGAAGATGGAACATTCCCTGCTCGCCGCGCGCGATGGGGTGGTGGCCGAGGTATTGGCCCAGCCCGGCGATCAGGTCGAAGCGGGAGCGGCGCTTGTGCGGCTGGAAGCGGACGCAGAGGATGCGGCATGATCACGCTGCACCACTGTCCGCAGACCCGCTCGATGCGCACGCTTTGGCTGTTGCATGAGCTGGATGACGTCGAGTTTCAGGTCAAACTGCACGCCTTTGACCGCAGCCTGCGCGACCCGGCCTATCTGGTGCTCTCGCCCGCGGGCCGGGTGCCGGCGCTGGAGATCGACGGGGAGCGCATGTTCGAGACCGGGGCGATCACCCAGTATCTTTGCGAGCGCTACAGCCCCGACCGCATGGGCCGCTCGGTGGGCAGCCCGGACCGCATGGCCTGGCTGGTCTGGGTGCATTTCGCCGAGACCATCAGCCAGCATACGGCGGCGCTGACCCAGCAGCATATCGCGCTGCGCGAGGATTCGATGCGCAGCCCCATCGTGATGAAGCTGGAGGCCGCGCGGATCGGCAAATGCTACGACGCGCTGGAGGCGCGGCTTTCGACACCGCTGGAGAACCGCGACTACCTGCTGACGAGCGGCTTTTCCGCCGCCGACATCTCGGTCGGTCAAGCGGTCTATATGGCGCGGCATTTCGTGAAATTGGATGACCACCCTTCGGTTGCGGCGTGGTATGAACGGATCACGGAACGCGACAGCTTTGCGCAGGCGCTGCCCAAGGAAGGGCGGTTGTTTGAGCAGGATTTCTACGCGCCATGGCCGGTTGATTAGGCCCGGGCAGGCAGGATTTGCAGGGAAGGAGAACGGCCAATGAGCCTTGGTCCATGTGAGATTTTCGAGGTCGGCCCGCGGGACGGCTTGCAGAACGAGAAGCGGGAGATTCCGGTTTCCGAAAAGGTGGCCTTGGTCGATAAGCTGAGCCAGGCCGGGTTTCGCCGGATCGAATGCGCCAGTTTCGTCAGCCCCAAATGGGTGCCGCAAATGGCCGGGTCGGGCGAGGTTCTGGCCGGGATCACGCGGGCGGAAGGCGTGCGCTATGCGGCGCTGACCCCCAATATGTACGGCTATGAGGACGCGGTGAAGGCCAAGGCCGACGAAATCGCGATCTTCGCCTCGGCCTCCGAAGGCTTCAGCAAGAAGAACATCAACGCCAGTATCGAAGAGGCATTCGCCCGCTTCGCCCCGATCCTTGAGGAAGCCCGGCATATCGATCTGCCGGTGCGCGGCTATGTCTCCTGCGTGGTTGAATGCCCCTATGACGGCAAGGTCGACCCCGGCGCGGTGGCGCGGGTGGCGGATCGGTTGTTCTCCATGGGCTGCTATGAGGTCTCGCTCGGTGATACGATCGGCGCGGGCACGCCCGACAGTATCGCGCGGATGCTCTTGGCGGTGCGCGATGTGGTGCCGGTGGGCCGTTTGGCGGGGCATTATCACGACACCCATGGCCGGGCGATGGCGAATATCGACGCCTCGCTCTCGATGGGGGTGCGGGTCTTTGACGCGGCGGTCGGCGGTCTGGGCGGCTGCCCCTATGCGCCGGGGGCGGCGGGCAATGTCGCCACCGAGGCGGTGAACGCGCATCTGACGGCCCTGGGCTATGACACCGGGGTGGATCAAACGGTGGTCGAAGAGGCCGCCGAAATGGCAGCGGCGATGCGAGGCTAACATGTACGAGACTTTGACGATCGAAACCGACGCGCGCGGGGTGGCGGTGCTGACCCTGAACCGACCGGAGAAGCACAACGCCATGTCGGCGCAGATGCTGGCGGAGCTGACGGATGCGGCCGGGAAGTTGGCCGCTGACGATGCGGTGCGCGTCGTGGTGCTGACCGGGGCGGGCAAATCCTTCTGCGCCGGGGGCGATCTGGGCTGGATGCGCGATCAGGCGGATATGGATGCCGAGACACGCTCTGCCGAGGCGGGTAAGCTCGCCACCATGCTGGGCGCGCTCAATGCGCTGCCAAAGCCGGTGATCGGCAAGCTGCAGGGCAATGCCTTTGGCGGCGGGGTCGGCATGGCCTCGGTCTGTGACGTGGCGATTGGCGTGGATACATTGAAAATGGGTTTCACTGAAACCCGGCTGGGCATCATTCCGGCGACCATCGGGCCCTATGTTCTGGCACGGATGGGCGAGGGGCGGGCGCGGCGGGTCTTCATGTCGGCACGCCTGTTTGATGCGGCCGAGGCGGTCGATCTGGGGCTGCTCGCCCGCGCCGTTCCGGCGGATGATCTGGACGCGGCGGTGGAGGCTGAGGTCGTCCCCTATCTCTCCTGCGCGCCGGGGGCCGTGGCGGCGGCCAAGAAGCTCGCGCAGGACTTGGGCGGAATCGCCACGCCCGAGGCGGTGAAACTGTCCATCGATGCGCTCGCCGCCCGCTGGGAAACCGAAGAAGCCGCCGAGGGAATCGGTGCCTTTTTCGACAAGCGCAAGGCGGCATGGGTGATCTAGGGTCAGCCCTGCGCGAATTGACGGGATTGAGACGGGGCGGGGCGGCAATATGCGGCCTTGGCCCGTTGACCCTACCCACCGGCAGAGTTAAACCCGTTCCAAGTTTGTCTGCGCGGGGCTCGGACCCCTTTCGACTGCCGCGCACCGCG
The DNA here is from genome assembly GCF_040933935.1 of Sulfitobacter sp. PS-8MA. Taxonomy (NCBI): domain Bacteria; kingdom Pseudomonadati; phylum Pseudomonadota; class Alphaproteobacteria; order Rhodobacterales; family Roseobacteraceae; genus Sulfitobacter; species Sulfitobacter sp. PS-8MA. Next base: position 1,618,408 of record NZ_JBFQYJ010000006.1, on the reverse strand, counting down.
AAAGGAGCATCCCCTTGGACGACATGCTGCGGGAATACCTGCCCATCCTCGTTTTTCTGGCCGTGGCCATCGGCTTGGGCCTTGTGCTGATCCTCGCCGCTGTGGTGGTGGCTGTGCGCAACCCGGACCCGGAAAAGGTCTCGGCCTATGAATGCGGGTTCAACGCTTTTGACGACGCGCGGATGAAATTCGACGTGCGTTTCTATCTGGTCTCGATCCTCTTCATCATCTTCGACCTCGAAATTGCCTTCCTCTTCCCTTGGGCCGTGGCCTTTAAGGAAGTGAGCATGGTTGGTTTCTGGTCCATGATGGTGTTCTTGGGCGTGCTGACGGCGGGCTTCGCCTATGAATGGAAGAAGGGAGCGCTGGAATGGCAGTAAAGGATGACGGTCTGGTCACCCCGGTCATGGGGGATGGCTATCAGAGCCCTCGGGTCAAATCCGGGGCGTCCGCGCCTGCGGCCTACGGCCAATATGGCGCCGGGCCGGACCCTGAGGTCGCGACCCAGAGCCTGAATGCCGAGTTGCAGGACAAGGGCTTCTTGGTGACCTCGACCGAGGATATCATCAACTGGGCGCGTACTGGCTCGCTGCACTGGATGACCTTTGGTCTGGCCTGCTGCGCGGTCGAGATGATGCACAGTTCGATGCCGCGCTATGATCTTGAGCGCTTTGGCACGGCGCCGCGCGCCTCTCCGCGCCAGTCTGACCTCATGATCGTCGCGGGCACCCTGACCAATAAAATGGCCCCGGCGCTGCGCAAGGTCTACGACCAGATGCCAGAGCCGCGCTATGTGATCTCAATGGGCTCCTGCGCCAATGGCGGGGGCTATTACCACTACAGCTACTCGGTCGTGCGCGGCTGTGACCGGATCGTGCCGGTGGACATCTATGTGCCTGGCTGCCCGCCCACGGCAGAGGCGCTGCTTTACGGGATCTTGCAATTGCAGCGCAAGATCCGCCGCACTGGGACGATCGTGCGGTAAGCGACGGCCCGCGCCCCTTGCGGCGTGGGCAGGACAGACAAGGCGCCGGATGCGCGCGACAGTGAGATGGCGTTGATCGGCGCGTGGAAGGAAGATTTGCGATGAGCGAACAACTGCAGGAACTTGGAGCCTATATCGAAGCCAAACGGCCCGATTGTGTGCTCGGTTGGGATGTCACCAAGGGTGAGCTGAACATGAATGTGGCGCTGGCCAATGTGGCCGGGCTGGTGGAATTCCTGCGCAGCGACCCGACTTGCCGCTTCTCGACCCTCGTCGACATCACGGCGGTGGACTACCCCGGCCGGGCCAAGCGCTTCGATGTGGTCTACCACTTCCTGTCGATGTACCAAAACCACCGCATCCGCCTGCGCGCCACCGCGCGGGAGAAGGACATGGTGCCCTCGCTGACCTCGGTGCATCCCAGTGCCGATTGGTTCGAGCGCGAGATTTTCGACATGTTCGGCATCCTCTTTTCCGGCCATCCGGACCTGCGCCGCATCCTGACGGATTACGGCTTCCGCGGCCATCCGCTGCGCAAGGATTTCCCGACCACGGGCTATACCGAAGTGCGCTATGACGAGGCCGCCAAACGCGTGGTCTATGAGCCGGTGAGCCTGGTGCAGGAATATCGCCAGTTCGACTTCATGTCGCCCTGGGAAGGGGCCGACTACATTCTGCCGGGCGATGACAAGGCGGCGCCTGACGGCCATGTCAGCAAGGACGCGAAGTAATGGGCGGGCTTTGGTGGCTGATCCTCTCTGCGCTGACCGCCATCCCGATGGTCAAGCTTTTGCCGTTCTTCGGCATCAATAAATACTGGGCAGCAGCCTGTCTGATCCCGCTGGGCACGATTGCCCTGCTGTGGTGGATGGGGCTCAAGCTGCAAGAACTGGAGAAACGGTAATGGACGGCGACATTCGCACAAAAGCCTTTGACGACGGGTCGACCGACTTTGAGTCCGGCGAGCAGAAGATCCGCAACTTCAACATCAACTTCGGCCCGCAACACCCTGCCGCGCACGGGGTTTTGCGTCTGGTGCTGGAGCTTGACGGCGAGGTTGTAGAGCGTTGCGATCCGCATATCGGCCTGCTGCACCGTGGCACCGAAAAGCTGATGGAAAGCCGCACCTATCTGCAGAACCTGCCCTATTTCGACCGGCTCGACTATGTGGCCCCGATGAACCAGGAGCACGCCTGGTGTCTGGCCATCGAAAAGCTGACCGACACGGTGGTGCCGCGCCGGGCCTCGCTGATCCGGGTGCTGTTCTCCGAGATCGGGCGTATCCTGAACCACCTGCTCAACGTCACCACACAGGCGCTGGACGTGGGCGCGCTGACCCCGCCGCTCTGGGGGTTTGAAGAGCGTGAAAGCCTGATGATCTTTTACGAGCGGGCCTGCGGCGCGCGCCTCCACGCGGCTTACTTCCGCCCCGGTGGGGTGCACCAAGACCTGCCGCCCGCGCTCTTGGATGATATCGAAGCCTGGTGTGATCAGTTCCTGACCAAATTCATGGTCGATATCGACGAGCTGCTGACCGAAAACCGGATTTTCAAACAGCGCAACGTCGACATCGGCATTGTGACCGAACAGGACATTCTGGACTATGGGTTCAGCGGCGTCATGGTCCGTGGCTCTGGTCTGGCCTGGGATCTGCGCCGCGCGCAACCCTATGAATGTTATGACGAATTCGACTTCCAGATTCCCGTGGGCAAGAACGGCGATTGCTTTGACCGCTACCTTTGCCGGATGGAAGAGATGCGCCAGTCGACCTTCATCATCCAGCAGGCGATCGAAAAGCTGCGCGCGCCCGAAGGGCAGGGCGACATCCTCGCCCGCGGCAAGATCACACCGCCGTCGCGCACTGCGATGAAGACCGATATGGAAAGCCTGATCCACCACTTCAAACTCTATACCGAAGGCTTCCACGTGCCTGCGGGTGAGGTCTACTGCGCCGTTGAAGCGCCCAAAGGGGAGTTTGGCGTCTATCTGGTGGCGGATGGGACCAATAAACCCTACCGCTCCAAGATCCGCGCGCCCGGCTTTCTGCATCTGCAAGCGATGGATCATATCGCCACCGGTCACCAATTGGCCGATGTGGCCGCGATCATCGGGACGATGGATGTCGTCTTTGGAGAGATTGACCGGTAATGGCTGCCGCTCTTCATATTGCCCGGAATACTTACGCCGGGGGCGCAGATCGCCTCCGCTTGACCATAGGTTCGAACTAATGCTCCGCCGTCTACACCCTGACCAGCCCGAGACTTTTGCCTTCACGCCCGCCAACCAGGAATGGGCCGAAGCGCAGATCACGAAATACCCCGAAGGCCGTCAGGCCAGCGCGATCATCCCGCTGCTGTGGCGGGCGCAGGAACAAGAGGGCTGGCTGACCCGTGCGGCGATCGAACATGTGTCGGAAATGCTCGGCATGGCCTATATCCGCGGGTTGGAAGTGGCAACATTCTACTTTATGTTCCAGCTGCAACCTGTTGGTTCCGTTGCGAATATTCAGATTTGCGGCACGACCTCCTGCATGATCTGCGGGGCCGAAGATCTGGTGGCGGTCTGCAAGGAACGGATCGCCCCGCGCCCCCATGAGCTTTCCGCCGACGGGCGTTTTTCCTGGGAAGAGGTCGAATGTCTCGGGGCTTGCTCGAACGCGCCCATGGCGCAGATCGGCAAGGACTATTACGAAGACCTGACCACCGAACGGCTGCATGCCATCTTGGATGAGTTGGACGCCGGGAATGTGCCGGTCCCCGGCCCTCAGAACGGGCGCTATGCCTCGGAACCTCTGAGCGGTCTGACCAGCCTCACCGAATACGAGAGCGGCCGCACCCAGTATAACGCCAGCGTGCAGCGGGCGGTTGATATTGGCGATACCATCAAGCGGATCGACGGGACCGAGGTGCCGCTGCTGACTCCTTGGCAGAACCAGCCAGAGCCGCCGCAGCCTGAACCGATTGAAAAGGTCGAAGCCGAAGAGCCGCGCCCGGCCGAGGGTGAGCCCGCCGACAAGACCGGTGTGGCCGAGCAGGAGGCCGAGGCGATGTCCAAGAGCAAGCCGCGTTCCAAACGTGACCCCGCAGGCGAAAGCGCCGATGCCGCCGCGGCGGAAACCACAGCGCCCAGCACGCCGGGCAAAAAGCCCGAACAATTGGACGGGCCGCGCGAGAACGGGGCGGATGATCTGAAAAAGATCAAAGGCGTCGGGCCGAAGCTGGAGCAGATGTTGAACAACATGGGCTTTTACCATTTCGATCAGATCGCCAATTGGGGACCGGAAGAGGTCGCTTGGGTTGATCAGAACCTCGAAGGGTTCAAAGGTCGGGTCAGCCGCGACAATTGGGTCGCGCAGGCGGGGAGTCTCGCAAAGGAATAACGGAGTTTTCACAATGGGCGGCCAAATACGGCGCCGCTAAGTAGCCGCATCGCCCGCAATCAGGGGGAGAAGAACAGTCATGACGCAGATTTCGGAACGGGAGGCCTGTACCAAGCGCAGCTGGTACATGGGCGGTGCCATCGGCGTGCTGGTGGCTTTTTTGATGCTGGTGATGGGCGATGGCGGCTTGATCAAAGCGCTTGTCGTCGGCGCTTTGGTGACCGTGGTTGCGGGCTATCTCCTGATGACTTTCCTATGCAAGGACGCGCCCGCCAACGCACCGCAAGACAATACGCGCAGCGCGGCGGCGGCCTCTGCCGCGGCGGCCCCGACAGCGTCGGGCAGCGTATCCCCGACCGTGGGCACGGTGCCGGCCGGCGACGCCGGGATCGGCGCGGCGGAACGTGCGAGCGGACCGCGGGATGCTGACGAAGGCGATGATGCCGCCCCAGCCGCGCCCATTGCCGATACGTCGGTGGTGGCGGATGAGGTTGCCGCGCCTGCGCCGAAGCCTGAGACGGCAGCCGTAGACGAGACGTCAGAGCCACCCGTTGCGGACACGGCGAATGTAGAAGAAGCGCCCACGCCTGAGCCGGCTGCCCGGGACGATGACGCGCCTGTCGAAAGCGCCACGCCGGAACCGGCTGCCCGCGACGAGGATGCACCTGCCGAGAGCGCCAGGCCGGAACCGGCCGCCCCGGAACTGCCCCGCACGAAACCGACTTCCCTGCCCGAAGAGGACGTGCATAGCGCCGCCACTGCCTCGCTCGATGAGACGGCAGAGGCGCCTCTGGCCGATAGGGAACCCGATGCGGCCCCGCTGGTGACCCCGCCGCCAACCGCCCCCGCCGCGGAGGAAAGCGGCACGGTTTCCGAAGAAAAACCCGCTTTGCTGGACGCGCCCCGCGCCGAAGGGGCCGATGACCTCAAACGCATCGGCGGGATCGGCCCGAAGATGGAACAGACGCTGAATGATCTTGGCATCTATCATTTCGACCAGCTGGCCGCGCTGAACGAGCGTGAGATCGCATGGGTCGATTCCCGGCTGCGGTTCAAGGGTCGGATCGCGCGAGACAATTGGGTCGGGCAGGCCAAAACCCTCGCCGACGCCAGCGATTCCCAGAGCTAACGGGGCAGCGTAGAACCAATGAGCGAAGCCGAAGACAAAGCGCTTGCCCGCAAGGGCCGTACCGCAGGGCTGGTCATTGCCGTGACCATGACCCTATGGGTGCTCTTGCAATGGGCCGCCCCGGCAATCGGGCTGCCGGGGCGCTATGCGCTGCTCTTCGACTTTGCCGCCCTCGCCGCGCTGATCTGGGCGATGGTTGTGATTTATCAAATGTGGCAGGCCCGCCGGGCCAGCCGTGAGAACCAAAGGTAGGCATCATGCTTCAGGACAAAGACCGCATTTTTACCAATATCTACGGCATGCATGACCGCACCCTGAAAGGCGCGCAGTCGCGCGGCCATTGGGATGGGACTGCCGGGATCATCGAAAAGGGCCGCGATTGGATCGTGGACCAGATGAAAGCCTCCGGCCTGCGCGGCCGGGGCGGGGCGGGTTTCCCCACCGGGCTGAAATGGTCCTTCATGCCGAAAGAGAGCGATGGCCGCCCCGCCTATCTGGTGGTCAATGCCGACGAATCCGAGCCCGGCACCTGTAAAGACCGCGAAATCATGCGCCATGATCCGCATACGCTGATCGAAGGCTGCCTGATCGCCTCTTTCGCGATGAACGCGCATGCCTGCTACATCTACCTGCGCGGCGAATACATCCGCGAGCGTGAAGCGCTGCAAACCGCCATTGATGAGGCCTATGAGGCCGGTCTGGTGGGCAAGAACGCCTCCAAATCTGGCTGGGATTTCGACATCTACCTGCACCACGGGGCGGGCGCCTATATCTGCGGCGAAGAAACCGCGCTTCTGGAAAGCCTCGAAGGCAAGAAGGGCATGCCGCGGATGAAACCACCCTTCCCGGCGGGCGCGGGTCTTTATGGCTGCCCGACCACGGTGAACAACGTGGAATCCATCGCCGTGGTGCCGACCATTCTGCGCCGCGGGCCGGAGTGGTTTGCGGGCTTTGGCCGGGCCAATAACGCCGGCACCAAGCTTTTTGCGATCTCCGGTCACGTCAACAACCCCTGCGTTGTTGAAGAGGCGATGAGCATTTCCTTTGAAGAGCTGATCGAAACCCATTGCGGGGGCATCCGCGGCGGCTGGGACAACCTGAAGGCGGTGATCCCTGGTGGCTCCTCGGTGCCGCTGATTCCGGGCAAGGACATGCGCGACGCGATCATGGATTTCGACTATCTGCGCGAGCAACGTTCGGGCCTTGGCACCGCGGCGGTGATCGTGATGGACAATTCCACGGATGTGATCAAAGCGATCTGGCGGCTGTCGAAGTTCTACAAACACGAAAGCTGCGGCCAGTGCACGCCTTGCCGCGAAGGCACCGGCTGGATGATGCGGGTGATGGACCGTCTGGTCTCGGGCGATGCCGAGCCCGAGGAGATCGACATGCTGCTCGATGTGACCAAACAGGTCGAAGGCCATACGATCTGCGCGCTCGGCGATGCGGCGGCCTGGCCGATTCAGGGTCTGATCCGCCACTTCCGCGACGAGATCGAGGACCGTATCAAACACAAGCGCACCGGCCGCGTCAGCGCGGTGGCGGCGGAGTAGGCCATGACCGCAGCGCAGTCCGATCAGGTTGGCGCGGCCTTTGAGATGGCTCTGGCCGCGCATGGCCAGCAGACCGACCGGGCCGGGCAGCTTTACATCGGCCATGTCGCGCGGGTCACGGCGCGGATGGACAGTGCCGCCGATCAGGTCGTGGCGCTGTTGCATGATGTGGTCGAGGATACGGATGTAACGCTGGAGGAGATCGCGGCGCGTTTCGGGCAGGGGGTCGCACATTCGGTGGCCTGTTTGACCCACCCCGAGGACGAGCCGCTTGAGGATTACATCGCCCGCGTCGCCTCTGACCCCTGCGCGTTGCGGGTAAAGCTGGCCGATCTGGACGACAATGACGATGACGCGCGTCTGGCGCTCTTGCCCGAGGAGACACGGGCGCGGCTGAAAGAGAAATACCGCCGCTCCCGCGCGCTTTTGGCGCAAGCGCAGGCATAAGCGGCGGCATGGCTTGACCATTGCGGCGGTAATGGCGATAGCAGACGCGCATTTGACGCGGCCGATTTGAAACATGCGTCAGGGGGTGCCCCATGCGCAGCGGAGTGACGTTATGAAATATGCTTTGACGCTTTTGATCGCCGGCACCGTGTTGGCAGGCTGCGCGAATGACAGTGACCGCGTGGCGTTTGACGGGCAATATTTCAGCACCAAACTGCGCAAGATTGATGGCCAGCGCGACGTCTTTCAGGTGACGGTCCGGGACGCGGCGAAATCGCTCGACGGGGCCCGCGAAGCGGCGCGTTTCGAGGCGGTCAAATACTGCGTCGGGCTCTACGGAAATTCCGATATCGACTGGACGGTGGGCCCGGATGCGCCCGCCTCGGCACTGCGGCTCGACGGGGGGGCGCTGACCTTTCAGGGGCGTTGCCCGCAGTGAGACCATCGGCGACATATCGCAGGATGCAGGGCCGGAACGCCGGTGATATTGCATATCACGGCGCGCAAGCTCCATCTGTCAGCCGGGCCTTAACGGCCCGCTGCATGAAGGAGAATTGATATGCGCACCCTGATGATCGCCGTGATCGGCCTGAGCCTGACCGCCGCCACCGTCACCCCCGCCGCCGCCAAACCGCCGCTGCGTGAGGTGGCCGCGATTGACGATGCGCTTTTGGACATTGGCGTGGCGGACATCATCCGCAAGAATTGCCCCACGATCAGCGCGCGCATGTTGCGGGCGGTCAAAATGGCGTGGGACCTCAAGGCAAAGGCCGGCGATCTGGGCTACTCCGACGCCGAGATCGACGCCTATATCGACAGTGACGCTGAAAAAGCACGGATGAAAGCGCGCGGGGCCGCGTTTTTCAAGGCTAGGGGGGTCGATACTTCGGACCCGCAAAGCTATTGTGCGCTTGGACGCGAAGAGATTCAAAAATCGAGCCGGATCGGTTCGTTACTGAAGGCAAAGTGAGCTTATGAGCGATATCCGCAAGATCATCATCGACGGTAAAGAAGTCGAAGTCGAAGGGGCGATGACGCTCATTCAGGCCTGCGAGCAGGTGGGCGTCGAGGTGCCGCGTTTTTGTTACCACGAGCGGTTGTCGATCGCCGGTAACTGCCGGATGTGTCTTGTGGAAGTCGTCGGCGGGCCGCCCAAGCCCGCCGCCTCCTGCGCCATGCAGGTCCGCGACCTGCGCCCCGGTCCCGAAGGCCAGCCGCCGGTGGTGAAAACCAACTCGCCCATGGTCAAAAAGGCCCGCGAAGGCGTGATGGAATTTCTGCTCATCAACCACCCGCTGGACTGCCCGATTTGCGATCAGGGCGGTGAATGTGATCTGCAAGATCAGGCGATGGCCTATGGCGTCGACTTCTCGCGCTACCGCGAGCCGAAGCGGGCCACCGAAGATCTCGATCTCGGTCCGCTGATCGAAACCCATATGACCCGCTGCATCTCCTGCACCCGCTGCGTGCGTTTCACGACCGAGGTTGCGGGCCAGCATGTGATGGGCCAGACCGGTCGGGGCGAAGATGCGGAGATCACGACCTATCTCGGCGCGCTGATCGACAGCAACCTGTCGGGCAACATCATTGATTTGTGCCCCGTCGGCGCGTTGGTTTCCAAGCCCTATGCCTTTACCGCGCGTCCGTGGGAACTCAGCAAGACCGAGAGCATCGACGTGATGGACGCGCTCGGCTCCAACATCCGCGTGGACACCAAGGGCCGCGAAGTCATGCGTTTCCTGCCGCGCAACCATGATGGCGTGAACGAGGAGTGGATTTCCGACAAGACCCGCTTCGTCTGGGATGGTCTGCGCCGTCAGCGTCTCGACACACCCTACATCCGTGAGAATGGCAAGCTGCGCAAAGCCAGCTGGCCCGAAGCGCTGAACGCGGCTGCGGCAGCGATGAAGGGCAAGAAACTGGCCGGTCTGGTCGGTGATCTGGTCTCGGTTGAGGCGGCCTTTGCGCTGAAGCAATTGATCGAAGGCCAGGGCGGTGTCGTCGAATGCCGCACCGATGGGGCGAAACTGCCTGCGGGCAACCGTTTCGGCTATGTCGGCAATGCGCGGATCGAAGATCTGGACGACGCCAAGATGATCCAGCTCATCGGCACCAACCCCGCCGTCGAGGCGCCAGTGCTGAACGCGCGCATCCGCAAGGCCTGGAGCAAAGGCGCCGAGATCGGCCTGATTGGCGAGGCCGCCGATCTGACCTATCCGCATCACCATCTGGGCAATGACCGCGCCACGCTCGACAAGTTGATGAACAGCGACTTCGACGAAGTGCTGGAACAGCCTTCGGTGATCGTCGTGGGGCAGGGCGCGCTGCGCGAAGCTGATGGTTCGGCGGTTCTGGCGAAAGCGATGGAGCTTGCCGAGAAGACCAAGAGCAAGCTGATGGTGCTGCACACCGCCGCGTCGCGCGTGGGTGCGATGGACATTGGTGCCGTGGCCGAAAACGGCATGGACGATGTGAACGCGGCAGAGGTGATCTACAACCTCGGCGCGGATGAAATCGAGATCGGCGAAGGCCCCTTTGTGATCTACCAGGGCAGCCATGGCGACCGGGGCGCGCACCGTGCCGACATCATCCTGCCGGGCGCCGCCTATACCGAAGAGCCGGGGCTTTTCGTCAACACCGAAGGCCGCCCGCAACTGGCGCTGCGCGCTGGATTCGCGCCGGGTCAGGCGAAAGAGAACTGGGCGATTCTCCGGGCGCTCTCGGCCGAGATGGGCGCGCAACTGGGCTATGATTCCATTGCCGAACTGCGTCGCAAGCTGACCGAGGCCGTGCCGCATCTGGCGAATATCGATGAGGTGCCCGACAACAAGTGGAGCGCGCTGCCTGCGGGCAAACTGGGCGATGCCTCCTTTGCCCCCGCGGTGCGGGACTTCTATCTGTCGAACCCGATCGCGCGGGCCAGCCAGCTCATGGCGGAACTGTCGGCCCTGGCCGCGGCGCGCCGGGCCGAGCCGATGGCGGCGGAGTGAGACCCATGGCGCTGGCCCCCTTGATGCTGCTGGCCGCCTGCGACCCGCAGGTGCCGGTGGCCGAGGATTTCATCCCCGAGTACAAGGGGGTGAAAACCCAGCTTCTGGACGGTGATCTGGTGCAGTTTAACGTGGCGATGACCAAGGCGCTGAGCGCGCAGGATGTGTCGGATTACGCCGAATGCGCCGCCGCGCAATATACGCTGATCCGGGGCTATGGTTTTGCACGACATGTGCGGACAAATGTGACCGAAGAGGGTGGCATATGGCGGGCAGATGCTGTTTACACGATCTCGCCGAGCCTGCCCAAAGGCTTGAAGACAATTGATGCCGAAGTGACCGCGTTTCAATGCGCGGAACGCGGCATTCCGACGGTGTGAGGACTTATGGCTGATTTCTTTTACACGACCGGGCTTGGCATTGCCCTGCTGACGGTTGGGCAGGTCTTGCTGCTGGTTGTACCGCTTTTGCTGGCGCTGGCCTTCCTCATGTATGCCGACCGCAAGATCTGGGCCGCCGTGATGATGCGCCGTGGCCCCAACGTGGTTGGCGTTTTCGGCCTGCTGCAAAGTTTCGCGGATTTCCTCAAATATATCGTCAAAGAAGTGGTGGTGCCTGCGGGCGCTGACAAGGGGGTCTTCTTCCTTGCGCCGATGATCACCTTTGTCATGGCGATGATCGCCTGGGCGGTGATCCCCTTTAACGAAGGCTGGATCCTGTCGGACATCAATGTGGCGATCCTCTATGTCTTCGCGGTTTCCTCGCTGGAGGTTTACGGCGTGATCATGGGGGGCTGGGCCTCGAACTCGAAATACCCGTTTTTGGGCTCGCTGCGCTCTGCCGCGCAGATGATTTCTTACGAGGTCTCGATCGGTCTGATCATCATCGGGGTGATCCTCTCGACCGGGTCGATGAACTTTAGCTCCATCGTGGCGGCGCAGGATGGCGACTGGGGTCTGCTGAACTGGTACTTCCTGCCGCATTTCCCGATGCTGATCCTGTTCTTCGTCTCGGCGCTGGCGGAAACCAACCGCCCACCGTTCGACCTGCCGGAAGCGGAATCGGAACTGGTGGCCGGCTATCAGGTGGAATATTCCTCCACGCCCTTCCTTTTGTTCATGATCGGTGAACTGGTGGCCGTGGTGCTGATGTGCGCCTTGGTCTCGCTGATGTTCTTCGGCGGCTGGCTCTCGCCGGTGCCGTTCCTGCCCGATGGCTTCTTCTGGATGTTCATCAAGATGCTGATGGTCTTCTTCATGTTCGCCATGGTGAAGGCAATCACGCCGCGCTACCGCTATGACCAGCTGATGCGGCTGGGGTGGAAAGTCTTCCTGCCCTTCTCGCTCTTCTGGGTGGTCTTCGTGGCATTCGCTGCAAAATTCGATTGGTTCTGGGGCATCTACGCCCGCTGGACCCTAGGGGGCTGATATGGCTGCGACTGACTACACCCGCGCCGCGAAATATTTCCTGCTGGCAGATTACGCCAAGGCGTTCATGCTGGGGATGCGCTATTTCTTTGCGCCGAAAACCACGCTGAACTACCCGCATGAAAAGGGGCCGCTGTCGCCTCGTTTCCGTGGCGAGCATGCGCTGCGGCGCTATCCCAATGGCGAGGAACGCTGCATTGCCTGCAAACTCTGCGAGGCGATCTGCCCCGCGCAGGCGATCACCATCGACGCCGAGGCGCGCGAAGACGGCTCGCGCCGCACCACGCGCTATGACATCGACATGACCAAATGCATCTACTGCGGTTTCTGTCAGGAAGCCTGCCCGGTGGATGCCATTGTCGAAGGGCCGAACTTCGAATTCTCGACCGAGACCCGCGAAGAGCTTTACTACGACAAGGCGAAGCTTTTGGACAACGGCGAACGCTGGGAAGCCGAGATCGCGCGCAACCTCGAAATGGATGCGCCCTACCGATGAGTGATCCCAAGAACCCCTTTGACGCGATGATGAAACAGGCGCAGGAAATGGCGAAAGCCTTTCCGGCGATGGACGCCTTTTCGCCCAAAGGGTTCGAGGCGATGATGGGCACCATGCCGAAAGAGATGATGGAGTTCTGGTTTGGCGACACGGTCAACAAGGGCGGGCTGGACGCGCGGACGCGGCTGCTGCTGACCCTGGCCGGGTTGACCATGCAGGGCGCGCAGAACGACATGGCGGTTCGCCAGACGGTGCGCCACGCGCGCGAAGCCGGGGCCACCAAGCAACATATCGTCGAGACCATCGGCCAGATGTCGGCCTTTGCCGGCATCCCGGCGATGACCCGGGCGCTGGAACTGGCGCAATCGGTGCTGGACGAGAACAAAGACACCAAGAAGGAAGACGGCGCATGACGGTCTTTTCATTTTACCTCTTCGCAATCAGCGTCATCACCGGCGGGCTGTTCACCGTGATCAGCCGCAACCCGGTGCATTCGGTGCTCTGGCTGATCCTGTCCTTCCTCTCGGCGGCGGGGCTCTTTGTGCTGCTGGGGGCGGAGTTCGTGGCGATGCTGCTAGTCATCGTCTATGTCGGCGCGGTGGCGGTGCTGTTCCTCTTCGTCGTGATGATGCTCGACGTCGACTTCGCCGAACTCAAGGCCGAGATGGCGCGCTATATGCCGCTCGCGCTGCTGATCGGGTTGGTGATCCTGATGCAATTCGTCATGGCCTTTGGTGCATGGGAACAGAGCACGGCGGCGGAAAGCCTGCTGGTCAATGCGATTGATCCGGCCCGCTTCAACACCGAGGCGCTCGGCCTGCTGCTTTACGATCGCTATCTCCTGCTCTTCCAACTGGCGGGTCTGATCCTGCTGGTGGCGATGATCGGGGCGATCGTGCTGACCCTGCGCCACCGTAAGGACGTGAAACGCCAGGACGTGGTGGCGCAGATGATGCGCGACCCGGCCAAGGCGATGGAACTGCGCGATGTGAAATCGGGGCAGGGGTTGTAAGAGCTGGGATTTTTTGAAAATTCCGGGGCCGTTTTCTTTTGAAGAAAACGGCTTAACCAAGAGAGAAAAGGACGTCGAAATGTCGAGAACAACAATCGTGGTAGTGGTCGTGGTGTTGATCGTCATCTTTTTCGGCGGCTTCAGCTTTATCGGCTAAACCCTCGGCGATCCCGGTGGCAGCCGGGGCAAAGTGATACTAGAAGCCCCTGATAATGGGGCGCGACCAAAGCCCATCAAGGGGCGGGAACGTAAGGGACGACATGATCGGACTTGAGCATTACCTGACAGTGGCGGCGACGCTGTTTGTCATCGGCATCTTCGGGCTTTTCCTGAACCGCAAGAACGTGATCATTCTGCTGATGAGCATCGAATTGATGCTGCTCGCGGTGAACATCAACCTCGTCGCCTTCTCCAGCTATCTGGGCGATCTGACGGGGCAGGTCTTCACGCTCTTCGTTCTGACCGTCGCCGCCGCCGAGGCCGCCATCGGCCTCGCCATTCTGGTCTGTTTCTTCCGCAACCGTGGCTCGATCGCGGTGGAAGATGTCAACGTGATGAAGGGCTGAGGCAATGGAAACCACGATCCTTTTCGCCCCGCTGGTGGGTGCCATCCTCTGCGGTTTTGGCTGGAAGCTGATTGGCGAGAAAGCCGCCCAATGGGTTGCCACGGGGCTTTTGTTCCTCGCGGCCTTCCTGTCCTGGGTGGTCTTCCTGACGCTGGACGGCCCGACCGAGCAGATCCAGATTCTGCGCTTTATCGAAAGCGGCACGCTGAGCACCGATTGGGCGATCCGCATGGACCGGCTGACCGCGATCATGCTGATCGTGATCACCACGGTGTCGAGCCTCGTGCATCTCTATTCCTTCGGCTACATGGCACATGACGAGAACTTCCGCGATAACGAAAGCTATCGCCCGAGGTTCTTCGCCTATCTGTCTTTCTTTACCTTCGCGATGTTGATGCTGGTGACCGCCGACAACCTCGTGCAGATGTTCTTTGGCTGGGAGGGCGTTGGCGTTGCCTCCTACCTGCTAATCGGCTTCTACTTCCGCAAGCCGAGCGCCAATGCGGCGGCGATAAAGGCCTTTGTCGTCAACCGGGTGGGGGACTTTGCCTTCCTCTTGGGGATCTTCGGCCTTTACATGCTGACGGATTCGATCCGGTTTGATGACATCTTTGCCCAGGCCGGTGATCTGGCCGAGCAGTCTGTTACCTTCCTGTGGACCGACTGGAACGCGGCGAATCTGATTGCCTTCCTGCTCTTTGTCGGCGCGATGGGTAAATCGGCGCAGCTTTTCCTGCACACCTGGCTGCCCGACGCGATGGAAGGCCCGACACCGGTCTCCGCGCTGATCCACGCCGCGACCATGGTGACCGCGGGTGTCTTCCTTATCTGCCGCATGTCGCCTCTGATGGAATTTGCGCCCGAAACGATGGCCTTTGTGACCGTGATCGGGGCCACCACCGCCTTTGTCGCGGCGACCATTGGGCTCGTGCAGACCGACATCAAACGCGTGATCGCCTATTCGACCATGTCGCAGCTTGGCTATATGTTCGTGGCCGCTGGCGTTGGCATGTATTCGGCGGCGATGTTCCACCTGTTCACGCACGCTTTCTTCAAAGCGATGCTGTTCTTGGGCGCGGGTTCGGTCATCCATGCGATGCACCATGAGCAGGACATGACCAACTATGGCGGTCTGCGTAAAAAGATCCCCTATACCTTCTGGGCGATGATGATCGGCACGCTGGCCATCACCGGTGTCGGCATCCCGCTGACGCATATCGGTTTCGCGGGCTTCCTGTCGAAAGACGCGATTATCGAAAGCGCCTGGGGCGGTGGCTCGATGTATGGCTTCTGGATGCTGGTGATCGCCGCTGCGATGACGAGCTTCTACAGCTGGCGTCTGATCTTCCTGACCTTCTTTGGCAAACCGCGCGGCAATAAGAAAACCCACGCCCATGCCCATGAAAGCCCGATGGTCATGCTGGTCCCGCTGGGCGTTCTGGCGCTTGGCTCGGTCTTTGCCGGGATGATCTGGTACGGCAGCTTCTTTGGTGCCGCGGATGAAGTGGGTGAGTTCTATGGCATCCCGATGGCTGAAATGGCCGCGGCAGATGACGCCCATGGGGCGGGCGCCGAGGATGATCACGGCGCGACCGGTCCGGTTGACGGTGACGAAGGGGCCGAGGCGCTGGTCGAAGGGCATCAGGACGCGGATACGCATCACGCAAACTTTGGCGGGCTGCCGGGCGAAGGGGCGCTTTACTTTGGCCCCGACAACCATGTGCTTGAGGACGCCCATTCGGCACCCAAATGGGTCAAGGTTTCGCCCTTTATCGCGATGCTCTCGGGCTTGGTCATGGCGCTGTGGTTCTACATCTGGAGCCCCACCGTGCCCGGCCGTCTGGCGGCCAACCAGCGTCCGCTTTACCTGTTCCTGAAAAACAAATGGTACTTTGATGAGGTCTACGACGTGATTTTCGTGCGTCCCGCCAAATCGCTCGGCCGGTTCCTGTGGAAGCGCGGCGATGGCAATGTGATCGACGGCACGCTGAACGGCGTCGCCATGGGGATCATCCCCTTCTTCACCCGGCTCGCCGGTAAGGCCCAGTCTGGCTACGTCTTCACCTATGCCTTTGCCATGGTGATCGGCATCGCGGTGCTGGTGACATGGATGACGATGAGCGGAGGAGCGAACTGATGGACACGCATCTGCTCTCAATCATTACCTTCGTTCCGGCTTTTGCCGCGCTGATCCTCGCGGTCTTCCTGCGCGGGGACGATGCTGCCGCCGGGCGCAATGCCAAATGGCTGGCCTTTATCACCACCACGGTCACCTTTGTGATCTCGCTCTTTGTGTTGTTCGAGTTTGACCCGTCCAACACCGAGTTTCAGTTCGTGGATGAGGCCGATTGGCTCTTGGGCCTGAAATACCGCCTTGGCGTCGACGGGATTTCGATCCTCTTCGTGATGCTGACCACTTTCATGATGCCGCTGGTCATCGCCGCGAGCTGGAATGTGGAGCATCGCGTCAAGGAATATATGATCGCCTTCCTGCTCTTGGAGACCCTGATGCTGGGCGTCTTCATGGCGCTGGATCTGGTGCTCTTCTATCTCTTCTTCGAGGCCGGGCTGATCCCGATGTTCCTGATCATCGGCATCTGGGGCGGCAAGGAGCGCATCTACGCGAGCTTCAAGTTCTTCCTCTACACCTTCCTCGGCTCGGTGCTGATGCTGGTGGCGATGGTGGCGATGTTCACCGAAGCCGGCACCACCTGCATCGGCGGCTGCGAGATCAGCCTGCTCACGCATAACTTCGCCTGGGATAACTTCGAGCTGCTGGGCATCCAGATCATCGGCGGCATGCAGACACTTCTGTTCCTCGCCTTCTTTGCCAGCTTCGCGGTCAAGATGCCGATGTGGCCGGTGCACACTTGGTTGCCCGATGCGCACGTTCAGGCGCCCACGGCGGGCTCCGTGGTGCTGGCAGCGATCCTGCTGAAAATGGGCGGCTATGGCTTCCTGCGGTTCTCCTTGCCGATGTTCCCGGTCGGGGCCGAGGTGATGACGCCGCTGATCCTCTGGATGTCGGCCATTGCCATCGTCTACACCTCGCTGGTGGCGCTGGTGCAGCAGGACATGAAAAAGCTCATTGCCTATTCCTCGGTCGCGCATATGGGCTTTGTGACCATGGGCATCTTTGCGGCGAACCAGCAGGGCATTGACGGGGCGATCTTTCAGATGGTCAGCCACGGCTTTATCTCGGGCGCGCTGTTCTTGATGGTGGGCGTGATCTATGACCGGATGCACACCCGTGAGATTGACGCCTATGGCGGTCTGGTCAACCGGATGCCCGCCTATGCGCTGGTCTTCATGTTCTTCACGATGGCCAATGTCGGCCTGCCGGGGACATCCGGTTTCGTGGGTGAATTCCTGACCCTGATGGCGACTTTCCAGGTGAACACCTGGGTCGCGGCGGTGGCGACCACCGGGGTGATCTTCTCGGCGGCCTATGCGCTCTGGCTCTACCGCCGGGTGGTGATGGGCGATCTGATCAAGGAAAGCCTCAAGGCTATCACCGACATGACCCCGCGCGAAAAGTGGATCGTCGCACCCCTCGTGGCGATGACCCTGATCCTCGGCGTCTATCCGGCGCTGGTGCTTGATATGATCGGGCCTTCGGTGGCTGCTCTTGTGGAAAATTACGACTTGGCGCTGGAGGCGGCTGACACCGTCGTGCAGACCGCCGATGCCTCGCATTAAGAAGGACTTGGCGCATGATATCCGCTGATCTGAACATCATTCTGCCCGAGATCGTCCTTGCGGGGTTTGCCCTGCTGGGGCTCCTTGTGGCGGTCTATACATCCAAGGACAAAACCGCCGGAGCGCTGGTCTGGCTGACCGCGGCGGTGATGGTGCTGCTGGCCGGTTGGGTGGCGATGTCGGGCGACGGCTCGACCAATATCGCCTTCTACGGGATGTTCATTGACGACAGTTTTGCCCGTTTCGCCAAGGTAACGATCCTGCTCTCGGCGGCGGCTGTGCTGGTCATGTCGCAAAGCTATATGAAGCTGCGCGGGCTGCTGCGGTTTGAATATCCGATGCTGGTGGCGCTTGCCGTTGTGGGCATGATGATGATGGTCAGCGCGGGCGACCTGATGGCGCTTTACATGGGGCTGGAGCTGCAATCGCTGGCGCTCTACGTCGTCGCCTCGCTGCGCCGCGACTCGGTGAAATCCACCGAAGCGGGTCTGAAGTATTTCGTGCTGGGCGCGCTCAGCTCTGGTCTGCTGCTCTATGGGGCCTCGCTGGTCTACGGCTATGCCGGGACGACGCTTTTCGCCGGGATCATCACCACGGCGCAAACCGGCGGCACCTCGCTCGGGCTGCTCTTTGGCCTCGTCTTCCTGATCTCTGGTCTGGCTTTCAAAGTCTCCGCCGTGCCGTTCCACATGTGGACCCCGGACGTCTATGAAGGCGCGCCGACGCCCATCGCGGCCTTCTTTGCCACCGCGCCCAAGATGGCGGCGATGGGGCTTTTCGCCCGGGTCATGCATGATGCCTTTGGTCATATCATCAATGACTGGTCGCAGATCGTGGCGCTTTTGTCGGTGCTGTCGATGTTCCTCGGCGGGATCGCGGCGATCGGGCAGACCAATATCAAACGTCTGATGGCTTTCTCCTCCATCGCCCATATGGGCTATGCGCTGATGGGGTTGGCCGCGGGAACCGCCTTTGGCGTGCAGGCGATGCTGGTCTATATGGCGATCTATGTGACGATGAACCTCGGCACCTTTGCCTTTATCCTGCTGATGCAGAAAGACGGCGCGCCGATCACCGATATCACCTCGTTGCATATGTATGCCAAGGCCGCACCGGGCCGGGCGCTGGCGATGCTGGTGCTGCTGTTCAGCCTCGCGGGGGTGCCGCCGATGCTGGGTTTCTTCGCAAAGTTCTATGTGCTGCGCGCCGCCTATGAGGCCGATATGACATGGCTCGCCGTGGCCGGCGTGATCGCCAGTGTCATCAACGCCTATTACTATCTGCGGATCGTCTTTTACATGTACTTCGGCGATGAGCGGTCTGAGACATTGGACAATCAGAACGGCGGTGTCCTGACCGTGGTGCTGATGGCCTCGGCGCTGATCATGATCGTCGGCGTGGCCAATATGTTCGGCGTCGAAAGCATGGCGGCTGCCGCTGCGGCATCGCTGGTGAACTGAGCCTTGCCGCGCGGGAGCACCGCATGAGCGGCTGGCCCACAGGCTATGATCGGCGCGTCTATGACACGCTCGATTCCACCCTTGCCGAGGCGGCGCGGTTACAGCCTGAGCTGACCGCGCCGACTTGGATTCTCGCCCTGGAGCAGACCGCCGCCCGAGGCCGGCGGGGGCGCAGCTGGTCGACGCCGCGGGGCAATTTCGCCGCCACATTGATCATGCCGCGCCAAGAAGCCCCCGGCGTCGCGGCCCTGCGCTCTTTCGTGGCCTCACTGGCCCTGTTCCGGGCCTTTGTTGCGGTAACGGGGCGGGAAGATGCATTCGCCCTGAAATGGCCGAATGACGTGCTGCTGAGAGGCGGCAAAGTGGCGGGCATATTGCTCGAAAGTTTGGGCGATCATCTGGCCATCGGGATCGGGGTGAACCTTGCCCATGCGCCGGCGGCGGGGGCGTTGGAAGCCCGCGCCTTGCCTGCTGTCACCCTGCGCGAAGCGGGGGCGCAACTGGCGCCCGAAGCCTTTCTTGACGTGCTTGCGCAAGAATACGCCGGTCTTGAAGAGCAGTTCACAACCTATGGCTTTGCCCCGATCCGCAGCGCTTGGCGCGCCCATGCCGCGCGTTTGGGGGAGACCATTACGGCGCGGACAATGCGGGACGAAACCACCGGGGTTTTCGAGGATGTGGATGCCGCGGGAAGCCTGATCCTGCGGACCGCGCAGGGGCTTGTGCCGATCACCGCGGCGGATGTGTTTTTCTGAGACCCAGAGAGGAGAGATGCCATGCTTCTGGCGATTGATTGCGGCAATACCAATACGGTTTTCTCGATCTGGGACGGGCAGGCGTTCATCGCGACATGGCGCACCTCGACCGAATGGCAGCGCACGGCGGATCAATATTACGTCTGGCTTAACACGCTGATGCGGCTGCAAAATATTCACGCTGACATCACCGATATGATCATCAGCTCGACCGTGCCGCGGGTGGTTTTCAACCTGCGCGTGCTGGCGGATCGCTACTTTAACACGCGCCCCCTGGTGGTGGGCAAACCCGGCTGTGACCTGCCCATTGATGTGCGGGTGGATGCGGGCACGCAGGTCGGCCCCGACCGGTTGGTCAACACCGTCGCGGGCTATGATCTCTACGGCGGTGATCTCATTGTGGTGGACTTTGGCACCGCCACGACCTTTGACGTGGTGGCCGCGGATGGCGCCTATATCGGGGGGGTGATCGCCCCGGGGGTGAACCTCAGTCTGGAAGCGCTGCACAATGCCGCCGCCGCTTTGCCGCATGTCGATATCTCCAAACCGAAGCGGGTGATCGGCACCAATACGGTGACCTGCATGCAGTCGGGTGTCTTTTGGGGTTATGTCGGGCTGGTTCGTGAGATATGTGACCGGGTAAAGGCGGAACGCGCCAGACCCATGCGCGTTATCGCGACGGGGGGGCTGGCTCCGCTGTTTCAACAGGCAGTCGACCTGTTCGATGATTATCAAGATGAACTCACGATGCACGGCCTGACCGTGATCCACGACTATAATAAGGACAAAGCTGAATAATATGAGCAGCGAAAGATTTATCTACCTTCCCCTCGGCGGGGCGGGTGAAATTGGTATGAATGCCTATGTTTATGGCTATGGCAAACCCGGCAAAGAGCGGCTGATCGTCGTCGATATCGGCGTGGCCTTCCCGGATATGGACAGCACGCCCGGCGTGGATCTGATCCTGCCTGACATCACATGGCTGAAAAAGCGCCGCGACCAGATCGAGGCGATCTTTATCACCCACGCCCATGAAGACCACATTGGCGCGATTGCCCATTCCTATCAGGCGCTGCAAGCGCCGATCTATGCGCGGGCCTTTACCGCGAATATCGCGCGGCGCAAAATGTCGGAGCATGGTCACCCCGAAGATGCCGTCACCACGGTCAGCGCTTGGCCCGAGCAGATCACCGCGGGTCCGTTCAAGGTGGGTTTCCTGCCGATCTCGCATTCGATCCCCGAATCCTCGGCCATGGTGATCGACACGCCCGACGGGCGCACGATCCATTCCGGTGACTTCAAGATCGACCGGACGCCCGGCGTGGGCGAGCCGTTTGACGACGCGCTTTGGGCCGAGGTCTGCAAGGATGGCGTCAAGGCGCTGGTCTGCGACTCGACCAATGTCTTCTCTGCCCATCCGGGCCGTTCGGAAGCCAGTGTCGGCCCCGAGATCGAGAAACTGGTCAGCAGCGCCGAAGGCATGGTCATCGCGACCACCTTCGCCTCCAATGTGGCGCGGGTGAAGACCCTGGCCGAGGCGGGCGAACGGGCAGGGCGTTCCATCGTGCTTCTGGGCCGGGCGATGAACCGCATGGTCGAAGCCTCAATCGAAACCGGCGTGATGAAGGACTTCCCGCCGGTGATCTCGCCCGAGAACGCCCGCGCGGTGCCGCGCGAGAACCTGATGCTGCTGGTCACCGGCAGCCAGGGCGAGCGCCGGGCCGCCTCGGCGCAGCTGGCGCGGGGCAAGTATCAGGGGATTGAGGCGAAAGAGGGCGATCTCTTCCTCTTCTCCTCCAAAACCATTCCGGGCAATGAACGCGGTGTGATCAGCATCATCAACCAATTCTCTGAAAAGGGTGTGGATGTGGTGGATGATTCCTCTGGCCTCTACCACGTCTCGGGCCACGCCAACCGCCCCGATCTGGAAACCCTGCACGCCATTGTGAAACCACAGGTGCTGATCCCGATGCACGGCGAGCATCGCCACCTGCGCGAACATGTGAAGATCGCGGATGGCAAGGGCATCACCGGTGTCCTGGCGGTCAATGGCATGATGGTCGATCTGTCGGGCAATGAGCCCAAAGTGGTGGAACATGTGGACACGGGCCGCATGTATCTCGACGGGTCGGTGCAGATCGGCGCGCTTGACGGTGTCGTGCGCGACCGGATCCGCATGGCGCTGAACGGGCACGCCACCGTGACGATGATCCTGGACGCCGACGACGAGCCGCTTGGCGAGCCTTGGGTTGACCTGATGGGCCTGCCGGAAACGGGCCGGTCCAATGCGCCATTGGTGGATGTGCTGGAGCAGGATCTGAGCCAATGGCTCAACCGTCAGAAAGCCGCCACCCTGCGCGATGATGACAAGCTGAACGACGGTCTGAAAAAGGTCGCCCGCCAGTCTGCGCAGAATGAGATCGGCAAGAAGCCCGAAGTCACCGTGGTGGTCAGTCGTCTGAACTGACCTCCGCATCGCCGCTGCACATATAGACCGCGCCGCCCACCGCGACCACGCTTACGCCGGTGGCCGCAAGGGCGGCGGGGGTCGACAATGCGGTGGCCAGCGTCGTGCCTGTGGCGGCCAGATTGGCGCTCAGGGCGGACGCCCCTCCGGTCAGAATGAAGGCCCCTGACTTATGCGCCACGGCGCGTAGGTTGTCGGGCTGGGTGACCGTCTCCACCGCGGAGCGCGCGATGCTTTTGCTGATCTCGACGGTCTCCTCCTTGGTGGTGTTCACCCGCTCGCAGAATGTCTTTTTGCAGTAGCCGCGATAGTTGCGCGCGCCAGGGATTAGGAAGTGCCCATCTTCGGGTGTGGTCGTCAGACAATAGCCGTCGATCTGGTCCAGCGGGACGGTGGTGGCAAGGTAATCGAACAAGACCCCGCTGTCGCAGGCGGGCGGCGCACCCCAAAGCCTGCTCCATTTCCGCGCGGGCCAGTTCATCAGCCGCTCGCGGGTGCCGACCTCATCCGCGAAATTCGCGAAATTATCCGCCTCGACAACCACTTCCGCGCCATTGACCACGGCTTGGCAGCGCTCGGCACTGGCGGGCGCGGGGGTGAGGGTGACGAAGGACAGGGCAAGGGCGATCAGGGCGTACTGCTGCATGGGAAACCTCTTTAGGGGTGTTTCACCTCACATAGCACAGACGAAAAAGCCGCCAATCCCGGTAGGGATCGGCGGCGAATTCATGCCAGATTTGGCCGCGGTTCAGATCCGCTCGCGGAAGCTCAGCCCGATGAAGTCCGGCGTGTGATCGCCCAGACCCACGACGCGGTTGTCATTGCCGCCGCGTTTGTCGTTCCGGCCCCGGCCGCCGCGGGATTTCTTTTCGTCCCGGCCACCGCGGCTGGATTTCTGGTCATCCTGTGCCGGGGCGGTCTCGGCCTTCTCGGCAGCGGCGGGCTGCTCTGCCGCTTCGGGCTTTGGCTCCTGCTGCGGCTCGGCTTTCGACGGATCGTCGACCGGCTTTTCCGCAGCTTTATCCGTGCGCGGCGCGTCGGATTTGCGGCTGCGCGAGCGGGTGCGCTTGGGCTTGTCGGCGCTTTTGGCCGGGGCCTCGGCGGTCTCTTCCGCAGGCTTCGCATTGCCCAGCGGGTTTTCGATGCGCGGAATTTCCTTTTGCACCAGACGTTCGACATCTTCAAAATTCTTATCGTCGCGCGGCTGGCAGATCATGATCGCCTTGCCATCGCGGCCCGCGCGGCCGGTGCGGCCAATGCGGTGCACATAGTCCTCGGCATGGCTCGGCACGTCGAAGTTGAAGACATGGCTCACGCTCGGCACATCAAGACCGCGGGCGGCAACGTCCGAGGCCACGAGGAAGCGCAGCTCGCCCTTGCGGAAGCCTTCCAATGTCTTGGTGCGCTGGCTCTGGTCCAGATCGCCATGGATGGGCGCCGCGTCATAGCCGTATTTTTTCAACGACTTGGCAACGATATCGACGTCCATCTTGCGGTTGCAAAAGATGATCGCATTGGTGCATTTCTCGCCTTCGGCGTCGATCAGCAGGCGCAGCAGCTTGCGCTTTTCGGAGCCTTCGCGGTCCTTGCGCGAGGCTTTGAACATCACCACACCTTGCTCGATGTTCTCGCTCGTCGTCGCCTGACGGGCCACTTCGATCCGCTCGGGGTTGCTGAGGAAAGTGTTGGTGATCCGCTCGATCTCTGGCGCCATGGTGGCCGAGAAGAACAGGGTCTGACGGGTGAAGGGCGTGAGGCCAAAGATCCGCTCGATGTCGGGGATGAACCCCATGTCGAGCATCCGGTCGGCTTCATCCACGACCATGACCTTGACGTCCGAGAGGATCAGCTTGCCGCGCTCGAAATGGTCCAGAAGGCGGCCCGGGGTGGCGATCAGCACGTCGACGCCCTTGTCGATCAGCTTGTCCTGCTCCTTGAAGCTCACGCCGCCGATCAGCAGTGCCTTGGTCAGCTTCAAATGCTTGGAATAGGTGTCGAAGTTCTCGGCCACCTGCGCGGCCAACTCGCGGGTTGGGCAAAGCACGAGGCTGCGCGGCATCCGGGCGCGGGCGCGGCCACGCGCCAGCAGCGAGAGCATCGGCAGGGTGAAGCTCGCGGTCTTGCCGGTGCCGGTCTGGGCGATGCCCAAGACGTCGCGGCCTTCGAGCGCGGGGGGGATGGCGCCCGCCTGGATCGGGGTGGGCGATTCGTAGCCAGCCTCATCAATGGCTTTGAGGACCTTGGCATTCAGGTTCAGATCGGAAAATTTTGTCATGTGCGTCCGGGTTGAGCGGACACTGACTTGGCCCGCGGCAGCAATACAAGCCGGCCCGAATGGCCCGAAAGGCGGCAACTGCCGCGGCATGTTCCAAAAGCGCATAGCAAGTTGTGGCCTAGTCGTCAAACACTTGGCGGTTCAGAGCTTGGCTTGCGGAAAATGCCGCCGCGCGATGGCATCAAGGTTCAGATCGACTTTGCGCAGCAGCCCATGCGCCTTTAGCGCAGCGCGCAGCTCCGGGGTGTCGGCGCTGACCTCATCAAAGAGGGCGCGCAGCCCGGGCTCGCCGCCTTCGGATTCGATCATCTCGAAGAGCTCATGCATGGAGAGCCCGCCCCGGTCCCGCGGCCGATTGGGGGCGAGTTCGGCGCGGTAGGAGCCTTTTTCAAGCCGGTAGCGATAGGCGGCAAGCCAGTCTTCCCAAGACTTTGCATGTAGATGCGCCAGCGCGATGCCCGGTTGCTGCTCCGGCCCGTCGATTATCTCGTCGTCCTGAAACACATTATGGATCTGCACCCGGATGCCTTCGAGCCCGGTGCGGACAAAGACCTTGCCGGCCAGATGGCTCAGAAAGCCGCCTTTGATATAGGGGCCATAGGTCGGATAGATTTCGGCCACGGTGCTGGCGCGGGCCGGGCCATTGGGGATGAAGGCCTTGAAATGGCTGTTGTCGCCGGAAAGCGATTCCATCGGGCGGATGCGGGCAATCTGCTGATCGGCGGGCAGGGCCGAGAGGATTTCCGCCACCGGGCGTTCTGGCACAAGAAATTCATCGACATCCATATGGATCAGCCAATCCACATCATCCGCGCGGCGGTAGGCATGGGTGGCGTTCTGCGACTGTCGGACTTGGTGTTTCGCCGGGCGACGCCCTGCCAGTTTGCGCCAATGCGCGGCGTCACAGGTCGTCACCCGGATCTTTGGCTGGGCTTTCAGCGCGCCAAAAGCCTCCGGGTTTTCGGCGTCCAGATAGAGGTAGAGCCGATGCGCGCCGGCTTCGAGGTGATAGGCAGCAAAGCGAAGTATCTCAGGCGCGGGAGCCAGTATCGTGGCCGAAAGGCCCCATCTTGTCGTCATGTCGCGTCCTGTCCCCCATCTGGGGAAAGAATGACAGGATGAGCCGTGGAATCAAGATTTTCTGCCGAGGGTCGGCGGAGATTAGACCATCATTTCTTTCGTCGCGGTCAGCTCGATATCCGGGTAATCGCGGTCTACCCGGTCAATGTCCCATTGCAGCCGGGTCAGGTAAACGATGTCACCATCGTGGTCGAAAGCGATATGCTGTTTGTTGGCTTCGGTAAACTTGTCAACGGCTTGCTTGGGCCCCTTCACCCAACGGGCCGAGGTGAACTGCGAGGGTTCAAACCGCACCGGCAGACCGTATTCCAGCTCGATCCGGCTGGCCAGCACTTCGAACTGCAACTGGCCGACGACGCCCACGACAAAGCCCGAGCCGATCGAGGGTTTAAACACTTTCGCAGCGCCTTCTTCGGCAAATTGCATCAGCGCCTTTTCAAGATGTTTCGCTTTCAGCGGATCGCCCGCGCGGACCGATTGCAAGAGTTCCGGCGCAAAGGAGGGGATGCCGCTGACGCGCAGCGCTTCGCCTTGGGTCAGCGTGTCGCCGATGCGCAGCTGCCCATGGTTGGGGATGCCGATGATGTCACCGGCCCAGGCCTCTTCGGCCAATTCACGGTCCGAGGCCAAAAACATCACCGGGTTGGAGATCGTCATCGGCTTTTTGGTGCGCACATGGGTCATCTTCATGCCGCGTTCAAAATGCCCCGAGGCGAGGCGAACAAAGGCCACCCGGTCGCGGTGTTTGGGGTCCATATTGGCCTGCACCTTGAAGACAAAACCCGCGACCTTCTTCTCTTCGGGCAGGATCTGGCGCGGCGTGGCGGCTTGGATCTGCGGCTCCGGCCCGTATTTCGCGATGCCTTCCATCAGCTCGCGCACGCCAAAGGAGTTGATCGCCGAGCCGAACCAGATCGGGGTCAGCGTGCCTTCATGCATGGCCTTGAGGTCCAACGGCGGCAGCAGTTCGCGCGCCATTTCCAGATCTTCGCGCAGTTTCTCCAGCAGGGCGGCAGGAACATGCTCGGCCAGTTTCGGGTCGTCCAGCCCTTCGATCTTGATGCTGTCGGCGACGCGGTTCCGGTCGGCGCGGTCCATCAGTTCCAGACGGTCGCGCAGCATGTCATAGCAGCCGACGAAATCGCGGCCGACGCCGATGGGCCAGCTTGCGGGGGTCACGTCGATGGCGAGGTTTTCTTGAATCTCGTCAATGATATCAAAGGTATCGCGGCTTTCGCGGTCCATCTTGTTACAGAAGGTCAGGATCGGCAGATCGCGCATCCGGCAGACTTCGAAGAGCTTTTGGGTCTGGCTTTCCACACCTTTTGCCCCGTCGATCACCATCACGGCGGCGTCCACCGCCGTGAGCGTGCGGTAGGTGTCTTCGGAGAAGTCCGAGTGGCCGGGGGTGTCGACGAGGTTGAAGCGATAGTTGGTGTCGCCGCTCAGGAAATCAAAGGACATGGCCGAGGCGGAGACCGAAATCCCCCGGTCTTTCTCCATCGCCATAAAGTCCGAGCGCGTGCGCCGCGCCTCGCCCTTGGCGCGCACTTGCCCGGCCATCTGAATCGCCCCGCCAAACAGCAGGAACTTTTCAGTCAGCGTGGTCTTGCCCGCGTCAGGGTGGCTGATGATCGCAAAGGTGCGACGGCGCGCGATTTCGGCGGGCAGGGCGGGGCGGTTTTGGGGCGTGTCCAACATGTGAGGGCGTATAGACGCGGCGCGGGCAGGCGGCAAGTGGCCGCGGTGCTGCGATCAGCGCGCGCTGGCCTTGCGCAGCAGCGCGGCGGCATCGGGCCGGTCGAGCAGCGCTTCGGCCAGATCAAGCCCGGCATGGGGCAGATCGGAATGGCCGGGGATCACCTCGCCCATGGCCGCTGAAAGCTCGGAGGGCAGGACCGAGCGGGTGCGGCTGTCGACCAACATCGATTCCGCCGCGATGCCTTCGGCAAAGATGATCTGATGGCTGTCGAAAAGAAGTTGGAAGTAATCGACAAAACCGCCGTCCTGCACCGTCACACTGTCGCCATTCACCAGATGCCGCGCCTTGACCAGCAGTTCCGAGCGGCCCGCGCCCATTTCATCGCTGCGTTGATAGATGAACAGCCGGTGATCCGGGCTGACGATCAGGTCGTGTTCGTTGTTGAGCGTGCCGGCGCGGATGCGGATCGGGGCAAATTCACCGACCGCCCGCAGCGTGCTTTGCCCGATCCAGCGCAGCGGCTGCACACCATCGTCGCGGGTCAGGATGCGGTCCCCGACGCGCAGCTCCTCGATCGGGCGCAGCTCGCCGGTGCTCAGCGAGATATGGGTGCCCCGGGTGAAGGACACACAGGCCATCTGACCGAATTTCTGCCGGGTGTTCTCGGTGTCGACCCCCACCAGACGATAGGCCACCGCGGGGCGAAGCGCGCCCAGGGGCAAGAGGTATATCCCGGTGGCATGGCCGGCGCGGTCCACTTCGACCAGAAGCAGGGCTTCCTGGGTCTGCCCGTCCGGAGACATGAGCGTGAGCAGGCTGTCGAGATGCAGATCCGCCCCCGCCCGGCCGCCCTGGGTATCGGCGGCAAGGCGCAGATTGCCGGCGCATGTCTCGACGGAGAGCCGGATCGGCCTGGCGTCCCGCGCGAGTTCATAGCTGTCGTCGAGCATCAGTTCGGCGGCAAAGGACAGCGGGTCGCCCATATTCGCCCCATCGCTCGCACAGAATTCTGCGGCGCGGTAAACGGCGATGTTTTGGGCCGGAGCGGGGCGGGAAGAAGACATGGCGGGCCTTTGACGTGAAGCGTGATTTGCCGATGAATTAGGCACAGATTGTGGCCGCGATGGGTCACGCCTTGGGTGATTTGCTGGCATCGGCGGCACAGCGTGGTAGGCATATGCAAATGCATAGGAGGAATCGCAATATGGATCTGGGAATCAAGGGCAAAAAGGCGTTGGTCTGTGCCTCGTCCAAAGGGTTGGGGCTGGGCTGTGCCGAGGCATTGGCCGCAGCGGGGGTGAACCTTGTGATGAACGCGCGCGGCGCTGAGGCGCTGGAGGCCTCGGCCGAACGCATTCGTCAGGAACATGCGGTGGAGGTGACCACCGTGGCCGCCGATGTCGCCACCGAAGAGGGGCAGGCGCTGGTGATCAAAGCCGCCGAAGGCTGTGACATCCTCGTCAACAACGCGGGCGGCCCGCCGCCGGGCATGTGGCAGGATTGGGACCGCGAGGACTTCATTCAGGCGCTCGACGCCAATATGCTCGCCCCGATCGCGCTGATCAAAGCCTTGGTGCCCGGCATGATGGAGCGCGGCTGGGGCCGGGTGGTCAATATCACCAGCCAATCCGTGCGCGCGCCCATTGCGGTCTTGGGGCTCAGCAACTCTGCGCGGACCGGGCTGACCGGCTATGTCGCCGGCACCGCGCGGCAGGTGGCGGGCAAGGGGGTTACGATCAACAATCTTCTGCCGGGTATCCATGCCACCGACCGGGCGGATTCGCTCGATGGGGCGGTGGTGCAGAGCAAAGGCATCACCCTTGATGAGGCCCGCGCCGAGCGGCAGGCGACCATCCCGGCAGGCCGTTATGGCACCCGCGAAGAGTTCGGCGCCGCCTGTGCCTTCCTCTGCTCACAACATGCGGGATTCATCGTGGGGCAGAACCTGCTGCTCGATGGGGGCGCCACCAATATCACAATGTAAATTGTGATCGGCACCGCGCTGGCCCTGTGACCATGGGGGCGGGCCGTGAAAGCTGGGCCGGGGCAACTGCGCCGGCCATACCCCTATGGCGGCGCGGTGCTTGCGGGGGCGCGGCGGGGCTGATAGCTGCTTTCCGAGCGATTTAATCGGATACCGCATCTGTCATGAGTGATCCCACCCCCCGACTGGAAATCAAGAACCTGCGCCGCAGCTATGGCGGGCGACAGGTGGTCGACGACGTGTCTTTGCAAATCATGCCGGGGCAGGTGACCTGCCTGCTCGGCCCCTCGGGCTGCGGCAAATCCACCACGCTGCGCATGATCGCGGGCGTTGAGATGCAGGACAGCGGCACGATCCATGTCGACGGCAAGCTGATTTGCGACACGGTGTTCCGCGTGCCGCCCGAGCGGCGCGAGATCGGGCTGATGTTTCAGGACTTCGCGCTGTTCCCGCATCTGAGCGTGGCCGACAACGTGGGCTTTGGCCTGAAGAAAGGCACCAAGGCCGAAAAACGGGCGCGGATCGAGGAGCTGCTCGAACGGGTTGACCTGCTGCGCTATATCGACGGCTACCCGCATCAACTTTCGGGCGGCGAGCAGCAGCGTGTGGCACTGGCCCGTGCGCTCGCCCCGCAGCCGCGCATCATGCTGATGGATGAGCCCTTCTCCGGCCTCGACAACCGGCTGCGCGATGGCATCCGGGACGAGACGCTGAGCATCCTGAAGGAAGAGGACACCGCCGTTCTGCTGGTCACCCATGAGCCCGATGAGGCGATGCGCATGGCCGATGAGATCGCGCTGATGCGCGACGGCAAGATCGTCCAGCAAGGCGCGCCCTATAACGTCTATACCCGCCCCGTCGACCGCGCCTCGGTCGCCTTTTTCAGCGATGCGAATGTGCTGGAGGCCACGGTGAACGGCGCCTTGGCCGATACGGTCTTTGGTCAGTTTCTGGCCCCCGGTGTGGCCGATGGCACCCCGGTTAACATCGTCTTCCGCCCGCAGCATCTGCGCATCGACTTTGACCGCGCCGGCAAAGGCCCGCGCCCCACGGCGACCGATGGCACCCCGGCCCGCGCAGTGGTGGAACGCGCGCGATTCATGGGCAATGAAAGCCTTGTGGAGTTCAAGCTCGAAGAGGATGGCTCGCGGCTCAAGGCCACCGTGCCCAATGTCTTTCTGCCGCAGCCCGGTGCGGTCATGTGGCTTACCGTGCGCCGCGACCGCTGTTTCGTTTTCCCGGTGAAACCGTGACCCCGTTGCTGGTGGAGTTCGGCATGGGATCCTCCCTGCGCCGGGGCGATTATACACAGGCCGCGAAACGCGCGGTGCAGGATGCGCTGTGGCATAATTCGATCAATCTGGCCGAGCTTTTCGGCTTTGATAAATCCGCCATGCGCATCACCCTCGACGTGGGCGTGCAGCGCCCCGATCTGGTGGACGTCGAAGCGCTGCGGGCGGTCTTTCCCTATGGCGCGGTGACGGTGCAGCTGCATCACGGCGGGCTCGACGTGCCGCGCCCTGAAGGCCGTGGCATGCCGACGGTCATGGCCAATGTGGCGCTCTCGGTCGGGTTCGATATGGAGCGCTCCGATGGCTGAACAACGGATCATCATCGAGATGGGCATGGGCAATGATCTGCACGGGATGGACTATACCAAAGCCTGCGCCCGCGCCATTGAAGATGCCCTGCGCCATTCCTCCCTGCCGCTGTTCGGCGCGCTGGACGTGACAGCGGATGAGATGCGCGTGCAGGTCACCGTGGCGGTGCAGGAGCCTGAGAAGGTGGATGTCGACGCGCTGGTGGCGAAACTGCCGCGGGGCCGGGCCGAGGTGCGTGCCGTGACGGGCGGGCTGAATGTGCCCACGGGGCAGGATGTGATCGTGGTGGCGCAGGCCAGTGTCGAGGCGTTTCTGCCGCCGCAGACCGGCTGGCGATTGAAGCGCTGAGCCGGGGGGGCGCTGCCCCGCGGGCCTGCGTCTTTGATCCCGGGTTAGGGGCGGTAGTCCGCAAGCGTCTTGCCGGGCTCATCAACGAACAACTCCGGCAGAGCTTCAGCGCTTTCAATCTGATCCAGCGGATAGGCCGCGAACCCTTCCGCGCCCTCACGCCACGCCGTCAGCAGCCAGAACCGCCCCCAATTCTCCACCTTCAGCGGGCGCACCACCTGCGCCACCTCGCCCGCCACCCCGATCCGCAGCTTCTGCCGCGCCTGTATCGCCGCGCGCAGCACCGGCAGATGGGCAAAGACCCGTGTCGCCTTGCCCGGCGTCTCTAGCGCCTGCTGCCACGCCGCCCCTTCCGCGATCGTCTCAAGCGGCAGAACGGCATCGAACTTCGCCGCCAAAGTCTCCGCCGCGCCTTGCAAATCCGCATCCCCCACCTCTGCCGCCACCGCTAGGCCGAGGTTCAGCGCTTCCAATTCGGTGGGCGTCAGGGTCATCGGGGGCAGGGTGATCGCGGGGGTGATCCGGTAGCCTGCGCCGCGCGTCCCCGCAACCGGCAGGCCAGAGGCGCTGAGTTTTTCCATGTCGCGGTAGATCGTGCGCACCGAGACATCAAAGCGCGCGGCCAGATCCTCCGCCCGGTGGATCTGGCCGTCGCGCAGGAGGTCGACCAGCGTGACCAAGCGGTCTTTATGTTTCTTTGCCGTCATGCTCCTGACAAAAGCACGTCAGGAGGGATTCTGCACCCGCAAAATCTGCGCATCTCGTCGCCGAGGCGCCCCCTGCAAACTGCTTTGCCCCTTCATGCGGCCCGCGCCGCCCGTTATCACAGACCAAACCGGCGCGCCTCTACGCGTGCCAAACATGATGGGAGAACAGACATGTTGAACAATATCGGACTGCCGGGCCTGCTGCTGATCGCGGTTGTCGTGCTGGTGCTTTTTGGCCGGGGCAAGATTTCCTCGCTCATGGGTGAAGTCGGCAAGGGCATTACCAGCTTTAAAAAGGGCATCAGCGAAGGCGAAGAAGACAGCAAACACAGCGACGACATCAAACAGGTCGACGATGTGCACCATGCTGAGCACAACGACCCGGCGGCACCGCGCAACGACCTGAAGACCGACAAGGACCGGGTGTAA
The DNA here is from genome assembly GCF_040933935.1 of Sulfitobacter sp. PS-8MA. Lineage (NCBI taxonomy): Bacteria > Pseudomonadati > Pseudomonadota > Alphaproteobacteria > Rhodobacterales > Roseobacteraceae > Sulfitobacter > Sulfitobacter sp. PS-8MA. The sequence continues at coordinate 1,585,917 of NZ_JBFQYJ010000006.1, read as the reverse complement.
CCCGATGTTCGATCTGGGTTGGACGGAGCTTCTGGTCATCGGCGTGGTGGCCCTGATCGTGGTGGGCCCAAAGGACCTGCCGGTGCTGTTTCGGCGCGTCGGGCAATTCGTTGGCAAGGCCAAGGGCATGGCGCGAGAGTTCAGCCAGGCGATGAATGATGCCGCCGATGAAAGCGGCATGCGCGAGATGTCGTCTTCGCTGAACAAATCGCTCAAGACCGCGACCAACCCTTTGGGCAGCGCCATGGACGAGGTGAAGGACGCGACCAAGTCGCTGACCGATTTTGACCCCGACAGCGAGACCGGCAAACTCGCCGCGCAAAAGGCCGAGGACAAGAAAAAGATCCAGGCCAGCACCGCCCGCGCCGCCGCCGAGCGCAAACAGCGCGAGGCGGCAGAAGCCATGGCAGAGGCCGAGGCGGCGGAGGCCGAGCTTTCCGATAGGCCCGCCACGGCAGCGACAGACCGGCCCGTGATCGAAAAGCCGGCTGCCGGGGAAGCCCCCGCCAAAGCGGCCCCTGAAACGCCCGCCACCAAGAAGCCCGCCACCAAGAAGCCAGCGGCCGGCAAACCCGCCGCGAAAAAAGAGTAAGTCACATGAGCGCCTCCGACGACTATGACGAGATCGACGACAGCTCGGCCCCGCTGATCGAGCATCTGGCCGAACTGCGCACGCGGCTCATCCATTCGGTCATCGCCTTTATCATCGGCATGGTGATCTGTTTCACCGTCTGGAACCCGATCTTCAACTTCCTGACCGAACCGCTCTGCTCGGCCATGGCCGAACGCGGGCAGGAGGATTGCGGGCTGATCCTGATCAAGCTGCAGGAAGGTTTCTTCGTCGCGATCTCGATCTCGCTTCTGGGCGGACTGGTGCTGGGCTTTCCCTTCATCAGCTACCAGTTGTGGCGCTTCGTGGCCCCGGGGCTTTACAAGAACGAAAAGGGCGCCTTTCTGCCCTTCTTGATCTCTTCGCCGGTGATGTTCTTTCTCGGTGCGGCTTTTGCCTTCTACGTCGTCACCCCGCTGGCGTTTGATTTCTTCCTTGGCTTCCAGCAGGCAGGCACGCTCGTAGGCGAGGGGCCGGAGGGTGAAAACGGCATCGCCGCCATCGCCTTCCAAGGCTCGGCGCAGGAATATCTTTCGCTCACGATCAAGTTCATCGTGGCCTTCGGCCTCTGCTTTCAATTGCCGGTCCTGCTGACCCTGATGGGCAAGGCCGGGCTGGTCAGTTCCGAAGGTCTGGGCAATGTGCGCAAATACGCCGTGGTGGCCATTCTGGTGCTTGCGGCCCTCGTCACCCCGCCCGATGTCATCACCCAGGTGATCCTCTTTGTCGTGGTTTACGGCCTCTATGAGATTTCGATCTTCCTGGTCCGCCGGGTCGAGACCAAGCGCGAAGAAAAGCTGCGCGCCGAAGGCTATTACGACGATGAAGACGAAGATTTGGATGATCTGCTGTGATTGACGACCCGATGGACAGAATTGCAGCTGCGCTGGAGCGGATGTCTCCGGCGCCGCTGGCCGCGCCTGATTTCGACGCGGCAACGGCCTTTGTCTGGCACACCGATCCCGACCGGCTGGTGCCGGTGGCGCAGGTCGCCCGGATTGACCTGCCGCTTTTGGTCGGCGTCGACCGGGCGCGCGACACATTGCTTGCCAACACCCGCCAGTTCGCTGCCGGATTGCCAGCCAATAACGCCCTGCTCTGGGGTGCACGCGGCATGGGAAAATCCAGTCTTGTGAAGGCGATACACGCCGATGTTCAAGCATCACATGAAGGGTTGCGCATTGTCGAATTACAACGCGAAGACCTGCCGTCGGTCGGGCGTCTGCTGAACCTCCTGCGCGGCGCACCGCAGCGCTTCATCCTGTTCTGCGATGATCTCAGCTTTGGCCATGACGATGCGCATTATAAATCGCTGAAAGCCGTGCTGGATGGGGGTATCGAAGGGCGGCCCGACAATGTGGTGCTCTATGCCACCTCGAACCGGCGCCATCTGATGCCCCGTGACATGATCGAAAACGAACGCGGCAGCGCCATCAACCCTTCCGAAGCGGTCGAGGAAAAGGTCTCCCTGTCGGACCGTTTCGGCCTCTGGCTCGGCTTCCACCCCTGCGATCAAAAGCAATATCTCACCATGATCCGCGGCTATTGCGATGCCTATGGTGTCGACATCGACGACGCGACTTTGCATGCCGAGGCGATCGAATGGCAAGCCACCCGCGGCGCGCGTTCAGGCCGCGTGGCATGGCAGTATTTCGTGGACCTTGCCGGTCGCAAAGGGGTTGCTGTCAGCGGCGGCTAGGCCCCATTCTTTCTGCCTGAAAATGCATAGCAGGGCGTCAGCGCGCCCCGGCGATCTGCCGCGGCGCGCTGACCTGTGCCACCCGCTTACTGGATATAGGGCGTCGGATCGACGCTCTCAAAACCGTTGCGCACTTCGAAATGCACATGCGATTCCGCACCGCCGCGCAGGGTGGCGATCTGCTGGCCCCGGCTGACATTGTCGCCCTTGGCGACCTTCACGCTGGCCACATTCGCATAGACCGTCAGCAGGTTGTTGGGGTGCCGGACCACGACAATCGGAATGCCATCCGCGCTCTTGGTGATCGCGGCCACGGTGCCGCCCTCGGCGGCTTTCACCGCCGCGCCGGGGGCGCCCTTGATGTTGATGCCCTCATTCTTGCCCTTCGCATATTCGCGAATGATCGCGCCCTGAACCGGTGGGGTCATCTTGGTGGATTTGGCAGGCGCGGTGGGCTTGCCAACATCGGCAACCGGGGTGGTGGGTGCCGCGGCGGGCGGCGTGGGCTGCGCGGTCTCATCCTGCGGCAATGGTTTGGCCGCCGACGGGGGCGTGGGCGTCGGGCTGCCGGCGCCGGGGGCTGTGGTCACCGGGGGCGCGGGCGGCGGCGTGGGTTTGGCGGCGGCGACCTGACGCGGCGGCGCCTGTTTCTCCACCGGGATCAACAGGAACTGCCCTTCGCGGATCGCGAAATCTGGCCCCAGCCCGTTCCATTCCGCCAGCGCCTTGACCGGCACGTTGTAAAGCCGCGCCACGGTATAGGCCGTCTCGCCGCGCTCAACACGGTGGCGCACAGGTTCTTTGCTCTTGGGGGCTGCGGGCTGCGGGGCCGGGGTGCTGGTCGCAGCAGGCGGCAGACCTTGGGTCTGGACCCCCGGCGTGGCAGGCACGCGGTCAATCGCATTGCCGGCCAGCGAGGTGATGTCGACACCACCACCGCTGCTGCCCGGCGCAGGTTCGGCCACGCGGCGGGGCAGGGCGATGATCTCGCCCTGACGCAGCGGCACTTCAAGATCGATGCCATTGTAGCGCGACAGCTCATTGCGGTCCGCGCCGACGCGGGCGGCCACATCCTTGAGCGTGTCACCGCCCCGCGCCACGGCGACCTGATAGTTCGGATAGGAAATCACCCCCCGGGCATCGGGCTTTGGCCGATCTGCCAGCGGGCCCCGCGCGGCTTCGGCGGTGGAGAAACCGTCACCAAAGGAGCTGCGCATGTCGAAATCGAGCGGCTGGTTTTCGCAACCGGCCAGCAGGATCACACTGGTGCCGGCCAAGAGTGTCAGCCGCGTCTGGCGGCGCAGGAAGGGGTGGCGCATCTGCAAGTCCTCATCTTCGCCCCCATGTCGCTTGGGGCGTTGTCTGTCTAACCTATTAACCGTCCTTGCCCAAACCTTCCAGCAGGGGGACGAAACGCACGGCGCGCAATTCATCGTATTCCAGACCCTCGGCGGTCTTTCGCACACGGATCAGATGCTGCACCGTATCAGATTGGCCCACGGGCAACACCATAATCCCGCCGACCTTGAGCTGCGCCAGCAGCGGCCCCGGCGGGTCTTCGGCAGCGGCGGTCACGATGATACGGTCAAAGGGGGCCTGTTCGGCAAGGCCAAAACTGCCATCCGCGGTGATCGCGGTGATATTGGTGAGGTTCATCGCCTCAAACACGCCGCGCGCTTCCTGCACCAGACGGCGGTGCCGGTCGATGGTATAGACCCGGCGTGCGAGCTTGCTCAGGATCGCCGCCTGATAGCCCGAGCCGGTGCCGATTTCGAGCACCTTATCGCGCGAGGAGACCTGAAGCGCCTGGCTCATCAAGCCGACAACCGAGGGCTGGCTGATGGTCTGGCCGCAGGCAATCGGCAGGGGCATGTCTTCATAGGCACGGCTGGCAAAGAGGCCCCGGATAAATGGCCCGCGATCCACCGCTTCCATCGCCGTCAGCACGCGCGCATCGGTCACGCCCTTGGAGCGCAGCGCGTAGAGGAACTGCATCTTGCGTTCCGCGTCGGAGATGGGCTCTTCGGTCATCCGTTAATGCCCGCCAAGGTATCCAGCGCCGCATGGTCGGTCAGATCGCAGCGCATCGGCGTCACGGTGACATAGCCGTCGAGGTTCAGACAGGCATCGGTGTCAGGCGCGGTCTGCACGCGCTGGTCGCCGCCTTTGATCCACAGAAAGCGGCGGCCCGAGGGCGACAGATGCGCCTCGGTCGAAAAGCCGGTGCCCGGGCGGCGGCCCTGCGGGGCAAGGCGAATGCCGCGCACATCCGCACCCGCGACCGGGGGGAAGTTGACGTTGTAGAAAAGCCCGTAGCCCGCGTCTTCCGCAGGGCTATGCGCAAGGATGCGGCGGCAGGTCTCGGCCCCATGCCGGGCCGCGGCTTCAAAGGGGTCGGCCAGATCGCGGTTGGCGGGGCCATAGTATTGCGACAGGGCGATGGCGGGCAGTCCCTGTAGGGCCGCTTCCATCGCGCCGCCGAGCGTGCCGGAATAAAGCGCATTTTCGGCAGCGTTATTGCCGCGGTTCACGCCCGAGAGCACCAGATCGGGGGGCGCGGCTGTCATCGTGTCATGGATCGCGGCCAGCACACAGTCCGCTGGGGAGCCTTCGGTGGCAAAGACACGTTCGCCCAGCTGCGAGATCATCATCGGCTTGGTGTAGCTGATGCAATGGCCCACGCCGGATTGCTCAAAGGCGGGCGCCACGGTCCAGACCTCGCCATTCGGTCCGGCCAATTCATCGGCAATGGCTTTGAGCACGGTCAACCCGGGTGCGTTGATGCCGTCGTCATTTGTGATCAAAATACGCATGAAAGCCCCTTTTTGCCTTGATAGGCGAGGGGCGGGTCGGCGGCAAGCGTGGCGCGCCGATGCCGCCCGGTTCAGGTGGCAGAGTTTTCCAACAGTTGCGTCAATACCGCAGCGGCCTGTGTGGCGGGATCGCTGAGCGCCGCGCGGTCTTCGCCGGGGAAGAAACGGCCGCGGGTGGCGGTGGGCATCGGCTCGGGCGTGACGATATGCACCTTGGGGCCGATCTGCGCGGTCTCGGCCGCCCAGGAGGTCGCCAGCGCGATCTGCGCGGCTTTGGTGGCGCCGTAGCTGCCAAAGAACTTGGCCCCGGCGCGGGGGTCATCAAAGAACACCGCCTGGCCTTCGGCGCCCAAAAGGGGCGAGACAAAGGTGATCAGCCGGGCCGTGGCGGTGACATTGCCGGCGATGGATTTCTCCAGATCCTTGGCGTCGATGTGATCGGTCGGGGTCAGGGGGGCGGCATGGATCGCGCAATGCAGCCAGAGGTTCAGCCCGCCCCAGCGGTCGTGAATGCCACGGCAGAGGACAGCCATGGCATCGGCATTGGTCACATCCATCGGCGCCAGCGTGGCGCTGCCGCCCTTGGCTTGGATGCGGTCGTCCAACTCTTCCAGCGCGCCGGTCGTGCGACCGACGGCGATGATGTGATGGGTGGGGGCCAATGCCTCGGCCAAGGCGGCCCCAAGGCCGCGCGAGGCGCCGGTGATCAATGCTGTTTTGCTCATGCCCGCGATGTGCACCGCGCAGCGCGGCAGGTCAAGAGCCCGTGGCCGCGCTTAGCCCTTGGGCAAGCGCAGAACCTTGTTGCCGCTGCGGCTGGACAGCACCAATGCGCCTTCGCCAATGGCCGCGACCACGCCGCCGGCCACTTGGTCGCCCACTTTGACGCGGGAAATCTTGCCGCCGCCTTCGCGGATCAACGCGCCGGGGGTGGCTTCGCTGCCGAAAACACCGATCAGCGCGGTGCGCGACAGATCCGCCTTTTCAGTTGCCAAATCTGTCACCTTCTTGGGTGTCGGGGTCCCAGGGTTTGCCATGATTTGCCTTTCGCCTGTAATTGCAGTTCTGCGCGGCGTCCCCCGCGCTACAGGCGTCAACTAATCTTTGCCGCACTGCGGCGAAAGGGGGTGGCGGTCGGATGCGCAGGGTTCTGCCAGAGCGTCGGCAAAGCAGCGCCGACGCTTCGGTCTGTGACGTTGCGGCGCGCCGCAAGCGTTAATTTGGCTTACCCCACAAAAGCCTTTTCAACGACGAAATGCTGCGGGTCGGAATTGGCCCCTTCGGTCAGGCCAAAGCCTTCGAGAATCTGCATAATATCCTTGTTGAACCCCAAGCTGCCACAGACCATGGCGCGGTCATGTGCGGCGGTGATCTGCGGCAGGCCCAGATCTTTGAACACCGTCCCGTCCTGCAAGAGATTTGTGATCCGCCCCATCTTGGGGCTCTCTTCGCGGGTCGTGGTGGGGTAATAACGAATCTTTGCAAGGTTTTCGGGGCCGATCAGCTCTTGCATCAGCTCATCCGCTTTCAGCCCGTCGATCAGCTCTTGGCCATAGGCCAGTTCAGCCCGATCGCGGCAGGTGTGGGTGACGATGACCTCGTCGAATTTCTCATAGGTCTCGGGTTCGCGCAGCAGGCTGGCGAAAGGAGCAAAGCCGGTGCCGGTGGCGAACATCCACAGCCGATCACCGGGCAGCAGCGCGTCATGCACCAGCGTGCCCACGGGCTTGGGCCGCAGAATGATCTGGTCGCCGGGCTGGATGTGCTGCAGCTTTGAAGTCAGCGGGCCGTCCTGCACCTTGATCGAGTAGAACTCCAACTCATCGTCCCAGGCTGGCGAGGCGATGGAATAGGCGCGCAGCAGCGGTTTCTGCTTGCCGGTCTCGGGATGCGGATCGCCCATCAGGCCGATCATCACAAACTCGCCCGAGCGGAAGCGCAGGGAGGCTGGCCGGGTCACCCGGAACGAAAACAGCTGGTCGGTCCAATGGGTGACCGAGGTCACGGTCTGGGCGTCCGGCAAGGTCGGGACGGGCTTGGCGGCGGTCTGGTTCACTTTGCTCTGCTCAGTCATCTCGGGTTTCCGCAAATCGGTTTGCGGCCTCTACTTATGTCATGGAAAGGGTGAGGGCAATCAAACTGCCCTTTGGTCAGCCGCGCAGGCGGGTTTGATAGTCATGGGCCTGCCAATCGGCGCGGGCCTGCCACTGGGGTTCGGTTTGGCGCGCGGCAAGCTCGTCGTCGATCTCGACCTCGTCGAACCCCGAGCGCCGCGCCATGGCGTATTGATCGGCCAGCACATGGCCCTTGGCCCGCAGCCGGCCCTTGTAGCCGCGCAGGCGCAGGATGCGGGCGATGCTGAAGCCGCGCCCGTCCGCGAAAGAGGGGAAATCGATGCGGATCATCTCCAGTGAGGGCGGCAGCGGCAGGGCATGGGCATCGGCGTCCGACGCCAGATCGATGGCGCGGCAGTCATTCGCGGCCCCCTCATTGCAATAGCCGTGGGTCCAGTCGTCGGCGGTGAAACCTTTGTCGGTGACGAGGGTGCTCATGTGGTGTCTCCTGTTCGGACCACTTTGCCGTTCACAAAATGGATGCCGCATTCTTCCTTGTTCTGATCGCGCCAGCGCCCGGCGCGCGGGTCTTCGCCCGGCGCCACCGGCGAGGTGCAGGGCGCGCAGCCGATCGACGGGTAGCCACGGGCCACCAGCGGATGCCGGGGCAGGCGGTTTTCGGTGATATAGTCGGCCACATCCGAGGTTGCCCAATAGGCCAGCGGGTTGACCTTGATCCGGGGCGCGCTGCCGTCTTCGGGGATCTCAACCTCAAAGAACTCCAACGCGGCGCGGCTGCCCGACTGGAAGCGTTTGCGCCCGGTGATCCAGCCGTCATGACCCTGCAGCGCGTGTTGCAGGGGCCGCGTCTTGCGCAGGGCGCAGCAGGCGTCGGTGTCGCGCTGGTGCAGCGTGCCATCGGGGTCCTGGCTCGCGATCTCATCGCTGCGCAGGGTGGTGACATTGCGCAGGCCGAGGCGTTCGCTCAGCTCCTGCTGATAGACCAGCGTTTCGGCAAAGAGCATCTCGGTGTCGATAAAGAGCACCGGGATATCGCGCGAGACCATGGCCGCGAGGTGCAAGAGCGCCACCGATTCCGCGCCGAAGCTGGAGACGAGGGTGAGGGTCTCGATCTCGGCATCGGCGCGGCGGATCACATCCGTGGCCCCGTGGTGGCGCAGGTCTGCGTTGAGCCGCGCCACCTTTTCCTCGACCGCGCGCAGTGCCTCGGCGGGCGGCGCAGCGGTATTTGAGAAAGGATGAAGTTCAGGGGTGTCAAGCGGCATTGGCCCGATCCTTCTCCGCCGCTTCGGGGTAGAGCACGGCTTTGAAAGGCGCGAGACCGAGGCGGCGGTAGGCTTGCAGGAAGGTCTCGCCGGGATCATTGCGCAGGTCGAGATAGCCCAGCACGAGCCGTTCGATGGCCGGGATGATTTCCTCCGCCGAGAAGCCGGGTCCGGTGCGGGTGCCGAGGCTGGCGTCCTCGGTGCCGTCGCCGCCGAGCGTGATCTGGTAGTTCTCCACGCCCGCGCGGTCGAGACCGAGGATGCCGATATGGCCCACGTGGTGGTGGCCGCAGGCGTTAATGCAGCCGGAGATTTTGATCTTCAGCGGGCCCACGTCATGCTCCAGCTTCAACTCGTCAAAGCGGGTGGCGATCTGTTGTGCGATGGGGATCGAGCGGGCGGTGGCCAGTGCGCAATAGTCCATGCCGGGGCAGGCGATGATGTCCGAGATCAACCCGATGTTGGCGGTGGCGAGTTTCGCCTCCTTCAGTGCGGCATGCAGTTCGGGCAGGTCGCTGCGGTGGACATGGGGGAGGATCACGTTCTGCTCATGGCTGATGCGCAGCTCGTCATGGCCAAAGCGGCGGGCGAGGTCTGCCATCACGCGCATCTGGTCTGCCGTGGCGTCGCCGGGTGTCGCGCCATGGGCCTTGAGGCTGATCGAGACGATGGCATAGCCCGGCGCGCGGTGCTCGGCGAGGTTGGTGTCGGCCCAGGCGCGGAACACCGGATCGTTGGCATAGGCGGAGTCGTAGGGCACGAGCGAGGCGGTCTTGAACTCGGGTGCTGCGAAATCGGCTTCGATGCGCGATAGCATCTGCTGGTCGACGCCGGTGAACTGATCGCGGATCAGCGCGTATTGCGCGTCGACCCGGGCGCGGATATCTTCGATGCCGTTTTCGTGGACGGTGATCTTGATCCGCGCTTTGTATTTGTTATCGCGGCGGCCCAGCACATTGTAGACGCTGACGATGGCTTCGAGCGTGGGCAGCAGATCCTCGGCACTGACGAAATCATAGAGCACCTTGCCGATCATCGGGGTGCGGCCGAGGCCGCCGCCGACGATGACTTCGAACCCCTGTGCGCCGTCACGCTCGACGATGCGCAACCCGATGTCATGCGCCTTGATCACCGCGCGGTCAGCAGCGGCGCCGGTGACGGCGACCTTGAACTTGCGCGGCAGGAACTGGAACTCGGGGTGGTCGGTGGACCATTGCCGGATCAGCTCGGCCACCGGGCGCGGGTCGGCGACCTCATCGGCGGCGGCACCTGCAAAATGGTCGGCCGTGACGTTGCGGATCGTGTTGCCGGAGGTCTGGATCGCGTGCAGCTTTACCTCTGCCAGCGCGTCGAGCATATCGGGCACGTCGCGCAGTTCGGGCCAGTTGTACTGGATGTTCTGGCGCGTGGTGAAATGGCCGTAGCCCTTGTCCCACCGCTCGGCGATATGGGCGAGCTGGTCCATCTGGGCGCTGTTCAGCGTGCCGTAAGGGATCGCCACGCGCAGCATATAGGCGTGCAGTTGCAGGTAGAGCCCGTTCATCAGGCGCAGGGGTTTGAACTCATCCTCGGTGAGCGAGCCGTCAATGCGGCGCTCGACCTGGGCGCGGAACTGGGCGTTGCGCTCGGCAAGGAATTTATCGTCGAATTCGGTGTAGCTGTACATCACAGGCGCTCCTGTTTGCCATGGGCGTAGTTCGACGGGCCTTTGGCGCGGAACTCTTCGCGGAAGTGGGTGGGGCGCGGGCCATCCGCTTCGGGGGTCACATCGGCGAGGTAGACGCCGACGACCAAATCCCGCTGGGTCAGCGCATCGATCATGCGCAGGTCGGCATCGGCCTCGTCGGTCAGCACTTCGGCCTCGGCGAGGTTGCGGGTCCAGCCGGTGGCGGTCTGATAGATCACGTCGCCTTCGAGCAGCGCATTGGCGGTCACGACCTTGGGGGTGAAGGGTTTGGGCATGTCAGGCCAGCTCCTCTAGCGGGGTTTCAGTGGCGGCTTGGACGGCGGCGCGCGGGGCGAGGCCGTAGAAGGTGAGCGCGGGGCCGGTCATATTGGCCTCGGTCAGGTCGCGGGGCAGAGCGCTGAGCGTGGTGGCCAGCACCCGCTGATCGGGGCGCGAGGCGTTTTCGATCACGGTGACGGGCGTGGTGCGGTCGGCCCCATGCATCAGCAGGCGGCCTTGGACGAAACGGGCGGATTTCTTGCCCATATAGATCGCGGCGACCTCATTCGGGCGCGCAAGTGCGGCCCAGTCGTGATCGGCAAAACCCTTCATGTCATGGCCGGTGAGGAACCGCACAGAGCTGTTGCGGTCGCGTCTGGTCAGACTTTGGCCAATGCCCGCCACGGCGGCGGAGGCGGCGGTGATGCCGGGCACGATATGCCAGCCGATGTCATGGGCGGCGACCGCGTCGATCTCTTCGTCGAGGCGGCCAAAGACAGTGGCGTCGCCGGATTTCAGCCGCACGACCTGGGCACCGCTTTGGGCATGTTCGACCAGAAGCGCATTGATATGTTCCTGACTGGTGGAGGGGCCGAAACCCTCTTTGCCGACGTCGATCATCAGCGCCTCGCGGCGGGCGAGTTCGAGGATCGCGGGGGTGATGAGGCGGTCATAGATCACCACATCAGCCTCATCCAACGCGCGGCGGGCCTTGAGGGTCAGCAGTTCGGGATCGCCCGGACCGCCGCCGACAAAGGCCACATGGCCGGGGCGGGCGTCGCGGGTGAGATGGGTGTGCAGCAGGTCGCGCAGGGCCGGGCGCAGGGCGTCAGCCCCTGCGGCCATGGCGCGGGGGCCGGTGGTGAAATAGTAGTCGCGCCAGAAATCGCGGCGGGCACGGCCCATGGGCAGGGCGTCGGCGAGCTTGCGGAAGGTCTTGCCGACGCGGGTGAGCGCGCCGAGGCTGGCGGGCAGGCGCTCTTCGAGATCGGCCTTGATGGCACGGGCGAGCACCGGGGCCGCGCCTTCGGTGCCGATGGCCACGGTCACCGGGTCGCGGTCGACGATGGCGGGGGTGATGAAGGCGCTGTCCTGCAGATTGTCGACGATATTGACCAGCGCGCCATCGGCCGCTGCGAGGGCGGCGGTGCGGGCGTCTTCGGTGGCGTCTTCGTCGGCGGCGTAGAAAAGCTTGGCCTCACGCGCATCGCCGGGGGCCATGGCACGGCGGTGCAGGGTCAGACGCGCCTCATCGGCCCAGCGTTCGATCTGCGGGTCTGGCGTGGCGGCAAAGACGATGAGGTCAGCCGAGGTTTTGAGCAGGAGGCGCAGCTTGGCCAGCGCGGCTTCGCCCCCGCCGGAGAGGACGATCCTTTGGCCGCGGGTGGCGAGGAAGATGGGGAAATGGTCCATGGGGCGCCCTGTTTCTGGTTTGACTTGCCCTCCTATATAGGAAATATTCCCGGTAATTGGCTATACGGCAGCGGATATAAGGACGTTTGTTCTGTTTGACCTGCCTGCCGAAACAGATGTCCCCCTGGGGTGAAAGAGAGTAGAATGACCGTCCGAATTGATGAGACTGACCGGAAGATTTTGGCGCAGCTGCAACGGGATGCGAGCCAGTCGCTGGACGATATCGCCCGCGAAGTGGGGTCATCGAAGACCCCGGTATGGAATCGCATCCGCAAGCTGCGCGAGGCCGGGGTGATCGGCCAGCAGACCGTGGTGCTGGATTCCGAAGCGCTTGGCTTTGAGGCTTGTTTCTTCGTTCTGATCCGCACGTCAGAGCATGAGGCGGCTTGGCAGGCGGCGTTTCTGAAGGCGCTACAGGACCGCCCGGAAGTGCAGGAGGCGCATCGTTTGGCGGGTGATATCGACTATATTCTGAAGGTGCGGGTGAAGAACGCGCGGGCCTATGATGTGTTCTATCAGGCGCTGATTTCAGAGGTGAAAGTGCATAATGTCACCGCGCTCTTGTCGATGGAGGAGATCAAGTCGACGACGATGCTGCCGCTCTGAGCGGGTGGAGCGGGCCGCGGTTGCTGGCCCGCTCTGGTAGTTGGTGGTCTTACGTAGCTCGGGTCGGAAAGAGATCAGGCCCGCGCGAGGGCAGCGACGATCGGGGCGAAATCATCGGCCTTGAGACTGGCCCCGCCAACGAGGGCGCCGTCGACATTCTCAACTGCAAAAATCTCAGTTGCATTGCTGGCTTTCACCGAGCCGCCGTAGAGCAGGGGCAGGGCATTGCCGATCTCGGCGCCGAAACGGGTGGCCAGACGGTTGCGGATGAAATCATGCACTTCGGCGATCTGTTCGAGGCTGGGGACCTTGCCGGTGCCGATGGCCCAGATGGGTTCGTAAGCGATGACGGTGTTCTCAGCCGTGACGCCCTCGGGCAGGGAGCCGTCGAGTTGGGCGCCGATGACGTCAAGCGTCTCGCCCGCCTCACGCTGGGCGTCGCTTTCGCCGATGCAGATGATCGCGGTGAGGCCCGAGGTCCAGGCGGCGCGGGTCTTGGCCTGCACATCCGCGTCCGTCTCGCGGTGCATCTCGCGACGCTCGGAATGGCCGAGGATCACATGGCTGGCGCCGCTGTCGGCCACCATCGGGGCGGAAATGTCGCCGGTGTAGGCGCCCGAGGCTTCGGCGTGGCAATCCTGCGCGCCGATTTGGATCGGCGAGCCATGCACGGCGTCGGTGGCGCGAAAGAGCAGGGGGCTCGGCGGGCAGATCACGATCTGCGGCGGGTTTTCGGGCAGCGCTCTGGTCAAAGCGTCGAGTTCGGAAAGGGCGGCGGCGGTGCCGTTCATCTTCCAGTTGCCGGCGGCGATTTTGGGGCGCATCGGGTCCGTCCTGATCAGTTACATCGTGACTGAGGTCGCAGGACGGGCGGCATTCGTCAAGGCCGGGTGCGCGGTTACTTCGTGCCGAGGCTTTCATCAAATTTGATGGATTCACCGCAGCCGCAGGCTTCCGTCACATTGGGGTTGCGGAACTTGAAGCCGGATTCGAGCAGCGTGGTTTCATAGTCGATCTCGGTGCCAAAGAGGAACATCTGCGCCATCGGGGCGATCATCACCCGCGCGCCGTCCTGTTCGACGACTTCATCGTTGGGATCGGTCTCCTCGACATAGTCCATGGTGTATTCCATGCCGGCGCAGCCACCCTTCTTTACGCCAATGCGCAGGCCAGCATGGCCGGCAGATTGCATCAGCTTTGCAATCTGGGCTGCGGCTTTCGGGGTCAGGTTAACGGCTTGTTTACCGGGAATGCCAAACATGAGTAATCTCCTATGCGCTCCAAGATAGGGGCCGGGGGCGGCGATCTCAAGCGGGTTGGGGGATTCTCAGAGCAAATTGATCAGGGATTGGGTGGCAAAGGCCGCGGTGAGCGCCCAGCCGAAGGAGGCGAGCGTGCCGATAATGACATATTCGCTGATCTCGCGGCTTTGCGAGGCGGTGTCGAACCGGAGGATGGATTTGGCGGCAATCAGAAAGCCGATACCGATCGGGTCGCCCACGATCACCATGAGATAGATCAGCGCCCGTTCCAGCAGGCCGATGATCCGGCCGGCATTGTCGAGCCCGTCCGGCTGCGCCTGGGCCTTGTAGCGGGCCATCAGCCCGCCCACGGCGGGGCCGCCGGCGAAAGTGGCGGCAATCAGGCCGATCACCAGCAGCATGGGGGGCTGGAGGGCTTGCGCATGCTCCGCCCAGACCCCGCGGGAGAAAGCCTCTGGCATGAGGTGGGCGGCAAGGGCGATGGTGATCAGATGGGCGCATTGATCGCCAAGATAGGGCCAAAGCCGGTCGCGCTGCTGGGGCGGTGTGGCATAGACTTTGATCGCGTCAATCGCCAGATGCGCGAGGGCCAATATGGCCGCCAGCAGGAGGCTGCCGCCCAGAGCGAGCACGGTGAGAGCAAAGACGATGAGAGCATGCAGCAAAAGGATGCCGGGGCGGCGCTTTTGGGCGACCATCCAATCGGGCTGAAAGATGAAATCCGCCAGCATATGTGCGGTGAGACAGGCGAGGCCGGTGGCTATGATCTGGTCGGTCATGGGGCCACCCCCGGGCAGCTTTCATACAGGCTAAATAGGCTGTAATTTGTCTTTACAGGTTTAATTGACTGTTTTGCGCGCGGGGAGAGGGTCATGCGGTCTCTGACGTGTTTTCGAGCATGTCGCAAATCTCTCCCAACTCATCCAATCCCGCCGCCTCCACATGGCCCTGCACGCTCTGCTGGGTAAGCGCGAGGCGCTCGGCCAAGGCGGCTTGCACAGGCCGGTCGGGGGCGAGCATGAAATAGGCCACTTCGGCCTGTCGCTGGGTCCAGCCTGTCGCCAGCCTGTCGGCGAGGGGCAGGGCACAGCGCAGGGCGAGGGGCGCCTCGGGGGCGCTGAGGCGGCGGTTGCGCGGCATGGTGTCGAGCGCATGGCCCGAGGCCACCAGCGCGTCGCCATCCGCATCGGCAAGGCTGCTGCCCGCGAGATGCGCCTGACCGATGCCGATGGCAATGCGGCTGTCGGCGGTCTTCCCCCCCCGGCGCACCGCGGCGCGCAGGGTGAGGGCCGCGCGAAAGCTCAAGCCGGGGCGAACCGCCACTTGCCAGCCATCGCCGCGAAACCGGGTCAGATAGCTCGGCGCGTCCTGCCATTGGGCGATCCGCTCGGCGGCTTCGTCGAGCCGGTCGAAAACGCCGCTCAGTTCGGCCCGCGCCATGGCGCTGGATTTGACGATGTCGCCGGTAAAAATCGCCCAGTCTTCCATGCCCGCCCCTTTGTTTCCGGCAATGTTGCAGGATGGACAAAGCCATGCAAGACAAAGGGCCGCCCGAAATCGAGCGGCCCAAAGGGTCAGCCAGTGCTGAAAGCGGTCAGAGGCCCATGCAATTGGCGTAGAATGTGGTGGTCGCTGGCCAGTCGGAGAACACCCCGACCACGCCCGCATCCTGCGCCAATACGTCAAGCGCCACGAGGTAATCGCTGTCATCCTTGATCACATCGCTGACCGACTGGAAGTACCAGCCGCCGCCCGATCCCAGCGGGCCGGAACGTTCCAGCGTCCACGCGATCAGCTCAAGATCGGCCTCCTTGGCGGCTTTCGCATAATCCGACGCGGCCAGGGCACCGTCTTTGTTGGTCAGCAGCATGTTGAGCGAGGGCGCGAGGTAATTCACGCCCTGCTCCTTGAGGCTGGCGAAATCCTCATTCCATGTCTCGGGGTCCTGCTCATCGAACCCATCGCTCCATTCCACCAGATAGACGGCCTGCTTGCCGAACTCCGGCTCCGCTTCGATCCAGTAGAGCACATCATCAAGGTTGAAGGACTGCGCCCAGACATCCGAGGCGGGGATACCTGCCTCTTTATACTCATCAATCAGCTTCTGCGCGTAGTCTTCCTGCGAGAAACCGTCATGTGGCATCTCGACAGAGGGGGACTTGAGTTCGGGCGTGAATTTGGCGCCGAGCGATTTGAACAATTCGATCGATTCCTTATGGGTCATCAGATCGGCTTTGTCAGAATAAAGCTGGGTGCGGAAGGGCGCGACGCCGCCCTGATAGTCTTCGGCAGTGGTGGCGGTCTTGTCGGCGCTGTCCATCTTGGGCGTCAGGGTGCGGAACTCTGCCAGTGTCAGATCAGAGGCGCGGCATTCGGCGCTGGCGGGGGTGTCGCCCGAGGCCGGGGTAAAACCGGTGGTGCATTTTTCGGCCAGATCAGAGACCAGAATATTGGTCGTCGTATGCAGATCGTTCTGCGCATGGCGGCAGACCAATTCGTGATCGGCGGTAAAGGTCACGTCGCATTCCAAAATGCCCGCCCCCATACGCGCCGCGGCGACGTTGGATTGCTTGGTATGTTCGGGAAACATCAGCGGCGCGCCGCGGTGGCCGATGGAGAAATCCGACTTTGACGCGTCCTGGCCGATGCAGCTGGCCAATTTGGTCTTGAGATCGCCCTCGGGCAGCTTGTCCACCAGATAGGCCGGGCGCGGGCCGTATTCGACCGGGGTCGCGGCGGCATGGCTTTCGGCGAGGGCCACTGTGGGCGCAAGCGCCAAGGCGGTGAGAGATACAAGTCTGCGCATAATTCAATCCATTCGTGAAAGATATTCCAACGCCTGCATAGCGGGACGGGGTAACGGTTTCACGACAGATTGATTTCAGTCAAATGAAGACTGGACTGTTAGCGCAATCGGCGGAATGTCGCCGATTGCGTTGAGCCTGCAAGTTGCTGAAGTAAAATATCTTTTCTGCAACGCAGCATTCTTTTGCGGCGGCTGCCGGGCTTACATGAAGCCCAGTTCGAGACGCGCCTCGTCGGACATCATGTCCATGCCCCAGGGCGGCTCCCAGACCAAGGCGACATTGACCTGTTTCACCCCCGGAATGGGCTCCACCGCATCGGCAACCCAACCCGGCATTTCGCCCGCCACCGGGCAGCCCGGCGCGGTCAGGGACATCTTGATGTCGACCTCATTCTCGGCATTGATGTCGATGGTATAGATCAAGCCAAGCTCGTAAATATTCACCGGAATCTCCGGGTCATAAACCGAACGACAAGCCTCGACGACCTGCTCATACAGCGGATGATCGGTAGTAGAGGGCGCAATCAGTGGCGTCCCCTCAAGCGGTTGGGTCTGGTCGGTCATCTCTTGCCTCGCATCATTCTCGACGTTTTATATAGGGATTGCGGGCCCGGGCGTAAAGTGGGGGTAAGAACGCGCGGGCGTCCAGCCGGACCCGCGCCACGGGAGGCCGCGCCCGCCAGAGGGGGCACCCTATCGCGGCTCGCTGCGCAGCCCTTTGTAAATGGTGTAGCACATTACCAGCATCAAAATCGAAAACGGCACACCGGTCGCCGTCACCCCGGCCTGCAAGGCCGAGAGCCCGCCCCCGATCAGCAGCACGATGGCGATCAACCCCTCGACGATACACCAGAAAATCCGCTGCGGTATCGGGGCGTCGATCTTGCCCCCCGCGGTGATCGTATCGACGACCAGCGAGCCGGAATCCGAGGAGGTCACGAAAAAGACCAGCGCGAGGAAGATGGCGATGGTCGAGGCGGCCCGGGTAAAGGGCAATTCATTCAGCATCCCGAAGAGCGAGAGCTCGGGCGAATAGCTGTCGATCACATTGGCCTTGACCAGCGATGTCTCGGGATCGTTCAGGATCTGCTCGATCGCGATGCCGCCAAAGACCCCCATCCAGATAAAGATGATCAGCGACGGGATCAGCAGCACACAGACGATAAATTCGCGCACGGTCCTGCCTCTGGAAACGCGGGCGATAAACATGCCCACGAAAGGCGCCCAGGACACCCACCACGCCCAATAAAAGGCGGTCCAGTCCTGGCGGTAGGCATCATCGCTGCGGCCAAAGGGGCTGGAGAGGGGGATCAACTCGACCGTATAGGCCAAGAGCCCGGTCCAGAAGCCGTTCAGCCCGACCAAAGTGGGGCCAACCAGCAGGACGAAGAGAAAGAACAAGACGGCAATGCCCATATTGATCTCGGACAGCACCTTGACCCCACCGTCCAGGCCGCGCCAGACCGAGATCAAGGCCACCGCGGTCACCAGAATGATGATCACCACCTGCGCGGTCGTGGAAATCTCCAGCCCGAAAGCAAAGTTGAACCCCGCGTTGGCCTGCTGCGCGCCCAGACCGAGAGAGGTGGCAAGACCAAAGAGCGTCGCAAAGACCGCCAGAATGTCGATCAGATGCCCCGGCCAGCCCCAGACGCGCTCGCCCAGGATCGGGTAGAAACAGGAGCGGATCGAGAAGGGCAGCCCTTTGTTATAGGTGAAAAGCGCCAGTGCCAGCGCCATCACGGCATAGACCGCCCAGCCGTGCAGCCCCCAGTGATAGAAGGTCGCGGCCAGCCCCATGGCCCGCGCGGCCTCCACGTTTTCGGGGATGATCGAGCCGTCCTCTGCAATCGGCCGTGGCACGCCCAGCGGGCCGGAGACATTCATGTGATACACGGGCTCCAGCACGCCAAAGAAGAGCAGGCCGATGCCCATGCCGGCGGCAAAGAGCATCGCGAACCACGCGGGGTAGGAATAGTCCGGCACCGCATCGGAGCCGCCCAGCCGGACCTTGGATATCGGCATGAAAATCAGTGCGATACAGAAGATGACAAAGATGTTCACGATGATCATGAACAGCCAGTCAAGCTGCGAGATGGCAAAGTTGCGCACCGCCAGAAAGACCGCGCCCGCCTGGGTGGGAAAGATCAATGTGAGCAGGACAAAGACCACCGCGGTCAGCCCCGAGATCACGAAAACCGGGTTGTGAATGTCAAAGCCGAGCGGCCCGAGCGTGCCGTCGATATTGTCTTGACCGACTTCGAAATCGGTGTCGATCTCGCCATCACCAGAGGTTGTCTCTGTCATACGCTCTCCCCGATCCAATATACACGACCCCCGCAGCGCGCCTGTTTTGGTCCTTCATTGCAGGCGGTTCAGGTCAGGAGGGATAGGTAGGTCGCGCCGGGGGTTTGTCCCGAAGAAACAGAGGTATTCAACCAACGCGGGGGAGTGTTTTCGCAAAAGGAGCTGTCCGGCTGGGCAGACCGGCCCGCGCCCGAAGGGCAGGCCGGTGGTGGGCAGCGCGGTCTTCAGTCCGACCTCAGCCGTTTCTGCGCCGCCGGGCGGGCTGGGGTTTTACCCGCGCTTCGATCTCGTCATAGACTTTGCCGACGATGTCCTTGCCGGTCGCCTTTTCGATCCCCTCGAACCCCGGGGAGGAATTGACCTCAAGCACTTTCGGCCCGGATTCAGAGCGCAGCAGATCGACCCCGCTGATGCCCAGACCAAAGGCCCGCGCGGCGCGCACGGCGGTGTCACGCTCTTCTTTCGAGATGCGCACGACCTTGGCCGACCCGCCCCGGTGCAGGTTGGAGCGGAAATCGCCCTCGGCCCCGGTGCGTTTCATCGACGCCACGACCTTGCCCGCCACCACGAGGCAGCGAATGTCCTCGCCCGCGGCTTCTTTCACGAAATTCTGCACCAGAAAGTTGGCCCGCAGCCCGCGGAAGGCGTCGATGACACTTTCGGCGGCTTTCTTGGTCTCGGCCAGCACGACGCCCTTGCCCTGGGTAGATTCCAGCAGTTTCACGATCAGCGGCGCGGTGCCCACCAGCGCCATGAGGTTGCTGGTGTCCTTGGGCGAGGCGGCGAAAGCGGTGGTGGGCATGCCGATCTTCTTGGCCGCCAGCACCTGATGCGCGTGCAGCTTGTCGCGGCTGGCAGTGATCCCGGCGGAGCCATTGACGCAATAGGTGCCGATGGTCTCGAACTGGCGGATCACGGCGGTGCCATAGGGGGTGATCGAGGCGCCGATGCGCGGGATCACGGCGTCATAGCGGGGCAGGCGCTTGCCGTCGTAATGCACTTCCGGCGCCAATTGGTTGATCGCCATATAGCAGCGCGTGGTGTCGATGACCTCGACCACATGGCCGCGCGCCTCGCCGACCTCGACCAGACGCCGGGTCGAATAATTATCCTCGCGGCTCAGCACCGCGATGCGCAGCGCGCGCTGCGGCGCTTTGGAGCGCAGGCTGGCGGTGTGGTAGACGTCATAGTTCAGATCAGGCTGCAAACGCCGCTCGGTGGCCGAGATGTTGATATGCTCGGTCAGCGCCTGACGGCCCAGCAACATGCGGCTGGTCATGCCCGCGCGGTTGGTCAGGGTCACATCAATGGGCCAGCTTTGGCCGCCGACCTCCAATGTCGTGGTGATCACGAAGCGCTGTTCGGATTCGCCGTTGGACGAGGTCACCTCGCGGCGGTCAACGATGGGGGCAGAGCAGGTGATGGCGATGTCTTCGCGTCCGGCAATGGGATGTACGTTGAAGCGCACCTTGGGTTTTGACGCCGGGCCAAAGACCTCGATGTCATGGGCGTGCAGCGCCGAGGTGCGCGCGCCGGTGTCGACCTTGGCCTTGATCGCAGGCAGGCCCAGATCGGGCAGGGCAACCCATTCTTCCCAGCCGAATGTCAGTTTATCCATTGCCTGCTCCTTTTGATTGTTCTCGTGCCTACCCTGCGCGCCGCAGCGCTACAAGCGGTGCCTATCAGGGTTTGCCCATATCGGCAGGCACGGGGGGCAACATGCGCTTGCCGTCTGCCTCCATCTTGGCGGCCGCTGCCAAAAGCCCTTCGCGCACGCGGCATTCGATGTCCCAGAAAGTCGCGGCATTGTCCGTTGGCACTTCAAAACGGACCTTCACGCCAAAGGCGTCCTGTTCCAGCACATGCACCTTGGCCTTGCTCATCGGGGTGACGTCATTGGGGTCTTCCTTGGCGAGCAGGTTGAAGAACTCATGGCGCAGCGCCTGCACATCGGCGGTTTGCGCCAGTGTCAGGACGATGGGCCGCACCATGGCATGGTCTTCGATGGACCAGTTTTCAAAGGCATCGGAGACGAAATAGGCCACCGGCACGATCAGCCGCGTGCCCTCCCAGTTCATCAGCTGCACATAGGTGAAATGGATGCGTTCGACCGTGCAGAAATGCCCCTCAAAGATCAGCTGATCGCCGATCCGGGCCGAGCGGTTCAGCGCGATTTGCACAGAGGCGAGGATATTGCCCAAGACCTCGCGCGCGGCAAAACCCAAGACGATCGTCAGGGCCCCGGCAGAGGCGAGGATCGACAGGCCCAGCGTATTGTCGGCATTGATCGAGACAAGGATGACCCCCGAAGCCACCAGCACCGCGATCACGATCACCCCTTTGCGGGCGGCGGCAATGGTGGTGGCGATGGAGCGCATATGCGCGTTCATCGGGTCGGCCAGCTCATAGGCGTTGTTGGGGCTGATCCGGTCAAAGATCTCGTCAAAGGTAAAGACGATGGCCAGCGTGGCGGCGGTCACATAGGCGATGAGCAAGATCGGGCTGAGCACCGCGTCGATAAGGCCAGAGACCACCAGCACGCGGCTGGTCGCGATGCCGATAATCGCCGCGCAAAGGACGATGGCGGCAGGCCAGCGAAAGGACCGCAGCACGAAGCGCATCCAACGGCGGCTTGCCGCCTCGCCCAAACGGCGCATCACGTCAAAGGCGAACCACCCGGCCATCAGCGCCACCGTCAGCAGGATCGGCAGAAACAGCACTTCCCACAGATACATGCCCCAAAAGGCCCGCCCGCGCAGCCATTCCGGCAGCAGGTTTTCAAGATCGGTGGGGCCGTATTTGGCATGCAGGGGGGGGATGTTGTCGACGCTCTGGCGTGAAAACACCCAGACCGGTGCGGCATCCTTGCCCGGTTTCACCCGGTTCAGCCGCAAGGGCACGTCATGGCCGCCCAGTTCCAGCCGGTCGATCAGCACCGAACGCCGCACGCGCCCGGTGTCATTGTCCTCGGAAGAACCGGAGAGCCAGCCATCGGGGCGGTCGGCCAGTTTGCCCCATGGCACGACCACCTTGCGCTCCATCAAGACGGCGAGTTGAAACGCCCGTTCGGCGCCAAGCGTGGCCTGATTGCCCTGCGGCAGATCAGAAAGATCAAGGACATGGGCCGCGTCGCTATAATGGCCCTTGCTGGTCAGGTAGATAAAACTTTCGACGGCCGCCATCGGCGTGCCCCGGTCGATCGTATCCGGCGCGGGCGGCAGGCCGGGGTTCAGCTCGGTCGTTTCGAACCATTTTTCCTGCGCTTGCCCGGCGGCGGCCCCAAGGAGCAGCGACAGGGCCAGCAGCATCAGCCCCAGCAATCGGGGCAGCAGCGCTAAGGGGCGCAGGAGGGCAGGCAGGCGCATCATGGTCTGCCGAATGTAGCGGGGGTTTGGAGAGGTCAAGGCTGCGGGCGTCATCTTGGGGCGGTTCAGCGCCGGGGCCACGTCAGTTCTCGTTAATGTCGCGGGTCACGATGCGCGCGCCGCTGGACTGGCGGCGAAAGACCAGGCGCAGGCCAATCCAGGCCAAGAGCGACAGCACCGCAAAGAGCGCCAGCAGGCTCGCCACATTCATCGGCGCAAACAGCGCCACGATCAGCGCCATCGCCAAAGCGCCCAAAGCAAAGCCCAGGAAGATCGAACCGGGCAGCAGCAGTTCCACCACGCCCAGCAGCAAAGCGGCGCAGAGCCAGACCCACCACAATGTCAGCCAACCCGCCATCATCCTTTGCCTTTCAGAAGTTTAAAGGCGTCGCCAAAGGCCTCCAACGCCTGCGCGGGGACCACAATGGTCTGATTGCCCGCGCCTTTGCCCATGGCATTGAGCGCATCGACCTGTTTCAGCGCGATTTGATACTGTGCCGCCGCCAAGCCGTTTTCATTGATCGCCGTGGCCACAACCTGTGTCGCATAGGCTTCGGCATCCGCCAGAACCCGCCGCGCCTTGGCGGTTTGCTCAGAGGCGTAGAGTTCGGCCTCCGCGGCCAGTTCCACGGCACGTTTGCTGCCTTCGGCTTCGGTCACCTGCGCCCGGCGGGCGCGTTCGGCGTTGAGCTGCTGCATCATCGCCGCCCGGGTGGCGGCATCAAGGTTCACGTCAAGGATTTCGGCCCGGGTGACTTCGATGCCCCAACTGTCCACCGCATCTTCGACACTGGCCTTGATTGTCGTGATCAACTGGCTGCGGTTGGCCTGCACCTCATCAAGGTCCATTTTGCCAATCTCGGCCCGCACAATCCCGGCGACCGTCGTCGAAATGGCGCTGTCCACATCGCGGATGCGGTAGACGGTCTTTTCCGGCTCGGTAATGCGGTAGAAAACCGACGTATCGACCTGCACCAGCACATTGTCGCGGGTGATGGCGTCCTGGCTCGCGGTGGGCAACTGTCGCTCAAGGATCGAGATCCTATGCGCCACGTGATCGATAAAGGGCACGATCATATTGATCCCCGGGCCCAGCACCGCGCGCAGACGGCCAAAACGTTCGATGACATGCTGCTCGGATTGCGGCACGATCTTGACCGATTTCACGATCAGGATCACCACCAGCAGGGCCAGCAGCAGCCAGACGAGGTTGTTCTCCAGCAGGCCGATCAATATGTTTTCGATGTCCAAGGCCGTCATCCTTCAAGGGTATAACTTCGCGCAATTCCCTGTATTTTACCTTTATTGCATGTTTCACGCCACTGGTTTATCGCCGCAGTCGCAGCCAGAGAGGGCCAGAGTATGACCAGCACCGGATTCACCAAACACGCGCAGGACGGCAAGGCACGCAGCGGCGTGATCACGACCCCCCGCGGCGAAATCCGCACACCCGCCTTCATGCCCGTGGGCACGGCGGCGACGGTGAAGGCGATGATGCCCGAAAGCGTGGCCTCTACCGGCGCGGATATCCTGCTGGGCAATACCTACCACCTGATGCTGCGCCCCACGGCGGAGCGGGTGGCCAAACTCGGCGGGCTGCATGGGTTCATGAACTGGGACAAGCCGATCCTGACGGATTCGGGCGGTTTTCAGGTGATGAGCCTTGCCGGGCTGCGCAAGCTGACCGAACGCGGCGTGACCTTCAAAAGCCATATCGACGGCTCCAAACATGAGATCACGCCGGAACGCTCAATGGAAATTCAGGAGCTTCTGGGCTCCGACATCGTCATGTGTTTCGACGAATGCCCGGCGCTGCCGGCGGATCGGGACCGCATCGCCGGCAGCATGCGCCTGTCGATGCGTTGGGCCAAACGCAGCCGCGAGGCGTTTGGCGACCGGCCCGGGCATATGCTTTTCGGCATCCAGCAGGGCGGGTTGGAGCAAGACTTCCGCCAAGAGAGCGCCGAGGCGCTGCGTGAGATCGGCTTTGACGGCTATGCCGTGGGCGGTCTGGCCGTGGGCGAGGGGCAGCAGGCGATGTTCTCCACGCTGGATTTCTCGACCGATATGCTGCCTGAGGACAAGCCGCGCTATCTCATGGGGGTGGGCAAGCCCGACGACATCGTGGGCGCCGTGGCCCGCGGCATCGACATGATGGACTGTGTGCTGCCGAGCCGGTCGGGGCGCACAGGGCAGGTCTTTACCCGCATGGGCGTGCTCAACATCAAGAACGCGCGGCATCAGGACGATCCGCGCCCCTTGGATGAGAATTGCAGATGTCCGGCCTGCCAGAACTACTCCCGCGCCTATCTGCATCATGTTTTCCGCAGCCAGGAAATCATCTCTTCGATGCTGCTGACGTGGCACAACCTGCAATATTATCAGGATATTATGGCGGGCATGCGCGAGGCCATCGCGGCGGGGCGCTTCACCCAATGGCAGGCGGATTTCCACGCCGGGCGCGAACAGGGCGATATCGACCCGCTCTAGCGGCGTCTCACGCGAAATTGTGTGAAACGATCCTTGCTGCAACCCGGCAGGGTCTTAGGTGCCTTTTCTCAGACCCAAGTAGAGAAAGGCCCGGATATGATTGAGAAACTATTCACCCCCTTCACCGCCGGTGAGATCGAGGCCGATAACCGTCTGGTCATGGCCCCTCTGACGCGCAACCGGGCGGATAATGAGACCGGCGAAGTCGGCGAGATGCATGTCGACTATTACCGCCAGCGTGCCGGCGCGGGGATCATCATCACCGAGGCCACCCAGATCAGCCCCGAGGGCAAAGGCTATTTTCAGACGCCGGGCATCCACAGCGAAGGTCAGGTCGCCGCTTGGCGCAAAGTGACCGAGGCCGTGCATGAGGAGGGCGGTAAGATCGTCCTGCAGCTTTGGCATGTGGGCCGGATCAGCCATACGTCCCTGCAACCTGATAATGCGCAGCCGGTGGCCCCCTCGGCCATCGCCGCAGAGGTCAAGACTTTCACCCCCAACGGGTTTGAGGCCACCTCTGAGCCGCGGGCGCTGGAACTGGACGAGATGCCCCGTGTCGTCGCCGACTTTGCCCATGCCGCCCGGATGGCCAGGAAAGCCGGGTTCGATGGGGTCGAGGTGCATGGGGCCAATGGCTACCTGCTGGATCAATTTCTGAAAACCGGCAGCAACCACCGTGACGACGCCTATGGCGGCAGTGTCGAGAACCGCGCGCGGCTGCTGTTTGAGGTGCTCGACGCGGTGACCGAAGTCTGGGGCGGCCCCCGCGTCGGCCTGCGCCTCTCGCCATTCTCGCCTGCCAATGGGATCGAGGACGCCAAGCCGCAGGAAACCTTTGAGCATGTCGTCCGGGGGCTGAACCGGTCCAACCTCGCCTATCTGCACCTCGTCGAAGGCGCCACCGGCGGCTCACGCGCATTGGCGGAGGGGGAGAGCATCAAGGCGCTGCGCAAGCTCTTTGACGGGCCCTACATGGCCAATAACGGCTATGACCGCGAGATGGCAATCGCGGCGGTGGCCAAGGGCGAGGCCGATCTCATCGCCGTGGGGCGCCCCTTTATCGCCAACCCCGATCTGCCGCGCCGCTGGCAGATGAACGGGCCGCTGAATGAGGGCGACAGCACCACCTATTACGGCGGCGGCCGCGCAGGCTTCACCGATTATCCGGCGCTGGAAACCACCACAGCCTGAGCCGGAGGTTAACAAAGAGCGGCGGGAATGGCATAAAATGGGCCAAACCCGCGCTTGCCTCCACCGTGCTGAAGCGCGATGATAGCGACCTTAAACCCGCAAGGGGATTGAAACAGGCGGGCGGGATGCACACATATCCTGTCCAGAAAAGGAGACATCAAGGGCTGCCTAGAACAGGGGCTGGAATGTCTTGCTAAGATAAGGAATTGAGCATGTTAGAGCCACTGAACGCATCCTACCCGGTGCTTCCGCTGCGCGACATCGTCGTGTTTCCCCATATGATCGTGCCGCTTTTCGTGGGCCGCGACAAATCCGTGCGCGCATTGGAAGAGGTCATGGCAGACGATAAGCAGATCCTGCTGTCGAGCCAGGTGGACCCGGGCGAGGATGATCCCGATACCTCCGGTATCTTCAAGGCTGGCGTGCTGGCCAATGTGTTGCAACTGCTGAAACTGCCCGATGGCACCGTGAAGGTGCTGGTTGAGGGTCAGGCCCGGGTGCGGATCACCGAATATCTCGACAACGACAACTTCTTTGAAGCGCGGGCCGAGTATCTGACCGAAATGCCGGGCGACGCGGCCACCACACAGGCGCTGCTGCGCACTGTGGCGGATGAGTTTGAGCGCTATGCCAAGGTCAAGAAAAACGTCCCCGAAGAAGCGCTCGCCGCCGTTGGCGAAAGTGCCGAGCCCGCACGTCTGGCGGACCTCGTGGCCGGGCATCTTGGCATTGAGGTCGAGCAAAAGCAGGACCTGCTGGAAACGCTGAGCATTTCCGAGCGTTTGGAGAAGGTCTATGGCCTGATGCAGGGCGAGATGTCCGTGTTGCAGGTCGAGAAGAAGATCAAGACCCGCGTCAAATCCCAGATGGAGCGCACGCAGCGCGAATACTATCTGAATGAGCAGATGAAGGCCATTCAGCACGAGTTGGGCGACGGCGAGGACGGCAAGAACGAAGTGGCCGAGCTGGAAGCCCGCGTGGCCGAAACCAAGCTCAGCAAGGAAGCCCGCGAAAAAGCCGAGGCCGAGATCAAGAAGCTCAAGAACATGAGCCCGATGTCCGCCGAGGCCACGGTTGTGCGCAACTACCTCGACTGGATGCTGTCGATCCCATGGGGCGTGAAGTCGCGCGTCAAGAAGGATCTCGGCAAGGCGCAGAAGGTGCTGGATGACGATCACTATGGTCTTGAGAAGGTCAAGGAGCGGATCGTCGAATATCTCGCCGTGCAGCAGCGCTCGTCCAAGATGAAAGGCCCGATCATGTGTCTCGTCGGCCCTCCGGGCGTCGGTAAGACATCCTTGGGCAAATCGGTCGCCAAGGCCACGGGGCGCGAATTCATTCGCATCTCGCTAGGTGGCGTGCGCGACGAGAGCGAGATCCGTGGCCACCGCCGGACCTATATCGGCTCCATGCCCGGCAAGATCATTCAGGCGCTGAAAAAGGCGAAAACCACGAACCCGCTGATCCTGCTCGATGAGATCGACAAGATGGGGCAGGACTTCCGTGGCGACCCGGCTTCGGCCATGCTCGAAGTGCTTGATCCGGAACAGAATGGCACCTTCGTGGACCACTATCTCGAAGTGGAATACGACCTCTCGAACGTGATGTTCCTGACCACCTCGAACAGCTACAACATGCCCGGGCCGCTCTTGGACCGGATGGAGATTATCCCGCTCTCGGGTTACACCGAGGACGAAAAGCGCGAGATCGCCAAACAGCATCTGGTGCAGAAGCAGATCAAGAACCACGGGCTGAAAGAGAAGGAGTTCAAGATTGAAGACTCCGCTCTGACCGGCATGATCCGCTACTACACCCGCGAGGCCGGCGTGCGGAACCTTGAGCGTGAGATCGCCAAAGTGGCGCGCAAGTCGCTGACCAAGATCGTCAAGAAAGAGGCCGAGAGCGTGACCGTGACCGGTGACAATCTCGAAGACTTCCTTGGGGTGCGCAAACACCGCTTTGGTCTGGCTGAAGAGGAGGATCAGATCGGCGTCGTGACCGGGCTGGCTTACACT
Source organism: Sulfitobacter sp. PS-8MA (assembly GCF_040933935.1). Taxonomy (NCBI): domain Bacteria; kingdom Pseudomonadati; phylum Pseudomonadota; class Alphaproteobacteria; order Rhodobacterales; family Roseobacteraceae; genus Sulfitobacter; species Sulfitobacter sp. PS-8MA. The sequence continues at coordinate 1,558,055 of NZ_JBFQYJ010000006.1, read as the reverse complement.
TCGGTGGGGGGCGAATTGCTCTCGATCGAAGCCTTGCGTCTGCCGGGTAAGGGCCGGATGAAAACGACGGGCAAGCTCGGCGATGTGATGAAGGAAAGCATCGACGCGGCAAGCTCTTACGTCCGTTCGATCAGCCCTCAGATCGGGATCAAACCGCCGAAGTTTGACACGCTGGACATTCACGTCCACGTGCCCGACGGCGCCACCCCCAAGGACGGCCCCTCGGCCGGTCTGGCGATGGTGACCTCGATCGTCTCGGTGCTGACGCAGATCCCGGTGCGGCGTGACATTGCCATGACCGGCGAAGTCTCTCTGCGCGGCAACGCCATGCCGATCGGCGGGTTGAAGGAGAAACTCCTCGCGGCCCTGCGCGGCGGCATCACCACGGTGCTGATCCCCAAGGAGAACGAGAAGGACCTGCCGGAGATCCCGGACAATGTGAAAGAAGGGCTGAGCATCATCCCGGTGGGCCATGTCTCGGAAGTGCTGGAACATGCGCTGGTAAGCAAGCCCAAGGCGATCGACTGGGACGAAGCCGCCCAAGAGGCCGCCGAGGCCGCCGCGATGAAAGCCCGCGCTGGCAGTGCGGATGCGGCGACCACCCATTAAGGCCGGCCCTTTTTGACATCAGCAACGCGCGCCCTTCGGGGCGCGCGTTTTGCGTTGGGGGCAGCCGCTGCGGGGCAGTTCCATGGCGGTTTCTACCAAAAACCCTCTTGCACGCCGCGCCGCAATTGGCTACTTCGCCCCGCAAGGGTGATTAGCTCAGTGGTAGAGCGCTTCGTTCACATCGAAGATGTCAGGAGTTCAAATCTCTTATCACCCACCACCTCCTCCTCTACAAACGACGCCCCGAGATCGTGTTTCACTCCCGCGCCTTATTCCGGTTGGAACGCGCTGGTTAATTCTGCCAATCTAAGCCGCAGATCGCGCAGCGGGGGCATCGCATGACCAACTATCCACCTCTCTATATCCTGCGCCATGGGGAGACTGAATGGAATGTCGAAGGCCGTCTGCAGGGGCACTATGATTCCCCGCTGACCGCTCAGGGGCGTGCGCAGGCGCGGGCGCAGAATGCGATTCTGAAACAGTGCGACCTCGCCGATTTCACGGCCCTCAGCAGCCCGCAAAAACGCGCCCGGGATACGGCGCAGATCGCGCTTGAGGGGCTGTTGCCCTTTGCGACCGACAAGGGGATCGCAGAGATCGGCCTCGGCGCCTGGGCGGGGCGGGGGCGGGCCGAGTTATTGGCGGAATGCCCGCAGGCGCGGGATTCCTTCGACCTTTACGAAGAAGCGCCGGGCGGGGAGGGGTTTGCCGCGCTGCACGCGCGCTGTCGGGCCTTTCTGAGCGGGCTCACCGGGCCGCATGTGCTGGTCACCCATGGCATCACCTCGCGAATGCTCCGCCTGATCCTGACCGGCCGCGATCTGGATCAGCTGCGCCGTATGCAGGGCGGGCAGGGGGTCGTTTTCCAGATAAGGGACGGTCAGCAAAGACGGTTGAAATTATAGGCTTGAAGCCCGCGGCAACCTTGGCTAAGAGAGCCACATCGGGTCGTTAGCTCAGTTGGTAGAGCGCTTCGTTTACACCGAAGATGTCGGGAGTTCGAGCCTCTCACGACCCACCATATAATCCCATGTAAAATAACACTTTCCCGCGGCAATGTCCATGATTAGCGAAGTGTATAGGGGTTCATTGAACCTTAACCCCGCGCAGCCCGCCCATTCCAAAGTTCAAAACGTCCGCGGCGTCTGACAGGTGTTCGGGCAGGAAGCGGGCGTAAATCTTCTGTGTGATCTGGATATTGCTATGGCCGAGATACTGGCTGACCCGCTCAATGGGCTGGCCCGCGGCAAGCATCTGCACAGCAACGGTGTGACGTATCTGGTGAATGCGGATACCTGACAGGCCAGCACGGCGCAGAGCCGCGGCATACCCCGTCCTAATCGACTTGATCGGCCCGCCGTTATACTCAACCACCCACTCGGTCTGTCGGGCGTCATAAGCCTGCTTTAGGGCGGTGCGGGCTAGTGAGTTCATCGGTAGCACCGCACGGCCCTTGCGCGTCACCCCATCGGTTAGGCGAAGGTCGATCACGCCGCGGTCAAAGTCGATCTTGTCCCACGTCCTATCCAGTACCGCGGAAACCCGACCCCCTGTCGTGAGTAGCAGGATCACGGCCAGCCGCACATGCGGGGCGGCGCAGTTATCCACGATCCGGTGAATCTGGTTTTGCGTGAGTGGCCGCACATCGCTGTCAGGCTTAGAGGGCATTTCGAGGGGCGGCACGCGGTCAATCGCTCCCGCTTTCTTCACTGCCCAATTTAGGCAGCTTCGTAGGTGGCCGAGTTCGGTGTGGATGCTCCCCAGCTTGCGCCCCGCCGCGGTTCTGTCTGCGATGTAGCCGCGGCTGTCGGCAAGGGTGATCTGGTCTGGCCTCAGCGCCCCGAAGTGGGACAACACGGCTTTGCCCGTCCAGCCCATAGTTGCCGCGGTTGGCTTATCCCCCAAATAATCGACATACATGTGCCAGAGATCGGCCACGGTATGCCCGCCGCGGCTGACCGTCTCCTTTAGGTATCGATCCCGTGCTTCTGCCTCGGCTTCCTTTCGCGTGCGTGCTTTAAGTTGATAGCGCCTGCGCTTGCCGCCTTCATGCCATGAAACGCAGTATCCGCCGCGGAGTCTGCCGATGGTGATGTCTGACATTCTTCGTATTCCTCTACAGCCGCCGCGGGGATGCGATACAGCTTGCCAATCTTGAAATGGGGTAGGCGACCGTCATCGCACATGTTGCGGACCGTTGTAGCACTAATCTCCCATCGGCTGGCAAGTGTGTCGGGTCTGTATGGTTTCGGCTGGTTCATTGTCCCTCGCCCCTCCACTCTGTGAGCGTTTTTGCGCCCTTCTGTCGGTTGCATGTCCGGCAGGCTACGGCGAGGTTTTCAGGCTCATTACTGCCGCCCTTGCAAGCTGGGAAAATGTGGTCAATCTCCCATGGGCCTTCTGTGGTCCCGCAATATGCGCAAACCTCCCCATCCCTTAGAAGTATCTCGGCCCGCAATACCTCTGGAAGACGGGGGCGATCGGCCTTTCTGTTCCAGAACCGGGGCAGGGGCGTTTCAACTTCAAAGATTTCATTGCAAAGGGCTGTGCCTTTAGCAGCCTCGATTTCGTCTTCGGGCCAGCCGTCTAAGTCGATCCGGTCAAACCTGCAAAGCCCGTCCAAGTTCTTCCAAGGGATATTCAGGATAGCAAAGGCTTGGATGGTTATTCCCATATGCTCGGCGGCTTCTTGCGCTTTCATCAGTCGCGGCGTCATTGGCTACCCCCTTTCAGCTTGGTGACGGTCATGCCGAGATAGGTGGCGGCGTCGTGGATCTTCATTAGTCTTGCTACCATGTCAGTCTTCCCGTTCGCACTTGCCATATTGATACTTGGTGCCGCCTGACATTAGGCACCCTGCCTCTGCCAAGCCTTCGGCAATCTCCCTTTCGTCAACGATATTGTATTCATCTATGCGAGTTTTGCCTGTCGCGCTAAGGCACCCGTTGAGGACTAGCCCTATCATCACAAGGCTGGCTGCGTTTGCTATCCCGGCGTCTGTCACTGCTTCCCCTCCTTCATTGCCCCGGCGTCGATCCCAAACGCTGCCATGATCTGCGCGACGTGGTGGGCTTGGGCTGCGGCCTTGGCGGCTTCTACAGTGTCGAACCTTGGCTTGCCGTGCATCCCCCGCATCATGTAAATTGCGTTGAAGTTGCGGGCGTCGATCATAAAGCCTTCGCAGTTCCAGCCGATGGGATGCCGGACCCAGACAAGCGGCTTCACCAACCCTGGCAGGGCCGCGATGATGACATCTGCGGTTTTCTCTGCGCCCATAACCTCACGCGCGCAGATTCCCGTTAGCGTCTGGCGCAGGTCGTCTAGTGCGTTACTCATGGCTGTCCTCCGAGATAGCGCGTAGGGCGGCAGGGTGGTGTCGCTCAAGCCACGAAACGATGTTCTCAGCATAGTCCACGTCTCGCACATCCATCTCGTGCGTTTCGCAAATGATGCTTTCGATCTCATCAACGATGTTTTCGCGGGCTTCTTCGGATACCTTCGCCGCCTCCTGCGGTGTCGTTTGCGAGGTGTTGTCGTCTGCGCGAACGTATGCCTTAGCCTCGACCGGGTAGCGGGTAGTGGCCCATGTCCCTAAGTGGTCGAGCGTGGGGCTGCTGTGCCAAACCATGATGCGATCAGGCAGGCTTCTGCCCTCCTGCGGTGTCACGGTAAGGGCGGCGAAAGCGACGCGTGCCTGCATACGGTATAGGTCACGCTGGGTTTTGGGGTCGTCCCACTCTCTCGCCATAGCCTTAGCGATTGCCTTCGCCACCTTCTCAACGCGCTCTTGCTCAGTCATTGGTGTCTCCTTCGATAAGGGCGGTAATGTCGTCAGCGTTAACCACTTCGATTTCCTCGTCGCATTTGTGGAAGCACAGCCACTTGTGAGATAGCGCCTCCCGCAGCGCGTCATTGCGGGCGCTGGCGATAGCCTCTGCATCCGCGTGTTTTTCGGTGCGCAGAATGCCGTTCTCTGCCTCTGCTTTTTCCGCTCGCTCACGCCATTCGTGCGAAAACGCGGCATGGTTCTTAGAGGCGATTTCAGCCTTTTCGGCGCGGCGTAGGTGCTTCATCGCCCGTTCGTTGGCGTCCTTTTCTCTGCGCAAACCTGCGGCGTTCCCTGCCTCCAACTCCTTGATCCGCTCGGCTTGGGCGCGGAGGGTGGCGGCGCAATCGAAGTGCAGATGCGCCTCACGGGTGAATTGGTTGTGATCCCGTTGCGCCCAATCGCAATCCTTGGCCAACCGCTCCACCGCCTCGCTTGAAATATCCACGTTCATGCTCTCTCCTGTCTCAGCTTGCCCGCCGATCCCCTCATGTGGAGGTGGCGCGGATCGACGGGCGGTCTGGGGGTCCGACTTCACAAAATGCCCGCGTGTTGGCGCGGTCGTCGTATGCCACTGGGAACGCCGTGGCCGCGTTATCCCCACAACGGGAATTCAGTTGCCCCTCACGCTGATTAGGCCAGCGGCCATGCGGCGGGATTGGCTGCGCATCATCGCTCGCAGCACGTCCAGCCAATCAATCGGGGATTCCGCAAACTTGTCGCGGCTATCAAAAACGGCGTGGCAGCGGTCGCAGCCGTCGATCAGAAACAGGTCGTCATTCTTCTGAGCCATACCAGCGGCAAAGCCGGGAATACTCACATGGCACCCGACAACATAGGCCGGGTCGTGGCGGCAAATGCCGGGGATAGCCAAAGCGCAATCGGCACCTTTTGAGGCATCGCGCAGGGCTTTGACCTTCTGCGGCTTCTGGCCCTTCTGGTATATCGGGCGTCCAGTGATGTTCACTGCTTATCCTCCGGCTGGCTAAGGCGGATGCCCTGCGGCAGATACTTGGCCTCTACCGCATCACACATCGCGCTAAGCTGTTTCGTGTTCATCACCGAAGTGACTGAGATATAATCCATGGCGGCTATCTTCTGCTCTACGGTCAGGTTCTTGAGGTTGCTGAGAAACGCGACGAACTGCGGATCATCCGCCATTAGGATCGGGCAGCCCTGATAGAACTTGCACTCCCGCTTCACCTGATCGGCGGTGCTGTGGGTCTGCCGCGCAATCTCGCCAAACCACTTGTGCAGCAGGGCGTTTTGACTCAGTGACCGCACCTTGCCTTCGCGCATGGTCAGGGTGAACGGAACGGGTAGACCTTCCACCCATTCCGCCAATCGGCCCGCGTCTTGTGCTGTGAGGGCTGATCGCATCATATCTTACAAGCTGCTGTATTTGAACGGTATTTCATCTCCGAGGTCGCGCCCGCTGTTAGGGTTCCCGCCCGCCCCGTAGCCGCTCGGCGCGTCATAGTTGCCCGTGCTGCCGCTGTCATAGCCTTGCGATTGACCGCCGCCGCTCGGCCCGTCCAGCATCGTCAGCGTGCCGCCGAAGCCTTGCAACACAACCTCGGTGCTGTACTTGTCCGCGCCGCTCTGGTCCTGCCATTTGCGCGTCTGCAATTGTCCTTCGATGTAGACCTTGGAGCCTTTCTTGAGGTACTGCTCGGCAATCCGCACAAGCCCCTCTTGGAAAATCGCCACCGAATGCCACTCTGTGCGCTCCTTGCGTTCCCCGCTGTCGCGGTCTTTCCATGTCTCGGAAGTGGCAATCCGCAGGTTGCATACCTTGCCGCCGTTCTGAAACGTGCGCACTTCTGGGTCGCGCCCTAGGTTGCCAATCAGGATCACTTTATTCACGCTTCCAGCCATCATGCGGCCTTTCTGTATTGGTTGATAAGTTCGTCTGCGGTGGCCTTTACGTCCGCAATGAACGCGGCCACGGCCTCGGTGATTTCCGCCTGCGCCTTGGCGTCAGCTTCGACGCGCTGAATGTGCATCTGCATTTCAAAGGGCAGGGCGGGGTTGAACGTCACGAAGTCGCACCATTCGCGCCCGGTGCATTCCATTTGCCACTGCATCTGCAAGACGTACTGGCGTTTGATTGCGCCGCCCGTTAGGACGCGGATATGCTCGGCGGGTTGCGGACACTTAATCTCGACAAGCCCATCCCCGCCAATGATCCCGTCCGGGCTGGCCCCGGTGCCTTCAATGGTCGGGTGCGGGATAAACCCAACCTCTGCAACCTCTAGGCCCGTCTCCATTTCATAGAAGGCCCGCGCCTGCGGCTCGGTGTCGGTGCCGTGCTGCATTGCCGCGCTGGTGAAGGTCTCGGTCGGGTTGCCTGTCAGGCGTTCACAGATAAGCTGCGCCCGATAGTTCTGATAACCCGCCGTTGTGGGCTTCATCATCACATCGGAAATGCGGCTGGCAGTGACGCAGCCCGCCCTTGCCGCGAACCATTCTTCTGTACCTTGCTGCATCACTTGCCGCCCTTCTTGCGCTCAAGCATTGCCTTGGCTTCATTGAAGCGGGCGGCGGGGAACAGTTGCAGGTCCGCATTGGCCGGGTCTTTGTGGCCGAAGGCTAGGTGGAATTTGGCTTCGTCGGTGCCCGTCTCTGCAATCAGGTCGCGCAGGGTCACGAACTGCTCTGCCGTGACCGTTTCCGTCCCGTTGGCTGCTGTCACCCCATCATCCTCAACGTCCTCGCCAAGCGATAGGCCAAGGATGGCTTGGGCGGTGTAGCGTTGCCCGTAGGTCTGCGTTGAGCCGATAGCCTGCACAGCGTTGCGGCCTGCGCCAGCATCACGCGGCAACGGCAAGCTGTTGCGCTTTGTGTGGCCGTTCTCGTGCGACAGTTCGGCGGTAACGATCACCTCTTTCTCCGTTGTCTCGGTCGAGAATGAGAGGGCTAGGCCATGTTCTGCCAGCACGGGGCGGGTTAGCTTGATGATATCTTTGAGCAGCGCATAGCGCGTCTTTTGGTGCTTGTTCTCGCCATTGAGCGGGATTTCGGGGAAGCTGGCCGAAGCCTTCGCAAACGCCGCGTCAAAAGCCGCTTTCGCGTTCTGCGCATCGTGCTTTTCTTTCAGTTCAAGCATCCGCTCCAGCTTGGCGAGGTCCGAATTGGGGTCCATCGCAACCCGCTCGATCATATTCACCATTGGATCGGCGGGCAGGAACTGCTCTTGCGGTTCTGTCTTGGTTACGGCGTTCATGTCAGTATCCTTTCGGGTGATCGGGGTGCGCCGGGGCGAAAGTCTCCACCCACGGCTGCGCGTCGAGGTTATCCACCAGCGCGGAGGCTGCGAGGATCAGCGACACGGCAACGGCAAAGATCCATGCGGTGCCGTAGCGGGGGCTGCGCTTGCGGGGTGGGTGCGCCCATGGGCCGGAGTGATGGGTCATTGCAGCACCTCTGCCATGCTCTCCGCTTCCAGCCGCCATTCGTCGGCCAGCCGCTCCGCGTATCCGGTGACGTTCTCGCAAGCGTGGGCTGCGTCCTCGTATTCTTCGCGGTCACGGCGGGCGTAGAAGTCGCCTGCGCTGAGAATAGCGTCGGCAAGCTGGCCCAAGTCGCTGTCACCCTCATGCATAGATAGGGCTTCCAGCAGGCGGGCTGATACGCTCTTGCGGTTGCCATTCCCGGCAAGCTGCGCGGCGGTAAGCACCGGGTCGCAGGCGCGGGGGATGTGGTGGGGGAATGTGCTGTGAAGGGTCATGCCGCCATCTCCTCTGCAAAGAGTACGTTGCGAAGCTGGCTCAGAACGTCCGCGTTCTCTGGCTTTTCCAGTTCAATCGCGATATAATCCCACTGCATCGCATGGGGCTTCATATGCTCAAGCATGGACCGGAAAACGGCGACTTGTTCTTGGTCGCTGAAGCTGGCGAAAATCTCGCCAAACCCGTCCGGGTCAACTTCGATGAAAAGCGGGAACTTGCTGTGAACTTGTGCGGGTAGCTTATTCATTCCATTGCCTCCTGTGCGTGTTGCGCCGCGATCTGGCGGCATTCCTGCGCGGTCCCGGTGTGTCGCTGTCCGTCAGGGGTGCGCAGCGTCCATGCGTCTGTCATTGGCTGGTGAAGGCTGGCCCGATAGCCGCCTGTGCCGTGCCACTCCCCATCGCCGCGATAGTGCCAGCGGGGGGTCATTGGGTGGCCTCGCGTTCGCTGCTGAACTCCAACCGTGCGACGACATGCGGGAAGAAACCGCGATAGGCGTTGCACAGGTGACGAAACTCGCCGCTATCCACGAACTCATCCGCAAGTGGGGGCGAACCGTCTGGAAAGTCCCGACAATACGAAAGCCCGCTATCCTTCATGTAACGATCCCAGAGGGCGTCACAGTCGAGGTGCATTCTCAGCGTATAGACGCCATCATATTTCAGCGTTGACTTGCGGTGCTTGGTCCCCGGCGCGATGCTGCGATAGCAGTGGAAGCATTGGTGGTGCTTACGCGCTGTCGGTTCGCCTTCTGACAAGAATTCGACGTAACTCACGACGCCACCGCCTGCGCCGCACTAGGGGGCGTCTGCTCGTCGTCTTGCTGAGCCTCAAGTTCAGCGATGCGGATGATCTGCTCCGCATTTTGCTCATACTGACGATCCCGTTCCGCCTCCAACTCCTTGATGCGCTCGGCTTGGGATTCGTACACCTCAACGCGGACATATTCCCCGCTCGCTGCCGACCGCATCCCAGCGGTGACGCCCATCATCCCGCGCCAATCTTCATGCAGGTGCGGTGTGAACCTCTCTACTCGTTCGCTCATTGCGCCGCCTCCTGCGCCGCAGCGCCGCTTGTGCCGAACGTGGACGGGTCAATCTCGCGGTACTGGCAGGGGGCCAGCGTAACTTCGCTCCGGGCAATTCGCTGGCGGTAGCGGTCCAGTTCATCGGTATACGCGATATAGCCGCGCTGAGTGATGATGATTACGGGGTCGTTTTCCTCATGTTGCATGGTCGTCTCCCTTACGCGGTGCCGCGCTGTTAATTGATTGATTGAATGACAAGGCGAGAAACTTCGCCCCATCGACGCTTGGCATCCGCATTGTGAACAGGCTTTCCGTCTCGTCGGTGACGATGCAGCGTTTCCCCTTTGCGGATACTGACTTCGGGGTGAGTTCGGTTTCGGCCATCACTCAACCCCCGGATGAAAAGAGGGCGTCTAGGATTGCGATTGCAAAGCCATGAATATCGCCCAAAAGTTGTAAATCATTGAAATCGCAAGGAAATGTGTCGACTTCCCTATGACGCGCTGGTACGGCACGGGCGAAACGTAAACTGGCGGTGATATGGTGCATTGTTCGTCCTCCCTTGGTGTGGCCTGTAGGGAGAAGGTAGTTAGGAAATATCCTATCGTCAAGCAGTATTTTCGGAAACTTCCTAATATACACGCACAGGTCCGTTATGCTATCTAAGTTAACATTAGGGGGTAAAGCATGAACACATTAGGACAAAAAAACGCCACTGAGATTAACTCAATGGCGCGGGGGCAGCTTATTTTGCTGAAATTAGAAGTTATTCGGTTTCTTCAATCCAAGCCTGAGCAGTTCTCAGGAGCAACTCCCGCTGCGGGGCGGGCATCCGCTCAAGTAGAGCGAGAATGTCCGACTTAAGTTCTAAATCTGTCGCGGTTTCAAACAGTGCAGCTAGGGGGACTCGCAACCCCTTAGCTATTTTTGCAAGCGTGACTACCTTCGGGCTTTGGCTCTTTCCCGATAATATGTCGTAAATGCCTGTTGGGTTAATTTTAGCCGCCCGCGCCAGCTTTGCGGCGTCCATCTGTCGAGCATCCATCAAGTCTTTGATGTTCTTGGCGACTAGCATGTTTATTGGGTCTCTCTCCATGGGTTAGGACATAACCTATTTAGGCGCTATCCGTCTAATTGGAAGTGTCCTAAAGAAAATGGTTGATGTGCGTTAGGAAGTTTCCTAAAAGTGTTCTATGAACGCACACACCCAAAACCCCGAAATTGAAAGGCTGGTTGCGGACATCTCCCGCTACCGCAAAGAGCATGGCGTTTCCAAAACCGCTTTTGGTGTTTGGGCCGTCAAAGACCCCAACCTTCTGCGCGACTTGGAAGCGGGCCGCGAACTGCGCTGGTCCACCATTAAGACCATCCGCGAGAAAATGGCGGGGTCTAAGCAATGACCACACGTACAGCCCCCACACACGGCTTCGCAGAGCGGCTACGGGCTGCGCGTGGCAGAGCGCGAAAGACGCTGCGAGATGTTGCTTCAGTCTGTGATGTGTCTCCGCAAGCTGTGAAGAAGTGGGAGGACGGCACGGCTATGCCTGACAGTCGTCGCTTTATCGCTCTCTGCAATCTTCTGGACGTGTCAGCGGAATGGTTGTTTTGCCCTGATCCGCTCGACTTCCATAGCACGGACACTGCGCCGCAAGGGCGTCACGCGAAATATTGGGTTCGTGAGGCTATCGCAGAAATGCGTGAAAGCGGTGAGTTATGACCGCCCCAGCATCCGAGGCGCAGCGGTACGATACTGCGTCATTCATGGCTGTTCTCCTAGCGCATTCGCCAGCGCCAACTACCCCGGTGGCGCTTCCTCCCGTCACCGGGGGCTTTTCAAGCAATGAGGTTTCCCAATGAAAAATAAGCTGTCTGACCTGAACAACCACCTCTTTGCTCAGCTTGAACGCCTGTCAGAAGAAGGCATGAGCGCGGAGCAGATCGAGCAAGAGGCTAAGCGGGCTGTTGCGATTGTCTCTGTTGCCGACAAGATCACAGGCAATGCGGACCTGCAACTAAAGGCTGCGAAGCTGTTTGCCGAGTACGGCCAGACCGTCATGCCGATGTTGCCGCAGATCGGCGGGAAGCCTGACCAATGAAGGGGCGTTCGATCCCTTACAGCGCCGAGGAATTGGCTTGGATTGAGGCGAGAAAAGAGACGCCGCGCCGGGAGTTGTGCGCGATGTTTTGCGCCAAGTTCAATCGTACCGTATCGCTGCAAAACTTCAAAGCTCTATGCTCTCGCAAAGGCTGGAAAACAGGACGCACAGGTTTCTTTAAGAACGGCCAGACGCCACACAACAAGGGCAAACCATTCAATCCCGCTGGCAGCGAAAAGGGCCGCTTTAAAAAGGGCAATCTGCCGCACAACACAAAGTATCTCGGCCATGAGCGTCTAAGCAAAGAGGGCTATGTCGAGGTTAGCGTTGACGAACCCAATCCACACACAGGCTTTGAGCGGCGCTATGTGCTGAAACATCGCCACCTGTGGGAGCAGGTAAACGGCCCTGTGCCTGACGGTTACGTACTCAAGAGCATCGACGGTGACAAAACAAACACCGACCCCGCGAATTGGGAAGCTATTCCCCGCGCACTGTTGCCGCGCCTAAGCGGTGGACGTTGGTGCAAGCCTTATGACGCCTATGAGCCGGAATTGCGCCCGCTGGTGCTGACTACCGCCAAGCTGGATCACGCAGCCCGCGCAGCGAGAAAGGCGCAGGCATGAACCGTTCCGACATTCTCAGCACAGCAGCCAAGCCCGTTGAGGGCCGGAAATTCGACGGCGGCAAGCCCCGCGTTGACCTAGTGCCTTCCGAGTTTGTCCTAGCAACCGCTGACATCCTGACCTTTGGCGCGGAGAAATACGGCTCCCGCAATTGGGAGGCCGGGATGGCGTGGGGTCGTCCTTACGCGGCCCTACAGCGCCACATGCTGGCATGGTGGGCAGGGCAGGACACCGACGAGGAAACGGGCAAGTCTCACCTGCATCACGCGGCCTGCTGTTTGGCATTCCTCATTGCATATGAGGCGCGAGGCGCGGGCGAAGATGATCGACCAGAGAGGCGCAGCTAATGGGCATTCGCGTGATTGAACTCCCATGGCCCTCTAAGCACCTCACGCCACACGCGAAGGGGCATTGGCGTCCGAAGGCAGAGGCTACCAAGAAAGCCCGCGCAATGGCCTGTGCCGTGGCACTGGAAAAGCCCCGCGTCAAGTGCACCCCCGATGCCGTGATCTTCGTGGAATATTGGCCCAAAGCCTTTCGCGGCGATGTGCACAACATGCACGGGCGCATGAAGGCGTATCTCGACGGGATAGCCGATGCCATGGGCTGCGACGACAAGAAATTCCGCGTTGATTTTCCGCCTGTTTGGGCTGGCCGTGATCCGGTCGGCAAGGTGGTTTTCCGCGTGGTGGAAACGGAGGGCAGAAGTGAATAAACCCTTTGAAAACATGGCTGAAAATGCTATGAATGAGCGAGCCGAGAAGCTGTTGACGCAGCGACCCGGCTCTAACCGAAATGCACCTGTAGAGGAGGCGCAAATGGCTGATAAGCCTAATATGGGGATTCCCCCATCTAAGTCAATTTCCGAATGGCAATCTATTGGCGAACTCGCCCGCAATCTGGCCGAAAAGGCCAAGGCGGGTGCGGCATGAGTGCGTTCAAAGATAGCCAAGAGGCCGCATTCCGCCGCGTGATCCGTCAGACGATCCGCCGGGGGCCGTTCACCAAATCAGAGCGCGAAGTCGTTCTGGCGTTTATCAATCATTGGTTCCAGCACCGCAAAAGCACCAAGGGCGTCGTCCATCCGGGCCGCAAGAAGCTGGCGAATAAAGCGGGCGTTTCTATCGCTACCGTCAAGCGGACGCTGGCATTGCTGCGGGACTATGGCGCGATTGATGCAGTCGACCACTTGGAGGGGTTGCACGGCAACGCGACAGAATACACCGTCAACACCGTTGCTTTGACGGACCTCTGCGCCAAGAAGAAATCAGACGTTCGCGTATACGGTGGGTCAAATGACCCTACCCGAGGGCGGGTCAAAATGACCCACCGTATAAACAACGTTGTTAAGTTCCCTGTCCAAGGATTGAGAACGTCAGGGGGTGCGGCATGAACGATATGTTCTGGACCCCGCCAATCCGTAAAACCCTGCGTCCTCACCAGAGTAAGGCAATCGAACTTATCCGCCAATCTCTTGGAAAGGGTTTTAAGCGCATCGTTTGCCAAGCTGCTACCGGGTTCGGGAAAACTCTAACGGCTGCAAACATCATCGAAGGTGCCTTGGCTAAGGGAAACCGGGTTATCTTCACGGCACCCGCCGTTTCTCTGATTAACCAAACCGTGGAGGCTTTCGAGAACGAGGGCATCCAAGATATCGGCGTGATGCAGGCCAGCCACCCGCGCACCAACCCGGCAGCGCAAGTGCAGGTTTGCAGCGTTCAGACGTTGGCCCGACGCGATATCCCCGAAGCTGCGCTGGTTATCGTTGATGAATGTCACCTACGCGCCAAGGTGATTGAGCAGCTAATGAAAGAGCGCGAAGATATTTTCTTCATCGGCCTTAGCGCGACACCGTGGGCAAAGGGCATGGGCTTGCTTTGGCAGGACATGGTTACGCCTTGCACCATCCTAGACTTGATCGAAGCGGGCTATCTTTCCGAGTTTCGCGCCTTCGCGCCGGATATTCCCGACATGACAGGGGTTCCGGTATCTAAGGGCGACTATACCGAAGCCGGGGCCGCAGAGGTTATGGCCGGATCGGCGCTTATGGCGTCTGTTGTGGATACATGGCTAGAGAAGGGCGAGAACCGCCCGACGCTGCTATTCGGTGCAAGCTGCGCCCATGCTCAACAGTTGCATGAGGCATTCCAGCGGGCAGGGGTGGCAACCGCCTATGTGGACGCCTTCACTGATGTTGTTGAGCGCCAGTTGATCGAGCAGCGGTTTAGGGCGGGTGAAATCAAGATCGCCTGTTCCGTCCGCACCCTGACAACGGGGGTAGATTGGCCTGTTTCCTGCATTATCGACGCGGCCCCCACGAAGTCGAAGATGCTGCACGTCCAGAAGATCGGGCGCGGCCTGCGGGTGAACAAGGGAACAGAGGATCTTCTGATCTTGGATCACGCGGGCAATTCGCTGCGCTTGGGTCTGGTGACGGATATCGCGCAATTCACCTTGGACACCACCAAGCCGGGAGAAAAGCAAACGGCCGAAGGCAAGGAAAAGCTGCCGAAGGAGTGCGCAAACTGCGCCGCACTGCACGTTGGTCTGACATGCCCATTTTGCGGACATGAGCGCAAGCCTGTCGCGGGCGTTGAAACGGTTGACGGTGAGTTGATTGAGTTGACGCCAAAGAAGGCCAAGGAACCAACGAAAGAAGAAAAGCAGGCGTTCTACAGCCGCGCCTTATGGATGGCAGATCAGCGCGGTTACAAATCCGGCTGGGCGGCAAATCTCTATAAAGGCAAGTTCAAGGTTTGGCCGCGTCGTCTGCACGAGCGCCGCATAGAGCCGGATCAGGCTTTCCTCAACTACGAGAAATCACGGCGGATTGCATACGCCAAGCGCAAGGGGGCCAACTGATGTTTCATCGGAGAACAGCAGATGCGGCCAAAGGCAAATGGCGGGGCATCCTACTTACCTTTGGCCTGCCCGAAACCTGCTTGAAGGATAAGCACGGCCCATGCCCGTTGTGTGAATCAAAGGATAATTTCCGTTGGGACAATAAAGACGGGTCAGGTTCCTACATTTGCACCTGCGGCGCTGGCAGAGGCACCGATCTCGCGATGGCCTACACAGGCAAGAGTTTCAAAGAAGTTGCTGACGCTATCGACGGGATGGTTGGCAACATGAAAGTCGAAGCGCCGAAGCCTGAAATGCCAGAGCAGACGCGCCGCGATATCCTGCGGGATACCTACAAGGCAACGCAGCCTGTGGCCCCCGGTGACTTGGTGCATCGCTATCTTGAAAACCGCCATATCGAGGAATTGATCTACCCGCCCGCGCTCCGGTTCGCGCCGAAGCTGCGAGACGGGCAGGGCGGCATCCGTCCGGCAATGATTGCGATGGTTGGCGTCCATGGTCAGGAAAAGTTCGTATCCATGCACCGCACGTTTCTAGCGCATGACGGGTCGGGCAAGGCTGAGATGGCGGCACCGCGCAAGATGATGCCGGGGGAATTGCCCGACGGGGCTTGTGTGATGCTTTCCGAGTACACAGGCGGGCCGCTTGGGATTGCCGAGGGGATTGAGACAGCAATGAGCGCGTCCGCAATCTATGGCATCCCGGTTTGGGCAACGATCAGCACCGCAATCATGGCGAAATGGCTACCGCCCGCCGGGTGCGATGAAGTTGCCATTTTTGCAGACAATGACGCGAAGTTTGGCGGGCAGATGGCCGCTTACACAGCAGCGCACCGGATGGCCGTTAGGGGCGTGAAGGTGACGGTGCATACCCCGCCAAATGCTGGCGAGGATTGGAATGATGTTCACATGCAGGGAGGCAAGAAATGAGCAACCGAGGTTTTGACGAACACGGCAACTACGGAGCCAGCAACGGACCGCTACCGCCCACCAAGCCAGCACCAGAGAAGGACGCCAAGCAATGACAGCGATGATACGCCACCACACGACGCAAGCGCAGATCCGGGCGGCTGAGAGCGTCCCCGCGTTTAAACTGCGCAATGAGCGTTACCCCGATTGGTACGAGGATTGGTATGCAGAGAAAATGCGCAAGCTGGCTGCGAAAGAAGGCCGCATAAAGCCGGAGCCGGAAAAGAAAGAACCGCCGAAAAAGAACTACCGGACGCTTGATCGGTTTATTCTGAAATTTATCGGTGAGCCAAAGACAGCCGTGGAAATTGCACAAGAGGCAACGTCCACACTTGGTTACGAGGTGCATTTCAATCTGGTTCTAAGCCGTCTCAAGGGGAAGTTGTCGGGCAAGGTTGTTCATTCTAAGAAATGGGAGCGTATTAAGGGCGCATATCGCCCTCTCATGGTCTGGCACCTCCGTGATTGCCCTCCCCCGCCAGATACGAGGCCAGCGCGACCAATGGTCGATATGCGGGGTATGGCTCTGCGCGTCCTGTCAGACGGGAAGCGGCGCACGGCTGCGCAGATACGCGATGAGGCGGGCATATCAGGCACCAGCAAGACGGCATCGCTTTCCACCGCACTGCGCCACATGTGCCGGGATAACATCCTGACGCGGGGTAAATACGGCGGGTGCTACGAGTACCAGCTTGCCCACGTTAGCTGCAAGGACCGGATCGCGGCGGCAAAGGCGGAGGCAGAGCAATGACCAGGCTTCGCGTTCTAGTCGCCTGCGAGTATTCGGGCCGCGTCCGCGAGGCTTTCCGCGCCTTGGGGCATGACGCCTGGTCGTGCGACATTTTGCCAAGCGACGACAACAGCCCGCATCACATCCAGGGTGACGCCTTGTCGCTTCTGAATGACGGCTGGGGACTGCTGGTCGCACATCCGCCATGCACCTACCTGACGAACAGCGGCGTATGCCACTTGCACAAAGACGCGGGGCGTTGGCCTAAGCTATTTGAGGCGGCGGAACTGTTCTCGGCATTCATGGCCGCGCCTATTCCGCGCATCGCTGTAGAAAACCCCGTGATGCACAAATACGCCCGTAAGCTGACAGGGGCAGGCAAGGCAACGCAGATCGTGCAGCCCTGGATGTTCGGCCACCCAGAGCAGAAGGCTACAGGGTTGTGGCTCAAGGGGCTGATGCCTCTGCGCGAGACAAATAACGTCCGCGAAGAAATGATGCAGCTTCCCGACAATGAGCGGCAGAGGCTGCATTACCTGCCACCTGGGCCGGATCGGTGGAAACTTCGCAGCACTACGTTCCAGGGCATTGCCGACGCTATGGCGCAGCAGTGGGGCGGCAATGTCTTGGAGGCCGTAGCATGACCCCCTCCCAACGCATCCACCAGCTAGAGCAGGCCAACGCCAAGCTGCGGCGGCAAGTCGATACGCAGGAAACCACCATCTGCTTCTATCGGCGCAAGTTCATGGACGCGAAACGCAAGCTGGCAAAGGAGCGGGGCCGCAATGCCCCGTTGCAGAACATGGTGGACTACTACCGGGCGCTTTCGTGCCCGATCCAGCAGGCAGAAAGGTTGTTCAAAGATGGCGAGACGTAAGAAGGCAGCACAGAAGAAAACGCCCGTGACATTGGCCGCGATGCCTGAGCATTGGGACATGGGGGCGCGGGGTCCGGCAAACCGCCTGCACCTCGTCCAAGAGCCTGTGACGTGGACAAACGACAAGGGCGAGCAGGTGAACCCCAACAACGTAAAGAGGATGCGCCGGGTGGATATGCTCCAGAAGTACCACAAGGACGGGGTGATTGGTAACCGCCAGCTAACCGCCGGGGCGACACTGCGCGATGCATGGGCCAAAACCGAGATGGGGCAGGGCAAGGACTACAGCGACCCCGTGGTGGACAGCAGCCCCAAGCCGGACCAAGCGATTGATATCCGCATAGACCGCATGAGCGCCTATCTCAGCGTGTCTAAGCTGGTCGCGGCAGAGGACAAGGCAATCTTGCAGGCGGTGGCCTGTGAGGGCCGCGCTGTGGCCCATCTGCGCGAGTATCGCTACAAGGCGGTGCCGAAGGGGAAGGAGCATCTGGCAGCGGCGCTTGATCGGCTAGCGGATAAGTTGGAACGGAAAAGAAAGTAGGAGCAAGGCATGGCAAACTATGGGCGCGGCTGGGATGATGGGTATGGCGGGCAATCCGCCGAGGCCATCGACGCATACCAAGTTCGGCAGGAAATCGAGGCGGGGCAGATACAAAATGCAGCAGCAAAACGGCGGCGGGAAATAGCGGCCTGCAAGTCAACCGCCTTCGATGCTGAAACGGAGTGCTGTCTGTCCTGCGGGCATCGGCACTGATCCAACAAAGGAAACTTTCAGGGGCCAATTGACCGACGACAAAGAATCGCATAATCGCGCGCGCGGGGTTGACTGCACCTCTTAAACGTGGGAGTGTGATTTATCGCAAGAGGTGGCAGGGATGCTGCCTCTTTTGATTCAAGCCGCTTTCTTGACAGGTGGTGGCGTCCGGTAACGCTAGCTGAAAGAACCGGGCAGAGGGCAGTAGCCGCGCGAGGCTTCGCTAACCGGACCCCTCGTAGCTTACCATCTGTCAAGAGCGCGTCTGGCATTACCCCATGTGGCAGCATGATAACCCGGCAAACGTCAGTAGCATAAGCTGGCCGGGGCGCGTTCAAACGTAGCCGCATTGATGCGAGTGCAGATAGGCCAACCAGACTTCGGCGCAAGGCTGATGTATCGAAACCCGGTTGGCATAGGGTTAGGCGGGTTGATCGCCGCTTACTGCATTCACATGAGCGCGGTTCCGGCGTAGCTCAGCAGGTAGAGCAGCCGCCGAGGCAAGGTCGCGGGTTCAACTCCCGTCGTCGGCTCCGTGTCCACACATACGACACGCGCCTCTGCACTTGGCTACGGCCTCGGACATGCGCGGGTCTTCCTCCTAGCCTCATGGCTCAGGACATGGTTTCTGGCCCGGTGAACCCGATAATCACGGGGCAACAATTTCTCAGCGCACATAGGCGCATCACTGGTAAGCATCCAAGCGATGGAGCAAGGCGCGGCAGGCAAGGGCGGTTTCAGTATCTGCGCCCTCACGCTTGCGCTTAACAACGGAGTTAACGTGTACGCCGAGCAACTTGGCGCAATCGGCATCTGAGCGGGCAAGGCCAGCCGACTTCATATCGGCCAGCCACTGTGTAAAGGCTTGAGGGGTCACAGCGTTTTAATGACCCCTGCAAGTCGTTTCATGCTGGTGGGGCTCTGTAGGACAGCGTTGATGGTAGTGGCGAGTGAAGGGGTTTCTTTCTTTTCTGCTTCCAGCCATGTGCGGGCGATTTGCTCTGCTTGGGGCATGTCTATCTCCTAGTGCGTTTTCATTTCAATGCACTAGATATAACAATGGGTGTGATGCCCGTCAAGAGACTATATCACATTAGTTGTGATTTCTACGCGCACATAGGCGCAACGCGGCGGCGATACGCAAACCCCAGCGAGGCTAACCACATGGCATGGAGACATGAGGCCAGCAGCTAATGCCAGCCGCTCCGGGCCAGCACAGGCGCAAGGCGATGGGCAAGGGCCACACGGCAAAGCACCGGACGCCAGAGAACAGAGGCACAGCGCACCAGCGCGGATACGATAAGCGATGGGAGCGGTTCAGGGAAGGTTTCCTGATGGCGCATCCCCTCTGCGAATACTGCCTAGCAGACGGGCGGACAGAGCCAGCCACGGTATGCGATCACGACCTACCGCACCGAGGCGACCCAGACTTGTTTTGGGATAACACATTCACCGCATTATGCAGCCGCCACCACAACGGCGAGAAAGCCCGCATAGAGGCCCGCCTGAGTGGGGATAAGCTGTTAGCGTGGGTGAGGCAGCGAAAGACCCCTAGAGGCCACCAGCGGGGCGGATATGGGGGCAGGGGGTAGGTCAGTCTCTAGGGGGTGGCTAGCGGAACCGGCTGCGGTCCTGAATTTCTCACGCTGCCAGTATCAAGACAAAAAGTGAAGGGGCTTCACATGGGCCGCAAACCAATCCCTGACAAGCTAAAGCTGGTCAAAGGCACGGCGCGGGCTGATCGTATGAACCCCGACGCGCCAGCGGCCAACCCCGGCGTTGCAACGGCACCGGAATGGCTGAGCGAGCGCGCAGCGGAAATATTCGCGCAGTTGAGCGCAACGCTGCTCAATATGGGGATTGCCTCCCCTGACGATCAAGTGGCGCTGGCGCTTTTATCCAGCCGGATTGAAGAGGTCGAACTTATGACCGCTGCCATTGAGGACGGTGGTCGGACGTATGACCAAAAGGATGAGAACGGTAATATTCGGATGCGCCGCGCTGCTCCAGAAGTGGGGCTGCGCAACGAGGCGATGCGTCACGCGCAATCCCTCTTAGCAGAATTTGGGCTGACCCCTGCGGCGCGTTCTAAGGTTAGCGCGGGCAAGCCAGCCGATGAGAACCCGTTCAAGGCTCTGGGGTGACGGATTACATAGCCGTCGCGGAGCAATACGCCCGCGATGTTATCAGCGGCGAAATTCCAGCGGGGAAATATATCAAGCTGGCCTGTCAGCGTCACTTGGACGATCTGGCTTGGCAGGATGATGCGGGCTTTGCCTATCGCTTCGACGCGAAGGCGGCAAACAAGGTCTGCACCTTTATCGAACTGATGCCGCATACCAAGGGCAAATGGGCGGCGAAAAAGCAAACGCTCAAGCTGGAGCCTTGGCAGGTCTTCTTCGTGGTCTGCGCTTTTGGCTGGTTGCGGCGGAAGGACAGCACGCGGCGGTTTCGTAAGGTGCTTCTGCTGGTGCCGCGCAAAAACGGCAAGTCCGCTCTCGCGGCGGCTATCGGGCTTTACATGCTGGTGGCTGACGGTGAACACGGCGCAGAGGTCTATTCTGGCGCTACGAGCGAGAAACAGGCTTGGGAGGTCTTCCGGCCCGCGCGTCTGATGGCGCTCAAACGGCCCGACATGTGCAGCCACTATGGGTTGAGCGTCAACGCTTCCAATCTGCACATTCTCAGCAATGAGAGCCGTTTTGAACCGCTGATCGGCAAGCCGGGTGACGGTTCGTCGCCAAGCTGCGCAATCGTGGACGAATACCACGAACACGACACCGACGCGATGTATTCGACCATGGAAACGGGCATGGGGGCGCGTGAACAGCCGCTCATGCTGGCGATTACAACGGCGGGGGATAACATCGCGGGGCCATGCTACGCCATGCAGGGCGAGGCGCAGGCCATGCTTGAGGGGTCGCGGCAAGATGATGAGACATTCGCGCTAATCTATGGGGTGGATGAAGACGACGACTGGACGGACCCGGCAGTTCTGCGCAAGGCGAACCCTAATTTCGGGGTTTCGGTGGGTGAAGACTTCCTTCTTGCCCGCCAAAAAGAGGCGATGGGCAGCCCGCGAAAGGCGGGGCAGTTCAAGACGAAACACCTGAATGTCTGGGTGCAGGCGCGGGATGCTTATTTCAACGTGCTGCGCTACCAGCAGGCGGGCAATCCTGACCTGACATTAGACAGTTTTGCGGGGCAAGAGGCAATAATTGGCGTCGATCTGGCGGAAAAGCGGGATCTGACGGCGGTAGAGATACTGTTCCGGCATGAGGGCGGGTTTGCCCGGTTCGGGCGATACTATGCCCCAGAGGAAACGGTTGAACTGCCAGAGAACGAACATTTCCGGCTTTGGCGCGATCAAGGCACCCTGATCCAGACGGACGGGGCGGTAACAGACGACCGCGAGATTGAGGCGGATATTCTGGATTGGTGCGGCAAGTTCGATGTTCGCGAGGTCGCGTTTGACCCGCTGCACTCCCGGCAAATGGCCGTGCAACTGATGGAGCAGGGCGTGGCGTGTATCGACTTTGCCAACCGTCCAACCCTTATGAATGAGCCTATGCGCAAATTGGATGCGCTAATTGCTGACGGCAAGCTGTTCCACAATGGCGAGCCAGCCTTCGCATGGATGCTTTCCAACGTGGTGAACCGTTCACGCACTGGCGACATTCATAGCCCAGCAAAAGAGCGGGCAGAAAACAAGATCGACGGACCTGTCGCGGCCATGATGGCGCTAGGGCGTTGGATGCTAGACGAAGAAGCGCCGTCCTCCCCTTGGGATGATGAGACGTTCACCTTGGAGGTTGGCTAATGTTCGGATTTGGTAAGCGTGAGAAGCGGGAGGCGACGTTCACGCAGTCCGAGCCGCGTAGCTTCATGGAAATTATTGGGCTATCTGGCCCCGCTGCTGTTTCGATGGAGGAAGCCCTTGGCGTTCCCGCTGTTTGGGCTGCGGTAAACTTCATTTCCGGCACTATCGCAGGCTTGCCGCTCAACGTCTATGACCGCGACAGCAAGGGCAACAAGAAGAAGGTTAAGGCGACCAAGGCTAACCCCGTGGTCGATATGCTGCACGGTGCGGTGAATGAGGATTATTCGTCGTTTCAGTGGCGATTTGATATGTTTACGGCGGTTCTGACCGAAGGCCGCTCCATTACCTACATTGAGCGCGATGGCGCGGGCCGTCCAATTAACCTTTTCCCGCTGGTGGGGGCAACGGTTAAGCGGCTGGCGAATGGCCGCAAGCAATACACCTACACGGCAGGCGGCAAAACGCAGGTTTACGACCAGGCGGACGTGATTGACGTGCCGTTTATGCTCAAGTCGGATTTGCTGACCCATCGCAGCCCGCTTCGGCAGTGCGCGGTTGCCATCGGCAAGGCGGTACACGCGAACGATTACGGGTCCAAGCTGTTTAAGAATGGCGGCTTGCCAGCGTTCACCCTTCAAGGGCCGTTCGGGTCTGAGAAGTCGGCAGCGCGGGCCGCTGACAATATCGCAGAGGCAACCAAGGAAGCGGCACGGAAGGGCGGCAACGTCCTGGCTATCCCGTCAGGCCACAAGCTGGAGCCGCTAGGGGCTGACCCTGAGAAGATGCAGCTTGTGCAAACGCAGGAGTTTGCCGTGGTTGAGGTTGGCCGCATCTATTCGCTGCCTCCCACGTTCCTGCAAGACCTTTCGCGGGCGACGTTTAGCAACTCAGAACAGCAAGATTTGCACTTGGTCAAACACACGCTCAAGCGGTGGGTCGAGCAGGTGGAAGCGGAACTGAACCTCAAACTGTTTGGCCGGGGTTCGTCGCGGTTCGCAGAGTTCAACGTCGATGGGCTTTTGCGCGGCGATTACAAGACGCGGATGGAAGGCAACAGCACCGCCATTCAGACAGGCCAGCTTACGCCAAACGAGGCGCGGGCGCTGGACAACCGCGAACCGCTGGACGGCGGCGACAAGCTGTTCATCCAAGGGGCAACGGTGCCGCTTGATGGGCATACGGGCGAAGCGCCCCCCAACCCCTACGGAGGGCAATGACAATGACGTTTGAGGTTCGGGCGGGCATCCCCGCAGAAATTCGCGCCGATGAAAGCGGCATCAAGGTTGAAGGCTATGCGGCGGTGTTCGGTGAGGAAACCGACATTGGCGGCATGTTCCGCGAGGTTATTGAGCGCGGCGCGTTCAAAGAGGCCATTGGCCGGGATGATGTGGTTTTCCTGATTAACCATGACGGCTTGCCGCTGGCGCGGACCCGCTCCGGCACCCTCAAGCTGACCGAGGACGATCACGGCCTAAAGATCGAAACCACCTTGGACCCCGAAGATCCTGACGTGAAGTCAATCGCGGGCAAGATGAAGCGCGGCGACTTGGACAAAATGTCTTTCGCCTTCTTTCCAGAGGTTCAGGAGTGGGACGAGGCCGGGGAAACCCCGCTGCGGACCATTCGCAAGGCATCGCTGCATGACGTGTCAGTGGTCACGACCCCGGCTTACCAAGGCACCGAGATTGCACTGCGCAGCCTTGAAGCGGCAAGGGGCGAGACTGCCCCGGCGCGTAACCTGAAACACGAAATTCAAGCGGCACAACTAAAGTTAGCTGCCCGCTTGTACGAGTAACAACGGCTCCCGTTGTTTGCCCTGATCGGCCTTTGGGCAAGGCCATTCACTAAGCGAAAAGGAGCCACACATGGCTACCATTAAAGAACTGCGGGAGCAGGCAGCTAAAACGCTGACCGAAGCCCGTTCCATGCTGGATAGCATCAGCGACAAGGCGACCAAAGAGCAACGCGCCGAAGCGGAGCAGGCCGTTGACAAGGCTCTGGCCGAAGTCTCCGACATTGAGGCCCGCGCCGAGCGTCAAGGCAAGCTGGAAGCATTTGAGAAACGCGCCGCAGAAGCTGCCGAAGCCGAAGAACGCGCAGCGCGTGAATCCAAGCGCCCCGGCGTTGACGCCGCTGAGGCCCGTCAGGGTGGCGACATGGACTATCGCACGGCATTCCATGCGTATCTCCGCGCACAGGGCCAGAAAGGTGACATGGACGCCGAGGCCCGTGCGGTGCTGGAACGCGGCTTTGCCAATGTCGAACTGCGGGCGCAGACCACGGCCAACACTGCGGGCGGCTACACCATCCCGACCGAACTGGCGAACATCCTCGTCAAGTCGATGGAGATGTGGGGTCCGATGTACTCCGAAGACGTTGCGACTTCGCTTGTTACCACAGGCGGCGGAGCGATCACTATGCCTACCGTGAATGACACGGCTGTTACCGCAGGCGCTCACACCGAAGGTGCGACCCTGACCGATGATGGCGGCAAGGACGTGACATTCGGCGAAAAGACCCTTGAAGCGTATGCATTCGACACCGAATGGCTGCGCGTTTCCAAAGAACTCGCTGACGACTCCATTTTCGCGATGGAGCAGGTCATTGGCGATCTGCTGGGCGAACGTCTTGGCCGCATTGCCAACCTGCAACTGACCACGGGTTCGGGTTCCTCCGCCCCGCATGGTATTGTGACGGCTTCCAGCCAGGGCGATGTTGCTGCTGCGACCAACGCAGTCACCGCAGACGAAATCATTGATTTTGTCCATTCGGTTGATCCTGCGTATCGCATGGGTCCGAAGGTCGGCTTCATGTTCAATGACTCGACGCTGGCGGCGATCCGCAAGCTGAAAGACGGCGACGGCAACTATCTCTGGCAGATGGGTAACGTGCAGCAGGGCGTTCCCGGCACCCTTCTGGGCTACAACTATCGTATCAACCAAGCGATGGCGGGCCTGTCCAGCGGTGTTTCGTCCAAGGTCATGCTGTTTGGTGACTTCGGCAAATACTATGTCCGCAAGGTTGGCCAGCCGCTTATCGGCGCGATCCAAGACAAAGACTTCTGGCCGGGCTTCGGTATCGCTGGCTACATCCGCTTCGACGGTGAACTGGCCGACACCGCAGCCGTCAAGCACCTCGCGCTTGCCGCAGCCTAATCGGTTTTCTGAGGGGGCAGGGCATCTTGCCCCCTTTCTCAAGCCGATGTGAAAGGAACCACCATGCAAGTTAAACTGCTTACGGCGCGGGCAACCGCGAAAGGCTCCGAAAACCGGGGCGACATTGTGGATGTGACGGACGGCGAGGCCATTGCGATGATTGAGCGCGGCCAAGCGGAGCCTGTGCGCTCACAGAAAGCGCCAGAGAAGGCCGTCAAGCGGTCCAAGGCTGAGAAGGCCAGCAAGTGACCACCAAGCGCACCACACCCCCGGCTGTTGAGCCTGTGACGCTTGCCGAAGCCAAGGCGCACTTGCGCGTTGACCACAGCGACGAAGATACGCTGATTGAGGGCATCATTGCGGCGGCGTCTGCGCACTTCGACGGGCAGGGCGTACTTGGTCGGGCTATGATTACACAGTCATGGGCAACGTGGGTTTGCAACTCCCCCGGCGTTGTCACGCTGCCAGTGGGGCCGTTTCAATCGCTCACGTCTGTTGAGTATTACGACGCGGACAACGCGCTGCAATCGGCTGACGTGGCGGAATACGAGGTGCGGCTGTCCGGTGACTTTGTGACGGTCCAGCCCAAGGCGGGCTTTGCTTGGCCGGGGGCATATTCGCGGCCTGACGCAATCAAGATCACCTATGTTGCTGGGTTCGGTGACACTGGCGCGGACGTTCCCGCAAGCATTCGGCAGGCCATGCTTTTGACGATTGGTCACTGGTACGAAAACCGCGAAGCCGTGACGGATGGAACGCCTAAAGAGTTGCCAATGGCCGTTGACGCGCTGATCGGCGTTGAGCGGGTTGGGTGGTACGGATGAAGGGCGCAGGACGTCTCCGGCACCGCGTCACCTTCAACCGCCAAACGCAGGTTGACGACGGTTACGGCAACGTGACGGGCGAGTTTGCGCCGCTGTTTACCGTATGGGGCAACGTGCGCGAGACGACCGGGAAAGAGCGTGTTGCCGCTGGGGCGGTGGAGAATAACCGCACGGCGACGATCCGTGTCCGCAAGAGTTCGCAGACCAACGTGCTGACCGAGGCGGATCAGGCGGTAGCGCGTGGCGAGACATGGAACATTCGCGGTATAGCCAACGTCGGGATTGATGATGCGATGCTTGATCTGCTTTGCGAAGCGGGTGTGGCGCAGTGAAGAAATCAGGTTTCGGCGCAACCAAGGCGATGCTTAACCGGATCACACCGGAGATCGAGGCAAAATTCGAGGACGCCAACCGCGAGAATGCGGAAATGATCGTGGATATGGCGAAGGTGCTTATCCCTTCTGTGACAGGCACCAACCGGGCGCTTATCCGCAATATGCCGGGGGCAGATGGTTCTCAGCTAATCGACTTCGGCCCGAAAGCTAAGGTCATTGAAGGCGAGCGGGGGCCGCGACCCTTTGTTAACCCGGCAATGGCTGCAACCAAGAAGAAACGGGCTGCGCGATCACGCAAGGCAATCCGAGACGCAATCAAGGCGGTGAAGTGATGGCAGACGGATATTCTTTGGCATTGCAGGGTGCGATAGTCACCGCGCTGAAAGCTGATCCTGCCGTGACTGCGCTTGTTGGCCCGCGCGTTTATGGCTTGCGTGTCCCTGACAGCGCCGAGCGTCCATATATCTTTATCTCCAGCATTGAGGTGCGTGACGTTCGAAGTGATTGCGCCGATGCTGGCAGCGTCACATTCGGCATTGTCGGAACAAGCCGAAGCGTCACCAACGCTGACGTTGAATCAGCGCGGTGCGCAGAGGCGGCGCATGAGGTACTAAAACGCGAAGACATTATGGTAAACGGCTATACGCTTGTGCAACTGCAACGGGCCGGGGAGTCACGCGGATTAGCGGGCGACGGTAAGTCGTTTGAGGCTGCTACCGCTTACACGGCACTGCTGGACGGTTAGCGGCAGGCTTTACGAAGTGCATCACGCAGGGGCGCGGCGCGGGCATATGCCTTAGCGTCCTCTCTTGCCATTTTAATGACTAGACTAGACAGGCCAGCGATTTGATCGGCGGTCCCTTTAGTCGCTGCGTCTGCAATGGCGCTGCTTAGCTCTAAGCGGGTTTTCCGGCGCTCAGATTGGCCGGAAAGCATTTCACCTTGGTATGCGTCGGCAATCTTGCATGGCGTTTCAGCCGCGACGGGGGCGGCAAGCATCATCGCGGCAATCACTGCGTATTTCATAGAATTTCCTTTGTGCAATTCGCGCAAGGGTAAGCCCATATCCCGCCCTTGGGCAAGGCAGGACATAGCGCCACATGGCGTCCAACCCCCATATAGGAGCCTACCCAATGGCAAAACAGCAAGGCAAACTGCTGCTTATCAAGATCGGTGACGGTGAAGTGACTGAGGCGTTTACAACGCTCTGCGGTCTGCAATCCAAGACCCTGACCGTCAACAATAACAACTTTGACGTGACCACGGCAGACTGCACCGCACCGGGCGGGCAGCTTTGGCAGGAAGTTATGACCGGGATGCGGTCTATCGAAGTTTCCGGCAACGGCCTGTTTGAAGGCGGCACATCGCTTGCCCGGTTTAAAGAAATCGCATTCGGCACAGGTGAAGCCGACACGGCGGGCGCGATTGGCAACTTTCAGGTGATCGTGCCTGAGTTCGGCACCTTCGAGGGTGCTTTTCACGTCAACAGCGTTGAATTCGGCGGCGAACAAGAGGGCGCGGTGACATACACCCTGACGCTGGCATCTTCTGGCTATGTCAGCTTCACGGATGCACCATAAATGCCTATCACGGCAGAAGCCCCGGCAGGCGGCATCATTGAACAGTTGGGCGGCGAAAGTCGCCCACTGATCCTGCGCAATGGCGAGATTGAGCGGTTTGAGCGCCAGCACGGTCTAGGCATCTTCGCGATGCTGGATCAATTGCTTGGTAAGGGCGATCCTCAGGCCCGTCATTGCCGCGATCTGGTGGCCCTTGGGCTGGTGGGCGGTGGCCTGCTGGACAAAACCGCAGACAAGATCATCGACGACCTGCCGCCAAGCGAAAACCACCGCATCCGCGCAATGGCGCAGGACTTGGTGCTGGCCGCGTTCATTCCGGCAGACCTTAAAAAAAAAGCAGTAGACGGTTCGGATGGATCGTCCAGCAAGACCGCGCCGAAAGCTACGACGCGCAAGCGAAAGCCAAAAACGCAATCGCCGCAGGACTGAGCATAGCCGATTGGCGGGCCATGACGCCTGCCGATTGGGCGTTGTTTGTCGAGGGCTGGAATGAAGCGCACCAGCCGCCTGAACCGCAAGCCCCATCGTGGGACGAGTTCCAAGAATTGAAGGCGAAGTATGGCTGAACCGACAGAACGCATTGCAATCCTTCTGGAACTGCAACAGCAGGAATTTGAGAAGCGGGCCAAGTCTGCGGGCGCGGCTATTGATCGCCTAGAGCGCAAATTCAATCCCCTCGCGGCGGCGGAAGAGCGTTTGAGGCGCAAGCAGGACCAGCTAAATGCGGCCCTAGAGGCCGGGACGCTGACCACGGAGCGCCATGCAAAAGGCATGGACCTTGTGCAGCGTGAATATGACCAGACAATCGCGAAGACGAAGAAGGTCAGAGACAACGTAGTCGCGATGAATAGCGCCGTGGCCGCGCAGACGGGGTTCATGGCGCGTAACCGCAACACGTTTCAGCAAGCGGGTTATCAGGTTGGTGACTTCGCGGTGCAGGTGCAGGGTGGCACATCGGCCCTGACAGCCTTCACGCAACAGGGTTCGCAGTTTCTGGGCATCTTCGGCCCTTGGGGCGCTATCATGGGCGCTATACTGGCCGTTGGCGCACCGCTGGCGGGGGTTCTTTGGAATCTTGGCGATGCAACTGAGGAAACCAAGGAAAAGGCTAAGACCTTCTCCGAGCGGTTGGGCGAGGCCGACGCGGCGCTGGCGGCAATGTCAGCAACGGCGGCAGACGTATCAGACCTTGAAACGCTGCGCCAGAAATACGGCGAATTGACCGAAGAAGTCCGCGAAATGGCGCTGGCGCTGTTTGAGATAGACAAGCGCGAGGCCGTGGCGAAGGTCAGTTCTATCATTGAGGAAGTCACTGGTACGATTGCGCAGGCTTCCGAAGCGTCAGCGGGCGTGGTCGCGGCTGCTTTGGCGGCTTCTGGCACTGATGCGGCAAAGGCCGAAGCGGCAGCATATCGTGCTGAGATTGAGGCAATCCAAAACGATATTGACCAGCGGCGCGAGGCTGGGCTTTTCGTTGACCAAAGTGAACTAAATATTCTAGCGCAGATGCGCGAAGAACTTGCCGCGATGGAAGGCGACTTTGCGAACATCGGTTCTCTGGCGCAAGAAATCAAAGTGTCGCCGGAACTGCTGAACCAAATTTCTCAGGCACAAGCGGGGCTAGAGGCTGCGCGTGACGCTGGCGACTTTTCCGCGATGGCCGACCAGTTGGGATTGATCCGCGACTTGCTTGTTCAGGCTGGCGACACCGTTTCGCAGGACGTGGTTGACGGCGTAACCAATGCCGAAGCGGTGGCGCGTGAGATGGCGGCACGGCTGCAAGAGGGACAAGACGCAGCCGATGGGATTGCTAACACCCCCATTGCGGACGCGATTGCAGCGGGGGCAAGTGAAGCGGCACGGCTGGCGGAAAACTTAGGCATCTCACTTGCCACAGCGCAGCGATTGGCGGCACTTGGTCCGCAGGGTGCAGCCCCGGCAGGCGGGCGTGGTGGCGACCCGCGCACGATGGGCGGCAGTGCCTTGGATTGGCAGACCAGAGACGCGCAAGAGTTCCTTGATAACTGGACCCCGCCAAAGCCAAGCCGGGGGCGGTCAGGCGGCGGGCGATCCGGTGGC
Organism: Sulfitobacter sp. PS-8MA; assembly: GCF_040933935.1. Lineage (NCBI taxonomy): Bacteria > Pseudomonadati > Pseudomonadota > Alphaproteobacteria > Rhodobacterales > Roseobacteraceae > Sulfitobacter > Sulfitobacter sp. PS-8MA. Next base: position 1,528,156 of record NZ_JBFQYJ010000006.1, on the reverse strand, counting down.
TCTAAACGGCGCGGTGGCGGGGCCGGGCGCGAACAAGAACCGCTGTTCAGCATTGCCGAAGCCGAACTGGAAAAGCTGCAACGCTCCATCGAAATGCTGGGCAAGTCCAAAGGCGAAGTCGCGGCGCTTACAACCAAGCACAGGCTGCTGGATGAGGCCAAGAAGCGCGGCTTGGATATCACGGACGAACTGCTGCAAAAGATCGACGCCGAAGCGGCCAACGTGGGCAAGCTGGCGGGTGAGTATGAGAATGCCCGCGACAAGATGGCCCAGATGGAGAAGATACAGGGCGAGTGGAAAGACAGCATCATTGATGCGGCCATGGGCGGCGCAGATGCGATGGACGCCTTTGTGAACAGCATCAAGCGGGCCGCGCTGGAATATCTGCTCTTTGGTGAGGGCATGTTCGCCGGGGGCGGTAAGTCGTCGGGCGGTGGCCTTCTCGGCAGCATCTTCTCTGGCTTCTTTGACAAGGGCGGGCGCATCCCCTCGGGTAAGTTCGGGGTTGCGGGCGAGAATGGCCCGGAAATCATCACTGGCCCCGCAAACGTCATGTCAACGCGCAGCACCGCTGAGGCCATGCAGGGCGGCGCGGGCGGCGGGCAAGTCGATGTGCGTATGTACGTCGATCAGGATGGCAACTGGCAAGCCAAGGTTGAGCAGATCAGCGGCAATGTCTCGGCAAAAGTGACTGACGCCAAGCTGGCCGCGAATAGTCGTGCGCAGGCTGACAACAAATATCTAAGCGGGGGCCGCTGATGCAGGTTTCTTTCCCATACCCGGCTAGAATACGGGCCAGCGTTCCGCAGCTTTCGGGGATGCGTCTTTCGCCGTTTACCAATATCGACGGGGAGTCGTTTGCCAAGCCTACGCTCAACGGCTTTTGGCGGCTGGACATTACCGCTTTCGCCTATGAAATGCACGACCAGCTTGCCTTGTCGTCTTTCGTTACTCAGATGCAGGCGGCGGGCGCAACGTGCGTTGTTCCGGTTGCTACGCAATACCGCCCGAATGATGCAAATGGCCGGATGCTGGCGGGCAACTGCCCTTCGCCGGAATACACATTCGATCATGTGGGCTGGGCCAATGATCCTTTCGACGGGTTCACCCTTCGCGCTGCGGCATCGCACCGGGATAGCTATATTGACGTGAACAAGCCCGCCATGTCTCAGCTTTGGCCGGGGCATTACATCACGCTTGGGGATCGGCTGCACCAAGTGGTGAACGTGAGCGCGATTGATGAAAGCGAAACGGCTGTTCGCGTGTCGGTTATGCCGAATATTCGCGGCAACCATGACGCGGGCGAGATCGTGGTTGTGGATCAACTGCGGCTGAAATGTCGGCTGGAAAGTGGCGATCCGATAGGCGCGTCTGTTGAGGTGCTAAAAACGGCCAACCTGTCTTTTGTCGAGGCGTTCTAATGAGCATTCACGACATACCGGACGAAGACCTACGGCGCGGTGATGTGGCCTGCACGATCCTCTGCCAGATGGACTTCGCGACCAACCCGCAGAACTGGTGGCTGGGCTATGGGCCGCTAACGGCGGGCGGGGTCGAGTACCAAGGCACAGGCGACGTTATCAAGATCGGGGCCATGAGCCTCACATACGGCATGAGCGCGGGCATGGTGCGGTTTGAGATCCCCGCAGCATCGCCGGAAATGGTGGCGCGGTGCGACAATCAGGCAAGCGAGGTGAACAATCGCCGCTGTCAGTTGTTCTACCAGCTTTTCAGCACGGTTGAGCGTGACGGGGAACACCAAGGACGGCTGATCGGCGACCCCATCAGCATGTTCCAAGGCGTTATGCGGGATATGCGCAGCACGTCATCCGCAGATAGCCGGGTGATTGAGTTGGAAGCCTACGGGCGGCTATCTCGGCAGGGCAAGCCCCCTTTCGGACGCTGGACCGACGCAGACCAGAGGGCGCGGTTCCCCGGTGATACGGGCATGGCGCTTATCGCGGGATTGAAGGATCGTGCGGTCGTATGGGTTCCCGGCAGTTAGGGATTCACATAACAGTAAGTAAATGCTATAATAAAACGGCCCGCCAGATGCTGGAAACATCGTGGCGAGCCTAACCGCAACGGATCGTTAGGAGATCACGTCATGGCTAAGAAGCCCTTACCCTGCCCAACCGTATTGCGTCAACTACTTCGCTATGAGCCGGAGACTGGCAAGCTGTTCTGGAAGGAGCGGCCTAGCTGGATGTTCAAATTAGGTGGCGTGAAAGGGCAATCCGGATCGGCTGCAACTTGGAACGCTAGATATGCGGGCAAAGAGGCTTTCACTGCATTGTCACATGGCTACCCATATAGCAGCATCAACGACCGATCTGTTCTGGCGCATCGAGTAATATGGACCATTGTAACAGGGACGTGGCCGGGTAGTGAGGTTGATCACATCGACGGAGATAGGGCCAACAATTCTTGGCAGAACCTTAGGCTTGTCACGTCAAGCCAGAATAAAATGAATAGAGGCGTTCAGCGCAATAGCACTAGCGGCCATAAGGGGGTCGGCTTTCATAAGGCTTCTGGTCGCTGGCGGGCCTACATCAAGGTGCTCGGAAAGCAGAGGCACTTAGGTCACTTCGATACGATGGAAGGCGCGTGTGAAGCGTACCGCGCTGCGGCTGCTAAGTATCACGGTGAGTTCGCGAGGTTTGAATGGTAAGACCAGCTTTGACCAGCGACATACCGCGCTGCATTGATCAAATTGAGCGCCTTACTGAGGCTATAGGTGGCCCGCAAGCTGTCTGTAGGTTGACAGCAGGTCAAACGCTTGCAGGGCTTATCGCAAGTCCTGACGGGGCGGTTTTCACGTCTGGCGGGGGGTTCATCGCCGCGCAGATGGGGCAGACCACGATTAACCCTGAGAGAATTGCAGTGGAGCATGGCTGGTTTGCTGAGGACCGTAGCGGCCTGCGGCTCTTGCGACAGTTCGAGCGATGGTCGAGCGAAGGGGGCGCTTCTCTAATGAAGGTTTCCTGCAAAGGTGGCGCAGCACAGCGCATTCTTGAGCGGCGCGGATACGCGGTGGCGGAAGTGCAGATGGTTAAGAAGGTAGGCTAATGGCGCTTTTCTCAAGTATTGCTTTCGGCATCGCCTACGCGGGCGGCTATCTGGCGGCTGCGGCAGGCTTTTCGATTGCGACCGCCACCTCTATCGGCGTTGCGCTGGCTAACGCGGCTGTCTCGCTGGCCCTGAGCGCCATTTCCCGCGCCTTGGCCCCAAGCGTGAGCATCCCGCAGAGCGAAATTCAGGCTGTTATCAACCAAGCCTCCGCGCCGCGCCGTATCTATGTTGGCGAAAACCTTGCGGGCGGCGTCAGGGCGTTTTTCGACGTGAAGGACGGGACACTATACCAGTTGGTCATGGTGGCGCATGGCGAGATTAGCAGCTTTGAAGAGTTTTGGGTTGATGGTGAACCGCTGACGCTGGAGGATGTGCCAGACCCGATCCCGTGGGGTGGTCATTTGGTGGGGTTGTTCCGGCCCAGCAGCGGCAAGTTGTCCGACTATGTAGCGGTCGAAACCCGCGACGGCTCAGACCTTGGCGGTGACTATGACAACTTGACTGCGGCTTTCCCGACTTGGGATGCAGATTGCAAGCTGACCAATCAGGCCACGTTCCTTGCGCAGATGAAAGCGCCGCACGGCAACGACTTTAGCAAGATTTTCCCCAAGTCCTACAACACGACGTTGCAATGGGTGATCCACGGCCAAGCGGTCTATGACCCGCGCACGGCGACCACGGCATACAGCGATAATGCGGCCTTGGTCATTGCGCATTTCCTCACGCATGAGGACGGGTTCAAGATCGATCCGTCAGACATTAACTGGGATAGCGTCTCGGCAATGGCTGACGTGGCAGATGAGGCCGTACCGCAGCTTGAGGGTGGCACCGCGCCGCGCCTGCGTCTCTGGGGCTACTGGACGCTGGATGAGCCGCCGTCTGACGTGCTGGACCGGATGCACGCAAGTAGCGGTATCCGCGCCTATGAGATGCAGGATGGGCGCATCGGTCTGATCGGCGGCGGCTTCGGCACTCCGGCCTGCACGATCACGGCAAAGGACATTAAGGAAATCCAGACCAGCGAGGCAATCAGTGAGCGCGAGGGCTACAACGTCTTGCGGGTGCTGCACATGGACGCTTCGCAGAAATACACCGTGACAGAAGTTGACCCTTGGCGCGACGACGACAGGCTGGCGATTGAGGGCGAGATCGTCAAGGAATACGAAATGGCGATGTGCCCTAATCGGGCGCAGGCGCGGCGCTTGGCAAAGGAGCAGTTCCATGACGACAACCGCGCCAAGGTTTCCATCATCACGAACCTTGTCGGGCTAAAGGCGCGTTTCCCCCGCAATCACGCGCAGCGCCACACGATCCTGCTAGACTATCAACCGGAGGACGGTTCGGGCCGCGTGATCCAGGGCGAGTACGAGGTTTTGGACCACGAATTTGACCCCATCGAATTGCAGTGCCGGATTGACCTTGCGGCGGTGGATCGGGCGTCGGGTGAATGGACGCCAGAGGAGGCAGGCGACCCGCCAACGCCACTTCTAGGCGGTGGGGCGAATGGTGCGCCGGAGTTGTCGGCAGTCCTTTCCCAAAGGGTTATTCAGGTCTCATCATCTTTTGCGCTGCCGATACTGGAGGTTCAAGCCACGGAAGTCGCCGGAAGAAACGACATTACGCTTGAAGCGCAATCGCGCCCAGTGCAGCCAATCCCTGAAATCGGCGAGTTGCCTTGGCTTGATATGCAGGCGACCGACTATGTGGCGCAGTCTGGCCCTGTCATAGATGGTCAGACATACGAGGTTCGCGCGCGGTTCAATGGCTTGTTTGATGCGCCAGACGCATGGAAAGACCTTGGCACGATCACGGTGCAGATCGACGCTACGCCTCCCGGCGCACCCTCTGAACTGATCCCGTCCAACGGAACGGGCAAGGTGCATCTGACGTGGCGCAACCCGGCAGGCGACTTTTACGAAATCCGCGTCTACCGGAGCGAAACGGCGGTCTTCTCCGATGCTGCGCTAGTCGGGACCACTGGCGGCGTGTCGGGGCAAATCTCAGAGTATTCCGACACCACGATCACGGCGACAACCGAATACAACTACTGGGTCGCAGCGGCCAACGTGTCGGGCGTCGAAGGCTCCCCGGCTGGGCCAGCCAACATCACCACAACCTAACAACCTGAATACCCCGCTGCGGCGGGCCTCTTGCGCTGGAGAATTATATGCCAGAGACACAAGCCGAAAGAATGAACCGCGTTCTACGCGACCATGAGGGCTATGACGGCAACGGCGGCACCGGGGAATTGCCAGTTGGCGACCGCTCAACCGCACGAAAACCAATAAGTAAGCGGGATTTGCGCGAGGTTTTTGTTCCGCTTGCTGCGGCTGCGGATGAATTAGGCGATGCAGTAAAGCAGGCGTCAGATAGCGCCGATGCCGCCGCTGCCGCCGCCTCCATAGCTGCCGAAGCTGCGGCCTCGGAAACCCGCGCCATCATTCTTTCAGCCATCGTGGGGTCAATTGTGGTTTCATCTGATCGGGTAAACAATTGGAATGGCACGGCTGTTACCGTGGCGGGGGTCATAACGAGGGTTTTCCTAAATGGGAGGCTGTCTGATCTTGCGGGGTTCACCATAACCAACGGCGGCAAGACAATTGAGCCGACATTCAGCACCGCTGGCATCACCGAAATCGTTATTGATTATATCGCAGAATAAAAGGACTTCTATATGAAACGCTCTGCAATTTCTGCCCTTGCGGCCCTTCTGGTTATTGGCGCGGGTTCTGCATTTGCACAGTCGGTCAAGGTCAGCCCGTCCGAAGTCAAGCCAACGGCGGGATTCGTGCGAAAAAGCCCGTGCGGGTCTGGTGATGGGTACGGGTGTGGCAGCAACCCACCGACCTACAACCTTACGCCAGAAACCTCATGCGGCATCGTTTTTTCGACTTCCGCCGCCCGCAATGAGGATGGATCGGTATCAACTGAGGGCGTCCGCTTTGTTCTGCCCACGGTCGCTGAAATGCTTGCCAGCGGATATGCCCCGTCTGGTCCTTCAGGTGCCAGTGTCGCGGACTTTGCGAACCGGGAGGGGCAATGCCAAATTTCCTTCGTAATGGGTGCGCCCGGTCCTGAAAACTATTTGCGTGTCGCGATGGACGGGGAGCATGGCATCGACAAGTTCACCGGGTTTGCACAAGGCGCATATGACTTTGCGGATGGGGAACTGGTGTTTCCCTATTTAACACCCGGCGTGATCACATACGGTTGGAACGGCACATCGTGGCTATTAAGCAGCACGTCCAGCGCCGCGCTTTCGGAACAGCACAACCAGGGGCAGATGGCCGCGCACGGTCAAGGGCGGCTGTTCAAGGTAACACAAGACCCGTCTTGGTGGACCGTTTCATCAGCGGTCGGAAAGCTGGCTTGGTGTCCTGTCAACGGAATGGGCCTGATTGCGGCTGCAAACGGCGGGTCGCAACTCTGGCGCGTTTCGCCGGGATGCACATTCCATGAAGTAGGGGTCGGTTCAACCGATGGTTTACTTGGTCTCAGAACCGTCCGTAGCGGTTTCATATCGGCCATTGGCGCGGGGACCACATATACCGCTCACACCTCGCCCGGTGGTGATGCCTGTGACGCGGGAACGCGGGTGCGAGTTACAATTAACAGTTCCCCCGCTCTGGTGGACGGAACAGTGATGGAAATCCACGGCGTCCCTGCCACCAACGGCACAAATATCGAGGGAAAGTGGATTGTTGAAAAAGTGACAGATACCACTGTCGATCTGCACCAACGCTTAGTGGATTATGATGACGCACGATCTACTTTCGCAGGCTGTCCCTCAAGCTACGTTGCCGGGGATACGATCCGCGAAGGCTTTGCAAACATTCCGTCTTTTAACTATACGATTATCGCCGCAGCGACTATAAGTTCGCGGTCAACAAATCCGACAAACGGCGCGGAAATTGTGACTACGGGCGCAAACCGCGACACGCTCTTGGGCGCAATTTATCGGTCGGGCGGTGAAATCCTAGACAACGCCTCAAACCGACATATTGCGAGCATGTTTATGCCCATGCCCCGCGATTGCCGCAACAGTCGATCAACCAGCTATAACGTCACTTCAAGCAGTTACGTTGAAGTCACTAATTCATCGGAAGGCAGATGCAGCTTCGTGCATCTTAACCGGACATCGACCACAGCCGAAGGCTTTGGCGATACAGGCGCGGGCGTTCGTTACGAGGCTGACTTCACCGTGAGCCAAACCACAGCCGGGGCGGGTTGCGAAATTGCAATTGCCTTCGGGGGGACCACCACGGAACCAGACACGCGGACTTTTACCGCTGCAACGGATGGAGATTCGCGCAGCTTTATTTTTGGCGGCACTAAATACGGGTTGCCGGATGGGAAAACAGACATGCGGATTTTTGCCCGCACTATTGGCGGTGGCCTTTGCGCATTCGAGGCGGGCGCTCGCACGTTTGTTGAGTTGGATTAACTGATCGGCGGGTGGGGCATGAAGCTGTGAAGGCGCTCCTGTGGTGGCTCTGCGAGATCGTGAGCCGCCACACCTGCCGCCTGTTGATCGGCTATAATATGCCGCTCTGTGCCTATGCTTGGTGGCGCAGGCATGACAGCCGCTTTTGGCGCGTGTGGGTTGTTGTCTTTGACCTAATCCGCCGCGACGAGCCGGACCATGGGCGCAAAAGCTATGGCCGATACACCCCCTTCAAATAACCGTTTGTTGTCGAAAACAGCAAAACGGGCGTTTCAAGCAACAAACGCCGCAATCCCAAAGCATTAGGTGACATATGACAGCGACTGTCCTTCTGGACTTTATCGCGCGTTTTGAATCGCGTGGTAACTACAATATTGTGTGGGGCGGCATTAAGAAGCAGCACCGCCCCCCGAAGCCCCTTGCGAGCATGACCATCGGTCAGGTGCTTGCATGGCAAGACAGCATCGACCCGCTCTATATGTCCGAGGCGGCGGGCAAATATCAGATCATGGAAGACACCCTGCGCGGGCTGTACCGTGAAGCGGGCATGACGACTTCTAGCATGTACGACGAAGCGGGCCAAGATCAGCTTGGCGTGGCCCTGCTGAAACGGCGCGGGCTTGACGACTACATGTCAGGCCGGATCAGCGCCGAAAAGTTCGCCAACTCCCTCGCAAAAGAATGGGCCAGCTTGCCAGTTGTCTCCGGTCCAAAGAAGGGCCGCAGCTACTACGGCGGCGATGGGCTGAACAAGTCTCACGTTTCGGTGGCTGAGTTTATGAACGCGGTGAAGGCAATTCGCACGGCACCGCCTGCGCCGCAGCTCAAACCCCAAACCCCTCCCAAAAAGGAAACATCATGCTCTATCTGCGAATGGCTCTCTACCTTGTTTTCGGCGCTCTGGCCGGGCAAGGGCTGATCGACTTTGACCAAGACACCGGGCGCGTTGCGTTCGACGTTGACGACCTCATGTTAGGTGTCACCTCGCTTGCCGGGTTTGTCGGCACGTTCATCGCCTCTCGTTTCGCGGCGAAGAAATGACCCGCGTTGTTGTCGTGGTGCTGGTCCTCTGCATAGCGGGGGGCTGGCTCTACTGGATCGGCGGCAGGGAAAACCGCTTTCAGCGCGAACTTGAACAATCAGAAACAAGGGGGCGCGTGAATGATGCGTTGTCTGAGCATATTGATCCCGCTGACGTTGATCGGCGGCTGCACGACCTTAGCCAGTAAAGAGGCGCTTTGCACGTCCACACGGGACGCCAGAAAGGCCCACGCAGGCGCGTTGCTGGCTGACGGTGGCCCACGGTCCAAGGAAAGCGGCGCTCGCCTTCTGAGCGGCCTAAAAGCGGGCTGTAGCGAATGACAGTTCGCATGGCCGATACGTTCCTCCAGAACGGGCGGGGGATGGAATGGCAAAACAGCATTATCATCCTGATATTTGCCCTAACATTGGCGCTCCCCGGCGATACACTCGCCACCAGCGTTGCATTCGCCGCATTCCGGCAGCTTGGCATTGATGAGGTGGCCTTAGCGGTGCCTCTGACCGTCATAGCAATCATGCGGATGGCGGGGCTATTTATCAACGGCAACTGGCGGCGCTCCCCTATCTTGCGCTGCGTTGGTGCCGTCCTCGGCGCGGGCCTATTCGCGGGCTTAGCTGTCCTCTTTGCAGTACCTGCGCTCAGTGGGCAATCTGCCGCCCTCACCACTGGCGCTGGCGTGTATCTTGCGCTTGCCGCCTTCGATGTTCTCGCCGCGTATAGGTCTGCTGCTGATGCTTCATTTTATAAACGGCATTGAGGCCGAGGCATGGGCTGGCATCGCGGGCCTTGTCGCGGGTATCGTTAGCGCGGTTTTCGCGGTTCGAAAGGGGGCGAAGAAAACCCCCGTCGAAGTGGGCCACGGCACACCGCCGGAGGATAGGACGGAATATGTGCTTGCAGAGGTGCGGCAAATCAACGTGCGGCTGGCAGAGATAGAGGGCCACATGAGCGATGTTGACCGCAGGACCGAGGCTATCCAGCTAGACACGCGCATTCTGCTGGATAGGGGGTAGGCTGTTATTGCCCGCTACAGGGGGATAGGGCTGTTATCGGCGCATTGATAGGCGCAGGCGTCTTTCCGTATCCAGTTCACGGCGCAGCGCCTTAACCTCTCCCCGCAGTTCGTCGTTCTGGTCTTTTAGGTTGCCTAGAACGTTTGCGACTTCCTCCGCGAATGGCTCTAAAATATCCTGCAATACCTTGGCGGTGATGTACCCGTTCCGCTGAATGTTGAGGTTCACCCGCATCCCTCCCCCTCCCCAAGCGCGGCGCGGGCCTCATCTATCGCCGTTGCCATTTCTATCTCAGAACATAGGCAACCGTCTTCCTCGGCTGTCACCAGTCTCCGCAGCGCCTTCTCTAGCGCGTCTATGCGGCCTGCGGCTTCGCGGCATGTCTCGCCAAACGTCCAAGGCTCCGCATATGCGTCCGCCTCTGTGACGCCCCGCAGCCGCTCTTGTATCGGTAATGCGTTTGCATTGGTCATGGGTGATATCCTTGGCAATGTGCGCAAACGGCGGTATCGTTGCGCTCACGAACCTCATCCATTCGCGCTTTGATTTTGTCAGTGTTCGGGCTTACCTTCTCCGAAACTAAGACGCCGCACTTGTGGCAGTCGTACTCAATATATGGTCCTGATACCTTCATGTCTTGATCCTTAGCTTGGCGAGGGTGGCGTCACGATCCTTCACCCAATCCGCGTCATTCTCAGGGTTCTTTCCGTATTGTTGAAACGGATATTCACCGTTGTAACCTTCCCCAGATGCGGTGAACCCTGCAAGGTATGCCGCCTTCACGGCCTCATCCAGCAGATCGGCGCGGACGTATTCGACCATGTGCGGATACTGCGTGTTACCGCATTCATCATCCCACCAGCCCCCGCCAGTGTAGTTGCATTCGTCGGGCTGCGCGTCCTGCGCCCATATCCGTTCCGGTGCTGTCTCAGTCATGGGTGGCTCCTGTGGGCTGTGCGTTCCAAATCTTCACAACGCGGGCTAGGGTTCCGTCAGTCGTTTCCATGCCGCATTCGCACTTGATCCAGCAGCACCCCGGCCCGCCAATCTTGACCACGGGGGTTGATCCGCAGGACTTGCAAGGCGCTGGCTTCTCTTGGCTCATGTCTCTCTCCTTCTGCGCTAGGGGGTGGGGATCGGGTTGCAGTTCGTCTCAAACGTGGCGGAAAGTTCCCCGAATGAAACGGCTGCGTAATCAAGATACTTTCTCGACCCCATCCATTCTATGAATTGGGCGCGGGCTTCGTCAGCCTTATCGCTAGTGTCCCACCATTCTTTTGACCCATCGGGAAGAACAGCGAAACTCGCTTGGCCGTTCACGACCCCCGGCACTATGCCAGAGACATGTTCCATCAGATCGGCGGCTTTTGCATGGGCCTCGTCTATCGCGCCCTTGTCCCACGAAGTCACAATAATCGCGTGGTGGCGCATCGTTCCCATCTATCTCTCTCCTTTATCCTGCCCCGTGGGGGTTAGTCCTGCCACGGCATAGCTATCGGCGCATAGTGCGTCAGATTGCAGACTTCGGAATGGTTGTCCAAGAATGCGAAAACCTCCCCTCTCAACGTGTTTACCTTCCCCTTGTGGACGGCATCGACCGCCCACACACTAGCACCATTCGTGACCAATTTCCGCCCGTAATCCGGTAGGTTGTTCTTGTCTAGCTTGATCCAGTCCGCGCTTCTCATGCTACCACCTGCGAACCCTGAAGCGCCTTAACGCCAGCAGGGCGGCGGCTACCAGCAATTGCCCGCGCCATTGTTTTCACTACCATCTTGCCCGTGATAGCTGTGGCAATCTCTTTCGCTTCTTCGATGACCTTCACGGCTTCCCTCTTACTGGTGACGGTGCGGCGCACACTGGCTGTCTTGGCGGTGTCAACCCAAGCAGTGCCTGCGGCTTGTGCGGTTACTGGCTGGATGTAGCAGATAATTTCAGCGGCTTGGGTCATGTCGTTATCTCCTGTTTGCTTGTGTAATTATTGATACACATATAGTGATTGACTGTCAAGCGGGTTTCGTATAAAAAATTACACATGCAACGTAGAGAATATAGAGCGGCCCGCGTCCTAGCTGGCATTACCGATGAGCAGCTTGCAGAGGCGGCGGGATTGCCTGCGCCTACCTTGCGGGCATTCTTGGCAGGGCAGCGCGGCACAGATGAGACAAAGGCCAAGGTTGACGCGGCGCTGGCGTTGTATGGCGTCAAGGTCGAAGTCGGCCCGCGCGTCGTCACGTTGCGCCGTTCTAAGCCCCCCTCAACATAGGAGAGAGACATGCCGATAGATGAAAAATGGATCAAAGTGCACGTCAAGGCTGGCCGTATAGCCCCTGTTGACGGAGTTACGTGCATGAACCCCCGGTGGCCGCATCCTCACATGGTGCGCAAGTTATGGCGCGGCACGATAGAGAAGAGCGTCGTGGAATTTTACCCTGCCGGGCGCGTTATTGATATGAGTACCGTTCGCGTTCGTTCTGCAACCCATTGACGGAGACACGAGACATGGACGTTTGGAAAGCTAAGGTGGATTTAGACCGGACATTTCAGGAGGCTTACAGGGCTAGGGGCATCTATCGCGCAAAGCTGTTTTTCTGGCTGGCTACGGGCGGCGCTTGGTATGGCCTGTTCTCATGGTGGGCCGCAATCAAGTTGCTTATCATCGGCGGTGCTTTTGGTCGTCCAGTCCAGTTCTAACCGCCCTACACACGGAGAGAGACATGCCGACCAGCTTAAACACGATAATCAAGCCAGACATGACACCCGATGTTTACGGGCGCATTCCAATGGTTTGTGAAAGCGGCCTAGCCATGACAAAGGCCAGCATGACGCGCTTCATAATGCACGTCCTCAAGCATAACATAGAACTGCTAAGCCTGCACCCGTTCAATGCAAATTATCACGGCTGTCACGTCTCTGCGGCGGTGCGGATCAAGCCGGATCAGATTGCCGCGTTCGAGGCCGAAACGGGCGGCAAGTTGCAAGAGCCTGCAACGCTGAACCTGAACTAACCGTTTCCACTCCCCCCGCAACCCATTGAGCCACATAGCGGCAGAATGGGGGCGGTTTCCCCGTAAGCTATTGCCAGACAACTAAAGCGCACTCCTCTAGGGAATCGAACACCGCGGCGTTTTACGAAGTGTATGGCGGTTCACTGAACTTGGATGAACCTGCCAAGATTGCGCAGGCCGCGGAAAACCTCTTTTACAAAGCGTTTATTGGTGCAGTTTTCAGTAGGTTGCGTAAGAGCCGCTTCGTTTACACCGAAGATGTCGGGAGTTCGAGCCTCTCACGACCCACCATTTCCCCCGTTTGATCTATATCTATTGATGGATAGCCTTGGGCTAGGACCGTCGAAATCCGTGTTGTTTCGCCTTCAACGCAGAGCCCCCAAAGCCGATGACGAAATTTTTCAAATTTCCGCCAAACCGCGCTTGACGGCGCAGAGCCCTCACCATAGAACACCCCAACGCTTCGGGGTTACCCGGAACGTGCAGCGGGCGGTTGTAGCTCAGTTGGTTAGAGTACCGGCCTGTCACGCCGGGGGTCGCGGGTTCGAGCCCCGTCAACCGCGCCACTGCTGCTTGAAAAGGGACCTCTTTGAGGTCCCTTTTTGCATTCCGGCCTGTCAGAATTTTCTTTTCCGAAAGCGGCTTTTTCTGCGGCGAATGCGCTTGACGGGCCGCGCGGCTTGGCCTATTCCGCCCCCATCGCGCGGTTGTAGCTCAGTTGGTTAGAGTACCGGCCTGTCACGCCGGGGGTCGCGGGTTCGAGCCCCGTCAACCGCGCCACTTTTCTCTTGTAGTACAGTGACATCAAGCGCCCCCTCGGGGGGCGTCTTGCTGTGTGTCGCACCCCGGCCTGCCGGGGCGGAGGGTGACCGGGACAGGCCGATCACCCCAAGCGTTCAGGTCAGCGCATCAAGGATCCGCGCCCAGGAGCGGATGCCTTTGTGAAAGCTCTCCATGTCGTATTTCTCATTCGGCGAATGGATCTGGTCGTCATCTTTGCCAAAGCCGACCAGCATCGGCTCGGTCCCCAGAATCGTCTGGAAATACCCGGCAATCGGGATCGAGCCGCCGCAGCCGATATAGGCCGCCGGCACCTGCCATTCATCGCTGAGCGCCTGACGCGCCGGTTCGAACATCGGGTTGTCGGTCTCCACCCCCGAGGCCGGGCCGGCGCTGTGGTCTTTGAAGTCGACGGTGCAATCCTCGGGCATCATCTCGCGCACCATGCTGCGAAAGCTGTCGCGGATGGCGGCGGGGTCTTGGGTGCCGACAAGGCGGAAGCTGATCTTGGCATGGGCCTGGCTTGGCAGGACGGTCTTGAACCCATCGCCGGTGTAGCCGCCCCAGATGCCGTTCACATCGCAGGTGGGGCGCGACCAGATCATCTCAAGCGGGGTGCGGTCCTGCTCGCCTGCGGGTTGGCTCAGCCCCACATCGCCAAGGAAGCTCGCGTGGTCAAAGGCCAGCCCCTGCCACTGGGCCTCCAGCTCTTCGGAAAGCTCCGGCACACCGTCATAGAAGCCGGGCACGGTGATGCGGCCCTTGTCGTCATGCAATGAGGCGACGACTTTGCTCAGCACCCGGATCGGGTTCATCGCGATGCCGCCGAACATGCCGGAATGCAGGTCCTTGTCCGCCGCCGTGATGGTCAGCTCTTCGCCCAGAAGCCCGCGCAGCATGGTGACGATGGCGGGGGTCTTGGATTCAAAAAGCCCGGTGTCGCAGATCATCGCCACATCGGCTTTCAGCTCTTCGGCGTTCTCCTTCATAAAGGGGATCAGCGAGGGCGAGCCGCTTTCCTCTTCGCCCTCAAGGAAGAAGGTGATGCGGCAGGGCCAATCGCCCTTCACCTCTTTCCAGGCGCGCAGGGCTTCGATGATGGTCATCAACTGGCCCTTGTCATCCGCCGCACCCCGGCCCCGGATCACCCGGCCCTTGTCGGTGTCCTCAATGGCGGGGTCAAAAGGGTCCCGGTCCCAAAGCTCCAGCGGATCGACGGGCTGCACGTCATAATGGCCGTAGAACAGCAGATGCGGCTTGCCTTCGCCGACATGGCCCACGACCATCGGATGGCCGGGGGTGCTGCGTTTTTCGGCCTCAACCCCCATGGATTTGAGGTCAGCCACCAGCCAATCCGCCGCGCGGTCGCAGTCTGCCTTATAGGCCGGATCGGTCGAGATCGACGGGATGCGCAGCAGGTCCAGCAGACGGTCCGTGGCGGCGGGCAGATCATCGTCGATCCGGGCGAGAACATCATCGAGGGACATGGCTTGGCTTCCTTGCGCTGTGATTTTGCGCGAAGGTAACAGGCCCATGGGGCATGTCCAGTAGGGCCGAGGCGCGCTCAGAAAGTAAGCGTCAGGCGGCTGCCCTCGGGCGTCAGAGCCGTATCGAGCGTGCCGTCCAGCTGTGCTGCGGCGGCGGACAAGAGCGTCTGCCCCAAGCCACCGGGGCGGGAGAGACCGCCGCTGGCAGAGCCGATCCCGTTGTCCTGGCAGATGAGGCGATAGCAACCATCGACCAGCGAGAGATCAATCGCAATCTCCCCCGCTGCCTCGCCCGGAAAACCGTGTTTGATCGCATTCGCGACAAATTCGCTCACGATCAACCCCATGGCAGAGGCCGCGCCCGCCTTCAGCGCAATGGCGTCGCTGCGGCAGCCGATTTCGATATGCGCAGGGGCGGTCTCTTGCAGCAGATCGACCACCTGCCCAAGAAAGGCACCGGCCTCCACCTCATCGCGGCCCGTATTGTGCTGCAATTGACCGTGCAGAGAGGCCACGGCCTGCACCCGGCGCTGGATCGCGTCCAGCGCGTCGCGGCTGCTGTCATCCGTGAGCCCACGCGCATGCATACGGATCATCGCGCTGAGCGTTTGCAGGGAGTTCTTCACCCGGTGGTCCGCTTCGCTCATCAAGACAGACTGGCGGCGCAGGGCAAGACGCAGATCGAGCTGTTTCATCACCTGCCGGGACAGAACCGCCACCGCGTTGCGTTGCTCAGCGCTCAGGCGGCGCGGTTCCTTGTCGAGAATACAGAGCGTGCCGAGCGGCAGCCCATTCGGCGCGACCAGCAGGGCGCCGGCATAGAACCGCAGCCCGTCCTCTCCGGCGCAGAGCGGATTGTCGGCCATGCGCGGATCATTGAGCGTATCGGGGATCTCGACAAAGGGCGCATCCAGAATGGCATGGGAGCAGAGCGAGGTTTCCAATGGGGTCTCGCGCGCGCCAAGCCCTACCTCGGCCTTGAACCACTGACGGTCCTTGTCGATCAGGTTGATCACCGAAATGGGCGCATCACAGATCTGCGCGGCAAGGGCCACGATCTCATCAAAGTCGGCCTCGCGCGGCGTGTCCAGGATGTCGTAATCATAAAGCGTGCGCAGGCGTTGGGCCTGTTTGGGGGGCGGATCGGCGCGCAAGGCAATGTCCTTTGTGGTTGCGCCGCCCCAAGACAGGAAAGATGCGCAACATACAAGCAATCGCTGGACGTCACGCCGGCCTCGGAGTTTTCCTGCTCGGTCCCCTGCGACAGTTCGCCCCGTGATCCCCGGCGATAAGAGATTGATGACCGGGGCGTGAAACTGTAACCATTCTAAAAAGTGAATATGGGTGTCCGGCCCTGCCGCTTGCTTACCGGTCAGATGGAGATGCGCAATGGATTATTCGGAAAAGCTCGACGCGGCGATTGCGCGGCTGCATGACGAAGGCCGCTACCGAACCTTCATCGACATCGAGCGCCGCAACGGCCAATTCCCCCATGCGGTCTGGACCAAACCCGACGGCAGCCAGCGCGACATCACCGTCTGGTGTGGCAATGACTATCTTGGCATGGGGCAGAACCCCGTGGTGATCGCGGCGATGGAAGAGGCGCTGCGCGCCACTGGCGCAGGCTCTGGCGGCACGCGCAATATCTCCGGCACGACGATCTATCACAAGCGGCTTGAGGCGGAACTGGCCGATCTGCATGGCAAGGAAGCGGCGCTGCTGTTCACCTCGGCCTATATCGCCAATGACGCCACGCTCTCGACCCTGCCCAAGCTTTTCCCCGGGCTGATCATCTATTCCGACGCGCTGAACCATGCCAGCATGATCGAAGGCGTGCGCCGCAATGGCGGGGCGAAACGCATCTTCCGCCACAATGACGTGGCCCATCTGCGCGAGCTGATGGAGGCGGATGATCCCGCCGCGCCCAAGCTCATTGCCTTCGAATCGATCTATTCCATGGATGGCGATTTCGGCCCGATTGAAGAGATTTGCGACCTCGCGGATGAATTCGGCGCGCTCACCTATATCGACGAAGTCCATGCCGTGGGCATGTATGGCCCGCGCGGGGCAGGGGTGGCGGAACGCGACCGGCTGATGCACCGGCTCGATATCATTAACGGCACGCTGGCCAAGGCTTACGGCGTCATGGGCGGCTATATCGCGGCCTCGGCCAAGATGTGCGATGCGATCCGCTCCTATGCGCCGGGCTTTATCTTTACCACCTCGCTGCCGCCTGCCGTGGCGGCGGGGGCGGCGGCCTCTGTCGCCTATCTCAAGCGCGCGCCCGAGCTGCGCGAAAAGCACCAGCAACAGGCCAAGGCGCTGAAATTGCGGCTGAAAGGGCTCGGCCTGCCGATCATCGACCATGGCAGCCATATCGTGCCGGTCATGGTCGGCAACCCGGTCCATACCAAGCTGCTGTCGGACATGCTGCTGGAAGAACATGGCATCTATGTCCAGCCAATCAACTTCCCCACCGTGCCGCGCGGCACCGAGCGTCTGCGCTTCACCCCCTCCCCGGTGCATGGCCCGAAAGAGATGGATGCGCTGGTGCGGGGGATGGACCTGCTCTGGTCCCATTGTGCGCTGAATCGTGCCGAAGCGGCGGGATAAAAAAAGAGCCTTCTTCGTATTTTACGTTGTCTTGTGCTAGCCTTGACGAAAGAAAAAGCTAAATCCGAATCGTTGGGGCGCTTTCGGATGAAGGCTACAGGCATACTAGGGACAGGGCATATTGATGATCGGGCGTTGGGCCTCCAGAACCGCTGAGGATGAAACTGTCGAACCCAAAGGGTTTGATGCATTCGAATTGCGGCTGGGGGATGTCATGCGTGGGGAGCGTGCCACCCTCGGCAAATCCCTGCTGGACGTGCAGCGCGAGCTTCGGATCAAAGCCTCCTATATCGCCGCGATTGAAAACTGCGATCCCGATGCCTTTGACACGCCCGGCTTTATCGCGGGCTATGTGCGGTCTTATGCGCGCTATCTGAACATGGACCCGGATCAGGCGTTCACCGCCTTTTGCAAGGAATCCGGCTTTGCGGTGGCCCATGGCATGTCCGCCGAAGCCTCCGTGGTCAAGAAACCCAATTTCGAAGAACGCCGCAGGTCCCCGAAAGAGGATGACCTTTTCGCCCGCCCGAACACGCCTTTCGTGCCGGTGGGCGATGGTTTGCTCAGCCGGATCGAACCGGGAGCTGTGGGTTCCTCTCTGGTGCTGATCGCGCTGATCTCGGCCATTGGTTTTGGCGGCTGGACGGTGCTGAAAGAAGTGCAACGCGTGCAGGTCACCCCGGTGGATCAGACCCCTGTGGTGCTGTCTGATCTCGACCCGCTCGATGGGGCGCTGGCCCCTGCGCCCGACGCCGATGCCAATACCGACGCCCCGCGCAGCACCAAGAGCCCGCGCGCCGATGCGCTGGCGCGGCTCTACCGTCCGCAGGCGCTGGATGTGCCGGTGCTCGTCGCCCGCGACGCGCCGATTGCCTCGATCGACCCCCGGTCGGTCAGCAATTTCCCAACCCCCGACCGCCCGGAGACGGCAGAGCCTGAGACCGTGGTGGCCGAAAACAGCAGCATTACGGATGCCATTGATGAGGCCGTGATGCTGGCGAATGCCGAGACCGCATTGCCGCGGCCGCAGGTTGTCGAAGCCGCTGCGCAAAGCGTGCGTATGGTTGCCGCCTATCCGTCCTGGGTGCGGGTCCGCGCCGCAGATGGCACGGTGATCTTCGAGGGCGTGATGAACAAGGGCGACACCTATGACGTGCCGGTCACCGAAGAGCCGCCGACGCTGCGCACGGGCGAATCCGGGGCGCTTTACTTTGCCATGGCGGATGGCTGCTTTGGCCCGGTCGGCCCGCGCGGCGCCGTGACGTCGAATGTCCCGCTGAACCAGCAGGCTTTGGCCGAATTGTACCAGCCCGTCGACCCGGCGGCAGAACAATCGCTCAGCCGCATGTTTGCCGATCTCGAAGGCGCGATTGAACCCTCGGCGCTGGCCGCCATGCCCTGCAAGAGTTGATGACCGCGGGCCGGCCTGATGCTCTGGTCGCGCCCATCTCGCCCCCTCCCATTGCACATGCGATCCGGCCCCACTAGGTAGGGGCCACTGGCCTCGATCCGCGAAAGGTGTCTTTATGTCGCTTCATTCCATCCGTCCTTGGCGCGAAATTCCCCGTCGCAAATCGCGCCAGATCATGGTGGGCAATGTGCCGGTGGGGGGCGATGCGCCGATCACCGTGCAGACCATGACCAACACGCTGACCACCGATGTGGCCGCGACCATCGCGCAGGTGCAGGCCGCCGCCGATGCGGGCGCCGATATCGTCCGCGTCTCCGTCCCGGATGAGGCGTCCTCCAAAGCCCTGCGTGAGATCGTGCCGGAGGTCAGTGTTCCCATCGTTGCAGACATTCATTTCCACTACAAACGCGGGATCGAAGCTGCCGAGGCAGGGGCGGCCTGTCTGCGGATCAACCCCGGCAATATCGGCGATGAAAAACGCGTGCGCGAGGTCATCAGGGCCGCACGAGACCACAATTGCTCGATCCGCATCGGGGTGAACGCCGGCTCGCTGGAGCGGCATCTGCTGGAGAAATACGGCGAGCCATGCCCCGCCGCCATGGTCGAAAGCGGGCTCGATCACATCAAGATCCTTCAAGACAACGATTTCCACGAGTTCAAGATCAGCTGCAAAGCCTCTGACGTCTTCATGGCCGCTGCCGCCTATCAACAGCTTGCAGATGCCACCGACGCGCCCATTCACCTCGGCATTACCGAGGCCGGGGGGCTGATGTCCGGCACCATCAAATCGGCCATCGGTCTGGGCAATCTGCTCTGGAGCGGGATTGGCGATACGGTGCGCGTGTCGCTCTCTGCCGATCCGGTGGAAGAGGTCAAAGTCGGCTATGAGATCCTCAAATCCCTCGGGCTGCGGCACCGGGGCGTGAACATCATCTCCTGCCCGTCCTGCGCCCGGCAAGGGTTTGACGTGATCAAAACCGTCGAGACGCTGGAAAAGCGGTTGGAACATATCAAGACGCCGATGAGCCTGAGCATCATCGGCTGTGTGGTCAACGGCCCCGGCGAGGCGCTGATGACGGACGTGGGCTTCACCGGCGGCGGTGCGGGTTCGGGGATGGTCTATCTCGCGGGCAAGCAAAGCCATAAGCTGGGCAACGAAGGCATGATCGATCACATCGTTGAGCAGGTGGAGGAACGCGCCGCGCAACTGGAAGCGGAACAGGCGAAAACAGCGGCAGAATAAGGGGTTATCCGGCTGTCTTAAGGCACTGCTTTAAGGCGCGGCCAGATATTTCTGCAAGACCACCGCTGGCATATGGCCGCGGAGGATCAT
Organism: Sulfitobacter sp. PS-8MA; assembly: GCF_040933935.1. Classification (NCBI taxonomy): domain Bacteria; kingdom Pseudomonadati; phylum Pseudomonadota; class Alphaproteobacteria; order Rhodobacterales; family Roseobacteraceae; genus Sulfitobacter; species Sulfitobacter sp. PS-8MA. The sequence continues at coordinate 1,507,953 of NZ_JBFQYJ010000006.1, read as the reverse complement.
CTTTGGCAGCAGATAGAACGGCGCCGCCTCCAGCCCCAGCCGCGCAGCCCAAGCCGCCGCCTGCGGCGTGGCGATATCATGTTGAATGAAGGTCAGCCCGTAAGTCTCTGACAGTTCAGATAATTCCCGCTCTGCCTCTGCACATTCCGCGCAGTCGTCAGAGGTGAAAAGCGCCAGATCATGGCCGGCCAGGACCTCCGGCGCCAGGGCTTCAAGCAAGGTCAGATCGTCTTCGATATACTGCCGCATTTCCGACGCCGCCGGCTGCGGCCCGGCGAGGGCTTCGGCGATGACATCCCCATTGGCCAGAATGGCCGCGCGCAGCTCTGTCTCGAATGCAGCGCGTTGCGCGGGGGGCATCTCGGTCAGGTCGCTGGCCCCTGCGGGGAGGACCAGCAAAAGCGCCGATGCGACGCCAATGGCCCGCATGATCAGCCGCGCTTCTCTTTCACAAGCGCCATCATCTGATCATAGGGCAGGTAGCCGCGCAGCATCTCGTCCTGCATCACAAAGGTCGGCGTGCCGGTGATCTGAAGCTTCTGCGCCAAGGCGCGGGTCTGGGCGATTTCTTGGGTGACCGCGTCGCTGCCCATCTCAGCCTCAATCGCCTCGGCGTCGAGGTCAAAGCTTTCGGCCAAGCGGCGCAGGGCGGGCAGGGTGACGTCACCGTTAAAGGCCATCAGCGCATCGTTCAGCTGTTTATACGCATCATCGCCCGCCACCTGTTTCGTGGCCACGGCAAAGCGCGAGGCCAGCATGGACTGCTCGCCCAGGATCGGGAATTCTTTGACGATCAGTTTGATATTACCGTCGGTTTCCAACAGCTTGGCCACTTCGTCATGGGCGCGTTTGCAATAGCCGCAGCGGTAGTCAAGGAACTCGACCAGCGTGATGTCCCCCTCAGGGTTGCCGCCGACCCAGGAATAGCCGTCGTTGAAAATCTCATCCGCATGGGCGGCGACAAGGTCAAAATCCGCCTGCATCTGCGCTTCGGCCTGCTGGGTCTGCATCTGCTCAACCGCCTGCAGGATCACTTCGGGGTTCTCCATCAGATAGGCGCGGACCTCGGCGCGGAACTGGGCGCGCTCTGCATCGGTCAATTCCGTCAGGTCCATCGCGTGAACAGGGGCGGCGAGGGCCAATGCGCTTACAAAGGCGGGGGCGATCAGGCGGGCAAACATGGACGAACCTTTCGGTGAGAACTGCGAAATGGGGGCCAAGGGTTGACGCCCGGCATCAGGCGGGTTGAAAGCACATGCCAAGAGTAGGAGCAAGCCCATGCGCAATTCAACCCGATCTGCCGTTGATCCCTTTATCGTGATGGATGTGATGCAGGCCGCCACCGCCGCCGAGGCCGCAGGCCATCATATCATCCATATGGAAGTGGGCCAGCCGGGCACCGGGGCGCCCAAAGGCGCGGCGGAGGCGTTGACGAAAGCCATGCAGGACGGGCCTTTGGGCTATACCGTGGCGCTTGGGCTGCCTGCTTTGCGGGCGCGGATCGCGCAGATGTATGGCGAATGGTACAACGTCGATCTGGACCCGGCGCGGGTGGTGATCACCCCGGGTTCCTCGGGCGGGTTCTTGCTCGCCTTCACCGCGCTTTTCGACACCGGCGACCGTGTCGGCATCGGCGCGCCGGGCTATCCGAGCTACCGCCAGATCCTGCGCGCTTTGGGAATGCAGCCGGTCGATCTGCCCGCGGCCCCTGAAAACCGCTACCAGCCGGTTGCGGCGGATTTCGCGGATGAAGACCTGCGCGGCCTGCTGGTCGCCTCTCCGGCCAACCCCTCTGGCACGATGCTCGACCGCCCGGCGCTCAGCGCCATTACCGAAGCCTGCGCGGCCAATGATATGTCCTTCATCTCGGACGAGATTTACCATGGCATCGAATACGACAAAAAGGCCGTGACCGCGCTTGAGGTGACCGATGATTGCTATGTGATCAACTCCTTCTCCAAATATTTCTCCATGACCGGCTGGCGCATCGGTTGGATGGTGGTGCCCGAAGATCAGGTCCGCGTGGTCGAGCGGATCACGCAGAACATGTTCATCTGCGCGCCCCATGCCAGCCAGATCGCGGCGCTGGCCGCGATGGATTGCGATGACGAATTGCAAGCCAATCTCGCCGTCTACCGTCGCAACCGCGATTTGGTGATCGCGGGGCTGAAAGAGGCCGGTTTCACCGACATCGCGCCGCCCGATGGGGCTTTCTACGTCTATGCCGATGTCTCGCGCTTTACCGATGACAGCCGCGCCTTTGCGGCGGAAATTCTGGAAAAAGCCGGGGTCGCGGTGACACCGGGGCTCGATTTCGACCCGCTGCGCGGCCATAAGACCCTGCGTTTTTCCTATGCGCGCAGCACGGCGGATATGGAAGAAGGTGTGGCCCGGCTCAAAGCCTTCATGGCGGCCCGCTGAGCGCTGGTTTGCCGGTGTGGCAGATGCTAGAAGGGCGCAAATGAGCAGGGCAGGGTAACGTGGAATGCGGGCAGTTCTAAAGGTACTGGCAGTGGCGCTGGCCTGCGCGGGGCCAGCGGCGATGGCGCAGGAAATGACCGCGCTGGCGCGGGTCGATCCGGCGGCCAGCACGGTCAAGGACGGCTGGTTTGGCAAGACCGATCTCACCGTGGCGCTGAGCCAAGGGGTGCCCTTCCGCGTCTTTCTGCTCGACGATCCCGCGCGGCTGATCGTCGATTTCCGCGAAGCCGATTGGAGCAATGTGGAGGCCGGTGATCTGCTGGCCGAACCGGGGCGGATCGCCGCCCTGCGCTTTGGTGCCTTCCAGCCCGGCTGGTCGCGGCTGGTGGCCGATCTGGCCGAGCCGATGGTGCCGGATGAGATTGGCATGCCGATTGACCCGGTCAGCGGCACCGCGCGGCTGGAGGTGACCCTGAAAGAAGTGGACGCTGCCGCCTTTTCCGAGGCCGCCGGCGCCCCGGTGGACCCGGATTGGACCGCAGCGCTCACCGCGCCGCCGAAACTACCCAGCATCGACAAAGACAGCTTCACCGTCGTGCTGGACCCCGGTCACGGCGGCATTGACCCGGGGGCGCAGCGGTCGGGCCTGGACGAGAAAGACCTGATGCTGAACTTCGCCCGCGACCTGCGCGATGCGCTGCGCCGCAAGGGGGTCGAGGTGTTGCTGACCCGCGATGACGACATTTTCGTCGCCCTTGAGCACCGCGTCGCCATCGCGCATCAGGCCGAGGCCGATCTTTTCATCTCGCTGCATGCCGACAGCCTGTCCCAGGGCGGGGCGAGCGGGGCGACGGTCTATACGCTGTCCGATGACGCCAGTGATGCGGCCACCGAACATCTCGCGGCGCGGCATGATCGGTCGGATATCATCGCCGGGGCGGATCTGACCGGCTCGGATGATCAGGTGGCGGGCATCCTGCTTGATCTTGCGCGGCAGGAGACTGAGCCGCGCTCGGACGCTTTGGCGCAGATCCTGGTCGAGGGGATGGCGCAGGCGGGTGGGCCGATGAACAACCGTCCCTTGCGCCGCGCCGGATTTTCGGTGCTGAAATCCGCCGACATCCCCTCGGTGCTGGTCGAGGTCGGCTTTCTCAGTTCCAAGCGCGACCTGACCAATCTGCGTGATCCGGTCTGGCGCGCGGCCATGGTGGCGGCCATGGCCGATGCGGTTGTCACTTGGCGGGACCGGGATGCGGCGCTCAAACCCCTGATCCGTCAGTAAGATTCAGCGGGCTTCAGCGCCCGGCCATGGGCGGTAATTCGCCCCCCGCTGGCGGCCATGTGTTTTGACCCCGCGCAGCGCATCCTGTATAGGCTGAAGGCATTCCCTAGCCAATGGTGGTCCGCGCGCGTGTTTCGTTTTATCCTGTCCTTTTTCGGCGGTATCTTTACCACCATCACCCTGAGCGTCGGCATGGTGGCTTTGACCATCGGTGCGGTGTTCTGGATGTATGGCCGCGACCTGCCCAGCCATGAATCCCTGGCGCAATATACGCCGCCGACGATCAGCCGGATTTATTCGGGTCAGGGGCGGTTGATCGACGAATTTGCCAAGGAACGGCGGCTTTTCACCCCGGCGGAGACGATCCCCGATCTGGTGAAACAGGCGTTCATCTCGGCCGAGGACAAGAACTTCTACACCCATGAGGGCTATGACCTGCGCGGCATCGGGGCGGCGGCGGTGGATGCGGTGAAATCGCGCGGGCGCGATGTGCGCGGCGCCTCGACCATTACCCAGCAGGTGATGAAGAACTTCCTCTTGTCGGGCGACCGCCGGGCGGAGCGTAAGATCAAGGAAATCATCCTCGCCTCGCGGCTTGAGGAAACGCTGAGCAAAGAGAAAATCCTTGAGCTTTATCTCAACGAGATCTTCCTCGGCCAGAACTCCTATGGGGTGGCCGCGGCCAGCCAGACCTATTTCAACAAGACCCTCAGCGAGCTGGCCCCGCATGAGGCGGCCTTCCTCGCCTCCTTGCCGAAAGCGCCCTCGGATTATCACCCGGTGCGCCGCAAGGAACGGCTGCTGTCGCGCCGCAACTTCGTCCTGCGCGAGATGAAGGAAAACGGCTATATCTCGGAAGCGGTCTATGACCATGAGGTGGCCTTGCCACTGCGCTCGGTCCAGAACGGCGATTTCGAGAGCTTCAAGGCCGAACTGCCGCCACGCGACTATTTCACCGATGAAATCCGCCGCCAGCTCAGCGAAGATTTCGGCGAGGGGGAGTTTTTTACCGGTGGTCTGACGGTGCGCGCCACCATCGACAATGAGATGCAGCCCATCGCCGCCAATGCGCTGCGCCGCCAGTTGGAGCAATATGACCGCGGGCGCGGCATCTGGCGCGGCACCCGGTTTGAAATCCCCGAGGCCGAGCTTGCCACGGAAGAGCAATGGCGCGCGGCCCTTGCCGATTTGCGGGTGCCGCGGGACATTGATCAGGAAAACCAGTGGTATCCGGCGGTGGTGCTCGAAGTCGGCAGCAGTGACGCGCGGATCGGCATCGAAGGTGTCGAGAATGACGAAGACGGGCACTGGATTCCGGCCAAGGACGTGCAATGGGCGCGCAAACGGCTGGATGACGGCAAGCTTGGCCCCAAGGCCAAGGTCGCCGGTGATCTGCTCGATGTGGGCGAGGTGGTGCTGGTGCGCCGCATGACCTCCGACAGCGACGGCTCTTTCATCCGCTGGACCCTGCGGCAGGTGCCGGAAGTGCAGGGCGGCTTTGTTGCGATGGACGTGCATACGGGCCGCGTGATCGCAATGCAGGGCGGGTTCTCTTACCAGGCCAGCGTGTTCAACCGGGCAACACAGGCCAAACGCCAGCCGGGGTCGAGCTTTAAGCCCTTCGTCTATGCCTCGGCGCTCGATAGCGGCTATAGCCCGGCTACCATCGTGGTCGACGCGCCGATCGAGATCAACACCCCGCAGGGCGTCTGGCGGCCGCAGAACGCCTCGCATAAGTTCTATGGCCCGACGCCCCTGCGCACCGGGATCGAACAGTCGCGCAACCTGATGACCATTCGTCTGGCGCAGGAAGTCGGCATGGATGTGGTCGGCAGCTATGCCGAGCGTTTCGGCGTCTACGACGATCTGGCGCCCTTGCTGTCCAATGCGCTCGGCAGTCAGGAAACCACGCTGTATCAGATGGTTTCGGCCTATGCGATGTTCGCCAATGGCGGTGAGCGGGTGCAGCCGACCTTGGTCGACCGGGTGCAGGACCGCTATGGCCGCACGGTCTATCAGCATGATGAGCGCAAATGCTACGATTGCGAACAGATCAACCTCGCGCCGGGCCAGGCGCCCAAGGTCATTTCGAACCGGGACCGCGTGATGGACCCGGTCACCGCCTATCAGCTGACCTCCATGATGCGCGGCGTTGTGGAACGTGGCACGGCGCGCCGGGCGATTGACCTGCCGGTGCCGATCGCAGGCAAGACCGGCACCACCAACGATGAGAAAGACGCCTGGTTCGTGGGCTTTTCATCGAATGTCGTGGCGGGCTGCTACATCGGTTATGACACGCCGCGCCCGATGGGCCGGGGGGCCGGCGGCGGGCGGCTTTGTGCGCCGGTGTTCCAGAGCTTCATGTCGGAGGCGATCCAGAAATACGGCGGCGGTGAATTCAAGGTTCCCGAACAATGCCGCTTTATCAAGATCGACCGCTATTCCGGCGCGCGGCTGAGCGACAGCGCAACGGGCGGCAATGTGGTGTCCGAATGTTTCCGCGATGGCGAAGAGCCGCTTTTTGGGATCTCCTTTGATGGCGGCTTTGCCATGGGAGCCGACTTGCCGCTGGTCGAAGAGCTTGGCGGCTCGAACGCCAGTTCCGGCCGTCAGGTCACAACCTCGACCGGCAAGAAAGCCACCGTGGGGCCAAAGGCGAGCTTCGGCACGCTGAGCTCGGGCGGTCTGTACTAACACCAGCAGGCGGTTCCTTCCGCCGCCCCACTTGTCGCCACTGGCGCGCTGGTCTATCTCTCATGCGGCCCCGGTTTTCGGGGCCGCTATACTTATCAAAGGCAGGCACAGATGCGCGCAGAAGCACAGAATACCGCAGACCAGATCAGCAAATCGCTGGAATTGCTGGCTCAGCGATTAGATGTGGAGACCGCGCCCTACCGGCTGGAAGAGTTCAACGCCCGTGTCGAGGACCCGAACCTCTGGGACAACCCCGAGGCCGCGCAGAAGCTGATGCGCGAGCGGCAGTCGCTGGTCGATGCCATGGAGACCTATGAGAGCATCAAACAGGAACTGGCCGACAATCTCGAACTGATCGAATTGGGCGAGATGGAAGAGGACGAAGAGGTCATCTCTGACGCCGAGGCCGCGCTGAAGGCGCTGGCCGAGAAGGCGGCGCAGAAAGAGCTCGAAGCCCTCTTGAACGGCGAGGCGGACAGCAACGACACCTTCCTTGAGATCAACTCCGGCGCAGGCGGCACCGAAAGCTGCGACTGGGCCAGCATGCTGGCGCGGATGTATGTCCGCTGGGCCGAGAAGAAGGGCTATAAGGTCGAGCTTCAGGCCGAGAGCCCGGGCGAAGAGGCGGGGATCAAATCCGCCACCTATAAGATCGCCGGACATAACGCCTATGGCTGGCTGAAGTCCGAGAGCGGCGTGCATCGCCTGGTGCGGATTTCGCCCTTTGATTCCGCCGCCAAACGGCACACGTCCTTCACCTCCGTGAAGGTCTATCCGGTGGTGGATGACAATATCGAGATCGAAGTGAACCCCGCCGACATTCGCGTCGACACCTACCGCTCCTCGGGCGCGGGCGGTCAGCACGTGAACACCACCGACTCGGCGGTGCGGATCACCCACCACCCCACCGGGATCGTCGTGACCTCTTCGGAAAAGTCGCAGCACCAGAACCGGGACATTGCGATGAAAGCCCTGAAATCGCGGCTGTATCAGATGGAGTTGGACAAACGCTCCGCGCTGGTCAACGAAGCGCATGAAAACGCGGGCGATGCGGGCTGGGGCAATCAGATCCGGTCCTATGTCTTGCAGCCCTACCAGATGGTGAAAGACCTGCGCACGAATTACGAGACCTCGGACACCAAAGGCGTGCTCGACGGGGATCTGGACGGTTTGATGGGGGCCACGCTGGCCTTGGCGGTATCGGGCAAGAGCCGGGCCGAAGCGCAGGGCGATTGACGTCAGACCGTCGGTCGCGGTTGACGATGATCCGGGGGTCAGCCCCCCGGACCCCCCGAAGTATTTCTGGCCAAGAAGAGGGGGGCATTGTGGAATTTCTGGAATGGGACGCGGTTGAACTGTCCGGCGCATTGGCGGCGGGGCGGCTTTCGGCTGTCGAGGTGATGCAGGCGACATTGGCGCGGATTGAGGCGGTCAATGGCGCGGTCAATGCGGTGGTCTCGCTGCGGGACGCCGATGATTTGCTGGCCGAAGCGCGGGCGGCAGATGCGGCGCCGCGGCAGGGCTGGCTGCATGGTATCCCGATGGCGATCAAGGATTTGGCCCACGCCAAAGGGTTGCCGACCTCGCAGGGCTCGCCGCTTTTTGCCGGGCGGATTGCGCAGCAGGATGACATTGCGGTGGCGCGTCTGCGGGCGGCGGGGGCGCTGATTATCGGCAAGACCAATACCCCGGAGTTCGGGCTCGGCAGCCATACGTTCAACCCGGTGCATGGGGCGACCCATAACCCCTATGATCTTGACCGTTCGGCGGGCGGGTCCTCCGGCGGAGCGGCGGCGGCGCTGGCGGCGCGGATGCTTTGTCTGGCCGATGGCTCCGACATGATGGGCTCGCTGCGCAATCCGGCCGGGTGGAACAATGTCTACGGCATGCGGCCCACCTGGGGAACGGTGCCGGGGGATCCGGCGGGGGATCTGTTCTTGCATCAACTCTCGACTTTGGGGCCGATGGCGCGCAGCCCGCGCGATCTGGCCGCGCTCCGTGACGTGAAGCGCGGCGCCGATCCGCGTTTGCCGCTGAGCGCCGAGTGGGCGGATTGTGCCACTGGCCTCACCGGAGACCTGCCGAAACAGAGGATCGGCTGGCTCGGCGATTGGGACGGCGCCTTTCCCTGTGCGCCGGGGATCATTGAGCTGAGCGAAGCGGCGTTGCAGCAGATGGCGGAGCTGGGCCATGCGGTCGCGCCCATGGCGCCGCCTTTCGACGCGGATGCGATGTGGGAGAGCTGGACCACCCTGCGCTCCTTTGCCGTCGCCGCGTCGCTGGGCGCGATCTATGACGATCCGGCGCGGCGTGAACATTTGAAACCTGCGGCACAATGGGAGGTGGCGCGGGGGCAGGGCTTCTCTGCCACTGATATCCAGCGCGCCAGCAGCATCCGCTCAAACTGGTTCCGCGCGGCGATGCAGGCATTTGAGACCGTCGATGTTCTGGTGCTGCCCTCCGCACAGGTCTGGCCTTTTGACGTGGGCGCGGTTCACCCGACCGAGATCAATGGCAGCGCGATGGACAGCTATCACCGCTGGATGCAAGTGGTGGTGCCGGCCAGTTTGATCGGCCTGCCGGTGGTGAATATCCCCGCAGGCTTTGATGCGCGCGGCCTGCCGCTTGGGCTGCAACTGATCGGCAAACGCGGCAGTGATGCGCGGCTTTTGCAACTGGCCGAAGACTGGCACCGCGCGACGGGGCTGCCGCAGGCTTTTCCGCCCAAGCTCTGACGCGGATCAGACAAAAGGGGCGTCGGGTTGCAGCAATTGCCGATGATAGGGCGCAAGACTGTCCCTATCGGCAAAGCCTGCCTCCCGCGCCGCGGGCAGGACCACGGCAAGCTCATGGCCCAGATGCTCATAAGTCAGCCGGGTGACCCGGATGCCCGCGCTGCTTTCGGGCGCCGTGCGGGTGACATAGCCAACCCAGAAATTGTTCTGGAAAGAGGCCACGCGGGTCAGGTAGTTGAACGAGCCGGTCAGCGCATTGCGCCGTGTGACCACCATCGTCACACCGTTTTCCTGCCGCGACACGATCCCGCGATACTCCCGCGCGCGCGGGCCGGTGGGCAGCCCCTGAAGCCGCAGGGATTTGGCGTGCTCGAACCCCCGCAGGAACGTATTCTCGCCCTGGCGCTGGATGTGAACGACACCGGTCACGAATTTCTCCCGCTCCAGAAAGGAATGGCGCGCAAAACGGTAGAACCCGCTCGGGAAATCCGCTTCGGGCACATTGCGCACCCCGGTGCCGAGGAAGTCGCGCAGGAAACTGTTGTTGATCGGGTCCGGACCGCCGCTGATCTGGCTCACAGGTTCAAGCAGAACCCGCGCGTCGACGCCGAAGAAATGACAGATACGCGCCAGGACATCCGGGCGGGGGAAGCTTTCGCCAGCGAGATAGCGGTTAAACTGCGTGCGGTTGATCCCCAATTGCCGCGATAGGTCAGAAATAGAGACATAGTCTTCGGCAAGCTTGCGCAGATTGGCACCAAACATGCTGCGGAGTTCTGCTGGAGATCGCATAGGGGGAGTCATGGTGGCCTCGTTCAACTTGACCGGGAGTTTGGGCCGGTCCGGCGCGAAAACCAAGAACCTTTATTGCACTGACGCTAACCTGCGTCAGATGGCGACCGGATTTGTGTCTGATCCTAGAGATATCGACACAAATTGCAAGCGGCCGGTACGCGATAGCGCGTGTCGCTCGGAGAATTATTGCTGCAAAGTAAAGGGATTAAAGCGGACGCGGGGTGTACTCATGATTGGTGTAGTTCTGTGGAGCGACAACGACGCTGGCAAGGCCGTCTTTTGGTGCGAAGACCAAGGCGACCTGGCATATTACGAAACAACGACCTTAAAAGGTCAGAACGTCTGTCTATTTGATACAGGGGATATGGTGCAATTCGATATTTCGGTGCACCGGCGGCTGCGGATCGCGGACAATCCGCGCCTGCTGCAAGAAAAGGCGGGCGCCGCCCTTCCCGACGCGCTGCGACAGCAAGCGGGGCGGCATCGGAGGGGCATGGCAACAGCACCGCGGGATGCCGCCCCGAGCAGCGCGGAGATCATTCAATTCACGCCGCGCCGGGTGGCGGCGCGGCCTGCTTCGTCAGCTTTGAAAGCCTGAGAAGGCGCGGGGGTTAGACCCCGCGCGCCAAGGCAGCCACGCCGGTGCGCGCGACTTCCACAAGACCCAGCGGCCGCATAAGCTCGGCGAAAGCGTCGATTTTTTCCGGCGCGCCGGTGATCTCGAAGACAAAGCTTTCCAGCGTGCTGTCGACCACATTGGCCCGGAAGATATCCGCCAGACGCAGGGCTTCGACACGCTGTTCGCCCTTGCCGGCGACCTTGAACATCGCCAGTTCCCGCTCCACGCTGGCGCCCTCGACCGTGAGGTCATGCACCTCATGCACCGGCACGATCCGACCGACCTGCGCTTTGATCTGCTCAATCACCTGCGGCGTGCCGCTGGTCACGATGGTGATGCGGCTTAGATGCCCGGTGTGGTCCACTTCGGCCACCGTCAGACTGTCGATGTTATAGCCGCGCCCGGAAAACAGGCCGATCACCCGCGCCAGAGCGCCCGGTTCGTTCTCGACCAGAACCGCAAGCGTGTGCTTTTCGATCACATCCGAAAAATTGGGCCGTAGGTTATAGGCGGAATGGGAGGTCGCGCCTTTCTTGATCTTCAATGCTGCCATGTCGTTGTCCTTCTCATCCTTTGCCGGAATTTTTCAGAAAATTCCGCCCCGTTTTCTCTGAAAGAAAACGCATCACACCAGCACCGATCCTTTGGAATCGATCACGCCTTGGGTCTCATGGTCTCCGGGCAAGAGCATCTCATTATGCGCTTTGCCGCTGGGGATCATCGGGAAGCAGTTCTCGTGCTTTTCGACCAGACAGTCAAAGATCACCGGCCCGTCGTGGTTGATCATCTCCATGATCGCATCGTCCAGATCATCGGGGTCCGAGCAGACAATGCCTTTGGCGCCAAAGGCTTCGGCCAGTTTCACGAAATCGGGCAAGGCTTCGGACCAGCTTTGCGAATAGCGCTCGCCGTGCAGCAACTCTTGCCACTGGCGCACCATGCCAAGACGCTCGTTGTTGAGGATGAATTGTTTCACCGGCAGGCCGAATTGCATCGCCGTCCCCATCTCCTGCATGTTCATCAGCCAGGAGGCTTCGCCCGCCACATTGATCACCAGCGCCTCGGGATGCGCCATCTGCACGCCGATGGAGGCGGGGAAACCGTAGCCCATGGTGCCGAGGCCACCCGAGGTCATCCAGCGGTTCGGTTCCTCAAAGCCGAGATATTGCGCGGCCCACATCTGATGCTGGCCGACCTCGGTGGTGATATAGCGGTCATGCCCTTTGGTCAGCGCTTCAAGCCGCGTCAGCGCGTGCTGGGGTTTGATCACCTTGCCGGACTGGTTGAACTTCAGGCAATCCTTGGCGCGCCATTCCTCGATCTGCTGCCACCATTTGGCGACCGCCTCGCTGTTGGTCTTGCGGCCGCGCGATTTCCAGACCTTCAGCAGATCTTCGAGCACATGGGCCACATCGCCGACGATCGGGATGTCGATGCGGATCACCTTGTTGATCGAGGAGGGATCAATGTCGATATGCGCCTTGGTGGATTTCGGGCTGAAACTGTCGATCACCCCGGTGATCCGGTCGTCGAACCGCGCGCCGATGTTGATCATCAGATCGCAGTCATGCATCGCCATATTGGCTTCATAAAGCCCGTGCATCCCCAACATGCCGAGCCATTTGTCGCCCGAAGCCGGGTAGGCGCCAAGGCCCATCAGGGTCGAGGTGATGGGAAAGCCTGTCGCATCCACCAATTCGCGCAGCAGCTGGCTGGCCGCGGGGCCGGAGTTGATGACGCCGCCGCCGGTGTAGAAGATCGGGCGTTTCGCCGTCTCCATCGCGGCGACCAGCTCGGTGATCTCGGCCATGTCGCCCTTGACCTGCGGCTGATAGCGCGAGGTCGAGGGTTTGGGCGACTCGTAATGGCCGGTGGCGAATTGCACGTCTTTCGGGATGTCGATCAACACCGGGCCGGGGCGACCATGGGTGGCGACATGAAAGGCTTCGTGCAGCACCGGGCCAAGGTTGTCGGTCTCTTTCACCAGCCAATTATGCTTGGTGCAGGGGCGGGTGATGCCCACGGTGTCGGCCTCCTGAAAGGCGTCTGAGCCGATCATGAAGGTTGGCACCTGGCCGGTCAGCACCACCAGCGGGATCGAATCCAAAAGCGCATCGGTCAGCCCGGTCACCGCATTGGTGGCCCCGGGGCCGGAGGTGACCAGCACAACACCGGGTTTCCCGGTGGAGCGGGCATAGCCTTCGGCGGCGTGGACCGCCCCTTGCTCATGGCGCACCAGCACATGTTTGATCGAGTTCTGCTGAAAGACCTCATCATAGATCGGTAGCACCGCGCCACCGGGATATCCAAAGACGGTGTCCACACCCTGATCAATCAGGGCTTGGACGATCATTTTCGCTCCGGTCATCTGGCGTTTCATCTTGGGTGCTCCGTAAGGCAGGTTATTGGCGTTTGGCATAAAAAAACCCCCGGTCTGACGGGGGCGCATGGGAAGGATTATGGTTTACCGTTACCGGCCCATGCGCATGTGTCCTACAATAATGACTAGCTCTGTCATGTCTGGGTCCTTTCAGCGTGGGGGGAGATTAGGTGCCAGATGGGGGAGGGTCAACAGGGAAAGGGTGAAAAAGTGATGCGCGAGGGGCGCTTGAGTGAACTTTTGTTGCGCGGGCGCGTCGGTGCGCGACATATCCGGCAAGAATTTTAGGGTTTGCGGCAGTTTTTAGATGCTCGGGCGGGGCTGCCATGACCTGCGACGGCCCATGTGAAGCGCGGAAAACATCGCAAAACCAAGGCTTTAACGGTGCGGGCCGGTAGACACATCGGGCAGGTTGATATTCGCCACCTGCTCTGCAATCGGATCGGTGCTGAGCGGATGCTGATCCGGCACAAAGCGTTCAGCGTCGCGGAGCTTTTGCCAGGTCCCGCCCATATAGACTTCGAGCCCCGAGAACTTGGCCTTATATCCCATCTTGGCGCTGCCGGGGACCCAATAGCCCAGATAGACATAGGGCAGCCCCGCGGCGCGGGCGATTTCGATATGGTCGAGGATCATGTAATTGCCCAACCCGTTGCGCGGGCGGTCCGGGCTGTAGAAGGAATAGACCATGCTCACCCCGTCACCGAGCACATCTGTCAGGCAGACGCCAACGAGCGCGTTCTGCGCCTCGGGGTCGGTATATTCGATCACCCGGCTGCGGATCGGGGTTTCTTCGATCATCGCGGCAAATTCGAACACATCCATATCGGCCATGCCGCCATCCGCATGGCGGCTGTCGAGATAGGCGCGGAACAGGTCGTATTGCTCTTCCGTGGCCCAGGGCGAGGTGGCGCGGCGTTCCAGCCCTGCATTGCGTTTCAGAATCCGGCGCTGGCTCTTGCCGGGGCGAAAGGCCGCGACATCGATCCGGGCCGAGAGACAGGCGGCGCAATCGGTGCAGGACGGGCGGTAGAGGACGTTCTGCGAGCGGCGGAAACCCTGGCTCGACAGGCTGTCGTTCAGCCGCGCGGCATTCTCGCCCTGCAAAGCGGTAAACAGCTTCCGCTCCATCCGCCCCTCAAGATAGGGGCAGGGCTGCGGGGCTGTGACATAGAATTGCGGTGTCAGAGGCAGTGTATGTCGCATGGGATTCCGGGCATTTGTCGCGCGAATGCTACCAACCCCCCTTCACTACGCCAAGAGCAAAGTTCCGGCGCCTATCGGTTCAGGCGGCAGTTCACCGGAGCGCTCGCCAGCACCATATCTGTCAGGCTTTGGCAGCGGGCGGTGGTGCAGACCAGAACGACCGAGACCAGTTGCAGCGGCGCGACCGTCATCGACAGGGAGTAGCCGATCGTATGCAGCAGCGCTGTGGCGAAATCAAAAGGCTGGTCGCGGCGGTCGCGCAGTTCCATCCCCATCAGCCGCATGCCCCAGGTGGCCGACCCGTTGGTCAGCGTGGCGACCCGGTAGGCAAAGCCAACCACCAGCATCATGAAGGGAAAGAAAAACAGGCCGGTAAAGGCCGTGAAGGGCAGGACCAGGACACAGAACAGAAACACCAGCAGCACATCCACGATCCAAGCCAGAAACCGCTTGAAGGGGATGCCTGTGTAGAACTGCGGATGCAGGTCGGGGTCCGGGGTCGCGGGGGCGTGGCTATAGGTCATATTCGGTCCTGAAAACGCCCCCCGGCGGACCGGGGGGCAGGGGGGAGATTAGGCGTTTGTGGCGCCGTCGTCGCGGGTGGCACGTTCGTCCATGAACTGGTCGAACTCCGCTTTGTCCTTGGCTTCGCGCAGCCGCTCAAGGAAGGCTTCAAAGTTGCTCTGCTCTTCTTCGAGCCGCCGCAGGGTGTCGGCCTTATAGGCGTCGAACGCCTTATTGCCGGTGCTGCGCGACATCATCATGCCGCTGGATTTCTTGGTGCAGGATTTAGATGAGAACATGCGTTTGCTCCAGATCATATAGGCCAAAAGGGCGAGGCCCGCAGGCCAGAAGAAGATGAAGCCGAGCACCATGGCAGCGATCCATGCGCCTTTGCCGCGCGCGTCCATCCAAGTCTCGGCGCGCGCGAACCAGTTGTTGCGGGCGCCAAATGTCGGGTCTGTGGTTACAGTTGTCATATGGTTGAGCCTTTCGGTCGTGGCGGGCCACTCGCCGGCCCGGGCGTTTCGAATGATGTGAATGTCTTTCACATTGAATAGATCGGCACGCCGGGCCGGTTTCGCAAGGGTCTATGTGAATGTTTTTTACATTGGTCAAGAAGGCCGAGTGAAATCAGCCAGTTGCGCCTGCGAAAGTCGCGCCATTTCTGCCGGGGCAAGGCTGAAAACATGATGCGGCGTGCCGGCGGCGGCCCAGACGAGCGGAAAGGACAGCAACTGCCGGTCAAACCAGGCGCGAGGCGGGGTCAGATGGCCGAGCGGTGCGACCCCGCCGATCGCGAACCCGGTCTGGGCGCGGATCAAAGCGGCATCGGCCTTGCCCAGAGCCTCCCCGGCCAAAGCCGCCGCATGGTCCAGATCGACCTGCCGCGCCCCGGCGGTGATGAACAAGACCGCCGCGCCGCTGTCCTCCCCCCGCAGCACAATGGATTTCGCGATCTGATTGACCTCGCAGCCAAGCGCCTCCGCCGCATCCTGCGCTGTGCGCGCCAGTGCTGTCTCGCGGATATCGGGGGTGACCCCGGCGGCTTCCAGCGTCGCGCGGACCCGTTTCAAACTCTTGCTCATCTTATGCCTCTTTCTGTCGCGCCACAGGGGCACCTTCACCGGCCAAAGTCCTACCAAGCGCAGACCCTGCCGCAACCCCCATTGACGCCATGTGGATCAGCCCGCAAAGCTGGCCCCATGACAGACCCATCGCTTGCCGCCCGGATCACCCGCTGCCCCCGCATCTACCACCGTGAACGCGCGGACGACGCGGCCGCTCTGGTCCCTGACCTCGCGCCCGAGCTGCGCGATCTGGTCTCCGCCGCCGCCTCCACCGCGCCCTATCTGATGGCGCTGCTTGAGAAAGAAGCCGATTGGCTGGCAGAGGCCGTGGCCAATCCCGAAGCCGCCCTGCGCGCCAATTGCGAAGCAGCGGCGACATGCGCGCCGGAGGCGCTCGCCAAGGGGCTGCGGCAGGGCAAACGCCGCATGGCCCTGATGACAGCGCTGGCCGATCTCGGCGGCGCATGGACGCTGGAGGAGGTCACCGGGGCGCTCACCGACTATGCCGATGCCGCCTGCGGTGCCGCCCTGCGCGCGGGACTGGCGGCCCAGATCAAACGCGGCAAACTGCCCGGCATGAGCATGGATGATCTGGCCGATTGCGCGGGCATGGTGGTTTTCGCCATGGGCAAGATGGGCGCGCGGGAGTTGAACTATTCCTCCGATATCGACCTCATTTGCCTCTTTGACGAGACCCGTTTCGCCCCGGATGATTTCCACGCCGCGCGCAGCGCCTTTATCAAAGCCACCCGCGCGATGAGCGGCACGCTCAGTGACATCACCGCCGACGGCTATGTCTTTCGCACCGACCTGCGTCTGCGCCCCGATCCGGCGGTCACCCCCGTCTGCATCGCGATGGAGGCCGCCGAGCGCTATTATGAAAGTCTGGGCCGCACATGGGAGCGCGCGGCCTATATCAAGGCCCGCCCGGCGGTGGGCGATACCGCAGCGGGGGAGGCGTTCTTGCAAACAATGCGCCCCTTTGTCTGGCGCCGTCATCTGGATTTCGCCGCCATTCAAGACGCCCATGACATGCGGCTGGCGATCCGGGAGCACAAGGGGCTGGGCGGGCCGATCACCCTGCCGGGGCATGATATGAAACTGGGCCGCGGCGGCATCCGCGAGATCGAGTTTTTCACCCAGACCCGCCAGCTTATCGCCGGGGGCCGCGACCCTGATCTGCGCAGCCGGGGCACGCTCAGCGGGCTTGAGGTGCTGGCCGCGAAGAACTGGATTTCGCCTGAAGCAGCGGAGACGCTCGGCGATCACTACCGCGCGCATCGCACGGTGGAGCATCGGCTTCAGATGGTGCAGGATGCCCAGACCCATGCCCTGCCGCGCAGCGAGACCGATTTCGAGCGCCTCGCCTGTATGATGGACATGGATACCCAAGCGCTGAAGGACGATCTGCACCGTCGGTTGCAGGCGGTCCATGATCTGATCGAGAGCTTTTTCGCCGCCAGCCGCGAAGAGCCGCAGAGTGCCTCGACCGACCATGCCTTTGACACCTCCGTGCTGGACCGCTGGCCCAGCTACCCCGCGCTGCGCTCCGAACGGGGGGCGGATATCTTTGGCCGGCTAAAGCCGCTGCTGCTCGACCGTCTGGCGCAATCGGCGAAACCCGATGAGGGGCTTTTGGCCTTTGACGGTTTTCTGGCCGGTCTGCCCGCCGGGGTGCAGTTTTTCTCGCTGCTGCGGGCCAATCCGCAACTGGGCGATCTGCTGGTCGATATCGTCGCCACATCGCCTGCGCTGGCGGTGCATCTGTCGCAGAATTCCGGCGTCTTTGACGCGGTGATCGGCGGCGATTTCTTTTCCGACTGGCCGGGGCAGGACAGGCTGACCGAAATGCTCCATGCCCATCTCGCGCAGGAAGCCGACTATGAGCTGCGCCTTGATGGCACCCGCCGCTGGGCGCGCGAATGGCATTTTCGCATCGGGGTGCATCTGCTGCGCGGGCTGATCGATGCGGCCACGGCCTCTGTGCAATACGCCGAACTGGCCCGCGCTGTCTTGCAAGCGCTTTGGCCCGTGGTGGTCGATCAATTCGCCAGCCGTCACGGGCCGCCGCCGGGGCGCGGGGCGGTGATCCTTGGCATGGGCTCGCTCGGGGCAGGGCGGCTGACGCCGACCTCGGATCTCGACATGCTGGTGATCTATGATGCCGATGGGGTGGAAAGCTCCGAGGGGCGCAAACCGCTGGCGACGCGCAGCTATTACGCGCGGCTGACGCAGGCGATGATCACCGCGATGACCGCGCCGATGTCGCAGGGCAAGCTTTATGACATCGACATGCGGCTGCGGCCATCGGGCAACCAAGGCCCGGTGGCCACCAGCCTTGCCAGTTTTGAAAGCTACCAGAAAGAACAGGCCTGGGTCTGGGAGCATCTCGCGCTGACCCGCGCGCAGGTGATCGTCGGGCCGGCGGAACTGTCCCGCGATGTCGAAGCGGTACGCCAGGACGTGCTCGGCCAAGCGGCCCCGCGCGCGAAGGTGCTTGGCGAGGTGGCCCGGATGCGCGAGCGCATCGCCGCGGCCCGCAGCCCGGCCGGGCCGCTTGATGCCAAGACGGGGGCCGGGCGCCTGCAGGACATCGAGCTTTTCGCCCAGGCCGGCGCGCTCATCGGCGGCACCGGCGCGCGCGAGATCGACGCGGGCCTCGCAGCGGCGCGCGCCGAAGGCATCATCGACCCGTCAGAGGAGGCGACGCTCTCGGCCACCTACACAAGCGCCTTTACCCTGATCTGCGCCGCCCGGCTTTTGACCGCGAAGAAGCTGGACGCCGAGACGATGGGGCAGGCGGGGGCGCAGTTTCTCTGCCGCGTTATGGGCTGCGAGGATCTGGCCCGGCTGGAGTCGCAACTGCAATCGGCCTATGAGGCCGCCGCGACGATAATTACAAAAGCGCTGCCAGTGCTTCCCGCAAAGGACGCGGAATGACCCGGAAAGACCCCGACGACCCGAAACGCCTGATCTACGAATCCTACCGGATCGATGGCATCGGTCCTGCGGAATGCCGCAGCATTTTCCTCGACTGGGCGCTGAGCCTTGCGCTGGAACATGACAGCACGCAGGCTCTGTCGCGTTTGTTGACCCGCTATGAGGCGGTGGCGCCCGATCATCCGATGACCCAGGTGCTGCGCGACGGGCAGACCACGCTCACCGCCCCGCGCCGCCGGGGGGGATGGCGCAGCCGTCCGCGCAACTGACACCGCATCAGGCGGCGCGAAAGACCTTTCGCAACGCGCCCGAACCCGGTACGAAAGATGCTATGACAACGCCACAAACGCCCTCCGCCTCACAGCCCGCCCCGCAACCTGCCTCCCTGCCGGTGGTGCGCCTTTTGCCGAAAGCAAACGTCCGCGCCATTCGCCACGGCTTTCCTTGGGTCTATGCCAATGAACTGGTGACCGACCGCCGCACCCGGGGGCTGGCCCCCGGCACGCTGGCGCTGCTGGAGGATGCCGAGCGCAGGCCGATGGGGCTGGTCGCGGTCAACGCCGCCTCCAAGATCATCGCCCGGATGATCGACCAAGACCCCAATGCCGAGGTCAATCAGGCGTGGTTTGAAACCCATATCGCCCGCGCTCTGGCCCTGCGCAGCCAGCTCTACGATCAACCCTATTACCGTCTGGTCCACGCCGAAGCCGATGGCCTGCCGGGTGTCATCATCGACCGTTTCGGCGATACCTGTGTGATCCAGCCCAATGCCGCCTGGGCCGATAGGCTGCTCGACGAACTGGTGGCCGCGCTGCAATCGGTGACGGGCGTGACGAACGTGCTGAAAAACGCCTCTGGCCGGACCCGAAAGCTTGAAGGGCTCGATGATGCCTCCGCCACGCTTGTCGGGGACATGCCCGAAGACCCGCTGCCCGTGCCGATGAACGGCGCCATCTATATGGCCGACCTTACCGGCGGGCAGAAAACCGGCCTGTTCTATGACCAGCGCCCCAACCACGCCTTTGCTGCGAACCTTGCCCGCAACGGCGCGCGGGTGCTGGATGTCTTTTCTCATGTTGGCGGCTTCTCTCTGGCCGCTTTGGCCGGTGGAGCCTCCTCCGCTCTGGCCGTCGACGGCTCTGCCGCCGCGCTGGAACTGGCCGAAGCGGGGGCGGCGGCGATGAACATGCAAGACCGTTTCGCCACCCGCCAGGGCGATGCATTCGAGGTGCTGACCGCCCTGCGCAATGAGGGCGAGAGTTTTGACGTGGTGATCTGCGACCCGCCCGCCTTTGCCCCCTCGCGCCAAGCGGTGGACGCGGGGCTGCGCGCCTATGAGCGGGTGGCCCGTCTCTCGGCGCAATTGGTGGCGGAAAACGGCATTCTGGGGCTTTGCTCCTGCTCCCATGCGGCGGACCTGAGCCATTTCCGCACCACCTCTGTGCGCGGCATTGGCCGGGCCGGGCGGCGGGCGATCTTGCTGCACACCGGCTTTGCCGGACCGGACCATCCGCAGCTGCCGCAGCTTGCGGAAAGCGGCTATCTCAAATCGCTGTTCTTCCGCCTCTAGATGACGCGCCCCCGGGTATTGATCGACACCTGCGTGCTCTATCCGACCGTCATGCGCGCGATGGTGCTGGGCGTGGCGGCAACGGGCGCGTTTGAGCCGATCTGGTCGGCGCGTATTCTGGAAGAATGGGCCCGCGCGGCGGTCAAGCTTGGCCCCGCGGGCGAAGCTCAGGCGCGGGGCGAGATTGCCCTTCTGCGCGGCAAATGGCCGGGCGCCGAACGCGCGGCGGCGCCGGGGCTGCACGCGCGGCTCTGGCTGCCGGATGCGAATGACATCCATGTGCTGGCCGTCGCCGTGGCCAGCAGCGCCGATATGATCCTGACGCTGAATGCCAAGGATTTCCCGCGCCAGATCCTTGCCGAAGAGGGGCTGAGCCGCGCC
The DNA here is from genome assembly GCF_040933935.1 of Sulfitobacter sp. PS-8MA. Lineage (NCBI taxonomy): Bacteria > Pseudomonadati > Pseudomonadota > Alphaproteobacteria > Rhodobacterales > Roseobacteraceae > Sulfitobacter > Sulfitobacter sp. PS-8MA. Next base: position 1,487,359 of record NZ_JBFQYJ010000006.1, on the reverse strand, counting down.
GATCCCGACAGCTATCTGCAGGGGATCTGGCAGGCGACGCCGGAACGGGTAACCCCCGTGGCCGACGCGGTCTTGCAAGAGGCACGGCGGCTGTCGGGGGAGGATTGGCAGATGCGCGCCCTGCTCAAGAAGGCCCGTCTGCCGCGTCTCGCCAAGGCGTTGGCCTAGCTCTCAGCCGTCCCACCGCAGCTGCATCTGGCGCAGCTTGTCGATCCGCTCTTCCGTCTTGGGGTGGCTCAGCAGCCAGGCCGGCGGCCGGTTGCCCCCCGATTGGCTCAGCGCGTCCAGCTTCTCGAACAGCGAAATCTGCGGGCCAATGCCGATCCCCGCCTTGGTAAGCAGCGCGGCGGCATAGGCGTCGGCCTCATATTCGTCATTGCGTGACAGCCGCGCGGCGAGCAGGCTGGTCAGCCCGCTGGCGATCCAGACGCCGATGCCGGGAATAAACCGCCCCAGCACCATCGCCAGCACGGTGCGCAAGGCGTTCTGACCAGAGAAATCAATCATCCGCCGGCGGGAATGGCCAAGCGCCACATGGCCCAGTTCATGGGCGATGACGCTGGCCAATTCCTCAGCCGTTACAGCGCCTTGGCGGAACTTGTTATAGAAACCCCGGGTGATGAAAATCCGCCCATCTGGTGCGGCCAGCCCGTTCACCGGCTCGATCTCGTAAAGATGCACTTTGATCCGCGGCAGGTCGAGCGCGCGGGCCATGCGGGCGCTGATCTCATTGAGCTTCGGATCAACCAAGGGGGTCGACTTCGCATCCAGCTCCCGCGCCGTACGCCAGGCGGAAAAGCGGTACATCGCCAGCGCATAGAGGATGGCCAGAAGGATGGGGAGCACACGGATCATGCGTTCAATATGGGGAGCGGGGGGACCGGGGGCAAGCGGCCAGGGCCTGCACCGCGGTTCTATTTGCGCCGATCAGACGAGTTTGGCGTCCATCGTGATCTCGGCGGTCAGCAGTTTCGAGATCGGGCAGTTCTCCTTGGCGGTCTTGGCGGCTTTGTCGAAATCCTCCTGCGATGCGCCGGGGATTTTCGCCTCGACCGTCAGATGCACTTTCGGCACATGGAAACCGCCGTCTTTCTGCTCCAGATGCACCTCGGCCTTGGTCTCGATACTGTCGGGCGTTAGGTCGCTTTCGCCAAGGATCATCGACAGGGCCATGGAAAAGCAAGACGCATGGGCCGCACCGATCAGCTCTTCGGGGTTGGTGCCGTCCTTGCCTTCAAAGCGGGTGTTAAAGCCGTAGGGCTGGTCCGACAACACGCCGCTCTCGGTCGAGACATGGCCATTGCCGTCTTTGAGCCCGCCTTCCCATTTGGCGCTGCCGGATTTGATGATGGGGGACATGATGGTTCCTTTCACATTGCTTGGCTTCGCCCCCTGAGGTGGCGCGAGGCAGCAACCTGTCAAGGAAGGGGGCTCAGCGCGTCATCGCCTTGATGCCCCGGCTCAAGCCTTCCAGCGTCATCGGCACCATCTTCTCGGGGCCGAAAATCTCCTGGATCATGGCGATCGACTGGGTGTAGCCCCATTGCCGTTCCGGCACCGGGTTGATCCAGAGGTTGCTTGGCCATTGATCCCGCGCCCGGGCCAGCCATGTGGAACCGGCCTCTGCGTTCCAATGTTCATTGGCGCCGCCCGGATAGGCGATTTCATAGGGCGACATGGAGGCATCGCCGACGAAGATGCATTTGTAATCAGAGCCATAGCTGCGCAGCACCTCATGGGTGGGGATCTGCGCGTCCCAGCGGCGGCGGTTGTCGCGCCAGACGCCTTCGTAAAGACAGTTGTGGAAATAGAAATGCTCAAGATGTTTGAACTCGCCCCGCGCGGCGCTGAAAAGTTCCTCCACCACCTTGATATGCGGGTCCATCGAGCCGCCGACGTCGAGAAACAAGAGCACCTTCACCGCATTGTGCCGCTCGGGCCGGGTTTTCACGTCGAGATAGCCATGTTCCGCCGTCGCCCGGATCGTGCCATTGAGGTCGAGCTCTTCGGCCGCGCCATCCCGCGCCCAGCGGCGCAGGCGTTTCAGTGCCAGTTTGATGTTGCGGGTGCCGATCTCGACGTTGTCATCAAGATTGCGAAACTCGCGCTTGTCCCAGACCTTGACCGCACGCTGGTGGCGGCTTTCCTTCTGCCCGATGCGGACGCCCTCGGGGTTGTAGCCATAAGCGCCAAAGGGCGAGGTGCCCGCCGTGCCGACCCATTTGGAGCCGCCCTGATGGCGCTCCTTTTGTTCCTCAAGCCGTTTCTTCAGCGTTTCCATCAGCTTGTCGAAACCGCCCATGGCTTCGATCTCGGCCTTTTCCTCTGCGCTCAGATGTTTCTCGGCCATCTTGCGCAGCCAGTCTTCGGGCAGGTCCACCGCGTCGAGCACATCATCCAGACTGATGTTCTCCAACCCCTTGAAGGTGGCGGCAAAGGCGCGGTCGAACTTGTCGATATTGCGCTCGTCTTTGACCATCGCGACACGGGCGAGGTAGTAGAACGCCTCCACGTCATAGGTCGCGAGACCCGTCTTCATCCCCTCCAGAAAGGCCAGAAACTCGCGCAGGGAGACCGGCACACCATGGCGGCGCAGCTGATCGAAGAACGGCAGAAACATCAGAGGCTCAGCATACGGTCCAGCATGACCGTGGCGATCATGCCGACGACGAGAAAGGCCATGCCGTAGCCCGTTGCATATTGCGCGATGTCCTTGCGGTTGCCGCCGCGTTTGCGGGCGGTCATCCCGCCGATCACCGCGCCGAGCAGTGCCAATCCGATTGCTATCATAGTCTCTTACCCGCCTAAATTGCTGGCCGATCCCCGATGCGGGTTGAGCGACGCAATCTCGCGCAGCTTGGCCCGCACGGCCCAGTCAGGGCCAAAGCCGTATCGCGCCCAGCCGATGCTGTCCAGCCTGACCCGGCGCGCCGCATGGTCGCGGCCTTCGATCTGCAAGGCTTCGGCCTTGAGCAGCAGGAGGGTGGCGAGAAGTGCCGCGTTTTCGCCCGCCTCGGCGCTGGCAAGATGCGGCTCGATCACCGCCAGAGCGGCCGCCCCGTCACCCCGGGTCACCGCATAGCCCGCGCGTTGGGTGGCGACATAGGTGCGGTGCAATGCGGTATTGGGGCTCAGGCCATAATAGCTGTCCGCCGCCGTGTAATGGCTCTGCGCCGCCACCGGATCGGTCATCTGGATCACCCGGCCCATGGCATAATGCGAAAAGGCACGGCGGTTGTCTTGCCAGCCTTGGGTCTGGGCGATGCGCAGCGCGTCCTGCGCCGCCGCCAGGCGCGTGCTGCGGCTTACATCGCGGCCCAAGGCGGTCTGGATCGCGCGGCCCCAGACCTGCGGCGTGGCGGGGGCGGGATGCATCCGCACCGCACCGCCTGCGGGGTTAAGGCGGGCCAAGACCTCGGGCAGGGCGGCGGCGGCCTCTTCGCGGGTCATGCCGGAGCGCAGCGCCGGGTCGTAATAGGCGCGCAGGATCAGCATATCGAAACCGGTCAGCACCGTATGCACATTGTCGTCATTGAACACCGAATCCGGCAGCCGGTAGAGGTCATTGAGCGGCCCGAGCGCCTGGGCCAGTTCCTCATGCAGACAGTCGCGGGTCTCCTGCGGGCTCACGTCATTGGGCAGAAAAATCGCGAGTTTGCGCCGCTCGGTCAGCCGCGTCCAATCCGTGCTGGGCGCGCGGCGTGTGCGGCGGTATTCGGCAAGGGTGCTGACATTTGGCACCACGAAACAGGCGGCCTGCGGCAGCAGCTTCTGGATCTGGTTCCGGCTGATCGCCTGAATGGTGATATTGGCGCGCTCTCCCGTGACCTGCCGCAGCTCGATCCCCGCCTCGTGGCGCAACCGCGCGAGCAGACGGGCAAGGTCCGGCGCCAGCGTGGCGGGCGCCTTGCCCGCAACCCGCAGGGTGATCGGCCCTTCGAAACGGGTCAGCACCGGCAGGGTCCGGCCGCTTTCCATTCGAAAGGCGAGGTCGAGGAAATCTTGCGCCAGCACGGTATTCGACAGCTGCGGCGGGGCCGGGGGCGCGCTGCTGAACTGTTTCATCGGGGGCAGGGTGCTGTCTGCAATCACCGCACGGCTGGCCACCTCGGAATGCGACGCCGGCACACAGGCGTTCAGCAGCATGATCATCGGCAGGACCAGTCGGGCCTTTGCGCTGCGCCTCATGCGCCTGCCCGCCGCGCAAAGAAAGCGGTGTCGCCAAAAAATGCACGCGGGTCTGCCGCTGTCGGTCCTTGCATCTGCCTGCCCCAGTGATCGCCTTCCGGGTCTTATTGCCCGTCATTGAGATCAGCCTAGGCAGGCAAGAGGTCAAAGGCGAGGCAAATTCCCCGCATTTGAGACAAAACCATCCGGGGTGTTGCGATGCTACCGCTGACGCCGCGCCATAAAGGCGAGCCGCTCGAAGAGATGCACATCCTGCTCGTTCTTCAACAGCGCCCCATGCAGCTTCGGGAGGGCGTTGGGCCCGTCCTTGGCCAGATCCGCCGCCTCCATATCCTCGGCCAGGAGCAGTTTCAGCCAGTCCAGCACTTCCGAGGTCGAAGGTTTTTTCTTCAGCCCCTGCTGCTCGCGGATCTCATAGAATTGCGTCAGCGCGGTGGTCAGCAACTGCTGTTTGATGCCCGGGTGATGCACTTCGACGATCTGCTTGAGCGTCTCCATGCCGGGGAATTGGATGTAGTGGAAAAAGCAGCGGCGCAGAAAGGCATCCGGCAGTTCTTTTTCATTGTTCGACGTGATGATGACGATGGGCCGCTGTTTGGCCCGGATCGTCTCGCCGGTCTCATAGACAAAGAATTCCATCTTATCGAGTTCCTGCAACAGGTCGTTGGGGAATTCGATGTCGGCCTTGTCGATCTCGTCAATCAGCAGCACGACCTTTTCATCGGCCTCAAAGGCCTGCCAGAGCTTGCCCTTGCGGATGTAGTTCTTCACATCATGCACCCGCTCATCGCCCAATTGGCTGTCGCGCAACCGGTTCACGGCGTCATATTCATAGAGGCCCTGCTGGGCGCGGGTGGTGGATTTGATGTTCCACTCAATCATGCGCAGCCCCAAGGCGTCGCTGACCTGCCGCGCCAATTCGGTTTTGCCAGTGCCGGGCTCACCCTTAACGAGCAGGGGCCGTTCCAGCGTAACCGCAGCGTTTACCGCGATTTTCAGGTCGTCGGTGGCCACGTAATCTTTGGTGCCTTGGAATTTCATCGTTTTTTCAACCTCGTGTGACGCGCGCTTGATCCACGGTCTTTAACCAAAAATCAAAGTCTTTGTGTAGTGACAATTGTTACCCGCTAAGATAGATGCAGCCGCAGGGGACAATGTCGGGAGACAGGCCTTTTTAATGTCTGAGTTGAGAACCGCCGGGGAAAAGCAAATGAAGCAGGAAATCTTCCTGCCGGACGATTACAGTCCGGCTGAGGACGAGCCATTCATGAATGACCGTCAGCTTGAATACTTTCGTCGCAAGCTGCTGAACTGGAAAGCGGAGCTGTTGGCAGGAAGCCGCGACACCATCGAAGCCTTGCAGGACGGCACGAGGAACATTCCAGATGTGACCGACCGCGCGTCAGAGGAAACCGACCGCGCGCTTGAGCTGCGCACCCGGGACCGCGCCCGCAAGCTGGTCGGCAAGATCGACGCAGCGCTGCGCCGGATCGATGATGGGGAGTTCGGCTATTGCATGAAGACCGGCGATCCGATCTCGCTCAAACGGCTCAATGCGCGGCCCATCGCCACCATGACGCTGGAGGCGCAGGAGCGTCACGAGCGGCGCGAGAAGGTCCATCGGGACGACTGAAATGTCTGACAAGATCAAACGCCGGGGCCTTTGCTCCGGCGTTCTTTTAGGCGCAACCGCCGCGCCGGGGGCCGGATGAGCCGGGCCGGCGGGCCCGGCAGCGGCCTGTCCAATGCCATTGTCGTCGGCGGTGGCATCGGCGGTCTGGCCTGCGCCACAGCGCTGGCGCGGCAGGGCGTGGCGGTGACGCTGCTGGAACAGGCGCCTGACTTTTCCGAAATCGGTGCCGGGTTGCAGATCAGCCCCAATGGCCTCGCCGTGCTGCGCGCGCTTGGGCTGGAGGCCGGGTTGAAAGCCCGCGGTGCGGTGCGCGGGCAGGCGGTGCATCTTTGTGACTATGCCCAAGGCGCGCAGGTCGCCCGGCTGGACCTGACCCGGCTGGCGGCGGAGCAACGCTATTACTTCGTCCACCGCGCCGATCTGGTCGATTTGCTGCGCGCGGCGGCGCAAGAGGCCAATGTCAGTTTCGAGACCGGCGCCCAGGTCGCCAGCCTGCACCCCGCTGCTCTGCCGCAGGTGCAGATGGCCAGCGGCGGGCGGCGGCGGGCGGAATTGGTCGTCTCCGCCGATGGCATCCATTCGGTCGGGCGGGTGCAGTTGAACGGCGCCGACAAAGCCGCATTCTCGGGCCAGGTCGCCTGGCGCGCGCTGATCCCCAATGACATCGACCACGGGCCAGAGGCGCGGGTGACCATGGGGCCGGGGCGGCATCTGGTCAGCTACCCGCTGCGCGACGGGCGTTTGATCAACCTCGTGGCGGTCGAAGAGCGCAGCGATTGGGCCGCCGAAGGCTGGCACCATGCCGACAACCCCGCCCATCTGCGCCGTGCCTTTGCAGGTTTCGGCGGCGCGGCGGCGCAGATGATCGAGGCGGTAAAGGAGGTCACCCTCTGGGGGCTGCACCATCACCCGGTCGCGGCCAATTGGCAGGGCGAGGGCGTGGCGCTTTTGGGCGATGCGGCGCATCCGACGCTGCCGTTCTTGGCGCAAGGCGCGAATATGGCGCTGGAGGATGCCTGGGTCCTGGCCGATTGCCTGCGCCGCCAGCCGCGCGACGCCGCCCTCGCGGCCTATCAGGCCAAGCGGATCACCCGGGCGCGGCGTATTGTCAAAACCTCGGAAGGCAATGCCGCGCGCTATCACATGGCCCCCGGGCCGCTGCGTTTCGCCGCCCATAGCGGGCTGCGGCTGGCGTCGAAACTGGCGCCGAGCCTGATGCTCGGCGCCTATGATTGGCTCTATGGCCACGATGTGACCAAAGCCTAGGCCACCGACCAAAGCCGGTGGCTCCGCGCCTTACCCGGCGCGTTGCAACATGCCAAAAAGGTCGCGCGGATCGTCCGGGTCCGCGAGCAGGTCGAGCGGCTGGAACAGCCCGGTCTCGGCAATCTGGTCACGCACGTAGCGCAGGGCCGAAAAGTCCTCGATCGCGAAACCCACGGAATCGAAAAGCGTGATCTGACGGTCATCGCGGCGGCCCTTGGCCTGACCGGTCAGCACCTGCCAGATCTCGGTGACCGCGTGGTCGGCCTCCAACTGCTGAATCTCACCCTCGATCCGCGTCTGTTCGGGATATTCCACAAAGATGTCCGAGCGGTGCAGGATCGCCGGGGCCAGTTCCGTCTTGCCCGGACAGTCGCCGCCGATCGCGTTGATATGCACGCCAGAGCCGACCATATTGTCGGTCAGGATGGTGGCATATTGCTTGTCAGCGGTGCAGGTGGTGATGATCTGCGCGCCAAGGATCGCGTCTTCGGCCGTGTCGCATTCGACCACCTTGATGCCATGACCTTCAAGGTTGCGCGCGCATTTCGCGGTCGCCGCGCGGTCAATGTCATAGAGCCGCACCTCATCGACCCCGCAGATCGCCTTCATCGCAAGGCTCTGGAACTCGGACTGCGCGCCATTGCCGATCATCGCCATGACATGGCTGCCCTTGGGCGCCAGCAGCCGCGCCACCACCGCCGAGGTCGCCGCGGTACGCAGCGCGGTGAGGATCGTCATCTCGGTCAGCAACACCGGGTAGCCATTGGCGACGTTGGCCAAGAGGCCAAAGGCGGTCACGGTCTGGAAGCCGGTCTTGGTGTTGTCGGGATGGCCGTTGACGTATTTGAAACCGTAGACATCGCCGTCAGAGGTGGGCATCAACTCGATCACGCCTTTCTCGGAGTGGCTCGCCACGCGCGGGGTCTTGTCGAAAAGCTCCCAGCGTTTGAAATCGGCCTCGATATATTCGGCCAGCCCGCGCAGCATCTCTTCGACGCCGACATGGTGAATGAGCTTCATCATCTGGTCGACGGAGACAAAAGGCACCAGCGCCTTGTCGGAGGGTTTGAGGTTGGTCATCGGTCAGCTTCCTCTAATTGCGGCGGGCAAGGTGAAGACCGGCGATCATGCACCGGATCGACCCGCCTGCGGTCTCGATTGTGGGAATGGACAGGGGCAGGATGCGGGCCTGCGCCTCGATCCGGTGGATTTGGTCGGGCGTCAGCGCGGCCAGTGCACGGGCGGAAAGCGCCAAGACCGGCCCGTCATGGCCCGTCAGTTCAATGGCGTTGCCGGCAAATTCACCAATCTGATGTTCGCTCAGCGCAATCACGTCGCGGCCCGTTTCCTCAAGCCGCTCCTGCACCATCTGCCGCCGTGCGACATCCGTGATCATGTCCAGCCCGACCAGCGCGATGCGACTGCCCACGGCCATCAGCACATTGGTGTGATAGACCGGGCGGCCCTCGGCGTCTGCGGCGTCAAAGACAATGGGCTCGAAGTTGAAATGCGTGCAAAAACGCTCCAACAGAACCGGATCAGCCCGGTGTGAACGGGCGACATAGGCCACCCGCCCGATATGATCGAGCACCATCGCCCCCGTGCCTTCCAAGGCCAGCCCGTCATGTTCCAGCCCGGAATAGTCGATCACATCCTGCACCCGGTACCGAGTCTTCAGCAGGTCGATGACGTCCCAGCGGCGTTCGCGCCGACGGTTTGCGGCATACATCGGATAGACCGCCACATGGCCGCCCGCGTGGGTCGAGAACCAGTTGTTCGGAAAGACGCTATCGGGCGTCTCATCGCTGGTGTCGTCGAAATCATGCACGGTCACGCCATGATCGCGCAGCGCGGCCACGACGGTGTCAAACTCTGCCCGCGCGGCTTCGGCGACATCACCGGTGCTGGCCCGCTGAAAGGCGTTGTCGGCCTGCGTCTCGGGGTTGGAGCGGAAATGATGCGGGCGGATCATCACGACCGCCTGCGGTGCCTGAACCTGCATCATCAGTAGGCCCGTGTCGGACGGTCGAAGACGCGGCGGCCAAAGGCCGAGGCGGTCAGATCCACCATCAATTGCGCGGTGCGGCCACGCTCGTCGAGGAAGGGGTTCAACTCGACCAGATCGAGCGAGGTCATCAGCCCGCTGTCATGCAGCATTTCCATCACCAGATGGCCCTCGCGCACGGTGGCACCGCCCGGCACGGTGGTGCCGACCGCCGGGGCGACGGAAGGATCAAGGAAATCCACGTCGAGCGAGACATGCAGCATGCCGCCCGCCGCTTCGACTTTATCGAGAAAACGCTGCAAGGGTTTGGCAATGCCGCTCTCGTCAATCTCGCGCATGTCGACGTAAGTCACGGTGGTCTCTTGCAGGGCCGCGCGTTCCGCAGCATCGACCGAGCGCAGCCCGATCATCGCGATATTGTCATGGGGCAGGGGCTTGGCCACCTCGGGAAAGCCGTCAAACCCCTCGCGTCCGGTGACATAGCCCAGGGGCGTGCCGTGCAGGTTGCCGCTGTCGCTGGTCTGGGGCGTGTGGAAATCCGTATGCGCGTCGAGCCAGAGCACGAAGAGCGGACGGCCCGCCTTCTCGGCATGGCGCATCGCGCCCAGCACGGTGCCAAGCGCCAGCGCATGATCGCCGCCCATGAAGATCGGCAGCCCGTCGTCCATCGCCGCATCGGCGGCAGCGGCAAGGCTTTCGGTCCAAGCGATGGTCTCTTCCAGCGCGTGCAGTTTTTCATGCTCTTTCGCGTGATAGGGCGCGGGGGCGACATTGCCCCGGTCCACAACGCGATGCCCCAGATCGCGCAGCGCGCGCTCCAACCCGGCGGTGCGGAAGGCATCCGGCCCCATCAAACAGCCCCGGCGGCGTTTGCCACTGTCCAGCGGGACGCCGAGCAAGATGCAATTCTGTTCAGGTGACATCGGGAACTCCTCTGGTGTTTCAATCCAGATAGAGCACTCTTTGATGGTTCAACAAGCGGTCAAACTGCACATTTCGGGTAGGTTTTGCACAGATCGAAAGGCGATCTGTCCAGTTTGTCAACTCGCCCGTTTTGCAGCCATGACCCAGACCACCACCAGCACCGCCGAGATGAGCGCATTCCACCCTGCCATCGACAGGCCGAGCAACTGCCAGACGATCTCATCGCACATCACCAGCCCCACCGGGCCCTCGGTCGACAAAAGCGCGCCGCCATCAAGGCTGCCCATGTCCAAGCCGCCCCCGGTGCAAGAGCTTGGCCCCGGCCACCAGCCCCATTCGACACCGGCGTGAAACGCCCCGATCCCGGCCGTCACCGCCGCCGCGGCGGCCCCGAACCACGCCAGAAGGCGCGGCCCGCCCAAAAGCAGCAGCGCGCCAATCAGCACCGCCGCCGCATGGGGCCAGCGCTGCCAGAGGCACATTTTGCAAGGCGCATAGCCGCCCAGATGCTGAAAGCCAAAGGCCCCCAGCAACAGGGCGGCAGAACCGAGGGTCGCCAGTGTAATCAATGTCTTGCGTGTCATAGAACCTTCACCACCATAAAGCCGCCGATCAGCAGGGCCACCGCCAGGGTAAACATCATGCCCAGGCGCCGTTCAATGAAATCCCGGATCGGCGCGCCGAATTGCCACAAAAGCCCCGCCACCACGAAAAACCGCAGCCCCCGGGCAAGGATCGAGGTCATGATGAAAGTGCCCAGCGGCATCCCCGTCCAGCCCGACATGATGGTGATGACCTTGTAAGGAAAGGGCGTCACCCCGGCGACCAGCACCGCCCAGAAGCCCATGTCGTTGAACCGGGTCGAGAACTCCGCCATCGCATCGGCTTTGCCGAGGCTGGCAAGGATCGGCTGGCCAAGGCTTTCAAAGGCCAGCGCGCCAATCGCATAGCCCAAAAGCCCGCCCAGCACCGAGGCCAGCAGCGCCACCCCGGCGATCAACCAGGCGCGCCGCGGCTGCGCGATGATCATCGGGATCATCAGAATGTCAGGCGGGATCGGAAAGAATGAGCTTTCCACAAAAGCGACGACAGCCAGCGCCCAGAGCGCGTGGCGGTGTTGGGCCAGACCCAAGGTCCAGTCATAGAGGCGGCGGATCATGTATGGGGGCTCCGGTCTGTTTTGACTGCATCACCACGTGCAGGGCGCGAGGTCAAGCCAAGCGGGTCGCTTTGCGGAAAATCCCCTTGCCCGCCTGTGCAAGTCAGGCTACATGAGCCCCAGTGCCCAAGTGGCGGAATGGTAGACGCAGGGGATTCAAAATCCCCCGCCGCGAGGCGTGCCGGTTCGAGTCCGGCCTTGGGTACCACCTTGTTTCAGCAAGGCTTTCCGTTGAATTTTCCGGCGATTGAGCCCAGGTGAAAACCTGCGCGCGGCAGGTCTGTTTCCCCGGTTCTGGCGGAGCAGGCCCGGGCCATACGGGGAATCGCCGGCCTCGCTCCCGCCCCGCCGCTGCCAGCCCTCTCAGGTCCCATTGCGTTTCGGTTTGCCGGGCAGCAGCGACAGGATCTCGCCATCGGTGGAGTTCTTCGGCTCCTTCTCCGGCCCCAGAAAACGCAGGTTGCCATTGCTCTCAAGCTCCGCGATCAAGATCGCCTCAGGGTGTTTTTCAAGCCATTGCTCAAGGGTGAATTCCTCGGAAAGGCTGGTCACCCGAAACTCCCAGCCCTGCGCGATCAGGGCGTTGGATTCGAAATAGGTCTTGCCGCCGCCAATCACCTGACCGCCCAATGTGGCGGGCAAGGCGTGGCGTGAACTGGATTCGCGCACCCGTTGAAGCTGGAACACATTCTCGCGGCCAAACTCCGGCGCCAGATCGGTGGCCACCAGCGTGTTATAGGCGTCATTGTCAGTGGCAGAGATCAGTTTTTCATAGGCCACGAGATCAAGCCGTTCCTCGGCGGCTTTCGACAGGATATCGCCAAAAAACGTATCGATCCCCGCATCGCGCGCGCTGCGTAGATGGGCGTGGTTCGGATCGGCGATGATCACTTTGAGCTCCATCTTCTGAAGCGCTTCGGCCAAGGCCACGGACCAGCGCGAGCCGCCCAGGATGATCACCCCCGGCGCGGCAGAGGCGGTGAGCCCCAAGAGCCGCGCCATCGGGGTCAAGGTGAACCCATGCAGCACCACCGTCGCGGCGACGAGGGCGAAAGCCAAGGGCGCGATACGGTCCGCATCTGCGATCCCGAGCTGCACCAGACGCTCGCCAAAAAGCCCCGCCACCGCGACCAGCACCACCCCGCGCGGCCCGGTGAAGGCCACCAAGAGCCTTTCGCGCCACGGCACGTCGGAGAAGGCCAGCGCGGCAAAGACCGGCAAGGGCCGGGCGATCAGGATCACCGCCACCACGAAAAGCAGCGCGGTCAGGTCCAGCGAGGCCAATGCCGCCCAGCTCATATTCGCCGCGAGCAGGATAAAGACGCCGGAGACCAGCAAAACCGTGGCATGTTCCTTGAAACGGCGCATTTCGACATAGCTCGGCAGCCGCGCATTGGCGATCCAGATGCCCATGATCGTCACCGCCAGCAGCCCGGATTCATGCAGCACGTAGTCGGACAGGGCAAAGACCCCGAGCAGCACGACGAAAAGCACCGGGACTTTCATATATTCAGGCACATAGGCCAGCCGGAACGACCGGGCGATGCCCCAGCCCCCGGCCAGACCAAGCAGCGTGGCCACGCCGATACCAACCGCCAGAGCCTGTGCTGCGGCCCCGGCTGAACTTGACGCCTGAAGCACCATGACGACCTGAAACGCCAGCACCGCCGCCAAGGCCCCCACCGGGTCGTTCACGATGGCTTCCCATTGCAACAGGGCGGCAGGGCGTTTTTGCAGCTTCGCCTGCCGCAGCAGGGGCGCGATCACGGTCGGACCGGTCACGATCATAATGCCGCCGAAAACCGCCGAACTGGCCCAGCTCAGCCCCGCGACATAATGCAGGGTCAGCGCCGAGGCGAGCCACCCCAGCGGCGCGCCAAGGGCGACCAGCCGTTTGACCCCGGTCGCCGCGTCGCGCAGGGTGTGAAAATTCAGCGTCAGCCCGCCTTCGAAGAGGATAATCGCCACAGCGATCGAGATGATCGGCCCCAGCATATCGCCAAATTGCGTGGCCGGGTTGAGAATGCCCAAGATCGGGCCAACGATCAGCCCCGCCAGCAGCATCAGCACGATCGAAGGCATCCGCAGCCGCCAGGCCAGCCATTGGCTGCCGACCCCGAGCCCGCCGACAAGAGCAAATGCAAGAACCGGGGCCAAGCCCGCTGTTTCCGCTGTCGCCATATAGTCCTCACGATATGTCTCTGGCCAAGGCTAGCGCGCTCAGCAATTTCTCGCCAGTCTTTCCGCGGGATACCCTCCGCCGGGCCGGTAAAGTTCTGGTCGGGATGAAGTAGCGGTGCGGGGCGAGGCTTCAATCGCGGCAGGGATTTTAATTGCCGTGCACCGCCCGCAGGCAGGGACGGGCAGGGCCCGCGCGCATATTTCAAATAATCCGCAGGTCATCCCACCGCATACTGCGGTATACCGTCGACCTTCCCCACGGCTTCGGTTATCAGGGGCGCAAATGCAGCATTAGGGAGCATATCATGTCCGATATCATCTATACCAAGGTCGACGAAGCACCGGAATTGGCCTCGGCCTCGTTCCTGCCGATCATCCAGAAATTCGCCGACGCCGCGGGCGTCAGCGTTGGCACCAAAGACATCAGCCTCGCCGGCCGTATCCTCGCGACCTTCCCCGAGCACTTGAGCGAAGCGCAGCGCCAATCCGACGATCTGGCCGAGCTGGGCCGTCTGGTGAAAACGCCCGAAGCCAATGTGATCAAACTGCCGAATATCTCCGCCTCGGTGCCGCAGCTGGTCGCCGCGATCAAGGAGCTTCAGGCCCAGGGCTATGCGCTGCCCGATTATCCCGAAGAGCCGAAGAGCGACGAAGAAAAAGCCGTGCGGGCGAAATATGACGGGATCAAAGGCTCCGCCGTGAACCCGGTTCTGCGCGAAGGCAACTCCGACCGCCGCGCGGCCAAGGCCGTGAAAAGTTTTGCCCAGTCGAACCCGCACCGCATGGGTGACTGGGCCTCCGACAGCAAGACGCATGTCTCGTCGATGTCGGGCAATGATTTCTTTTCCAACGAGGTTTCCGCCACGCTCGACGCCGCCAGTGGCGCGAAGATCGTGCTGGAAACGGCGGATGGTGAGAAGGTGCTGAAAGAGGGGCTAGAGTATCCCGCGGGCACCGTGGTCGACGCGACCTTCATGAGCGCCGCCGCGCTGAAGGACTTTCTGAACAGCCAGATCGAAAAGACCAAGGAAGACGGCATCCTCTTCTCGCTGCACCTCAAGGCCACGATGATGAAGGTCTCCGACCCGATCCTCTTTGGCCACGCGGTCAAAGCCTATCTTGCGCCGGTGTTTGAAAAGCATGGGGAGAAGCTCAAGGAACTCGGGGTGAACCCGAACTCCGGCCTCGGCGATCTGCTGGCGCGTGTGAAGGGCGAGAGCGAGATCATGGCCGATATCGACGCCTGCATGGAAGACCGCCCGCCGATGTATATGGTCGATTCCGACAAGGGCATCACCAACCTGCATGTCTCCTCGGACGTGATTATCGACGCCTCGATGCCCGCGCTCATTCGCGCCGGCGGCAAGGGCTGGGGCCCGGATGGCAAGGAACATGACGCTAACTGCGTGATCCCCGACAGCTCCTATGCGCCGGTCTATGATGAGGCGATCAATTTCTTCAAAGAGAACGGCAAGCTCGACCCGGCAACCGCAGGCACGGTGCAGAACATCGGCCTGATGGCGCAAAAGGCCGAAGAATACGGCTCCCACCCCACCACCTTTGAATTGGCCGAAGCGGGCACCGTCAAGATGATCCTCGACGACGGCACCGTGCTGCACCAGCATAAGGTCGAGGCCGGCGACATCTGGCGCTCCTCCTCGGCGCGCAAGGCGCCGATCGAGGATTGGGTCAACCTCGCCATCTCGCGTCAAAAGGCCGAAGGCTGCCGCGCGATCTTCTGGCTCGACGCAAACCGCGCCCATGACGCCGAGCTGATCTCCTACGTCAAACCGATCTTGGAAGCCCAAGGCGTGGCCGATAAGTTCGAGATTATGGCCCCCCGCGACGCCACCCGCGCCTCGCTGGAGACGATCACCAAGGGCGAGAACACCATCGCGATCACCGGCAACGTGCTGCGCGACTATCTGACCGACCTCTTCCCGATCCTGGAACTGGCGACCTCGGCCAAGATGCTGTCGATCGTGAAGCTGATGAACGGCGGCGGTCTGTTCGAGACCGGGGCAGGCGGCTCGGCCCCGAAACATGTGCAGCAGCTGGTCGAGCAGAACCACCTGCGGTGGGACAGCCTGGGCGAGTTCTGTGCGCTTGGTGAAAGCCTGAAGTTCCTCGCCGATGCCCGTGGCAACGAGAAGGCGCGGGTGCTGGGCCATGCGGTGGAGACCGCGACGCAGGGCATTCTCGACAATGGCCGCTCCCCCTCGCGCAAAGTCGGCGAGCCGGACAACCGCGACAGCCACTACTGGTTCGCCCGCTACTGGGCCGAAGCCGTGGCGGCACAGTCCGACGACGCGGATCTCGCCGCATATTTCGCCCCCATCGCGAAGGAACTGGCAGAGAAAGAGGCCGACATCCTGTCCGAGCTTGCGGCGGCGCAGGGCCAGTCGGTTGACCTTGGCGGCTACTATCACACCGATGCGGCGAAAACCGCTGCGGTGATGCGCCCCTCGAAGACGCTCAACAGCATCATTGGCTAAAGCGGCTGATAGAAAACCTGTCGCGCCCTTAATCGGGGCGCGGCGGGACAATAGATAGCGGATAAACTGAGGATAGATCAGCGGCGTTAAACGCGCTGCCCCGATCTATTGCGTCCGCACCTCACGCACCCAGGCAACGATGGCCTGCCGCGCCTGCGCGTCCATCTGAATCGCATTCGGCGGGGGCATCGCATGGCTCACCCCCGCCTGCAGGTAGATCTCGCTGGCCTGACGCGCCACATCGCCGGGGGTTTCCAGATGCACCCCTTTGGGCGCCCAGCGAAGCCCCTCCCAAACCGGCTCGCGCGCGTGGCACATCGAACAATTGCCGATCACCGCATCATAGGCCGCCTCGAAACCCTCCGCCGCGGCAAAGCGCTGCTCATAGGGCGTGAGCGCCCGCGCCTCAGCCTCCTCCCAGGTCTCCCCGTCGCGCAGGGTGGAGAGCCAGGCGATCAGCACCATCAAAAGCACCGTCACCGCCCAGGTCCAATGCGGACCTTTGCCGGTCTTGTGCATCGTGTTGAAATAATGCCGGATCGTGACCCCGGTGAGGAAGATCAGGCTGGCGATGATCCAGGCGTATTGGGTGGCAAAGGCCAGCGGATAGTGGTTCGACAGCATCAGGAACACGACCGGCAGCGTCAGATAGTTGTTATGGGTCGAACGCACCTTGGCGATCTTGCCGTATTTCGCATCCGGTGTCCGCCCGGCCTTGAGGTCGGCCACCACGATCCGCTGGTTCGGCATGATCTGGAAAAACACATTCCCGGTCATGATCGTGGCGGTAAAGGCCCCCAGATGCAGCAGCGCCGCGCGGCCGGTGAAAATCTGGTTGTAGCCCCAGGACATGATCACAAGGATCACGAAAAGCAGCAGCATCAGCAGGGTCGGCCTTTCTGCCAGCTTGGATTTGCACAGCGCGTCATAAAGCAGCCAGCCGATGGTCAGCGAGCCGCCCGAGATCAAGATCCCCTGCCAGAGCGCCAGATCGGCCTTGGTCGGGTCAAGCAGGAACAGCTCCCCGCCAACCCAATAGATGATCATCAACAGCGCCGCACCCGAGAGCCATGTCGAATAGCTCTGCCACTTGTGCCAGGTCAGATGCTCCGGCATCCGCGCCGGGGCGACCATATATTTCACCGTGTGGTAAAAGCCGCCGCCATGCACTTCCCATTCTTCGCCAAACGCGCCTTCGGGCAGGGCGTCATTGGGTTTCAGCATCAAATCCAGCGCGATGAAATAGAAACTGGCCCCGATCCACGCCATTGCGGTGATGACATGCAGCCAGCGGACCGAGAATGCGATCCAATCCCATAGGATGGCTAAGTCGTACATTTGGGGGTCCTCCGGATTCTCATCTGCGCCCAGTCTAGGCAGCCGCGCATTCTATCGCTATGTCTGCTTCAGGCCCAGCAGCATCAAATAAATCAAAATAATGTCCTATCTCAACAATATCCGCACCTTTGTCCGCGTCTATGAGCTTGGCAGCATGTCCGCCGCCGGGCGCGACCTGCGGATCTCGCCCGCGGTCACCTCCTCGCGCATCTCTCAGCTTGAGGATCATCTCGGCGTGCGCCTGTTCCAGCGCACCACCCGCAGCCTTGCGCCCACCGATCAGGGCAAGACCTTCTACAGCGCCGCCTGCGATGTGCTGGAGGCGGTGGAGAATGCCGAGGCGCAGGTCATCAATATGACCGACAACCCCAAGGGCGCGCTCTATATCGCGGCGCCTCTGGGGCTCGGCAGGCGGCTCATCGCGCCGCAGGTGCCGGGGTTTCTGGAGCGCTACCCCGAGGTCAAGCTGCGGCTCAGGCTCACCGACCGCAAGGTCGACCTGACGACAGAGGGGCTCGACCTCGCGTTTTTTCTGGGCAACCCCGAAGACAGCAATCTGCGCATTCGCAAGATCGCAGATGTGCGCCGCGTGCTCTGCGCCGCGCCCGACTATATTGCGCGCCGCGGGCATCCCAAAGACGGGGCGACCCTGCTGGCCGAGAACCACGAATGTCTGAACCTGCGCTTTCCCGGCGCGCGGGAATTTCAATGGCCCTTGATGACCGCGCAGGGGCCGGAGCGGTTTCGCGTCGCCGGGCGGCTTGAATCCGACGACGGCGACGTGCTGACCGATTGGGCGCTCGGCGGGCAGGGGATCACGCTGAAACCGGTGTTCGAAGTGGCCGACCACCTGCGCGCGGGCCGCCTTGTCCCGGTCTGCGAGGAGACCCCGCCGGAGCCCATTCAGATGGCATGTCTGTTTACCCACCGCAAAGGACAGGACCCGAAGACCCGTCTGTTCATGGAATATATTATCGAGAAGATCGCGGATATCGTTAGTGCGGAGTGAGGCTGCCTATGGGGCGGAAGAAGGGCAGAGCGATCGCAGGGAGCCGCTTGCCGGGGGGGATCATCGCGACGAGGTTGGACTGCGATGATCAACAGGACGCTGGTCCGCTTTGAGCCCAAACCGTCTATCACAGATGGTTATGGCTTGCCCTCGAATGCCAGAGCATTTGATTTCAGATCGTCCGGCGTAAACCTGAAAATCGTCATCTCATCGACGCTATAGGCGCCAAGGCTTCTGTAGAATTCAATGGTGGGTGTGTTCCAGTCCAGAACCCCCCACTCCATCATCTCGCAGTTTCGTGCGAGGGCAAGA
Source organism: Sulfitobacter sp. PS-8MA (assembly GCF_040933935.1). Classification (NCBI taxonomy): domain Bacteria; kingdom Pseudomonadati; phylum Pseudomonadota; class Alphaproteobacteria; order Rhodobacterales; family Roseobacteraceae; genus Sulfitobacter; species Sulfitobacter sp. PS-8MA. Next base: position 1,468,849 of record NZ_JBFQYJ010000006.1, on the reverse strand, counting down.
GAGCAAAGATACCCCATAATGATCTTGCCAAGACCCTGATGGCGGACTTTCGTATCCACGAAAAATCCATCGATATAAATTCCTGACCGTCCAGTAAACGCAGATGACTTCTGGCAAAAATAGGCAAAGCCCGCAATTTCGCCCTTGTAGTATCCAAACAGCGCCTCGCCCAGTTTTTCATTCAGAAGCCGTTTGATCTGAGGCTCGGTTGCCGTGATCTTGTCCGACATCTTTTGATAGGCGCCCAGTTTTTTCATGTATTCGACAACAAGCCCCGCATCATCCGGAGAAGCGTGTTGGATCATGAAGTTTGGATTAGATGTCGCTATTTTCTGCACAGTTTCATTCTCCCATACCTGTGTTTGCGAAGGTAAATGTCCTGCTGGTCACAGCAAGTCAGAAGATGTCTGCTTTGTCCGCTCTCTTGTCCCCTCGAACCACACAACCGAAAGGGGCAGGGCCATCACAGCCCCGCCCCCTGTCTTACACCACAGCCCTCTGCGGCAATCAGTCGTTGGACCAGCCAGAGACCGCTTTGACTTCGCAGAAGTCCTCGATCCCCCAGACGCCGCCTTCGCGGCCGTTGCCGGAGCGTTTCATGCCCCCGAAAGGCGCGCCGGCGCCTCGGCTTTCGCCGTTCATCTCAACCATGCCCGAGCGCAGTTTCTGCGCCAGACGGTTGCGACGTGCGCCATCTTGCGACTGGACGTAGTTGGTCAGCCCATAGACCGTGTCATTGGCCATTTCCACGGCCTGATCTTCGCTTTCGAACTTCATGATCGACAGCACCGGGCCAAAGATTTCCTCGCGCGCGATGGTCATGTCGGGGGTTACATCGGCGAACACCGTGGGTTTGACATAGAAACCGCGGTTCAGGTTCTCGGGGCGTCCGGTGCCGCCCGCGACGAGCCGGGCGCCTTCGTCGATGCCCTTTTGGATCAGATCCTGGATCTTGCCCCACTGGCTTTCATTGACCACCGGGCCAATGTGGCGGCCTTCTTCGCTGGCCGGGCCGACAGTGACCTTGGAGGCGACTTCGGCAGCCGTTTCAACCGCTTGGTCATAGACGCTGGCCTCGACCATCATCCGGCTCGGCGCGTTGCAGCTTTGGCCGGAGTTGTTCATCATATGCAGCACGCCGCGTTTCACGGCTTTTTCATCCGCATCGGCAAAGACAAGGTTCGCGCCTTTGCCGCCAAGCTCCAGATGCACCTTCTTCAGCGTATCCGCCGCGTTTTTCGAGATCGCGATGCCGGCGCGGGTGGAGCCGGTGAAGCTCACCATATCCACGTCCTCATGGCCGGTGAGCGCGGTGCCGACACCCTGGCCGTCGCCGTTGACAAGGTTGAAGACACCGGCGGGGAAACCGGCCTCATCCATCATCTCGGCAAAGAGCACGGCGCTCAGCGGGCTTTCCTCGGAAGGTTTCAGCACCATGGTGCAGCCCGCGGCCACGGCGGCGCCAACTTTCAGCGTCACCTGGTTCATCGGCCAGTTCCACGGCGTGATCATTGCCACCACACCCACGGCTTCATGGATGATCCGGTCATTCGGCGCGTGGTCGCCCAGAGGTTTGATGAACTTGAACTCTTTCGCCGCCTTGATGAAGTTTTTCATATGGCCATAGCCCGCGCCCCATTGCGCGGCACGGGCCATTTCAATCGGCGCGCCCATCTCGGTGCTGATCGCCTGGGCCATCTCTTCGGCGCGGGTCTTGTAGATCTCGACGAATTTTTCCATCAGCGCGATGCGCTCTTCAGGCGCGGTCGCCATCCAGCCGGGCAGGGCGGCTTTGGCGGCGGCCACGGCCGCGTCGACATCGGCCTGACCGCCCAGTGAAATGGTGGTGCAAGGCTCTTCGGTGGAGGGGTTGATGACCTGATGATCGCGGCCGTCCTGCGGGGCGACCCATTTGCCATCGATGTAGAAATCACGTTTTTCGATCATGCTTGTCTCCGTTGCTGTCTTGGGGGCCGCAGGGGGCCTTGTTCTGGTCCGGTCATTCCCGGCTCACGCTAGGCTTAGGACATATTTACACAAGGGAAAAGTTCGCGCTGCATATTTTGATCAAAATATTGCGATCCGCGCGGCTCAGCCCAGCGACGGGAACCGGATATCGACGCTCATCCCGTCGTTACTCTGCACCGACAGGGTCGCCTCATGCTGGAAGGTCAGCGTGCGGATCATCCGCCAGCCCAGCGAATTGGACCGTTCCGGCCGGGGCGCGTCTTCGGGCAGGCCGACCCCGTTGTCAAAGACCCGCAGCGTCAGCCCGTCATCGGCCTCGCGGGTCACCTCGATGGTGATCAGCCCCTCGTCGCGCCCGACAAAGGCGTGTTTATAGGCGTTGGTGATCAACTCCCCGACAATCAGCCCGATATCGACGGCCAGTTTATTGTCGAGCAGCAAAGGCGGGCAGTTGAGCTTGATGCCGATGATCTGATCGTCGCCGGTAAAGGCGCGTTCGGCGTTTTTCGTCACCTCATCGAGCATATCCGCAAGGTCGAGATCGGAACTGGAGGTCGAGCGTTGCATCAGCTCATGCGCCTTGGAGAGCGAGCCCACCCGGGTTTCCAGATCGCGCAGCACCTGCCGGGTCTCTTCCGCCTTGGCCTGCGATTTGCTCATGCGGATCAGCGCCACGATCAGGGCGAGGTTATTGCCGGTGCGGTGGTGCAATTCCTGCATCAGGAGGTCGCGGTCGGCAATGCCCTCGCTGAGCTCGCGGTTCTGCTCGGTCAACGCGGCGGTCGGGTCCTGCGCGCTATAGGCTTCCAGCGCCTGCTCGGCATTGGCGGTGATCGATGCGGCATCGGCCTGACAGTCGGGCAGCAGGAACTCCGCATGCACACGGGTGCCCTCATGGCCGGTGTCCACGTCAAAGCGCGCCGCAATCCGCTGCACGCCGCGCAGCCCCAGACCGAGCCCGCTGGAGGAGACGATGTCGCGCGCCGGGTCGAGCTTTTCCTTCTCGATCCCGCGGCCCTGATCGATCACCGTCAGGCCAAGCGCCAGCTTGCCCTCCACCTCAGTGAGCGAAAACCGGGCGCGGCCCTTCTGGCCATGCTCGATCGCATTGCGCGCCAGTTCCACGGCGGCGGTCACCGTGCGGGTGCGCTCGAACGGGGCAAAGCCCATGGCGGCGGTCAAGGTCAGCGCGATCTGGCGCAGGGTCGCGATATCGCTGCCTTTTTCAAGGTTCACCGAGGTCAGATGGATAGGTTTCATTGCGCGGCCTCCCGGGTGACCCTGAGCACGACGATAGAGGCGTCATCCCGGCCGCGAAAGGCGCGGTCGAGCAGATAGCCTGCGATCAGCAGGGGGGATTTATGCAGCAGCCCCTGAGGCAGGAAACCGTCGCGCAACGTGCGCAGCCCGTCGCTGTGCAGGATGATCAGATCGCCCGGCTCCAGATCAAAGCTTTCCTCATAGCCCCGGGTGCTGCGCGCGCCGATACGGCCATCGCGCACCGGCAGACGTTTGATCTCGGTCCCGCGCACCCGCAGGGTCGCGATATTGCCAAGCGCGGCATAGCGCAGGGTCATCTGGGGCTGTGCGACATGCAGCAAGGCTGCCACCGCCCCGCGTTTGCCGACCAGTTGCTCGGTCACCTCGCCCATCACGGCGCCCGGTTCGCCGTTGCTGGCGCGGCTGTTGAGCACCGCATCGCGGACTTCCTGCCCGGCGGCATCGGCCTCTGGCCCGTGGCCCAGCCCGTCGCAGATCAGCACATCGGTGGCATTCGGGGTCTGACGCAGCAGGAAATGATCGCCGCAGACCCGTTCATTGGGGTGGCAGACCCGCAGCCCGATGGCGTCGATCCCATAGCTTGGCGGGGGGGCGGCCTTGGCAAAGCTACAGACGATGGTGGTGCCAATATCTGGCCCGGTGAAAATATCAAACGTCGTCGACAGCCGCCGGATCGCGCCCAGACCGAGGCCGGCGGAATCGCCACTGCTGACCCCGTCCTGAAACATATTGTCGAGATCCGAAATGCCCGGCCCCCGGTCGGTAAAGACCATGACGATCTGGTCACATTCCGGCTCGGGCATGGCATTGATCAAAACCCGGCCCTTTTCCGCATAGCGCAGGATATTGGTGGTGGCCTCGGTCGCGACGATGGCGAGCTCATCCATCCGCCGTTTCGGCCAGCCATGCCGTGCGGCCAAACGCTGCGCAAAGCGGCGCACCACGGCGATGGCGCTTTGGTCCTGAACGTCAATCCATTGTTTCATAGGGTCACACTCATCAACACACTGGTCCCCGCACCGACGGCAGTGCGAATTTCAAACCGGCCCGCCAGACGCTGCGCGCCGCCCAGACCCCGGCCCAGACCGCCACCTGACGTATAGCCATCGCTCAGCGCCAAATCGACGTCCGCGATGCCCGGCCCCTTGTCCCAGCAGACCACGGTCAGCGTTTTGCGCCCCCGGTCGACATAGATGGAAAACTCGCCCCCGCCAGCATGCACGATCGCATTTCTGGCGATTTCGCTCACGGCGGTGGCAAAGCGGGTAACGCCCAAGGCCGAGGCGCCGTTCTCCTTCATGTAGCGCGCCACCGCCTGACGCACGGTCACGGCATCGCCGCTGGTCTTCAGCTTGTGCTGAGACAGCAGAACCTGCGCGCCAAAGTCGCTTTCATCAAATGCGGCGTAGCTGGGCAAGAGCATGGGTCAGGCTGAGCGCGGTGCGTATTTCGGGCAGATACATGCCAAGCTCGACCAGCGTTACGGCCACGGTGGGCCGCATGCCGACGACATAGGTCTCTGCCGCCAAGAGTTTGGAAATGCCGGCAAGCTGGGCAATGACCCGCCCGACGAAAGTGTCCACGATCTCCAGCGCGGAGATGTCGAGGATCACCCCGTCGATACGGTTCTGCGCGATCTTGTTGGACAGCCGGTCCTGAAGCTCCAGAATCTCAGTGTCCGTGATGTCATCCTGAATCGAGACAAGAAGCGCCCGTTCGACCAGATTAATCGACGTGACACCGGCCACCTTATTGAGCCTCGGTCTTTTGGATCACATAGCCCACGGTCAGCAAGGCGTCCGCCAGGGCGGCGCGGATGCTCGACCGGGTCGAGACGGTGCCCACATCGATGCCAAGCTGTACCATGGTCTGCGCGATCATCGGGCTGATGCCGCTGATGATACATTCGGCGCCCATCAGGCGCACCGCGGCAGCGGCGCGCAGCAGATGCTGGGCCACCTGCGTGTCCACCGTGCCGACGCCGGTGATGTCCATGATGACCACTTCGGCCTGACGTTCCAGAATGGTTTGCAGCAGGTTTTCCATGACCTCCTGCGCGCGGGCGGAATCCAGCGTGCCGATCAGCGGCAGGGTGAGGACACGGTCCCAAAGCTCGACAACCGGGGTCGAGAGTTCCAGCATCTCCTGGCGCTGGCGGTCAATGATCTGCTCGCGCTCGTTAATGAAGATCTCATTGGTGTAGATCGCAAAGGCATCCACCAGCCGGGTGACCAGCATCACATCGCGGATCAGGGCGCTGTGGTCGGAGGCGACCAGCGCTTCGAGCCGTTTGAACAAGGGCGCCTTCAGCGCCAGAACAAAGGTGGCCATTTCGGTGGGGGTCACGCCGCGGTTGACGCGCTCGCGGCTCACATCGGCCAGCACGGCGCGCAGATCGTCCCATTTGTCATCCTCAAGGTCCAAATCCTCGCCCGCGATCCCGTCGCGGATGCCCTTGGAGAAGGCTTTGAGCAATTCGCGGTTCTGGGCCAGGCTTTCGCTGTCCGAAAACAGGTCGGACCGTTTGACGCCCTCCTTGACCTGCGTCCCAAGCCATTCCTCAATAATGCCTTTAAAATCAGTATCGAGAACAGTCAGTATATTGGCCGTAGCAGATTGCGGCATCTTGCACCCCAGAGTTTATTTCTTAGCCTCATAGGCCAATCGCAGCAGCCAGTGTCAAGGGGAAGGGGGAAATTGATTGGCGGCAATGCGCCGCTTTGCCCGGGCCCGGGCGGGCAGGCGGCTCTGGTCAGGGGGCGGGGATCGGGTAAGGTGAGCGCATATAGATAGCGATCAGGAGATTGAGATGAAGAGATTTGCATATGCGATCGGTCTGCTCTGCGCAGCCGGGGCGGCCTGGGCGGATGTGACGGTGGGGATCACCAAGGACATGCCAAGCGTCACCGTGCCGGGCGCCGAGGGAGAGGTCGAGATCAAGCGCATTCAGGATACGGAGAACACGCTTCAAGGCGACTGGGCCAAAACCTCGCGCCCCTGTCCGGAGTTCTGCATCCAGCCCTTCACCCCCGCCGAAGGGGTGAAGACGATTGGCGAGTTGGAATTGATCGAGATGCTGAAAGACCCCGAGGCCGTGGTGGTCGACAGCCGGACCAGCGACTGGTTCCAGGGCGGCACCATCCCCGGTGCGATCAACATCCCCTACAGCTATGTGGTGGATGAGTTGGCCAAGCTCGGCTGTGCGGCGGATTTCGACGGTTGGGATTGTGAGGCCGCGAAACCGGTGGCGCTGTTCTGCAACGGCATCTGGTGCGGCCAGTCGCCCACCGCGATCCGCAATATGATCTCGGCAGGCTATCCGGCGGAGAAGATCTCCTATTACCGCGGCGGGATGCAGGTTTGGCGGATGCTGGGGCTGACGGTGACGGGGGAGTGAGGGCGCGGGAAAACGCTGACGATTTGCAGCAGCGGCAGTGAAGGATACCACCCCAGCCCGGAATCAAGCCGAAGGCGCCGGGCCATCGCCTGCCCGCCCGTCACGCCAGAGGCGTGCCGAGATGTATTCGCGCACCTTTGGTGCGGCGGGTAGGCGATTTGGTGAGGCTCGGCGCGACTTCCCGAGCGCACATCCCAGTTGAAAGATAAAGTGGTAAGAACGTCTGTTTGTCCGCCGACCCGCGATCAGGCGCTGGCCCTCGTGCAAGCGGCAGACGATGCCACCGAGCCCGGAATCAAGCCAAAGGCGCCGGGCCATCGCCTGCCCGCCCCATCGGGTAGGCGATTTGGTGAGGCTGGGTGCGACTTCGCAAACACACATCACGGTTGAGAGATAAAGTGGTAAGAACGCCCGTCAGATCGCCAACCCGCGGGCAGGTGCTGGCCCTTGAGCATGACCGCTAAAGAAAAACGGCGCCACCCCAAAGGATGACGCCGCTCTCCTACCTTCTCGGCAAACCGCTTACGCCGCTTCGCCCGGATGCCGCGGCACCAGCGCCCGCACCAGATCGCGCATGTGCAGCACGCCAACCTGCTTGCCCTCGCGCATCACGCGGTAGTTGTTGGTCGTATCCCCTTCGGACACCGCGATGATCGATTCCAGCGTGTCGTCATAATCGACCTCACCGGCGATATCGGCGGGCATCACATCGGTCTTCTCCATTACCGAACGCACGCGCAATACCCGGGCGCGGTTGATGTCGCTGACAAAGGCTTCGATATAGGGGTCATTGGGATTCAGCAGGATATGCTGCGGCTCACCCTGCTGCACGACGAACCCGTCCTTCAGGATCACCAGATGGTCCGCCAGTTTCAGCGCCTCATCCAGATCATGGGTGATGAAGATCACCGTCTTGTGCAACTCGGCCTGCAACTCGATCAGCAGGTCCTGCATGTCGGTGCGGATCAGCGGATCAAGCGCCGAGAAGGCCTCGTCCATCAGCATCACGTCAGAGTTCGACGTCAGCGCCCGGGCAATGCCCACACGCTGCTGCATCCCGCCCGAAAGCTGCGCCGGATACTGTTCGCCTTGCCCTTCCAGCCCCACGCGGTTGAGCCATTTGGTCGCCTCATCCGCGTATTTCTTGCGGCTCTTGCCTTCGATCTCCCAGCTCAACCCGGTGTTTTCCAACACCGTGCGGTGCGGCAGCAGGGCGAACTTCTGAAACACCATCGACATCTCGTGCTTGCGCAGCTGACGCAGGCGGCGCTCGTTATAGTCGAGGATATTCTCACCGTTCACGATCACCTCGCCCGCGGTGGGGTCAATGAGCCGGTTGAGGTGCCGGATCAGGGTGGATTTCCCCGAGCCCGACAGCCCCATGATCACCGTGGTCTTGCCCGCGGGCATGTCCACGTTGATGTCATTGAGCCCCAGCACATGGCCGGTTTCGGCCTGAAGATCGGCCTTGCTCATGCCGCCGCGCACCTTCTCCAGCGCGCCCTGCGGGTCGTCGCCAAAGATCTTATAGAGATTGCGGACGGAGATTTTGATGTCGTCTGTCATATCTGGCCTCACTTCTGCGCCGCATTGATCCGCGCAAGCGCGGCTTTGGTGACCCGGTCAAGGATGATCGCCAAGAGGACAATCCCCAGACCCGACAGAAGACCGACGCCCAATTCAAGGCTCCGGATACCGCGCAGCACCAGCACACCGAGACCCGGCGCCGACACCAGCGAGGCGATGACGACCATCGCAAGGCTCATCATGATGGTCTGGTTCACACCGGCCATGATATTGGGCAGGGCCAGCGGGATCTGCACCTTATAGAGCTTCTGGCGGTTGGTCATGCCAAAGGCGTCGGCGGCCTCGATCACGTCCTGATCGACCAGACGAATGCCCAGATCCGTCAGACGCACCACCGGCACGATGGCATAGAGGATGATCGCGATGCCATAGAGCTTGGGCTCGGTCACCGAAAAGAGGAAGATCAGCGGGATCAGGTAGACGAAAGGCGGCAGGGTTTGCAGCATGTCGAGCACCGGGATCATCGAGCGCTGCACCCGGTCGCTGCGCGACATGGCGATGCCGATGGGCACGCCGAAAAGCACACATATAAAGGCACAGACAAAGATGATCGCCAGCGTCTGCATGGTGTGGTCGTAAAAGTCGATAAAGGCGAGAAAGCCAAAGACCAGCGCCACCAGCCCGACCAGTTTCATCGAGCGGCCCACGGCATAGGTCACCGCCATCAAGAGCGGGATCATCACGAACCACGGCACCGATTGCATCAGCCAAAGCGCGTTTTCCAGCGCCCAGCTCAGCGGTTGGGTCAGCGGATCGACCACCACCTTGAGACTGTCTTTGATCGCAAGAAAGCCCTGTTCCAACCCTTGGGTCAGATCGCGCGACTGGGGGATCGCATCGCAGCTGTCGTGCAGCGCGTCGAGCGAGGGGAAGGGCATGTCCCAAAGCGTTGTATTGGTGTCGCCGCCGGCCTGGCCCATGAGGTCGGCCATGGAGCTGAGCCCGCCGCCTTCGTCGTCGCCGCACCAGTCGCGCAGGCCGATCGTGTCAAAGAAGTTGTCGTAAGTTGCCATCTGTCGCTTTCCCGGTCTTACCTGACCGTTTGCTTCTCAAGAGCGCTGTTCAACGTCGTACGGAACAGCTTGCCCCAAAGAGGGGCGGCAAATCTACTTATATCCTTGCAAAGAAACTGCCGCTCAGCGGGTGCCGGGTGCAGTAGGTGTGAAAAGATCTAAGCCTTTGCCGCCGGTTTAGAAACAAACGGGCGGGAACCTGGCTTAGGTCCCCGCCCGCAAATCTGTCATCCTGTCTTACTGCTCAAGCAGTTTCGACAGGTTGTCACGGGCGTCGTCACTCAGCCAATCGGCCCAGACGTCCTTGTTGTTCTGCAAGAAATACACCGCCGCTTCCTCGTTGGAGGCGTTGTTTTCATCCTGCCAGGCCAGCAGCTTGCTCATGTCGTCGGTCTTGAAGGTGACCTTGCCGATGAATTCCGCGATCTCGGGATTGTTGTCGTGGAAATCCTTGGTCATCACGGTCAGAACCGGCGCCGTCGGGAAGGCCGAAGGCTTGGGGTTCGGCGTGTCGACGTTCTGGTTGGCCAGATGGGCTTCTTCGTCATATTCGCCCAGATCGACGCTGGTCATGTCGTATTTGCCCAGCGGCGTTGTCGGCCCCCAGTAGTAGCCGAACCATGGCTCTTCGCTCTCATAGGCGGAGGCCATCGAGGTCACCATGGTCTCACCGGAACCGTGGTTGAAGACTTCGATACCGTTGCCTTCAAGGTCATAGGCGCGGGCGAGGTTGTCGCTCACCACGCGGCAGCCCCAGCCATCGGGGCAGTTGTTGAACATGCCGCCAACCAGTTCGGGATTCTCAAGAATGCCGTCGATGGTCTTCAGCTCAGGATGCGCTTCGGCGAGATAGGTGGGGATCCACCAGCCTTCGACGCCACCGGGATCAAGCACCGAGGTCAGCTCGACAATCTTGCCGTTCTCTTTCAGCTTCTTATAGGCGTCACCGGCCGAGTTGGGCCACATTTCCGGCACGATGTCCGGCTCGTTGTTTTCGGCCAGCGAGGTCACGGCGGGGGTGGTGTCGGAGGGCACCACGGTCACGTCGCAGGAATAGCCCTGCGTCAGCAGAAAGTTGGTCACGGCGGTGACGATCTGGGCCGATGCCCAGTTCATTTCCGCGATCGAGACTTCACCGCAATCCTGTGCCGCCGCGGCCATCGGAGTCGCTACGGCGAAAACCGTGCCAAGTAAAAATCGTTTCAAGTTCTATCTCCTCTGTATGTCGCCGACCTGCAAACACCTTCGTGCCTGCGTGTCGATCTCGTGCCCGCTCGCATCAGAATGCAGCCGGTCGCAGCCATAGTTGACCCGACCCGCTGCCAAGGCAAGCGGAATGCTGAGGGATAGAAAACAGGTTCGCCGCAGGAGTGCAACCAATCGCCGGTCGCATTCTGGCGACCGGCTGTCGGTTTTGTCCTGCTGGCGGGGGGCGGCCCCGCGCGGGGCGGCGCCTTTAGCGTCTGTTGCTGACGTCGATCTCCGCGACATAGGAGTGAATGTCGGCGCGGCGCAGGCCGATGTCGCTCAGCAGCCGGTCATCCATGCTGTTGAGCGTGGCCGCCGTGCGGTTGCGCAGCCAGCGGCGGGCGATCTTGGTCAGCAGCGGGCGCAGATTGGGCGCGCCGATGCCGGGTGCGCTGCGGCGCGGGATCGAGGGGCCGGCAAGGGCCGTGCGGGGCAGGGCAGGGGCGAGGGGGGTGTCTTTCAGCAGGTGGAAATGCATGGCATGCTCCAATTCAAAAATGGCGATAGAGATGCCCACAACCCTCCCGAACAGGCGCCGATACGCCGGTTCGCAAGTGCGGTGGGTTTCATCCCGGGTAAGATCCAGAAGTCGGTGGAGCCCCCAAGGGTCGAGCAGGCGGATCGGCCTGTCCCGCCCGGGGTTACCGGCGGTTCAGTAGTCTGCCTGGATGGTCCAGGCGCCTCATGTGAACTGCATTGATCATATGCCGCATTTGGCCTCCCGGCGTGACCTTTGCAAGAGCCCAAATGCGGGTGCGACACCCTGTCGCAATGACAAGGGCCTCAGCCACCATAGCAGGCCGCTAAGCGGGGTAGACCACGCGGCCATCGGGCTGGCGTTCCGCCCCCTCACTGGGTTTGGCGGGGTCGGTCCGACCAGGGGCCATCAGGTGCTGTACCTCATGTCCGTTGAGCAGCAGATAATCGGTGATGATCCGGCGGTGGCAGCGCCACCAAACCGCCTCGGAACACATCATCGCGATACGCTGCTCACTGCCCAGTTCCAAGAGCTCGGCGAAGGCCGCCTGAAACTCGGGCCCGAGCGCATAGTCGGCGTAGTTCTGAAAACTGCGCACCCGCCAGAAGTCGTTCACCGCGTCATCGACCTGCGGCTGCTTTTTGCGCCGCCCGCCCAGAGCGAGCATATGGCGGTAGCCGATCTGCACCTCGGCCAGACGCTCGGGGAAGCGGTCATCGTTGAAATCCGGGTTGCTGCGCGACTTTGGGAAAGAGCGCACGTCGATCAGCAAGCCGATCTGCGCCGCGCGCAGCATGTCGATCACCACCTCGGGGGCACGGTTGGAGTGGCCGATGGTATAGAAACCGCCGCTCATGATTTCAGCTTGGTCAGCGCGTCCTCTTTATGCGCGGCGATATGATCGGTCTTGTCGCTTTCGATCTCATATTGCGGCTCTTCCTTCGAGGCCCGGCGCTTGTGACCCTTATAGGTAAAATCCGCCTCATGCACTTTGGTGATATGGCCCTGCACCCGTCCGGCTTCGGAATTCCAGCTGACGTGATCGCCCTTTGCAAATTTAGCCATGGTGAACCTCCTATCCTATAGAAAGATAACGAAAGCCGGGCTGGCCCTGTTCCGCGCCGGGGGAAAGGCGCTCTACGACAGGTTGAGAATGATTCGACGTAAATATGGCGCTTGCGCCGGGATTGCGTCACCAGTCAGCGGGGTTTTGCACCATTGGTTCCGCTCTGCGAACAAGGCAAATGCAAGCTGGGCGAGAAAGAGGCGAAAAATTTGCGCGCTGGTTTACGCCCTATTGTTCAACACCGCGAAACAATGGCAGGGGCGCGCGGGGGCGGCTGCGCCGCGAAATACCTCCGAAACCCCAGGTTTCCTTAACGATCGGCGCTATCTGACTGATCGCAAAGGGAAACAATTGTCCCCGATTTGGGCCGGAGCGCGGGGCGAATGCGGCCAAATCGCATATTGTTCCGCCCATTTTCAAACATTTTTCGCTTTGTTGGACCGAAACGCTTGGCTATGCATGAAGATGCCCACTGGGGGGCAAAGAAAGTCTGTAGGTCACGGGGGCGGCCGCATTAAGCGCATCGAGGATGCGGGAGATGTGGGTACGCTGCATAACATGCGACCGTATTCACATAGCCGTCAGGGGTTGCGTCCCTCGGCCCGAGCCGCCTGTCGGCTTCTCCCTCTTGGTGCCGCGCCGATGCGTGTCGTCTGACCTGGATTTTTGCCAGCGGGGCGCGTGTGAACGAAGGGAGAAAGAAGATGTTTCAACTGCGACAGGGGGTTAAAGCGCCCCAAACGCAATTTTCTGCGGTCCAGGCTATTTCCTCCAGCGTTTCGCGCTCCATTCTACTCAAATCCGCATCAATATCTAAATCGGCCGCGTTGCGCGCCGCGTGCAACAAAGCTCAGGAGATTATTCAATGATCAGAACACTTGATTTCAACGCCTTCGCTGCCGGTACTGTGATTGACGACGAATATGCCGATCTGGGTGTGACGGTCTCCGCGAGCGGCGGGTCCGGCGATGCGATGATTTTTGACAGCGCCAACCCCACCGGGGGCGACCGCGATCTGGCCTCCGACACGCTCGAAGGGGTGCTGATCGTCTCTGAGGATGGCGACAGCAGTGATCCGGATGACAATGCGGGCGGTGGCAGCCTGTTCTTTGATTTCGACGATGCGGTGCGCATGAAAGGGGTCACCTTCAAAGACATCGAAGAGACCAGCGGCGACGGCACGCGGGTGATCTTCTATGACGAAGCAGGCGAGGTGATCCAGAACCACTATGTGAAACCCACCGGCGATGGCGGTGAGCGTTTCGTGCAGTTCAACATCGACGGCGTGTCGCGTTTCGAAGTGCGGCTCGAAGGCTCCGGCGCGATCGACAATCTGGTGTTCGACGATTGCAAGCCCGACACGGGCGGCGAGAATGAAGCGCCGGTGACCGAGGATGACGTGCTGATCCTTGACGAAGATACCGTCGGCACCGTCGATGTCTTGGCCAATGACAGTGATCCCGAAGGCGACACGCTGACCGTCACCATGGCCAGCTGCCCCGCCGGCACGGTCGAGATCGGCACCGATGGCGTGCTGACCTTCACCCCGGATGAGGATTTCAACGGCGAAACCACGATCACCTATACCGTCGATGACGGCAACGGCAACACCAGCGAAGGCACTGTCAATGTCACCGTCAACCCGGTGAACGATGCGCCTGTCGCCCGTGACGACAGCGCCAGCACCATCGGCAGCGATCCGGTGGTGATCGATGTGCTGGCCAATGACACCGATGTCGACGGGGACATGCTGAGCGTCGCGGATGCCAGCAGCGATGACGGCAGCGTCACCATCAACGACGATGGCACCATCACCTTCGTGGCCAATGACAATTTCACCGGCGATGCCACCATCACCTATACCGTGACCGACCCCGACGGGGCGACGGATGAGGCGGTGGTGACCGTGACCGTCGGCGCGGGCGAGCCCAGCCGCGACGGCTATGTCGATGGCACGCCGGGCGCCGATCTGATCGACGAGGATTATACCGGCGACCCTGATGGCGACATGATCGACAATAACGACGCGATCCTGCCCGGGGCCGAGGGCAATGACGACTATGTCCGCGCCGGCGACGGCGACGACACCGTTATGGCTGGCCGTGGCGATGATATCGTCGAAGGCGGCGCTGGCTCTGACGTGGTCTATGGCGGCGCGGGGGATGATCTGATCGACACCGGCAACGGCGATCTGGCCCCCGATCTGGGCTATCCCGAAAGCGACCGCGATAGCCTTGGCTTTGACCCCGATGCCGACCCCGAGAATGACCGCGACTATGTCGAAGGCGGCGCGGGCAATGATACCATCCGCACCGGCGACGACCGCGACACCATCTTTGGCGGCAGCGGCAATGACGTGATCGACGGCGGCATCGACGATGACCAGATCAATGGCGGTGCCGGCGATGACCGGATCGTCGGCGGGGAGGGCAATGACAGCATCCGTGGCGGCCGCGGCAATGACACGATCTATGCGGGCAATGACCCCGAGCTCGGTCTCGACGTGCTCGACATCCCCGATGAGGCCGATCCCGCCAACCCCTTCACCCCGGACCGCGTGCCCCATAACGGCATGGACACGGTTGACGGTGGCGCGGGCGATGATGTGATCTATGGCGCCGATGACGCGGATCTGCTGCGCGGCGGCTCGGGTGATGACTATATCGACGGCCAGATCGACAATGACACCATCGCAGGCAACACCGGCAATGACACGCTCTTGGGCGGTCAGGGCGACGACAGCATCTCCGGCGGTCAGGGCAATGACATGCTCTATGGCGGCACCGGCGACGACACGCTGCGCGGCAACCGCGACGACGACTATCTCGAAGGCGGCGCGGGTGATGACCTGCTCGACGGTGGCGGCCAGAACGACACGCTGATGGGCGGCGCGGGCGACGACCTGCTGCGCGGCGGTCAGGGCGACGATCTGCTCGACGGGGGCGCGGGAGTTGACGTGATGATCGGCGGCGCCGATCAGGATATCTTCGTCAATGTGAATGCGGGCGATGATGTCGATGGCGGCAGCGCCGGCGTGGACTTCGACACGCTCGATCTGCGGGATTCGGCGCCCGAAGGCGGTGGTCTGACCATCACCTATACTTCGGATGACCGGGAGGATGGCTATGTCGATTACTTTGATGCCGAGGGCAATGCCGCCGGGCGTCTGAACTTTGTCGAGATCGAGAATGTCATCCCCTGTTTCACACCCGGCACCAAGATCGCCACGCCCAAGGGCGAGATCCGTGTCGAGGACCTTCGGGTCGGGGACCGGGTCATCACCCGCGACAATGGCATCCAGACGATCCGCTGGGTCGGCGCGCGGGAGATGACCGGGGCCGAGTTTGAAATGGCCGCGCATCTCAAGCCCGTGCTGATCCGCAAAGGCGCGCTTGGCCATGATCTGCCGGAGCGGGACATGATGGTCAGCCCCAACCACCGCGTCTTGGTCGCGAATGACAAGACGGCGCTCTACTTTGAAGAGCGTGAAGTGCTGGTGGCGGCGAAACATCTGACCGGCATGGAAGGGGTCGACGTGGTTGACGTGTCGAACACCACCTACATCCATGTGATGTTTGACCGGCATGAGGTGATCCTCTCTGACGGCACATGGACCGAAAGCTTCCAACCCGGGGACATGTCGCTGGCCGGTATCGGTGAAGAGCAGCGCAACGAGATTCTGGAACTCTTCCCGGAGCTTGCCACGCAGGACGGTATCAACGGCTATACCGCCGCGCGCCGCTCGCTCAAGAAACACGAAGCCAGCCTGCTGGTGAAGTAATTCCCGCGGGGGCGCGGGAACCGACATATGCAGCGATGAGACGGGGCGGGCGACCGCCCCGTTTTCCTTCGGGGCGATGCTTTCCTATCTGGCCCGGTTCACTCCCGCATCCGGCAGCGCCATGCCGACCAATCCTCCGGCGTATCCAGATCCAGCCTTGCGCGGTTGCCGGGCAGGGGGACCAGCTGCACCCGGTCCGGGACGGCCCGCACCACCGAACGGCCACCATCATCGCCGCGCAGCTGTCGCATCTGCGCGAAGAGCGGGGCGGCAAAGACAATCGGATGCCCCGGCGCGCCCTGCGCGGTGGCCGCGCGCCAGATCAGCATGTCACTCTCCACATGCACCGCCGCGACAAGCCGGGCGAGGTCCTGGGCCTGCACCTCGGGCATATCCGCCAGCATCACCATCGCGGCGCCGGTCTCGGGCGGCAGCGCGGCAAAGGCGGTCCGCAGACTGGCCCCCATCCCCTCTGCCGCGTCAGGCACCGGCAGGGCGGTGATGTCGAGCCCCGAGAGCGCCGCATAGCGCGGATGCGGGGCCGGGGGCAGGGCGACGATGACCGGGCCGACACCCCGCGCCAGCCGCGCCTGCCGGCGCAGCAGGGGCTGGCCCTCCACCTCTTCGAGCAATTTGTCGCGCCCGCGCATCCGGGTCGACGCACCGGCAGCAAGCAGGATCACGGGGAATGGGGCGCGGGTCATGGGCAAAGCCTAGCCGCGAAGACGGGCCAGGGTAACCCCCTATGCAAAGCCGCGATGCCCGGGGCAAAATCCGCTAAACCACCGTTGGCAGGGCGCTTTTTCGTGCTACCATCGGAAGATGAAGCTGCAAGACCTGATCCCCCAGACGCTGTTGCGCAAGGCGCGCGAATATTCCCGCAAACTCTGGGTGCGGGTGGTCTTCATGGGGCTTTTGGCCTTTGTCGCGCTTGGGCTGACGCAATTGTTCGAGCCCCTGGTGCCAAAGAAAATCGCGACCCGTCTGACCGGGGAGGCCGCGGACCGTCTGTTGCAGATCATCGCGGATGCGATGCTGGCCGTGACGATCTTTTCGATCACCGTCATGGTGACCGTCTATCGCTCCTCCTCCTCGCAATTCACGCCGCGGGTGCATCGGCTGATCATCCAAGACCCGACCACACAGAACACATTGGCGGTCTTCATCGGCGCCTATGTCTATGCGCTGGTGGCGATCATCATGCGCGAGCTCGGGATCTATGTGGATGAACGGGCCTTTGTGCTGTTTCTGATGACGGTACTGGTGCTTGGGATCATCGTGATCTACCTGATCCGCTGGGTGCTGCATCTGCAAAGTCTGGGCAGTCTGATCGACACCACGCGCCAGATCGAACGGGTCACGACCGCGCTTTTCAAAGAGCGGCTTGAGACGCCCTGCATGGGCGGGCATCCCCTGACCACAAAACCGCCCGAGGGCGCATGGCCGGTGCATGCGGAAAAGAGCGCCTATCTGCAACATATCTACCCTGAAGCCCTGCAAGACCATGCGGAAACCCATGGGGTGCATGTCTATGTGACCCGCCGGATCGGGGATTTCATCTTTGCGGGGGAGCCTTTGCTCTATCTGATCCAGCGCGGCACGCCCAAGCCGAAAGACTCCGACAAGGGCAAAGAGCCGACCGTCGAGGAAGCGGTGTGCAGCGCGGTCACCCTGGGGGATCTGCGCACCTTTGACCAAGACCCGAGGTTCGGGCTGCGCGTTCTGGGGGAGGTCGCCTCGAAAGCGCTGTCGCCGGGGGTGAATGACCCGGGCACGGCGATTGACGTGATCACGCGGATCGGGCGGGTCCTGACCTACTACCGGGATGAGACCAAACCGAACGGGAAGGTCGCGCTGCCCAATCTGCATATCGCACCGATCGACGCCCGGGGTCTGATCGAAGACAGTTTCGGCGCGCCCGCGCGCGATGGCGCGGATGTGGTCGAGGTGCAGATCACCCTGCAAAACGTGCTGAACGGGCTGATGCGCCACCCTGATCCCGGTCTTGTCAGCGTGGCGCGGGAAGCGGCGGAGAACCACCTGCGCCGCGCCTTTGACGCGGTGCCTTTCGGCCCCGACCGCGCGATGATCTGGCACGCGGCGCAAGAGGATGTGCGCCGCGTGGTCGCCTCGCCGGATTAAAGCGGGCGGATTTTTAGCTGGGTGATGCGGTTGCCCTCGCGGGCCATGACCTCGAAGCGGAAGCCGTGGAAGGAAAACACCTGCCCCACGGTGGGGATCATCTGCGCCTCATGGATCACCAGACCGGCAATGGTATTGGCCTCGTCATCGGGCAGCGACCAATCGGTGGCGCGGTTCAGGTCGCGGATCGTCATCGCGCCCTCGACCATCAGATGCCCGTCTTCGGCCTGTTTCAGCGGGTGGTCGCCATCGGGGTCAAACTCATCGGTGATCTCGCCGACGATCTCTTCCAGAATGTCTTCGAGCGTGATCAGCCCCTGCAGCGAGCCATATTCATCCACCACCAGCGCAAAATGCGTGCGGCGGCGCAGGAACTGGCGCATCTGTTCGTCAAGCGTGGTGGTTTCCGGCACGAAATAGGGTTTCATCACCACTTCGGAGACGTTGAACTTTTTCAGCGCCGAGGCGTCGCCATCCGGCCCGCCGATCAGCTTATACATGGCGCGCAGCAGGTCTTTGGCATGGATCACGCCGATGATGTTTTCCGGGTCATCGCGAAAGACCGGCAGGCGGGTGTGGTTGGATTGCAGACATTGCTCAAGAATGGAGGAGGGATCCGCCTGCGCGTCGACCATCTCGATGCCGGAGCGGTGCAGCATGATTTCTTCGACCGTCCGTTCACGCAGATCAAGCGCGCCAAGGATGCGGTCGCGGTCTTCTTTTTCGACCACGCCTTCGGAATGGCCCAGTTGCAGCGCCCCGGCAATCTCCTCGCGCACCGCGAGAATGTTGCTGTCCGGGTCGATCTGCACGCCAAAGAGCCGCAGCACCCCGCGCACAAAAATGCGCACGGCGCTGACGACCGGGGCGAACAGCAGCACCACCAGCGCGATCGGGCGCGAGACCAGCGCGGCGGCGCGTTCGGAATTGGTGATCGCATAGGTCTTGGGCAGCACCTCGGCAAAGACCAGCACCAAAAGCGTCATCACCAGCGTCGCCAGCGCCACGCCGCTTTCGCCGAACAGCCGCGTGAACATCGCGGTGGCCATCGAGGCGGCGAGGATATTGACAAGGTTGTTGCCCA
Source organism: Sulfitobacter sp. PS-8MA (assembly GCF_040933935.1). Taxonomy (NCBI): domain Bacteria; kingdom Pseudomonadati; phylum Pseudomonadota; class Alphaproteobacteria; order Rhodobacterales; family Roseobacteraceae; genus Sulfitobacter; species Sulfitobacter sp. PS-8MA. Next base: position 1,449,804 of record NZ_JBFQYJ010000006.1, on the reverse strand, counting down.
GAAGCACCGAGCCAATCAGCCGCTCATTGTCCTCGGTGATTTTCAGGGCCCGTGTCGCCCCGCGCGAGCCTTTGTCGGCCTGCGCGCGCAGCTTCCCGCGGGAGGCGGCGGTCAGCGCGGTTTCCGAGCCGGAGAAGAAGCCCGAAAGCACCAGCAGAAACAGGATAATTCCGGAGCTGAGCCAGAAAGCTGCGTCAAAAAGGGCGGGGGCCGTTTCCATGAAGTCTTTTTCCATTCATTATGTCTTGCAGATGTTATGGGCGCGGGGGCGGTGTCATTCAAGGGCCGCCTGCACGCCCGCACGCCGAAGCGCGCGGGGCGTAGACAGGCGACCGGGCGCGGCTATTGGCTGTCGGTGGCCGCGCTGCGCCCGTCCTTGGCCAGGGGGTGCCGCTCCAGCACCAGATCCGAAAGCCGCTCTTCGAGCACATGGGTGTAGATCTCGGTGGTGGCGACATCGGCATGGCCGAGCATCGTCTGGATCGCCCGCAGGTCCGCCCCATTGGCCAGCAAATGGGTGGCAAAGGCATGGCGCAGGGTATGCGGCGTGACCTTTTCCGGGGCCACACCGCCTGCGACGGCAAATTCCTTGATCAGCAGATAGAACCGATGCCGGGTCAGATAGCCGGCCACCCCGCGGGAGGGGAAGAGGTAGCGGGCGGGCGGTTTGCCCTTGGCCTGTGCCGCCTCATCCGCCTTGTCGCGCGCCACCAGCCAGGCGGCCAGCGCGTCGCGGGCCGGTTCTGACAGGGGCACCAGACGTTCCTTGCCGCCCTTGCCCGAGATCAGCAGCAGACGTGGATCGCCACGCGCCGCACTGACCGGCAGGCTGACCAATTCGCTGACCCGCATGCCGGTGGCATAGAGCAGCTCCATCAGACAGGTGTTGCGCAGCTGGTCCGCCAGCGAGCGGCCAGAGTTGCGGGCGGCGTCGAGCAGCCGGTCAACCTCCTCAACCGAAAGGATTTTGGGCAGGCGCTTGTCCTGCCCCGGTCCGGCGATTTGGATCGCCGGATTGTCCTCGCGCAGCCCTTCTTCAAAGGCGAAACGGTAGAGCTGCTTGATCGCCGACAGCCGCCGGGCACGGGTGGATTTGGCAAGCCCTTGGGTGTCGCAATGGACCAGATAGCTTTCCACCTCGCTGCGGTTGGCGCTGAGGAAATCATGGTTCTGCCGGGCCAGAAAGACGTCAAAATCCTTGAGGTCGCGGCCATAGGCCAGCTGCGTGTTGGTAGCGGCCCCCTGTTCGGCGGCGGCGGCCTCCAGAAAGCTGGAAATCCAGTGAAAGGTCGGGGTTTGGGTCATGGTCATTGTTCGAGCAGCACAATCTGCAAAGCGGCGCGGCGGGCGGTGTCTTCAAGACCCAGAGCGCGGAGGGTGGCAAGAGCGTCGCGCAGCGCGCCGGTGTCGCCGCTGGCCCCGTCGTGGAGCATCGACAAAAGGCGCAGGATCGCCATGCCGAGCTGTTCGTCCCGCGCAAGCGCCATCAGATCGGTGCGCGGGGTCGGGTTGGAGAAAGCATCATGCACCGCCGCGGCCAGATGCGCGTCGGGGGCCGGACCCTCGGGCACATCGCCCCGCGCCACCGCGCGCAGCAGCCGCTCTTGGGGGCCGTCGCCGATCACACGGCCGGCGGCGGTCTCATAGCCGGGCGAAAGCAGCGCCACATCCCGGGCCAGCAAGGCGGCCCGGCCGGCAAGCGGAATGGTCGAGAGCGGTTCGGCAAAAAGCGCCGCAAAGGACACTTCGAGCGAGGCTTCGCGCATGGCTTCCCAAGCGGGCGGCAGGGTCTTGGCCACCGCTTCGGCACTGCCGGTGCGCAGCGCGGTTTCAAAGCGTTGCAAGGCCGCGACCCGGTCCCAGATGCCGCCCGAGGCGGCGGGCTGGCGTTCGGTGTAGAGCCCCAGCAGTTGATTGTCGGGCAGCGCCCCCGCGCGGGTCAGCCGTTCGGCGGCCTCAAGCTGGGCCTTCCAGCCGGCCAGATCGCGCAGGTCCGCCACGGCATAGGGGCGTGGCAGGCTGTTGGAGGGCAACGGCTCGCCAATGGTTTCGAACAGACGGAAGGTCATCGGGTCCATCTGGCGCGGGGCGCGCAGCGGTTCGGACCCTTCGAAATAATCCGGATTCAGGAACCGGTCGAAAAGGTCGAGCTGGGTGGCGTCGAGCAGGCCGAGCGCCTGCGCGGAGCCGAAGGTCAGCGCCGCATCCTCCCATTGGCCGGCGCGGGCGTTGCAGAAAATCCTGGTGCCATAGTCGCGGGTGAGATGCGGCGATTTCATCAGACGCGCACAGGCGCGGTCTTCGGTGCCGGTCAGCAGCGACAGCTGCATCCACAGATCGAAATGCGCGGGCGAGGTGGTGACCCCGGCCTGTTCGATCAGCGAAAGCGCGGGGTCGAGCGCGCCGAGTTCCATCAGTTTCTCCACCCGGGCGAGGGCCAATGTATCGCCCTCCCGCGCTGTGCCCTGGGGCGCTTCGGCTTCGGCCAGCAGCACCGTATAAAGCAGCGCCTGCGCGGCGGGCAGATGCAGATCGGGCAGGTCCTTGATGCGCGCGGTGAGCGCATTGACCGAAGTGCCGGTCCAGATCGTGCCGGGCAGGCCGGTGACACTGCCGGGCACCAGCCCGATCCGGCGCGGCGCGCCATCGCCCAGCGGGGTGACCGTCACATGCGGCGCTGCGGCGGAGGCGGCCACGGGCGGCTCACTGCTGCGGGTGGCATGCGGGGGGCGCTGCGCCGCGGGGCTGGCGGGCCCCTGCTGGCCGAGCCAGTCAATCACCGACAAAGGCTGATCGTTGCGCTGATCTGCACCGGCATTGCCGCGCCCTTCTTTATCGGCAAGACGCGCGGCCGCCTCGGCATGCGGCATCAGCCCCCGGTCTTCGGCCGATTCGGCAAAGGCAGCGGGGGCCGTCAGGGTGCAGATCAACGCCCCCAAAGCAGCGAGGCTACGGGTCGGCAGGGCAGCGGACATGGGGTTCAATCCGCTGTCAGGGTAACGGGTTGGCGCGTCTCTGTCTGCTCGGGTGAGAAATCGACGCCAAAGAATGGCCCGATGTAGGCATAGCCCACAAGCCCGATGAACCCGATAATCGCGAGGAAAATCAGAAGCTTGAATAGTTTACCCATGGTGACTGCCTGCCCGGAATTCTGCTGTTTTGCCAAAGTATATATGGCCTTTCGGGTAAGATCACGTCATTCAAAGAAAAATGAGCGGAATTAAGCACAATAAACCCGAAGACGCGCAGGAGCCGCCGCGTTACCGACTGCACAAGACGGTGGCTTTGGTCGGCATGATGGGCGCGGGCAAGACGGCAGTGGGCCGCGCCGTGGCCGCAAAGCTGGGCGCGCCTTTTCTTGACAGCGATGCCGAGATCGAGGCGGCGGCCAACCTCAGCGTGCCGGAAATCTTTACCCGGGATGGGGAGCCGTTCTTTCGGCGGCGCGAGACCGAGGTGATCGCGCGGCTCTTGGCCGAAGAACGCTGTATTCTGTCGACCGGCGGCGGGGCCTTTCTGGCCGAGGTGAACCGCGACAATATCGCCGCCTACGGCGTGGCGCTTTGGCTGGATGCGCCTTTGGACCTGCTGTGGAATCGGGTGCGCTACAAGGACAGCCGCCCGCTGCTGCGCACGAAAGATCCCAAGGCGACCCTGTCGGCGCTCTATCACGACCGGGTGCCGCTTTACCGGCTGGCCGATCTGAGCGTGCCCTGCGAGCCGCGCCTGTCGATCGAGGCCATGGCCGAGCGGGTGATCGACAAGCTGCTGACCCGGCCTGATGTTTTGGAGAGAGTGGATGCGTGAGACGGTTTCCGTGGCCCTGCCGGGGCGCGAATATGATGTGGTGATCGGGCCGGGCCTGCTGGCCGAGGCAGGCGCGCTGATCGCGCCGCTGCTGCGCCGCAAGCGGGTGGCGGTGATCACCGAGAGCCGGGTGGCGGCGCTGCATCTGAAGACGCTGAAAGCCGGGCTGGCGGCGCAGGGCATTGAGGTCTCTGCGCTGGAACTGGCGCCGGGCGAGGGCACCAAGGACTGGGCCAACCTGCAGCGCTCTGTGGACTGGCTGCTCGACCAGCAGATCGAGCGCGGCGATATCGTGGTCGCTTTCGGCGGCGGCGTGATCGGGGATCTGGTGGGCTTTGCCGCCGCGATCCTGCGCCGCGGGGTGCGTTTTGTGCAGATCCCGACCTCGCTGCTGGCGCAGGTCGACAGTTCGGTGGGCGGCAAGACCGGGATCAACGCAAGCCAGGGCAAGAACCTGATCGGCGCCTTTCACCAGCCGAGCCTCGTGCTGGCCGATACCGATGTGCTGCGCACCATGCCGGCGCGTGATTTCCTGGCGGGCTATGGCGAGGTGGTGAAATACGGGCTGTTGGGCGACGCCGATTTCTTTGACTGGCTGGAGACCCATGGCCCGGCGCTGGCGGCGGGCGATATGGAAGCGCGGGTCGAAGCCGTGCGCCGCTCGGTGCAGATGAAAGCCGATATCGTGCAGCGCGACGAGACCGAACAGGGTGACCGGGCCTTGCTGAACCTTGGCCATACGTTCGGCCATGCGTTGGAAGCGGCGACGGGCTATTCCGAGCGGCTCTTGCATGGCGAAGGCGTGGCGATCGGCTGTGCGCTGGCCTTTGAGCTTTCGGCGCGGCTGGGGCTCTGCCCGCAGGAAGACCCGAGCCGCTTGCGCGCGCATCTGGCGGCCATGGAGATGAAGAAAGATCTTCGCGACATTCCCGGCGATTTGCCGGGGGCGGAGGAATTGCTGCGGCTGATGGGGCAGGACAAGAAGGTGGTCGATGGCCGGCTGCGCTTTGTGCTGGCGCGCGGGATCGGGCGGGCCTTTGCCGGGGCGGAGGTGGAGAACGACGAGTTGCTGGCGCTGCTGCGGGATGCGCTCGGCTGAGGCCAGTCGGCTACGGCACCGCGTAGAGGGCCAGCGCCTGCCCGCGGGTGGGCGATCTAACAGAAGTTCATGCCACTTTATGGCTCAGCCATGATGTGCGCTCGCGAGGTAACACCTAGCCTCACCAAATCGCCTACCCGTGCGGGCGGGCAGGCGATGGCCCGGCGCCTGCGGCTTGATTCCGGGCCAGGTGGTGTTCTCGCCGTGTCGCCAAAGGCGGGCAGGGCGCCGCAGCGCCCCACCCAATAATCTAACTCAGAACGGAATCTCATCGTCGAGGTCACGGCTGCCGCCGCCGCCGCCACCGCCGCCGTAGTTGCCGCCGCCGCCCTGCGAGGGGCCGCTGTCATAGCCGCCACCGTAGTCATTGCCACCGCCGCCGCCGCCATAGCCGCCGCCACCACCGCCACCGCCGGAGCCGCCGCCGGGACCGTCGAGCATGGTCAGCGTGCCGCCGAAGCCCTGCAGCACGACTTCGGTGCTGTAGCGGTCATTGCCGCTTTGGTCTTGCCATTTGCGGGTCTGCAACTGGCCTTCGATGTAAACCTTGGAACCCTTTCTGAGGTATTGTTCGGCGACGCGCACCAGACCTTCCTGGAAGATCGCCACCGAATGCCATTCGGTCTTTTCGCGGCGCTCGCCGGTATTGCGGTCTTTCCACGTCTCCGAGGTGGCGATGCGCAGGTTGCACACTTTGCCACCGTTCTGAAAGCTGCGCACCTCGGGGTCACGCCCGAGATTGCCGATAAGGATCACTTTGTTCACTGAGCCGGCCATCTTGCCCCCTCGTTTGTCAGTTCATGTCAGATTGGGGCGCGAATCCGATCGCACCCGGTTCGGCAGGTTATATCGCGCTTGTCGGGCAGAGAACACCGACTTTCCCACGCCGCCGCCCGCCAAATCCCTGCTGGCCCGCGCGGCGCAGTTTGCTATAGTCGCGCCAATGCAACGGCAAGGGGCAGGGACAGATGCGAGATAGGAAAGCTGTGGCCGCATTGGCCGCCATGGGCATGATTGTGACGCTTGCAGCCCCGGCTGCGGCAGAAATGTTCTCTTCTAAAAATCGGCGAGCGCTGTTTTCTTCGCAAAAGAACATCCTAGATAACCGGGCATCGCAGCAATATAAGGCCTCGGTCGCGTTGCAGCCGCCCAAGGTTGTGACCCCGACGAAATGGGATGTGCCGAAATACGGCGGCGCTTACAAAGGCGCCTATCTTGATGTCGCCCGGGGCGCGGCGCAGCGGCATGGCATTCCCGTCGATTTGTTCTTGCGGCTGGTGCAGCAGGAAAGCGGTTGGAACCCCAAGGCGCTGTCGCATAAGGGCGCGATGGGATTGGCGCAGTTGATGCCCCAGACCGCGCGGCTGCTGCGGGTCGATCCTGCCGATCCCGCGCAGAACCTTGAGGGCGGGGCGCGCTATCTCAAGCTGCAATACCGCACCTTTGGCAGCTGGGAACTGGCCCTGGCGGCCTATAACGCGGGGCCGGGGGCGGTGAAGAAATACGGCGGCGTGCCGCCCTATAAGGAAACGCGGCATTACGTGAAGGTCATCACCGGCAGCTGAGCGGCGTTGAGCGGCAATCCACCTATTGCGCCTCACCCGGGCAGCGGGCGGGGGAACTTATCTGACGGGACCGGGTTCTTTGGACAGAACCATCTGCGGCGGCTTGGCTGCTGCAGGAACGTTAGAGTGGAGTCGAAACATGCTCAATAATATCAAAACCTTTGCCCTTGCGGCTGGCGTCAGTACATTTGCCCTGACCGGGGCCGCTTTCGCGGATGAGGAGCTGCGCATTTCGGCGATTGACGTCGAATCTTCGGTCGCGGCTTCGGCAGAGAGCAATGGGCTGCAATTCTACCCTGATCTGGAGGAAGATCTGCGCAGCGAAGTGGCCGAACGCGTGCCCCTGAGCAGCGATGGCGCGGATCCGCAGATCAAGATCGACATTCGGAAAATCGCATTGAACGGCGCGACCATGTTGCCGGAAACCATGGAATTCAACCAGTTGGAAGGTGTTGTTGACATCACCAGCCCAACCGGCGCCACCGCGGGATACAGTTTTCCGGTTAAGGTAACCGCCGCAAGTGGCGATGGCATTGTGCCCGAGGGCTATGTCACCGTGGCCCCCTCCGACAGTGAGTTCTATGTGGCGCTTGTCTCGACCTTTGCCGATGTCGTGGTCGAAGGGCTGCAAAATGTGAACACCGCCGGGGGCAAGATCGACCCCTAAGCTGGCATAACCCTCTCTTCGGGCTGTCTTTCCCCGAGCTTGCCCGAAGAAAGCGGCGCGGATCCTCCCCTGATCCGCGCCATTTTTATGTCCGGCAGCGGGGCGGTCAGCTTGGCGTCACGCGCTGCCAGTCCGCCATTTTGCTGCGCATCCATGTGCGTTGGCGTTTGGCAAAGCGCCGGGTGGCGGTGATGGCGGCCGCGCGGGCCTGTTCCAGCGTCCATTCGCCGTCAAAGTAGCGGATCAATTCCGGCACGCCGATGGCGCGATGGGCGGGCAGGCTCGGGTCATAGCGCGGCCGCAGCGCGGCGATCTCATCCAGCGCGCCTTGCTTTAACATCAGATCGAAACGGCGTTCGATACGGGCGTTGAGCCACTCCCGCTCGACGTCGAACACCACCGGCAGACAGTCGGAAAGCGGCAGCAGCGGCGCGCCGGTGTTGCGCTGCCACTGGGCAAGCCCGCGCCCGGTGGCGGTCCAGACCTCCCAGGCGCGCTGCACGCGGGCGCGGTTGCGCTGGTCGATACCGGCGGCGGTCTCGGCGTCCAACTCGGCCAGCAGCGCCTCAAGGGGCATCTCATCCCCTGCGGCACGGACCTCTGGCGGGGTGGGCGGGATCTCGGCCAGACCTTGAGTCAGCGCCGCAAAATAAAGGCCGGTGCCGCCGGTGATGATCGCCCGTCTGTTCCCGGCCAGAAGCGGGGCAACCTCGCGCAGCCAATGGCCGGTGGAATAGGGCGCATCTTCGGGCAGATGACCATAGAGCGCATGGGGGGCGCGGGCCTCTTCTTCGGGGGAAGGGCGGGCGCTGATGACGCGAAAACAGTCATAGACCTGACTGGCATCGGCATTGACGATCACACCGCCCTGCGCCTCGGCAATGGCCAGCGCGAGGGCGGATTTGCCACTGGCGGTTGGCCCGGCGATCAGCACCGGGCGGTCGGGGGCGAGGCCGCTCAGCAGCGCGTCCAACTGGGCTTGCGGAATATCCGGCATTTCTTTGCGTCTTCCTCTCGCGGCGCATTGAACCTTGGGCGTATTTGCGACATTTTGGCGCGAAATGAAAACCCTTCCCCTTCCGCGCGAGTCTCTCGCCCCGGAGTGGTGAGCGAAAAAGGTGCTCCCCCATGTCCCTAGACACCCCGCAAGACAGTCCGCAAGTGACCTTTAACCGCGTCATGCTCAAGATTTCGGGGGAGGCGTTGATGGGGGATCAAAGCTATGGCCTGCATCCGCCGACCGTGGAGCGGATCGCACGCGAAGTGCATTCGGTGCATGAGCTCGGCGTCGAGATCTGCATGGTGATCGGCGGCGGCAATATCTTCCGCGGGCTGCAAGGCTCGGCGCAGGGGATGGAGCGGACCACGGCGGATTACATGGGCATGCTGGCCACCGTGATGAACGCGCTGGCGATGCAATCGGCGCTCGAAGGTCTGGGCATCCACACCCGGGTGATTTCTGCCATCACCATGAATGAGGTGGCCGAGCCCTATATCCGCCGCCGCGCCGTGCGCCACCTTGAGAAAAAGCGGGTCTGCATCTTTGCCGCGGGCACCGGCAACCCCTATTTCACCACCGACACCGCCGCCACCCTGCGCGCCAATGAGATGTCCTGCGAGGCGATCTTCAAAGGCACCAAAGTGGACGGCGTCTATGACAAGGACCCGGCGAAGTTCGACGATGCGAAACGCTATGAGACGGTCAGCTATGACGACGTGCTGCAAAAGCGTCTGGGCGTGATGGATGCGAGCGCCATCGCTCTGGCCCGTGACAACAATCTGCCGATCATCGTCTTCTCGCTGGATGAGCCCGGCGGGTTCAAGGGCATCCTGGCCGGTCAGGGTACCCATACGCGGGTGCAGGGCTGATCTTTCGGCCGGGCAGCGCGGGGCCTCCGCGCGCCGCCCTTGCGAATGCCCGCTGGTCATTCGACCCGCCAATGTTTTATACCCGCAGCAAAGCCGTGCCTTGGCACGACCACAGTCAGACCACAGGATGAGACCCCATGTCAGATGAATTCATGCTCGATACCGATGATCTTGAACGGCGGATGAACGGCGCGATTGCCTCTTTGCGGACGGAATTTGCCTCTCTGCGCACCGGGCGGGGCTCGGCCTCTATGCTGGAGCCGGTGATGGTGGAAGCCTACGGTCAGATGACCCCGGTCAATCAGGTCGGCACCGTGAACGTGCCAGAGCCGCGCATGGTGACAATCAATGTCTGGGACAAAGGTCTTGTCGGCAAGGTCGAGAAGGCGATCCGCGAAAGCGGTCTCGGGATCAACCCGCAGCTCAATGGCACGATCATCATGCTGCCGATCCCCGAGCTTAACGAAGAGCGCCGCACGCAGTTGACCAAAGTGGCCGGGCAATATGCCGAACACGCCCGCGTCTCGATCCGCAACATTCGCCGCGACGGGATGGATCAGATCAAGAAGGCCAAGAACGATGGCCAGATGTCCGAAGATGATCAGAAGATCTGGGAAGACGAAGTGCAGGCTCTGACCAACCGCTATATCACCACGATCGATGAGCAGCTTGAGACGAAACAGGCCGAGATCATGCAAGTCTGATGCCGTGCCCGCTGCGGCGGGGCCAGGCGCGCACTTGAAGGAGAAGGTCAGACGATGAGCACCGCCGAAATCCAACCAGAAATGATTCCCGGTGGGCCGCGTCACGTCGCGATCATCATGGATGGCAATGGCCGCTGGGCGACCCAACGCGGGCGGCCGCGGCTGTTTGGCCATCACGCGGGCGCCAAGCGGGTGCGCGAGATTGTCGAATGCTGCCCCGAGGTGGGGGTCGAATATCTGACGATCTTTGCCTTCTCGACCGAGAATTGGAAACGCACTCAGGTCGAAGTGGCGGGGCTTATGTCCCTGTTTCGGCGCTATATTTCCAAGGAAATGCGGGCGCTGAGCGAATATGGCGCAAGGGTGCGCTTTATCGGCGACCGCGACCGGCTGGATGACAAGCTGATCAAGCTGATGGGCGAGCTCGAGGGCGCCACGGCGCATAACACCCGGATCAATCTGACCATTGCGCTGAACTATGGCGGGCGGGATGAGGTCGCGCGGGCGACGCATCGTTTGGCGCAGGATGTGGCGCATGGCAGGCTCGATCCCGACTCTGTGGACGAAGAGACCCTGCCGCGCTACCTCGATACCCATGTCCTGCCGGACCCCGATCTGGTGATCCGCACCAGCGGCGAGGCACGGATTTCGAATTTTCTGCTCTGGCAGTCGGCCTATGCGGAATATGAATTTATTGACACGCTCTGGCCGGACTTCACGCGCGAGGAGTTCACCAAGCTCTGCGCCGCTTACGGCGGACGTGATCGGCGGTTCGGTGCGGTCAAGACCTGAGGAGACAGCGCCATGAAATCACCTGAACAATGGGCCGATCTGCGGGCGCGGATGCTCTCGGCCACGGCCATGATCCTTGTGGGGCTCTTGGGCATCTGGTTCGGCGGGCTGGTGTTTCACCTGCTGGTGGCGCTGATCTGCGGCATGATGGTGTGGGAGCTGGTCGGCATGTTGCGCGGGCCGGGGCAGGCGGAATCCTGGCAGTTGGGGCTGGTGACGGGTCTGGCCGTGCTGGCTTCGGTCTATCTGCCGGTGGGGCTGGGGCTGCCGCTGCTGCTGGGCCCGGCGCTCTTGGGCTTTGCTCTGCTCAGCGCCAATCGCACGATCTATATGAGTTTCACCGCGCTGATCCTGCTGGCGGGCTTTGGCCTGATCCAGCTGCGCGATGACATGGGTTTTGGCTGGCTGATGTGGCTGGTGCTGGTTGTGGTGGTCACCGATGTGGTGGGCTATTTCGCCGGGCGCGCCATTGGCGGGCCAAAGTTCTGGCCCAAGGTCAGCCCCAAGAAGACATGGTCCGGCACCGCCTCTGGCTGGCTTGGCGCGGCGCTGGTGGGGGCGATCTTTAGCTTCAACACCGGCTTTGGCCTGCAACTTGTGGGGATTTCCATCGCGCTGTCGATGGCCTCTCAGATGGGCGATATGGCGGAATCGGGGATGAAACGCAAAATGGGCGTCAAAGACAGTTCGGCGCTGATCCCCGGCCATGGCGGGCTTCTGGACCGTTTTGACGGGATGCTGGGGGCGGCTGTGTTCCTGCTGATGGTCGGCCCGATGATCGGCTTTCCGCCGGGCCTGAACTGAGCTTTATGCCACGTAAAATCTCGATACTGGGGGCCACCGGGTCCATCGGTCAGAACACGATTGATCTGATCCGCCGTGATCCGGCGGGCTATGATGTGGTGGCGCTGACCGGGGCGGGCAATGTCGCGCAGCTGGCGGCGGATGCGAAAGCCCTGCGCGCCGATGTGGCCGTGACCGCCCGCGAAGACCTGTTGGACGATCTGCGCGATGCGCTCGCGGGCAGCGGTGTGGAGGCCGCGGCGGGGGCCGAGGCGATCACCGAGGCCGCCGCGCGCCCTGCCGATTGGGTCATGTCGGCCATCGTCGGCGCAGCCGGGCTGGCGCCCGGGCTGGCGGCTTTGCAACAGGGCGGCACGCTGGCGCTGGCGAATAAGGAATCTCTGGTCTGTGCGGGCGCCTTGATGCTCTGTGAGGCGGCGCGGCACGGGGCCACGATCCTGCCCGTCGACAGCGAGCATTCCGCCGTTTTTCAAGCGCTGGTGGGCGAGGATATGGGCGCTGTGGAGCGCATCATCATCACCGCCAGCGGCGGGGCGTTTCGCGATTGGCCGCTCAAAGACCTGCCCCATGCGACGCTCGATCAGGCGTCGAACCATCCCAATTGGGACATGGGCCAGCGCATCACGATCGACTCGGCGTCGATGTTTAACAAGGCGATGGAAGTCATTGAAACCCGTGAGTTTTTCGGCATAGCGCCGGAGAGTATCGAGGTGCTGGTGCATCCGCAATCGATGATCCACGCGCTGGTGGGGTTTTGCGACGGCGGCTTGATGGCCCATGTCGGCCCGCCCGATATGCGCCATGCGATCGGCTATGCGCTGCACCATCCGACGCGCGCGCATCTGCCGGTCGAACGGCTTGATCTGGCCCGCATTGGCCAGTTGGATTTCACCGCGCCTGACGACGCCCGCTGGCCCGCGCTGCGGCTCGCGCGGGAGGTCATGGCGGCGGGGGGGCTGATGGGGGCGGTGTTCAACGCGGCCAAGGAAGTGGCGCTGGACGGGTTCATCGCCGGGCAGTTGCGTTTCACCCAGATGGCCGAGATCGTCGAAGAGGTGCTGGAGGCGCGCGCCGATGAGGCCGCACGGGGCCGGGGGCGCGACGCTATGACACTTGATCTGGTGGCCGAAGCAGACCATTTCGCACGCAAGGCAGCATGGGCCGCAATTCAGAAAAGGGCAGGGTAGTAGCTTGGACATTATGGGGTTTTTGCCGGAGTTCGGCGGGCTGATCTGGACGATACTGGCCTTTATCGTGGCGCTGTCGGTGATCGTGGCGGTGCATGAATACGGGCATTACATTGTCGGGCGCTGGACCGGGATCAAGGCCGATGTGTTCAGTCTGGGCTTTGGCCCGGTGCTGTTTTCGCGCGTCGACAGGCGCGGCACGCGCTGGCAGTTCGCGCTGCTGCCCTTTGGCGGCTATGTCAAATTCGCCGGCGATTCCAATGCCGCTTCGGGCAAGGATGAGACCGCGATGGAGGCGCTGGCGGAAGACCCCGAAGCGCTGCGCCACACCATGCATGGCGCGCCGCTCTATGCCCGTGCGCTGACGGTGGCGGCGGGGCCGGTGTTCAATTTCGTCATGTCGATCCTGATTTTCTTTGCCGTGGCGATGTCGGCGGGCACCGCGCGTGATCCGCTCACCGTGGGCGAGATGCGCGATCTGCCCGGGGCGGCTTTTGATCTGCAAGAGGGCGACGTGCTGCGCGCGGTCGAAGGCACGCCGGTGCCGTCCTTTGCCGAACCGGGGGCCTATGACCGCTTTGTCACCGCCTTGCCGCAGCAGCCGGTGCTGGAATATGACGTGACCCGCGACAGCCGTGATCTGACCGTCGACGGCCCCTATCTGCTGCCCGCTTTGGTGAGCAGCGTGGTGCCGCAATCGGCGGCGCAGGCGGCGGGGCTGCGCGGGGGCGATGTGATCACGGCCATTGACGGGCGTGAGATTTTCGCCTTTGGTCAGTTGAAAGAGGCGGTCGAAGCCTCTGACGGGGCGGCCTTGTTGCTGACCGTCTGGCGGCAGGGCGAAACGCTGGAGTTTACCCTGATCCCCAAGGCGACGGATGAGCCGCAGCCCGATGGCAGCTTCAAGCGCAACCTGCGGATCGGCATCGTCGGCGGCATGGCCTTTACCCCCGCGACCGAGACGCCGGGCGTGGGCGACGCCTTTGCCAGCGGGTTGGACAATACATGGCGCATCATCACCGGCTCCATCGCGGGTCTGCGCGAGATGATCGTGGGCAATATCAGCACCTGTAACCTCAGCGGTCCGGTGGGCATCGCCCAGACCTCGGGCGCGATGGCGAGCCAGGGGGCGCAGTCCTTCATCTATTTCATCGCGGTGCTGAGCACGGCGGTGGGGCTTTTGAACCTCTTCCCGATCCCGGCGCTGGATGGCGGGCATCTGGTGTTCTACGCCTATGAGGCGGTGACCGGAAAGCCCCCGAGCGATGGGGCCTTGCGGGTGTTGATGACCATCGGCATCGCTCTTGTGCTGACCCTGATGCTCTTTGCGGTTGGCAATGATCTGTTCTGCCCGTGAGGGCTGAATGAGCCGGGGGGCGTCGGATTATGCATGACGCCCCTGCCGCTGGCAGGCGGGCTGGATTGCCTGCAAAAAGCCACATTTAAACAAAATTGCGCCGCAATCGCGCGGCATAATGGGGCTTTCTATGGTCGGGAGGCTCTCATGCACGCACGTCAAAGATCATATCGCGGGCTTGGCCTGTTGCTGGACCTGAACTGGGACCGTGGGCTCTTTGTTCTGGCCATCGCAGGGGCGCTTTCCGCCGGGGCTTTCGTCGCCTCCTTTTAATCCCATTTGCGGCGGGCCATGGTGAGCCATGCCGCATCTTGTCATGCAGCTTGGTCTTACCGCATGATATCGTGTAAATATCCCCCCGTTGCTTTTGACAAACTCCATTAACCTGCGTAGTCAGGTTGGCAATCAATGTCGTTAAAAAACGGGTCGGTGTCATGGGACTGAGGAACGAGGGCAGAATGCCCATCGAGTGGGCGCAGCACAGCAAAGTTAGCAAGACCCTGCGGGGGGCATCATTTTGTGTGATGCTGTCGGTGGCTTGGCTGGTGCCGGGCAACGAAGCGGCGGCGCAGCAATATCAGTTCAATACGGTGGTCATTGAGGGCAATCAGCGCATCAATGACGGCGCGATCCTGAGCCGGGCCGGCATGGGGCGGGGGCAGACGGTCTCTGGCGGCCAGTTGAACGACGCCTATCAGAACCTGCAAAACTCGGGCCTGTTTGAATCCGTGGCGATTGAGCCGCGCGGTGGCACGCTGGTCATCACCGTGGTGGAACTGCCGACGCTGAACCGGGTGAGCTTTGAGGGCAACCGCCGGATCAAGGACGAGATGCTGGCCGAGCTGATTTCTTCGACCGAGCGCCGGGTGTTCAACCCGACCCAGGCCGAAGCCGATGCCGCCGCCATTGCCGAAGCCTATAGCAACGAGGGCCGCCTTTCGGCCCGCGTGCAGCCGCGCATCATCCGCCGTGATCAAAACCGTGTCGATCTGGTGTTTGAAATCTTTGAGGGCGACAATGTCGAGGTCGAGCGTCTGAGCTTTGTCGGCAACCGGGTCTATTCAGACCGCCGTTTGCGCCGCGTTCTGGGCACCAAACAGGCAGGGCTGTTCCGCCGCTTGATCAAGCGCGACACCTTTGTTGAGGGCCGTGTCGAGGCCGACAAGCAGATGCTGCGCGATTTCTACCTGTCGCGCGGCTATGTCGACATGCGCATCGAAGCGGTCAACGCCGAGCTGACCCGCGAGCGCGACGGTGTTTTCGTGGCCTATAACATCACCGAAGGGCAGCAGTTCCGCTTTGGCAATGTCTCGCTCGAATCCGAGGTGCCCGGCCTGAACGCGGCGGCTTACCGCGATATTCTCAAGATCCGTCCGGGGGTGATCTATACGCCCGCCTTGATCGAGAATGACATCGCGCGTCTGGAGCGTCAGGCGATCCGCGACGGGATCGATTTCCTGCGCGTCGAGCCGGTGATCGACCGCAATGAGCGGGATCTGTCGCTGAATGTGACCTATAGGCTGACCCGGGGGGAGCGTATCTTTGTCGAACGGATCGACATTGAGGGCAATACCACCACATTGGACCGGGTGATCCGGCGCGAGTTTGACAGTGTCGAGGGTGATCCTTTCAACCCGCGCGCCATTCGTCAGGCGGCGGAGCGCATCCGCGCTCTGGGGTATTTTGAGAGTGCCGAGGTCAATGCCCGGCAAGGGTCGAGCCCGGAACAGGTTGTCGTCGATGTCGATGTGGTCGAACAGCCCACCGGCTCGCTGAACTTTGGCGGGTCGTTCTCCAACAACGATGGCATCGGTGTTGCGGTCAGCTTTCAGGAAAACAACTTTCTGGGCCGGGGGCAAAAGCTGAACCTGTCGATCTCCACCGCCGAGGATGCGACGCGCTATGGGCTGAACTTCGTCGAGCCGCGCTTTCTGGGCCGCGATGTGGCGCTTGGGCTGAAGCTCGACTATGCCGAGACGAATTCCTCCTTTGCGAGCTATGACACCGAGCGCCTGCTGTTTCAGCCGAGCCTGCGGTTCCCGGTGAGCGAGAATGGCCGGATGACGGTGCGCTATACGCTTGAGGGCATCGAGATGCTGGACCGGGATGAGCCGACGGGGACACCGCCGAGGACGCCGCAGACCAACAGCGCCACCATTCAAAATGAGATCGACGCAGGCGCGTTGTTCTCCTCCTCACTGGGCTATACCTATACCTATGACACCCGCCGCACCGGGTTGGACCCGACGCAGGGGATGTTGTTCGAATTCGGTCAGGATTTCGCCGGTCTGGGCGGTGACAATAAATTCATCAAGACCTCTGCGAAAGTCGCGGGCGAGAAACGCCTCTTTAACGAAGACGTGGTTCTGCGCGCCACGCTTGAAGGCGGCGCGCTGGCCTGGAACAGCGGCACCAACCGCGCGGTGGATCGGTTCATTCTTGGCCCGTCGATCATGCGCGGCTTTGAGCCGGGCGGCATCGGCCCACGCGACAGGAGCAATGGCGCCGACGATCCGCTGGGCGGCAACTTCTTTGCCGTGGCACGGTTCGAGGCGGAATTCCCGCTGGGTCTGCCCGAAGAATACGGGATTTCGGGCGGGGTCTTTTATGACGTCGGCAACCTGTGGGATCTGAGCGATGTGAATACGGCGGGCAGCACCAGCATCGTCGGTGAAGACGGCTCGTTCCGCCATGTGGTTGGCGTCTCGCTCTTCTGGGACACGCCGCTGGGGCCGTTGCAGTTCAACGTCTCTGACGCGCTGAAAAAGGAAAGCTTCGACAAGGAGCAGAGCTTTGAGATCACGCTGCGCACCACGTTCTAAACCCCTGCGCGGGACGGTTGCAGCCATAGCAATCCTTTTGGCCGGGGTCGCCCCCGGCCATGCCCAGCAACGCCCCCCCGCCGACAGCCGGCCTGCGGCGACCTCTCTGGCGGTGCTGAGCCCGATCCTGACCATCGATTCTGAACGCATGTTCCGCGACAGTGCCTTTGGCCAGCGGGTGAACGCCGAGATCGAGGCGCAGAGCGCCGAACTGGCGGCGGAAAACCGCGAGATTGAGGCCAGTTTGGAGGCCGAAGAACGCGCCCTGACCGAAAAGCGCCCGACGTTGGAGCCCGCGACGTTTCGCGCCCTGGCCGATGCGTTCGATCAGAAAGTGCAGCGCACCCGCAGTGAACAGGCCGCAAAGAACCGCGCGCTGAGCGAGCAGTTGGACCGCGCCCGCGATCAGTTTCTTGAGGCGGCGGCCCCGGTTCTTGAGCAATTGATGCGCAATTCCGATGCGGCGGTGATCCTTGAGCGGCGGCGGGTTTTCGTGTCATCCTCGGCCATCGAAGTGACGGATGAGGCGATTTCCGTGCTGGATGAGACCATCGGCAGCGGGCTCTCCACACCGGCGGAGTGAGCGGCGCGGGCCTGTCGCATGCTTGCTCCTTTGCGCGTGAATTGGTAGCCATCCCTAAGCCCCTGAGACAAAGGACAATCCATGACCGAAGAGTTGCTGCGCGCCGATATTCAACTGATCCAGCGCATTCTGCCGCACCGCTACCCGTTTTTGCTGGTCGACAAGGTTGAAGAGATCAACGGCACCACATCGGCTGTCGGCTATAAGAACGTCACCATGAATGAGCCGCATTTTCAGGGTCATTTCCCCGGCACGCCGATCATGCCCGGTGTGACCATTGTCGAGGCGATGGCCCAGACCGCCGGTGTGATGGTGGGCGCGGCTCTCGGCATGGAAGACCGCAACATGTTGATTTACTTCATGTCGATCGACAAATGTAAGTTCCGCCGAAAGGTTGGCCCCGGCGATGTGCTGCGGATGGATCTGCAGACCCTGCGCGGCAAACCGGGGGCGAAGATCTGGAAATTCGGCGGTGTGGCGACGGTCGAGGGCGAAATGGCCGCCGAGGCCGAGTTCATGGCGATGATGGACCTGCCGCAGGACGCAGCATGAGCAATATCCACCCCAGTGCCGTGATCGAAGAGGGCGCGCAGATCGACCCTTCGGCCAAGGTTGGCCCCTTTTGCATGGTCGGGTCCAATGTCGTGCTGAAGGCCGATGTCGAGCTGAAATCCCATGTTGTGGTCACGGGCCGGACCGAAGTCGGCGAGGGCACGATGATCTTCCCCTTCGCGGTGATCGGTGAAATCCCGCAGGATTTGAAGTTCAAGGGCGAGGCCAGCCGTCTGGTGATCGGGGCGCGCAACCGCATCCGCGAACATGTCACGATGAACTGCGGCACCGAAGGTGGCGGTGGGGTGACCCGCGTGGGCGATGACGGGCTCTTTATGGCCGGCTGTCACATTGCCCATGACGCGATTGTCGGCGACCGGGTAATCGTGGTGAACAATGCCGCCGTGGCAGGGCATTGCGTGCTTGAGGATGATGTCATCATCGGCGGGCTGTCGGGCATCCACCAATGGGTGCGCATCGGGCAGGGCGCGATCATTGGCGCGGTGACGATGGTGACCAATGACGTGATCCCCTACGGTCTTGTGCAGGCGCCCCGGGGCGATCTGGATGGGTTGAACCTTGTCGGCCTCAAACGTGCTGGCGTGTCGCGCAGTGACATCACCGCGCTCCGGGCGGCGTTTCAGATGCTGGCGCAGGGCGAGGGGACATTCTCGGACCGGGCGAAACGTTTGGCGGATGAGACCCAGAGCGACTATGTGCGCCAGATCACCGATTTCGTCATGGCCGACACGGGTCGCCATTTCCTGACGCCGAAATGACCCTCGCGCTGATCGCCGGGCGCGGGTCTTTGCCCGCGCGGGTGGCGGCGGCGCAGGCCGAGCCGCCTTTGGTTTGCGTCTATGAGGGCTGCGCGCCGGAGGGGCTGAAGGCGGATCTGACCTTTCGGCTTGAGACTTTGGGCAGCCTGCTGGCGCATTTGCAGGCGGCGGGGATCGATCAGGTCTGTCTCTGTGGCGCCATCGACCGGCCCGATCTGGACCCGGCGCGGCTGGACGCGCGCACCGCGCCGCTGGTGCCGCAGTTCCAACAGGCGCTGGCGGCGGGCGACAATGGCGCGCTTGAGGTGATCAAGACGATTTTCGAAGAGCATGGGCTCACGGTGATCGGCGCGGATGCGCTGGTGCCGGGGCTGGTGGTCACCGAAGGCGTGCTCTCTGCCACCCAGCCCGACGATCAGATGCGCCGGGACGCCGCCCGCGGCGCGGCGGTGCTGGCCGGGCTGGCGGCGCTCGACATCGGGCAGGGCTGTGTGATCGGCGGCGAGCAGGTCTATGGGGTCGAGACCATCGGCGGCACCGATCACATGCTGGCGAGCCTGCCAGAGCGCGTGCGCGGGGCGCGGGCGGTGCTGTGCAAGGGGCCAAAGACCGGTCAGCTGCGCGAGATTGACCTGCCGACCATCGGGCCGGATACCTTGCAAGCGGCGCATCAGGCGGGTCTTGCCGGGGTGGTGGTCGCTGCCAAGGGGGTCATCGTCTTGGAACAAGAGCGTTGCGCGGCGCTGGCAGATGAATTCGGGCTGGTGCTTTGGGTGCGGGGAGATGACGCATGAAGGTGTTTATCCTTGCCGGGGAGCCTTCGGGCGACCGTTTGGGCGGGGCGCTGATGGCCGGGCTGAAGGCGCTTCGGCCCGAGGTGTCCTTTGACGGGATCGGCGGGCCGCAGATGATGGCACAGGGGCTGCAAAGCCGCTTTGACATGGATGAGTTGAGCGTCATGGGGCTGGCCGAAATCCTGCCCAAATACCGCGCGCTGATGGCCCGGATCAATGAGACCGCGCAGGCGGTGATTGATACCAAGCCGGATGTGCTGATCACCATCGACAGCCCCGATTTCTCGCTCCGCGTGGCGCGGAAGGTGAAAGAGAAATCCAACATCAGAACAGTGCATTACGTGGCCCCCACCGTCTGGGCCTGGCGCCCCGGTCGGGCCGAAAAAATGGCCCGTTGGGTGGATCACGTGTTGGCGCTGTTCCCCTTTGAGCCGCCCTATATGGAAGCCGCGGGCATGGCCTGTGATTTCGTCGGCCATCCGGTGGTGGCCGAGCCTCTGGCCGATGATACCGAGGCGGCCGCTTTCCGTGCCGAACATCACCTAAGTGACGCGCCACTGCTCTTGGTCTTGCCCGGCTCGCGCCGAGGCGAGGTCACCCGGCTTGCGCCGGTGTTCCAGCAGGTCGTGGCGCGGCTGGTCGAGGCCGAACCGTCGCTGCGCGTGGTGGTGCCGGCGGCGGGACCGGTGGCGGCGCTGGTCAAACAGGCGACGCGGAATTGGGCCGGCAGGCCCGTGGTGCTGGACCCGCGCGGGCAGGAGGCCGAGGCTTTCGCCGCGCGCAAACGGGCGGCCTTCCGCGCGGCGGATGTGGCGCTGGCGGCCTCGGGCACCGTGTCACTTGAGCTGGCGGCGGTGAGCACCCCCATGGTGATCGCCTATGACATGAATTGGATCAGCCGCCAGATCATCGGGCGGATGCTGCGGGTGGATACGGTGACGCTGGTGAACCTTGTGTCGGAAAGCCGCACGGTGCCGGAATTCATCGGTGCGAACTGTCGCCCCGGCCCGATCGCGCAGGGTATCTTGCAGGTGCTGCGTGCGCCGGGGGCGCAGAAGGATGCGATGGCGCTGACCATGACGCGTTTGGGCAAGGGCGGCGAAGCGCCCGGATTGCGGGCGGCGCGGGCGGTCTTGGACCGGCTTTGAAGGGGCGCCTGCCGCGCCTTCTGGACAGAAAGCTGAGGGGCCGCGCCCCTCAAACTCCCCCAAGTATTTCTGGCTGTAGAGAGCTCAGCCGCGGTGAATCCAGCCGCCGCCAAAGATGCGGGTGCTGTCGGGGTCATAGAAGACACAGGCCTGACCGGGAGAGACGCCTTCCTCGGCGGTGAGCAATTCCACTTCGGCCTCGGTCTCGCTGATCGGGCGCAGGATCGCGTCGCGCGGCGGGCGGGTGGAGCGCACGCGCACGGCGATATGCCATTCCTCGCGCGACGTCAGCGGCGCATCGCCCAGCCAGTTGATCTCGCGCACCGGGATCTTGCGGGTGGCGAGCATCGCCTTGGGCCCGACGACGACCTCTTTGCGCTCGGGGTCGAGCTTCACCACATAGAGCGGATCGGCCAGACCACCAATGCCAAGACCGCGCCGCTGGCCGATGGTGTAGTGGATCACACCCTCATGTTTTGCCAACACATTGCCCTCGGTATCGACGATATTGCCCGGATCAGCGGCCTCGGGGCGCAGTTTGCGAATGACGGCGGCATAGTCGCCATTGGGCACGAAACAGATGTCCTGGCTGTCGGGCTTGTCGGCCACGACCAGACCGTATTTCGCGGCCAGCGCGCGGGTGTCATCCTTGCTCGGCAGATGGCCCAGCGGGAAACGCAGGTAGGAAAGCTGCTCTTCGGTGGTGGAGAAGAGGAAATAGCTCTGGTCGCGGTTGCCATCGGCGGCGGCATGAAGTTCCGGGCCGTTCTCGCCCATCTTGCGCTGGATGTAATGGCCAGTGGCCATACAGTCGGCGTCGAGATCCTTGGCGGTTTCCAGAAGATCCTTGAACTTCACGCGTTCGTTGCAGCGGATGCAGGGCACCGGCGTGGCGCCGCCCAAATAGCTGTCGGCGAACTCATCGATCACCGCGTCTTTGAAGACGTTTTCATAGTCCAGCACGTAATGCGGAAAGCCCATTTCCTCGGCCACGCGGCGGGCGTCCTGAATGTCGACACCCGCACAGCAGGCGCCTTTTTTGGCCAGCGCCGCGCCGTGGTCGTAGAGCTGCAGGGTCACGCCCACGACGTCATAGCCTTCGTCGGCCAGCATCGCGGCCACCACCGAACTGTCGACACCGCCCGACATCGCCACGACCACCCGCGTGTCGGCGGGGGCTTTGGCGAATCCAAGCGAATTGAGTGGCGGGGTCTGGTCGAGGGGCATGGCGGTCTCCGGGGGTTTGTGGGGGAATATAGGAAAATGTGAGTTAGTCACAAGGGCCAGCTTCACCCCCCGTTAAGGCAGATGGGGGCATCAAGACCGCAAAGCAATGGCGGATAATGTGATGTACCTGAAGAAAGTTGACGGCCCCCGGTCCGTTACATTGGCCGATGGGAGCGTCATGTCACGCGCCGATCTGCCGGATCCCGACACCCGCCGCTGGGTCGCCTCACGCAAGGCGGCGGTGGTGCGCGGGGTGGTGTACGGGCTGATCACCCAGTCCGAAGCGCTGGCGCGATACGGGATCAGCGATGATGAGTTTATGGAATGGCTTCAGGCGGTTACCGATCATGGGGAGGCGGCGTTGAAAGCCACTGCCTTGCAAAAGTATAGACAACTTTAGGTTGTCGTGCTATGGGTATAGCTCTCGGTAACGGGTAGTTAACCTTTATTGCGCAGGATCACATCAATCGCCCTCAGGAGCCGGAGAGACAAAGATGCGTGTATTGCTTGTTGAAGACGACCCTACAACCTCGCGCAGCATCGAACTGATGCTGACCCATGCGAATCTCAATGTCTATGCCACCGACCTCGGGGAAGAGGGGATCGATCTGGCAAAGCTTTATGACTATGATTTGATCCTTCTGGACCTCGATCTGCCGGATATGAATGGCCATGAGGTGCTGCGCCAGCTGCGGCTCAGCCGGATTGAGACGCCGATTCTCATCCTGTCGGGGGCGGATGATACCGAAAATAAGATCCGCGGCTTTGGCTTTGGGGCGGATGATTACCTCACCAAACCCTTCCACCGCGAAGAACTGGTGGCGCGCATTCATGCGATTATCCGGCGTTCCAAGGGCCATTCGCAATCGGTGATCGAGACCGGGCAGATCGCGGTGAACCTCGATGCCAAGACGGTGAGCGTGAATGACAATCCGGTGCATCTGACCGGGAAGGAATATCAGATGTTGGAATTGCTCAGCCTGCGCAAGGGTACGACGCTGACCAAGGAAATGTTCCTGAACCATCTTTATGGCGGCATGGATGAACCGGAGTTGAAGATCATCGACGTCTTCATCTGCAAGTTGCGCAAGAAACTGAGCCTGGCGACCGGGGGCGAGAACTATATCGAAACCGTCTGGGGGCGGGGCTATGTGCTGCGCGATCCGGAGCCTGCCGCGCTGAACCTCGCGGCCAGCGCCTGATGTTCTGAAATCGCTAGACCTGCCCCGGATCGCCACCTATCTAACGCGGAGGTGACAAAATCCGAGGGCAGATCGTGACATCTCAGATCGAAGTGGCGGCGTTGGACAGGACGCAGGCAGAAGCAGAACTGGCACGGCTGGCCGAGGTGCTGAGCGCCGCGAATGTGGCCTATCATACCGATGATGCGCCAGAGATATCGGATGCGGAATATGACGCGCTGAAGCGGCGCAATGCGGAGATTGAAGCGCGGTTCCCCGATCTGAAACGCAGCGATAGCCCCTCGGAGCAAGTCGGGGCGGCTGTCGCGGAAGGGTTCTCGAAAATCCGCCATGCGGTGCCGATGCTGTCTCTGGCCAATGCTTTTGAGGCTGAAGAGGTCACTGAATTCGACGCGCGGATACGCAAGTATCTCGGGCTCGGCAGCGATGCGCCGCTTGCCTATACCGCAGAGCCCAAGATCGACGGGCTGTCCCTCTCTCTGCGGTATGAAAAGGGCAAATTGGTGCAGGCGGCGACGCGGGGCGATGGCGCGGTGGGCGAGAATGTCACCGCCAACGCGCGCACGATTGCGGATGTGCCGCAGCAGATCACCGATGCCCCGGAGCTGCTGGAAGTGCGCGGCGAAGTCTATATGAGCCACGCGGATTTCGCGGCGCTGAATGACCGCCAAGCGGCAGCGGGCGGCAAGACCTTTGCCAACCCGCGCAACGCCGCCGCCGGATCGCTGCGCCAATTGGATGCAGAGATCACCCGCGCCCGGCCACTGCGCTTTTTTGCCTATGCATGGGGGGCGCTTTCGGCGCCGTTGGCCGAGACGCAAAAGGGCGCGATTGACCGGCTGGAAGAGCTTGGTTTCGCGACCAACCCGCTGACCGCGCTTTGCGATGGGCCGTCTGCGATGATCGCCCATTACGAAAAGATCGAAGAACAGCGCGCGACGCTGGGCTATGACATCGACGGCGTGGTCTACAAGGTGAATGATCTGGCGCTGCAAGACCGGCTCGGTTTCCGCTCGACCACGCCGCGTTGGGCGATGGCGCATAAATTCGCCGCGGAACTGGCCTGGACCCGGTTGGAGGCGATCGACATTCAGGTCGGGCGCACCGGGGCGCTGTCTCCGGTGGCGCGGTTGCAGCCGGTGACCGTGGGCGGGGTCGTGGTGTCCAATGCGACGCTGCACAATGAGGATTACATCAAAGGGCTGGACAGCAAGGGCGCCGAAATTCGCGGCGGCAAGGACGTGCGCGTCGGCGATTGGGTGCAGATCTACCGCGCCGGCGATGTGATCCCCAAAGTGGCCGATGTGGACCTCACGAAACGGCCCGAGGATGCGCAGCCCTTTGTCTTCCCGACCCGCTGTCCGGAATGCGGCTCTGACGCGATTCGCGAGCCGGGCGATGCGGTGCGGCGGTGCAGCGGTGGTCTGATCTGCCCCGCGCAGGCTGTTGAAAAACTGAAACATTTCGTGGCCCGGGGCGCCTTTGACATCGAAGGGCTGGGGGCCAAACAGGTCGAACAATTCTATCAAGATGGCTGGATCGCGGAACCTGCGGATATCTTCACCCTGAAAGACCGCTATGGCAGCGGTGTTCAACAGCTAAAAAACCGCGAGGGCTGGGGGCCGAAATCGGCCGAGAAACTGTTTCAGGCGATTGATGAGAAACGCGAAATCCCCTTGGCGCGGCTGATCTTCGCGCTTGGCATCCGCCATGTGGGCGAGGCCGCGTCGAACCTGATCGCCCTGCATTATGGCGATTGGCAGAGTTTCGAGGCCGCCATGGCCGAGGCGCGGGACCAGACCGGCCCGGCCTGGGACGATCTGCTCGGGGTCGATGGTGTCGGCAGCGTGATGGCCGGCTCTCTGGTCGCGGCCTTTGCGCAGGATGCGGAGCGGGCTTCGATCGACCGGCTGGTGGCGCATCTCACGGTGCTGCCCGCAGAGCGGCCCGATACTGCGGACAGCCCGGTGGCGGGCAAAACGGTCGTCTTTACCGGCACTTTGGAAAAGATGAGCCGCGCCGAGGCCAAGGCCCGCGCCGAACGGCTCGGGGCAAAGGTCTCGGGCTCGGTCAGCGCGAAAACCGATCTGCTGGTGGCCGGGCCGGGGGCCGGCTCCAAGGCCAAGAAGGCCGCCGATCTGGGGATCGAGACCTTGGACGAAGATGGCTGGCTGGCCCTGATCAACGGGTTATGAGCGGCCGTCCGGAACAGTTGTTCCCACTGTTTGCGGGGCTGGAAACCTTGGAGGGCGTCGGGCCAAAGACCGCGCAGCTGCTCGGCCAGATGGGCATTCAGGCGCCGCGTGATCTGATCTTTACCCTGCCGCATTCGGGGATCGACCGGCGCCTGCGCGAGACGGTGAAAGATGCGCTCTTGCCCGCGACGCTGACCGTGGCGGTGACCATCGGGCCGCACCGTCATGCCAAGAACCGGGGCGGTGCCTACCGTATCAACGTCGAGGATGCGCAGACCAGTTTCCAGCTCGTCTTCTTCCACGCCCGCGGCGACTATTGGCAGCGGCATCTGCCCGAAGGCAGCCGCCGGATCGTCTCGGGCCGGGTGGAGCTTTTTGATAACATGCCGCAAATGGTGCATCCTGATTTCGCTTTGCCAGAAGAGCAGGCGGGCGAGATTCCCGATTTTGAGCCGGTCTATCCGCTGACGGCGGGGCTGACGCAAAAGCTGATGTATAAGGCCACGCGCGGGGCGCTGACGCGGCTGCCGGTGGTGGCGGAATGGGCCGATCCGGGGCAGGTGGCGCAGGCGGGCTGGTCGGATTTCCCCACGGCGGCACGGGCCGCGCATGACCCGCAAAACGCCACGGACCTCACCGCCACCGCGCCGGCGCGCGAGCGGCTGGCCTATGACGAATTGCTCGCCCATCAGGTGACCCTGGCGCTCGCGCGGCAGCATGAGCGGCGCAAGAAGGGGCGGCCCAGTCTGGGGGATGGGCGGTTGCAACAGAGGGTGCTCGGCAGCCTGCCCTATAGCCCCACCGGGGCGCAGCGCCGCGCCATCGAAGAGATCACCGCCGATATGGCGCAGCAGACCCGGATGAACCGGCTGCTGCAGGGGGATGTGGGCGCGGGCAAGACGCTGGTCGCCTTCATGGCGCTGTTGCGCGCGGTGGAGGCCGGCGGGCAGGCCGTGCTGATGGCCCCGACGGAGATCCTTGCCCGGCAGCATTTGATGGGTCTGCAACCGCTCGCCGAACAGGCGGGCGTCGTGCTGGAAATCCTGACCGGACGTGACAAGAGCAAGGAGCGGCGCGACAAATTGGCGGCGCTGGAGCGGGGGGATATCCACATTCTCGTCGGCACCCATGCGGTGTTTCAAGCCGATGTAGCCTTTGCCGATCTGCGGCTGGCGGTGGTCGATGAGCAGCACCGTTTTGGCGTGCGGCAACGGCTGGAGCTGGGCCGGAAGGGCCGTCTCGCCGATGTGCTGGTGATGACCGCCACGCCGATCCCGCGCAGTCTGGCACTGGCGCAATATGGCGATATGGATGTCTCGGTGCTGGATGAAAAACCCCCCGGGCGGCAGCCCATCCGGACCGCGCTGGTCTCCACCGGGCGGATGGATGAAGTCATCGAAAGGATGCGCCACGCCATTGCCGAGGGGCGGCAGTGCTATTGGGTCTGCCCGCTGGTGGAGGAAAGCGAGGTCAGCGATCTCACCGCCGCCGAAGACCGTTTCAAACGCCTGCGCGCTGCACTTGGCGAGGGGGTCGTGGGGCTGGTCCATGGCCAGATGCCCCCGGCCGAGAAGGACGCGGCAATGCGGGACTTCCAGGCGGGCGAGACCAAAGTGCTGGTGGCAACCACGGTGATCGAAGTGGGCGTCGATGTGCCCAATGCGACGATTATGGTGGTGGAACGGGCCGAGATTTTCGGCCTCGCGCAGCTGCACCAGCTTCGCGGACGGGTCGGGCGCGGCGCGGGGGCCTCGACCTGTCTGCTGATGTATCAAGCGCCGCTGAGCGAGACCGGGCGGCAGCGTTTGGAAGTCTTGCGCGAATCTGAAGATGGTTTTGTCATCGCCGAGACCGATCTGAAAATGCGTGGCACCGGGGATCTGATCGGCACCGCGCAATCCGGGGTGCCGCGTTTCCGCGTGGCCGATCTGGAGCGGCAGGCGGGGCTGATGGCGATTGCGCAATCGGATGCACGCAAGCTTTTGTCGGATGATCCGGCCTTGGAAAGCCCGCGCGGACAGGCCGTGCGCCTGTTGCTCTGGCTCATGCGGCAGGATGAGGCGATCCGTTTGATATCAGTCGGTTAGTGGCTGTCCGTTCTTTTTGTTCACCGATGTTCTCATAAAGTTCTTTACTTCGGGCGCGGTAAATGAGAACAAAGGAGCAACAAATAGGAGGAGGGCCGATCATGACATTTCACACACTCAAATCCATCGCGACACGGTCGCAGGATACATTGCTTCAGGATGCCGCCGGTGCGGCGGCCTTGATCGTGATGTTGGTCGTGGGGTTGCATTTGCCCGCCTTCGTCTGAGTTGCCTCAGGCTCTCATGCCGCGCTGTTGGATGCATCCGTCCCAATTTGATGCAGCGACACGCCTGTCCGTTGGTCGTACCGACAGCGCGGGTCCCACATGAGTAATGCCGACTGACGCCGCCATCCTATTGGATGAGCGGCGTTTTTTTGGTGGGGCCGCCGATGTCACAGCGGTAGAGCGGCTTGCAATCTGCTACTGTTTTTCGGCCTGCTGCATGGCTTCTTGCAGCGCATCAAGGCTCAACATGATGGAGGCATGGCGGTTCTTGTAAGCGGTCGCGGGGGTGAGCACCTCAAGCCCGTCAAAGGGCGCTTCAGGGGCAGGGCCGTTATCCTTAAGCATGGCGCGCAGCTGATCGCGGGCGCGGGTGACCTCTTCCACGGTGCGGCCCAATGCCGCGGAACCGACGACCGCCGCGGCGGCCTGGCCCAGGGCGCAGGCTTTCACATCCTGCTTCATCTCGGCCAATTGCCCGTCTGCCATACGCACATCCACCGTGATGGTCGAGCCGCAAAGCGGCGAGCGGCGTTTGACGCTGGCTTGGGGGTCTTCCATGCGGCCCAGATGCGGAATCTCCGCCGCCAGCGCCAGAATGCGCGCGGAGTAGAGCTTGATGAGGTCCGTCTCGCCCGACATGGCTGTTCCTTTTCGTAGCAAAACCCTACATAAGCGCCGCAGACGCAGATGCAAATAGTTCCATTGAGGTGCCCGATGACATTCGATCCAGCAAGCCTTGAGTTCAATGACGCGGGCCTTGTGCCGGCCATTGCGCAGGACGCGAACACCCATGAAGTCCTCATGCTGGCCTGGATGAGCAAAGAGAGCATTGCGCGGACATTGCAAAGCGGCAAGGTGACCTATTGGAGCCGCTCACGGCAGGCTTTCTGGGTCAAGGGAGAGACCAGCGGCAACCTGCAAGAGCTGGTGGAGATGCGCCTCGATTGCGACCGCGATTGCCTGCTGGTCCTGGTGAACCAGACCGGGCCCGCCTGCCACACCGGACGGCGCAGCTGCTTCTATACCGGTATTGAGAATGGTGAAGAGGTCGAGCTGATGGCGCCCGAAGATTAACTTCGCGGCCTAAAGCCCTATCATCGCACGAATATCCGCGGGGGGCGCGCCGTTCTCTCGGTAGAGCGCGATGGCTCTCGCGTCGTCGCGTTTGGCCAATCTCTTGCCGCTGTCGTCGCGGATCAGCCGATGGTGATGGTAGCGCGGCACCGGCAGGTCCAGCAAGGCTTGCAGCAGCCGGTGAATATAGGTCGCCTCGAAGAGATCACGCCCGCGCAGCACATGGCTGACAGACTGGGCGGCATCGTCCAGAACCACCGCCAGATGGTAGGACGTTCCCATGTCCCGGCGCGCCAGAACCACGTCCCCGACTTGGGCGATAAGCTGGGCAGGGTGCAGCGCAATTTCCCCGGTCTCGCCAGCTGGCCCGGCCCCGTCTTCAGTGAAGGAGAGTTCGGAAAGGTCCAGGCTTTCCAAAGCCTTGGCCATGTTCAGGCGCAGCGCGCCCGCGTCGCGGGCATGACCGGCATCGCGACAGGTGCCGGGGTAGATGATCCCGTCGGGGCCGAAGGTTGGCTCAGCCCCTTCCTGTGGCGCGGCGGTGGCGGCGAGGATGTCGCGGCGCTTGCAGGTGCAGGCGTAGAGCAGGCCGCGCTGCCATAGCGCGTCAAGCGCCTCTTGATAGGCGGGCAGCCGCTCAGACTGCCGCATTACCGGTTCGGGCCATGTCAGGCCCAGCCAGCCAAGGTCGCGGTAAATTTGCGCCTCCCACTGGGGGCGCGCGCGGGACTGGTCGATATCTTCGATCCGCAGCAGGAATTGACCGCCCTGCGCCTGCGCCAGATCATAGGCCAGCAGGGCAGAATAGGCATGCCCCAAATGCAGTGGCCCGGTGGGGGATGGGGCGAAGCGTGTCGTGAAAGTCAACTCTTTTCAATAAGATATAGCGTGGCGTTCAAGTCGAGGCCCGGCAGATGGGGGCCGTCTTCGGCCAGCAGCAATACCGCGGCGCCACAGTCGGTCCATTCATGGATCATCCCCAGGGTGCCACTATCGACCAAAGCGTGATCATTCAGAGAAAACAAGAGTTTGCCGCCCTTGTTTAATCTATGCATCAAACTGTCGAAAAGCGAGATCGGTGCCGCGCCGGGGCCGATGACGCCGACCGCCGTGATCGTATTATATGCGCCCGTCTTGAACGGAAGATCTGCATCAGGATCGATCTCTAATAGATTGCGATAGATGCCTTTTTTGCGCGCCTCGCTCAGCATGTTGACCGAAGGATCAGCGCCATCGATGGTGGTAAACCCAGCCTCTTTCAGCGCCGCACCAGAGAGGCCGGTGCCGCAGCCGATGTCCAGGATCGGTTGTTCCTTGTCCGATACGAAGGTGGCCAAAGCCGCGGCGGCGCGTTCGGGCGTGGCATAGCCTTGGGCCAGAATGTCTTGCTCGTAGCTCGGGGCCCAGTCGTTGTAGATCTGGCGGATCTTTTTAGGATCACGCGCGGCGTAGGCTCTGTCGATATGTCGCTCTGTCATATCTCTAACCTATGGGGGTTGGAAAGGAGCGTCCAGCCCTATCCCTGATCCAGCCAGTCCTGCCATGCCGCCTTGGCGCGGTCGGTATAGGCTTTGTAGCGGTCCTTGCGGCCCCGACGGCCTGATTTCAGCCCTTCGACCGGGGGGAAGAGGCCGAAATTCACATTCATCGGCTGGAAAGTCTTTGCATCCGCGCCGCCGGTGATGTGGGTGATCAGCGCCCCCATGGCGGTGCTGTCGGGCGGGGTGGGCAGGCTGCCGCCTTTGATCTCGGCGGCGGCCATGCGCCCGGCAATCAACCCCATCGCGGCGCTTTCGACATAGCCTTCGACGCCGGTGATCTGGCCCGCAAAGCGGATATTGTCGCGGCTGCGCAGGCGCATCTGGTCGTCGAGCAGCGTCGGCGAGTTGATAAAGGAATTGCGGTGGATGCCGCCAAGGCGCGCAAAGCGGGCGTTCTCAAGCCCCGGAATGCGTTTGAAAACATCGGTTTGCGCGCCGTACTTCATCTTGGTCTGGAAGCCGACGATATTGTAGAGCGTGCCCAGTTTGTTGTCGCGGCGCAGCTGCACGACCGCATGGGCCTTGACCTCGGGCTGGTGCGGATTGGTCAGGCCCACGGGTTTCATCGGCCCGTGGCGCAGGGTTTCGCGGCCCCGTTCGGCCATCACTTCGATGGGCAGGCAGCCGTCGAAATAGCCCGCCGTCTCGCCCTCGCGGAACTCGGTCTTGTCAGCAGCCAGCAGCGCGTCGATGAAATCGTCATATTGCTGTTTGTCCATCGGGCAGTTGAGATAGGCGGTGCGCTCTTCCTCGGTCTCGCCCTTGTCATAGCGCGACTGCATCCAGGCTTTCGACATGTCGATACTGTCGAAATAGACGATGGGGGCGATGGCGTCGAAAAAGGCCAGCGCTTCGGCGCCGGTCTCGGCGGCGATGGCCTCGGCCAGGGCGCCGGAGGTCAGCGGGCCGGTGGCGATGATCCATTTGCCCTCACGCGGCAGTTCGGTGATCTCGCCATAGTCGACGGTGATATTGGGATGCGCCAGCAGTGTGTCGGTCACGCTCTGCGCGAAAGGGTCGCGGTCTACGGCCAGCGCACCGCCGGCGGGCAGGCGGTTCTTGTCGGCGCAGGCCATGATGAGGCCGTTGGCGGCGCGCATTTCCCAATGCAACAGCCCCACGGCGTTCTGCTCATCATCGTCCGAGCGGAAGGAGTTGGAGCAGACCATCTCGCCCAGCAGCCCGGTTTGATGGGCGAAGGTTCCGACTTTGGGACGCATTTCGTGGATGACCACTTGGGCGCCCGCGTTTGCGGCCTGCCATGCGGCCTCTGATCCGGCCATGCCGCCGCCGATGATGTGCAATGTATCTGTCATGGGGGCGATGTAGGACAGGGCAGCCCCATGCGCAACAGGCAAGAGCGGGCGGGCTGCTAGGGGGAATGGTTTTGGGGTCGCCGCTGCGGGGATGGTCGGTCAGTGAGAGGCTGACCCGGAGGGACCTTCCGCCCACGGCGACCCAAAAGCATCAAGCCTGTGGCCTTGTCCTATCTTTGCCCCAATTTCGCCAGATTTGCCAGCGGTGATTTCGCAACAGTGCGGCGCGGCTTTGGAAACAATTACTGAGACCAGTCGGGGCTGCGTTTTTCCAAGAAAGCGTCGATGCCTTCGCGGGTGTTGGCGTCGAGCATATTGCGCACCATGACATCGCCGGTGAAGGCATAGGCCTCAGCGGTGGGCATGGACAATTGCTCATAGAAAGCGCCTTTGCCGTGGCGGACGGCGGTGCCGAGTTTGGCGGCGATTTTCTCGGCGAGGGCCTGGGTTTCGCTCTCCAGTTGGTCCGCTGGCACAGCGCGGTTGATGAGGCCCAGCTCGGCAGCGCGGGGGGCGGGGATGAAATCGCCGGTGGTGAGCATCTCGAACGCCTGTTTGCGCGGGATGTTGCGGGTGAGCGCGACCATGGGGGTGGAGCAGAAAAGGCCGATGTTCACACCATTGACGCCAAAGCGCGTGTCCTCGGCGGCGAGAGCCAGATCGCAGGTGGCGACCAATTGGCAGCCTGCGGCGGTGGCGATGCCATGGACCTGTGCAATGACGAGCTGTGGCAGGTTTTGGATGCGAGCCATCAGGCCGGCGCAGCGGTCGAAGAGGTCTTTGAAGGCCGCCGCACCGCCGTCTTCGGCCTGGCGCATCGCCGTCATCTGGCGCAGGTCGTGGCCGGCGCAGAAGGCTTTGCCCGCGCCCGACAGGATGATCACGCGGGTGCTGCGGTCTTCGGCCAGCGCGTCGAGTTTGCCGTGCAGGGCGGCGATCATCTCATCCGACAGCGCGTTCAGCCGCTCGGGCGCGTTCATGCGCAGATGGGTGATCGGCCCCTGTGCCGTAACGTCAAGAATTGTCACCTTGCCCTCCCAAGTTGAACGCGCCAACGTTACGCCGAGGCAGGCAGGGAGGACAAGTATGGCCGTCAAGATGGATGCAGCGGCGCTGGAGGCGTTCATGCGCGAGGTCTTTGATCAGGTGGCAGATGATTTCGCGGTGGACCATGTGGCCGAGAATGAGATCACCATGCGTCTGCTGACCGCCGAGCGGCATCTGCGCCCCGGGGGGACGGTGTCTGGCCCGTCGATGTTCGCCCTTGCGGATGTGGCGGCATATCTCGTGACGCTGGCGATGATCGGGCCGCGGGCCTTGGCGGTGACGACGAATTGCTCGATCGATTTCATGCGCAAGCCGCTGGCGGATGTGCATCTGGTGGCCAAGGGCAAGCTGTTGAAACTGGGGCGGCAGCTGTCGGTGACGGATGTGCTGATCTATTCGGAAGGGTCGGATAAGCCGGTGGCGCGGGCGAGCCTGACCTATGCGATACCGCCGGTGAAGGTGTAGAGGCTGGCCCGGAATCAAGCCGCAGGCGCCGGGCCATCGCCTGCCCGTCCCCCCGGGTAGGCGATTTTGCAGCAGGCGCGACTCTCTGCGACCCCACATCAAACCTGAGAGATAAAGTGGCATGAACAGAGTGGCGCATCGCCGACCCTCGGGCAGGCGATGGCCCTAGGTGCTTGACCGCATAAAAAAGGGCCGGGAAAAACCCGGCCCAGGAAGAGGTCTGGCCTACGCCACAGGGAAGCTACGCCTGCCAGAACACGCGGGACGCCTCCTTGGAGGCCTGTTCCGGTGTCAGTCCCGCGTCCTGCAATTGCCAGGGCTCAAGGGCGGCGAGCGCAAGGCGGGTGCGGCGGCGGGTCGCCCATGTGGTCACGGCGGCCGCAAAGCGCAGCGCGATCACCGCAGGGACCGGCAGGGCGCGGTATGTCATCAAAGTCATCGCATCGGCGCTCAAGGGGCGTGCCTGTGTCATGGGGAATCTCCTGAATTGTATTGACACAATCTGTAGATCATCTACGGTTACCAAGGTACAAAAAGCGATACAATTTTGCTACAGGAATATTGTAATGGGTACAATTTGGCAGCCAAAACTCGCCGAAGGGCAGGGGCCGAAGTATAAATTGGTCGCCCAGACGATCCGCGAGGGGATCAGGGACGACGCCCTGGCGGTGGGAGACAAACTGCCGCCGGTGCGCGAATTGGCCTATCAATTGGGCATCACCCCCGGCACCGTGGCGCGGGCCTATAGCATCCTGACCGACGAGGGCCTGCTGGAAGCCGAGGTCGGGCGCGGCACCTTTGTCGCGCCGCCGCAGGCGGCCATTCGCGAGGATGTCTGGAATCGCGAGCAGGGCAATTGGATCAAGGAGTTGGAGGTGGCCGAGACCAATGCCGTGAGCCTCTTTAGCCCGCGGCTGCCGGACATGGGGCAGATCGCCGTCATTCGCAACGCGCTGCGGCAGGTGGCGGATCGGGCGGGGGAGGATTTCATGAACTACCCGACCCGTGACGCCTATGCCCCGGTGCGGCAATCGGTGGTGGATTGGCTCGCGCATCTGGCGCTTGGCCCTTTGAACGAGGGGGATGTGATCCTGTCCCATGGGGGGCAGAGCGGGATTGTATTGGTCCTGCAGGCGATCCTGTCGGGCCCGAAGCCGGTGATGCTGGTCGAAGACCTCTCCTACGCCGGGTTCCGCCGCGCGGCTGAGGTGCTGCGGGCCGAGGTGGTGGGGGTGGCGATGGATGCCGAAGGCGTGATCCCCGAGGCGCTGGACAAGGCGGCCCGCGACAGCGGCGCGCAGGTCTTTTGCACCACGCCAGAGGTCCATAACCCGACCGGCAGCCATACCAGCCTGGCACGGCGGCGCGAGCTTTTGGCGGTGGCGCAGCGCCATGGGCTGGAGATATTGGAGGACGATTGCTACCGCATGGGTGCCGCCCGCGCGCCGAGCTATCGCTCGCTCTGGCCGGAACATGTCTGGCATGTCTCCTCGATCTCAAAAGAGCTGACGCCCGCGCTGCGGGTGGGCTTTGCGCTGGCCCCGCTGGGCCGGGCGGCGGATCTGCGGCGGGTGGCGGAATATGGCTATTTCGGCCTGTCGCGCCCCCTGGCCGAGGTGACGCGGATCCTGCTCACCGAGCCGCGCATGAAACAGATCTGCGCCGAGATACGCGAGCGGCTGGCGGAATATGTGGAGGTCGCGGTGAACCACCTTGGCGGGCATGACCTGCGCTACGCACGCGATGTGCCCTTCCTCTGGCTGCAATTGCCGCCGGGCTGGCGGGCGGCGGGCTTTTGCCGCGCGGCAGAGGCGCAAGGCGTGCAGATCCGCTCTGCCGATGAATTTGCCCTGCGCGATGGCCGCGCGCCCCATGCGGTGCGGATCGCGGTCAACGCGCATGTCTCGCTCAAGTCATTCGAAGCCGCGATGCAGCGGCTGCGCTGCCTCTTGGACAACCCGCCGGAGCAGATCAGCGTGTAGATTTATGGGGTATTATTATACCTAAATCGTAAAGTCCTGTTTTTGCTTGGATAATCGCGCCTCGATGCGCTTGACCCGACCTTGCGCATCTATATAACCCCTGCATCAGATAACGGGCGGGGGAATCCTCGTTCGACCAACCTCAAACGGGAATTCATCCATGAAAACCTTTTCTGCGACACCGGCAGATATCGACAAGAAATGGATCATCATCGACGCCGAAGGCGTCGTGCTGGGCCGTCTCGCCTCGATCGTTGCCATGCGTCTGCGCGGCAAGCACAAGCCGTCCTTCACACCGCATATGGATTGCGGTGACAATGTGATCGTCATCAACGCCGAGAAGGTGCAGATGACCGGCAAGAAGCGCGATGAGCACTTCTACTGGCACACCGGCCACCCCGGCGGGATCAAATCGCGCACCAAGGAGCAGATCCTTGAAGGCGCGCATCCCGAGCGTGTGGTGACCCAGGCCGTCAAGCGCATGCTGCCCGGCAATCGCCTGAGCCGCCAGATCATGACCAACCTGCGCGTCTATGCAGGTAGCGAACACCCTCATGAGGCCCAGAGCCCCGAAGTTCTGGATGTCAAATCCATGAACAAGAAAAACACGCGGAGTGCATGAGCATGGCTGACGAAATCAAATCCCTCGACGGTCTCGAAGCAGCCGTGACCGAGAACATCGGCGGCGTGCAGGGCACCGAAACCGAAGTGACCCCCCGTGAGCCGGTTCGTGACGAACTGGGCCGCGCCTATGCCACCGGCAAGCGGAAAGATGCGGTCGCCCGCGTCTGGATCAAGCCCGGCTCCGGCAAGGTTGTCGTCAACGGCAAGCCGCAGAACGAGTATTTCGCGCGCCCCGTGCAGCAGCTGATCCTCGCGCAGCCTTTCGGCATCACCAACACCGAAGGCCAGTTCGACGTGATCGCGACTGTCAAGGGCGGCGGTCTCTCCGGTCAGGCGGGCGCGGTCAAGCACGGCATCTCCAAGGCGCTGCAGCTTTACGACCCCTCCCTGCGCGGTGCGCTGAAAGCGGCAGGCTTCCTGACCCGCGACAGCCGCGTCGTCGAGCGGAAGAAATACGGTAAGGCCAAAGCGCGCCGGAGCTTCCAGTTCTCCAAGCGTTAAGCTTAGCTGTCATGATTTTGGAAAGGGCCGCCCGATGGGGTGGCCCTTTTTCGTTTGGGGGATGCTCTGCCCATTCGGAAAAACGCAGGGTTGCTTCGGTTTTACTTAGCCAATTAGCTAACCATCTTGACTGATCAGGCTTTCGCTGTTTCAGTTAGGGATATGTCTAAGTTTCACCTCGATCTTTGCTTTTCAGCTCTCAGCGACCCGACGCGACGGTCGATCCTTCAGCGCCTCGCACGCGGAGAGGCGACAACGAGTGAACTGGCGGAGCCGCATGATATGGCTTTGCCATCCCTCATGTCGCATCTGAAAAAGCTGGAAGCGGCCGGTTTGATTTCAACTAGGAAGAAAGGCCGAACGCGCATCTGCCGATTGGCGCCGGACGCCTTAAAACCCGCGCAAGATTGGCTGGCAGAACAAAACGCCCTTTGGGAAGCGCGGCTCGACCAATTCGATGACTATGTCACCAACCTCATGCGGGAGAGAGATAAATGACTTTCGATCCAGAAACCGATCTTACATTTACCCGATTGATTCAGGCACCTCGTTCAGTCCTGTGGGAATGCTGGACCACACCCGAACACATCAAGCATTTCTTTGTGCCCAAGCCACATAGGATTGAGAAATGCGAGATCGACCTGCGTGTGGGCGGCAAGTTCAATACCACGATGAATGTCGAAGGCAATTTGATGGAGAATGAGGGCGTTTATCTAGAGATTGAGGACGGCAGAAAGCTTGTTTTCACGGATACTTACCGCGAGGGATGGAAGCCTGCCGCTGATCCGTTCATGACCGCCATCATCGAGTTCAAAGACGATGGAAACGGCGGCACGCTTTATACCGCAACCGTGCGACATCGCACGCCAGAAGCCCGTCAAAGCCATGAAGACATGGGCTTTTTTGACGGCTGGGGGACCGTCGCGACGCAACTGGAGGCATACGCTCAGTCCATCAAATGATCGAACAAATGATCGAAAACGGGGGCTGCGCGCAGAAATGCCTGCAGCGTGGCACCCCCTACAAAAAAGGCCGCCGCGGGTGTCCCGCAGCGGCCTTTCCATCAACCCCGCAGGGGGCCGGTTCAGCTCAGCTGCCGATCTCGTAGCTGACGGTCAGGC
Source organism: Sulfitobacter sp. PS-8MA (assembly GCF_040933935.1). Lineage (NCBI taxonomy): Bacteria > Pseudomonadati > Pseudomonadota > Alphaproteobacteria > Rhodobacterales > Roseobacteraceae > Sulfitobacter > Sulfitobacter sp. PS-8MA. Next base: position 1,412,666 of record NZ_JBFQYJ010000006.1, on the reverse strand, counting down.
CCAGCACGCCATCGCTGTCGTTGGTGTCTTCATAGATCGCCTCGAAGGCCATGCCGTTGCCCATGTCATAGGCCACGCCCGCTTCGGCATAGAGGTTGTCGTCGCGGTCGGAGTTGCCGACCAGACCGACAAAGGACCACTGTTCGGTGAGCGGTGCCTCGAAGGCAAACTCCTGATCGCTGTCGCCGCTGTCGGGGTCGATGATGATCGCCACGGCGCCGGTCACGTCACGGCCAATGGGAAAGCCCAGGGTGCCGGTGATCTCTTCGCTGTGGTCTTTCGAGCCGTCGAGCCATGCGTAGGAATAGCTCAGATCCCAGTTCATGCCCTGGCCGAAGTCTTGGCCGTAGCCGAGGTCGATCTCAAGCTCCACGTCATCGACCGGGTCGTCATGCACCGAAGTCGCGCTGAGGCCGGTGTGAAAACCGCCGTAGGTCACTTCGCCGAAGATCTCGAAGTCATGGTCGCGGTGGTGGAACGTATCGGGGTCAATGTCCACCGAGCTGGACACACCGGCGGACCAGCCCATCGGCGCGGTCTCAAGCACCGGGTCGAAGCCGGTGGTGATCGTGTCCTGCGCATGGGCCGCGGTGGCGAGCAAGCCGGCCGACAGGCCGACACTGAGGAGAATTTTAGATGTCATGGCAATTGCCTTGATTGCGACCGGGCGCAAAGGCCTGATCTGATTGAAAACGCCCTGCGGATAGGCCCGCGGCGGGGCGGCTTCAACGGCCGATTGTGCATGTCTGCCATGCATTTGCATATTTTTATGTGAAGTAAGAACGGCGGCGAAGCATTTGTTTTTTCGGATGGTTTCGAAACCCCTCCGGCGGGCCTATATGTCAGACAACCACAGGAGACCCCGATGCAGTATTCCGTTCTTGACCTCGCCCCGGTGCCCGAAGGGGCCGATGCCCGCACAGCGATCCGCAATTCCGTCGCCCTGGCTCAATTGGCCGAAGCGAAGGGCTATCACCGGTTTTGGATGGCGGAACATCACAACATGCCGGGGATCGCATCGGCGGCGACCTCGGTGCTCTTGGGCCATGTGGCGGACCATACCAAGACCATCCGCGTCGGCGCGGGCGGTGTCATGCTGCCCAACCATGCGCCGCTTGCCATTGCCGAGCAATTTGGCACGCTGGCCGCGATCCATGGCGACCGGATTGATCTGGGGTTGGGCCGGGCGCCCGGTGGCGATCAGGCGGTGATGCGGGCGCTGCGGCGCGGCATGGGCGGCGGCGATCATTTCCCCGATGATGTGGCCGAGCTGATGTCCTATCTCGGCGCGCCCGACCCGCGCGCCCCGGTGCGCGCGCATCCGGGTGAGGGGACGCATGTGCCGATCTGGATTCTGGGCTCTTCGCTCTATGGCGCGCAGCTTGCGGCGCATTTCGGGCTGCCCTATGCCTTTGCCTCGCATTTCGCGCCGGACGCGCTGGCGGAGGCCACTGCGATCTACCGGCGGGATTTCAAACCTTCGGAAGCCTGCCCCAACCCGCGGTTCATGCTGGCGGTGAATGTCTTTGCCGCTGATACCGATGAGGAAGGCGCCTATCTGCGGACCTCCATGCAGCAGGCTTTCGCCCGGCTGCGCACAGGCCGCCCCGGCAAGCTGCCGCGCCCAGTGCGCGATATCGATGCCGAGATCGGCGCGGGGCTGCGGCAGGGTGTGGATCAGGCGCTTCGGATCACCGCGGCGGGCAGTCCGGAGACGGTGAAGCACCAGCTTGAGACGCTGATCGCGCAGCACCGGCCGGATGAGTTGATCCTGACCGGGCAGATCCACGATCACGCCGCGCGGCTGCGCTCCTTCGAGATTGCGGCGGAGGTTTTGCAGGATGTCGGGGTGGTGGCCTAACCGCCGCCCTTCACTCGTCCGGTTGAACCAGCCCCAACCCGCGCAGGTAAATCCCGATCCCGGTCTCCAGCAGATCGTCCGGGGGAAAGGGCGAGGCCCGGCCCGGTGAGTTGCGGGCGAAGAGCTCGACGACACCGTGGCTCATCGCCCAGATATGGGCCGAGAACATCGAGGCCGGCGGGCGTTTGTCAGCCGGAATATGCTGGCTCAGGTCGGCGGCAGCGCGTTCCAGCACGGCATTGGCACGGTTGGCGGCATGGGCCAGTTCCGGGGTGCGGTTAACCGAAATGCCGGATTCGAACATCGCGATGTAATGGCCGGGATGTTTGCGCGCAAAGGCCAGATAGGCGCGGCCCGTGGCCTCAAAGGCTTTCAGCGCCGAAGGTTGGCCGGATTCATAGGCGAACTCCATTAGCTCGGCAAAGATGCCATAGCCCTGATGCGCCGCCTCGGCGATGAGGTCTTCGCGGCCTTCAAAATGGCGGTAAACCGCCGCCGGGGTGACGCCGGCGCGTTTGGCGGCTTCCGAAAGGGTAAAGCCGGTCGGCCCGCGCTGCTCGATCAACTCAAGGGCGGCGTCAATGAGAGCCTGGCGCAGGTTGCCGTGGTGATAGCCGCGTTTAGGCATCCCAAAGGTCCGGTCCGCCGCAGATCGTCGGGTCAATCGCGCCGATCGCTTTGACGTCCTTTTGCGGGTAGTCAAAGGCATGCAGCACATGGCGCATCGCGGCCAGCCGCGCCCGGCGTTTGTCGTCCGAGCGGATCACGGTCCAGGGTGTTTCGGGGCTGTGACTGCGGGCGAGCGTGTCGACGATATGGGCCGAATATTCGTCCCATTTCGCCAGACCTTCCACGTCGATCTGGCTCAGCTTCCACTGTTTGAGCGGATCGCTCTCGCGCGAGAGCATGCGGCGCAGCTGCTCGGCGCGCCCGACATTGAGCCAGAACTTGAACAGATGGATGCCGTCTTCGACAAGCATCTGCTCAAAGGGGGTGACCTGTTGAAAGAAATGCGCGCGTTGGCCGGGGGTGCAAAAGCCAAAGACAGGCTCGACCACGCCGCGGTTGTACCAGGAGCGGTCATAGAAAACCATTTCGCCGGCGGTGGGCAGGTGCTTGATATAGCGCTGAAAATACCACTCACCGCGCTCTTTCTCGGTGGGTTTCGACAGGGCCACGACCCGTGCTGCGCGTTGGTTCAGATTGTCGCGCATCCGGCGGATCGTACCGCCTTTGCCCGCGGCATCGCGGCCTTCGAAAACCATGGCCACCCGCGCCCCGCTTTCGCGGACCCAGGATTGCAATTTGACCATTTCGATCTGCAAGCGGTCATAGTCGCGCTCATAGGTCTTGCGCGACAGGCGTTCGGCGTGGGGGTAGGAGGGCGACAGGATGTCGTCCTTGTCAGCGCGGCGGATCGCTTGGCGGACGCCTTCAGGGGCGTCATTCTCGAAAAAGGCGCTGATTGCGCCGTCAAAAGGCAGATCCATGGGCGCTCCTGTTGGGCTGTTCTTGTTACAATATGGGATGTTAAGCGGCTTAACGCAAACCCGGACGGGCGGCGGCGCGGTCAATGGCATCCACCACCGCAGCCGGGTCCGCGTGATGCGGCATATGGCCCATGCCGGGCAGGCGGGTGAGGGCGCCGTTCGGGAGGTCCTTGATCAGTTCTTCGGCATGGATATGCATCGGCACGATGGTGTCGGCATCGCCATGGATGATCTCGACCGGCAGGGTCAGGCGGTCATATTGGGCGGACATTTCAACCACATGGGGGCGCAGCTGGTGCACCTGTTGCGCATTGGCCCGGCTGGCGCTGCGGCGCAGGGTAAGGCCGGCGCCGATGTGATCGGCATAGCCTTCAGGGGCGGTCTGCGGGGCGAAAATGGCCTCGATGCTGCTTTCCACCGCCCGTTCGGGCACAAAGGCGGTGACCGCCGGGATGAAAAAGGCGCCGCCGAGCCGCGAGGCGGTGACGTTATAGAGCCAGCCCAGCCCCCCGGGCCAGGGTTTGGAGACGGCAGAGACCAGCACCAGCGCGGCGGTCTGGTCGGGCCGCGCCAAGCCCCATGCCAGCGCCACGGCACCGCCAAAACTATGGCCCATCACGATCGGGTTTTCGACGCCCAGTTGATCGGCGGCCCGTTGCAGCAAGGCGGCCTGTTCCTGCGGCGACTCCCCCAGCGGGTTCCAGGCGCCGCGCTTGCCGGGCAGGCGGGCGGTATAGCCCATGCCGGGGCGGTCGAGCAGGATCACGCGGTAGCGCGCGCTCAGTCGCTGGGCAAAGCCCATGGTGAAATCGCGCAGATTGCCGCTGGCGCCATGGATCAGCACCAGATCGGGGCCGCTGCCGATGATCTTGGCATGAACCGCAAGCCCGCCGACCTTGATGATCTGCCCCTCGGGCGGGTGGCTGGCCTCGGCCGCCGCCTCCTGTGCGCGGGCGCGCCATTGGGTGACGCCAATGAGCAGCGCCAGCGCCAGCAGCAGGAAGATCAGCAGCTTAACGGCCAATTTCGTTCATATCGAAAGGGGTGGTCTGGTAGATCTCGTTGATCCAATTGCCATAGAGCAGATGCGCATGGCTGCGCCAGCGGTTGACCGGGGTGCGGCTGGGATCGTCTTCGGGGTAGTAGTTGCAGGGCACGTTGATCGGCACGCCGTTTTCGACGTCGCGGTCATATTCCTGCTTCAGCGTGTCGCGGTCATACTCGAAATGGTTAAAGACATAGAGCGCCCGATGCGCCGGGTCTTCGATCAGACAGGGGCCGACCTCATCGCTGCCGAGAAGCGTGGTAAGGCCCGGGCGCGCGTCGACTTCCTCTTGCCGGATTTCGGTCCAACGCGAGACCGGCACGGTGCAATCGTCCGAAAAGCCGCGCAGATAGGGCGAGGCCGGGGCGCGGTTCTGGTGGCGGAAACAGCCGAAAGCCTTGGCGGGAAGCATATGTTTCTTCACCCCGTGGAAGTGATTGATCATCGCCATGCCGCCCCAGCAGACGCCAAAGGTGGAGTGGATATTGGTCTGGGTCCATGCCATGACCTCGCGCAGCTCGTCCCAATAGGTCACCTCGTCAAAGTCGAGATGTTCAATCGGCGCGCCGGTGATGATCAGCCCGTCGAATTTCTCCTGCTTCATTTCCTCGAAGGGGCGATAGAAGCTTTCCATATGTTCGGCGGCGGTGTTGCGGGCCTGGTGGTCGGACATGCGGATGAGGCTGAGCTCAATCTGCAAGGGCGTGGCGCCGATCAGACGGGCGAACTGGTTCTCTGTCTGGATCTTTTTCGGCATCAGGTTCAGCAACGCGATGCGCAGGGGCCGGATGTCCTGCCGCGCGGCCAATTCCTCGTCCAGCACCATGACGCCTTCGTTGCGCAGAACGTCAAAGGCGGGCAGGCGGGCGGGGATTTTGATGGGCATGGGACAGGTCTTTCAGGCGGGCTAGAGCAGTCAGGTAATATCGGGCGGGCGGGGTTCAACCGCCTCCGGGCAGGCGATCGGCGATGAGATCGGTAAAGTCTTCGGGAGCGCGCAGCGCGTCAATGTCGGCGGGCGTGATGGTGACGCCCCATTTCGCCATCGCCGCATAACGTGGTTGGCGGTGCGACAGGGCGGCGGCATAGGTCCAGCGGATGAAGTCGTCGGGGTTCACCGCGCCCTCAGTAATATTCTTTTCGGCCAGATAGTCGGCCCATGCGCGGGCGAGGAAGCCGGGCTGATAGGCCATGGGTTTCGGCGCCTTGTCAAAGCGGCGGATCAGCTCCTGGGTATGGGCCTCGTCGCCCTTGATCCAGACCAGCAGGCATTCGTCGGAGAGTTGCCGCAGCAGCGGGTCGTTCGGGTCTTCGGGATCGACCCATTCGCAGATCGACCCACCGGTGTCGCAGATGAAATGCGGGTAGCCATAAAGCTGCTCGGCCCGGGTGGCGAAATAGGCGGTGTCTTGCAGCGCGTTGATCTCGGCCCGGCGAAAGGCCTCTTGCCGCTTGGCATATTCGGCCATGGGCAGGCCGCCACGGTCCGGATCGCCCGGTTTGCCCAGCCATGTGGCCACGGGCGAGAGGTTGTCGAAGGTGATGTTCGACCCGATGTAGATACTGTCGCTCAACAGCAGGTCGCGCAGGAAGGGCACTTTCATCGCCTCGGCCTTGGCGTTGTCGGCAATCAACTCGCCCAGATAGCGGGTGCCGATGCGGTAATCGATGGAGTAGTGAAACCAGTCGCCACTGTCGCGCAGCATGCTGGCAAGATGGGTCTTGCCAAGACCCGACATGCCAAAGATCAGCACCTTGCGGCGCGGGGCAGCGCGCCAGTCTTCAGCCGTGGGATAGAGCATAGTTCACCGAGGGTTACGAGGTTCGTTTCCCCTGACTACCCCAGGCTTTCACCAGACGCCAGATGCGGCCATCAAGCACCAGCAGACCAAGCGCCAAGAGCACAAAGCCGGCATAGGCGGCGGGGCGCAGGGTCTCGTCGCGCAGCCAAGCGCCAAGCAGGATCGCCACGGGGGCAACCAGCAGCGTGACCAGCATCAGATTGCTGCTGCCCGCCATCGCCAGCACGCGGTAATAGAGCAGATAGGCCAGCGCCGTGGCGGCCAGCGCGTAATAGGCGATGGCGGTGAGCGTGGCGGGGGCGAGGTCCAGCGTCAGCGGGCCTTCGACAACCCACGCCAGCGGCAGCATGATCAGCGTGGCCCCGGTAAGCATCCCGGCGGCAGCGAGCTGTGGCGGCTGGCCCGCGAAATGTTTGCGCGCCCAGACCCCGGCCATCGCGTAGGACATCGCCCCGCCCAGCACCGCAAGCTGTGCGAGGCTGCCGATGTCGAGATTCTTGAGGTTTTCCAGACCGATGGCGGTGGTGACCCCGGCAAAACCGAGGCAGACGCCAAGGGCCTTGCGCGGGGTGATGCGCTCGTCGGCGAGGAAGATGGCGGCGGCCAGCACGCCGAAGATCGCGGTGGCGGCGTTGAGGATGGACGTGAGCCCCGAGGGGATGTGCAACTGCCCCCAGGCCATGAGCGAAAAGGGGATCACGTTGTTCAAGAGCCCCATGACCAGAAAGGCCCCCCAGATGCGCGGCGCGCGCGGCAGCGGCAGGCGCATCAACAGCACCGCCCCCCAGAGCACCAGCATCGCCCAGAAGACGCGGTGCGCCACCGAAGTGAGCGGGCCGACTTCATCGAGCGCCACGCGCACGGCGACAAAGGATGCGCCCCAGAGCAGGGCCAAGAGTCCCATTTCAAGCCAAGCGCGGGGGGAGATGGTTTTCTGTGTGATCATGGGTTTGGTGTAGGCGCAAATCTGGCATCCCGCGACCCGAAAGATGCGCATGCATAAAAAACGCCGCCCGGCGGACCGGACGGCGTGGCAAATCCCTGGAGGGGGGATCAGAAGGTGAAGCCGACCTTGACGCCGAAGGCGACGGCGTCGTTGTCTTCGAAGTTGGCCGCCGGGGCCGCGCCGGGGATCGCTGTCTGCGCATCGCCGATGTTCACATAGCGGATGCCGGAGGTGATCTTCATATTGTCACGGGTATAGACCGCCGCCAGTGCGAGGCTTTTGTTGCCATCGGTCGGGCCAAGGTTGGAGGCGAAACCGCCGTTGGATTTCTCATAGCCCACCGAGGCAGAGACCGACCATGTGTCGCTCAGGCGGCGGCCAACGCCGAGAGAATAGGTGAAGACGTCGTCGTCATAGCTGACCAGCGAGCCGCCGCCCGTGAGAGTGCCGTAGTTCGCGGGCGAAATGTCGAAGTCCGACCAATCGACCCAGCGGACCCCGCCGAAGAGCAGCGTGTCTGCGGCGATGCCGGTCTGAAATTCGAGGTTCACCGATTGCGGCGTCTCGATATCGGTGGTCGACCGGTTGGGGCCGCCAAGCACCGAGTTTTCAGTGGTATCCACGTCATGCTTGATCTTGGAGTTGTAGGTCAGCGAGACCCGCATCGCGATCTCGGGCTTTTCATAGGCGAAGCCGAGGGCATAGCCGACCCCGGTATCGCGGTCGCCGTCCACACGATAGGGCGCTCCGGCGAATGGACCGGCTGATCCCGTAACGAATGGAACGGCGGCGGTGGCTTCGATGGTCTGGATGCGGATGCCGCCGTGAACGCTGAAGTTGTTCGGCATCTTGTAGCGCAGCAGCCCGGTCAGCGCATGGCTGTCGAGATCGGCCTGCGACCCTTGGGCATAATAGTTGGTGCCGGTCGGGTAATCGACATCCGCGCCAAAGGGCTGGTCATAGATGACCGCATAGGACAGGCGGTCGTTGATGTCGGCTTTGTAGGCGGCACCGAATTGCATGTAGCTCGATGTCATGTCACCGGAATCGAAACCGCCGAGCGCCGCGACAGCGGTGCCGCTCGTGTCGGGCGAAATCGCGCCAAAGGTAAACTCGGCATATCGCCCGCTTTCAAACAACGCGTTGATGGACTGGCCAGAGCGGTCGATGCCGCCGGCTTGGACCATTGCAGTCGATGCCAAAAGCGCCGGGATGGCCAGAAAATGCGGTCTCATAAGTATCCTCCCAAAGACTTCTGCGCAGACCCTCCTCCGCGCAGGTTGAGTGCATGTAAGCAACAGGGGATGCGCCCGGTCAATTGCTGACCTAAGGTCACGCCGGGCTCAGGGAGCCGAGGCGGCCTTGTTGCGTGTTTCATGCCACAGATTGAGATAGTTCCCGGTAAAGATCACCGCCGCCCCGATAAAGACCCAAACATCCAGCGCTTCGGCGTAAAGCAACATGCCGATGATCGCGATGACCGGCAGGCGCACGAAATCGATCGGCACCACCACCATGGCCGGGGCCAAGCTCAGCGCATTGGTCAGGCAGTAATGCGCCAAGAGGCCGCAGCCCCCCACCAGCGCAAGGAAAGGCAGGCTGGCCGCGTCGGGCGGCATAATATCACCATCGTATCCAGCGGTTAACAGGCCAAAGACAAGCTGCGTGGTGGTCAGGTAGAACAGGATCGTGGTGATGCCCTGGGTGCGGGTGAGACGTTTGGTCAGCACATTGGTCAGGGCAAAGAACACCGCGCAACTGGTCGCGGCGATAATGCCAAGATTCAGGTTGCCGATGTCGGGGCGGGCAACGATCAATATGCCGATGAACCCCATCAGCGCCGCCAGCGCGCGCATCGCGGTGAGCCGTTCGCCCAGCAGGAAAATCGACAGGACAACCACCCAGAGCGGCGAGGTGAACTCCATCGCAAAGACCTGCGCAAGCGGGATCAATGTCACCGCTAGAAACCACAGATTCTGGCCGATGAAATGCGCCATATTGCGCAAAAGTTGCAATCCAAGGTTGCGGGTGTTGATCTGCCGCCATGCGCCGCTGACCCCGGCGATCGACAGGACCACGATGACGCCAAAGGCGCTGCGGTACATCATGATCTCAAAAGTATCGTAGCGCCCCGACAATTCGCGCCCCGCCACCGCCATGGCCGAAAAAGAGGCGATGGAGCCAATCATCCAGAGGGCAGCGCGGAGGGTCGGCGTCATGGGGTTTCCGTTTATCTGAAGTCGCGTGTGATCCCGGCGGTAAAGTGCGGCGCGCCGATCTCTCGGTGCGGGTCAGATATGCTTGAAGGTCCGGTGCCTGCGCGGCGGAGTCTAGGCCGCGCGGTGCGGGTGGCCGCGAAGGGCCACCCTGAAGTTTATTCCCACTCGATGGTGCCCGGAGGTTTCGAGGTGATGTCATAGGTGACGCGGTTGATGCCCGGCACCTCATTGATGATCCGCGTGGCGGTCTCGCCCAGAAACTCATGGCTGAAGGGGTAGTAATCCGCCGTCATGCCATCCACGGAGGTCACCGCACGCAGGGCGCAGGCGAAGTCATAGGTGCGACCATCGCCCATCACGCCCACGGTGCGCACCGGCAGGATCGCGACGAAAGCCTGCCAGATGTCGTCATAGAGCCCGTGACGGCGGATCTGGTCGATATAGACCGCATCGGCCTCGCGCAGGATGTCGAGCTTCTCGCGGGTGATCTCACCGGGGCAGCGGATCGCAAGGCCCGGCCCGGGGAAGGGGTGACGACCGATGAAGCTCGGCGGCAGGCCCAGCTCACGGCCCAGCTCGCGCACCTCGTCCTTGAAAAGCTCGCGCAGCGGTTCGACCAGTTTCAGGCCCATCTTCTCAGGCAGGCCACCGACGTTATGGTGGCTCTTGATCGTCACCGAAGGCCCGCCGGAGAAGGAGACGCTTTCGATCACGTCGGGGTAGAGCGTGCCTTGGGCAAGGAAGGTCGCGTCGCCCACTTCCTTCGCGTGTTTCTGGAACACGTCGATGAAGAGTTTGCCGATGATCTTGCGCTTGGTCTCGGGGTCGGAGACACCGTCGAGTTCGCCAAGGAAGAGTTCTTGCTCATCCGCGTGGATCAGCGGCATGTTGTAATGATCGCGGAACATGGTGACGACCTCTTCGGCCTCACCCTTGCGCAGCAACCCATGATCAACAAAGACGCAGGTGAGCTGGTCGCCGATCGCCTCATGGATCAGCACGGCAGCCACGGAGCTGTCGACACCGCCCGAAAGGCCACAGATCACCTTCTGGTCGCCAACCTGCTCACGGATCGCGGCAATGGCTTCCTCACGGTAGGCGCTCATGGTCCAGTCGCCCTTGAAGCCCGCCAGCCGCACGAAGTTCTCGTACAGACGAGGGCCGTTGGGGGTGTGATGCACCTCGGGGTGAAACTGCACGGCGTAGAAATGACGCTCAACATCGGCGGTAATGGCGAAGGGCGCGTTGGGGGAGGTGCCATAGACCTCGAACCCCGGGGCGATCTTGCTGACGTGATCACCGTGGCTCATCCAGACCTGTTCGCGGTCGGTGGCGAACCAGCCTTCGAGCAGATCAAGCTGTTGCCCGGTGGGGGTCACGAAGGCCCGGCCAAATTCGGCGGTGCCGTGGCCGCGCTCCACATGACCGCCAAGGCAGTGCATCATGACTTGCTGGCCATAGCAGATGCCAAGGATCGGCACGCCCAGTTCAAAGACCGATTGCGGCGGACGCGGGGCGCCTTCGGCAAAGACAGAGGACGGGCCACCTGACAGGATCACCGCCTTGGGCGCGAAATCCTGAAGGAAAGCATCGTCCACCGTGTTGAACGGGTGGATTTCGCAATAGACATTCAGCTCTCGCAGGCGGCGCGCGATAAGCTGCGTGACCTGGCTGCCGAAGTCGATGATGAGAAGGCGGTCATGGGTGATATCTGTCATGGGGCCGTGATTAGGCCCGTGCGCGCGCGCTGGCAAGCCTCAAGCACGCTCTCTGCGCGCGGCTGCGGCGAATAATCCCGGCCCTTGGCGTAACGGGACGCCGCGATGTCGCTTTTTGCCGCTAGGGGGCGTTATCCGCGCGAAGGGGGCGCCGGGAATGGGGTAGTGACAGGCAAGACTTGGCGAAGGGATATCAGCATGGCGGAATCAGCACGGCGAACGCGCGGCGGCGGTGGAGCGGCACGGCGGGCAGCACGCTCGGCGGTGTCATTCGAAACAGCGCGCTATATCGAGCGGAATATCCCGAACTTCGAAGTGCTGACCGAAGAAGCGCTGGAAATCATCGAGCATAACGCCGACACCGTGCTCGAAGAGATTGGTGTGAACTTCCCCGACAACCCCGAGGCATTGGCGCTGTGGCGTGACGCCGGCGCCGATGTGCAGGGAGACCGGGTGCGCATCCCGCGCGGTCTGGCACGCAAACTGTGCTCCACCGCGCCCTCGACGATTACCCAAGTGGCGCGGAACCGGGAGCGCGATGTTGTGATCGGGGGCAAGAGCCTTGTCCTCGCCCCCGTCTACGGCCCGCCCTTCGTGCGCGATGCTGCCGGGGGGCGGCGCTATGCCACGATGGCGGATTTCGAGAAGTTCGTGAAGCTGGGCTATATGTCGAAATGGCTGCACCACTCGGGGGGGACGGTATGTGAGCCGACCGACATCCCGGTGAACAAACGCCACCTCGACATGCTGCACGCACATATGACGCTGAGCGACAAACCCTTCATGGGTTCGGTGACCGAGCCCAGCCGGGCGCAGGATTCCGTCGATATGTGCGGGGTGCTCTTTGGCAAGGACTTCGTGCAGGAAAACACGGTGATGACCTCGCTCATCAACATCAACTCGCCGATGACATTTGATGACGTGATGATGGGCTCGCTCAAGGTTTATGCCGAGAACAATCAGGCCTGCATCATCTCACCCTTCATCGTCGGTGGGGCGATGGCACCGGTGAGTGTCGCAGGGACGCTGACACAGGTGCTGGCCGAAACGCTGGCCGGCATCGCCTATAGCCAGTTGGTCCGCCCCGGTGCGCCTGTCATCATGGGGGCTTTCGTGACCTCCATCGACATGAACAGCGGCGCGCCGACCTTTGGCACGCCGGAGGCCGCGCATATCACCTATGGCGCTGGGCAATTGGCACGTCGGCTCAAGCTGCCGTACCGCAGCGCCGGGTCGTTCAATGGCTCGAAACTGCCCGATGCGCAGGCGGCCTACGAGTCCTCGAACAGTCTGAACATGGGGCTGCTCTCGGGCGTGAATTTCATGCTGCACGCCTGTGGCTGGCTGGAAGGCGGGCTTGTGTCTTCTTTCGAGAAATTCGTCATGGACGCCGACCAGCTTGGCACGCTGCATCACCTCGCCCGGGGGGTGGAGATGGACGAGAACGCCCAAGCGATGGATGCGATCCGCGAGGTCGGGCCGGGGGGGCATTACCTTGGCTGCGTGCATACCCAGAACAACTTCCGCGATGCGTTCTGGAAGTCGGACCTGTTGGACTACAAACCCTTTGAGACATGGTCAGACGAGGGCGCGCGCGATACGCAAACACTGGCCACCGCGCGGGTCGAGAAGATGCTGGCAGACTATCAGCAACCCGCGCTCGATCCGGCCATTCGTGAGGCGTTGGACGCCTTTGTGGCAGAGCGCAAAGCGGCGGAACCCGACAGCTTTACGTAAACGCGCTGGGGGCGATCACCCCGCTGGCGCGGGTTCTGTCGCTGCTCTGAGAAAACGGGCTTCGCCCACCATGGCGATCAGCACATCGACGTGGCGCAAAAGGCTGTAGCTCGCATCCCCGGCCTGGCGCTGGGTGTTCAGCTCGGTCTCGATCTCGATCAGTTTGAGCAGCGCGGTGCCGTGGCGCGGCAGCAGGCCAAAGCCCAGAATACGCGGCAGATGGGTGGCGCGGCGGTACTCTTCCGCGCCGATCCTCGCGGCCCGCATCAGCAGGCGCGGGCGGTGCAGTTTGTTGAGCATGGATAGCAGATCTTGCATGGCAGACACTCCTTGGGGCGGGGTGGGGAATCACCCCGAGAGCCAAAGTCTGTCACAACTTTTCCGGGTGTTGCGCGAGGCGCACTCACGCCGCACGGCGGTGTCACGGCTGTTTATCTTTTGGAAACAATGATGCCCGAACCAGCTAATTTTAACCAACGGGTAACCAAAGGATTCATACTTTGTGAATAATTCTGGGGATAACTCCCCGGTTTGGGCCCGCCAAACATGGAAGTGGCAGTCAATTGAAGGCGCATTATCACACCGATCAAACCCTATTGCCGGGATGGGTGCCGGATGGGGCGCTGCATTATCTCGCACATACCGAAGCGGGCGCCCCCATTCGGGCGCTTGCGCGTAAAGCGGGGTGCCATGCGTCGACAATCATGCGCCAGATCAGACGTATCGAAACCCGGCGGGATGATCCGTTGGTCGATGCGGCGCTGCGCAGGCTCGGGGCGCTGCGGCCTGCGTTTCAAAACACTGCCCTTCCCGCAGCAGGAAAGGCCGCCACAATGCAGAAATCCCCCGCACTTCCAGATGAGGAAACCTTTGCCGTCGAAGCGCTCCGGGTGCTGCGCCGGTTGCGAGAGACCGGCGCGGTATTGGCCGTGGCCGAGGGGATGGAGAAGGCGGTGGTCGTGCGCGAGAGCGACAGCGGCCCCGGCGCGCGCACGGCGGTGGTGGATGCCGCCGTGGCGCAGGCGATGGCGCTGAAGGATTGGATCACGCCCGGCCCCGCCGGGCGCGTCACACGCTACCGTATCACCAACGCAGGCCGTGGCGCCTTGCGCAAACTGGCCGAGGAACAGGGCACCCCCGAAGGGCCGGGCGGCTTTGCCGAGGAACAGGCGGGTTTTGCGGGGTTGGACGCGGAACCGGCGCTGCCAGAGGCGGAGACCCCGCGCAGCCGCAGCCGCTATCACCTGTCAGAAAGCCCGCTTACAGCGCTCGCCCGGCGGCGCGACAAAAACGGCGCGCCGTTTCTCGACGCGGCGCTTGTCCATGCCGGTGAGCAATTGCGCGAGGATTTCGAGCTGGCCCAGATGGGCGCACAGGTCGGGCAGAACTGGGATCATTTCCTGACCCCGGGCACAGCGACCACGGCGCGGGGCGGTCATGCGGGGGTGATGGCGGCCTCGGCGGCGCGCAAGCGGGTGGGGGACGCCATGGCCGAGCTTGGCCCCGGCCTGTCGGATGTGGTGCTGCGCTGCTGTTGCTATCTCGAAGGGTTGGAGACCACGGAAAAACGGCTCGGCTGGTCGGCGCGGTCGGGCAAGATCGTGCTGCGCATCGCGCTGATCCGGCTGAAACGCCACTATGATGAGACCGTGGGGCCGGGTGGCCCGATGATCGGCTAAGGCAAAAGGCGGCGGGCACGATTGCCCGCCGCTCTGCGTTCATTCAGCGACTTGCGTCGGCGTCTCATCGGTCACCGAGATCGCCACCGCGTCTTTCTCCCCCGCCGCGCGGACACCGGCGGCGTAATCGGGGTGCACTTTCTCAAGCACCGCATACCAGCGTTCCTTTACCGCTTGCGAACAGGGGGCCATGGCGCCCGCCATATTCGCATGCAGACGGTCACGCTGCGCTTGGTCAAAGACCTCAAGGTAGAGCTTGCGCGGCTGGATGTAATCGGCGTCCGCTTCCTCCTGAACATAGCGATCCGCATCGCCCGAGATGCGCAGCGGCGGTTCTTGCACCGAGGGGTCGGGGCGGGCCGACTCTTCATATTGGTTCGGCTCGTAATAGGCATCCGGATGGCCGGTCTGCTGCGGGAAGAACCGCATCAACCCGTCCTTGTGGTAGTGATGCATCGGCGCGGCCTTGGGCGCGTTGACCGGCAGCGCTTCGTAATGCGTGCCCAGACGGTAGCGGTGCGCGTCGGCATAGGAAAACACCCGCGCTTGCAGCATCTTATCGGGCGAGAAGCCAATGCCGGGGATCTTGTTCGAGGGCGAATAGGCGGCGTTTTCGATGCTCTGGAAGTAGTTGTCGGGGTTGCGGTTGAACTCCAACATGCCGACCGGGATCAGCGGGTAGTCGGCATGGGGCCAAACCTTGGTCAGGTCAAAGGGGTTGAAGCCGCAGGTCTCCGCCTCTTCTTCGGGCATGACTTGGATGTTCAGCTCCCACTTCGGATAGTCGCCGCCTTCGATCGCGTTGAAGAGATCTTCTTGGAAGTTCTCGCGCGTCTCACCGATCAGCCGTTCGGCGTCTTCATTGCTGCGGTTGCGGATTTCCTGCTGACAGCGGAAGTGGAATTTGACCCAATGCCGCTCGCCCTTGGCGTTCCACATCGAATAGGTGTGGCTGCCGTAGCCATGCATATGCATCGGGTTCACCGGGATGCCGCGGTCCGACATCAGGATGGTGACCTGATGCACCGATTCAGGCTGCGCGGCCCAGAAGTCGAACATCGCCTCGGGCGAGCGCAGATTGGTGCGCGGGTGGCGTTTTTGGGTGCGGATGAAGTCCGGGAACTTATAAGCATCGCGGACAAAGAAGATCGGGGTGTTGTTGCCCACGACGTCCCAGTTGCCTTCTTCGGTGTAGAATTTCACCGAGAAGCCGCGCACATCACGCTCGCTGTCGGCGGCGCCAAGCTCCCCCGCCACGGTGGACCAGCGCGACAGGATTTCGCAGGTCTTGCCGACTTCGGAAAAGATCGCGGCACAGCTGTAGTCGCTGATGTCATGGGTGACGGTGAAGGTGCCTTCGGCGCCCCAGCCCTTGGCGTGAACGGCACGTTCGGGGATGCGCTCGCGGTTCTGATGGGCGAGCTTTTCGATCAGCTGGTAATCGTCAAGCAGGACCGGGCCACGGCTGCCGGCGGTCTTGCTGGTGTCGTTGGTCGGCATCGGCGCGCCGGCGGTGGTGGTCAGACGTTTGCTCATGTCGGGGTCCCCTCTGGTTTGTCTAAGAGAAGGATGGCCGATCAGCGTGATAATTTCCAATTGCAGTTTTATACCGCTTCGATAGGTAAAGGTTATGCGCTTTACGCTAAAACAATTGGAATATTTTCGCGCCCTCGCCACGCTGGGCAATTTTGGCCGCGCGGCGGAGGCCTGCCACATCTCGCAGCCGGCCCTCTCGGTGCAAATCCGAACCTTGGAACAGAGCCTTGGCGGGCGGTTAATCGAGCGGCAGAGCCGCGCTTCGGTCTTGACCCCGCTGGGCCGGGAGGTGCTGGCGCGGGCGGAGGATATCCTGCGCCAAGCCCGGCTGCTGGAGGCCACGGCGCGGGCCCAGGTCGGGCTGTCGGGGACGCTGAACCTCGGCCTGATCCCCACCATCGCGCCCTATCTGCTGCCCGGCGTGCTCGCCGCGCTGCGGGCGCAGGACATTTCGCTGCGGGTGGAGGTGCGCGAGGCGCAGACGGAGGCTCTGCTGGCCGATCTGCGCAGTGGCGCGCTGGATGCCGCGGTGATGGCTCTGCCGTCGGGAGAGGCCGATATGGCCAAGACGCCCCTCTTCGAGGACCGTTTTCTGCTGGCCGGATCCGCCGAGCGCATGGCCGGGCCGATGGTCACCCGACCGACCGATCTGGCGCGCACCCCTTTGATGTTGCTCGAAGATGGGCATTGCCTCACGGATCAGGCGCTCGAGGTCTGCCAGCGCGACCGTACCCAGGCGGGGATTCACACCGGCGCCTCCTCATTGGCGACGCTGTCGCGGCTGGTCGAAGCGGGGTTTGGCATGACATTGATGCCCGAGATCGCGGCGCGCACGGAGTTGGACGCGGCTCCGGGCTTGCGGTTGCACCGTTTCGCCGCGCCGGAACCTGCGCGGCAGATCGGGCTGCTGCGCCGTGCCGGCACGCCCGCAGACGGCTGGGTCACGCAGTTGACGGAGATATTGAAGGAAGTGGGGCAGGGAGTGACCGAAGAGACGCGCCGCCTGTTCTAGCGGCGGTAGCGGTCAGGGGATCAGGCCAATCTGGCCTGATCTGAGCGTCAAAGCAGGCTTAGGCCGCTTCAGTCTTACGCGCATTGGCAAGGTATTCCAGCACGTTTTCCGGGCTGGAGACGCCGTAAGGGTCTTCGCTGTGGTTGTCGCAGATGCCGGGCTCTTCGAACCATGCTTCGATCTTGCCATCGTTGATGATGGCCGCATAGCGCCAGCTGCGCGCGCCGAAGCCGAGGTTGTCTTTCGCCACCAGCATGCCCATGCGGCGGGTGAACTCGCCCGAACCGTCCGGGATCACGTCGATGTTCTCGACGCCCTGCATCTCTTTCCACTTGTTCATGACAAAGCTGTCATTGACCGACAGGCAGTAGATCGCGTCGATGCCCTGCTCTTGGAAAGCGGCAAAGTTGTTCTCGAAACCGGGCAGCTGGTAGGTGCTGCATGTCGGTGTGAAGGCACCGGGAAGGGAGAACAGGACGACGCGCTTGCCCTTGAAGAAATCATCGCTGGTCTTGTCTTCCCAGCGGAAGGGGTTGTCGCCCCCGATGCTTTCATCGCGCACGCGCGTTTTGAAGGTGACGTTGGGAACTTGAATACCGGGTTTCATCGCGTCTCTCTTTCTCGAATTGGATTCTTCATGGCGTGGTAGCGGATATAAGAAGGGTCTTCAACTTTCGCAATGCTGCAACTGCACGGTTCACGGCCCGCGACGTAAAACCGCATGAGAACAGCGGGATAGGGGGTTGCGGCAGATGCATGACTGCGTTGCGGGGGCAATTATCGGTGCTGGTGGTCATCGGCCCGGTGACTATGATAGAGAGACTGCGACACAATGATCAGAGGCATGCCATGCGCGATCTGAAGATACCCGAACAGCGCCACCCCGAAAAAGCGCGCAAACCCGACAATGCCCAGCCGAAAAAGCCAAGCTGGATCCGGGTGAAGGCCCCCGGTGGCAAAGGCTATGCCGAGACCGCGCGGATCATGCGGGACAACAAGCTGGTCACGGTCTGCGAAGAGGCGGGCTGCCCGAACGTTGGCGAATGCTGGTCGCAGGGCCATGCCACGATGATGATCATGGGCGAGGTCTGCACCCGCGCCTGTACCTTCTGCAACATCGCCACCGGCAAGCCGCCCGAAGCGCTCGATGTTTTCGAGCCGGGCCGGGTTGCCGATGCGGTGGCAAAACTGGGGCTGAACCATGTGGTGATCACCTCTGTGGACCGCGATGACATCAAGGACGGCGGCGCCGAGCATTTCGCCCAGACGATCCGCGCCGTGCGTCACCGCAGCCCCGGCACCACGATCGAAATTCTGACGCCGGATTTCATTCGTTGTGACCCTTCGGTGCTGGAGCAGGTGGTCGAGGCGCGCCCGGATGTGTTCAACCACAATCTTGAGACGGTGCCGGGCCTCTACCCGGAGGTGCGCCCCGGGGCGCGTTACTTCCATTCCCTGCGGCTGTTGCAGCGGGTGAAGGAGCTGGACCCCTCGATGTTCACCAAATCGGGCATCATGGTGGGGCTGGGCGAAGACCGGCAGGCGGTCATTCAGGTGATGGAAGACATGCGCGCCGCCGACATCGACTTCCTGACCATTGGCCAATACCTGCAACCGACGCCGAAACACCATGCGCTGGACCGTTTCGTGACGCCGGAAGAGTTCGCCTCCTATGAGAAAGCGGCCTATGGCAAAGGCTTCCTGATGGTTTCGGCCACGCCGCTGACGCGCTCGTCCTACCACGCGGGTGCGGATTTCGCGCGGCTGCGCGAGGCGCGCAATCGCAAGCTGGGGCTGGCGTGAGCAAGCGGCCCGGCGTCAACTGCCGGGCAGCGCCTTGAGATAGGCCGCGATGGCGTCGCGGTCGCTTTCGGGCAATTGCGCGAGGTTGCGGACCACCTCCGCCATCTCGCCGCCTGCGCTGTCATAGTCGGGGGTGAAGCCCGAGGTGAAATAGGCCACCAGATCGGCCTTTGACCAATCGAGTTGCGCCGGCGTGATGCCGGGTATCTTGCCCTTGCCCGACGGGTTCGGCGCCCCGGTCAGCCAGGCGCTGCGGTCCAGCGCGCCCAAAGCGTTGCGCGGCGTGTGACATTCGCCGCAATGGGCCAGCCCCTCGGCCAGATAGCGCCCGCGTTCGACCTGCGCATCCGGCGCATCGGCCAGGACGTAGTCATCCTTGGCAAAGAGCAGCTTCCAGGCACCAAGCCCGCGGCGGATGTTAAAGGGGAAGCCCACGTCATGCGCTTTGCTGACGCTGTCGCTGGCAGGCAGGCTTTGTATAAAGGCAAAGAGATCCGCCACATCCTGCGGCGCAAGATGGTGATAGGCGGTATAGGGAAAGGCGGGGTAGTAATGCTGCCCCCCGGGGGAGACGCCCTGCGTGACCGCGCGCGCGAACTCCGGCAAGCTCCAATCGCCGATGCCGTGCTCCGGATCGGGGGAGATATTGGGCGCGTAGAACGTGCCGAAATCGCTGGCGAAGGGCAGCCCGCCCGCCAGCACCAAACGGTCTTCGCCCTCGCTCTCCGGCGCGGCATGGCAGGAGACACAGCCGCCCGCCGCAAAGATCAGCGCCCCGGCCTCGGGGTCGGCGGTCAGACCCTCGGCATAATCGGGATCAAGCGGTTCGGGCCGGGTCAAAGCCCAGCCCGCGGCCGCGCCAAGAACGGCGCAGCCGAGCACGACAGTTACAATAAGGCGCAAGGTTTAGTCCTTGGGCACGCGGTAGTCATCATGGCAGGCGCCGCAGGCTTTGCCGAGCCCGTTCATCCCCGCTCTGAGCGCGTCAAGATCCGTGCCTGCGGTGTCGATCATCTCGGCACTGGTGGTGCGCAGGTTTTCCAGCGCTTTGCCGAAACCGTCCATATCGCTCCAGATTTCAGGCTTCGCGCGGGAGCCTTCCACAGCGCCTTCTTCGGTGCCTTCGAGCCAGAGGCTGGCGGGGTCGAGCCCGGCGGCGGCATGTAGGTTGGATGCCGCGACCTTGGCCATTTCGGCGTCATATTCGGTTTCGCCCTTGGCCATACCGCCCAGAATACCCGTGTGATAAGCGATCAGCTGCATCTGCGCCTGACGGGCTTTCACCGCGGCATTGGCGGCCTTTTCGCTATGGCTTGCCGCGAAACCTGCGGTGGCAATCATCACGGCGCCGAGGCCGATGGCAGTAATGCTTTTGGTCAAATACATGGTTGTCTCCCTTTTCTTGCCGCAGCGTAACACGGGCGGGGCGGCGCGCAAAAAACAAAAATGTGATGAGCGGGCGGGGAGGCGGGCCGCTTAAAACCGGCGCGGCACCCGTTCGGCGGTGGCCCAGTCCGGCCAGTAGCCCAGCCATTCGATCAGGCCGATGGCCAGTGCCGCAAGGATGATGGCAAAGACCAGTATCACCCGGCTCAGCGATGGCGGATTGCGCGCCCAAAGGGACATGCGCATCAGCCAGCGCGGGTCGATCACGTAAAGCGGACCTTGCCGATAAAGGGCAGGTTGCGGTCGCGTTGGGCAAAGTCGATGCCGTAGCCGACGACAAATTCATCCGGAATCTCAAAGCCGGTCCAATCGGCCTTGAGGTCCACCTCGCGCCGGGTGGGTTTGTCGAGCAGAGCAATCGATTTCAACCGCGCAGGCTCGCGCGAGCGCAAGAGGTTGGTGACATGGTGCAGCGTGTGGCCGGTGTCGACGATGTCTTCGACGACGAGCACATCGCGCCCCTCGATCGCGCCGCGCAGATCCTTGAGGATGCGCACCTCGCGGCTGCTTTCCATCGCGTCGCCATAGCTCGACGCCTCCAGGAAATCGACCTCGATCGGCAGGTTCAATTCGCGCACCAGATCGGCGATGAACACGAAGCTGCCGCGCAGAAGACCCACGACGACAAGTTTGTTGGTGCCGTCGAATTCGTCCTGAATTTCGCGGCTCAAATCCTCGATCCGGGCCGCGATGGCCTTGGCCGAGATCATTTCATCGATGACGTAAGGCCGTTGTGCCATGGTTTGCCCTTGAATCTGCGGGATCGAACAGTGAGATAGGGGGTAACCCGCAATGTAACGGAACGCAATGCCCACCCATTCTGAGACCCGCCAACTGCCCTATACCGCGCAACAGATGTATGATCTGGTCGCCGATGTGGGGCGCTACCCTGACTTCCTGCCCTGGACCGCCGCCGCGCGCATTCGCAGCGACGAGGACCGCGGCGACCATCGGGTGATGGAGGCCGATCTGGTGATCTCCTTCAAGGTGTTCCGCGAGCGTTTCACCAGCCGGGTGGTGCTGTGGCCCGAGGCCAAGAAGATCGACACCGAGTATCTGGACGGGCCGTTCCAATATATGAAATCAAACTGGCATTTTGAGGACAACCTCGAAGGATGCCAGGTGCATTTCTTTGTCGATTTCGAGTTCAAGAATGCGATTCTGCAAAAGATCATTGGCGTGGTGTTCAATGAGGCGATGCAGCGGATCGTGCGGGCTTTCGAAGCGCGGGCGAAGGCGCTTTACGGGCCGCAGGCATAGGTTTTGCCGCCGGCGGGCGTAGGTCTGGCCAAAAAGACTTGGGGCTCAGCTCTTGAGCCACTCGTAGCCACGCAGGAGCAATGCGAGCGCATGATCGCGGGCGGCTTGGCGGACAGCGTCGCGGCCCTGCGCGCCGAAATCCAAGGTTTCCGTCTCTACCCCGGACGCTGTGGCAAGGCCGAAACAGACCCGGCCTTCGGGCTTATGCTCGGACCCGCCGGGGCCAGCGATGCCGGTGATGGAAACGGCGATCTTGGCGCAGGAATGGCGCAGGGCGCCGCTGGCCATTTCCCGGGCGACCGGTTCGGAGACCGCGCCGAACTCTGCTAGGGTTTCATCTGCCACCTCCAGCATCGCCATTTTCGCGGCATTCGTATAGGTGACAAACCCCCGGTCCAGCAGCGCGGAAGAGCCGGGCAGGTCGGTCAAAGCAGCCGCGACCATGCCGCCGGTGCAGCTTTCGGCGCAGGTGACCATCGCGCCGGTTTCGCGCGCTTTGTCAAGCAGTTGCGCAGCGAGGTTCATCTACAGCGCCCCATGATAGAGCGCCGCCAGCGCCATGACCCCCAAGGCCGCAAAGACCCCGGCAAAAACATCGTCGAGCATCACGCCAAAGGGGCCGCCCTGGCGGTCTGCCCAACCGACGAGCAGCGGCTTCCAGATGTCGAACAGCCGGAACAGCCCAAAGGCGGCGATCCAGCCCGGCCACATGGCGAGGATCGGGATTTGCATCGACCAGGCGGCATAAGACAGCGGCAAGAGCGCGATCCATTGGCCAACCAATTCGTCCACCACGACCTCGGAAGGGTCATGGTCAGGCCCGCCGGCCGTGTAACGCGCGGTGGCCCACCAGCCGAGCGGGAAGGCAAGGATGAGACCAATCACCAGCAGGGGAAAGCCGCCCATGACATGCAAGAGCCAGGCATAGGGCAGGGCGATCAGCGAACCCCAGGTGCCGGGGGCGGGGCGGATATGGCCGACGCCGAGCAGCGTGGCGATGAGATGCGCAGGGCTCATGTCTTCACCAAAGTCGCGGTGGCCATACAGGCGATGCCTTCGCCGCGGCCGGTAAAGCCGAGACCTTCGCTGGTGGTGGCTTTGACCGAGACACGGTCGATCTCAATCCCCAGCATCTCGGCCATGGCGGCGCGCATGGGGGCGACATGGGGGCCGATCTTGGGCTGCTCGCAGATCAAGGTGCAATCGACATGGGTGAGGGTGAAGCCCATTTCGCGGGCCAGTTCCGCCGCGTGGCGCAGGAAGATGTCGCTGCGGGCGCCTTTCCACTGCGGATCACTGGGCGGGAAATGCTGGCCGATGTCACCCCGCGCCAGCGCGCCATAGATCGCATCGGTGACCGTATGCAGTGCCACATCGGCGTCCGAATGGCCGACCAGCCCGTGGCTATGGGCGATATCGACGCCGCAGAGGGTCACGTGATCTCCGGGGCCAAAGGCGTGAACGTCAAATCCGTTGCCGGTGCGAATATCCATGCGGGTCTCCAATAGGCGGGCGGCGCGGGCAAAATCCTCGGGCCGGGTGATTTTCAGGTTATCGGCGCTGCCTTGGGTGATGGCAACCTGTAGCCCCGCCGCGCGGGCGACTTCGACATCATCGGCAGCACTGCCGTCATAGGCGGCATGGGCGGCGCGGATCGCGGCAAGGTCGAACCCCTGCGGGGTCTGGGCGGCGAAGAGCTGGCTACGGTCTTGGCTGCCGATGACGCGCTCCTCGCGGCCACGCCAGAGCGCATCGGTGACGGGCAGGCCGGGGGCGGCGGCGGGATGGCTGGCCAGCGCGTCGATCACCCCATGGATGACCGCGGCGCTGACGCAGGGGCGGGCGGCGTCGTGGATCAGCACTTTGTCGGCCTGCCGGATGGCGGCCAGCCCGCGCTGGACGGAGGCAGAACGCTCGGCCCCACCGGGGGTGACGGTGATGCCCTTGGCGGTGAAGCCGGGGGCCTGGGCCATATCATCTTCATGCAGGACGAGGACGATCTCGGTGATCTGCGGCATGGCTTCGAACGCCGCCAACGTATGGTCAATCACCCGCGCCCCGGCGAGCGGCTGCCACTGTTTCGGCTGCGGCCCACCCGCGCGGCGACCACGGCCTGCGGCGACGATCAGGGCGGCGATGCTCATGCGGGATTTCTCGGCAGGGGACAGGACATGGCTCTGTCTAGGCAATGCCGCCGGTCTGTGCAATCTGAGCGGGCTGCCTAAAAATGAGGCAATGGCGTGGCGCATGGCTGGTTTTCAGGCTAGATTCATTGAGGTCGCGCAGCGCTGAGGCTACACAGCGAGAGACCGCACAAGGATTGATCATGTGACCGCCGACGCTCTGAAATTCACCCCACCGGTCTTGCTGGCCCCGATGGCCGGGATCACCGATCTGCCCTATCGCAGCCTTGTGGCGCGATTCGGGGCGGGGCTTGTCGTGTCCGAGATGGTCGCCAGTCAGGAATTGCTGAGCCGCCGCCCCGGCACGCGCGAGAAAGCGGAATTGGGTCTGGGGGTGGTCGGCACCTCGGTGCAACTGGCCGGGCGCGAGGCCGCGCCGATGGCCGAGGCCGCGCGGATGGTCGAGGCGATGGGCGCCGAAATCATCGACATCAACATGGGCTGCCCGGCCAAGAAGGTCACCCAGGGCGCTTCCGGCTCGGCGCTGATGAAAACCCCGGACCACGCGCTGCGCTTGATCGAGGCCGTGGTGGGGGCGGTCAAGGTGCCGGTGACGTTGAAAACCCGGCTTGGCTGGGACGACGACATGCTCAATGCCGCGCCGATCGCCAAACGGGCCGAGGAAGCGGGCGTGCAGATGGTCACCATTCACGGCCGCACCCGCTGTCAGTTCTACAAGGGCCGCGCGGATTGGGCGGCGATCCGGGCGGTGAAAGAGGCGGTCTCGGTCCCGGTCATCGCCAATGGCGACATCACCAGCAGCCAGGAGGCGCAGCAGGCGCTGGCGCTCTCGGGCGCGGATGGGGTGATGGTGGGGCGCGGCGCGCAGGGGCAGCCCTGGTTGCTCGCGCAGATCGCCCATGATCTTTACGGCCATCCGGCCCCCGTGGTGCCGACCGGGGCGGCGCTGGCCGAGCTGGTGGCGACGCATTTCGAGGCGATGTTGCAGTTCTACGGGGCCGAGCTTGGGGGCCGTGTCGCGCGCAAGCATCTGGGCTGGTATATGGATCACGCAGGCACCCCCGCCGATCTGCGCCGGGCGCTGTTGACCGCGCGGGAGGCAAAGGCGAGCTTGGCCCTGATCGGCGAGGCCATGGCCCCCGACCATGCGGTCGCGGCATGAGCACCGCCGCCGCGGAGCCGCATATCTGGACCTCCCTGCCGGTGCCGGTTTTTCTGATCGCCGAAGACGACCGGGTCGATGATCTGAACCCCGCCGCCGAAGGTTTTCTGAACACTTCGGCACGGGCGGCGCGCGGGGTGCCGATCTGGCAGCTGATCGCGGTGGACCACCCGCTGGAGGCCGCATTCGCCCGCGCCCGGGCGCAGGAAACGCCGCTCTTTGTCAATGATGTGGATGTGGGCGCACAGCAGCGCGCGCCTTTGCAATGCGGCTTGCAGATCGCGCCTTTGGCGGGGGCAGCGGGGCGGATGATCCTGATGATCACCCCGCGCGAATTGGCCGGGCGGGTGAGCCAGGATCACAGCGTCAAATCCGCGGCGAAATCCGCGATTGGCATGGCCGAGATGCTGGCCCATGAGATCAAGAACCCGCTTGCCGGGATCACCGGGGCGGCGCAGCTCTTGTCGATGAACCTTGGGCCGGATGATCTGGAACTGACCGATCTCATCGTGACAGAAAGCCGGCGGATCGTGAAACTGCTGGAGCAGGTGGAGCAATTCGGCAATCTCACCGCCCCTGAACGGCGCGCGGTGAACCTGCATGATGTGCTCGACCGCGCCCGGCGTTCGGCGCTGCTCGGCTTTGGCGCGCATATGAGGATCGTCGAGGACTACGATCCGTCGCTGCCGCCCGCGCTTGGGGATAAGGATCAGCTGATGCAGGTCTTGTCGAATCTGATCCGCAATGCCTCGGAAGCCGCCGGTCCCGCCGGTGGGACGATCCGGCTGCGCAGTTTCTACGAACATGGTTTCCGTCTGCGCCGCGCCGATGGCGACGGCCAGTCGCTGCCTTTGCAGATCGAGGTGATCGACGATGGTCCCGGTCTACCGGACCATATCCGCACCGATGTCTTTGATCCTTTCGTTTCGGGCCGCGAAAACGGCACCGGGCTGGGCTTGGCGCTGGTGAGCAAGATCATCTCGGACCATGGCGGCTGGATTTCCGTCGCCTCCGCGCCCGGACATACCGCCTTTCGCATTTCGCTGCCCCGCGCCACCGCGGCTGACCTTGAGGAGAATTGACATGGATGGCACCATCCTCGTCGCCGATGACGACCGCACGATCCGCACCGTTTTGACCCAAGCGCTGACCCGCGCCGGCTGCAAGGTGCATGCAACGTCGAGCCTTACCACGCTGATGCGGTGGGTGGGCGAAGGCAAGGGCGATGCGGTGATCTCGGATGTCGTTATGCCCGATGGCAACGGGTTGGAAATGCTGCCGAAAATCGCGCAGGACCGGCCCGGTCTGCCGGTCATTGTGATTTCGGCGCAGAATACCATCATGACGGCGATCAAGGCCAATGAGGCCGAGGCTTTCGACTATCTGCCCAAGCCCTTTGACCTGCCGGATCTGATGAAACGCACCGCCCGCGCGCTGGAGCAGAGCGCCAGCCTGCCGCGCCGGGGCCGCGCGCCCGACGATCAGGCCGATGAGGGGGAGGATCTGCCGATGATTGGGCGCACGCCGGTGATGCAGGCGCTCTACCGCGCGGTGGCACAGGTGTTGAATGGCGATCTGCCGATCCTGATCCGGGGCGAAAGCGGCACCGGCAAATCGCTGATCGGGCGGGCGATCCATGATCTGTCTGACCGCCGCGGCCTGCCGTTCATCACCCTCAGCGAGATGGATCTGGCCGAGGTCGACGGCCCGGCGCAGCTTTTGGCGCGGCTGCGCGGTGGCACGCTGATCATCGACGAGGTGACCGATCTGCCGCCGGAACATCAAGCGCGGCTGGTGCGGATGCTGGACCTTTGCGAAGCGAAGGGCGCGGAGGGGGATGCGCCGCGGTTCATCGGCACCAGTCAGGCCGATCTGGAAGCTGCGCTGGAAGAGGGCAGGCTGCGCCGCGATCTCTATTTCCGCCTCAGCGGCAGGACGCTCGGCGTGCCCGCCCTGCGCGACCGGGTCGAGGATATCCCGCTTCTGGCCGCGCATTTCCTGAACCGGGATGCCGCCCACCCCCTGGCCCTGTCTGACGCCGCCGCCCGCGCGCTGCAAAAAGCGCCATGGCCCGGCAATGTGCGCCAGTTGGAACAGGCGCTTCGGCAACTTGCCCAAACCAGCCTTGGCGGGGAGGTGACCGAGAGCGACGTGACCCGGCTGCTCGGCGCGCAACTGCACCGCGCCCCGCTGCAACAAGAGGCCGATAACGAGCGGATGGGCGCCTCGGTCGAGCGGCATCTGCAACGCTATTTCGATCTGCATGGCGCGATGCTGCCGCCGCCCGGTCTCTATGCGCGTATCCTGCGCGAAGTCGAACTGCCGCTGATCGAGATCGCCCTCGCCGCCACGGCAGGCAATCAGGCGAAATGCGCGACTTTGTTGGGAATCAACCGAAATACTTTGCGCAAAAAGATCACCGACCTCGATATTGAGGTGACACGGGGCCGAAAAATGATGTAAAAGAGCCACATAACCGTGGCCATCGGGGAACTATCCCGGTCAGGACCACATAAAATGGCGGTTGGTGCAGCACTGCATCACAACATCGGTGAGGTATGCGGGTGGCAACCCGGTCACGCAGGTTCAAACTTGAGCGTTTGGGACGGCTAAGGCGCGTCAAACGGCTGCGCAACTGGTCCACCTTTGGGCTGGTGGTGCTCGGCCCCGTGCTCGCGCTTGCCACCTATCTGGCGCTTGGCCCTCTGGGGCAGGGGGCGGATACCTTCAACCTGCGTCTGATCCTGCTGACCGATCTTGTCTATGTGCTGCTGGTCGCAGCACTGGTCTTGATCCAGGTCGGGCGGCTGATCTCAGCCCGCCGGGCCAAATCCGCCGGCTCGCGGCTGCACCTGCGGCTGACCGGGGTGTTCGCGCTGATGGCGCTGATCCCGACGGTGACCGTGGCGATCTTTGCCGGGCTCACGGTGAATGTCGGGCTTGAGGGCTGGTTTTCGGACCGGGTGAGCGGCGTGGTTGGCTCCTCGCTTGCGGCGGCTGAAGCCTATGAGGCCGAGCAGCGCGAAGACCTGATCGCCGACGCCCAGACCCTTGCCCGCAGCATTTCCAACGCCCGCGCCCAAGGCATTGGGCTTAGCGACAGTGAGCTGCTCGGCGAAGGGCAGCGCCAGATCCAGCGCGGGCTGCGCGAGGCGTTCTTGATCGACAGCACTGCCCAGATCCGCGCCCGGGGGGACCGGTCTTATCTGTTCGATTTCGAGCCCCCGACGGAAGAGCAGATCGCCACAGCCGCCGAAGAGGGCGTGCTGGTGATCGAGGATTGGCCCAACAACGAGTTTCGCGCGCTGGTGCCGATGGACGCCTATGTCGACCGCTACCTCTATGTCTCGCGCGCGGTGGATGGCGATATCCTGTCGCTGCTCGATGAGACCAAGGAAACCGTGAGGCTCTACCAACAGCTTGAATCCGAGCGCGGCCGGCTGCTGTTTGAATTTGCCCTTGTCTATCTGGGCTTTGCGGTGATCCTCATCCTCGCGGCGGTCTGGCTGGGCCTCTGGTTCGCCGAGCGTTTGTCGGGCCCGGTGGGGCGGCTCACCGGGGCCGCGCAGCAGGTTGGTGCCGGGGATCTGAACGTGCAGGTGCGCGAAGAGGAAGGCGACGACGAGATCGCCATGCTGGGGCGCTACTTCAATCAGATGACGCGGCAGTTGAAAGGCCAGCGCGAAACCCTGCTGGAGAATACCGACCAGATCGAGCGGCGCCGGCGTCTGTTCGATTCCGTGCTCAGTTCTGTCACCTCGGGCGTGGTCGGGCTCGACCCCGAAGGCCGCGTTACTTTCGTGAACCGCTCTGCCATGCGCCTGCTCGATTGGTCCGAGGAACAGCAAAGCCTGCCCCTGACCTTGGCGGTGCCGGAGTTTGGCCCGCTGTTTGAAACCGTCAAGACCGCCGCGGGCGAAGTGGCCCAGGCCGAGATCAAAGTCTCGCGCCAGGGAGCTTTGGAAAACCTGCTGGTGCGGATGGCCACCCGCCGCGCCGAGAATGGCGAGTTGGAAGGCTATGTCGTGGCCTTTGACGATGTGACCGATCTGGTCAGCGCGCAGCGCATGGCCGCCTGGGGCGACGTGGCCCGGCGCATCGCGCATGAGATCAAGAACCCGCTGACCCCGATCCAGCTCAGCGCCGAGCGGATCAAACGCAAATTCGGCCCCAAGATGGCCGAAGGCGACGACGAGGCGCTTGAACAGATGACCGGGGTGATCATCCGCCAGACCGGCGACCTGCGGCGCATCGTCGATGAATTTTCGAAATTCGCCCGGATGCCCGAGCCCGAAACCAGCCGTCAGGATATCACCGACCTGCTGCGCGACGCGGTGCTGTTGCAGCAAACCCGGCAGGAAGACGTGCGCATTGATCTGGACCTGCCCGACACAGCGGTGATGGCCGAACTGGACGCGACGATGATTTCCCAAGCGCTGACCAATCTGGTCAAGAACGCGGGCGAAGCCATTCAAACGCTGAAGAAAAAAGACGCCCCCGAAGGGCTGGTGCCGCAGATCCGGGTGGCGCTCTTTACCAAGGACCAGCAGCTTTGCATCACCGTGGCAGACAATGGCGTCGGCCTGCCCGAAGACCGGGCCAGCCTGTTTGAACCCTATGTAACCACGCGCAGCGAAGGCACCGGGCTGGGCCTGCCGATCGTGAAAAAGATTATCGAGGAACATGGCGGCAGCCTGACGCTCGAAACCGCGCCTGTCTTTGACGGGCAGGACCATCAGGGCGCCATGGCAGTGATCTCACTGCCGCTGGCCGCCGATACAACACCGCAGCAAGGGGACAAGGCAGATGAGTGATATTCTGATTGTAGATGACGAACGCGACATCCGTGAGTTGATCTCGGATATTCTTCAGGACGAAGGTTTTGCCACCCGGCTGGCCGGAAACTCTGACGAGGCGATGGGCGAGATCAACACCGAAGCCCCGGCGCTGATCATCCTTGATATCTGGCTCAAGGACAGCCGGATGGATGGGATCGACATCCTGAAAACCGTGAAGCGTGACAACCCGGATGTGCCGGTGGTCATCATCTCGGGCCATGGCAATATCGAGATTGCGGTGGCCGCGATCAAACAGGGGGCTTACGACTTTATCGAAAAGCCTTTCAACATCGACCAGCTTCTGGTGGTGATCCGCCGGGCCATGGAAACCTCCCGCCTGCGCCGCGAGAACCAGACCCTCAAGCGCCGCGACACGACAACCGCCGAGATGATCGGCACCTCTGCCCCCTATCGCGCCTTGCTGAGCCAGCTCGACAAGGTCACCAAATCCAATGGCCGGGTGATGCTGACCGGCCCGGCGGGGGCGGGCAAGGAAGTGGCCGCGCGCTATATTCACGCCAACTCTGCCCGCGCCTCGGCCCCCTTCGTGACCGTGAACTGCGCCGGGGTGGCGCCTGACCGGATGGAGGAAGTCCTCTTTGGCCGCGAAACGCCGGACCGCGGGGTTGAACCGGGGCTGCTGGAACAGGCCCATGGCGGGGTGATCTATTTCGATGAGGTCGCGGATATGCCGCTGGGCACCCAGTCCAAGATCCTGCGCGTCTTGGTGGACCAGCAGTTCACCCGGGTCGGTGGCACCGATAAGGTGCGCGTCGACCTGCGCGTCATCTCTTCGACCAACCGCGATCTCGATCAGGCGATCAAGGCAGATACCTTCCGGCAGGAACTCTATCACCGGCTGAATGTCGTCCCGATCGCCGTGCCCTCGCTCGAAGAGCGCCGCGAGGATATCCCGCTGCTGGCCGAACATTTCATCGCCGAGTTCAACGCCTCGCAAGGGCTGCCGCAGCGCAGCCTGACCGAAGATGCGGTGGCGCTGATGCAGACGATGGTCTGGCCGGGCAATGTGCGGCAGTTGAAGAACCTTGTTGAGCGCGTGCTGATCCTCGGCGATGGCTCTGGCCCGATCGAGGCCCGCGAACTGCCCGGCGAAGAGGAAGGCGGCGGCGGCGAAGAGGGGCGCGTTGTCCTGTCCGGCGCCCTGGCCACCCTGCCGCTGCGCGAAGCCCGCGAGGCCTTTGAACGGGAATATCTGCTGACCCAGATCAACCGTTTCGGCGGCAACATCAGCCGCACCGCCAATTTCGTCGGCATGGAACGCAGCGCCCTGCACCGCAAATTGAAATCACTGGGCGTCGTCACCTCGGCCAAGGCGGGCGTGCGCGTGGCACATGTGGACGAAGAGATCGAAGCGACCGGCTAAGGCGCTTTTGGTCAAAGATACTTCGAAAAATGCGAGGGGCTGGCCCCTCGCACCGCCAGCCTTAGCCGCGCGTGACGATCTGAAACGATCCATCCGGGTTGCGGATCACGCAGGAGTTCGGGTTCAGCGCCGGCAGGGTCGTGGTGGCCTGTACCGGGGCCGCGCGGGCGACGCTGCCGGGGCAGGCGGGGATCGACACCGGGGCAAAGCCGCGGTCGGCCATGCATTGCGTCTCCACCCGTTTGCGCAGGGCGGTGTTGGGGTCGAATGTCACCAGCTCGCCGGGAATGTAGAACCCGCCCGTGCTGGTGCAATTGTTGTTGGAATCGCAGCTGCGGCGCGGCGGCACATAGCGCGGCGGCGTGCGGCGCATCTGGGTCGAGACCGGCACATCGCGCAGCGCCTGCACTTCGCAGGCGGTGGTGGCGCGGCTCACTTGCGCAACATTGGCGCCGGGTTTGTAATAGGTATTGAGCGGCGCACAGGCGGCCGCGCCCATGGCGATGAAGGTCAGGACAAAGACAGTGCGGGCGGGGCGGGGCGATATCGGTTTCATGGCGGCATCATGCGCCCCCCGCGCGGCAAAGACAATTGATTTGACCCTTGCCATGCCGTCTGTCATGCCATCTAACCGACCTGACAGGACTGCGGCCCCAAGGGGAAGGCAGAAGGTAAGGAAGCCTTTATGAAGATCATCATTTGCGGCGCAGGGCAGGTGGGCTGGCAGATTGCCCGGCATCTCAGCGGGGAACGCAACGATGTCACCGTTGTCGACAGCAATGCCGAGCTGATCCGCCGCGCCACTGACACGCTGGATGTGCAGGGCATCGCGGGCTTTGCGAGCTACCCCGATGTGCTCGACCGTGCCGGGGCGCGGGATGCCGAGATGATCATCGCCGCGACCTATTCCGATGAGGTCAATATGGTGACCTGTCAGGTCGCGCATTCGGTCTTTGGCATCAACCGCAAGATCGCGCGGCTGCGCAGCCAGTCCTATCTCGACGCGATCTACTCTGACCTCTACCGCCGCGATCACATGCCCATCGATGTGGTGATCAGCCCCGAAATGGAGGTCGCCACCGCCGCCCTGCAACGGCTCAGCGCGCCCGCGTCTTTCGACACCGAAGTCTTTATGGACGGGCAGGCGCAGCTTTTGGGCATCACGATTGACGAAGACTGCCCGGTGGTGAACACCCCGTTGCGGCAGTTGACCGATCTCTTCTCGACCCTGCGCGCGGTGGTCGTGGGCGTGCGCCGCGATGGCACTTTGTTCGCGCCAGAGGCGAAGGACCAGATTTTCCCCGGTGACGATTGCTATGTCTTTTCGCATCACGAAGATGTCGCCCGCACGATGGAGATTTTCGGCAAGCAAACCACCAAGCAGGAACGTGTCGTGCTGGTCGGCGGTGGCAATGTCGGGCTGACCGTGGCGCAGCATCTTGAGGCCGGGCCGCTGCGGGTCCGCACCAAGATGATCGAGAAGAACCGCAAATGCGCCGAACGCGCCGCCGAAGCGCTGGAGCGGACGATTGTTCTGAACGGCGACGGGCTGGATGCCGCATTGCTGGCCGAGGCGGGGATCAGCCGGGCCGATGCGATGCTGGCGGTGACCGATGATGACAAGACCAATATGCTTGCCTGTGTGCGCGCCAAGGCCGAGGGCTGCGACTATGTCATTGCGCTGATCAATGACCCGACGCTGGTGCCGCTGATGACGCCTTTGGGCATCGACGCCTATATCAACCCGCGCGCCACCACCGTCAGTTCGATCCTGCGCCACATTCGCCATGGCCGGGTGCGGGCGGTCTATTCTATTGGCGATGCCGAGGCCGAGGTGATCGAGGCCGAGGTGCTTTCGACCTCGCCGCTGGCGGGCAAGAAAGTGTCCGAGATCGACTTTCCCGAGGGCGTGCTGATCGGCATGCTGCGCAAGGAGGGCAAGGTGATCCGCCCGCAGGGCAACACCCGGATCGATGAGGGCGATGTGGTGGCGCTCTTTGCGCTGGCCGAGGATGTGCCACGGGTCGAGCAACTGTTACAGGTCTCGATCGACTTCTTCTGAACCGGGGGCAAAGGTGTCGCAAACGACCACAATTCGCCGCGAGATCACCCAGCTGCCGCTGTTCTTGCAGCTGTTTGGCGTCTCGGCCCTGTCGATGATCGTGCCGTCGATCCATGGGTTGGTGGCGAACGACCATCTTGCCAGCCGCGCCTTTCTCTATGCCGGGCTCTTGGGGCTGGTGGCCTTTACGCTGATCGCCATTGCCCATGCCGGGCGCAAACCGCTTGACGGGGCGCTTGGGCCGCTTCTGTCGCTGCTCTCGGCCTTTGTCTTCCTGCCGGTGTTTTTCGCCGTCCCGTTTCTGGAGGCGCTGCCGACGACGCGGTTCGTGAATGTCTATTTCGAAATGGTCAGCGCGCTGACCACCACCGGGGCCACGGTCTTTGACAACCCAGAACGGCTCAGCGACACGCTGCATCTGTGGCGCGCGCAGGTCGGCTGGATGGGCGGGCTGCTGATGTGGGTCGCGGCCTCGGCTATTCTGGCGCCGTTGCATCTGGGCGGGTTTGAAGTGACCGCACAGGCCGAGCCAGGCCGGCTTGACGACCGCGCGGGCGTGCGTGTGGGGCGGATCACCCCGCGCCAACGGCTGCTGCGCACCACCCAGACGCTCCTGCCGATCTACGCCGGGCTGACCCTGCTTTTGTGGCTCTTGCTGGTGATTGGCGGCGAGACCGCGCTGGTGGCGCTTTGTCATGCCATGTCGGTCTTGGCGACCTCGGGCATTTCGCCCATCGGCGGCATCGAAGAGGCGCAGATCAACGTCTCGGGCGAGGCGGTGATGATGCTGTTCATGTTCTTCGCCCTGTCGCGGCTGACCTTTTCCAAAGACACGGTGACCGCGACCCAGGGCGGGCTGATGACCGACCCGGAATTTCGCATCGGCATTCTGGTCGTCGTGGGCGTGCCGCTGTTGCTCTTCGCGCGCCATTGGATCGGTGCCTTTGAGGTCGAGGTCGAAGTCGACGGGGTGCGCGCCCTGCATGCCCTTTGGGGGGCGGTCTTTACGGTGATGTCCTTTCTGACCACCACCGGTTTCGTTTCGGAACATTGGATCGAGGCGCAGGGCTGGTCGGGGCTGCGCACGCCGGGGCTGGTGCTGATGGGGCTGGCGCTGATCGGCGGCGGTGTGGCAACCACGGCGGGGGGCGTGAAACTGCTGCGGGTCTTTGCGCTCTATCAAAACGGGGTGCGCGAGATGGACCGGCTGGTCTATCCCAACTCTGTCAGCGGAGCCGGGACGGCGGGCCGCCGGTTGCAAAGCAACGGCGCCTTTATCGCGTGGATTTTCTTCATGCTCTTTGCCATGTCTCTGGCCGGGGTGACGCTGCTGTTGACGCTCACCGGCGCGCCTTTTGACGCGGCGATGGTGATGTCGGTGGCGACTCTCTCCACCACCGGGCCGCTGATCGAACATGCGGCAGATACGCCGATCCGGCTTATCGAACTGGGGTTGGCGGCGAAAGCGATCCTTTCCGGGGCCATGGTGCTGGGGCGGCTCGAAACCTTGGCGATTATTGCGCTGCTCAGCCCGAATTTGTGGCGCGCCTGACACGGTTGCCGCTTTGTCTGGGTTGGCGCATCGAGATTTAGTCTGGAAACTCGCGCCCAGCCGCTCCATACTTGGCCCAATGGGGGGGTCCGGTACGCGGACGCCAGCAAGAACAAAGGCGAGACTACGATGGCGTCAGACAGACAGAACCTACAGGATGCGTTCCTCAATCACGTGCGCAAGACCAAGGTCCCGGTGACGATCTTTTTGATCAACGGGGTCAAACTGCAAGGTGTGATTACCTGGTTCGATAACTTCTGCGTTCTGCTGCGCCGCGATGGTCAGAGCCAGCTTGTCTATAAACACGCGATCTCGACCATCATGCCAAGCCAGCCGATCAGCCTTTACGAGGGCGAAGACGCTTCTTGAGCCGCCCAGTTTTCCAGATCGACAACAGCGACGGGCCCGGCGTGACACGCGCTTGGGTGCTGCATCCTGATATCAAATCCGACAACGAGCGGCGCGCGCCTGAGCCCGCACTGGCCGAAGCCGTGGCGCTGGCCGAAGCGCTGCCGGAGCTGGAGGTCATAGGCGCCGAAGTCGTGCCGCTGCGCACGGTTCAGGCCGGGATGCTGTTCGGCAAAGGCAAGATCGAAGAGCTTGAACAGCGCATGAAGGAGGCCGAGGTCGAGCTTGTCTTGGTCGATGGTCCGGTCACGCCGGTGCAGCAGCGCAACCTGGAGAAAGCCTGGGGCGTCAAACTGCTCGACCGCACCGGGCTGATTCTCGAAATTTTCAGCGACCGCGCCGCCACCCGCGAAGGCGTGCTGCAGGTCGAGATGGCCGCGCTGAACTACCAGCGCACCCGGCTGGTGCGGGCCTGGACCCACCTTGAACGTCAGCGCGGCGGTTTGGGCTTTGTCGGCGGCCCGGGGGAGACCCAGATCGAGGCCGACCGCCGCGCCATTGATGACCAATTGGTGCGCCTGCGCCGTCAGTTGGAAAAGGTCGTGAAAACCCGCGCCCTGCACCGCGCCGCGCGGGCCAAGGTGCCCTATCCGATCGTCGCGCTGGTGGGCTATACCAACGCTGGGAAATCCACGCTTTTCAACCGCTTGACCGGGGCCGAGGTCATGGCGAAAGACATGCTCTTTGCCACGCTCGACCCCACCATGCGCAGTCTCGTGCTGCCCAATGGGCCTGAGATCATCCTCAGCGATACGGTCGGCTTCATCTCGGATCTGCCGACCGAATTGGTCGCCGCCTTCCGCGCCACGCTCGAAGAGGTGCTGGCCGCTGACATCATCTGCCATGTGCGCGATGTCTCCCATGCCGAGACCGAAGAGCAGGCGCAGAATGTGCGCGATATCCTCTCCTCCTTGGGCGTGCCGAAAGAGACGCGCAGCTTTGAGGTCTGGAATAAGCTCGACCTTCTGCCCGAAGACCGTGCCGAGGCCATGCGCGCCCGCGCCGCGCGCAAGGACGATGTGCTGGCAATCTCGGCGATCACCGGCGAGGGTCTGGACACTCTGCAAGAGGTCATCGCCGAAGCGCTGCAAGGCGCAGTGCGCGAGGCGGTGCTGACGCTCGACTTTGCGGATGGCAAGAAACGCGCCTGGCTCTTTGCGCAAGACGTGGTCGAGGGCGAGCGTCAGACCGAGGAGGGCTTTGAGATCACGGTGCGTTGGTCGGCCCGGCAGGAAGCCGACTTTCAACAGCTTTGAGCGTCATTCTTCGGGAAAGGGCCGCCGGTTGGTGACCTGTTCAGGCCGGCGTTTTTCGTAGAAGGCATTGCCGCCCGCCGTCACAACGTAATGCATGTTGTTGTAATTGGCCCGGTACCATGCGGCGTGAAAGAATTTGGCGCGTGACACTTTGGGATGGCGCTCGCCGCTCAGCACGGCCAGCGCGACCTGTCGCGCAAGGCCCGCGCCTTTGTGCATCGGTTTCGTCATCACTCCCGGCGCGAATTGTTTCGGCTGGCCGACCACGCCGCAGACGGTGTTGGGGAAACGGTCAGAATGAACGCGGTTCATCACCACACTGCCCACCGCCAGCATCCCGTTGGGGCTGGAGCGGTTGGATTCGAAATACATCGCCCGGGCCATACATTCGACCTCTGCCGCGGCGGGGCGCGTTTTCGGCGTGTCCCCCGATCCGCCGCAGGCGGTCAGCACGGTGAGGCCAATCAGGGCGAGAGTGATTTTTGACTGCTGTATCATGTTGGGCAAGCTGCGGACCTCCTGAAACCCTGCCTATGTGCTGTCGATTGCGGGGGGGAATCCAGTGGAAAATGGCCGGGGGCGCGAAAACAGGCTCCCTTTCGCCGCCCCGCAGGGCTCTGATTGAAGTATTTCTCGCAATCGTGATGCCCCGCTTCATATCTACCCCCAAGAAACCGGAGCCGCCATGACCCTCGTGATCCTCTACCTCGCCACCTTCATCCTGTTCCTCGGGCTCGATTACCTCGGGCTGAGCTATCTCATCAAACCGGTGTTCGAACGTGACATCGGGGAGTGGTTGCTCGATGACTTCCGGATCGCGCCTGCCGGCGTGTTCTATGCCTTTTACGTGGGCGTGCTGCTCTACTTCGTGGCATGGCCCGCGATGACGCAGGGCCATGGGCTGCTCTGGGTCTTTGGCAATGGCCTGCTGATCGGCGCCATGGCCTATGGCACCTATGAGTTCACCAATCTCGCCACGCTGAAGGACTGGACCTGGGCCATGGTGGCCCGCGATTTCACCTGGGGGGCGTTGCTGACCGGCACTTCGGCGACGCTCGGCGTGGCGATCACGCGGGCGCTGACCTAGCGGCCATTCTCGCTCGACCAGCGCCACATGCCGGGTTTGAGCCCGGCGAGCTGCCAATCGCCGACACTCTCGCGGATCAGGCGCAGGGTCGGCAGCCCGACATGGGCGGTCATGCGCCGCACCTGACGGTTGCGCCCCTCGCGGATGGTGATGCGCAGCCAAGCGTCGGGCACGGTCTTGCGAAAGCGCACCGGCGGGTCGCGCGGCCAGAGGGTGTCGGGCGCGTCGATCTGCGCCACCTCGGCCGGTTTGGTCATGCCATCCTTCAGCGCCACGCCCTTGCGCAACGCGGCGAGCGCGGCTGCGTCGGGGGTGCCTTCAACCTGCACAAGATAGGTCTTGGGCCGTTTGTATTTCGGATGCGCGATGCGGGCCTGCAGCGGGCCGTGGTCGGTCAGCACCAAGAGCCCCTCGCTGTCGCGGTCCAGCCGGCCCGCGGGGTAGAAGCCTTTCTCCTGGATATAGGCCGAGAGGGTGGGCCGGGTGCTGCCTTCGGTCCCCTTGTCGGTGAACTGGGACAGCACCCCATAGGGTTTGTTGAGCAAGATCACACGGGCCGTCATCGCGCAGGCTCCAACCGCGTCACGCCCACCGAGGCGGCCCGGGCGAGCTCTTCGTCCAGCGACATCGGGATATATTCGCCGCGCCGCCAGAGCTGCGCCATGTCGTCATAGTGGCGCGACAGGAAGTGGCCCGATTGCCCGGTTGAGGTGACGAAGACCGAACTGTCGGGATCGGCGAAATCATAGACGCCGCGATAGCCCGCGCCATGAACGTTGAAGAACGGATCTTCCCCGGTGCCCCGGGTCAGCCCGCGTTGCAGGGTATTGTCACCGCCAGAGGTCGATTGCCGGATGTTCACGAAGTAGCGCAGCAGCGGCACCTCGCCCAGGACCGGGTGATCATGGGTCGCCTGATGCGCGTCGCCCCAGCGGAGGGATTCCAACTGCTTGCCCCAGGTCTCGTTGATCCACAAAAGCGCGTCATCCAACGCGGCGCGGGCCATGTCCTGACAGGTCTCGACCGGGGCGGATTGGCGCACGTCGCACCATTTCGACGCCCCTTCGACATCGCGGAAGACACGTTCGATAAAGAGCGGCTGCACATGGGTGAAGGCTTCGGTCAGCGGGCCCAGTTCGTCGCGGATCAGCCGGTCCTGCAAGGCCCGCACCCAGGCGGCATAGATCAGCGGCTCTGGCAGATGTTCGTTCATCTCACCGGACCACCCCGCCAGCAGATCGAGCGCCCGCTGGCGCTGGCGCTCTGGCGTGCCGTCGGGCGCGGCCTCTCCGGTGAACCACAGTTCGGCGCCAATGAGCGGCAGCAGGGCGCGGGCGGTGGGGCTGACGGTATCAAGCTGGGCTTCGATGAAACTGTCGCGGGTGTGCACCTCGCGGTTCTGCATGAGGCGCTGCCAGCGTTTGACCCGCTGCGTGTCGCCCCAGACAAAGGAGACATGGTTGGGGAAAGGGCGATCGACGGTCTTGTTGTTGGTATTGCCCAGGATGCCCCCCGCGGGGGCGATGAACTCAGGATTGGCAGTATAGGGCAGCATCCCGTCCCAGCGGTTCGCCGCGATCCAGCCGGGGCTGGGCAGGCGGCCTTGGCTTTGGTGCTGCGCATCGCGGCGCGGCAGGGCGCCGATGGTCTTCATGGCGATGGTGTCACGGTCCACCAGCGTCAGATTCTGCGCAGGGGCGACATAGTCCGTCGCGGCGTTGATCGCCTGTTGCACCGATTTCGCCCGCATCACCTTCATCGCGGCAGCGAGCGAGGTGTCATTGTCGCGCAGCACGGTGGCGGCGACAGCGGCCACATGGCCCGCCGGAGTCACCTCGGCGAGATTGTAGTGGCTGCCGGGCATGACCGGGCCGTTGTCTGTCCAGCGCAGGGTGACGGTGACGGGATCGGCGTCTTTGATATTGATGATCGAGGCCCGTTTGCGGAACTTCTTGAACCCCTCCGGCGTGCGGTATTCCTCCGCATTGTCGGGGTTCAGCTCTTCGATATAGACGTCTTGGTCGTCCACATAGGCGGTGGTCAGCCCCCAGCCAAGATCGGCGCTGCGCCCGGTGAGCACCACCGGCATGCCGGGGATCGTGCCGCCGATCACGCCGCCGGTCTCAAGCTCCAGCCGCGCGAGATACCAGATCGCCGGGGCGCTGAAGCCCAGATGCGGGTCATTGGCCAGAAGCGTGCCGCCCGCGGCAGAGCGCGAGGGGGCCGCGGCCCAGGCGTTTGACGCCCCGGCAAAGGCCTGCGGCTTGAAGGGCGACAGCGGATGGTGCGGCGTGGGCGTGGCGGCGGCAAAACGTGGGGCATCGGGGAAAAGTGCTGCATATTCGGGCAGGGCTGCCACACCGGAGCCCGGCACATCGGGCAGGATATCTTTCACCCGCTCTTCGTCCGTCAGCGCCAGCGAGACCCGGGCGCGCAGCACTTCCGCCTCTAGATGGCCCGACATTTGCAGCCCCATCAGCTTGGCGATCGCCAGCGAATCCGCCGGGCGCCAGGGCGCCATGGGGGCGTTGAAAAGCCACATCTCCGGCGCGCCGCGGCCAAGCGCTTCGGTGTTGATCTGGTCGAGCCGCGCGTTGATCCCCGCGGCATAGGCTTCCAGCGCGGCCTCGGTTTCCGGATCCAGATGCTCGACCGAACGGGTCGCAAGACGGTAGATGTCATAGCGCCGCATCAGCTTGTCGGTGGCCACCGTGGCGGTGCCGAAAACCTCCGACAGCCGCCCCTGCGCGGTGCGGCGCAGGGTGATCAGTTGCCACAGCCGGTCCTGGGCATGGGCAAAGCCAAGGCCAAAGAACACATCGGCATCCGTCTCGCCAAAGATATGCGGCACATTGGCATTGTCGCGCACCACCTCCACCGGGGCGGTGAGGCCGCGCACCTGAACGGTGTCGTTGTAATCGGGCAGGGAACGCGCGGCGAACCAATAGACCAAAAGCAGGATTACCACGCTCAGCGTGATCAAGAACACCGCCAATCGGACAAGCCAGCGAAACATCAGTGCCATCGAAAGATCCTCGACTGGCGCGCAGATTGACCGGGGCGCGCAGGGTGGTAGGTGTAGTCACAGGCAATAACGCAACTGGATGACAAGGAAAAGCACATGGCAAAGCTCGCGTTTCTGGGACTGGGCGTCATGGGCGCCCCGATGGCGGGGCACCTGCAAACAGCGGGCCACGAGGTGACCGTCTACAACCGCACCGAAAGCAAGGCGGAGGACTGGGTCAAGACCTATGGCGGTGCCATGGCCAAGACCCCGCGGGAGGCGGCTGAGGGGGCGGATTTCGTGATGGCCTGCGTGGGCAATGACGATGATCTGCGCGCGGTCTGTCTGGGCGATGAGGGCGCATTCGGGGGCATGTCAGCAGGGGCGATCTTTGTCGATCACACGACGGTTTCTGCCGCCGTCACACGCGCGCTTTATGCCGCGGCCAAGGACGCGCAGGTCAGTTTCATCGACGCGCCGATCTCGGGCGGTCAGGCCGGGGCGGAGAACGGACAACTGTCGATCATGTGCGGCGGCGACGAAGGCGCCTTTGACCGGGCCCTGCCGGTGATGGAGGTCTATGCCAAGATTTGCCGCCGGATCGGGGAGAGCGGCGCGGGCCAGATGACCAAGATGTGCAACCAGATCGCCATTGCGGGGCTGGTGCAAGGTCTGTCAGAGGCGCTGCATTTTGCCGAGAAGGCAGGCCTTGATGGCCGTGCGGTGGTTGAGGTGATCAGCCAGGGCGCGGCAGGGTCCTGGCAGATGGAAAACCGCTATGAGACCATGCTGGACGATGCTTTCGACCACGGGTTTGCGGTGGATTGGATGCGCAAGGATCTCGGCATCTGTCTGGATGCGGCGGATGAGACCGGGGCGAGCCTGCCGGTGACGGCGCTGGTCGATCAGTTCTATAAAGATGTGCAGAAACTTGGCGGCGGGCGTTGGGATACGTCGAGCCTTTTCAAGCGTCTGCGGGCGATGGATTAAGCGCGGGCGCTGCCCGGCCTGAGACCGGGCAGCCCTTAAACAGGGGCCGCTGAGTTGGACCTCAGGGAATGATCCGCGAGTATTTGGTGCCTTCGAGCGTCGCACCGATGCGCAGCCCCGCGCGGCCAAAGACGGCGGCCAACACCGGTGCCATGACGGTCGTGGTATCCGCCGAAACACTGTCGCCCCGGTCAGAGATCACATATTCCAGCCCGGCGCCCGCAGCCCAGCCCGGCGAGCGGCGGAATTCGCGCAGCGCGGGTTCGGTCATGAAGAACAACACATGCGCATATTGCTGTGCGCCGATCTGCAAGCCACCCGACGCTTTGGTGACCGAGTAGTAATCCACCGTCACGTCATTCACCCGCAGCGCGCCGCGCCCGTAGGCCCCGCCAAAGCCGAGACCGGCTTCGGTCACCAGCGGCATGACCAACATGCCATTGGCTTTCTCGGCCAGTTGTCTTGTGTTGGGGTAGCTGCGGTACATCTCGGCCAGGGTCGCGTCGACCCGCGCGTCGATCATCGCACTGCCGCGCCCGCCGACACCATTGCCGCAGGCCGCTGTCACCCCAAGCGCGGAAAGCGCGCCGAGTGTCACCATACGCCGTGTATATGTTTGATTGCTCATTTCTTCTGCCCGTGTATTGATTGTTTGCCTGCTGCCGGTTTGCCCGGCTTGTAGTGCAATTTACGCAAAATCAAGCGCTTTGTCATGCTGAATGGCGCTGTTGCGCAGATTTACGCCCTTTAATCACGCGTTTCCGCGCAGGAGTCGCGCCACATCCGGGGCGAAATAGGTCAAAACCCCGTCACAGCCCGCGCGTTTGAAGGCCATCAGGCTTTCCATCATCACCCGGTCGCCATCGACCCAGCCCTGATCGGCAGCCCCGCGGATCATGCTGTATTCGCCCGAGACCTGATAGGCAAAGGTCGGCGCGCCAAAGCTGTCTTTCACGCGGCGGCAGATGTCGAGATAGGGCATCCCGGGTTTGACCATCACCATATCCGCACCTTCGGCCAGATCCCGGGCCACGAGGCGCAGGGCTTCGTCGCTGTTGGCCGGGTCCATCTGATAGGTCTTCTTGTCCCCCGTAAGCGCGGCAGAGGCGCCGACCGCATCGCGGAACGGCCCGTAAAAGGCGCTGGCATATTTGGCGGCGTAGCTGAGGATCATCACATCGGAATGGCCGGCCTGCTCAAGCGCTGTCCGGATCGCACCGATGCGGCCATCCATCATGTCCGACGGGCCGATGATATCCGCACCCGCTTCGGCCTGCGCCAGTGCCATTTTGACCAGCGCCTCAACGGTGCGGTCATTCACGATGATCCCGTCTTCGACGAAACCGTCATGGCCATTGATGTTATAGGTGTCCAGCGCCACATCGGTCATCACCACCATATCGGGCAGCGCTTGCTTGATCGCGGCGATCGCCCGATTGGCGGCGTTCTGCGGGTCCCATGCGCCTGCGCAATCCTCGGTCCGGTCCTCGGGGCCGGTATAGGGAAAGACGCAGACCGCGCCGATGCCCAGATCCGCCGCCTCGCGCACCGCCGCGACCAGCTTGTCGACCGAGCGGCGCATGACGCCGGGCATGGAAGGGACGGGCTCTTCCACACCTTCGCCTTCGCGCACGAAAACCGGCCAGATCAGATCGCCCAAGACCAACTCATTCTCGCGCACCAGCGCGCGGATACCGGCATTGGCCCGGGTCCGGCGCAGGCGGGTGGCGGGGAAGGGGGCGTTGATCGGTTGCATCAAAAATACCTCAAAATGGCTTGCCAAGGGCTTGCCATTTATTTTCCAACGCCTCAACCCTATGAATTGACATGCTGGCCCGCTAAGAGTGCCGGCGGACAGACAGCGAACGAGCAGGCCTTGGACTGGTATCAGACCCTCTTTGAAATGATCGACATGCGGTCCTTCTCGAACCTGTGGTTCTGGATCATGCTGGCGGTGATGTGGTCCACGGCGAGCCATTGGGTGCTGGGGGTGCCCTTTGACATGGTGCTGCGCGCGCGGCGCTATGGCGGTGAGGCCGAGGCCGATTTGGAAGACATCGTGCGGATCAATGTGAACCGGCTGCTCTATATCGCGCAGGTCTCTGGTCTGTGGCTTTTGGGGCTGGGGTTCTTTGCGCTGACCTCGCTGCTGCTCCTCGGCTTCGTCTATCACATCGAATTTGCGCAGGCCGTGCTTCTGCTCGGTTTTCCGATGTCGATGGTGGGGCTGCTGAGCCTCTCCACCGCGCGGCTGATCCGGGTCGAAGGCGCGACCGGCGAGGTGCTGTGGCGGCGGCTGATGCGACACCGGCTCTATACCCAGATCATCGGCATGGTGTCGATCTTTGTCACCGCGGTCTGGGGAATGTACCAAAATCTGGCCGTCGGCCCGCTGGCGGGTTGACAGCCGTTCGATCAAGGCCAATTGAGTTCCGATGAACGATCCGCGCAATATCACCCTCTCCGGCGTTCCCGAAGGCTATGACGCCCGCGCCATTCTTGACGAAGTCGCCAAGAGCGGCCAGCCGGTGGCCCATGTGGCGCGCGATGACAAGCGCATGGCGGCACTGCAGGCAGCGCTGCGGTTCTTTGCGCCCGACATGCCGGTCATCACCTTTCCAAGCTGGGACTGCCTGCCTTACGACCGCGTCTCGCCCAATGCCGATATCTCGGCGCGGCGCATGGCAACATTGGCGGCGCTGGTGCATGAGATGCCGGAAAGGTTTGTCCTGCTGACCACGCTCAACGCGGCCACCCAGCGGATCCCCGCCCGGGCGACCCTGCGCGATGCGGCCTTCTCGGCCCGGGTCGGCAGCCGGATCGACGAAGCCGCGCTGCGCGATTTCCTCGTGCGCATGGGCTTCGTACAGAGCCCCACGGTGATGGAGCCGGGCGACTATGCGGTGCGCGGGGGGATTATCGACATCTACCCGCCCGGCGA
Source organism: Sulfitobacter sp. PS-8MA (assembly GCF_040933935.1). Taxonomy (NCBI): domain Bacteria; kingdom Pseudomonadati; phylum Pseudomonadota; class Alphaproteobacteria; order Rhodobacterales; family Roseobacteraceae; genus Sulfitobacter; species Sulfitobacter sp. PS-8MA. The sequence continues at coordinate 1,368,284 of NZ_JBFQYJ010000006.1, read as the reverse complement.
TCTTGGCCCCGTGCGGCTCGATCTCTTTGGCGATGTGCTCGACGGCGCGCGGCGCTTTGATCCGGCGACGCAGCGCACCACCGAAAAGCTTGATCTGGTGGAACTGGCCCCGGTCAGCGAAGTGATCTTGGACGAGGCTGCGATCACCCGTTTTCGCCAGAACTACCGGATCGAATTCGGCGCGGCGGGCACCGATGACCCGCTTTACGAGGCGATCAGCGCAGGCCGCAAGCATCAGGGCGCGGAGCATTGGCTGTCGTTCTTTCAGGACGATCTGGAAACACTGTTTGACTACCTGCCGGAGGCCACCGTCACGCTGGATGATCAGCTGACCCCGATGCGGCTGGCGCGGTGGGACACGATTGCCGACCAATATGAAACCCGCCAACTGGCGATGAAGACCCGCTCCAAGATGGACAGCGTCTATAAACCCGCGCCGCCCGAAGGGCTCTATCTGACCGACGACGCTTGGCAGCAGGCGCTGCTGGGCCGCCGGGTGATCCAGTTCAACCCGCTGCCCCAGCCCACCGGGCCGGGGGTGCTGGACGCGGGCGCCCGGATCGGACGCAATTTCGCGCCGGAGCGACAGCAGGAATCTGTCAGCCTTTTCGAGGCTTTGGCGGCGCATATTAAAGCAAAGCTTGAAGTGGGCCCGGTGCTGATTGCCAGCTACTCCGAGGGCGCGCGGGAACGTCTTACGGGGCTGATCGAAGACGAGGGTCTGGCCGAAGCGATCCCGGTGAGGGACGCCACCCGGATCGGCAAACGCGGGCTACACCTTGCTGTCTGGGCGCTGGAGCATGGGTTCGAGGCACCGGGGATGACGGTAATCTCTGAGCAGGACGTGCTGGGCGACCGGTTGATCCGCGCGCCAAAACGCAAGCGCCGGGCGGAGAATTTCCTGACCGAGGCGCAGAGCCTCAGCCCCGGCGATCTGGTGGTGCATGTGGACCACGGCATTGGGCGCTATCACGGCATGGAAGTGGTGACGGCGGCGGGGGCGGCGCATGAATGTCTTGTGCTGGAATATGCCGAACAGTCAAAGCTTTACCTCCCGGTCGAGAATATCGAACTGCTCTCGCGCTACGGCCATGAGGAAGGGCTGCTCGACAAGCTTGGCGGCGGTGCCTGGCAGTCGAAAAAGGCCAAGCTGAAAGAACGCATTCGCGAAATGGCGGATAAGCTCATCCGCATCGCCGCCGAACGCGCCCTGCGCAAGGCCCCCGTGCTCGACCCGCCCGAGGGCATGTGGGACGCTTTCTCGGCGCGGTTCCCCTATAGCGAGACCGACGACCAGCTGCGTGCCATTGGCGATGTGATTGATGATTTGACCAGCGGCAACCCGATGGACCGGCTGGTCTGCGGGGATGTGGGCTTTGGCAAGACCGAAGTCGCCATGCGCGCGGCCTTTGTCGCGGCGATGTCCGGGGTGCAGGTCGCCGTGATCGCGCCGACGACGCTGCTGGCACGACAGCATTACAAGAGCTTCGCCGAACGCTTCCGCGGCTTCCCGGTCGAGGTGCGCCAACTAAGCCGCTTCGTCTCTTCCAAGGAGGCGGCGGCAACGCGGGAAGGGATGGCGAAGGGCACCGTCGATATCGTCATCGGCACCCATGCGCTGCTGGCCAAGGGCATCCGGTTCAAAGACCTCGGCCTGCTGGTCATTGACGAAGAACAGCATTTTGGTGTGGGTCACAAGGAGCGCCTCAAGGCGTTGCGCACCGATATTCACGTGCTGACGCTGACGGCGACACCCATCCCGCGCACGTTGCAACTGTCACTCACCGGGGTGCGCGATCTGTCGGTCATCGGCACGCCGCCCGTGGACCGTCTGTCGATCCGCACCTATGTGAGCGAGTTTGACGCGGTGACAATCCGCGAGGCGCTGCTGCGCGAGCATTACCGCGGCGGGCAGAGCTTCTATGTGGTGCCGCGCCTCAGTGATCTGCGCGAGATCGAAGAGTTCTTACAGGCGCAACTGCCGGAGCTGACCTATGTGGTCGCCCATGGGCAGATGGCACCGGGCGAGTTGGATGACCGGATGAATGCCTTCTACGATGGCAAGTTCGACATTCTGCTGGCGACCACGATTGTCGAATCCGGGCTCGACATTCCCACCGCCAATACGATGGTGGTGCACCGGGCGGATATGTTTGGTCTGGCGCAGCTCTACCAAATCCGGGGCCGGGTGGGGCGCTCGAAGACGCGGGCCTATGCCTATCTGACCACGAAACCCCGCGCCAAGCTGACCGATACGGCGCAGAAGCGTCTGCGAGTCTTGGGTAGTCTCGACACGCTCGGCGCGGGCTTTACGCTGGCGTCCCAAGACCTCGACATTCGCGGCGCCGGCAACCTGCTGGGCGAAGAGCAATCCGGCCAGATGCGCGATGTAGGCTTTGAGCTTTACCAGTCGATGCTGGAGGAGGCGATTGCCAAGATCCGCGCCGGCGAGATGGAGGGGTTGAGCGAGGCCGATGAGCAATGGGCACCGCAGATCAACCTCGGCGTGCCGGTGCTGATCCCCGAAGATTACGTGCCAGACCTCGACGTGCGTTTGGGCCTCTACCGCCGCCTCAGTGAGCTGTCGACCAAAGTCGAGCTTGAGGGCTTTGCCGCCGAGCTCATTGACCGTTTCGGCAAGCTGCCGAAAGAGGTCAACACGCTGATGCTGGTGGTGCGGATCAAGGCGATGTGCAAACGCGCCGGGATTGCCAAGCTCGACGGCGGGCCAAAGGGCGCGACGATCCAGTTCCACAACGACAAATTCGCCTCCCCCGAGGGGCTGGTGAAGTTCATTCAGGACCAGCGCGGCCTGGCCAAGGTCAAGGACAACAAGATCGTCGTGCGCCGCGACTGGAAGACGGATGCCGATAAGATCAAAGGCGCCTTTGCCATTGCCCGCGATCTGGCGGAACATGTGGTGGCCAAGCAGAAGAAGGCGAAGAAAGCCAAAAAGGCGAAGGCCGAGGGCTAGGCCCGGCGCCCGCGGTGGTTATTCCGCCGCCGCCGCCAGCCGGTTTTCGACCTGGCCCATATAGAGCATCAGCGCAAAGCCAGCCGCCGCCATGACCAGCATCGCCAGCGCCAGCGGTTTGGTGGTGCCATCGAACATCAGCCCCACGGGCGAGGCGATCAGCGCGGCCAGCACCGTCGAAATCGCCCCGACAACAGAGGCCGCCATGCCCGCGATATGGCCCATCGGCTCCATCGCGATGGCATTGAGATTGCCCAGCGTCAGACCGGCTTGGAAGAACAGGCAGGTCTGGAAGAACACGAAGGCGGCAAAGCCGTAGGGGTCGGGCAGCGCGCCGAGATTGAACGCATACATCGCGCCCGAGAGGAAAATCTGCGCCCCGAGAGCGATGGTCACCAGTCGCCGCATGCCGTAGCGGACCACCAGCAGGGCGTTGATCAGGCTGGCGCTGGCGGCGACCACCGCGATGCCACCGAACCACAGCGGAAAGCTGTCGCCCCGGCCATAAACGCTGTCATAGATCGGCTGGACGAGCATCAGCATGGAGAACAGCATTGCCATCGCCAGCGACTGCACGAGGATCGACAGGCGGACCGAGGGGTGCATCAGCAATTCGCGCACCGCGCCCATGATCAGCCGCGCGCGCAGCGGGCGGCGGTTCTCGGCGGGGTGGGTTTCGGGCAGGCGCAGCCCCATCCAGATTACCGTCAGCAGCGAGAAGGCGACGAAGGCCACGAAGATCGCGCGCCAACCGGCGGCAAGGATAATGCCGGCGCCCAGCATCGGCGCCAGCGCGGGCACCAACGCAAAGACCATCATCACCACCGACATGATCCGCGCCATCTCGCGCCCGGCATAGAGGTCACGAATGATCGCCACCGCCACCACGCGCGGCCCCGAGGCGCCGAGCCCCTGAAACAGCCGGGCGACCAGCATGACTTCCAGCGAATTGCTCATCCAGGCGACAAAGGCCGAGAGCGCATAGAGCGCCGCGCCACCAAAGACCACATTGCGCCGCCCGTAAGCATCCGACAGCGGCCCGCTAAAGAATGTCCCCAGCCCCATGCCCAGCACAAAGGCCGTCAGGATCAGCGGCGCGCGATGGGCCATCTCGGGCGAGAGTTCGGCGGCGATCTCGGGCAGGGCGGGCAGCATGGCGTCGATCGAAAAGGCGATCGTGGCGAACATCATCGCGATGAGGCCGATAAACTCGATCCGGCCCATCTTGAATTCAGGAATCTGATTGGTCATGCCGCGCTCCGACAGTGCTCCGCACGGAAAAACCGCAGGGGAAAGGCTTCAGTAGTAACTATTGAGTGCCCTCTCGATAATCGAGGGCGCTTAACTTGGCAAGGATCGCGGCGCTGTTTAGCTCTGTTGCGCGGCCAGATCGGCTATAACCTGCGCCCATAGCTCGGGCGGCTGCGCCCCGGGAACCGCATGGGCATTGGCGATGATAAAGGTCGGCACCGAGTTCACGCCCATCTTGCGGCTATGCGCATCGCGGTCGCGGATGTCTTGGGCGTCGACATCTGACTTGAGCAGCCGCGTCACGACGGCGGCGTCCATCTCGATACTGTCGGCGATATCGGCCAGCACTTCTGCATCGCCAATGTCGCGGGCCTCGACGAAATAGGCATTGAAGAGGGCTGAGACCGCAGCTGTCTGGCGGCCTTCGATCCCGGCCCAATGGATCAGACGGTGGGCGTCCAGCGTATTGGGGGTGCGCTGCATGGCTTCAAAGTTGATCTTCAGCCCGGCTTTCTCGGCATGTTCCACCACCGGGGCATAGGCTTTCACCGCAGCTTCCTTGCCGCCGAACTTGGCCTCAAGATAGGCGCGGCGGTCCATCCCGTCGCGCGGCATCTCGGGGTTGAGCTGGAAGGGGTGCCATTCGATGGCGAAAGGATGATTAGGGTGATCTTGCAGGGCGCGGTCGAGATGCGCCTTGCCGATGTAGCACCAGGGGCAGATCGGGTCTGACATGATATCGAGTTTGATCGCTTCGGCCATGTCGTCCTCATCCATTGGGCTGCGCGTTTGGGCATAACGCCCCTGCGGGCGCACCGCAAGCCGGGGGGCGCTGCATGGGCGGGGGCGTTGCATGGGCGGGGGCGTTGCATGGGGCTAAGGGCAGGGCTATAGCACATCCATGACAGATAAAGCGCCCCGTTCCCTGATCCAGATTGCCCGTGAGAGCGGCGCGAGCGAGATCGCGCCGCCGGTCGATCTGGGCGCGCGGGTGCGCGAGTTGCGCAAGGCCCGCAACTGGACGCTGGAACAGGCGGCAAGGCAGGCGGGGCTGGCACGCTCCACCCTGAGCAAGATCGAGAACGGGCTGATGTCGCCCACCTATGACGCGCTAAAGAAACTCGCCGTGGGGCTGGAGATCACCGTGCCGCAGCTTTTCACCCCGCCGGCGGGGGAGAAGATCACCGGCCGTATGGCCGTGACCCGCGCCGACGAAGGGGCGGCCAAGGCCACTGGCACCTACGAACACGTCCTGCTGGCCGATGCGCTGCGCAAGAAACAGATGCTGCCCTACCGCGCCCGCATCCGCGCGCGCCGGATGGAGGAGTTCGACGGTTGGGTGCGCCATGACGGGGAAGAGTTTCTCTATGTGCTGACCGGCATGGTGCGGCTTTTTACCGAGTTCTATGAGCCGGTCGACATGCGCCGGGGCGACAGCGCCTATTACGACGCGACCATGGGGCACAATGTGGTCTCGCTCAGCGATGAGGATGCGACGATCCTTTGGGTCACATCGCTGACCTGAGGCTCAGCTTGCCGGGTCGTCCAGCAGCGCTTTCAGCGCGACATGAGCAATCAGCACCGCCGCCAATTGCGCGAGGACAAAGGCCGGGATATGCGCCGGGCTGATGCCCGCGAATGTGTCGGAAAACCCGCGTGCGATGGTCACCGCCGGATTGGCAAAGCTGGTCGAGGCGGTGAACCAATAGGCGCCGGTGATATAGAGCGCGACCAAGGTCGGCACCGCTTCTGCCCGTGCCCGCAGCCCGCCGAAGATCACCAAGAGCAGACCAAAGGTCGCGACCATTTCGGAGAACCACTGCGCGCCGCCGGTGCGATGAAGCGTCGTGGACCATTGCCAGAGCGGCAGGTCGAACATCAGATGCGTGGCCCAGACCCCCAGCAGCCCGCCCAAGACCTGCGCGGTGACATAGCCGGGCAGGTCAGACCACGGCAGCGCGCCGCGCAGGGCGAAGGCAAGGCTCACCGCCGGATTGAAATGCGCGCCCGAGATCGGGCCAAGCACGGTGATGATGACATAGAGCATACAGCCCGTGGCAATCGCATTGGCCAGCAGCGTGATGGCGACATTGCCCTGCGCCAGCGCCGCCCCCATGACGCCGGAGCCGATGACCGAGACCAGCAGAAGACCGGTGCCAAGGGCTTCGGCGGCGAGACGGCGGCTCATGCGAGCATTCCGATCTGGCTGAGATGCGCTTGCAGGGCAGCGCGGTCCATCTCGGTGACAGGGGCGGCGACGAAGGCTTCGGCGCGGCGGCGCAGGATGGCGTAGGCATCTGCAAAGGCGGTGGCCTGCGTTTCTGGCGATGCGGCGGCGGGGTCTTCGACACCCCAATGGCCGCGCAGAGGCGTGCCGGGCCAGAGCGGACAGGTCTCGGCCGCCGCGGAGCCGCAGACGGTGATGACCAGATCCATCCGGGGGGCCTCGGGGGCGGCGAATTCATCCCAGCTTTTGGAGCGGAAGCCGTGGGTGTCATGCCCGTGCTCGGCCAAGATCCTCAGCGCGCCCGGGTGCACTTGCCCGGCTGGCTGGCTGCCGGCGGAGAATACGGTCAGCCGGCCCGCGCCCAGATCGCGCAGCAGCGCCTCGAGCAGGATGGAGCGGGCAGAATTGCCGGTGCAGAGGACGAGGATATTCATGGGGCTGGCTTTCAGATATTGCGCGGGCAGGGATAGAAAGCGCCCCGCCCGACGACAAGTGAAAGTTTTATGACAGTTGGCGTCTGCCTACTCGGCGGGCTGCCACCACCAGACCTCGGGCATGAAATTCGGCCCGTCGCCATAGAGCGGGATTTTGTCGGGATAGGCCATGCGCGCGTCATGGGCGATCAGCCCCTCGTCGAATTGCCAAAACGGCACGACATAGCGCCCGGCTGTGAGGATACGGTCCAGCGCGCGGGTGGCGGCGACGAACTCAGAGGTCTCCCGGGCCTGCAGCATGCGGTCGATCATCGCGTCCACCGCAGGGGATTTGACGCCCATCAGGTTGCGCGTGCCGGGCAGGTCGGCGGCCTCGGACCCCCAGTAGAACCGCTGTTCGGTGCCGGGGCTGAGCGACAGGGCGCGGCGGAAATAGGTCATGTCGAAATCATAGGCATTCTGCCGCGCGACGAATTGCGCGTCATCCACCGTTTCGATCAGCGCCGTGATCCCCAGCCGCTTTAAAGCTTGGCTATAAAGCTCTGCAATCGCGAGGTTTTCCCGGCTGCCCTTGGACAGCAGAATGGTAAAGGTGAGCGGTTCGCCATTCGCCCGCCGCATGATGCCGCCGTCGGCTTCATAGCCCGCGGCCTCAAGCTGCTGCAATGCGGCGCGGATGCCCGCGCGGTTGCGGGCCGAGCCATCGGCCACCGGCAGCGCATAGCCATCAATCGTGCCGGGGGGCAGCGTGTCGGCATAGTCGCTCAGCAGATCAAACACCTGACCCGAGGCCGGGCCATCGCGCATCGCAAGGTCGGAGTTCGAAAAATATGAGGTGATGCGGGGCAAGGCGCCGCCGGTCAGCGTCTCATTAATATATTCAAAGTTGAACGCCGAGATCATCGCGTCCCGCACCCGCCAATCGTCGAAAGGCGCGCGGCGGGTGTTCATCACGAAACCGGTCATGCCGGATGGTTTGCTATGGGGGAAGGTCGATTTGACGATCTCGCCCCGGGCGATGGCGGGAAAGTCGTACTGCGTGGCCCAGGTCTCGGCGTTGAACTCGCGCACGGCGGAAATCTGGCCCGCCTTGAAAGCCTCGAACAGCACATTGGCGTCGCCGTAGAAGTCGATCTTGATCTCCTCGTAATTATGCGTGCCTTGGCGAAACGGCACCTCGGCCCCCCAATAGTCCGGATTGCGCGTCAGGGTGACATAGCGGCCCGCCTGATAGTCGCTGATCACATAGGGGCCACTGCCCAGCGGAATCTCAGCCAAGGGCGCATTGGCGAAATCTGCGCCCTCCCATTGCGCGCGGCTCAGGATCGGGCGCATCCCGGCCAGAAGCGCCAGTTCGCGGTTGTCGCTGTTAAACGTCATGCGCAGGCTGCGCGGGCCGGTCTGTTCGATGCTCTCGATCTGTTTGCGCAACCCGTGGTAGCGCGGGTGGCCTTCCGAGCCCAGCAGATCGAAGGAGAAGATCACATCATCGACCGTGACCGGGCTGCCATCGGAAAACCGCGCCTCTTCCCGCAGGGTGAATTCGACCCAGGACCGGTCTTCGGGCACCTCGATCGATTCGGCCAACAGCCCATAGAGCGCGAAAGGTTCGTCCCAGGACCTTCCCATCAGGGTTTCATGGGTGAAATGCGGCAGCTGCCAAGGCGCGGTGCCCTTGCGCACAAAGGGGTTCAGACTGTCGAATCCCCCGGTATTGCCCAGAACGATCTCGCCGCCCTTGGGGGCCTCGGGGTTCACATAGGGCAGAGCGGTGAAATCGGGCGGCAATTGGGGCGCGCCATACATGGCGATTCCATGCTGCGGCTCGGCAAAAGCGGCGCTGGCGGTCAGAATCAGTGAAGAAAGCGCCGCAACGCCCCGTGCTTTCGAGAAAAAATCCCAGCTCATTTTCGCAACAATCCCGTTCTGCCCTTATTTTCTTGATTTTATGCTTACCTGCGGATTCTCGCCTTATCAAACTTTTAGCTTGGATTGTGACGGTAGATTGCGTATACAGAGGTCACTGCTCGATAGGTTTCTTGCCTGTATGAAACCTGCCTCAATAACTTACGCCCGCTTCGCGCGGGCGTTTTTTTTGGCCGGTGATCCGCATTACGGCCCTTTGTAGCCCTTTCCCTTTGTCTCCACCGCGGTACATGATGCAATCGCAGCATGAACAAGGAGACGCGCCATGGCTTTCACCATCGATCTGTCCGGCAAGACCGCCGTCATCACGGGATCAAACTCAGGAATCGGTCTGGGAATCGCCTGGGAATTGGCGCGGGCCGGGGCCGATATTGTGCTGAACTCATTCACCGATGATGACGCCGACCATGCGCTGGCCCGGCAGATGGCGGAGAAATGCAATGTAAACGCCCGCTACATCAAGGCCGATATGTCGAAAGGGGCCGAGTGTCGGCGCTTGATTGCCGATGCGGGCAAGTGTGACATTCTGGTGAACAATGCGGGCATTCAGCATGTGGCGCCGATCCCGGAATTTCCGGCGGAGAAATGGGATGCCATCATCGCGATCAACCTGTCCTCGGCCTTTCACACCACGGCCGAAGCCCTGCCGATGATGCGCCAAGCGGGCTGGGGCCGGGTGATCAACATCGCCTCTGCCCATGGTCTGACCGCCTCGCCCTATAAATCTGCCTATATCGCCGCGAAACATGGGATTGTGGGCCTCAGCAAGACCACGGCGTTGGAGACGGCGAAGGAGCCGATCACCTGCAACGCCATCTGCCCTGGCTATGTGCTGACGCCGATTGTCGAAAAGCAGATCCCCGACACGATGAAAGAATATGACATGTCCCGCGAAGAGGTGATCGAGCAGGTCATGCTGACCCGCCAGCCGAGCCGCGAATTTGCCACTGTCGAGCAGATGGGCGGCACCGCGACCTTCCTTTGTTCAGAGGCTGCGGCGCAGATCACCGGCACCACGATCAGCGTCGATGGCGGCTGGACCGCGTTGTAAATGGCCGCGCGCAAACGCATCAACCTCGCACTTCAGGGCGGCGGCGCGCATGGCGCTTTCACTTGGGGTGTGCTGGACCGGCTGCTCCAGCAGGATGATCTGGAAATCTGTGGCATATCAGGGACTTCGGCGGGAGCTTTAAACGGGGCCGCGCTGAAGTCCGGCCTGATCGCCGGCGGGCGCGCGGGCGCGCGGGAGAACCTTGCCTGGCTTTGGGGTCAGGTCTCGGGCATCTCGGACCTGCGCCTGTCGCATTGGCTGGCGCCCTTCGGGTTGGACAAGCTGAGTCAGGCGATGGAATATTCCTTGCCCGTCGCGATCTCGGATTCAATGACGCGGGTGGTCTCGCCCTATGCCTATGGGCCGTTCTACCGCAACCCGCTGGAGGAGGTGGTGAAACGTTTCGACTATGGCAAGGTCGGGGCGAATAAGCCGCCCTTTTTCTTTGTCTGCGCGACGCGGGTGCGCAATGGCAAGATCCGGGTGTTTCAGGGGGAGGAGATCGGCCCCGATGCGCTTCTGGCCTCGGCCTGTCTGCCAACGCTCTTCAAAGCGGTGGAAATTGACGACGCCCAGACCGGCCAGCGCGAAGCCTTTTGGGACGGGGGCTATACCGGCAACCCGGCGCTTTTCCCGCTGTTCCGCGCGGATCTGCCAGAGGATATCGTGGTGGTGAACATCAACCCGCTGGAACGGCCAGACCTGCCAAAGACACCGCAGCAGATTCAGAACCGGATCAATGAGATCAGCTTTAATTCCAGCCTGTTACGAGAGATGCGCGCGATTGACTTCGTGCAACGTCTGATCGCCGACGGCACGTTGCCAGAGGGGCGGATGAAGCGGGTCCATATGCATATGATCGCCGATGACGCCTTGATGGCGCAGCTGTCGGTGGCGACGAAGCTGATGCCCAATCCGGCGGTGATCAAAGCGCTGCGCGAGGCGGGCGCTGCGGCGGCGGAACGCTTTCTGACGGATCATTTCGATGACCTCAACCAGCGCAGCAGCGTCGATCTGCCCGAGATGTTTGGCTGATCACTCGGGTTCCGACAATTCCAGCACCTCGGGCAGGTCAGCGCCGGGCCGGGGCGGATAGACAAGACCGGCAGAGATCACCAGTTTCGCGGCATCCTCGACGCTCATGTCCAGCTCGATCACATCCTCGCGCGGGACAAAGAGCAGGAACCCCGAAGTCGGGTTCGGCGTGGTGGGCAGAAAGACCGACATCATCTCGCCATTGCCGCCGGTCCGGGCCAGCACCTCGCCCTTGGCCTCGGTCGAGATGAAGCCAAGCGCCCAGATGCCGCGCCGGGGGTATTCGATCAGGCAAGCGGTCTCGAAACTGCGTTCGGATTGCGCGAAGATCGTTTCGGAAATCTGTTTGATGCCGGAATAGATCGTTCGCACCACGGGGGTGCGTTCCACCAGACTTTCGGCAAAGCGGATCAGCGAGCGGCCGATCAGCCCTTTCGCCATCCAGCCCACCATGGTGGTGAAGATCAGAAAGATCACCACGCCCAGACCGCGCACGTTGAACTGCATCGACGGGTCAAGGCCGAGGAAGTCCTGAAGCAGGCGGTCAGGGTGATAGGCTTTGGGGACCAGAGGCAGCACGAAACCGTCGATCCAGCCGATCACGCTCCAGATCAGCCAGATGGTCAGCCCGACCGGTGCGATCACCACCAACCCGGTCAGGAAGGACGCGCGCAGCCGGGCCACAAGGCTGCGGCGGACCTGCAGAGGGTCGGGGTCGAAAGGTGTGTTCATCAGGTCGTTTCCGCCGCGTTATTCGTCCCATAGCTAAGACGAATACCCCCCTCCGGCAATGGCGCGACCGTGTTTTTCACCAATCAGCGCGGCAGTTTGGACAGCTGCGTTGCAATTTGTGCACCGAGCCGCGCGTTGTGGCGCACCAATGCGATATTGGCAGTGAGCGAGCGGCCTTCGGTCAGTTCAAAAATGCGCTGCAAGAGAAAGGGGGTCACGCCCTTGCCATGCACGCCCTGCGCATCGGCTTCGCTTTGTGCCTGCGCGATGATGGGGGCCAGTTCGTCAGCCGGGATCTCTTCGTCTGCCGGGATCGGGTTGGCGACCAATTGCCCGCCGGGCAGGCCCATCGCGACGCGGGTGCGCTGTGCTTTGGCGATCAGGGCCGGGTCATCCAGCCGCAGCGGCGATTGCAGCGGCGAGCCTGCGCTCCAGAAGGCCGGGAAGCTGTCTTGGCCCAGGGTGATGACCGGCACGCCTTGGGTTTCCAGCACCTCCAGCGTTTTCGGCACATCAAGGATCGCTTTCGCGCCCGCTGCGATGACGGTGACGGGGGTCTGCGAAAGCTCCATCAGGTCGGCGGAGATGTCAAAGCTGTCTTCCGCGCCTTTGTGGACGCCGCCGATGCCGCCGGTGGCGAAAACTTCGATGCCCGCCAGATGGGCCGCGATCATGGTCGCCGCCACGGTGGTGGCCCCGGTGCCGCCCGAGGCGATGCAGACCGCCATATCCGCGCGCGAGAGTTTCGCCACGTCCTTGGCCTGCGCCAAGTCGCTCAGCGTATCATCGTCGAGACCGATGTGCAGCGCGCCATCGATCACCGCGATGGTGGCCGGCACGGCGCCCGCCTCCCGAATGTCCTGCTCGACCTGCCGCGCGACCTCAAGGTTCTGCGGATAGGGCATGCCATGGGTGATGATGGTGCTTTCCAGCGCCACGATCGGCGCCCCGCTGTCGCGGGCTTTGGCGACTTCGGCGCTAAAGGTCAGGGGCAGGGCGGGGGATGCGGATGTCATATCTTGGTCTCTCCTGAAACATAGAGTGCGGCCGCGTCGAGCGCGGCCTTGAGGGCGGGTTGGGCCTTTGCGCCGCCGAGTTCGGCGGCCACATGGGCCGCCATGAAAGTGTCGCCCGCCCCGGTGACCCGCGCCACATGGACTTTGGGCGGGGTCAGGGTGGTGATCTCATCGCCCTCGCCGACCGTGGCCGGGTTGCCGCCATCGGTCACCACGGCCCGCAGGGCACCCCGCGCCAAAAGCGCGCGGGCGGCGGTTGGGGAATCGTCAAAGCTGGTCTGGCAAAGTAACCCGGCTTCTTCGAGGTTCACATAGAAGGTGCCCCGCCCGGCCTTCAAGAAAGGGGCCAGCCGCAGCGCTTTGCCCGGCGAGGCGGGGGCCAGCCGCAGATCGGCCTCGGCCAGAAGCGGGCTTTGCGCCATACGCGCCAGCAGTTCGACGGTAAGGTTCCCATCCAGCGCCACGGCGCCGCGGTAGGGGGCGGGCAGGCTGCCATCTTCCAGCGGTCGCAGGATTTTATCGCCCGCGGCCTCCAGCGAATGGGCATCGGCAATCGCGGCGATCAGCCCGTTGGAGCCTTCGACGGCCATGTAACGGTCGGTCGGCAGATCATCGGAGCGGTAAACGTAATCGGTGATCAACCCGCGCAGCGCGCAGGCGGCGATCAACTCGTCGCCCTCCGCATCGCGCCCCACGGCCGAAAGCAGCGCCGGGGTCAGGCCAAAGCGCGCCAGCGCCATGCCGATATTAAGCGCCACACCGCCCGGCAGGCGGGTAATGCGCCCCGGCATGTCAGAGCCTTGACGCATGGCGTTCTCGGAGCGGCCGATCACGTCCCAAAGGACGGAACCGATGCAAAGGATGTTTGCTGTGTTCTTCATCCCGCGCTTCTAGCCGCCAAGCCTTACCGCACGCAAGCCGCCTATTGCGGCACGCGGAAAGTCAGCGCGGCCCAGAGCGTTTCCCAGACGGGGTTATTCGCATCGACCGCCGCGCCCGTGCCAGCACCGGGGGCAGGGCGCAGCACCACCGCGTCGAAGAGATAGGCATGGCCCGGCGTCACCGGAACCGAGGCTTGGCCCGCGTCGTCGGTGCGGTGCATGGTGATCGTGACCTCCCCCCCGGGTGCGCGGTCAAAGACTTCGATCTGAGCATCGGCGCGCGGCTGGCCTTGGTAAAGCAGGGTCACCTCCATCTGCCCCCCGAAATCGGCGCTATAGGGATTGCTGCGCGCGACAAATTCGGTCGCCATGCCGGTCGGCTGATCTTGCCCCGCGCCACTCCCCACGGCGATCAGGGTCTTGGCGTGGCGGGTGTAGCTTTCCTTGAACCGGTCCTGTGGCCAGCGGTTGGCGATATGATCGGCCTCGGCCTGCGGGAAATCCTTATGCGCGGCGAAGGCGAGGAACTTTTCCCAATCCTTATAGGTCACCGTCGAAGCCGCGGCCTCCATGATCGCGACCAGCAGCACGTCCTGCGCGGGCGGCTCCAGTTGCAAAGCCGGCAGGTCGCCGGCGCGGGCCGCAACGGGCTGGGCAACGCCATTCACGAAAACCTCAAAGCGCGAGACGCGGTTGGGCAGGTAGGAATAGGGCGCGCCCTTGAATTCCTCGCCATTGCGAAAATCGGCCTCGATCTTTTCACCATTTTCAACTTGATAGTTCCGCGGCGACAGCCAGTATTCATGCCCAAGCACCGGGCCAAGCGGCAGGGCGCAGAAGAAAAGCAAACTCAGGCGGGACAAAGACATGCGGGCAACTTTCCTATTGGTCAGCGCAAAGCTGACGCATCTCTTGGCCTTGTCAATGCTTTTGCTGCTACTGACCCCCGGCCTGCGCGCGCATGAGGTGCAGCCGACGGTGGCCGATCTGGCGGTGGTGGAGGGTCAGCTTGTGCTTGATCTGCGCGTCAATCTTGAGGCGCTGCTCGCCGGGATTGACCTTGATAGTGTTGCGGATACCGACAACGCCGAGAATGCCGGGGATTACGACGATCTGCGCAGCCTGCCCGCCGCGCGGATTGCCGACCGGGCGCCGGAACTTCTGGCCGGTTGGAACGCTCTGCCCTTGCTCAGCGTCGATGGGGCGGCTGTGGCGCTGGACAGTGCTGCGATCACGGTGCCAAAGGATGTCGACCCCGAACTGCCCCGCGCCAGCGCCTGGCGTCTGGTGGCGGACCTGCCGGGACGGGCGTCGCAGGTGCAGGTGACATGGCCCGAAGGGGCAGGCGCTTTGGTGCTGCGGCAGCAAGGCGTGGCCGAGCCCTATACCGGCTATCTGGCTGGCGGGGGAACCAGCCCCGAGATCACGGTCTCGGGCGGGGATGCGCAGAATGGTTTGGCGACCTTCGTGGGCTATGTGCCGGTGGGCTTCGATCACATTCTGCCCAAGGGGCTGGATCACATCCTCTTTGTGCTGGGGCTGTTCTTTCTTTCGACCCGGCTGCGCCCGCTGGTCTGGCAGGTGTCGGCTTTCACGCTGGCCCATACGGTGACATTGGCGCTTGGCGCTCTGGGCTGGGTCAATGTGCCGGGCGCGATTGTCGAGCCGCTGATCGCGGCCTCGATCGTCTATGTCGCGGTTGAGAATATCTTTCATTCCGGGCTGAACCGCTGGCGGCCTTTGGTGATCTTTGGCTTCGGTCTGCTGCACGGTTTGGGCTTTGCCTCGGTGCTGGGGGAGTTCGGCCTGCCTGCAGGGCAGTTCGTACCGGCGTTGATCGGTTTCAACATCGGGGTGGAACTGGGCCAGCTCACGGTGATCGCCATTGCCTTTGTGCTGGTCGGTTGGGTGATGAAGCGCGACTGGTATCGGCGCGCCATCGCCGTGCCGGCGTCCTGCGTGATCGCGGCGGTCGGCGCCTATTGGTTTGTCGAACGGGTGTTTTTGTAAGGCAGCCCAGTTTCGGGCTGCCCGACCGCTGTCTTAGCCCTGCATCGCGGCAATCAAGCTTGCCAGTTCCGCGACCGGGTCATCCTTGTCCCAGATCTCGGTGCCGATGCCGAAGAAATCGGTCGAGGGCGCCAGCGTTCGGATCATATTGATGTCGAGCGCGCCTTCGGCAACCACGGGCACTTCGATCACCTCGGACCACCATTGGAACAGATCGGCCTCGGCAAAGCTGCCATCGCCAAGTGCGCTCGCCTGCGTGGGGCCAAAGCTGATGTAATCCGCGCCGGCTTCGCCTGCGGCCATGCCTTCGTGGCGCGAGGTGCCGCAGAAACTGCCGACGATCGCGTCCTCGCCCAGTTCTTTGCGCGCATGGCGCACGCTGCGGGCGGCGTCGCTGAGGTGCACCCCGTCGAGGCCGAGTTTTTCCACCATCAGCAGATGATCCGAGATCACCAGCGCCACGTCCCGGGCATGGGTCACTTCGCGCAGCGCATCGCCCGCGCGGGAAAGCCGGTCTTCGTCCCGGGTCGACAGTGCCAGACGGACGCAGGCCACCGGATGCGCGTCGAGCACGGCGGCGAGCTGCGCCGGGAAACGGCTGAGTTCAACTTCGGGCGGGGTGATAAGGTAAATCTGCGGCTGTTCTGGCGCGTCCATGGTCACTGTCCTTGCTCGGGTCTGGGGGTCTGACTAGCGCAAGGCGTTGCAAAAGAAAACGCATATGCGCCTGTCGCGCGGGCTTTCTTGCGGTGCTGCGGCGCAGGGTCTATGAGGCGCGCATGACAGAGACATCCTCCTCCCCCGTTCTTTCGGCCCCGATTCCGGCCATCGTGCTCGTGCGCCCCCAGATGGGCGAGAATATCGGCGCCGCGGCGCGGGCGATGTGGAATTTCGGCCTCGATCACATGCGGGTCGTGGCACCGCGCGATGGCTGGCCAAGCCAGTCCGCGGTGGCGATGGCCTCGGGCGCCGGGCGGCTTTTGGATGAGGCGCAGCATTGCGCTGATCTGCCCGGCGCGCTTGCCGATTGCGATTTCACCTTTGCCACCACGGCGCGGGGGCGGGATTTGACCAAACCGGTCTATAGTCCCGAGGCCGCGATGCGGCTGGCGGCGGAAAAGATCGCCGCGGGGCAACGGGTTGCGGTCTTGTTCGGGCCAGAGCGGGCCGGGCTGGAGAATGAGGATATCGCGCAGGCCAATGCGATTGTGTCGGTGCCGGTGAACCCGAAGTTTGCCTCGCTGAACCTCGCGCAATGTGTGCTGCTGATGTCCTACGAATGGATGCGGGCGCAGGGCGAGGTGACCCATGAGGTGACCGAGATGGCCGGGACCGATTGGGCCAAAGGGGCCGAGGTCGACCATCTGGCGCGGCATTATGAGGAGCGGCTGGAGGAGGCGGGGTTCTTCTTTCCCGAGCATAAGACCGCCTCGATGAAGCTGAACCTGCGCAACATGTGGTCGCGGATGCCGCTAACCCGGGCGGATGTGCAGATGCTGCATGGCATCCTGCGGCAAATGGTCCGCTGGAAAGAGAAGGGCTGAAAGAGCCAGAGGGCCAGCGCCTGCCCGTGGGGTGGCGATCTTCGGGCTGTTCATGCCACTTTATGGTGCCGCGTCAATATGTTGTCGCGAAGTCGCGCCCAGCTTCGCCAAATCGCCTCCCCGTGGGGCGGGCAGGCGATGGCCCGGCGCCTGCGGCTTGATTCCGGGCCGGCATGCCTCTGCGGCCAAGGGAACATAACGCCCCGGCTAGACCTTTCCCCCCCCATGTCATACCACGCTCTCTAAACGGAAAAAGAGGCGCGCCATGGCGGAGAAACGCAAACTTTTCGAAGAGGTCGGCACCGACCAACCCACCCGTGCGCCGGTGCAGACCGGCGGGATCGACAAAGGCCGGGGCGGTGCGCGTGGCGCGATCCGCATCTGGCTGATGATCCTCTTTGCACTGGTCTTTATCATGATCGCCGTGGGCGGTCTCACCCGGCTCACCGACAGCGGGCTCAGCATCACCGAATGGCGCCCCGTCACCGGGGCCATCCCGCCAATGACCGACGCCGACTGGCAGTCGGAATTCGATAAATACAAACAGATTGACGAGTTTCTGGTTCAGAACAAATGGATGGAACTGTCTGATTTTAAACGCATCTACTGGTGGGAATGGGGCCACCGTCAGCTGGGTCGGGTGATCGGTCTGGTCTGGGCCTTGGGCTTTCTCTACTTCCTCATCCGGCGGCAGATTCCGGTGGGCTGGACCAAACGTCTGCTCTTTGTCGGCGCGCTTGGCGGGGCGCAGGGGGCGATTGGCTGGTGGATGGTCGCCTCGGGCGTGACCAGCGGGCAGGGGGTCGTTGATGTGGCCTCCTACCGGCTGGCCACCCATCTGGGGCTCGCCTTTGTCATCCTCGGGGTCATCACATGGGATGTGCTTTTGCTGGGACGCAGTGAGAGAGACCTCATTCAGGCCCGCCGCGCCAAGGAAGCAAAGCAATTCGGCATGGCCACGGGGCTGTTGCATTTCGCCGCGCTGCAAATCCTGCTTGGCGCTTTGGTGGCGGGGATCGACGCGGGCCGTTACTTTATCGACTGGCCCTTGATGCAGGGGCAGTTCTTCCCGCCCGATGCCTTCGACATCACCCCCGTCTGGCGCAACTTTTTCGAAAACCCCGGGCTGGTGCAATTCATGCACCGGATGGCGGGCTATCTGCTCTTTGCCTTCGGCATCGTCGTCTGGCTGCGCGGACGCCGTTCGGCCCATGCGCGCACGCGTTTTGCCTTTAACGCCGTGATGGCCGCGCTGGCGCTGCAAGTCGTGCTGGGCATCGTCACGGTGCTTTATGCCGCGCCGGTGCATCTGGCCCTTGCGCATCAGGCGCTGGCCCTGGTGCTTTGGGTGCTGATCCTGCGGGCGCGCTTTCTTGCGGCCTATCCCATCCCCACATCTCTGAGAGGCTGAACCATGACTGCATATGACGAATTGATGGCCTTTCAGCGCGAGACCGAAGCGCTGGCGCAGGTGGCGGGCCGTTTGGGCTGGGATCAGGAAACCGTGATGCCGCGCGGCGCCGGGCCGCAGCGGGGCGAGGAGATGGCCGCGATGGAGGGGGTGTTACACGCCCGCCGCGTCGATCCGCGCATTGGCACCTGGTTGTCTGAGATTGATCAGACGACACTGAACGAGGTCGGCCAAGCCAATCTGCGCCATATCAAACGCGACTATGACCGCGCGGCCCGGGTGCCAGCCGATCTGGCCGCAAGGATCGCCCGCGTCACCTCTGCCGCGCAGGGCATCTGGGCCGAGGCCCGCGCCGCCGATGATTTTGCCGCCTTCGCCCCGACGCTGGAGGAGGTCATCGCGCTTAAACGCGAAGAGGGCGCGGCACTGGCCGAGGGGCGCGGCATCGGCATCTATGACGCCATGCTGGAAGACTATGAGCCCGGCACCACGGCGGCGGATCTTGAGGCGATGTTCGGTGCGCTCCGGCCCAAATTGACCGAGCTTCGCGCCGCCGTGCGCGCGGCCGAAGCGCCGCCGATCCTGGAGGGTGTTTTTGACGAGACCGCCCAGATGGCGCTGACGGAAAAACTCGCGCGTCACTTTGGCTATGACCTTTCCACCGGGCGGATCGACAAGGCGGTGCATCCGTTCTCCTCCGGCTCGGGTCTGGACGTGAGAATCACCACGCGCACCAATGCGCTTGATCCGTTCAACTGTTTCTATTCCACCGTGCATGAGGTTGGTCACGCCGCCTATGAGCAGGGGATCGACAGCGCTTATCTGCTGACCCCGCTGGGGCGCGGCGTCTCCATGGGGGTGCATGAAAGCCAAAGCCGGATTTACGAAAATCAGATCGGCCGCAGCCGCGCTTTCACGGGTTGGCTGTTTGGCGAGATGAAGGATGCATTCGGTGACTTTGGCGTCGCGGATGCCGAGATGTTCTACCGTATCGTGAACCGGGTTTCAGACGGTTTCATCCGCACCGAGGCGGATGAGCTGCAATATAATCTTCATGTGCTCTTGCGCTTCGATCTCGAAAGAGCGCTGATCTCGGGCGATCTTCAGGTTGCCGATCTGGAAGCCGCTTGGAACGATCGGTTCGAGGCGGATTTCGGCTATCAGGTCGACCGGCCCTCCCACGGTGTGCTGCAGGATGTTCACTGGTCGGTCGGTCTGCTGGGCTATTTCCCGACCTATACGCTGGGCAATGTCTATGCGGGCTGCCTGCATGAAGCGATGCGCGACTCACTGCCCGATCTGGATGCAGAGCTCGCGCGGGGGGATACCACGGCGGCAACCGCATGGCTTCGGACCAATGTTCAGACCCATGGCGGGCTCTATGCGCCGCGCGATGTCATTGCAAAAGCCGCCGGCAAAGCCCCCAGCGAAGCGCCCCTGCTGGCCTATCTGGAGGAAAAGTTTACGCAAATTTACGACCTATAAGTCGCATGGGGTCGGAACCGGTTGAAAACTCAGGCGTTTGCATCCGGAGCGATTTGCCATCGGCGTAATTAACTATGGGTTAACAATTCGACTTTGCGCTAGTTAGTGATATGTGCAATGATGCGGTCAACACGAAATTTGCATTTACCATAGGAGTACCTTCGAGATGAAAATGTTTGCGACAGTGACAGCAGCGGCGATCGCACTTGCGGGTGCTTCTTTTGCCCAGACAACGACCCAAGCCGCCGTGCTGGGCGCGTCGGGCGATGCGGAATATGAGCTTCAGGTTCAAGGTGCCAATGGCGTCATCTATAACTGCAAACCCCAGCCGGTAACTGTGGATGGCGAGACCGCCCGGGTCTGCGTCCGCGCGGATGGCGCTGGTCTTTTCGCTGCGGGTGCCGGCATTGGCAACGGCGCAGCCGCGGCGGGTGCTCTGGTTGTTCTGGTCGCGCTGGCGGCGAACTCCTCGTCCTCCACAACAACAACGTCCACAACAGATTGAGTCGACTAAGGCTTTTAGATCGACCTATGTAAAACAAAACCCCCGCATCGGTGATGCGGGGGTTTTTTGTATTGGGGGGCGTTGAAGCGGCCGCGTCCGGCCCATGCTGCCCCGATCTAAGGGCAGCATGAGACCTCGGGTGATTACTCGGTGCTATCCTCTGACGCGTCCAGCGCCGCGCCGTCTTCTTCGCCCTGATCCGCGATCCAGGCCACGCTGACGACTTCTTCGTTCTTGCCGGTGCTGAAGACCTTGACCCCGCCGGCGCTGCGCGAGCGGAAGGAGATGCCTTCGACCGGCACGCGGATCGACTGGCCTTTCGATGTCGCCAACATCACCTGATCAGACATCTCGACCGGGAAACAGGCGACGATCGGGCCATGCGCCATGGCTTTGGACCAGGCTGTCACGCCCATGCCACCGCGGCCCCGCACCGGATAGTCATGCGCCGAAGAGACTTTGCCCGCGCCCTTGGCGGTGATGGTGAGGATCAGATCCTCCGCCGCCGACATTTCCGCATAGCGCTCAGTGCTGAGTTGCCCGGCCTGAACCTGCTCTTCCTCGTCATCGCTGCTGTCGTCATCGGTCAGCCCGGCCATCAGGCGGCGCTGTTTGAGATAGGCGACACGCTCTTCCGAGCTGGCCTCGAAATGGCGGATCACGGACATGGAAACCAGTTTGTCCCCTTTGCCCAGACGGATGCCGCGCACCCCGACCGAATTGCGCGAGTTGAAGACCCGCACGTCGGTGGCCGGGAAGCGGATCGCGCGGCCCGCGTCGGTCACCAGCATCACGTCATCGTCGTTCGAGGCGATGCGCGCGTTGATCAGCGTGGTGCCCTCATGCTCGCCCTCGAACTTCATGGCGATCTTGCCGTTGGACTTCACATTGGTGAAATCCGACAGTTTGTTGCGCCGCACGGTCCCGGCGGAGGTGGCAAAGATCACCTGCAGGTCGTCCCAATCCTTCTCATCCCGATCGACGGGCATGATCGCGGCGATGGAAACGCCGTTGGGGATCGGGAGGATGTTCACGATGGCCTTGCCCTTGGCGGTGCGCGCGCCCTGCGGCAGGCGCCAGGTCTTCAGCTTGTAAACCATGCCATCGGTGGTGAAGAACAAAAGCTGCGTATGGGTATTGGCGACGAAGAGGTTGGTGACGACATCCTCTTCCTTGGTCTGCATGCCCGAGACCCCCTTGCCTCCGCGACGCTGCGCGCGGAAATCGGCCAAGGGCGTGCGTTTGATATAGCCGCCCGAGGTGATGGTCACGACCATATCCTCACGGGCGATCAGGTCTTCGTCGTCCATGTCACCGGACCAGTCGACAATCTCGGTGCGGCGCGGCACGGCGAAGAGCTCGCGCACCTCGCGCAGCTCCTCCGAGATGATGCTGAGGATGCGCTCGCGGCTGCCCAGAATCTCAAGATATTCCTTGATCTTACGTGCCAGTTCTTCGAGCTCGTCGGTGACTTCCTTGACGCCGATCTGCGTCAGGCGCTGCAGGCGCAGTTCCAGAATGGCGCGGGCTTGCGCCTCGGAGAGGTTATAGGTGCCATCCTCATTCGCGGTATGGGTCGGATCGTCGATGAGCGCGATATAGGGCAGGATCTCTTCAGCGGGCCAGCGGCGGGTCATCAGTTTCTCGCGCGCCTCGGCGGCATCGGCGGAGGACCGGATGGTGGCGACGACTTCGTCGATATTGGTGACGGCGACGGCGAGACCGCAGAGGATATGGCTCCGCTCGCGCGCCTTGCGCAGCAGATAGGCGGTGCGGCGCGCCACGACATCCTCGCGGAAGTCGATGAAATAGCTGAGGAACTTGCGCAGGGTGAGCTGCTCGGGGCGGCCACCGTTCAGCGCCAGCATGTTGCAGCCGAAATAGGTCTGCATCGGCGTGAAACGGTAAAGCTGGTTCATCACCACCTCGGCCGTGGCGTCGCGCTTCAGCTCGACCACCACGCGCACGCCATTGCGGTCGCTTTCGTCCTGAACATGGGCAATGCCCTCGATCTTCTTGTCGCGGACCTGTTCGGCGATCTTTTCGATCATCGTGGCCTTGTTGACCTGATAGGGGATCTCATCGATCACGATGGCCCAACGGTCCTTGCGAATTTCCTCCACCCGCGTCTTGGCGCGGATCACGACGCTGCCGCGGCCCTCAAGGTAGGCTTTGCGCGCGCCGGAACGGCCCAGCATGATGCCCCCCGTCGGGAAGTCGGGGCCGGGGACATAGTCGATCAGCTGCTCAGAGGTCAGGTCCGGATCGTCGATCAGCGCGAGGCAGGCATCGACGACTTCGCCCAGGTTATGCGGCGGGATATTGGTCGCCATGCCGACAGCAATACCGCCCGCGCCATTGACCAGCATGTTGGGGAAACGCGCCGGCAGAACCGTGGGCTCTTTCTGCTTACCGTCGTAGTTGTCCTGGAAATCAACGGTTTCCTTGTCGATATCCGCTAGCAGATAGGCGGCGGGCTTGTCCATGCGCACTTCGGTATAGCGCATCGCCGCCGGGTTATCGCCATCCATCGAACCAAAGTTGCCCTGACCGTCAAGCAGGGGCAGGGACATGGAGAAATCCTGCGCCATACGCACCAATGCGTCATAGATCGCGCTATCACCATGCGGGTGGTATTGGCCCATCACATCGCCGACCGGGCGGGCGGATTTGCGGTAGGATTTGTCGTGGGTATTGCCGGTCTCATGCATCGCATAGAGGATGCGGCGGTGCACCGGTTTCAGACCGTCGCGCAGATCGGGAATCGCGCGGCTGACGATCACGCTCATCGCATAGTCCAGATAGGACGTGCGCATCTCGTGTTCGATGGTCACCGACGGCCCGTGAAAGATGGGTTTTTCGTCTGTGTTTTCAGGGGTATCCGGCGTATCGGTCACGTATCTTGCCCACCATTTTTATGGTTCTATATCTTGCGGTTTTCTATAGCAGACGGGGCATATCAGGTGCAATGGCTGTGGCCAAAAGGCACTGGCAGCACTCGGGGTGAAGTGCCAACATACTGTTTTCATTGAAAAGTAAAAACTATCTGCCAAGCTGGTCTTACTCAGGCAGTTAAGGAGGCGCAATATGCCCCGATGTGAAACAGAACTTATGCTTAAAGGCTATGGTCTGACCACGGCCGAATTCTTTTACCATATGCCCGACTATAGCCATGTGCTCAACAGCTATATCTGGCAGGAGTATGATATCGCGCCGGACCATCCGCGCTTGTTTGAATTTGTCGAATTCTGGCGCGCCGAACTGGATGGGCCGCTGCACTCGGTGCGTTTCACGCATCGCAAGATGATCAGCCCCGGTGAGTGGCAAAATCAGGTCGGCGAATTCACGCTCCACTAATGCGGGGCAGGGGCGTCAGGCGGAACAGCTTGCCCCGCCCAAGACGCAGAACTTTGCGCAATGCGGATGGTTCAGCGCCACGTCCCGCTCGGCTTCGGCGAGCGTCGTGCCCAGTTCGAACTCAGGGTCATAGGGCAGCAGGGTGCAGGCCAGTACGGCGGGTTTCTCGGCGCCCTTGCGTTTGACCACCATGCGCGAGGAGGCGCACATCACCGTGTCGGGGGATTTGTTCAGGATGTCCCAGCAGGCGGTGGTAATTTCGGGCACTTCGACAGCCTCGTCCATCTCGGGGAAAAGCACGGTCACGCCGGGGTCATGGGCGTCGATGTCAAAGCCGTGATCGGCATAGAACGCCGCATAGCCCGCCCGGCTCTCGGCATCGCTGTCGGCAAAGACCGAGCGCCCCGCCACGGCCATGCGAAAGCCGTTGTCGCGCAGCCATTCCATGCCCAGAAGCGTCTTGTCAAAAGCGCCTTCGCCCCGTTCCGCGTCATGCAGATCACGGCGGTAATGATCGACGGAGATGCGCAGGGTCATCTTGCCCGGATAGGCCGCGCCGAGGCGCAGCAGCCCGTTCTGCACCGATTGGCGCATCATCGGGCGCATCGCATTGGTCAGGATCAGCACCTCATAGCCGCGTTCAAGGGCGGCTTCGGTGATCTCGATCATCTGCGGGTTCATGAAAGGCTCGCCGCCGGTGAAGGCAATCTCGCGCACCGGCCAGTTTAGCTCTTCGATCTGGTCAAGGTAATCGCGCACTTCCTCAGCCGTGATATAGACCAGCGCATCATTGCTGGGGCTGGAGGCGATATAGCAGTTCACACATTCGATGTTGCACAGGGTGCCGGTGTTGAACCAAAGCGTCTCGGCCCCGCGCAGGGCGACGGTGGCGCGCGGCGCGCCCTTGGCGGTCACTTTCGGGTCTTGGAACTTGCCCTCGTTTGCCTGCGCCATATCTTTCATTTTTCGTCCTTGCGTGATCCGATGTGTTCGCGTCCTGTGGTGCTAAGCTATTGCGGCCCTGCCCAAAAGTCCAAGCACTGGGGTGCACAGTCTTGTGAAGAAGGTGAGAATAGGTATGTTTGCGCTGACCCAACCATGTTGCACGGGCAAGGATTAAACTATGGTTTCGCGTGTCATTCCGGTCGATCCTTTCGATCTGGTTATCTTTGGCGGCACGGGCGATCTGGCCCGGCGCAAGATTCTGCCGGGTCTCTATCGTCGGTTCTGTGCGGGCCAGATGCCGGAGGGCGCGCGGGTAGTCGGCGCTGCCCGGACCGAGATGGATGCCGCCGGCTACCGCGAGATGGTGGCCGAGGCGATCAGGGAGTTCGGCGGCGACGAAACCTGTGACGATCTCGAAGAATTCCTCGAAAAGCTCGATTACGTCGCCATTGACGCGCGCGGCGAGGCCGGGTGGTCCGAGCTGCACAGCCTTATGGCCAGCCGAGACCAGATCGAGGTCTATTATTTCTCTGTCGGGCCGTCCCTGTTCGGGGATTTGGCGGAGCGTTTGCAGCAATGGGGCTTGGCCGGCCCGGACAGCCGGATCGTCGTCGAAAAACCCTTTGGCCGTGATCTGGAAAGCGCGCAGGCGCTGAACGCCACTTTGGCGCGCTATTTCGACGAACAGCAGATTTACCGGATCGACCATTATCTGGGCAAGGAGACGGTGCAGAACCTGATGGCCGTGCGTTTCGGCAATGTGCTTTTTGAGCCGTTGTGGAACCGGCAATATGTGGATCATATCCAGATCACCGTGGCCGAGACGGTGGGTGTCGGCGGGCGCGGGGAATATTACGATAAATCCGGTGCCATGCGCGACATGGTGCAAAACCACCTGATGCAGCTTTTGTGCCTCATCGCGATGGAGCCGCCGGCGCGCTTTGATCCCGATGCGGTGCGCGATGAGAAACTCAAGGTGATCCGCGCGCTAGATCCGGTCTTGCCGCACCATCTGATCCGGGGGCAATATCTCGCCGAGCCGGGGCAGGAGAGCCGCTACCCGAGTTACCGCGAAGCGGTGGGCGACCCGCGCTCGCGGACTGAAAGCTTCATCGCGCTTAAGGCACATATCAGCAATTGGCGCTGGCATGGCACGCCCTTCTATCTGCGCACCGGCAAACGTATGATTGCCCGCTCCAGCGAGATCACGGTGGTGTTCAAAGACACCCCGCATTCGATTTTCACCGAAGACGCGGGCCGTCACCGCAATGTGCTTTCGATCCGGCTGCAACCGAATGAGGGCATCACCCTGGGCGTGACGATCAAGGAACCGGGGCCGGGGGGCATGCGTCTTGTCGATGTGCCGCTTGATATGACCTTTGCCGAAGCGCTTGGCCCTGAGGGGGGCGCGCAGGTGGATGCCTATGAGCGGCTGATCATGGACGTGATCCGGGGCAACCAGACATTGTTCATGCGCGACGACGAGGTCGAGGCCGCCTGGGCCTGGACCGATCCGATCATTCAGGGGTGGGAAGCGCGCCATGACGTGCCCAAACCCTATGACAGCGGCTCGACCGGGCCGACAGATGCACTCGAACTCATGCGGCGCGATGGCCGTGAATGGCGAAAGGTATCCCCATGAACATCATCGAATATGCAGACCGCGAAATGTTGGTGATGAATGTCGCCAATAAACTGGCGGGCAAGTTGAAATCGGCCCTGTCCGGCAATGAGCGGGCCAGCTTGGCGGTCCCCGGCGGCTCGACCCCCGGTCCGATTTTCGAAATGCTCTCGGCCACGGATATTGATTGGGCGCGGGTCGATGTCCTGCTGACAGACGAACGCTGGGTAAGCGAAGCTGACGAGCGCTCCAACGCGCAGCTGGTGAAAGAACATCTGCTGACCGGCCATGCCGCAGCAGCGCGTTTCGTGCCTTTCTACCGCGAGGGGCTGTCGCCCGGCGAAGGGGCCGAGGAGGTCGCGCCGACGCTTGCGCCTTATCTGCCGCTTTCGGTGGCCTTAATGGGGATGGGCGACGACATGCATACCGCGTCGCTTTTCCCCGGTGACCCGAGCCTGCCCGCAGCGCTGGCAAGCGATGCGCCGCTGCTCTGCCCGGTCTACCCCGAAAGCCAGTCGACCGCCCGCGTGACATTGCCCGCGCATGTGCTGAACGGCGCCTTGAACAAACATCTGGTGATTTTCGGCACGGAAAAACGCGCGGCCCTGAAACGGGCTGAAAACTTACCCCCCGAAGAGGCGCCGATCGCGGCGCTGCTCGACGAATTGGAGGTCTATTGGGCCGAATGACCGATCACTGGCAAGACTTAGACCGGCTGCATGCCGCCGCCGCAGAGCGTTCGATCCTGACCCTCTTTGACGATCCGGATCGTGCAGATGAGTTCTCGCTGCGCACGCAGCATATGCTGTTCGACTACGCAAAGACCAACATCGACAGGCAGACGCGCGGCGCGCTGCTGGGGCTGGTTGAACAGGCCAATGTCACCGCCCACCGCGATGCGATGTTCGCGGGCGAGGCGATTAACGAGACCGAGAACCGCGCTGTTCTTCATACCGCCCTGCGCAATCTGGATGGCGGCGCGGTCATGGTTGAGGGTCAGGACGTGATGCCTGAGGTCTTGGACACCCTGCAGCGGATGCGCGGCTTTGCAGATGAGGTTCGCGGCAGCAAGATCACCGATGTGGTCAATATCGGGATCGGCGGGTCGGACCTTGGCCCGGCCATGGCCGTGCGCGCGCTCTCGCCCTATCACGACGGCCCGCGCTGCCATTTCGTGTCCAATGTCGATGGCGCGCATATTGCCGATACGCTGCGCGGTCTGGACGCCAAGACCACGCTGGTGATCGTCGCCTCCAAGACATTCACCACCATTGAGACCATGACCAATGCCCGCACCGCGCGGGCCTGGATGCGCGATCACGGGGGCGATCCGTCGCAGCAATTCGCGGCGCTCAGCAGCGCGTTGGACAAGACGGCGGAATTTGGCATCGACCCGGCGCGGGTCTTTGGTTTCGAAGATTGGGTCGGGGGGCGCTATTCCCTCTGGGGGCCGATTGGCCTGTCGCTGATGATCGCCATTGGCCCCGAAGCCTTCGACAGTTTCCTGCGCGGCGGGCAAGAGATGGACCGCCATTTCTGCGCGGCGGAACCTGCGGAGAACATGCCGATCCTGCTGGCGCTGGTGGGGATCTGGCACAATCAGATCTGCGGCCACACCACCCGCGCGGTGCTGCCCTATGACCAGCGCCTGGCCCTGTTGCCCTCCTATCTGCAACAGCTTGAGATGGAATCGAACGGCAAGAGCGTGTTGATGAGCGGCGACGACAGCCCGCGTCACACCGGCCCCATCGTCTGGGGCGCGGCGGGCACCAACGGCCAGCACGCGTTTTACCAGTTGATCCACCAAGGCAGCCGGGTGGTGCCCTGCGAGTTTCTGGTCGCGGCCAATGGTCATGAGCCGGAGCTGAAACATCATCACGATCTGCTGCTGACCAATTGCCTTGCCCAATCTGAGGCGCTGATGCTGGGCCGCTCGCTTGAGGAAGCGCGCGGGTTGATGCGCCGGAAAGGGCTTGAGGGGGCCGAGCTTGAACGGCAAGCGCGGCACCGTGTCTTTCCCGGCAACCGCCCCTCCACAACGCTGATCTACCCCCGGCTTGACCCGTTCACGCTGGGGCAGATCATCGCGCTTTATGAGCATCGCGTCTTTGTCGAGGGGGTGATCCTTGGCATCAACTCCTTCGATCAATGGGGGGTGGAACTGGGCAAGGAATTGGCCACCGCGCTGCAACCGCTCGTCGAAGGCGCGGTCTCTCCCGAGGGCAAAGACGGCTCGACCGCCGGGCTGATCGATTTCATCCAGCGTCATCGCGACTGACCGCGAGCAGATCCCCCCGTTCGCCGAAGCGGGCGGGGGGCGCCTGCCTTGTTACGCAGCGTTATGGGCGGGCGCAGCCTGCTCGCGCGGGCGGGGAGGTCTTGCAGTCACCGCAGCCTTTGGTCAGTCTGATCGCAAACCAGATAAGGAGCCCCGCCATGCTTGGCCAGATGATGACGCAGCCGCTACTGATCTCCAGCCTGATCGCCCATTCCGAGCGCTATCATCCTGACAGCGAGATCGTCTCGGTCAATACGACCGGCGGGGTCGAGACAACCACCTGGGGCGGGGTGGCGCAGAATGCCCGGCGGCTCGGCTCGGCGCTGACCAATCTGGGGCTGGCCCCGCAGGCGCGCTGTGGCACGATTGCCTGGAACAACCGGCGGCATCTGGAGATCTATTTCGGCACCTCGGGCGCGGGCTTTGTCTGCCACACGATCAATCCGCGGCTCTTTCCCGAACAGCTGGTCTATATCCTGAACCACGCCGCCGATGAGGTACTCTTCATCGACAAGACCTTCGTGCCGCTGGTGGCGGCGATCCGCGACAAGCTGGAACACCTCAAACATCTGGTGCTCATGTCCGGCCCCGACGCGGAAGCCGCCGAAGCGCTGCCGGGTCTGATCTTCTACGATGACTTCGTGGCTTCGGGCGATGCCGGATTTGACTGGCCCGAGCTTGATGAGAACACCGCATCGAGCCTTTGCTACACCTCTGGCACCACGGGCAACCCCAAGGGCGTGCTCTATTCGCACCGCTCCACCGTGCTGCATTCCTTTGGCATCAACATCGCCGACAGCATTGCCATCTCGGCCCGCGATATCGTCATGGCCGTGGTGCCGATGTTCCACGTCAACGCCTGGGGCAGCCCCTATGCCAGCGCCATGACCGGCGCGCGGATGGTGCTGCCGGGGCCGAACCTTGATGGCGCCTCGCTGGTGGGGTTGATCGACGACTACCGTGTCTCTCTGGCGCTTGGCGTGCCGACGATCTGGCTGGGGCTTCTGGGCGCGGCCAAACAATCGGGCAGCAAGCTGGAAAGCCTTGAACGCACCGTGGTTGGCGGCTCGGCCTGTCCGCCGTCGATGATCCAGACCTTCCGCGAGGATTTCGGCGTCGAGACGATCCACGCCTGGGGCATGACCGAGATGTCGCCCGTGGGCAGTGTGAACAAGCCGCTGGCCAAACATGCGGAACTGTCGGACGCCGAGCAGCATAGGCTGCGCGAAAACCAAGGCCGCCCGGTCTTTGGGGTGGAGCTTGAGATCTGGGATGACGCGGGTCAACCGCTGCCCCATGACGGCGAGACCCAGGGCGCGCTGGTGACCCGGGGGCATTGGATCTTGGACGCCTATTACCGCTCGGACCGGGACAGCACCCTGCGCGACGGCTGGTTTGACACCGGCGATATCGCGACGATGGATGCGGACGGCTATATCACGATCCGCGACCGCGCGAAGGACATCATTAAATCCGGTGGCGAATGGATCAGTTCGGTGGAGCTCGAAAACATCGCCATCGCCCATCCCGATCTGGCGGATGCGGCGGTGATCGGCGCGACGCATCCAAAATGGGACGAACGCCCGGTGCTGGTGGCGGTCAAGGCCGAAGGGGCGGACCCCACCGAGGCCGATGTGCTCAAGGTTTTCGAAGACCAGATCGCGAAATGGCAGGTGCCGGATCGGGTGGTCTTTACCGAGGCGCTGCCGCGCAATGCGACGGGCAAAGTGCTCAAGCGCGATCTGCGCGATCAGTTCGGGGACGTGCTGATGGACGGCGCAGAGTAAGCCCAGCTCAAAACGAAAGCGCCGCCTCTGGACCGTCAGGGGCGGCGCTTTATCATCATGGCGCTGGCCGCGCGTCAGGCCGAGCGGGGCAGGGCGCAGGCGCGCGCGGGCCGGGGCAGGGTCAGGCGGAAGGTGCTGCCGATGCCCAGCTCGCTCTCCAACGCCAAACCGCCGCCATGCAGCGTGGCCAGTTGCTCTGCAATCGCCAGCCCAAGCCCCAGACCGCCGTTTTCGCGCGACATGGAGCCGTCGACCTGCTGGAAGCGCAGGAACACGCGGTCGAGGTTGTCCGGCGAGATGCCGCAGCCGGTGTCGGTGACGCTAAAGGTAATCTCATCAGCGGCCTGCAGCATCGACAGGTGAATGCTGCCGTTCTTGGTGAATTTGATCGCATTGGAAATCAGGTTGTAGAGGATCTGGCGCAGGCGCACCGGGTCGGCGTTGACCATGGCGGTGCCATTGGCGTCATAGGTCAGGCTCAGCCCCTTGGCCTCGGCATCGGGGCGCAGATCTTCGGCAACGGAGCGGGCGATGTCGCTGGCCTCGATCTCTTGCAGGTCCAACTCCATTTTGCCGCGCGCGACTTTGGTCCAGTCGAGCAGGTCTTCGACCAGTCGCAGCATATGTCTGGCCGATCCCGCGATGCCGCCGGCCTGTTCCGAGATAAAGCTCTGATAGGCCTCCGCAGCCCCGCGAAGCTCGGGCGCGGGGCTGCTGCTGACCAGCGCGGTCTGCAACCGGCGGGCCTGTGGCAGACGCTCGGCATGTTGCAAGAAGCTCGCCCGGCCCGAGATCACCGTGAGCGGTGTGCGCAATTCATGGCTGACATTGTTCAGAAACTCGGTCTTTTCGCGGTCGGCGGCTTCGGCCGCGTCGATGGCGCGTTTCTCGGCGGTGATGTCGGTCCAGATCCCGACGGTATAGCCATGCGGGGTTTTGGCCTCATTGACCTTGACCCAGGAGTCCCTGCTCACCTCAAGCAGAAATGGCCCGGTCGGATTGCGGAACCGCGCCATGCGTTTGGCGATCCACTCTTCGCGTTCGCTTTCCTCGACGGGGAATTGGTTCTTCTCGACCCAAAGCCGCAGCAGCTCTTCCATGGTACGACCAAGGCGTATGTCATGGGCCACCTTAGGGTGATAGTCCAAGAACTTCTGGTTCACAGAGACCAGTCGTTCCTTCTCATCAAAGGCAATAAAACCTTCTTGGATGGTGCTGATGGCCTCGGCCAAAAGGATATGCGCCTCTTGCTTTTTCAAGGCGACCCGCCGGAAGGCCCAGAGCCCGGCCAAGAGCGCCACGGTGGCCAAAAGTGCGAAGGCCACGAGATAGGGGCTTTGCGGCGAATAGGGCGGCAGACCATGGGTCAGCCGGGCGCTGGCTTCCCAAAGCTTGCCATGCAGCTCGAACCGGCTGCGCGCGATAAGCTCGCCCGAACCAGTGCCCCGGGGCGGCGTGAGGCTGCTGCCCGCGGGGAGGGGGGCGAGGCCAAAGCTGTATTCCCCGGCGAGGTGAGGGTTGTTCTCTTGTAGGCCAAAGAGGGTTTCACAGTCAAATACAATGGAGATGACCCCCCAGAACCGCGGCGCGCCCAGGCCTTGGGGGCGTTCAAACACCGGGTAATGCATGATAAAACCCTTGCCGCCCTGAACGAGCGGCAGCGGGCCTTCGATGGTGGGGGTCTGGCGGCGATAGGCATTGGCAACCCCCGACAACTGCGCCGGGATGTTTCTATACTCAAGGCCGACAATGCTGCTGTCCGCCGTTTCGGGAAAACTGCGCGCGATCTTCAGATCGGGCGCCAGCGCATAGGTGGTGATGCCGGGGTTTTCCTGCAGCAGCTCGCGCACCAGCAGTTCGATCTTCTTTTCCTTGAAGGCTTCGGAAGACAGCAGAATGTTCTCGATGTTCTTGGTGACCAGAACGGTTTCCTGGAACTGATGCTGTACCTGGTTGGACACCTCATGCAGCGCCTGCCGGGCGTCTTGGCTGAGGCTCGCGATATGTTGATCGTGGTCCAGTTTGATAATCGAATAGGTGATCCCCGCCGCGCAGCACAGAACGACCAGGTTCAATAGGATATAGGCCTTGGACCGGACGGTTTCGCGAAACGTGTTTGCCACGTTCTCATCCCTTTTTTCTCGGCATCCCATCGGACCGGTGAGGGATGCGCGGCTGAAGTTTCTGCTCTCGCCTTACCTTTGGGGGCAAAAGCGGCAGAAATCAGACGAGAACAAGCTCTTCGCGGGGCGCGCCGCGGGTGATTTGACGAAAACATGGAGAAAACTGAGCCGATCCCGGAGGAAGGGGGAGCGCGATGGAGCGGGTAACGAGAATCGAACTCGTAACTAAAGCTTGGGAAGCTGCCGTGATACCTTTTCACCATACCCGCGCGCTGAGGGTGAGATAAATCGCGACGCCGGAAAGGTCAAGTCAGGCTTTGACGGCAGTGACGAAATTGATCTCAGCGGGCAGCTGGACGGCGCCATCCTGAACATAGTCTTGCAACGCCTCCGCGATGGCCTGCTGCAATTTCTCGATCTGCGCGGGCTTGGGTTGGAAATAGGTGATCGCACCGCCGGCGGGGCCAATCTCGCACATCTGCTCGGCCAAAGCCTCGGGGCCGCCCTCGGGCGTCAGGGTCAGGGTCTTGACCGCGCAGTCCACAGAGGCCCATCCTGCGCTTTGCAGTATCTCAATCACCCGGTCGGGGTCGCGCATGGCAAAGGGGCCGGGGGCGTCGGGGTCGCTTTTGGGCATGGTGCCCAAAGTGGTGCGGGCGGCGCGGGCTGGCAGGGTAAAGAAAGGGTTCTCGGGGATCTGCCCCTAGGTCGCCACGCTGAGCCGCCCGCCGGGGGTGATTTGCCGGGCCATCTGGGCAAAGCCTGCGACCGGATCGGCGAAGAACATGACGCCAAAACGCGAGATCAGCCGGTCGAAGGGGCGGTCGAGCTGCAATGTCGCGGCATCGCCGTGGTGGAACGCCACATGCGGCAGGTCGCGGGCGCGTCTGCGGGCGAGGTCCAGCAGAGGCGGCGAGACATCGACCCCCAGCACCGCGCCGCCGCGCCCCACACGTTCGGCCGCCGCAAGGCTTGCCGCGCCCGCGCCACAGCCGATGTCGAGCACCCGGTCGCCGGTGCGCAGCTCTGCCCGCGCGAGGGTGCCGTCGAGCACCGGCTGCATCAGCCCGTCCAACTCGGCCTGACGGCGGGCCCATTTCTCGCCCACATGGCTGCTCCAGAATTGGACCTGATCGCTGTTGTCCTGGCTCATGTGCTGGCCCTTCTTCTGCGCCGCCGCCCGCCGCCTTCACCCCCCGGGGTGCCAGAGCCGCCGGTGTTAAAGGTGATATCGGGAAGTGCGACGAGACTGTTGAGGATCGGGAAAGGCTCAACCGCATTGGGGATCGCCGAGGCATTGACGAAATGCTCCTGAAAGCGCGGCTCGACAGCGGTTTCGATCTTGTGGATCGCATGGACCGTCTTTTCGATCTCGGCGCGGGCATCGGTGTTCAAAAGCGCAATCCGCGCCCCGGTGCCGGCGGCATTGCCCGCGCTCGAGACCTTATCAAGCGGCGCGTCGGGGATCATGCCGAGGATCATCGCATGGCGCGGGCTGATATGCGCGCCAAAGGCGCCTGCGAGCACCACGCGGTCGACCTTATCGACGCCGAATTTATCCATCAGCAGCCGCGCCCCGGAATAGAGCGCCGCCTTGGCCATCTGGATTTCGCGGATGTCGCGGTTGGTCACGGTGATCTTGGGGCCGCCCTTGGCGCTGCCGTCATAGACCAGATAGCTGTTGGTGCGCCCGTCCTGGAAAACCGAGGCCGAGCCGGTTTGCTCTGCCGTGCCGATCAAGCCGGGCGCGTCAACGATGCCGTGAATCCGCATCTCGGCCACCATCTCGATGATGCCAGAGCCGCAGATGCCGGTGATGCCCGTCGCGGCGACGGCTTCCTCGAAGCCTTCGTCGTCGGACCAGATGTCACAGCCGATCACCTTGAAGCGCGCGACTTTGGTTTCGGGATCGATCTCAACCCGTTCAATCGCCCCGGGCGCGGCGCGCTGGCCGGAACTGATCTGCGCCCCTTCAAAGGCCGGGCCGGTGGGCGAGGAACAGGCCAGCACCTTGTCGCGGTTGCCCAGAAGGATTTCCGCATTGGTGCCCACGTCGACGACCAGCATCAGATCATCGGATTTCTGCGGCGCCTCGGACAGCGCCACCGCGGCGGCATCCGCGCCCACATGGCCCGCGATACAGGGCAGCAGATAGACCCGCGCCGAGGGGTGGATGTTGAGGTCCAGATCCCCCGCCCGCAGGTGCAACGCGCCCGAGGTGGCGAGCGCGAAGGGGGCCTGGCCCAGCTCAAAGGGATCAATGCCCAAGAGCAGGTGGTGCATCACCGGGTTGCAGACGAAGACCGCATCGACAATGAGCTTTTGATCGATCCCGGCTTCCGCCGCGATCTGGGTGAAGAGCCCGCACATGCCTTCGCGCACCGCATGGGTCATTTCCTCGGCGCCCTCGGGGTTCATCATCGAATAGCTGACCCGGCTCATCAGATCTTCGCCAAAGCGGATCTGCGGGTTCATCACCCCCGAAGAGGCCACGACCTCTCCGGTTTTGAGATCGCAGAGATGGCCCGCGATGGTGGTGGAGCCCAGATCAACGGCGAGCCCATAGATGGTGCCGTCGTAGTCACCGGGCCAGATCTGCATGATCCGGGGCGGGGTCTCCTCATTGCCCAGATGCACCGCCACGGTCACTTTCCACGCGCCTTTGCGCAGAATGGGCTGCATGATCTGTAGGATGTGCAGATCGGCATGGACCTCTTCCAGACCGCATTGCGCATGCAGCGCCGCGCGCAGCCGCTCCAGATCGCCCGAAGGCTCATGCATGTCCGGCTCATCCACCGCAACGGCATAAAGCTTGACCGCCGGGTTCAGCGCGATCTCCCGCGCCTCGGCGCGTTTGCGCACCACCTGCTTATGCACCTGGCTTTCGGGGGGCACGTCGATCACCACATCGCCCTGCACGGTGGCCTGACAGCCCAGACGGCGGCCCTCTTTCAGACCGCGCTTTTCGTCGTAGCGCTCTTCCACCGCGTTCCAGGGGCTCAGCGCATCGGGAGCGACCGTGACCCCATGTTTCGAAAAAGTGCCATAGCCCGGCGAGACCTGACATTTCGAACAGATGCCCCGCCCGCCGCAGACCGAATCCAGATCAACACCCAACTGCCGCGCGGCGGTCAGCACCGGGGTGCCTTTGGGAAAGCGCCCTCGCTTGCCGGAGGGGGTGAAAATCACGAGGGGATCGCTGCTCATTGGGTCCGTCCTTGACTGCTTTGCGCCACCATAGCGTTCCGCGCGGCGGGGGAAAGGCGATGCGCGGCAAATTATACCCGAGCGGCGTCATCTCGGCCATGCGGTTGACGCCGGGGAATAGGTCTTTCCAAAGCGGGCCATCCGTGAAATAGGAAACCGCCAAATGAACCCATCCAGACCGAGGTGTTAAATGGAGATTCGTGAGGCCCTGACCTTTGACGATGTATTGCTTGTTCCCGCGGCGTCATCGGTGCTGCCATCCACAGCAGACACAAGAACCCGCGTCACACAGAGCATCGCGCTCAATATCCCGCTGCTCAGCTCGGCCATGGATACGGTGACCGAAAGCCGCATGGCGATTGCCTTGGCGCAGGCGGGCGGCATGGGGGTCGTGCACCGTAACCTCTCGATTGACGAACAGGCGCGCGAAGTCAGCCGGGTCAAGCGGTTCGAGAGCGGCATCGTCTACAACCCGATCACCCTGCGGCCAGAGCAGACCTTGGCGGATGCGAAAGAATTGCAAGAGCGCTACCGCGTGACGGGCTTCCCG
This sequence comes from Sulfitobacter sp. PS-8MA, assembly GCF_040933935.1. Taxonomy (NCBI): domain Bacteria; kingdom Pseudomonadati; phylum Pseudomonadota; class Alphaproteobacteria; order Rhodobacterales; family Roseobacteraceae; genus Sulfitobacter; species Sulfitobacter sp. PS-8MA. The sequence goes on along the minus strand of NZ_JBFQYJ010000006.1, from coordinate 1,331,934 downwards.
GTAGTGGACGATCAGGGCCGGGTGCTGGGCATCGTCACCAACCGCGACATGCGTTTCGCCAGCGACGACCGCACGCCGGTCTCCGTCATGATGACCTCGGACCGTCTGGCGATCCTGCAGGAGCCGGCGGACCGGGACGAGGCGATCAGCCTGATGAAATCGCGGCGGATCGAAAAGCTGCTGGTCACGGATGCCGAGGGCAAGCTCACCGGCCTGCTGACCCTGCGGGACACCGAACAGGCGGTGTTGAACCCCACCGCATGCAAAGACGATCTGGGCCGTCTGCGCGTCGCCGCGGCGACCACCGTGGGTGATGCGGGTTTCGAACGGTCAGAGGCGCTGGTGGATGCGGGCGTCGATATGATCGTGATCGACACCGCGCATGGCCATTCCGAAGGCGTGGCCCATGCGGTGGCCCGGGCCAAGAAGCATTTTGGCGATGTGCAGGTCGTGGCGGGGAATGTGGCCACCGCCGCTGCCACCCGCGCGCTGATCGACGCCGGCGCCGATGCCGTCAAAGTGGGCATTGGCCCCGGCTCGATCTGCACCACGCGCATGGTGGCGGGCGTCGGCGTGCCACAGTTGACCGCCGTGATGGACTGCGCCGCCGCTGCCGGTGACGTGCCGATCATCGCGGATGGCGGCATCAAGTTCTCCGGCGATTTCGCCAAGGCGATTGCGGCCGGCGCCTCCTGCGCCATGGTCGGCAGCATGATCGCGGGCACCGACGAAAGCCCCGGTGAAGTCGTGCTATATCAGGGCCGCAGCTACAAGAGCTACCGGGGCATGGGCAGCATGGGCGCCATGGCGCGCGGCTCCGCCGACCGCTACTTTCAGAAAGACGCGGCGAGCGACAAGCTGGTGCCGGAAGGCATCGAAGGGCAGGTGCCTTACAAGGGCAGCGCGGGCAATGTCTTGCACCAATTGGTCGGCGGGCTTCGGGCCGCGATGGGCTATACCGGCTGCGCCACGGTCGAAGAAATGCGCCGCGATTGTACCTTCGTAAAGATCACCGGCGCGGGGCTGAAAGAGAGCCATGTTCATGACGTGCAGATCACGCGTGAGTCTCCGAACTATAGAATTGGCTAAGCTTCTGATTTGAAATCGGAGTTTATGTTTTCTGGCGCGTTGCTTTGCGCCAGAACATAGCTGAAACAAGTCAGAACATACCCAGAACTGGACAGTGCATCAGCTGATCTACTGATGCAAAAAAGGATAGTATCTAAGTTTAGCTGATGCACTTTGTCTAAATGAGGGCCGCGGACAGAGGCATGTGCCTCAATGCTTCGCCGAGGGCTCTGAGCAGTTTTCTTGCTAAAGAACATTGAAGACTTAGCTCTGGCGGTAGGGGCCCAAGAAACAGGCCGCAACTTTCAGAACGCAAACGAAAAAGCGCCTTCGACCGCAGTATGACTCCGCGTGTGAAAGTGAATGTGCCACGTATGTGACAACTTCAGCAAGTGTTTTGTGACAGGTTTGAATCGTATATATCGGCCGTCTTCCCCTGGGGCCGATAAGGCCCGCGTCGCCTCACCTGGCGACGCGGGTGCGCAGATCAGGTCTGGTCGCGGCGAAGGTCCGCCGCAATCTGCTCCGCTTTCAGCATGTTCTGGATTCCAGCCAACTGTTCTGCGAGATTTCGCAGAAGGCTCCGGAGGTCGATTGCCGCGAGACCATAGCGCTCCACAACCTTCTCTTCGCTCGGTGGATTGATGTCCCATTCCTCGGCTGAGATGTAATGAACAGTTGTCGCTGCGAGGATAACAGGTTCAAGGCGATCAGCCACTCTCATTACGGCAAGGTGTTCGTCGGTCGCAAAGATGGCAAGTCCATCGATCCGTTCTTTCAAATTGAGCACATTGTCGAGTAGCGCCCCCTCAAGTGCCTCCGTTTCCACTGCGAAAGCGATAGCTTGCAGCGTCTTGTCTGACGTCGCTAAGGCAGATTCGATTTGAGATTGGAGCCTGTCTCCCGAAATGACGGTATCATTCATATTTGCGCTCCTCCTCTTCGCAGTCGAGACCCTTGTAGTAGCAAGCCTCTTCGAAAGCCTGACGGAGCTGGTAAGCCAGAAAGGAGATTTCCTCGAGATGAGGCGACATAGGGTCAATTGCTTTGAAGTATGCCGCTTCGGGACGGGACGGATCATTCACGTAAACGAGAGTTAGTAGACGATGAAGTGCGTTGATTTCACGGCAGACACGGCCGTGAAGGAAATTTTCGGTCCAGAGCGTCTCGAATAGGTTTTGAACTCGCTTGAGCCAGCGGGGACCGCCCAGTAGCAGCGCCGCATTCTGCAGCGCCTCCGTGTTTTCTTGAAATAGGTAATGAACGCGCGTTGGCGCGGTGGGGATATCGAACATGATGTTCTCCCAGGCAATGCCCTCGGCAGACTGCCTCGGGTGACAAGAGCCGTAGCTTCCGGAATGGAAAGAAGCCTTCGACTGCCTACCGGCTCCATGGATCATCAGGAGAATTCGCCTGTCGATCCCTACATTGCGGTGTTGGCAAAATAGACATTGGCCAATTCTGCTGAATCCGAAGGGCGAAATCGAAAAAATTTCTAACTAACTGATTAAAAATGTATATCTTGTCGTGACCTTTCATCGCGAGCAAATGCCCCGAGTCAAGGCTTGCCCGCTTCGCCTCGGAGACTATCAGAGGTTGCATGCAACGGGCCTCATACGGCAGAGTAGTTCAAACCGAATTTTTCTACGGTATTTTACAATGAATATTACTTCGATCCTCGATTACATCGACAATGGGCATATGGCTCTTCCCGAATTCCAGCGCGGATATGTCTGGGGACGAGAGCAGGTTCGAGGTTTATTCCACTCCCTCTATCGCGGTCATCCAGTCGGCAGCCTTCTGGTCTGGGCGACAAGTGCTTCGACTGCGGCCCACAGAGGCGACGGGGAGCTTGCGCCAGGCGTGGTCAAGTTACTGCTTGATGGCCAGCAACGGATTACCTCCCTTTATGGCGTGATACGGGGCGAGCCGCCGAAGTTCTTCGATGGGAATGCGAAGTCCTTTACCGAGCTTAGGTTCAATCTCGCGACAGAAGAATTCGAGTTTTACCAACCCATCAAAATGCGCGACGATCCTCTTTGGATCGATGTCACCGAGCTCATGAAAAGTGGCAACGCAGGCGTCGGGAACTTCATTAACGAACTTAACAGCAATCCAGGGCATACGGTTCGGTTGGGCGAGTATGTTGGCCGCCTGAATCAGTTGCTCAGCATCCGCGACAAGAACTTCCACATTGAGGAGGTGACGGGATCGGACAAAACTCTTGATGTAGTCGTCGACATATTTAACCGCGTGAACAGCGGCGGCACCAAGCTTTCCAAGGGTGATCTGGCGCTTGCAAAAATCTGTGCCGACTGGCCGGAGGCTCGCGACACCATGAAGTCGAGCCTCGCTCGCTGGAAAGACGCAGGTTACGACTTTACCCTCGATTGGTTGCTCCGGTCCGTAAATACAGTGCTGACCGGGGAGGCCAAATTCCTCTATCTTCATGATCGTTCCGCCGAAGAAATTGCCGATGCTTTGGCGCGCGCTGTTCGGCATACTGATACTGCTCTGAACATGATGGCAGGCAGACTTGGCCTCGATCACAACCGGGTGCTTTTTGCCCGGTTTGCCGTCCCCGTCATGGTTCGATTTCTCGAAATGCAGGGGGGGCGTCTTGATGAACGCACTCGAGACAAATTGCTGTTCTGGTATGTGCAAAGCGGTATGTGGGGGCGGTTCTCGGCATCTACCGAAAGCGTGATTGATAAAGATCTTGGAATTCTTGAACAAAGCGGCGGCAATCTCGACAAATTGCTCGATGAGCTGCGCTTGACGCAAGGTGGACTTCGCGTTGAACCAGGTCACTTCCACAGCTGGAGTGTGGGGTCCCGTTTCTATCCTATTCTCTACATGCTGACCAGGATGACTGAGGCACGCGATTGGGGAACGGGCCTCCCGCTCAAAAGAGAACTACTTGGCAAGATGAGCTCATTGGAAGTTCATCATATCTTTCCGAGGGCTCAGCTATATAAGGCGGGCTACAGCCGATCCGAGGTCAACGCTTTGGGGAACTTCTGCTTTCTGACTAAGGACACGAACCTTGTTATCAGCGACAGACGCCCGGAGGAATATTTTGAGGAGATCGAGGCGGCCCATCCCGGCGCTTTGCGCTCTCAGTGGGTGCCAGAAGATCGCCAGCTCTGGCGATTGGAGAATTTCAGGGATTTTCTCGAAGCCAGGAAAGAGCTGCTCGCTGAGGCGGCGAACACCTGTTTGAGATCACTGCTGCATGACGATGCCGACGTGCTGGAAGCATCAGCCTCGGCAAGGGTGAGTGACAGCGTTCTTCTCGGCGGCATCGCCAACGAGGATGAGGCACGAGAGCTGGAAGAGCTGAACGCGTGGATGGAAAGCCAGGGGTATCCGAAAGGTGAGATAGCCTGGGACTTGGTGGACGACAGAACTGGAGAGCAGAAGGCCGTTCTCGATCTGGTCTGGCCGGACGGCATCCAGACAGAGCTCTCCGAACCGGTCGCGGTGCTCCTTGGCGAAGGGCCCGAGCTTTTAGCTATGGCAAATGAAGCGGGCTTCCGATGCTTCACATCTGTGAAGGCTGCCAAGGCGTATGTGGCGAAGCTCGAGAGTGCGCCCCATGCGACAGCGGCTGAATAATCTGGCTGCATATCCGATCGAGAGTTACCCCTCAGCCTGGATGATAGTAGCCATGTGCAACGTTTCGTGTTCAAAAAACTCCCCTGCCGGGGGGCGGCTTCGCCACCGCGCCCCGCACCCAGCGGGCAACAACAACGAGTAGAAGAGCAGTTCAAATATGTCGGCACTTGATGATCTCTTGAAGTCCTACCGCGACGCTGCGGTCACAGAACGGGAAAAAGGCACCTACCTCGAGCGTCTGGCATGCGTCTACATGACCGCTGACCCGGTTCAGGCTGAGGAATACGCGGAAGTCTGGTCATGGTCGGATTGTGTGAATCGGCGTGCGAAATTGACCCACTTGGGTGGGTTATGAGCGTGCAAAATTGACCCACCTGCCACGTTAGCATCCGCGCTGAATAGCGCGGAGGAATGAGCAGGTGATATTGATGGAAAGTGTATCGAAGATCCGTCGTTGGATATTGGTTGAGGGTCGCAGCATCCGATCTGTGGCGCGGGCAACCGGTTTGTCGCGGAACACGGTGAAGAAGTATCTGAAGGACGACAGTCCACCGAGCTATCAACGGCAAGCGCCACCGACCCGGCATAAGCTGTGCGATGGATTTGACGCGCGGCTGCAAGAGCTTTTCGAGCAGGATCACAAGCGCCCGCGCCGGGAGCGGCGGACGGCCACGAAGCTTTACGAACAGCTCGTCTCGGAAGGGTATACTGGGTCCTATTCTCCGGTTCAGCGATTTATCCGAGACCTCAAACGTGCCGATGCTGGATCGGGAGAGGCGTTTATCCCCCTGCATTTTGCTGCCGGTGATGCGCTCCAGTTTGACTGGAGCGAAGAGCGCGTTATTCTCGGTGGTGTCGAGCAGAAGGTAAAGGTTGCTCACTTCCGCCTGTGCCATAGTCGCAAACCTCTTATCGTAGCCTATCCCGGCGAGAGCCAAGAGATGGTGTTGGATGCTTTTGTACGGGCGCTGTCCTTCTACGGCGGGGTTCCGCGACGGGTGATCATCGACAATCCCAAAACGATGGTGACCTATGTCTCCCGCTCGAAGGACCGGGTGTTCCATCCGCGGTTCTTGGCGTTGATGAACCATTATGTGATGGAGCCGGTTGCCTGCACCCCCGCGTCGGGTTGGGAGAAAGGTCAGGTGGAGAACCAGGTCCATTTTTTACGAGGCCGATTGTTTGTTCCCATGCCAGCTTTTGATGATCTGGATGGGCTGAACAACTGGTTGCGTCTGCGCTGCGAGGAATTGGCAAGCCGCGCCCATCCTGATCAATCGTCCCGCACGATTGCGGAGGTTTTTGAAGATGAGCGCGCCGAGCTGCGCCCCCTGGGGCGGGCTTTTGATGGTTATGTGGAAAAGACGGTGCGGGTCCGTTCCACCTGCCTGGTTCAATATGCCAGCAATCGCTATAGCGTGCCTTCCCGGTTTGCAGGCCAGCATGTCTCCTTGCGCGCCTATGCGAGCCGGATCGTGCTGGTGTCAGGCCAGGACGTTATTGCCGAGCACAAGCGTCGCTTCACCCGCAACGTCAGCTACTTTGAGCCTTGGCATTATGTTCCTCTACTGGATCGCAAGCCCGGCGCTCTGCGCGACGGCGCCCCTTTTGTGGACTGGCAACTGCCTGAGGCCATGCATCGGATCAGGGAGCATTACATGGCTGGCAAAGGCGGGGACCGGGAGTTCGTCGATCTGCTTCTGCTGGCCCAGGACCACGGAATCGAGGTGGTGGAGACGGCCTGCGAACTGGCAGTTGAACAAAACACGTTGCGCCTTCCTGCCATCACCAATTTGATCAACCAGTTGGTGGAGCCAATCATCACGCCGTTGAATGAGGGTAATGTCTATCCGCAGCTGACCGTGCGGCCCGAGGCCGACTGCAAGCGCTATGAGGCGCTCTGCTCGGCCGAGGAGGCTGCCGCATGAACGCTCTCATCGACCAACTCACCGCCTTGAGGCTGCATGGAATGGCAGCTTGCGCCCATGATTTGCTGTCCGCGCGCAAGCCACCAAGTCTGACCACAGCGATAAAGCAACTGATCGACGCGGAAACTGTAGAGCGGCGAGTGCGTTCCATCCAGTATCAAATGCGCATCGCGAAGTTCCCCCATCATAAGGACTTCGCCACCTTCGATTACGGCGCGGCCGCGGTGAGTAAGGCCCAGATCGAACCCTTCTGCTCGGGTCAGTTCACCGAAGAGGCGCACAACCTCATCCTGGTCGGCGGAACCGGGACAGGCAAAACTCACATCGCCATCGCGCTTGGAACCACATTGATTAACAACGGCAAGAAGGTCCGCTTCTTCAACGCGGTCGATCTGATCAATGCCCTGATCAAGGAACAGGCCGACGGCAATGCCGGGAAGATCATCCGGCAGCTGTCTGCCCTGGATTGCGTCATCATCGACGAGTTAGGCTACATCCCGTTCCCGAAATCCGGCGGCGCGTTGCTGTTCCACCTGATCAGCAAGCTCTACGAGAAAACCAGCGTCATCATCACCACCAACTTGGAGTTCGGGGAATGGGTCGCTGTCTTCGGTGATGCCAAGATGACAACTGCGCTCTTGGATCGCGTCACGCACCACTGTGCCATCATCGAAACGGGCAACACGTCATATCGCTTCGCTCAGAGCAAAAGTCGCAGAGAAAAATAGCCACGTCGCAAGCAAAGCCCCCAGACGGACTCGCTATATGAGGGCGGTCCGCCTGGGGGCTTTGTCACCCAATAGGCGGGTCAAAATTAAACGCTGAAACCGGGTCACTTTTAAACGCTCATTGACACCAGCTTTTGCTCGGCTCCTCATACGTGGAGCACAAGGGGTTGGAGAGCAGGCTGTTACCCGTCGAAGGGCTGGTGCCGCCATCGAGTTCACGCATGATCGAGAATACTTTGGTCAAAGTGCTGCGCCCTGCCGCAGCGCAGATACCGCACAAGTCCTGGATGATGGTGTGGAGGTGAACCGTGAGCCTGTGCAAGAATGACTTCTTGGAGAGCTTTGACGGGCGCTCCGTGGCGAATGCCAGAACGAGCGCCGGTTCCCGACCCTTCACCATACCCGCCAAGTGATTGTAGCAGGGCCCGACCACTACAATCATCATTGCCCGCTGAACTGGCGCACATGCCTCGACGGACTTACTTGCGGGAGTATCACCAACGGCCGGGAGAACACCAAACTCTGAACAGAGCATATCTATAGACGCGGCCTTCGAGGGGAGCCGGTCAAACCCGCAGTTGCAATCAAACCGATTCTGACTTTTTCGCTTCGGTCTGACCTCCTGTTCATGAATGAAGTCATGACAGAACCCGAAGCCGCCCAATACCTGAGGTTGAGCACGAAAACGCTGCAGCGTCGCCGACGCGATGGCCAGATTGCTTACATCCGAGACGGGGGTATCCGTTACTTGATGCCGGACTTGCAGGCTTACCTTGAAGCTCGTCGCACACCGGTGATGACATCTCCGCCGCTGCCGCAGAAATCGAAGTATCGAACAGCTATGTCGCGCGACCATGACGTGGTCGACTTGCTCTTTGGGTGATGTTGTTATTACCCAGTGAGAAAGTCATGGGGTAACTGATGCATGAAAACAATTGAGAAAATCGGTCGGTTCACCATAGCTGAGAACCGGCGCGCACTCTACTTGAGGTGGTGGGATCCTCACGCGAAAAAAATTTGAGCGGAGCACCTGCATGCGGCAACTAAAAGACTGGGCATTACTGAGTCTGAAATCTTCTTGCCTGGATAAGTTACCGAAAGCAGCAGATATCTCTGCCTTCACGATAACGTCTCAGGAGAATGTTTAGTTGCATGAAAGCCGATCACCTTTTCCGGCTATGCCTTTCACCGTCGAGGTTGTATGGCGCATTCGCGATAAATCGACGTAAGCGCTCCGGATCGTGGGGTCGATCTCGGCCGCTCACCCGAGCCAAGTAGGCCATATAGGCGATCGTCACGGCAGCCAGAACGACAGACGAGATCGATACGATGATGTCAAAAGTAGCCATTTCCCCTCCTTTGAGCAGTCGCCCAGGTGCACACTGAACAAGACAGCACATAGCACGGTTCTATCGCAGAACATAACGAACCACGCGTTTTTCCAGGGAGCCCTTTCGATTGTGAAGAAGGCTCGCTGCTACTTAGCGAGTGCCAACGGGAACGGGCAAAGCGTTTGAAAGTGCTTCGCGACCTGCCGCACCTTTTCATGGGGCAGTCCCATCTCTGACACGAAAGACAGCTGAAGTTCCGGGGAGACTTCAGAGAAGAAGGAGAAGGCCGGACCCATGGCAGACTGAGCGGCCTCAATGTCCGAGATTGCGGCGGCAAGCTGACAAGCGGAAAGGTTCGCACCATAGGGTGCGTTCACCGTTCCGAGAATTTTCGATACGACGGGCACCATCCTTTATCTCCTTTCCCAGATCGCATGGTCGGCCTTCTTCCGCACAATGATCTTCTGGGCAACGGCGCTCACCTTCATAAAGTGACACTTCCACATTCCCTCTCCTGTGCGCTACAGCCAATGTAGCACTCATGTCGCAGAAGAGGGCGGGGGCACCCGTTAATCTCGATTTTGGAACCTCTTGATCCACAATCAAGCGCTCCAACCAACTGAGGTAAGGCGGCATTGGGGCGAATTTTGCGCCGGCCGGTTTTAGCGTCAATCTTTTGATAAACTCGGTTCAGCAGAGTAGGAGCACTGGGATGACAGACCCAAACCCGGATGAATCAGACCCCGAGTGGGAGGAATGGTTTATAGAGAAGATGGGCCAGCCTGGGCCCGATGAGGAAGCGTTTTTCGAACGACTGCGGCGCCTTGGGCTTGGAGTTGGCCTCGATGAGGACGGGAACCTTGTCTATGATAAAGACCTTCCCGAAGCCAAGAACGGGCTTGGAGATTAGACCTTGTCCACGGCGCCGTAGTTTTAGTTATCTCTGAAATCCCCTACCCGCAGTGGCGGTGCGGATGCCGACAGCGGCAAGAACTCGTCTATATCTTGCAACGATACGCTGAGCCCCTCGGCCCGCTCCAACCATGTTAGTTGAAGTTCACCGGTTTATCGGGCAAATATGACCTTTAATTGCATTTTATAAGCCATATAAGTCCAGTAATGTCGAATCTTGGCGCTCAGAGGGCTTTGGTAAACCTTGGCCGCAACATCAAACAAGCGCGCCTCACGCGTCGTCTTGCCATGCTCGATCTCGCCGAACGCGCGGGCGTGTCAGAAAAGACGATCCAGCGTCTGGAGCGGGGCGATGCTGGTGTGGGCATCGGGAAACTGGCCGGGGTGCTTGCGGCGCTCGGCGAGCCCGAGGCACTCGCGGAGATCCTGCGAATAGAAGAGGATGCTGTGGGCCTGTCCCTCGCAGTCGACGCAATTCCCAAGCGGGGGATATCCTATGTAAAGCGTGGCGGCGCACGAGCTCCGGATAGCCGCCATGGGGCCGACGGTGATGATGATGAAGGCGTAGGTTTCTGATGGCCGCGGGCGCCCCGGAACAGAAGGTCACCCATATTTGCCTTGGAAGCGCACTCTTGCCAGTCGGTAAGCTGCGGTTCACCCAAAGTTCGCGCCGCCATCATTCCGGATTTCAATATTTCGAAAGCTGGCTTAACGATGCGCGTGCCTTTGCGATCGCACCTCAGCTGCCGCTCGGATTAACGCCCTCCTATGTGTCTAAGGCATCCACAGTCGATCAGCGCGACAGCCTGCCTTCCGTCCTTCAGGATGCGACACCTGATGCGTGGGGGCGTCTCTTGATGGCGCGTGTTCACGGTGCCGATCTCAGCGAATTCGACATGCTTACTCTGTTGGATGATGCCACGCGTCAGGGTGCACTCCGGTTCACTGAAGAAGGTGGCGGAATCATTAGTGGACATCGCACACCGGTGCCGAACCTCAACCAGCTTGACACACTCCGGGAGATTGCGGTCAGGGTCGTGCAGCGACGCGAGGTGTCGAGCGAGGATCTGCGCTTGATCGCAGGCGCTGGCGGCTCGATTGGCAGCGCCCGGCCGAAGGTAAATGTGCAAGACCGCGACGCGCTCTGGATTGCTAAGTTCTCATCCTTGAGAGACCAAAGTCCTGTGGAGCGCATCGAGGTCGCGACCCTACAGTTGGCGCGGGAATGCGGCCTGCGCGCGTCAGACGCTCGGTTGATGTTGGAAAACTCGGACCATCCAGTGGCCCTTATCAGACGCTTCGATCGGCGGGCGGGCGGGCGTGTCCCTTATTTTTCTGCGCGCACAGCTCTTAATCGATCCGGTGCGGAGCAGGGCTCTTATACAGAGATCGCAGAGGCGATCCGGATGATCAGTAAGGCTGCGCGGGCAGATCTGCATGAGCTTTGGGCCCGAATGGTCTTCAACGTCCTTGTCACCAACACGGATGATCACCTGAAGAACCACGGGTTCATCTATGCCGACAACGGCCTTTGGCGGCTCTCTCTGCTCTTCGATGTGAACCCACAAGCGGGCGGCCATCGCTACCTTGAGACGGCGATCATAGAAGAAGGGCCATTTAAGGCGTCACTCGACCTTGCGGTTGCCGCTGCGGAGTTTTTCGATCTATCGGAAAACGAGGCGCGCAAGCGCGCGCGTGCAATGGCATCAGTCATCGCCAACCGGTGGAGACCTCTCATGCGGCAATTCGGTATTGGTGGAGAAGATCTGAGGTCTCTCGCAGACGCCTTTGAACACGGCGAGGCAGAGAAGGCTCTTAGCCTCTGATCAACAGCCGTCGATCTCTCGGCGGCTACGCCACGGTTGAGCGTTTCTGAGCCTCGAAGCGCTACGTCCGCTTTGAGCCCTTCTATGCGACTGTGCTCTCTGCTATCTGCTTGGTATGCAACACAATACCCTTTACCGATTTCAGCGTAATCAGAAGAATACCCTGTTCTGGCTCTCGCTGTTGTTTCTCGCGCTTTCTCTCACTTGGTGGGTCGGAGAAATCTTCGGATGGTGGTTTCCTCTTGAGCCACCGGTCGTCTTCGTAGGAGGACTTACAACCCTTGCTGCTATTTACTGGCCTTTCAAAGCTCCAAATGCGGACATGCGTTGCACTGGCCGGAACACGTTCGCATACAAATCAAACGATGGTGTGTTTACTATCGGACAAGGTGAGGTCGAACTAACACTCAAGTTTTCAAATGCTTCGGGTGACTCAATACACGTCTATTCCGATCCTGAGAATGTTCAGCGTGTAGCTTTGGCAAAGGGCGTCGGCCAAATATCGGACATCAAGGACGTGAGTGTTTTCGACTATTCCAGCCGCACAGTAACTCCAAAAGAAGGTCAGATCGTCTGCCTCGAGAACAAGGGCGGAAACTTTGCGTGCATCCATATCCATGATGTTAAGGCTGAATCACATGGTGACCATGTTTCAGAGATAACCTTCTCTTATGCTATCAGTCTCGCAGGTAACACAGACTTCTCTTAGCCGATGTCAGCTTCGTCCGCAGCCCAGACGCCCGCTGCATCTCTCATTCCTGACCTTGTTTGCGTGCGCAGCCGAAGTCCGGTTTGAGCCCTTATTGACCGTCCCAAGCTTAGAGCATTACGTAGTAGCGGCGAAGGTTGCTCTGCAAACGACGACCCTCAGCCGACAATCTTACACGTTACATTATGGGTTTGCATGTCGACCTCGAGAGTCTTGCAGAAGCATTTTGGTGCCGTCAGTTCCCAGCATATAATTACACAAGGTCTGAAACCTTTGCTGTGAAGATGTTTGATCTTACCCTCCCCCTGAGACGCCGAATGTTCCGGTTTTGCCGCACCGAGAAGGGGCAACCAAACAATCTCCGCTTAGCGGACATAATTACGCCAAATTTCTCAGGAATTAAGACCTTAGAAAGAAATTTTACATTTCGGAACATAAGATGCAGCGGCTTTTGCGGGCGCCTACAAAACCCGGAACGACTAAGTTTCAAAGACCCTCCCAATTCTTAAATGATGAAGGTGGTTCTGCAACGATCGAAACCGTGATTTGGCTGCCGATTTTTGGTTTTGCGTTGGCGTTAATTATGAACGTCTCCATGGTCTTTTTCACGGAATCGCAGCTCACACGGATCGTGCAAGACGGCAATCGCGCCTTCTCCCTCGGTCGTCTGGCGGATGGCGCTGCTGTAGAGAATTATATTTTAGGTCAGCTCACGCATCTCGATGCCGATTTATCTGTTGTTACTACCGTCGATAATGGTTTCGTCCGAACTGATCTTGAAGCTTCTGCAGGCGGTCTCATGCCGTTGAACCTGGCCCGAAGCGCGTTTGATTCCGTGAAGATCCGCGTCAGCGCCCAGCATGTTGTGGAGTTCTGAAAAAATGAAAAACTTTTTACAGCCCAATTGGATGCGGGATGAAGAAGGCGCAATAACACTTCTTTCTATCTTCATGTTTCTTATAGCGCTGATCCTTGGCGGCCTTGCTATCGATTCCAACAAAGTGATCGCTGAACGGACTCGGTTGCAGGTAGCAGCAGATAGCGCCGCGCACGCCGCACTTTATACCCGTGAGAAATACGGCGCAGAAGCGGCGGTGAATAAAGCGTTGGAAACCATCACCGACATGCTTCCTGCAAGCAAGTTCGGGACGAATGCTATAATGACCACAGACGTTAACTTTGGCGTGTGGAACAAGGGCGAGATGACGTTCCTGCAAGATGCCGACTCTAAGTCAGCGGTTCAGGTGCAGGCCATGATGAAAGAAGATAGAGGCAATGCATCTCGCAACATTTTGCTGCGGCTTATAGGTCAAGATACTTTCGACATTGCAGTGCAGTCGGTTTATTCGACCTACTTTCCGGGCTGCTTTACCGAAGGGTTCGTCGCTGAGAATGTCGTAGATATCCGATCCAACAATAGTTTCACAAACGGGTTCTGCATCCATTCCAACGAATATGTCAGCATGAACCAGAACAATTTCTTTGAACCCGGGACACTGGTCTCTATGCCAAATATCGGTGATGTCGATATCCCGAAGTCAGGCTTTGAAAAAAACGAAGGCCTCGAAGCAGCGTTGCGGTCCGGCGAGTATCGCCTTCGCATACTCAACCAATTGCCAGACATTATTGATAGCTTTTGGAGCGCAAACGCCGAACACCTTCCGCCTTATGTAGTCGCCAATTACTATCATGACCTTGACCTGAAAGAGTTTCCAGGGTTGCCGCCGGGCATGCCGCGGCCCAATGGGAATACCCATTCTCTGAATCCCTACCACTTTGAGCCTAACGCAGTGAACCGGATGTCTTGCGGGGGCTCTGGCAAAATCACGATGGACGCGGGCCTATATCAGCAGTTTGTCTTTATTTCGGATTGTGAGATAAAATTTTCAAACGGTGCCATCCTCGAAGACGTCGTCATTGCAACAACAAACAAAGACGCAAGCTCGCTCAATTCTCCGCAGGGACTACAGGTTGGACGGATAGACAATTGTGCGCCAGGCGGGGGTGCGACGCTTATGACCCTCGGAGGGTTCAAGGCTGCATCTTCCCTGACCATCCACAATGGGCAAATTTTGGCGATCGGGGATATAAGCTTTGCAGCAAATGCGGGGGGCGTAAACGGGGCATCGCTTGTCTCGAAGGGTCGGATATCCGGGACGAGCAATATGGATATGGGGTTTTGCCGAAACTCCGGCATGGAAAACACCTACCGCGCACCATACTTCCGGATGGTCAATTAGGGCTTTCGACTTCCGTTCGTGCATTGCCGCTACGCCACCTGCAAATTAAACTCTGCTTCCTTTGAGCGGGCTAATACCATGGAAGAGGCGGAGAGGGTCACAAACAACTATGCTGCGAACGTTTGCTATTTAGCGTTCCCCCAGGACGCCTTTTCAACTGCAGGAGAAACTGTGCGTCCGCGGCGAACTCCGCGCAGGAGACCCCAGAGGAAAGTGCGGAGAAAGTCCGGTTTCCGCCATTCATTCCAAAGGCCCTCGCAATCGCGGCGCAAACTGAGCGGCCGCAGCGAACGGCAGGAAAGTCCGCCAAGCCGACCTCCAGCCTTGGTTAGACATAGCGTCGAGTCCACGAGGCCGGTCACGAGTCGCACCACGAAATTTTAAGGGCTGGACCAAGTTGGCGCAGTAGTGAATTGACAACCCTCGTGCCGGTGATCCTTCAGATATTATGGATATCGACCTCGATCGGCATTTCGCACTGTCGGGCATGACAGAGCGTATTAAGCTCGGCATCTTCCTCTTCCTCTTCCTCTTCCTCTTCCTCTTCCTCTTCCTCTTCGTCTTCATCGTCATATCACCACAGGTCAGGCGCTCTCGTCATCTGACGGCTGGGACGCAGCGAGTGCCTGAATGCGCTTTGCTGGGCCTTTGTAACGCGCCCCTCGGACGAAACCGCCGTTAGCGCGCGCCATATCAGCGTGTGAAACCTGACCAGAGCGAAGTAGTTCTTCATCGCGTTCGCGCGCGGCGGCTTTCTCCGCTGCGCGTTCTTTGAATGAAAATCTTGGCACCTTTGGTTTCATGTTGTCTCCCTCACCTAAGCTTATCACATCGATGTCGATTTCTTTCGAGGAAACCGCGACACTTGGGGCCAGCCTGTGCCGCACTTGCAGACAGACCGCCGTTCAAATTCGTGCTGGGTAATGCCCTCGGGCACCTCACTGGGCCTGCGGCTCACCGTGTGACCGCAATCCCAACATCGGATCTCGATGTGGGTAATGTCGGGAGTAAACAGTTCATCCGATATCGTTTTCATCTTCATACTTGGCTGTTTGCCGACTTCGTTTTCGTGCGCACCATAAGACGCCATGGTTACAGCGCCAACATGCTCGCTAAAATGTTGGCCTTGGGGATTTATAGACCTAAACGGAATGTCCTGGTGGTGGGGTAGGGTGGATATTCGTGATGAACGCGCTTGTGCGGTCATACAACTGGAAAACGCGGGCCATGCAACGCATTTCCCCTTGGAGAAACCACTCGGTCTCTTAGCGGTGTGCTACTTGCCAGACCTCTTGCTGCAAAGTGGTTCGGCCGGGAGAACCCCGGCCGAACCAGTTATCTAAGTAATTCGCCGCGCAATATTTCAGCATTTCTAAGGTTTACGACGTGCGAAATGCTGTTTGCCAGTTTAGCTAAAGCACATTGGAGCCGGTAAATTGCGTGACCACGATTGCCAACGTGGGTCTCCTCCCAAGCACCTGACATGCAGCATTCGTCGAAGTGGATTGATGTCTGCGTCTCAGCGGCTATATCAGCCTCCAGAGTTTCAACGAATGCTTGTAAACAATCGATCTTTTGCCTGGTGAAGCTGTCGGCGGACAACTTTCCGCACAAAATGTCACCGATCGGCTGGTGCACCTCCTTATATAGGTTGGCGCTATTATCAATTCGCCTGAAAGCGTCCGCGACATCGCGGGCTCCTACGACAGCTTCGTTTACCGAGAACGAAAGGCAACTGGATTGGGTCACCGCCTCATCCTTCGGTGTTTCTCGCTTGGTGATGGTCTTCGGTGCAGCGCAGTGGCTGGCTTTGGGAACTTCGAACATATTGTTCTCCCTGTTGTGCCTGGGCAGGATTGCCTCAGATCCAAGACGTGCCATTCCTCCTTTCGGGCCCGTTACTGCCAAAACCCAGTGGCCTCCGGGTTGGTGTTAATAAGGGCAGCTTGTTCTCCTGCTGCTCTCAGCGAGAGGAGCAGCAGGAGAACAAGATCGACCTTTCTCATAACAAGCGTTGTCACATCCTCTCGAGCCCGTGACGCAGTGCGTGGAGCTTTGCGTTTCCTCGAGAGGGGCTGATTTCTTCTTTCGTCCCTCCAAGATGTAGTGCTTAGCTGTGCGGCCATTGCCTTGACCACAGACGACATTGGGCTTGCCCTTATCGTATGGGCGGAAACAGGGGAAGAGGACGTGACGTTTCTACTCTGCGTGTCCAATTGGAGCCTGAACGAAAACCAGTTGGAGATCATCAAGGAGGCCTGTGCGAACTCTTACGCTCCAGCGAGCGTCGCCAATGCCATGGGCTGTATTACTGAAGGGAAAGGACTGGTCGCGACTGCCGAAGTTTTGCCAGGTTACTGACGAACTGGCAGAGGACTGTTTGGTATGCCTTGTGCGGTGTTGGCCAAGTCTTAGCCAGAGCTGCCGAACTTGAACAGAGCGCGACTCAGCTGCCTGCCTTCTTGCGAAAGTCAAATTGAGCTGCTTCCCGTTCGGAGGGGACCAAGCGGGCGCTTTGGGCGAGAGGTTTATAGCGTGGGACAGCCGCCGTGTCAGCCGTGATTGTCAATCGGCAGGCAATCTTGACCCCCTATCGGCATCCAAAAATGACCCCCCATCGGAGCGCTCGGGTAGCTGGCCCGATGCGGTGTAGCCTTTATACAGCGCAGCCGTATCGGGCCAGCGGGGTTTAGGTCATTCGCGGGTCTTGAAGCGCCAGCTCTCGTTGCCGGTTTCGACGATGTCGCAGTGGTGTGTAAGGCGATCGAGCAGTGCTGTCGTCATCTTGGCGTCTCCGAAGACTGATGGCCACTCACCGAAGTCGAGGTTGGTCGTTACGATGATGGACGTGCGCTCGTAGAGGCGACTGACGAGGTGGAACAGCAGCTGACCGCCAGTCTGGGCGAAGGGGAGATAGCCGAGCTCGTCGAGGATCAGGAAGTCGAGGCGGCACAAGAGATCCGCAGTGCGCCCCTGGCGATCAGCCCGGGCTTCTGCGTCGAGTTTGTTCACAAGGTCGACGATGTTGAAGAAGCGGCCGCGTTTACCACGGCGGATGCAGGCCCTGGCGATGCTCACGGCAAGATGGGATTTGCCGGTCCCGGTGCCGCCGATCAGCACGACGTTGCGTTGATGTTCAAGGAACTCTCCGGAGGCCAGATCGCGCACCAGCGTCTCGTTGACCGGCGTGTTCTCGAAGCTGAACTCATCGACCTCCTTGGCCAGTGGTAGTTTGGCAATCCTCATCTGGTATCTGATCGAACGCGCCTGCTTTTCGCTGATCTCGGCGTGCAGGAGGTCGCCGACGATCTGTTGCGGTTCGTGCTGACGCTTCACTGCTGTCGTGATGATCTCATCGTAGGCGGCCTTCATGCCGTAGAGCTTCAGCTGGCTCATCGCATCCAGCACTTGTGATCTTTCCATGGTTGGGTCTCCTGAGGCTGTCGTAACGTTGGCAATCGGCCACGGGCTGGCAAGTCAGCCGCAACGCGTCCGGCGTATCGATGGTCAACGGCGGCGGCGGCTCACGATGCCGGGCCAAGATGTTAATGATGACGGAGGCGGCGTGAGCCCCTTCATTCAGGGCTTCGGCACAAGCGGCATCCACGGCATCCAGCCCGTCGGTTGGGATCATGCTCAGGATCTGAACCATCTGGCGGTCGCCGTTCGGCACCTTACCAAGCTTGCGCTGCACACGCCTGATTGCTGGCGGCAGCTCCCAGTCCTTGAAGGGCGCACCATTCCTGAGCGCGCCCGGTTTGCGAGCCAGAACAGGGATGTAGTGCAGCGGGTTGTAAATCGACTTATCGCGGCCGAAGGCTCGGTCGTGCTGCCCCACAATCT
The DNA here is from genome assembly GCF_040933935.1 of Sulfitobacter sp. PS-8MA. Taxonomy (NCBI): domain Bacteria; kingdom Pseudomonadati; phylum Pseudomonadota; class Alphaproteobacteria; order Rhodobacterales; family Roseobacteraceae; genus Sulfitobacter; species Sulfitobacter sp. PS-8MA. Next base: position 1,313,731 of record NZ_JBFQYJ010000006.1, on the reverse strand, counting down.
TACCGTCCTGCCAGAACTCGACTCGCTCGGCATAAGCACGGATCTCAACTGGGCGTCCGACGGCTCGACCATCCACCGAGTAGCGGTTCTTATCGAACCGAACGAGGCAGGTTTTGGACACCGAGGCAGGCAGCGCGTGGAAGCCATTGAAGGGGCCGACATACGGCACCAAGCTGGCTCGTTCTTGCTTGAACACCTCCCAAGTTGTCCGATCCCGGAGCTCGGGGTGCGGGTTGGACTGAGCCCAGGCAACGCACCGGTCTTCAAGCCAAGCGTTCAGTTCGGCATAGCTTTTAAACTTCGGTCGCGGCACGAAGAACCGCCGCCGGACAACGCCGACCTGGTTCTCGACCTGTCCCTTCTCCCAGCCCGAGGCGGGGGTGCAGGCGACCGGATCGACCAAGTAATGTCCGCACATCTGCTGGAACCGGCGATTATAGGCGCGGTCGCGACCGACAAAGATCGTATCCACCGCCGTCTTCATGTTGTCGTAAATCCCCCGAGCACAGGCTCCGCCGAAGAAGGCAAAAGCTTTGTCGTGGGCGTCAAAGACCATCTCCTGTGACTCGCGCGGGTAGGCTCGTACGAACAGCATTCGGCTATGGCAAAGGCGGACGTGCGCCACCTTCACTGTCGTCGTCGCGCCATCGATCACCACGATCTCATGGCTCCAATCAAACTGATAGGCCTCACCGGGATCGAAGGTCAGCGGCACATAGGCAGCGGCTGATGCCCCCTGTTCCTCCTTGGACCATGAGGCCGCGTAGCGCCGGACAGCATCGTAGCCGCCGTCATATCCGAGGGCTCTGAGTTCTTCGAAGACCCTAATCCGGGTCAGCCTCTCACGCTTGGGCTTGCGCGCGTTCACTGACAGCATCTCGTCGAGCTTGTCTTTCCAGGGCCCAATCTTCGGCTGCGGCTGGACCGTCCGCTCGTAGGTGAGCTCCGTCACACCGGATCGGATTACCTTGCGCACCGTGTTCCGCGATACCCGTAACTCCCGGCAAATCTGCTTAATCGGCTTCTTGTCCTGAAAATACGCCCGCCGGATCTTCGCAATCGTCTCCACAACCAACATCCCACACTGTGCTCCCCGATAGCCTCGGGGGCATTATCCACATCAGTGTAAGGGGGTCATTTTTGGACGCCGATCACCCCTCTACGGGGTCAAAATTGCATGCTTGTTCACAGCCAAGTCGAAGCTAAAGACCCTTACACCTGACGGCAAGCCCAGGCTACATCCCAATACTATTGCTGACATTATTGGCAGCGCAGTAGAGGCCTGCGCACTCGCGAAAAGCGACAGTCTAACGACTCATAATCCGCCCAAGATCCCTTTCATCGCAGGGGTCACAGCACCGGAAGATCGAGATCCGAAAGGCAGATACATCAGCTTCGAGGAACTGGGCCTACTGATCGACGCTTGCAAGCGTCCACACATTCTCGATCTTCTTCTTCTCGATATCGGCTGCGGTGGTCGGATCGGCGCGGTGGCAGACATGACGGGGGCGAAGGTTCGCCTTGATCTTGGTGTTATTGATCTTCTTGGGGAAGGATTTGTCGAAACAAATCGGCTTAAGAAAACTCCAATTATACCGGTTACTGGTCCTATGGAGCGTATTCTGAGCAGGCTCGTTGCGGCAAATCGAGACGGTTTCCTTATTCATGAAACCGGCGGGCCAATCTCAGCAGGCGCTCGCAATTTTACGCAGATTATTCAGAGATTGGTGGCGCGAGCGCATTCGGCCAGAACGCCTGACCAGGTCAAGCGGAAGGTGCTGGAACCAACCGAACAAGGGAATGTAAACTGGTATTCGATTAGGCGCACATTTGCCGATTGGCTTGACGAGAGGGTGAGTGATGCGGCAATCAGCGCAGTTATGGGGCATTTTGAGATTTCCTCTCGGACCAGGCGTCAACTTTTCGAGGCCGGGAGCCCTACCACCGACCTCTACAAACGTCGCAAATTGGGGCCGGTCCTTGAAGTTGCGGCCGTTCTCGATGGGGAATGGTGGCCTTCCATTCAGCCATTCACAACTGTAGACCTGCGGAGAGAGACTTGAAGGCTGAAGCGAGCTGATGCATGGGGTTAGTTAAGGTTATGATATGTAAAGATTTATATGGGTTAGATAACCGCGTTCATGACGTGCAGATTACGCGGGAGTCGCCGAACTACCGGATCGGGTAAAGCGATATCTAAGGCGAGATGATCAAGCCGGGGTGTGAAAATGCCCCGGCTTTTATTTTACGGCGCCACCGGTTCGGCCCGCCAAGATGGTCGTAGCCGCAGACCTCAGGCACCGGTCCCGTGATCGGCAAGACATTCCTCATGGTCGCGCAGCACCTCAAGTATCCGGCAATCGGCCACCCGATCCACAGTGCAAGCCCCGATCATCCGCTGCAACTCGACGCGTAGCGCTTCGAGCCGCACCAGCCGCGCCTCGACTTCGCGAAGTTGCTTCTGCGCGATGGCATCGACCTCGGCGCAGGACCGGTCGGGCGTGTCCGATAGGTCCAGCAACTCGCGGATCGCCTCAAGCGAGAAACCCAGCTGCCGCGCATGGCGGATGAAGGCGAGACGGTCCAGCGCGGCTGCGTCGTAGCGCCGCTGACCACCTTCGGTCCGGCCCGGTTCAGGCATCAGGCCGATCTGTTCGTAATAGCGGATCGTCTGCACTTTGGTCCCGGTGCGCTTTGCAAGTGTGCCGATGGCGAGCATCTCTGCCTCCTCTCAATCTACAGCGACTGTAGGGTTTCGCACGGCGACACGCAAGCCGTGCCGTTGCCGAGATTTCTGCCAGGCGCCCCAGAAAACCCTTGAAGCTACAGTTGCTGTAGGTCGTATCTCTACCTCTGACGGTGAATCAGATTGGAAAGAGACATGGCGGACGACAGCACAGCAGAACGCGAATGGCGCGTCACGGGGATGGACTGCGGCGCCTGCGCGGCCAAGGTGCGCGGCGCGGTCGAGCGTCTGCCGGGGGTCGCGGATGTGGATGTTGCGCTGATGTCCGAACGGCTGCGGCTGACGCTGGATGAGGCCGCGACCTCGCCCGAGCGGATCGAGAAGGCGGTGCGCGGCATCGGTTTTGGCATCGCGCCGAAGGGGGCCAAGGCAGAGAGGCCAAAGGGCGGTTTCATCCTGCCCGATGATGCGGTGATCGGCGGGGCGGGGGCAGCCGCGCCGGAGCCTGCGCCAGAGGAGACAGCGGAGCCTGCGTGGTATCAGACGGCGAAAGGCCGCTTGGTGCTCGGCAGCGGCGCCTTGCTCGCAGCGGCTTGGGCCTCGCGGCTCCTCCTGCCGGCTGAGGTCTCGCACTGGGCCTTTATCCTCGCCACGCTGCTTGGGCTGATCCCCGTCGCCCGCCGCGCCTTTGCCATGGCACGGGTGGGCATGCCCTTTACCATCGAAATGCTGATGACCATCGCCGCCAGCGGGGCGCTGGTGATCGGCGAGCCGGAAGAAGCCGCGCTGGTGGTCTTTCTCTTTGCCGTGGGCGAATTGCTGGAGGGTGTCTCTGCCGGAAAGGCGCGGGGCAGCATCCGGGCGCTGACCCGGCTGGTGCCGAAAACGGCGCGGCTTGAAGTCGACCACAAGACGCGGGAGGTGGCGGCGGAGAGCCTCAGCGTCGGCCAGATGGTGCAAGTGCGCCCCGGGGACCGCGTGCCTTGTGATGGCGAGGTGGTCAGCGGCACCTCGGGCGTCGATGAAAGCCCGGTGACGGGCGAAAGCGTGCCGCGTCTGAAAGAGCCGGGCGCGGAGGTCTTTGCCGGGTCGATCAACACCGAAGCCCTGCTGCGCCTGCGCGTCACCAAACCCGCTGCCGACAACACCATCGCCCGCATCGTGCGGCTGGTGGAAGAGGCCGAAAGCGCCCGCGCGCCGACCGAGCGGTTCATTGATCGGTTCAGCCGCGTCTATATGCCCGCCGTGGTCGGCATGGCCGCTTTGGTGGCCGTGGTCCCGCCGCTCGTCTTCGGGGGCGTTTGGGGGGAATGGGTCTACCGCGCGCTGGCTCTGCTGCTGATCGGCTGCCCCTGCGCGCTGGTGATTTCGGTGCCGGCCTCGATCACCTCGGCGCTCTCCACCGGGGCGCGCAACGGCTTGCTGATGAAAGGCGGCGCGGTGATCGAAGCGGCGGCGCGGGTCACCCATGTGGCTTTCGACAAAACCGGCACGCTGACCCATGGCAAGCCGCGGGTAACTGATGTTCAGATGTTTGCAGGGCATGAGGAAGATCTTCTGGCCCTTGCCGCCGGGGTTGAAAACGGCGCGAGCCACCCGCTTGGCCAAGCGATTTGCAGCGCGGCGGAGGCGCGGGGGATCGACCCCGCCGCCGCGACAGAGTCGCGCGCCTTGCCCGGCAAAGGCGCCGAGGCGGTGATCGCAGGGGCCAGGATCTGCGTTGGCTCGCCCCGTCTGGCGGCAGAGCGTGGGGCGCTCTCTATGCCCATGCGCACCCAAGTCGAAACGCTTGAAGCGCAGGGCAAAACCGTGGTGATCCTGCTGCGCGATGATGTGGCGCAGGGGCTCATCGCCCTGCGCGATGAACCGCGTGCCGATGCGGCAGAGGCGGTGGCGCAGTTGCGCGGCATGGGGATTTCCTCGGTCATGCTCACCGGCGATAACCGCCGCACAGCCTCGGCCATTGCCGAGGGGCTTGGCATCGCGCACCGCGCCGAGTTGATGCCCGAAGACAAGGTCACGGCCATTCAAGACCTCACGGCGGAGGCCAAGGTCATGATGATCGGCGACGGTATCAACGACGCCCCGGCATTGGCCGCAGCAGATGTGGGCGTGGCGATGGGGTCGGGCACCGATGTGGCGCTTGAGACCGCCGATGCCGCGATCCTGCGCGACCGGGTGACGGATGTGCCCGGCCAAATCCGCCTTGCCCGCGCCGCGATGGGCAATATCCGCCAGAACATCGCCATTGCCCTTGGGCTGAAGGCGGTGTTCCTCATCACCACGGTGTTCGGTATCACCGGCCTCTGGATCGCGATCTTGGCGGATACCGGGGCGACGGTGCTGGTAACGCTCAACGCCCTGCGGCTGCTGCTTTTCCGCCCATCCACCGCCGCGCGGTTGGCCGAAGCCCCCCGCCGCGCTACACCCCATGCAACCACAGCCTAAATCCCTGAAAGGACGTAACATGACCCTCACAAGACGCAGCCTGCTGGCCACTTTCGCGGGCTTTGCCGCTGCCGCTCCCTTTGCCGCTTGGGCCGAAGCAAAACCCCCGATCCATGTGATGAAAGACCCCAATTGCGGCTGCTGCACGGCCTGGATCGACATTTTGGAGAAGGAGGGGTTTGCGGTAACGACCGAGAACAGTCTTGGCACGCTCCTGATCCGCTACAAACAAGATAGTGGCATCCCGCAGAACATGGCCTCCTGCCACACGGCCAAGATCGAGGGCTATATGATCGAAGGCCATGTGCCGCCTGCCGACATCCGCAAATTGCTGGCCGAGCGCCCGGATGCCGTCGGCCTCGCGGTGCCGGGGATGCCCTATGGCTCGCCCGGAATGGGGCCCGAGAGTGAGCGCGAGGCCTATGATGTGTTTCTGATCACCCGGGGCGGCAAGGCCGAGGTCTTCACAAGCTACGCGGCCGCATAGCCCCCTGCGCGCGGCGGCAATCGGCCAAGGCTATGGAACCTTCCAGCGCCGGAAGTTGGTTGTACCCGCAGAGTAAGGCGGGAGGCGAAGCATGGAGACGTCCGACAAACCAGTCGTCGTTGTCACCGGGGCAAGCGGATACCTCGGGGCGGCGGTTATCAAACGGTTGCACGAGAAATACCGTATGGTCGGACTGGACCGCAGCTCGCCCCCGCATCCGCCGCATCAGGCGGAAAGTATCTGCTTTGACATCACCGACCAAGCCAGCGTCGACAGCGCCCTTGCCCGGCTGCGGCTGGCCTATGGCGACCGGATCGCGGCCTGCATTCACCTTGCCGCCTTCTTTGATCTGAGCGGCGAGGAAAACCCCGCCTATGACGCGGTGACGGTGGAGGGGAGCAAGCGGCTGCTGAAAGGGCTGCAAGACTTCGAGCTTGAGCAATTCGTCTTTACCTCCACCATGCTGGCCCATGCGCCGACCACGCCCGGTGATCCGATAGACGAAGACGCGCCCTTTGACCCGAAACTGCCCTACCGCGCCTCGAAAGTCCGCACCGAGGCGATGTTGCGCGCGGAAAAGGGCGATGAGAAGCTTGTCCTGCTGCGGCCCGCAGGCATCTACGATGATGCGAGCCATTCGACCTTTCTGGCCCATCAAATCGCGCGCATCTATGAAAAGCGGCTGAGCGGCAAGATCTACCCCGGCGACCTGTCGCGCGGGCAGGCGTTTTTGCATCTGGACGATCTGCTCGATGCCATCGAACGTATCGTCGACCGCCGCCAGACCCTGCCGGATGTCTTCCCCGTGCTGCTGGGCGAGGCCGAACCGATCCCCTTTGGGGATTTACAGCGGTTGATCGGGCGGGAATTGCATGGCGAGGACTGGGTAACATGGAACGTGCCGCCCCGGGCGGCGAAACTGGGGGCCTGGACCGAGAACCGCATCTTTGGCGAAGACGCGTTCATCAAGGCCTGGATGGTCGATATCTCCAGCGATCACTATGAGCTTGATCTGACACAGGCCAAAGAGCATCTGGACTGGTCCCCGAAACACAGCCTGTGGCAGGACATGCCGCTTATGCTGCAAAAGCTGAAGGACGATCCCTATCACTGGTATGAAGACAACGGCTTGAACGCCGCGCGGGTCTCTGGGGCGAAGGTGGCGCAGGCAGCAGAAGACGCCGCCGCCGAGACGAAAGATGCGAGCGCCGCCGAAGAGCAGAGCGCCGCGCGCGAACATGACAAACACATGCGAATGATGCATTTCCAGATGCTCTGGGTTCATTGGCTGGTCGCGGCACTGGGGCTTTGGCTGGCCACCGCGCCTTCGGTCTTTGGCACATTCGATCAGACCGAATTCAGCGCCGCCGTGCAGCGCGTGACCGAAGACCGGGGGCTCTGGGCCGCCTCGATGCGCAGTTGGCTCACGGCGTGGAACAATGTCTTTACCGGGCTCGCGATCACGGCGCTGGCGTTTCTCTCGATGAAGCCGGGCAACGGTTGGGCGCAATGGGCGAATGCGGCGCTTGGGGTCTGGCTGCTGGCGGCCCCCTTGGTGTTCTGGACGCCGGACCCGGCGGTCTATGCCAATGACACCTTGATCGGCGCGCTGGTGATCGCGCTGACGATCCTGATCCCGATGATGCCCGGCATGTCGCGCGAAGGGATGATGGATGACGGGGATATCCCGCCGGGCTGGACCTATTGCCCCTCGACCTATGTCCAACGCCTGCCGATCATCGCACTTGGGGTGATCGGCTTTCTGCTCTCGCGCATCCTGTCGGCCTATCAACTGGGGCATATCGACGGGATCTGGGAGCCGTTCTTTGCCTCGCCCTCGGCCCTGAACGGCAGCGAATATATCGTCACTTCGGATGTGTCGAAAGCCTGGCCAATTGCCGACGGCGGCCTGGGAGCGATGAGCTATATGTTCGAGATCCTCATGGGCGTCATGGGCAGCCGTCTGCGCTGGCGCACGATGCCGTGGATGGTGGCGCTTTTTGGCATTGTGGTGGGGCCGTTGGGGGTGATCAGCATCTATTTCATCATCATCCAGCCGATCGCGATCGGCACCTATTGCACGATCTGCCTGCTCGCCGCCGCGGCGATGCTGGTCATGATCCCGTTTTCCCTGGATGAGATCGTGGCCATGGTGCAATTCCTGATCTGGAACACCCGCCGCGGCCGCCCGTTCTGGCGCGCGTTCTTTCGGGGCGATGCGCTGCCGGGGTCGCAGGCCGGCGGCACGATGCGCTTTGACGCGCCGCCGCGCGAACTTGCCCGGCAAAGCGCGCGCGGGGTCACCCTGCCTTGGACCCTGGGGCTGAGCGCCGCCATCGGGCTGTTCCTGATGCTGTCGCGCGCGATCTTCGGCAATGCCATGCCGCTGGCGGGGAGCGATCATCTGGTCGGCGCCTTGGTCCTCACCACCGCGGTCATCGCCTGGGCCGAGGTCGCCCGTCCGCTGCGGTTTTTGAACATCGGCTTTGGCTTGTGGCTGATCATAGCGCCTTGGCTTCTGGGCGGCGGCGCGATTGCGGGCAGCCTGATCGGCGTGCTGTCAGGTCTGGCTCTGATCGGGCTGAGCCTGCCGCGCGGCAAGCGCAGCGCGGAACATTATGGCAGCTGGGACCGCTATATCGTCTGAGCGCGCCCTTAGCCCATGCGCTTTGAGCTGTAGCTCCCCGGTGAGGCGGGAAAGACGACGGTTTTATTGCCGTTCAGAAAGACCCGGTGATGCGCATGGGCGTGGATCGCCCGCGCCAAGACGCTGGATTCCACATCCCGCCCGAGGGAGACATAGTCCGACGCGTTCTGCGCCTGGGTGATGCGCACGATGTCCTGCTCGATGATCGGCCCTTCGTCGAGATCGGCGGTCACATAATGCGAGGTCGCGCCGATCAGCTTAACACCGCGCTGATAGGCCTGTTTATAGGGGTTCGCGCCTTTGAAGGACGGCAGAAAGGAATGGTGGATATTGATGATCCGGCCACTCATCTTCTGGCACATCGCGTCTGACAGGATCTGCATGTAGCGGGCCAGGACGATCAGCTCGGCGCCGGTGTCTTGCACCACTTCCATGATCCTTGCCTCTGCCTCGGGTTTGTTCTCTTTCGTCACCCGGATGTGGTGGAAGGGAATGTCATGGTTCACCACGACTTTCTGATAATCCATATGGTTGGAGATCACGGCCACGATCTCAATCGGCAGCGCGCCGATGCGCACGCGGTAGAGCAGGTCGTTCAGGCAGTGACCAAAGCGCGAGACCATGACGACGACCTTCATCCTGCTGTCTTGGTCGTGAAATTCGAAGTCCATATCGAAGGGCTCGGCGATCTTTGCAAAGCCTTCGCGCAGGTCCTCAAGCGGCGTGCCAGTTTCCGCATCTGCGCTGACGCGCATGAAGAACTGGCCGTTGTCCGGATCGTCAAACTGGGCGCTGTCGGTGATGTTGCAGCCGGAGTCAGCGATGTATTTTGCGATTGCGGCAACGATCCCGCGGCGGGAGGGACAGGTCACGGTTAGGCAAAACTTGGTCATTGGGTCGTCCTTGATGCAAATGCGCAGCTTGAAAGCCGCATCCTGCGCCCCGATAGCACGCGCCGCGGCGGAATCTAGGGGAAAACTGCAAGCGGGCGGGATCGGCTGCCATGGGGGCTGTCGGTCGGCAGCCCGCGCCGGTTCAGGCCCGCAGGGCGGGCAGCCCCACACCCGTCGCGTCGAACCCGCCGTCTGCCGCAAGGACTTGCCCGGTGACAAAACTCGCGCGTTCGCTGGCAAGAAAACAGATCGCCTCGGCGATTTCCCGTTCCGTGCCATAGCGGTTCAAGGGCAGTGCATCGTGATAGGCGGCCCGGATTTCGGGGGAATGGACGGCGAGCGCCAATTTCGTATCGACAGGGCCGGGGCAGACACAGTTCGCACGAATGCCAACCTCGCCCAATTCGGCTGCCTGTTGCTTGGTCAGATGGATCACGGCGGCTTTCGAGGTGCCATAGGCGATGCGCAGGGTCGAGGCGCGCAGCCCGGAGATTGAGCCGATGTTGACGATGGCACCGCCCCGTATCGACAAGAGCGACAGGCCGGCCTGCGACATCAGGAACACACCGTCGAGGTTGGTCTCCATCACCCGCCGCCAGCGGGCAAAATCGGTCTCCTCCAGCGGGCCAAAATCGGCCACCCCGGCGTTGTTCACCAGAATATCCAGCCGGCCAAAGGTCTGTTCGACCTCGGCCATTGCCTGATCCACCTGCTGGGGGACCGACACATCGCAGGTGATTGCCAATGCGCCGGGCAGGGTCGCGGCGGCGGTCTGAAGCGCATCGCTATCGCGGTCAAGCAGCACGATGCGGCGGCCTTCGCCATGCAGCAGGGTTGCTGTGGCAAGCCCGATGCCACGGGCCGCGCCGGTGATTAAAGCGACGGTATCTTTCATTTGAGCATCTCCGGCAGGAAAAGGGACAGGGCAGGGATCGCCGCCACAAAGGCCAGGCCGATCACACTGATCGCGAGAAACGGCAGCGCCCCACGGGCGATCCGCTCCAGCGGCAGGCGGGTGATATTCGCAGCCACGTAAAGGTTGATCCCCACCGGCGGGGTGATGAGGCCGATGGCAAGGTTGACCATGACCAGCACGCCGAACCACACCGGGTCCCAGCCCAGTTCGCGCACCACCGGCAGGAAGATCGGCAGCGAGATGAACATCACGGTCACCGGGTCCATGAACATGCCCGCAATCAGCAGGATCAGCATGATCACCATCAAGATCACCGCGCTGTTGTCAGACAGGCCGAGCAGTTGCGTGGAGTATTGGCCGACCAGGTCTTCGACGGTGACGACCCAGCCGAACAGGCTTGCATAGGCCACCACCAGCATGACCACGGCCGACGAGGATGCGGCTTCGGCCAATGCGTTGTAAAGCGCCCGGACCGTGAGGGTGCGATAGGCAAAGGCGCCGACGGCGATGGCATAGACCGTCGCGACCAAGGCCGCCTCTGTCGGGGTGAAGATGCCGGAATAGATGCCGCCCAGGATCACCACCGGGGTCATCAGCCCCCAAAAGGAGCCGCGAAAGCTGCGCCCCAGAGCACGCCAATAGCCGTCTTCCACCGGGGCCGGAGAAAGCGCGTCCAGACTGTCGCGCCCGCGTCCCTTGATGAAAGGCAGAACCACCAGCATCAGCAGCCCCATGAAGAGACCGGGCAGGATCGCCGCGATGAAGAGCGCCGAGATCGAGGTTTCGGCAATGACGCCGTAGATCACCAGCCCGATGGAGGGCGGGATCACGATGGAAAAGGCCGCCCCGGTGCAGACCAGAGCCGCAGCCGCCGCACGGGGGTAGCCGTCTTCTTGCATGCCTTTGACGATCATCGGCCCGATGGCCGCGACGGAGGCCGGGCCGGAGCCAGAGACCGCGCCCCAGAACAGGCAGACCACGGTGCCAACCACCCCCATGCCGCCGGGCAGATTGCCGATGAGGATGCGAAAGAAGCGGATCATACGCTCGGCGATGCCCAGCGTCCCCATCAGTGTTCCTGCAAGGATGAAGAAGGGGATCGCCAGCAGGGCATATTTGGCAATACCGGTGGCGATCAGGTCGCCGGCAAGGTCAAAGCCAAAGCCGATGAGCCACATCGCATACATGGCCGAGAGGCCAAGCGCGAAGGCCACGGGCACGCGCAGCGCGATCAGCAAGAAGAAACCGGCGATCATCTGGGTGCCCGCACCCATATTAAAGATATCAAACACTTGGCGTTGCCTGCGGCTCTTGGCGCGGGGTGCGCCATGTTTCAGCGGCATGTTGCAGGTAGCGGATGATGATCAGCGCAAAGCCAAAGGGCAGGCCGATCTGATACCACCAGGCAGGCACACCAAGGGCATAGCTGCGGATGCCGCTGTCGAGCTGGTTCATCAGGGTTGCCCAAGAAAACCAGGCCGAGGCGGCCAGCAGCAGAATGGAGAGGATGACGGAGAGGATAAAGACCGCCTGCGCCGCCCGTCGGGGCAGGGCGTCTTGCACCAGCGTCACGGCCAGATGCTCGCCCCGCCTTGCCGCGATGGCGGCGCCAAAGACGGTGAGCAGCAAAAAGCCATTGGTCAAAAGCTCTTCTGACGCGGCGAATGAATAATGGGTGGCATAGCGCACCACGACATTGACAAAGCCGATCAGCGTCATGCCCAGAAATAAAACGGCGCAGATGATTTTCTCGAATTCTTGCAGCACAAAACGCATGGCTGGTCCTTCCCCGGATCGGCGCGGCCCCCGGGGGGGGGAGGCCGCGCCAAAACCTCAGTTCGCCGGGGCGGCGGCGATGGCGTCTTGGAAGCTGCTCACGATCTCGGTGCCGACTTTTTCGGCCCAAGTGTCAAAGGCAGGTTTGGTGGCCTCGCGGAAGGCGGCAAGCTCTTCTTCGGAAGGCTCGTAGATTTCCATGCCTTTGTCCTGCAAGAAAGCGACCCCGTCGGCGGTGCCTTTGCGGGTGATCTCGCGCTGGTATTCCATCGCCTCGGTCGCGGCGGCGCGCATCTGCTCTTGCTCTTCGGCCTCCAGACCCTCCCAGACTTTGGTGGAGACACCGAGGAAGATCGGATCGTAGGAATAATGCCAGGTGGTCAGGTATTTTTGCACTTCAAACACCTGCTGGGGGATGATCACCGCGCCGATCGGGTTTTCCTGACCGTCAACAACACCCTGTTGCAGCGCGGTCATGGTCTCGCCCCATTGCATCTGTTGGGGGTTGGCGCCAAGGGCGTTCATCACGTCGATATACATCGGCCCGGCGACGCGCATGTTCAGCCCCTTCATGTCCTCGGGGGATTTGATCGGGCGCACGTTGTTCGTGACTTCGCGGAAACCGTTCTCGCCCCAGGCCAGGACTTCGATGCCTTTCTCACGCAGGATATCTTCGAGCACTTTGGCGGGCTCGCCCTGGGTCGTCGCGTCGACCTGTGCATAGCCGCCATAGAGATAGGGCAGCGAGAAGACGGCCATTTCCGGCACCAATGGGGTCACGTTGATCGCCGAGGTGACCACCAGATCGAGCGCGCCGCGGCCCACCATCTCGGCCTGTTTCATCTGGTCGCCGCCGGAAAGCTGGGCATTCGGAAAGACCCGCACGTCATAGGCGCCATCGGTTTTCTCGGCCAAAAGCGCGCCAAATTTCTCGGCCCCCTGGTGCCATGTCGTGCTGTCACCGGTGTTATGCGACAGGCGCAGCGTCTCGGCAGTGGCCGCGCCGGACAGCATGGTGGTGGCGAGCATGGTGGCCAAGGCGGCCTTTGCGATCATCTTCATAGTGGTCTCTCCCTCATTGCGCCACAATGTGGAACAGAAGAATTCCCTTTGAGCAAGATATTTCTTGCATTGCTCGGCAGAATGCGCAGGTCTTTGGGCCATGACCTGTCGATCGAAGTGAATGGTGGTCCATATTGTGAAAGATCCAGGGGGCGCGGCCCCGGCCAGTGGAAGTCAAGCGGTGGACCGCGCCTTGGCGCTGTTGCAGATCACCGGGCGCAGCGCGGCGCGCGGCGTGGCCCTGTCCGAGCTGATCGCGGCATCGGGGCTGGGCAAACCCACGGTGCGGCGGCTGATGTTGGCGCTGATCCGGCGCGGGCTGGTGGAGCAGGACAGCGTGACGCGGCTCTACCATCTGGGGGAGGAAAGCTATCTGCTCGGCACGCTGGCCACCCCGCGCCACGGGCTGCTGGAGATCGCAGCGGATGCGGCGGTGCGTTTGGCGCGGGAAAGCGGCGACACCGCCTTTGTCAACATGCGGCGCGGCGCGGCTGCGATCTGCCTGCACCGGGAGGATGGGGATTACCCCATTCGCACCCATGCGCTGGAAACCGGGGACCAGCACCCTTTGGGGATCGGCGCCGGCTCCTTGGCGATGCTAAGCGCGCTGCCCGATGCAGAGGTCGAGATGGTCCTGGCCGACAACGCCGACAGAATGGCGGCGGATTACCCGGCCTATGACACGGCTCTGCTGCGCAGCGATGTGGCGGCGACACGGGCGCGGGGGTATGCGCTGAACCCCGGTCGGATCGTGCCGGGCAGCTGGGGCGTGGGCGTGGTCCTGCGCCGCCCCGACGGCTCGGTCGCCGGCGCCATGTCCATCGCCGCGATCGAAAGCCGGATGCAGCCGCCGCGCGATGCAGAATTGGCGGATCTGCTCAAGCGCGAGGCGCAGGAAATTGAAACGCGGTTGGCGCGGCGCATGCCGCAGACGACCAAACAGGAGGATGAAAGATGACAGACCCCTATCTCGTTGGCTGGGCCCATAGCGCCTTTGGCCGGTCCGAAGCCCCGGACACTGAAGCGCTGATGGCCGAGGTGACCGGCCCGGCGCTGGACCATGCGGGCGTGGCGGCAGAGGATGTCGACGGCATTTTCGTCGGCGTCTTCAACAACGGTTTTTCGGATCAGGATTTTCAAGGTGCGCTGGTCGGGATGGGCAATGACGCTTTGTCGCGGGTGCCGGCCACCCGCTATGAAAACGCCTGTGCCACCGGCTCTGCCGCGCTGCATGGGGCGATGGATTTCATCGCCAGTGGCCGCGGCAAGATCGCCCTTGTGGTGGGGGCCGAGAAGATGACCGCCACGCCGAGTGTCGAGGTGGGGGACATTCTGCTCGGCGCCTCTTACCGGCGCGAAGAGGCGGATGTGCGCGGCGGTTTTGCCGGGCTCTTTGGCCAGATCGCCGGGACTTACTTTCAGCGCTACGGGGATCAGTCCGAGGCGCTGGCGATGATCGCCGCCAAGAACCACCACAACGGGATGCAGAACCCCTACGCCCATATGCAGCGGGATTTCGACGTGTCCTTTTGCAATGCCGTGTCGGAGAAGAACCCCCTTGTCGCGGGGCCCCTGCGGCGGACGGATTGCTCGCTGGTCTCGGATGGGGCGGCGGCGATGGTGCTGGCCGCGCCGGAGGTGGCGGCAGAGTTGCAGCGCGCGATCCGCTTCCGCGCCCGCAGCCATACGAATGAGCCGCTGGCCCTGTCGCGCCGCGACATCACGCGCTTTGACGGTGCGCGCCGGGCCTGGGCGCAGGCCTTTGCCGCCAGTGGCGTGACGCTGGATGATCTGAGCCTTGTCGAAACCCATGACTGTTTCACCGTCGCGGAACTGCTGGAGTATGAGGCCATGGGTCTGACCGAACCGGGGCAGGGCGGCCGCGCCATTCGCGAAGGCTGGACCGCCAAGGACGGGCGCTTGCCGGTGAACCCCTCGGGCGGGCTCAAGTCCAAGGGCCACCCCATCGGGGCCACCGGCGTGTCGATGCATGTGATGGCAGCGATGCAATTGATGGGTGAGGCGGGCGGCATGCAGATCCCAGACGCGGAACTGGCGGGCGTGTTCAACATGGGCGGGGCGGCGGTGGCCTCCTATGCCTCCATCCTTGAACGGGTGGCATGATGCAGCCGATTTCGACCCGCGTGATGAACCTGTCGCAGTTCCTGACGGATTCGGCACGGCGCTATGGAAGCGATATCGGCCTTGTCTGGGGCGAGGCGACTTGGACATGGGCCGAGCTTGAGGCACGCGCCACCGCCTTTGCCGCCGCGCTGCGCGACCGCTATGGCATGCAAAAGGGCGACCGGCTGCTGGTGCAATCGGCCAATTGCAACCAGATGTTCGAGGCGGCTTTCGCCTGTTGGAAGCTTGGCTGCGTCTGGGTGCCGGCCAACTTTCGCCAAACGCCCGAGGAAGTCGCTTGGCTCGCCGCCTCTTCCGGGGCCAAGGGGCTTCTGGCCGGGGCCGAGTTCGCCGACCATATCGCCGCCTGTGATGCGGTTGCCTTTACCGTGACCATCGGCGGCGCGGGGGCGGCGGATTACGACACGCTGGTCGCGGCCCATGCCGAGGCGACCGTCACCCCCGCCCCGGTGGAGCGCGACGATCCGGCGTGGTTCTTCTTTACCTCCGGCACCACGGGCAAGCCAAAGGCCGCCGTGCTGACCCATGGGCAATTGGCCTTTGTCGTGACCAACCACCTTTGCGATCTGATGCCCGGTACCGGCCCCGAAGATGCCTCTATCGTCGTGGCGCCGCTGTCCCATGGGGCGGGGGTTCACCAATTGGCGCAGGTCGCGCATGGGGTGAAAACCATCCTCCCCGGCGGGGCAAAGTTCGACCCCGCTGAGGTCTGGCGGCTGGTCGAGGCATGGCAGGTCACCAATGCCTTTACCGTGCCGACCATCGTGAAGCTGCTCATCGAACATCCTTCTGTACGAGAGCATGACCATTCCAGCCTGCGCTATGTGATCTATGCCGGCGCGCCGATGTACCGCGCCGATCAAATCCGCGCGCTTGAGACATTGGGCCCGGTGCTGGTGCAATATTTCGGTCTGGGCGAAGTGACCGGCAATATCACCGTGCTGCCGCCCGCGCATCACTCTGCCGATGATACGCAGATGCGCATCGGCACCTGCGGGATCGCCCGGACGGGGATGCAGGTGCAGGTGCAAGATGCTGCGGGCCAAGAGGTCGCGCCGGGCGAGACGGGTGAGGTGGCGGTGATCGGCCCGGCGGTCTTTGCCGGCTATCACGACAACCCCGAAGCCAATGCCAAAGCCTTTCGTGATGGCTGGTTCCTGACGGGTGATCTGGGCCATATGGACGCCGAAGGTTTCCTGTATCTGACCGACCGGGCGTCGGACATGTATATCTCGGGCGGCTCCAACATCTACCCGCGCGAGATTGAAGAGAAGATTCTGCAACATCCGGCAATCAGCGAATGCGCCGTTCTGGGCGTGGCTGATGCGACATGGGGCGAGGTCGGTGTCGCTGTCTGTGTGGCGCGTGACGATGCGCCCGAAGCCGCCGATCTTCTTGCATGGCTGGACGCGAAAGTGCCGCGGTATAAAATGCCGAAGACCGTGGTGTTCTGGGATGAGATGCCAAAGTCGGGCTATGGCAAGATCACCAAGAAGCTGATCCGCGCCGAGCTTCTGGCGCGGGGGGATCTCGCCCGTGCCTGAGACCAAGACGGTGCAGCACCCCGGCCCGGTCGCGGCGGCGCGGGTCAGAACCGTTCCTTGCCGCGCGAGCCATCGCCGGGTGACGCTGACGGCGGGATCGACGCTTTTGCAGGCGATGACGGCGGCCGCAGGCGGCGCGGGGGCTTGGTTTGACCTCAAGGATGTGCCCACAGCGTCGCTCACTTTCGTGCGGCCCGCGCCGGCCTCCGACGACTGCCATGTGGCCTGGTACAGCGCCGAGACGGTCTTGCCCGAAGCCGTGATCCTCCAGGCCGGGGCGCATCTTGGGCGCCGGGAGGGGGCGGCATTTGCCCATGTCCACGGTCTTTGGGCGGCGTCGGACGGCCGCCGATATGCCGGGCATCTCTTGCCCGAGGCCACCGTCTTATCCGCCGATTGCGAAGTCGATGTATGGCTGCTCGAAGGCGCGGTGATGCAGAGTGAACCGGATCGTGAGACGGAGTTTACCCTGTTTCAGCCGACCCAGACCGCCGCCGTGGACCGCCCGAACGCAGCGCTCGCCACCATTCGGCCCAATGAGATTTTGGAAGACGGTCTCGCGAAATGTGCCGTGGCTGCGGGGCTGTCGGGGGAGAGTGTCAAAGGCTTGGGCAGCCTGATCGGCGTAAGATTGACCGATGAGGCAGGGTTGGACGATATCGCCACAGAGGTCTTGCTGACCGAACCGCTTGGGCAAACTGCCATCGCGGTCGGGTTCGACGGGCGCGTGCTCGGCGGCCGTCTGGCCCCGACATCGAACCGGGTCTGCGTGACTTTCGAGGTACTGATGCTCTCGGAGACGGCACCCACATCTGATTGACGGCATGGCCGTGGCGCGGAAAAGCGCGGCGTCAGCCGGCCGCGCCCCCTTGTTATTGCCGTCTCGGACGGGCAAATCAGCCCAAAGCGCCGTTGCTCGCCACCGGATGCACCATTCTTGATCTAAGGAAAATGCCATGACCCCGGGCGCACGCGTATCGGCCGCAATCGAAGTTCTGGATGCCATCGCAGAGGGGCTGGCCGCGGAACAGGCGCTCACCCGATGGGCGCGGCAAAGCCGGTTTGCCGGATCAAAGGACCGTGCCGCGGTGCGCGACCATGTCTTTGACGTGATGCGCCAGCGGCGGACGGCGGCCCATTTTGGTCAGGGCGAAGACGGCCGCGCCTTGATGATCGGCTTGTTGCACGCACAGGGCGCTGACCTGGACAGTCTCTTTACGGGCGAAGGCCATGCGCCGGCGCCCTTGACGGCTGAAGAACAAAGCTTCCCGCCGGCACCAGAGGACCGCGCCGTCCGGCTGAACCTGCCGGACTGGCTGTTGCCTCATTTCGACGCCGCCTTGGGCGAAGGGGCCGAGGCCACCGCGCGCGCGTTGCAGTCGCGCGCCCCGATCTGTTTGCGGGTGAACTCCGCGAAGATTGATGTGGCAAAGGCGCAAGTGATGCTTGCCGAAAGCGGTGTCGAGACGCTGCCGAACAGCCTTGCCGATACCGCGCTCACGGTGACGGAAGGCGCCCGCCGGGTGCGAAACGCCCCGGCCTTTACAGAGGGCTATGTCGAGCTTCAGGACGCGGCCAGCCAGGCGGTCGTGGCGGCGCTGCCGGGGGGCGGGCAGGTGCTGGACTATTGTGCGGGCGGCGGGGGCAAGGCCTTGGCGCTGGCGATGGACCCCGCTCGCCGGATCACCGCCCATGACATCGACCCGCGCCGGATGAGCGATCTGCCCCCCCGCGCCGCCCGCGCGGGGGCCGAGATCACACTTGCCGATACCGCCAGAGCAAAGGCGCAGGCCCCCTATGACCTCGTGCTCTGCGACGCGCCCTGTTCCGGCTCCGGCGCCTGGCGGCGCGCGGCAGAGGGGAAATGGACCCTGACCCAGACGCGTTTGGATGAATTAACCCGGATACAGGACCATATCCTTGACGATGCAGCCGCGCTGGTTGGGCCAAAAGGTGTGCTGGCCTATGCCACCTGTTCCTTGCTACGTGTGGAAAATGAGGACCGGGTCGAGGCGTTCCTTGCCCGCCACCCCGGTTGGCGGGTGGTGGAAATGCAGCGCTTTGACGTGACCGCTGAAGGAGACGGCTTCTTTGCAGCACAGTTGACGCGCGACTGATTTCCGCCATACTCAACTAAAACGTGCAAAGCCGAACAGGGTCAAATGTAGAGCAGGGTTAAAGGCTGCTTAACCCTTATTGCGCGTAATGGTCAGACGATTCGCGGTTATCGGGGGACTTACGTGCAGCAAGGTGTCCAGCATTCCACGACCACGCCGCCCCCGGCTTTGCCAAAGGGGCCGCGGCTGCACGCTGTCTTGTTGCTCGCCGTAATGGCGGGCGGACTGGCGCTGGTCGTGCCGCATCAGACGGCAGCTTTGGCGCTCGGAGCCTCTGCCGCGACCTTGCTGGTTACCGCGTTCGCTGCGATCGGCCTGCGACGGCGAGCGGGAAAGCGGGAAAAACTGGTCTCCGCCGGTGTCGCTGACTTTATCGCCAAGGACAGCACGCCCAGTTTCATTACGACGGGTGATGGCGAGATTATCCGCCAGAACCAAGCGGCCTCCGCGGTCTTTGACAGGTCAGAAAACGCCACGCTGGCCGCCGCACTCAAGGATCGTTTCGCCAATCCGGTGGGCATTCTATACAGGCTTCAATCCCGTGCCACCGCCAGCGGCAGCGCCAGGGAAGAGGTCATTACCCGCAACGGCACTGTGCGGCTCTCGGTGCATGAGTTGTCAACCGACTGTTTTATCTGGAGAATTGAGCTGGTGACGGCCCGTGAAGCGCCGCGTGCGGCGCAGGAGGGGGTGAGCCTGCCGATGCTGATGGCGGGCCGCAGCGGCGCGATCCTCTACATGAACGACGCGGCGCGCGGCCTTGCAGGCGGGCGGGTCAAATCGCTGGATCGGCTGTTCACCGCCATGCCGGTCATCCCCGGCAGCCTCGCGGAAATCACCAGTGCCGAGGGGAATATGCAGGTCTTGGTGGCCGAAGTCTCTGCCGGAGCGGGGCGCCGCGCGCTGTACCTTCTGCCCCCGCCCGAAGGAGCGATGCCCGCCGGGGAACAGGGATGGGAAACGCTGCAAGACCTCCCGGTTCCCCTCATCAAGGTCGGGCCAGACGGCACGGTGCAGACGTTTAACCGTATGGCCGCAAAGCTCATTGGCGTATCGCTGCGGCATGACACGCAGCTCTCTCAGCTTATGGAAGGGCTGGGCCGCTCGATCAGCGATTGGCTGGATGACACTTTGGCGGGGCGGCTGGCGCAGAAGTCCGAATTTCTGCGGCTCACCCGCACGGATCGGGAAGTCTTCGTACAGGTCACCCTAAACCGCGTGACCGAAGAGGGGCAGCCCGCGCTGATTGCAGTCCTGCAAGACGCGACCGAGTTGAAATCACTCGAAGCGCAATTCGTACAAAGCCAGAAAATGCAGGCGATTGGCCAATTGGCCGGGGGCGTGGCGCATGATTTCAACAATCTGCTCACCGCCATCTCAGGTCATTGCGACCTGCTTTTGCTGCGCCACGACCAGGGCGATCCGGACTATAGCGATCTGGTGCAGATAAACCAAAACGCCAACCGCGCCGCCGCTTTGGTGGGGCAATTGCTCGCCTTCTCCCGGAAACAGACGCTGCGGCCGGAAACCCTTGATATGCGTGACACATTGGCAGACCTGACCCATCTGCTGAACCGTCTCGTGGGGGAGAAGGTCACGCTGACACTCAGCCACGACCCGGTGCTCGCGCCGATCCGTGCCGACAAGCGCCAGCTCGAACAGGTGTTGATGAACCTCGTTGTCAACGCGCGCGACGCGATGCCGGCGGGCGGCGAGATCCGTATCGTGACCGAGGTTTGCGAGCTGGAAAAACCGCTGGAACGCGACCGGGTGAGCGTACCGGCCGGCCAATATGTCACGGTACAGGTAAATGACGATGGCACCGGAATTGCACCTGATAAACTGCAAAAGGTGTTTGAGCCCTTTTTCACCACCAAACGCACCGGTGAAGGCACCGGTTTGGGCCTCTCGACCGCCTATGGGATCGTTAAGCAAACTGGCGGCTTCATCTTTGTGGACAGCGTGCCGGGGCAGGGCACCTCTTTCACCCTCTACTTCCCGGTGCTCGAAGTGCAACCCGCACCGAGCCCGCGTGCCTCCGTTTCCAAAGCGCAGAACGGCCCGGCAGAACGGGCCGATGGCGTGATCCTCTTGGTCGAAGACGAAGCGCCCGTGCGCGCCTTTGCCAGCCGCGCGCTGCGGTTGCGGGGATATACCGTGCTCGAAGCCGAATCCGCCGAAGCCGCGCTAAAGACCTTGGAGGATGAAAGCCTCGACATAGATGTTTTTGTCACCGATGTGGTGATGCCGGGCATGGATGGCCCCAGTTGGGTACGCGAGGCCCTGAAAGATCGCCCCGGCGTACGCGTGGTTTTCGTATCCGGCTATGCGGAAGACAACTTTGGCGAAGCGCAGGCAAAAATCCCGAACTCCGTCTTTCTGCCAAAGCCTTTCTCGCTCACCGACCTGACCGATACGGTCCACAACCAACTGCATTAGTAAGCATGGGCTTGAGATAACGCCGGTCAGGCGATGGAGTCGTAAAGTTCAAACTCTGCCGCAAACTTGCGCCGGAAACGTTTTTCCACATTCGGCGACAGACAAAGCGCCATCTGCGGCGAGACATTCTCTTGGCTCAGCGCCAAGGACACGCCAAGTCGCTCTTCCAAAAAACTCTGCAACCGTGGCTGATCCTCATAGCGGAAATAATGGGTGATCCCGGTCCCATTCGGTTGGGTCTCCATGAATTTCAGCTGACTGCCGACATCCGCGAACCCCGGCTTGTCACCTTTCATATAGGCCAAGACAAACTCATCAAAGCTGACGTCGAATGTGTTGTTCGGCTTGCCCTCCATGAAGGGGCGGCGGCGATAACGATACCAGCTGCCCAGCCAGGAAATCGGCTCGCGCATCACCGCCATCAACTCCAGCTCCACGTCGCAAACCTTTGAAAACATTGGACGGATGAAGCGGTTATAGCGATATACTGGCGCGTGCTTCAGCATCGGCGGCTCGGAAATGATCATATCCGCATGGGGCGCGAGCGCTTTTTCATAGGCTGTCGTACCCGTTTTGGGGACTGACAGAAACGCCAGCCGTTGCTTGTAAAAAACGATCACCTGCGGCCAGCCCTTAGAATAAATTGCCTTTGTCTTTCATGGGTAAACTATTTCTTTACCAAGGGGGAGGGAAGATGGTCTGCAAACAAATCGATTGAAATGTTCTCGCTTTTCCCTCATATGGAACATTAGAGGAACATAAGCGGCGTAACGCACAAGGGAAAGCACGGGCGATTGCCGCCGGGGCGCCACTGTGACACTAAGGGATAAACCTAATGGCAACGGCAGATCTTTTGACAATGGACAGCAAGAAAACCGCAGAAAAGCAAAAGGCGCTCGACAGCGCGCTGGCCCAGATCGAACGTCAGTTCGGCAAAGGGTCAATTATGAAACTGGGTGCCGAAGGGGCGATCCAGGATATCAGGGCAAGCTCGACCGGCTCGCTGGGCCTTGATATCGCGCTTGGCATCGGCGGTTTGCCGATGGGGCGGATCATCGAGATTTATGGCCCTGAATCCTCCGGTAAGACGACTTTGACGCTGCATTGTGTGGCGGAACAGCAAAAGGCGGGCGGCGTGTGCGCCTTTGTCGATGCGGAACATGCGCTTGACCCGCAATATGCCAAAAAACTGGGCGTGGACATTGATGAGTTGCTGATCTCCCAGCCTGACACCGGCGAGCAAGCGCTTGAGATTACGGATACTCTCGTGCGCTCCGGTGCCGTGAACATGGTCATTGTCGACTCCGTGGCCGCGCTGACCCCAAAATCCGAACTCGAAGGTGAGATGGGCGACAGCAACGTCGGCGTGCAAGCGCGTCTGATGAGCCAAGCCATGCGCAAACTGACCGGGTCGATCAGCCGTTCGAATTGTATGGTGATTTTCATCAACCAGATCCGGATGAAGATCGGCGTCATGTTCGGCTCGCCGGAAACCACCACCGGCGGCAATGCGCTGAAATTCTACTCTTCGGTGCGTCTCGACATTCGTCGCATCGGCGCGCTGAAGGACCGCGATGAGGTGGTCGGCAATGCCACAAAGGTCAAGATCGTCAAAAACAAGGTCGCACCGCCTTTCAAACAGGTCGAGTTCGACATCATGTATGGCGAAGGCATCTCCAAAATGGGCGAACTGCTCGATCTTGGGGTGAAAGCCGGCGTGGTGGATAAATCCGGCTCGTGGTTCAGCTACGGCGATGAGCGGATCGGGCAGGGGCGTGAGAACGCCAAGAACTTCCTGAAGGAAAACACCGCCATGGCCTCTGAGATTGAAGACAAGATCCGGGCGGCGCATGGCTTGGATTTCGAAGGCACTGGCGGAGATGATGCGGATATTCTCGAAGCCTGATCGCGGGGGTTAACGCGGTTTGGCAAAAGGGGCGTGGCCATCGGCTGCGTCCCTTTTTCCTGCGCGGCGGCGGTGGACAGCGCCGGGGCTGAGAGGTATTTGGGACCGACCCAATCTGCCCCGGAAGGCCTCGCCCATGAAGACGCTGAACGATATTCGCTCCACTTTTCTCAATTATTTCGATGCGCAGGGGCATCAGGTCGTGCCTTCCAGCCCGCTGGTGCCGCGCAATGACCCGACGCTGATGTTCACCGCCGCGGGTATGGTTCAGTTCAAGAACCTCTTTACCGGTGTCGAGACACGCGATTACAGCCGCGCGGCCTCTGCGCAGAAATGTGTGCGGGCGGGCGGCAAGCATAATGACCTCGACAATGTGGGCTATACCGCGCGGCACCACACGTTTTTCGAGATGTTGGGCAACTTCAGTTTTGGCGACTATTTCAAGGCCGAGGCGATCCCCTTTGCCTGGGATCTGCTGACGAAGGAATTCGGCATCGACCCCGACCGGCTTTTGGTCACCGTGTACCACACCGATGAAGAAGCGGTTAACATCTGGAAGGCCCATACCGGCCTGCCTGATGAGCGGATCATCCGCATTGCCACGGATGATAACTTCTGGTCTGCGGGTCCGACCGGGCCCTGCGGCCCTTGTACCGAGATTTTCTACGACCACGGCGATCACATCTGGGGTGGCCCTCCGGGCAGCCCGGAGGAAGATGGCGACCGTTTCGTCGAGATCTGGAACCTCGTTTTCATGCAATATGAGCAGTTTGCCGATGGCACGCGCCAGCCTCTGCCGAACCAGTCGATTGACACCGGCATGGGAATCGAGCGCGTTGCGGCCCTGTTGCAAGGTACGAATGACAATTACGCCACCGACCTGATGCGCAGCCTGATCGAGGCCAGCGCCCATGCCTCTTCGACCGATCCCGACGGGCCGGGCAAGACCCATCACAGGGTGATCGCGGACCATCTGCGCTCGACGTCGTTCTTGATTGCCGATGGGGTGATGCCCTCGAACGAGGGCCGCGGCTATGTGCTGCGCCGCATCATGCGGCGCGCCATGCGCCATGCGCATCTGCTCGGCGTTAAGGACCCGTTAATGCATCAGCTGGTACCCTCGCTGGTGCAGCAGATGGGCGCGGCCTATCCCGAGCTTGGTCAGGCGCAATCGCTGATCCGGGAAACCCTGCTGCTGGAGGAAACCCGTTTCCGCCAGACGCTTGATCGCGGCCTGAAACTGCTCGACGAGGAATTGAGCGGCCTGCCGGAAGGGGCGACCCTGCCGGGCGAAGCGGCGTTCAAGCTTTATGACACCTATGGCTTCCCGCTGGACCTTACGCAGGATGCGCTGCGCGAGAAGGGCCGGGCGGTCGATACCGAAGGGTTCGACACCGCGATGGAAGCGCAGAAGGCCAAGGCCCGCGCGGCCTGGGCCGGCTCAGGCGAAGCGGCGGATGCGACCGTCTGGTTCAATGTGGCGGACGAGCACGGCGTCACGGAGTTCCTTGGCTATGACACTGAAACCGCCGAAGGGCAGATCGTGGCCTTGGTGCAGGGCGGCGATCTGGTCGAGGTCGCGGGCATCAGCAGCGATGTGCAGGTGGCGCTGAACCAAACGCCATTCTACGCCGAAAGCGGCGGGCAGGTGGGCGACACGGGCGTGATCCGCACGGCGACGGGGCGCGTCAACGTGACGGACACGCGCAAGTCCGCGGGCGTCTTTGTGCATTTCGGCCATGTGGTCGAGGGCGAGATCAAACCCGGTCAAACGGCTGTTTTGGAAGTGGATTCCGCCCGGCGCACGGCGATCCGGGCCAATCACTCCGCGACCCATTTGCTGCATGAGGCGCTGCGCAATGCGCTTGGCGAACATGTCTCTCAGCGCGGCTCGCTCAACGCGCATGACCGTCTGCGCTTCGACTTCTCTCATGCCAAGGGGCTGACGCAGGAGGAGCTCAGCCAGGTTGAGCGCGAGGTCAACGACTATATCCGCCAGAACAGCCCGGTCGAGACCCGGATCATGACGCCGGACGACGCCCGCGGCATGGGCGCGCAGGCGCTTTTCGGTGAGAAATACGGCGACGAGGTGCGGGTCGTGTCGATGGGCCAGCTCGAAGGCTCGGGCAAGGGCAGCGATAAATCGACCTATTCGCTGGAGCTTTGCGGCGGCACCCATGTGCGGCAAACCGGGGATATCGGCGCCTTCGTTCTGCTCGGTGACAGCGCCAGCAGTGCCGGCGTGCGGCGGATCGAAGCCTTGACCGGAACCGAGGCGTTGAACTGGCTGCGCGAACAGGAAGCGGCGCTGAGCCGGGTCGCGGCAGAGCTCAAGACCTCGACCAGCGATGTGCCGGAGCGGGTGTGCGCCTTGCTTGAGGAGCGCCGGAACCTGGCCAACGAAGTCGCCCAGTTGCGCCGCGAATTGGCGATGGCCGGGGGCGGCGCCGCGGCGCCAGAAGCGCGTGCGGTGAATGGCGTCAACTTCGTGGGCCAAGTGCTCAACGGCGTGACGGGCAAAGACCTGCCGGCGCTGGTGGATCAGCATAAGGCCAAGCTCGGCTCGGGCGCGGTGCTGTTGATCGCCGACACCGGGGGCAAGGCGGCGGTCGCCGGCGGCGTTACCAAGGATTTGACAGAGCGTCTATCGGCGGTTGACATGGTGAAAGCGGCGGTGGCCGAACTGGGCGGCAAGGGCGGCGGTGGTCGGCCTGACATGGCGCAGGGTGGCGGTGCTTCGGCAGAGAATGCCCAGGCGGCGATTGCCGCGGCGGAAAACATTTTGAAAGGATAAGGCCCATGGGCGCACTTTGGATTGCACATGTCACCGTCACCGACGAAGAGGCCTATAAGAAATACGCCGCCGGGGCGACCGAGGCGATTGCCGCTCATGGCGGCAAGTTCATCGCCCGCGGCGGGCGGTTTGTGCAGCTTGAGGGCAAGGAGCGCCCGCGCAATGTGGTGGCCCGTTTTCCAGATGTTGAAACGGCGGAAAAATGTTACCACTCAGACGCTTACCAAGCGGCCTTAAACCATGCGCGCGGGGCGTCGGAACGGGAATTGATGATCGTCGAAACCGATGAGTGAACCCAGCAGCCCCGCCTGAGCGAAAGACGGGGCGCTTTGCTTTTGCCAGCGGGAACCTTCCCGCGACGCTAAGGTTGAGCCATATGAACCTCGACCGCATATCCGCCTTTGCCCGCTGGTGCCGCCGCCATGTGGAAGTGACGACGCTCGCCTTGATGGGGCTATCGATCATCGCAGTCTGGACTTTGGCGGAACTGACCGAAGAGGTCGTCGCGGGCAGCACCAGCAGCCTTGACCGTGACATTCTGCTTTTCCTGCGCACGCCGGGCGATCTTTCGGACCCGATCGGCCCATGGTGGGTCGAGGAGATCGGCCGGGATCTGACGGCCTTGGGCGGGGTCGCGGTGTTGGTGCTGACCACGGTGGTGGTCTCGCTCTTTTTCCTGCTGCAACGGCGCTGGTCCACCGCGCTTTATATTCTTGCGACCGTTGGCGGGGGCATTGTGCTGAGCAGCATTGCCAAGGAGTTCTTTGACCGTCCGCGCCCGGACCTCGTTCCGCATGGGTCGCTGGTGCATACGGCGAGCTTTCCCTCGGGGCATTCGATGATGGCGGCGGTAGCCTATCTCACGCTTGGCGCCCTGGTGGCGCGGGCGCAGAACCGCTGGGCGCTCAAGGTCTATACGCTGGCCGTGGCCGTGTTGCTGACGCTTCTTGTGGGGGTCAGCCGGGTCTATATGGGCGTGCATTGGCCGACCGATGTGGCGGCGGGCTGGTTGGCCGGGGGCGCTTGGGCGGTGCTTTGTCTGGTGGCGGCCCGCAGCCTGGCCAAACGCGGGCATATTGACCAAGAGCCAAGCGATACCTGAGAGCAGGGCCCCGTGTCAGACATGAAAACGGCAGCGCATCCTTTGGACGCGCTGCCGTTTTTGTCGTTAGCGCGGTTGTTTAGCCCGCTTTGGCCATGCGCTTGCGCTCATGCGGATCAAGGAAACGCTTGCGCAGACGGATCGCGTTGGGGGTCACTTCGACCAGCTCATCATCGTCGATATAGGCAATCGCTTCTTCAAGGCTCAGCGTCATCGGCGTGGTCAGCCGCACTGCTTCGTCGGTGCCGGAGGCGCGAACGTTGGTGAGCTTCTTGCCCTTCAGCGGGTTCACTTCGAGGTCGTTCTCGCGGGAATGCTCGCCGATGATCATGCCTGTATAGACGTCAGCCTGCGCACCGATCATCATCTTGCCACGCTCTTCGAGGTTCCACAGGGCGAATGCCACCGAACTGCCGTTTTCCATGGAGATCAGAACGCCCGCGCGGCGGCCCGGAATCGGCCCTTTGTGCGGCGCCCAGGAATGGAAGACCCGGTTGATAACGCCGGTGCCGCGGGTGTCGGTCAGGAATTCGCCGTGATAGCCGATCAGCCCGCGCGACGGCACATGGGCGATGATCCGGGTCTTGCCGGCACCGGCGGGTTTCATCTCGACCAGCTCGCCCTTGCGGGTGCCGGTGATTTTCTCGATCACCGCGCCGGAGTATTCGTCGTCCACGTCAATGGTGGCCTCTTCGATGGGCTCGTGGCGCACGCCGTCGATATCCTGAAACAGCACCTGCGGGCGGGAGATCGATAGTTCGAACCCTTCGCGGCGCATGTTTTCGATCAGAACGCCCATCTGCAATTCGCCACGGCCAGCGACTTCAAAGGCCTCACCGCCCGGCGTGTCGGAGATTTTGATCGCGACGTTGGATTCGGCTTCTTTCATCAAACGTTCACGGATCACGCGGGACTGCACTTTCTTACCGTCCCGGCCCGCCAGCGGGCTGTCGTTGATGCCAAAGGTCACGGTGATGGTGGGCGGGTCGATCGGCTGGGCCGGGATCGCCTCATTGACGGAAGGATCGGCCAGCGTGTCGGCCACGGTTGCCTTGGTCATGCCCGCGATGGAGACGATGTCACCGGCTTCGGCCAGATCAATGGCGGTCTGCTCCAGCCCGCGGAAGGCGAGGATCTTGGTGCAGCGGAAGTTTTCGATCTGCGTGCCGTCGCGCGACATTGCCTTGACCGTCTGGCCCGCTTTCAGCGTGCCGGTTTCCACACGACCGGTCAGCAGGCGGCCCAAGAACGGGTCACCGCCCAAGGTGGTGGCCAGCATGGTGAACGGCTTATCGGCGTTTTCGATCTGCTTGGGCGCGGGCACATGTTCAAGGATCAGGTCGAACAGAGCGTCAAGACCGTCGCGCTTGCCATCGAGCGTGTGGTCGGCCCAGCCGGAGCGGCCCGAGGCATACATGGCGGGGAAATCAAGCTGTTCTTCGCTGGCATCGAGGCTGGCGAAAAGGTCGAAACATTCATCAAGCGCGCGGTCCGGCTCGCCATCGGGCTTGTCGACCTTGTTGACGACAACGATTGGGCGCAGGCCTAGTTTCAGCGCCTTGGACGTCACGAATTTGGTCTGGGGCATCGGGCCTTCGGCCGCGTCCACCAGAAGGACCACACCGTCGACCATCGACAGGATGCGCTCCACCTCGCCGCCAAAGTCGGCGTGGCCGGGGGTGTCGACGATGTTGATACGGGTATCTTTCCACACAACCGATGTCGGCTTGGCAAAGATGGTGATCCCGCGCTCGCGCTCCAGATCGTTGCTGTCCATGGCACGCTCAGTCGTGGCCTGGTTCTCACGGTAGGTGCCGGATTGCTTTAGAAGCTCGTCTACCAGCGTGGTTTTGCCGTGGTCAACGTGGGCGATAATTGCGATGTTGCGCAGATCCATTAAGTAAGCCTTTGGATTGGGGAGTGGCGCGCAGGCCAAGGGCCGCACGAGAGATTGCGCCGCCAATAACGCGCCGCGGCGTTAATTGCTAGCCCTAATGAAAACTGCGCCCTGTCAGCGCCCGCCATCGGCGCACAACTGCCGGTTTAATGCGGGCTGGTTTTGGAAAACAGATGGATGATCAGGATGCCGCAGATGATAAAGGCGATCCCCAAAAGCGCCGGCGCGTCGAGCCTCTGGCCAAAGAGCAGAAAGCCGATCACCGCGATAAAGACGATGCCGAGCCCGGCCCAAAGCGCATAGACCACCCCCACCGGCATGACCCGGAGCGTCAGCGACATGCAGTAGAAAGAGATCACATAGAAAACCAGCACCGCCACGGAGGGCCAGAGCCGGGTGAACTGCTGTGAGGCCTGAACAGCGGTCGTGCCAAGGGTTTCCGCGATCACTGCGATGAACAGCCACAGGTAATGCATGGGGTGACGCCTTTTTCAGAGGGGCAGTTGCGTGGTTTCCTTGATCTCTTCCATCACAAAACTGGCCGAGACATCCGAGAGCGGCACTTTGCGAATGAGATCCTGATACAATTGATCGTAGCCCGCCATATCCGCAACCCGCGCGCGGATCAAATAGTCCAGATCGCCGGTCATCCGGTAGACGCCAAGGATTTCCGGCATGGCGGCGGTGGCTTTGGAGAATTTTTCGAGCCAGTCGGGGGCATGGGCATTGGTGCGCACTTGGATAAAGACACTGAGGCCGAGGCCCAGTTTGGCGGCGTCCAGCAGGGTGACCCGGCCTTTGATGATGCCCGCCGTCTCCAGCGCGCGGATGCGCCGCCAGCAGGCGTTGCGCGACAGGTTCACCGCCGCACCGAGCGCTTCGAGCGATTGCCCGGCGTCGCGTTGCAGTTCCACCAGAATGCGGCGGTCAATCTCATCAAGCGTTGTCATTCGCGCAATTTGGCGGGAAGATTTCCCAAGAGCAAGTGAAACCGCGCAAGGATTTGAGAAAACGTCACAGGGCGCATGCGATAGGCTGATGCAAAGCAAATCACAGGAGTTCTCTATGATCGCGCGCATCTTTCTCGACCATCCGGCCAAGGTCGATGAGTCGTTTTTTCAGCATATGGGTTTTGCACTGAAGTTTTCCGGCCTGCTCTTTGCTGCGGCGGGGGCGGCGCTGGTGCATGCGCTGATCCCATGTTTGTTCGAGAAGACCGCGAGCGGGATTATCGCCAAGCTTTACGCGCGGACGCACAATCGGGGCCAGTAAGCTACGAGGGCCAACGCCTCCCCGTGGGGACGGGTAGGCGATGGCCCGGCGCCTGCGGCTTGATTCCGGGCTGGGATGGTAATCGAGACCGCAAAAGGGGCCGCATTCAAAGCGGCCCGCGTGGATCGAGTTGTTGAGCTTTAGCCCTGAAGCGCCTTGCTCAGGTTTTCATCAACCTTCTCAAGGAAGCCCATCGTCGTCAGCCAGCCCTGATCCGGGCCGACCAGGAGCGCGAGGTCTTTGGTCATATAACCCGCCTCCACGGTTTCCACGACAACCTTCTCCAAGGTCTCGGCGAAGTTCACCAATGCGCTGTTCTCATCCAGCTTGCCCCGGTGCTTCAGCCCGCCGGTCCAAGCATAGATCGAGGCGATCGAGTTGGTCGAGGTTTCCTCGCCCTTCTGATGTTGCCGGTAGTGGCGCGTCACGGTGCCATGGGCGGCTTCTGCCTCCACGGTCTTGCCATCGGGGGTCATCAGCAGGCTGGTCATCAAGCCCAGCGAGCCAAAGCCCTGCGCCACCGTGTCGGACTGCACATCGCCATCGTAGTTCTTGCAGGCCCAGACATAGCCGCCCGACCATTTCATCGCCGAGGCGACCATGTCGTCGATCAGCCGGTGCTCATACCAGATGTCCTTTTTCTTGAAGGCATCGGCGAACTCGGCGTCATAGACCTCTTGGAAGATGTCTTTGAAGCGCCCATCATAGGCTTTCAGGATGGTGTTCTTGGTCGAAAGATAGACCGGCCAGCCGCGCATCAGCCCGTAGTTGAACGACGCCCGGGCGAAATCGCGGATCGAATCGTCAAGGTTATACATCGCCATGGTGACACCGGCAGAAGGGGCGTCGAACACCTCTTTCTCGATGGTCTCGCCGTCTTCGCCGACAAATTTGATCGTCAGCTTGCCCTTGCCCGGAAAACG
Organism: Sulfitobacter sp. PS-8MA; assembly: GCF_040933935.1. Lineage (NCBI taxonomy): Bacteria > Pseudomonadati > Pseudomonadota > Alphaproteobacteria > Rhodobacterales > Roseobacteraceae > Sulfitobacter > Sulfitobacter sp. PS-8MA. The sequence goes on along the minus strand of NZ_JBFQYJ010000006.1, from coordinate 1,282,677 downwards.
GAAATCGGTGGCGCGGTATTGGTCGCCAAAGGCATGGCGCCCCACAACGATGGGCTGGGTCCAGCCGGGCACGAGGCGCGGCACGTTTTTGCAGATGATCGGCTCGCGGAAGATCACGCCGCCCAGGATGTTGCGGATCGTGCCATTGGGGCTGCGGTACATCCGCTTGAGGCCGAACTCTTCGACCCGCGCCTCATCCGGCGTGATGGTCGCGCATTTGACGCCGACGCCATATTTCTTGATCGCTTCGGCCGCATCGACGGTGATCTGGTCATCGGTCTCGTCGCGGGCTTCGATGCCAAGGTCGTAGTATTTCAGGTCCAGATCAAGATAGGGGGTGATCAGCTTTTTCTTGATGAAATCCCAGATGATCCGGGTCATTTCATCGCCGTCAAGTTCGACGATGGGGTTTTCTACCTTAATCTTCGACATGGCGAGGTCCTTTGGCTGAGGCTGCGTTTGGCCGGGCTTTAGCCTATTTCGGGCTAAAGGGGAAGATCGTATACAATGGTATGCCGAAATCTGCCCTCAGGCGGCCCCGGCGAAAAAGGCGCTGATCCGGGCGCGGGCATAGGCCCAGAGGGCCGGGGCGCCGAGGGCGATCTTGCGGCCGACCTTCTCTTCGATCTGCGCCTCTGACACGTTGTAATCGGTCCAGCTGCCACCGCCCGAGGCAAGGTTCTGCATCGGCGGCTGGAACCGGTCGAGCGATTTGGCAAAGCGGGCCGAGGGGCTTTCGGCGGCCTCGAATTCTTCCCAGATGCCGCGCAGCTCATCGCGCAGATCGGCGGGCAGCAGGCCAAAGATCCGGTCGGCGGCCAGCTGTTCCTGTGCTTCCATTGCGGCGGCATCATAGTCGCCAAAGATCGGATTGTCGCCCGCATCGATCTCGACAAGATCATGCAGGATCAACATCTTGATGACGCGGTTGATCTCCACCTCCGGCCCGGCCTGATCGGCCAGCACCAGCGCATAGAGCGTCAGATGCCAGGAATGTTCGGCGGAGTTCTCGGCCCGGCTGGCGTCGCAAAGCGTGGTGCCGCGCAGCACGGACTTGAGCTTATCGGCCTCATTGAGAAAGGCGATCTGCTGGTCGAGCCGCGCGGTCATGCGCCGCCCTTGGCGCGGTGCTCTCTGACTTTGGCAGCCAGAAAGGCCCGGGCCTTGTCATTGGCCATACGGGTGCGGATCGCGGTCAAAAAGGCTTCTTCAAGGGTCTGCGACGAGGCGCCGAGCACCTCGCCAACCTGCACAAACAGCCGGTCGTCCCCGGTCTCGGCCTGAACGGCGAGACAGTCTTCGGCCAGTTTATTGGCCAGTTCGGTGACGACCTGATCCGCCATTAGCGGGTGGATTCCGTCAGGCGCCGCTTCACATAGTCCGTGGTGGAGGAAATCAGCGTGTCCATATGCGGCTCTTCAAAGAAGTGGCCCGCGCCCTCGACTTCCTTATGGGTGATGGTGATGCCCTTTTGCTCATGCAGCTTGCCGACCAGATTGGTGGTATCGGCAGGGGGCGCCACACGGTCCGCGGTGCCGTTGATCACCAGACCGGAAGCCGGGCAGGGCGCGAGGAAGGAGAAGTCATACATATTCGCCGGCGGCGAGACCGAGATGAAGCCGGTGATCTCGGGCCGGCGCATCAGCAATTGCATGCCGATCCAGGCGCCAAAGGAGAAACCCGCAACCCAGCAATGTTTGGAGTTGTTGTTCATCGATTGCAGGTAATCGAGCGCGGAGGCCGCATCGGAGAGCTCGCCGATGCCCTGATCATACTCGCCCTGGCTACGGCCCACGCCGCGGAAGTTAAAGCGCAACACGGTGAAACCCATGTTGTAGAAGGCATAATGCAGGTTATAGACGACCTTGTGATTCATCGTCCCGCCGAACTGCGGGTGCGGATGCAGCACGATGGCAATCGGCGCGTCGCGTTCTTTTTGAGGGTGGTAGCGGCCTTCAAGGCGGCCTTCTGGTCCGGGAAAAATAACCTCGGGCATGGGTGTCCCTGTCTGGGGGTTCAAAGATCGCCGCGAATAGTTGACGAATTCGCTAGGCCACCTTAGAACGGTTCTAAATCTGGTTCCGCACGCTTCCGTGGGGATCAGTCTTTGGACTTATGCATTTAAGCCGCCCGCGTCAATCAAATGGCGTGGCGGTGAGGGGTAGGACGATGAAGCTGTCAACCAAAGGGCGCTATGCGATGGTCGCTTTGGCCGATATTGCCTTACAGCCCGAAGGCGCGCTGGTGTCGCTGGGCGATATCGCGGAGCGGCAGTCGGTGTCCTTGCCCTATCTGGAGCAGCTCTTTGTCAAACTGCGCCGGGCCGAGCTGGTGCGTTCCGTGCGGGGGCCGGGCGGCGGCTACCGTCTGGCGCGGCCTGCGACCGACATTCGCGTCGTGGATGTCCTGGCCGCCGTGGATGAAACGGTGGATGCGATGCACAAGGGCGCGGGCGCCTCGGGTGGGCTCTCGGGCAGCCGTGCGCAGTCGCTGACCAACCGGCTGTGGCAGGGGCTGAGCGCGCATGTCTATGTGTTCCTGCACCAGACCCGCCTGTCGGATGTGGTCGAGAATGAGTTGGCCCCCTGTCCGGCGGTGCCGAACCTCTTTGCCGTGGTGGACGAGCCGTGAGAACCTATCTCGATCATAACGCCACGACCCCGCTCCGGGCCGAGGCCCGCGAGGCGATGATCGCGGCGATGGACCTGCCGGGCAACCCGTCTTCGGTGCATGGCGAGGGCCGCGCGGCGAAGGCTGTGGTGGAACGCGCGCGGGGGCAGGTGGCGGCTTTGGCGGGCTGCGATCCGGTGGATGTGATCTTTACCTCTGGCGCTACCGAAGCGGCAGCGCTGGCGGCATCGATGGGCGCGCGGGTTGTCACCTCGGCTGTCGAGCATGACGCGGTGTTGTCATGGGGGCAGGCGGATCGCTTGGGTGTCGATGCCAATGGCCTTTGGGACGGTGATCTGAGGGCCGCGCAGGGCGCCGATGTAGTGGCCTTGCAGGCGGCCAATAGCGAGACCGGCGTATTGCAACAGACCATGCCGCTGGCGCAGCAGTGCTGGGCAATGGAGACTTCGCCTTACGTGCTGGTCGACGCGGTGCAGGCGCTTGGCAAGACCAAGTTCAAGATGGCCACCTCGGGCGCGGATTTCATTCTTGTCTCTGCCCATAAACTAGGCGGGCCGAAAGGCATCGGCGCGCTGGTCGTCAAACGCGGCATCGATGTGCAAGCGCTGCTGCGCGGCGGCGGGCAGGAGATGGGGCGGCGCTCTGGCACTGAGAATATCCCCGGCATCGCGGGTTTCGGCGCGGCGGCAGAATCCGCGGCGGCGGATGTGGCTGCGGGCCGTTGGGAAGAAGTCGCCGAGCACCGTGATTTACTGGAAACAGCCCTTGCGGATGCGGCAAAGCTGACTATTTTTGTAGGGAAAGCTGCACCGCGCTTGCCGAATACCTCTTGCATCATCGCGCCGGGCTGGAAGGGCGAGACCCAAGTGATGCAGATGGACCTTGCCGGCTTTGCGATTTCAGCCGGTTCCGCCTGCTCCAGCGGCAAGGTGCGCGCCAGTGCTGTGTTGCGCGCCATGGGCTTTGATGAAACACAGGCCGCCAGCGCGATCCGGGTGTCGCTGGGCCTGAACACCACCCGGGATGATGTCTTGCGGTTCGCGACGAACTGGACCGCAAAAATGAAAAAGCACGAAACGCGGGCTGCCTAAGCGCCCCCACGGAAAGGAACGAGACCTTGGATAATGTGACCCTGAAAGAGAATGATGGCGTCAAGGAAGGCGTCGATCAGGAGACCGTGGATGCCGTGCGCGAAGTCGGCGGCAAATACAAATACGGTTGGTCCACCGACATCGAGATGGAATATGCCCCGAAAGGGCTGACGCCGGACATCGTGCGTCTGATCTCGGAAAAGAACGAAGAGCCGGAGTGGATGACCGAATGGCGTCTTGCCGCCTATGATCGTTGGTTGACCAAGAAAGAGCCCGACTGGGCCATGGTCGACTATCCTGAGATTGATTTTCAGGACCAGTATTACTACGCCCGCCCCAAGAGCATGGTGGAAAAGCCCAAATCGCTCGATGAGGTGGACCCGAAGCTGCTGGCCACCTACGAAAAGCTCGGTATCCCGCTGAAAGAGCAGATGGTTCTCGCCGGTGTCGAAGGCGCGGAAGACATTCCTGCCGAGGGCCGGAAAGTGGCCGTCGACGCGGTCTTCGATTCCGTTTCTGTTGGCACGACCTTCCAGGAAGAGCTGAAGAAAGCCGGCGTGATCTTCTGTTCGATCTCCGAGGCGATCCGCGAGTATCCCGAACTGGTGCGCAAATACCTCGGGACCGTGGTGCCGGTGTCGGATAACTTCTATGCCACGCTGAACTCCGCTGTCTTCTCCGATGGCTCCTTCGTCTATGTGCCGCCGGGTGTGCGCTGCCCGATGGAACTCTCGACCTATTTCCGCATCAACGCGGAGAACACCGGCCAGTTCGAGCGCACGCTGATCATCGCCGACAAAGGCTCCTACGTCAGCTACCTCGAAGGCTGCACCGCGCCGCAGCGCGACGAGAGCCAGCTGCACGCCGCGGTGGTCGAAATCATCGTCGAGGAAGACGCCGAGGTGAAATATTCCACCGTTCAGAACTGGTATCCCGGGGATGAAGACGGCAAGGGCGGCATCTATAACTTCGTGACCAAACGGGCCGACTGCCGGGGCGACCGGGCCAAAGTGATGTGGACACAGGTCGAGACCGGCTCTGCCGTGACCTGGAAATACCCGTCTTGCATCCTGCGCGGCGACGACAGCCAGGGCGAGTTCTACTCCATCGCCATCGCCAACAACATGCAGCAGGCCGACACCGGCACCAAGATGGTCCATTTGGGCAAGCGCACCAAGTCGCGCATCGTGTCCAAAGGCATCTCCGCCGGTAAGGCGCAGAACACCTATCGCGGTCTGGTGTCGATGCACCCCAAGGCCAAGGAATCGCGCAACTATACCCAGTGCGACAGCCTGTTGATCGGCTCGGAATGCGGGGCGCATACGGTGCCTTACATCGAGGTCAAGAACAACTCGAGCCGGGTGGAGCATGAGGCGACCACCTCCAAGGTGGATGACGATCAGATGTTCTACTGCCGCTCGCGCGGGATGGATGAGGAAGAGGCCGTGGCGCTGGTTGTGAACGGTTTCTGTAAAGACGTTCTGCAAGCGCTGCCGATGGAATTCGCCATGGAAGCGCAGGCGCTTGTGGCGATCTCGCTGGAAGGCTCCGTCGGGTGATCGACCGGGCGCAAATCGCGCCCGTCCACGCCTGAGATGACTTTAACAACGCAGGGCAAGTCCCTGACGGAAAACCAAATAACGCTATTGCGGCGCGAACGCGCGCCAGAAGGAGACCGAAATGCTGAGCATCAAGAACCTGCATGTGAAACTGGAAGAAGAGGACAAGCAGATCCTCAAAGGCGTCGATCTGGAAGTCGAAGCCGGTAAGGTCCATGCGATCATGGGGCCGAACGGCTCGGGCAAATCCACGCTGAGCTATGTGCTCTCGGGTAAAGATGGCTATGAAGTCACCGATGGCTCCGCCACGCTCGAAGGCGAAGACATCCTTGAACTGGAGCCGGAAGAGCGCGCCGCGGCGGGCCTTTTCCTTGCCTTCCAATATCCGGTGGAAATCCCCGGGGTCGGCAATATGACCTTCCTGCGCACCGCGGTGAACGCACAGCGCAAGGCGCGCGGCGAAGAGGAAATGTCGGCCTCTGACTTCCTCAAGGAAATCCGTGCCAAGGCGAAAGACCTCAAGATCGACGCCGAAATGCTGAAACGCCCGGTCAACATGGGCTTCTCCGGCGGTGAGAAAAAGCGCAACGAAATCCTGCAGATGGCCATGCTGGAGCCAAAGATGTGCATCTTGGACGAGACCGACTCGGGTCTTGATGTCGATGCGATGAAACTGGTCGCCGAAGGTGTGAACGCGCTGCGCAGCGAGGGCCGGGGTTTCCTTGTGATCACCCACTACCAGCGTCTGCTCGACCACATCAAACCGGATGTTGTGCATATCATGTCCGACGGCCGCATCATCAAGACCGGCGGCCCAGAGCTGGCGCTGGAAGTCGAACATAACGGTTACGCTGATATTCTCGCCGAGGTGGCGTAATGGCCCAGGCAAACCTCCAAGAAACCGCAACCGAGGCGATGATCTCTGGCCTGAGCATGCCGCAGGGGGGCTGGACACAGGCCGCCCGCGAGGATGCGCTGGCGCGGGTCCGCGCGATGGGCCTGCCGCAGCGCCGGGATGAATACTGGAAGTTCACCCGCCCCGACACGCTGACACAGGCCGAGCCGGTGCCGGCTGCGATTTTTGAACATGGCGATGCGCCGATGTTCGATGGGATCGACCGTCTGCGCATCGTCTTTGTCGACGGTGAATTCGACGCGGAAGCCTCGGATGATCTGTCGCTCGAAGGTGTGAAGATTGAGCGGCTCGCCGCGGCGCAGAGCGATCTGCACTGGGCGCGTGATCTCTATGGCGCGCTTGAAAAGAAGGGCCAAACGCCGGTGCAACGCCCGCTCGCGGCCTTGAACACCGCCTTTGCCACGGATGGTGTCTTGATCCATGTCACAGGCCGTCCGAGCAAGCCGGTCAATCTGATTTACAAACATAAATCAGAGACTTCTGACGCGATGTTGCACCATATCGTCAAGCTGGACGCGGACGCCGAAATCACCCTGCTGGAGAACGGCCCGGCGGCGGCGCGCTTTAACACGGTCATGGAAGTCGATGTGGCCGACACAGCGCGGTTCCACCACGTCCGCGCTCAGGGCCGGGATCACGAGCGCCGGGCGGCGACGCATCTCTTCACCCGTTTGGGCACGGAGTCGCTGCTGAAAAGCTTCACCGTCACCGTAAACGGCGCGATGACACGCAACGAATGTGTGATCGAGCTGACGGGCGATGATGCCTCGGCCCATGTGGCAGGGGCCTCGGTCGGCGATGGTGATTTCCATCATGACGACACGGTTTTCATCACCCATGACGCGGTGAATTGCGAAAGCCGGCAGGTCTATAAGAAGGTGCTGCGCAACGGGGCAACCGGCGTGTTTCAGGGCAAGATCCTTGTCAAAGAGGGCGCCCAGAAGACTGACGGCTATCAGATCAGCCAATCGCTGCTGCTGGATGGCGACAGCCAGTTCCTCGCCAAGCCCGAGCTTGAGATCTACGCCGATGACGTGGCCTGTTCGCATGGCTCGACCTCTGGCGCGATCGACGAAGAGGCGCTGTTCTACCTGCGCGCGCGCGGGGTGTCCCATGCCGAGGCGACCGATCTGCTGACGCTTGCCTTCCTCGCCGAAGCTGTGGAGGAAATCGAGTCCGGGAGCCTGCGCGAAGAGATCATCGGGCGTCTCAGCTCTTGGCTGGAGCGTCGTAGCGCCTGATGGCTGTCACCAGCGATATTGTGGCGACCTATCGTGGCCCCGGCAAAGTCATGTCGGGGCTGCTTGCCCAGGGCCGCAACGAAGTGCGTGTACTGATGTTCGCGTTGATGGCGGGGCTGCTGATCTTTGTGGCGCTCTCGCCCTATCAGGCGCGCGCGGCGCATTTTGATCCGGACGGACCCTTGTCTGTGCGGCAGTATTGGTCGGCGTTTTTCTGGATATTCGTCATGCCAATGCTGCTCTATGCCCTTGCCGCCATGGTCTGGGGCGTGAGCCGTGTCTCAGGACAGCGGATCAGCGGCTATGCGGTGCGGTTGACGCTGGTTTGGTCCCTCTTGGCCTCTTCGCCGCTGCTTTTGCTCTTGGGGCTCGCGCTTGGCTTTATCGGGCCGGGGCTGCAGGCCCAGATTGTCGGTGCCGTCTGGCTGGCGGTGTTTTTCTGGTTTTGGCTGTCTGGCCTTTACGCGGCGCTGAGGGCTTAGCGGATGCTAAATTCCCTCATGCCGCTCGCACAGACGACCCTGCGCAACCCCCGCGCGGCGGCGGCGATGATCGCCGGAATGCCGCTTGAGCGGAATGTGCTGTGGATGGGCGTGGCGCTGATTGCGGCCCTGAATGCGCTCGTCATATCGGCGACCTTTGTACTGGCGCCGCCGGCGATGGCCTTGCCGGGCTATTTTCAGATGCCGCTGGCGCTTTTTGTTCTGCTGGCGGGGCTCATGGTTCTCTATGTTCACGCGCTTTACTGGGTGGGCCGCGCCATGGGCGGGCAGGGTCGGGTCGCCCCTTTGCTGGCCTCTGTGGTCTGGCTGCAATTCCTGCGGCTGGTGGCCCAGATCGGCGTGCTTGTTCTGACCTTTGTCCTGCCGCCTCTGGCGCTGCTGGCCTCATTGGTCGTGACCCTTTGGGGGCTGTGGATATTGCTGAACTTCGTGGCTGAAATCCTCGCTCTGCCGGGGCTGTTTCATGCGGCGGCGGTGCTCGCCGGGGCGGCGCTTGGGGTTGTGCTGGGCCTTGGTTTCCTGCTGTCATTGATCGGGCTGACCGCCCAAGGAGTTTAAGTCATGTTTGACGTCGAAGCCGTCCGCGCTCAGTTTCCGATCCTCGCGCGAGAGGTGAATGGCAAGCCGCTGGTCTATCTCGACAACGGGGCCTCGGCGCAGAAGCCTCAGGTCGTTATTGACGCGGTGACACAGGGCTATGCATCTGAATATGCGAATGTTCACAGGGGTTTACACTACCTTTCTAATCTAGCGACGGATAAGTATGAATCCGTTCGCGGCACGGTTGCCCGGTTTCTGAACGCCGGGTCGGAGGATGAAATCGTCCTCAACACCGGTGCCACTATGGGGATCAATACGGTCGCCTATGGCTGGGCGATGCCCCGTATGGAGGCCGGAGATGAGATCATCCTCTCGGTCATGGAACATCACGCCAATATCGTGCCCTGGCATTTCCTGCGCGAGCGCCAGGGTGTCGTGCTGAAATGGGTCGATGTGGATGAGGCGGGCGCGCTTGACCCTCAGGCGGTGATTGATGCCATCGGGCCAAAGACCAAGCTTGTGGCAATCTCTCATCTTTCCAATGTCTTGGGGACGAAAGTTGATGTAAAATCCATCACCCGTGCCGCGCATGAGCGCGGCGTGCCGGTGCTCGTCGACGGATCGCAGGCCGCCGTGCATATGCCGGTGGATGTGCAGGATCTCGGCTGCGACTTCTATGCGGTCACCGGGCATAAGCTCTACGGTCCCTCCGGTTCCGGCGCGATCTATATCAAATCCGAGCGGATGGCCGAGATGCGCCCCTTTATCGGGGGCGGCGATATGATTCGCGAGGTCACCAAAGAGGGCATCACCTACAACGATCCGCCGATGATGTTCGAAGCGGGCACGCCCGGCATTGTCGCGACAATCGGGCTTGGGGTGGCGCTGGAATATATGATGGAGCTCGGTCTGGCCAATATTGCCGCCCATGAGGACGATCTGCGCGACTATGCGGTCTCCCGTCTGGGCGGGTTGAACTGGCTGAACCTTCAGGGGACGACGCCTGACAAAGCAGCGATCTTTAGCTTCACCCTTGATGGCGCCGCCCATCCCCATGACATCTCCACCATCCTTGATAAAAAGGGCGTGGCGGTGCGGGCAGGGCATCACTGCGCGGGGCCGCTGATGGACCGGCTTGGGGTTTCTGCCACCTGCCGAGCGTCATTTGGCATGTATAACACCCGCGCCGAGGTGGACGTGTTGGTCGACGCGTTGGAACTGGCCCATGATCTTTTCGCCTGATCCGATTTTCGCGCCGCGCGCCGCTTGATTTCCCATTGCAGGCCGCGCGCGGGCTGTTTATACCGCCCCTCAGTGGACCCTTAGCTCAGCTGGATAGAGCGCTGCCCTCCGAAGGCAGAGGCCAGAGGTTCGAATCCTCTAGGGTCCGCCATTTCTCTTTTTTCTGCTGACGTAAGCCCAGGATGAGACATGGCCGCGTGGGACATCGTTGCATCGCCATGCGGGGCGCCAAAGCGTGATGGGGCTGTCGCGTCGCGGCGCTGATGGGATAACCCCCTGCACCATAGCAAAAGACCCCGCAAGCGGCTGCTGCGGGGTCTTCCATTAACGCATGATCAATCGGTTAGCGGCGGCGGCGCCCGCCGCTGCGGCCTGCGCGGCCTCGGCCTTCTTGGCCTGCTTTGGGCGCGACCTTGTTGAACTTGATCCATTCGGTGCCATGCGGGTCGCGGTCAAAGAGGAAATTGGCGGCGCGGATCGCCTCCATCTCCTTGCCGGGACGGGGTTTGGTCGAGCCCATGCCAAAGAGCTGCACGAAAGTCTCGTCGTCCATGTCTTCGGGCAGCACCAGCCCAAGCGCGGCCACTTCGGTCTTTTTCTCGGCAATCTTGGTCTGGCTTACCGGGACCGCCACCGGGTTCATGATCGCGCTGGTCATGCCCGCGCCCATTGCCATCGGCAGGAAGGCGTTGTTGATGCCGTGCCGGTTGGGCAGGCCAAAGGAGATGTTCGACGCGCCGCAGGTGGTGTTCACCCCCAGTTCCTCGCGCAGACGGCGCACGAGGGTAAAGACCTGATGCCCCGCCGTTGCCATGGCGCCAATCGGCATGACCAGCGGATCGACCACGATGTCATGGGCCGGAATGCCAAAGTCAGCGGCGCGTTCGACGATCTTTTTCGCCACGGCAAAGCGCACATCCGGGTCTTCGGAAATGCCGGTATCGTCGTTGGAGATCGCCACGACCGGCACATTGTATTTCTTGACCAGCGGCAGCACGACTTCGAGCCGTTCCTCTTCGCCGGTGACCGAGTTCAGGAGCGGGCGGCCTTCACAGGCTTGCAGACCCGCTTCCAGCGCGCCGGGGACCGAACTGTCGATACAGATCGGCACGTCAACGGCGTTTTGCACCACTTTGATCAGCTCCGGCATCAACATTGGCTCGACAAAGTTATTGTCGGCATAGCGCGGATCTTCGGCCATTTTATTGGAGAACACCGCGCCCGAGTTCACATCCAGCACCGTGGCCCCGGCGGCGACCTGCGCGATGGCGTCGGCCTCCACGCGGGAGAAATCGCCTTGCTCCAATTCCTGGCTCAGGATCTTGCGGCCCGTGGGGTTGATCCGCTCACCGATGACGCAGAAGGGCTCTTCAAAGCCGATCACGGCGGTCTTGGTCTTGGATTCGATGACGGTTCTGGTCATGTAGTTTGGTCCTTTAGGCTGCGTCGGCGGGCACCCCAGAGGCGCCGCCGTTCTCTTGGACCCATGTGGCACTGGTCTTGATCCCGCCCAGCGGGAAGACATGCACATGGGTGATGTTGAAATCGGGGTGCGCCGCTTTATGCGCGGCCAGATCGGTGATCACGTCTGCGGGCTCATAGGGCAACAGCAGCTTGGTCACATCCATCGCGCGCTTTTGCAGCACTTTGAGCGAGGGGCCGACACCGCAGGCGATGGCGAATTTGATCAGCGTCTGCAGCTTCGCAGGGCCGGCAATGCCGATGTGAATGGGCAGGGTGATGCCCGCGGCCTTGAGACTGTCGGCCCATTCGATGATCGGCTGCGCCTCAAAGGCAAATTGCGTGGCAATGGCCATCTGCGCATCGGTGCGGCTTTGGAAATCATTCTTCCATTTGAGCGCGGCGTCGACCTTGAGCCGTCCGCCATCGACGTCAATATCGCGGTTGCCCTCGGGGTGGCCGGCAACATGCAACCGTGTAAATCCGGCCTGATCGAAGAGCCCGGTTTCCATCAGCTGCATGCTGTCGCTGAAATCCCCGACCGGGGTGGTCACACCGCCCGCCAGCAGCAGGGCTTGCCGCACATCAGCCTCGCCCTGATAGCGCGCGATCCAATCGGCCAGCGTGGCGCGGTCTTTGATGATGCGGGCGGGGAAATGCGGCATGACCTCAAAGCCATCGGCATTCAGCCGAGCGGCGGTGGCGACCATCTCCTCGATCGGGGTGCCATCAATATGGGCAATATAGACGCGGGTGCCTTCGGGCAACAAGGCGCGGAAATCTTCCACCTTCTCGGCGGTGCGGGGCATCACCTCGATGGAGTAATCCTTCAACAGGGCTTCGACCTCAGCCGAGGGGGCCGCCGGGGCGGGGATGTCTTTCTTGCGGAAGTTCAACAGGGCCATAAGCGTGTCCTTGATCATGGGCGTTGCAGACAGAACGGCAGGCTAAGCCCAGCCATTGTTACCAATCAGTTGCTTGAGGCGCTCGCGGTCATATTCCGCGTCGATGCGCGCCACTTCGGCATCCGCGACGGCCTCAGGCGCGCCGTCGATCTCGACCGGATCGGCCTTGCGCCATTCGGCAAGGTAGTCATCCGTGCCCGCCGCCCCGGTTTTCATCGCCGCGCGGTCGATCGCCTGTTCGAACCGCTCCGGCAGGGGGCGTTTGGTGCCGCGACGGCCTTTGCCGACGATCACCTGCGCGGGGATATCACGCCAATAAACGATGGTGACTGCGGGCATGGGCTGATTCCTCTGGTCCGATTTCATTCTGTCTAGCTTCCGCCGCGGTCAGGACAGGGCCGTTTTTCGACAGAACACGACCCATCCGCGACTTGAGGCCGGTGATAGCGCATTGCCGGTGCCAGAACGAGGGCAGGGCGGCCTCATTATTCTCAAGATCATTGTGAGCGCGGGCGGAGAAACGCCACTACACCGTCGCGCAGTCACCGCGACCACTTGCACAGGGGACCCTCAGCGCATACCCTTAATGCAACTCGATATGAAAGGCGCGAACCATGGCGCCACAGCGTCCCAGAGGTGCGGGCGCGCTCGACAAGGACATACCGGCTCTGAGCCCCGCGCCAGTTCCGCCCAGATCGAATGAGCTATATGCGGCCCTTGATCTGGGTACAAATAGCTGCCGCATGTTGATCGCCCAGCCTCGTGGCAGCGGTTTCCATGTGGTGGACAGTTTTTCGAAATCGGTGCAATTGGGCGCCGGTTTGGAAAAGACCGGGCGGCTCTCGCGCGGATCGATGGCGCGTACCATACAGGCACTGCGCATCTGCCAGCAGAAATTGCGCCGCAACAAGGTCCGCAACATGCGTCTGGTCGCGACCGAGGCCTGCCGCCGGGCGCAGAACGGTGCGGAGTTCATGCGCCGGATCCATCGCGAAACCGGTCTGAAGCTCGACATCATCCGCCCCGAGGAAGAAGCGCAGCTTGCCGTGATCTCCTGCGCGCCGCTGGTCAGCCGCAAGACCGAGAACCTGCTGGTGGTCGACATCGGCGGCGGCTCGACCGAACTGGTCTGGATCGACATTTCCAAAGTGCCGAAAGCCGACCGCGCCCGCTCGATCATGCGCCTGCAGGATGGGTTCAACCAGGCCAAGACCGATGTGCCCGCCGCGCGGGTGGTGGATTGGATCAGCGTGCCTCTGGGTGTGGCCACGCTGCGCGACCAGTTCTCGGATGTCGAAGACGACGCGGCGCGTTTCGCGCTGATGTCGTGGTTCTTTGAGGAAAACTTGACGGATTTCACCCCCTATCAGTCGATCCAGTCGCAAAAGCGGTTCCAGATCGTTGGGACCTCGGGGACGGTGACAACCGTGGCGGCGAGCCACCTGAACCTGAAACGCTATGACCGGACCAAGGTCGATGGCCTCAGCATGACCTCCGCTCAGATTGACAAGGTGATCCACTCCTATATCGCCATGGGGCCGGGCGGGCGCCGCGCCGATCCGCGCATCGGGCAGGACCGGGCGGCGCTGATCATGTCGGGGGCCGCGATCCTGCAAGCCTTGATGCGCTGTTGGCCGACCGACAGGCTGTCAGTTGCGGATCGCGGTCTGCGCGAGGGCCTGCTATATGCACAGATGAGCGCCGATGGCGTATTAGAAGAAGGGGTCTTTTGATGGCCAAGACACCGGATGGAAAGAACACCTCGGGGCGCGGGCAGCGTGACCTGAAGGTCAAAGTGAAATCGGCGCGCGGGCGCAAGCTGAGCTCAACCCGCTGGTTGCAGCGGCAGTTGAATGATCCCTATGTCAAACGCGCGCAGGCCGAAGGCTATCGCGGGCGGGCGGCCTATAAGATCATGGAGTTGGACGATAAATACCGTTTCCTCGTCCCCGGTGCGCGGATCGTCGATCTCGGCGCGGCCCCCGGCGGCTGGTGTCAGGTGGCGGTCAAACGCTGCAATGTGCTGGGCGAGAAAAAGGGCAAGGCGCAGGGCACCATTCTGGGCATCGACCTTCAAGAGATGGAGCCGATTGCGGGCTGCGAGCTGCATCAGCTTGATTTCATGGAAGACGATGCCGATCTGAAGGTCAAAGAATGGCTCGGCGGCAAGGCGGATGTCGTGATGTCCGATATGGCGGCCTCGGCCTCGGGTCATAAACAGACCGATCACCTGCGCATCATCGCGCTTTGCGAGGCGGCCGCCTATTTCGCTTTTGATGTCTTGGAAGAGGGCGGCACCTTTGTCGCCAAAGTGCTGGCTGGCGGCGCGGAGGGCGAGTTGCAAAAGCTGCTCAAGCAGCGTTTTGCCAAAGTCGCCAATATCAAACCCCCGGCAAGCCGCGCGGATTCATCTGAAAAATTCGTCGTGGCGACGGGTTTCAAGGGTGCGGCCGACTGACGCCGTTAACCGGGTGTAAACCCGCATGCTCTAGGCCAGAGAGAGGCGGCCAGCGGGCCGCGCTCTTGGCGAGGGGCTGCAATGGTGAAATCTCTGACGGCACTCCTGTCTAGGCTGGCGATGGCTGCCGCCCTCGCTGCCACGTTCCTTTCGCCCCGCGCCGTGCAGGCGGCTGACGTTCCCTGGCTGCTCAGGGATTACATCGACCGGGATCTGCTCAGCTGGGTCAACGCCGCACCGATAGTGGAGGCGATTGAGGCGCAGAACCTCCGACACCACGGGCAGGCACCCCCCGTGATCGGGGCGCGTCGGGCGGGGCTGGCGTCGTTGAGCCTGCCGCTGTCTGACTACCTCCACGCGCAGGTGGCCCGCTCAGGGGGGCGGATAACCAAAGTGACTTTGATCGATGCGCAGGGGCTGGCCGTGGCGGCGGGCGTGCTATCGTCGGCGCAGGCGCCGGGCGATGCGGTCGCGTTTCCCCAAAGCCTTACCGCCGCGCCCGGCGCGATCCTTGTGGATAGGGTGAGCTTTGACGACAGCACACAGTCCTATCGGGGGCAGGTCACCATCGCCGTGGTGAACCCCGCGACCGGCGTGGCCATCGGCGCGATCACCGTGGGGCTACAGGCCGTCGCCTTCTTCTAACGCGGTTTGAACAACCTGCGCAGATAGGTCGCCACGGTCCTTGGCGGCGGCGTCTGCTGGCGCAGGGATGCATGGGCCCGCTGTTGCAGCTTCCGCGCCATGTCTTCGGTCAGCGTAGGATGCTGAGGTTGCGCGATGCGCTTGGCCGTCTGCGCCCCGCGCTCCGCGTCGCGCAGCAGGTCAAAAATCTGTCGGTGCCGGTCTATCTCTTCCGGCGGGGAATTTTCTTTCTGGCTCATATCACGCTTTCTGGCAGGAAATGCGTCTAAGGCAGGTCGGAAACGGCGAGGTATCGCGAGAACTGCGGGGCTCGGGTCAAAGCCCCGCTACGACATACTATCAAATTTAGCGGAACAATCCTTTCACGATATATCCCTTGGCCAAAAGCGGCCGTGCGGCAATTCTGTCGGCAACCGCAATGGAGATATCACATGACCACGCCAAGCTATTTCGCGCCCACTGGCGGCCATCCCGATCAGAAAACCCTGCTCAGCGACCGCGCCGTCTTCACCGATGCCTATGCCGTTCTGCCGCGCGGCACCATGCGCGATATCGTAACCTCTTTCCTGCCGTTCTGGGAAGACACGCGGCTTTGGGTCATCGCCCGCCCCCTGAGCGGATTTGCCGAGACCTTCTCGCAGTATATCATGGAAGTGCAGCCTGGCGGCGGATCAGAGCGGCCCGAGTTGGACAGCCAAGCACAGGGCGTGCTCTTTGTCGTTGAGGGCGGGTTTTCGCTGACGATTGAGGGCGATACCCATCAGATGCGCGAAGGCAGCTATGCCTATATCCCGGCAGGGGCGGTGTGGACGCTAAAGAACGACAGCGGCGCTGTCACCCGCTTTCACTGGGTCCGCAAGGCCTATGAGGCGGTGGAGGGCTTGGATTACCCCGATCCCTTGGTGCTGAATGAACAGGACATCGCGCCCAATGTCATGCCCGACACCAAGGGTGTTTGGGCCACCACACGTTTCGTCGATCCGAATGACCTGCGCCATGATATGCATGTCACCATCGTCACGCTGCAACCCGGGGGGGTGATCCCGTTTTGCGAGACCCATGTCATGGAACATGGTCTCTATGTGTTGGAGGGCAAGGCGGTGTACCGGCTCAATCAGGATTGGGTTGAGGTCGAAGCGGGTGATTTCATGTGGCTGCGCGCCTTCTGCCCGCAGGCCTGCTATGCGGGCGGGCCGGGGCCGTTTCGCTATCTGCTCTATAAGGATGTGAACCGGCACATGAAATTGCGCTGAAGGCCCGTGCCCCTCAGAAACAAGGGCGCCCCAGTGGGGCGCCCTTTTGCATCAGACCCGCTTTTCCAGCGATCCTTTGCCATGGCCTGACAAGCCGCCTGACACTTCCTCGGTTGCCTCATCCGACAGTTGTTCGGGCAGCAAGAGGTTCAGGACGATGGCAATCAGCGCCGCGGGCAGCAGCCCGCTTGTCATTAGCACGCGCAGCGTATCAGGCAGATATTGCACCGCCTTAGGGTCCAGTTGCAGACCCAGACCAACCGACAGCGAAATCGCGAAGATCACCATATTCCGCCGGTTCCAGTTCACATCCGAGAGCATCGAGATGCCCGCCGCGACGACCATGCCGAACATCACGATCACGCCGCCGCCCAGCACTTCGATCGGAATGGTGCGGATCACCGCGCCGACCTTGGGAACGAAACCGCAGAGGATCAGGAACAGCGCGCCGATGGTCACCACATGGCGGCTCATCACCCCGGTCATGGCGATCAGCCCGACGTTCTGGCTGAACGACGTGTTGGGAAAGCCGCCAAAGACGCCGGCGACGGCGCTGCCCAGACCGTCGGCATAGGTGGCGCCGGTGATCTCGGCATCTGTCGCCTCACGCCCCGCGCCGCCCTTGGTGATGCCCGACACATCGCCCACTGTTTCCACCGCCGAGACAAAGGCCATGAGGCAGAAACCGACGATGGCGGCAAAGCTGAACTCGAACCCATAGGCAAAGGGGATCGGCAAAGCGAGCGTCGCCGCCCGGTCCCAGCTTGTGGCGATGCCATCGACCGTCACCATGCCCATGGCCAGCGCATAGAGATAGCCCACGATAATGCCGATCACCACGGCAGAGACCGACAGCATGCCGCGGGCAAAGAACTTGAGCCCCAGCGTCGCCGCGATCACCACCAGCGCCGCAGACCAGTTCAGCAGGCTGCCGTATTCCGGCTTGTCAATCGCAGGCACACCCCCGGCGGCATATTGAATCCCCACTTTGACCAGCGCGAGGCCGATCATGGTCACCACCAGCCCGGTCACCAGCGGCGGCAGCGCAAAGCGGATGCGGCCGATGAAAGTGCCCAGCACCATATGAAACAGACCGCCGGCCAGCACCCCGCCAAAAAGTGCGGGCAGCGCCTCGACGCCCTTGCCCGCCACCAGCGGGATCATGATCGGCAGAAAGGCAAAGCTGGTGCCCTGCACGATCGGCAGGCGCGCCCCAACCGGGCCCATGCCGATGGTCTGAAACAGCGTCGCGATCCCGGCAAAGAGCATCGACATCTGGATCAGATAGGTCATGTCGGGAAAGCCCTCTGCGCCTGCGTCCGAGCCAAAGCCGAACCCCGCAGCCCCCGCCACGATGATCGCAGGCGTCACGTTCGACACGAACATCGCCAGCACATGCTGAATGCCCAGAGGCACCGCTTTGGACAGCGCGGGGGTGTAGTTCGGGTCACGCAATTGCGCGGGCGTGCCCAGTGAAGCGTCAGTCATATCTCTCTCCCTATTGACCGATCTCGCCTGCCGCTTCTGCTGAGGGCATGGCGCTTATGTTGCGGCTTCGACGACCTCCCACGGCCTGTCGAACCAATGTTCCTCCAGATTGTCCCCGGCGCCGATGCGGTCCACCACGGCAAAGAGCCCCGGTGCCGACAGCGGACAGCAAACGGCGTGCCAGATGTTGCGGCGGTAGTTCACGCCCTGGCCGGGGCCGGCCAGAAAGGCCAGCGGCTGGCCGGGCGCCCCTGCGTCATCCGGGGCGACGACCACCAGATAGGGGTTTTGATGCATCGGGATGAAAGCCTGCGCGCCCTCGGGGTGCCGCTCCAGCAGGTCGAGCGTGAAGGGCAGGGCGCGCGGCGTGGCATTGAAGATGCTGATGCCCGCGCGGCCCGTGCCAAAGTCGAGATCGGCGAGATCGTGATGCCGCCCGCAGAGCTCCTGGTTGATGATCTTATCGGGCGCGCCGCGGGCTTCCAGCACCTCACCGAAGGGCGCGAATGCCTCGGCGGTGAGGGGCTGCAAGACGAGTTGGCGGCTCATGGCAGCATGTCCTTGAGCCGCAGCTGCGCGATGCGTTCGACCTGACGGCAGGCTTCGGCAAATTCGGTGTTGCGGTCATTCTCCAGACGGCGGGTGAAGGCTTTGAGGATGCCGGCCTTGTCATGATCCCGCACGGCGATGATGAAGGGAAAGCCGTGTTTCTCGACATAGCTGTTGTTGAGCCGGGTAAAGGTCTCGCGCTCTTCATCCGTCAGCGCGTCCAGCCCTGCTGCAGCTTGTTCGGAGGTGCTCTCTGCCGTCAGCCGCTTGGCCTGAGCGAGCTTGCCCGCGAGATCGGGGTGGGCCTGCAAAACGCCGAGACGCTGTTCATCCGAAGCCGAGCGGAAAATCCGGGCTAGTGCACTGTGCAGCCCGATGGCCGTGTCATGGCCTGCGCCCAGTTCCAGCGCATGGGCGCCTTCGGCGATCCAAGGCGAATGTTCAAAGATGCTGCCGTATTTGGCAACAAAGGCATCCCGCTCCATCTGGCTGGGGCGTTCGCGGCGCACATGCGGATGGGTCGCGGCCCAATGGTCTGCGATCTGCTCGCGGGTGGCGAACCAGACGCCTTCATGGCTCTGCGCATATTCAATGAACTGGCGCAGCGCTTCAATACGGCCGGGGCGGCCAATCAGGCGGCAATGCAGCCCGACGGAGAGCATCTTTGGCGCGCCCTCGGCCCCTTCGCGGTAGAGCGCGTCGAAACTGGCCTTGAGATAGTCAAAGAACTGTCCGCCTGCGTTGAACCCCTGCGGCGTGGCAAAGCGCATGTCGTTGCAATCGAGCGTATAGGGCACGATCAACTGGTCCCGCGCCCCGAACTCCATCCAATAGGGCAGGTCATCGGCATAGGCGTCGGCGACATAGGCGAACTGTTCGGTCTCGGCGGCCAGACGGATGGTATTCTCGGACGAACGCCCACAGTAAAAGCCGCGCGGGGCTTGGCCCGTCACCTCGGTATGCAGACGGATCGCCTCAGCAATCGCCGCGCGCTCGACGTCTTCGGGCATGTCTTTGTGTTCGATCCATTTCAGCCCATGTGTCGCCATCTCCCAGCCTGCGTCGATCATCGCCGCGACCTGCACCGGCGCGCGGGCCAGAGCGGTGGCGACACCGTAGACGGTGATCGGCAGGTCTTTCAGCAGACGGTACAGCCGCCAGAACCCGGCGCGGGCGCCGTATTCATAGATCGATTCCATATTGGCATGACGCTGCCCCGGCCATTGCGCGGCGCCCACGATCTCGGAGAGGAACGCTTCCGAGGCCGCATCGCCATGCAGGATGTTGTTCTCCCCGCCTTCTTCGTAGTTCAGCACCAATTGTACGGCGATCTTGGCCCCACCCGGCCACTGGGCATCCGGGGGCGTGGGGCCGTAACCCTGCATGTCGCGGGGGTAGCGTGTCATCAATCTCTCCTTATGTCACTCTCTGTCTAAGCCGTAAGGCTGTGCATTGCTTTCAATTTATTTCTGAAAGACTATCCTGAAAAGGCGACTTTCACCCGCATGGCTGCCCTGCGACTTTGGGGAAAGCACGGAGGATGTAATGACAGGCTATCTTACAACACATGTATTGGATACGGCCCGCGGCTGTCCGGCGCAGGGGCTGAAAATCGAACTCTACCGGCTGGAGGGGGAGACGCGGACCCATCTGCGGACGCTGACGACCAATTCAGACGGGCGCACGGATGAGCAGATTTTGCCTGCCGAGGAATTTCAGACCGGCAGCTATGAGCTGCTGTTCCACTGTGGCGATTACCTCGATGCCAATGGCACCCCGGCGGAAGAGCCGCGTTTTCTCGATGTGGTGCCGCTACGGTTTGGCATGTCCGAGGCCGCGCATTACCATGTGCCGCTGCTCTTGTCGCCCTTTGGCTATTCGACCTATCGCGGCAGCTGACCGCGCGGGCGTGAGGCAGCGCCCCCCACCGGGGACGCTGCGCAATCTTCACTCAAATTCCATCTGCTCAAAGACCCGCCCGGCGTTTTTGGTGGCCAGTTCCTCAAAGGTATCCAGCCCCTTATAGGGCGATTGGTCCACATAATAGGCCTCTGCCAAGCCGCCCCCGGCGTCGAGATGCGCACCGACTTTCTCGCGCAGGTAGACAAGATAGTCACGTGTGTAGCGGCGCACCTGATCCATATTGGTCGGATGGCCATGCCCGGGAATGACATAGGTCGCCTCCAGCGGTTCGAAAGCGGTCTCCCAGGTCTCAATCCACTCGGCGGTGGCGGTATGGGGAAAGACCGGCAGCATGCGTTCGTGAAAGGCCATGTCGCCCGCGATCACGAGGCTTTGCTTGGGCAGCCAGACGACGATATCGCCGGGGCTATGGGCGGGGCCAAGGTAGCGCGCCTCGATGCGGAAATCGCCCATCTCGACGATATATTCATCGGCGAATGTCTCGGTCGGGAGTTGGATTTCCGTCCCCTCGGCCTGCTCTTTGTTGTAGCGTTTCATGCCGTCGAGAATGCTGCCGCCATATTGCTCGATCTCATGCGCCGCATCTTCATGGGCCACGATCGGCACGCCCTGTTCGGCCCAATAATTGTTGCCCAGCACCGCATGGCCCTGACCGTTTTCATTGAACACCAGTTTCACCGGCTGGTCGGTGACCTGCTTGATCTCCTCGTGCAGCGCTTTGGCCAGCCCATAGGCCGCGCCGCCGTTGATCACAACCACGCCTTCACCGGTGACGATAAAGCTCAGGTTGTTGTTATGGCCCGCGTTTTCATAGGTCGGCGGGGCCGTGGCCCCGATGGCCGAGAACACGCCGGGGATGAACTCGACCGGTTTGTTGTAAAGCAGCGACCCGGGGTATTTATCCGCGATGGTCTCGCTGGCCCCAGAGGCTGTGGCGGTGAGGGCGAGCAGCGCCGCCGTTTGCAATATGGTCTTCATTGTTCATCTCCAACAAAACGATAGCTGTCCCCGTCCCGCGCGACCCGGCCGAGCCCGCCGTTGGGCAGGTGGAACCCCAGCAGCGGGATCTGTTCCTGCGCCAGTTTATCGAGCAGACGCGCGCGGGTTTTGGCGCCCATGTCGGCATCCTGATCCGCGCCATTGGGCCACGTGGGCCGGGCAAAGGCGACATGGTGGTTGCCAATCGCATCACCGCCAATCAGCACCGCCTCCCTATCTTGGCGCACCTCGAAAGACATATGCCCCGGCGTATGTCCGAAGCTTGCATGGGCCATGACACCGGGGAGGATTTCCTGCCCGTCCTTGATCTCTTCCATCCGGTCCTCAATCGCCTCCAGACGCCGCGCGGCCCCGACGGCAAAGGACGCGCGCGCCTCGCCAATGGTGTCAACCGTGTCCGGATCGCGCCAGTAGTTCCATTCCTTGCTGCCCATCAGATAGGTCGCATTGGGAAAGACCAGATCGTCAAAATCATCCAGCACACCCCAGAGGTGATCGGGATGGGCATGGGTAAAGACCACATGGGTGACCTCGTCAGCAGAGACCCCGGCGGCGTCCAGACTGTCCTGCAACAGGCCCGCACTGGGCATGAAAGCAGGCCCGGCGCCCGCGTCGAACAGGACGACACGGTCCGCTTGCCGCAGCAGGGTGACGTTGCAGGGCGGGGTCAGTTGATCGGCGGGGAGGTCATAGGGCGCCAGAACCTTGGACAGTTCGTCCTGCGGCAAGCCTTCGAAAAAGAAGGCGCGGGGCAGAACGAGGTTCCCGTCGCTCAGGCTGATGATCTCATAAGTCCCGATTTCGGCCGAGACCGCGGCCAGAGCGCGGAGCGGCGACTGCGCGACGGCCATGCCGCCCATCCCGGCCAATAATGTTCTTCTGGTAAACTGCATCGGAATGCCCTCCCACCTATTCTAATATGCGAATATATTGAGGCCCCTGTGAAGGCGACACAAGGGGAAAGCTGGGCATCGGATGAATGGGCCTGCGCTGCGGGGTGCAAGCCCCTGACTGCGCATGAAAAACCGGAGCGGATCCTGCCGCTCCGGTCCGTTTCAGATCGCCGGTCAGTTTAAGAGGTCAGCGGCTGATAGAGAACCACCCGCGTGTCGATCGGCACCTTGTTGTAAAGCTCGACCATCTGGTCGTTCACCAGCCGCGCGCAGCCATTGGAGACGCGGCGCCCCAGAGTGCTGGGATCGTCGGTGCCGTGAATGCGCAGGAATGTATCGCCCCTTTCGGGGGTAAACAGATAGAGCGCCCGCGAGCCGAGCGGGTTGTTCAGCCCGCCGGGCATCCCATCACGGTATTTGCCGTATTTCTCGGGCTCCCGTTCCAGCATGCCGGGTGTCGGCGTCCAGCTCGGCCATTCCTTCTTTGCGCCGACAAAGAACTCGCCCGCCTCGTAAAGCCCGGGGCGGCCCACGCCGACGGTATAGCGCATCGCCATATTATCGGGCAGGGTCCAATAGAGCGCAAAGTTGTCGGGATCGACGTGAACCTCATAAGGGGCGGCGCCGGCGGCGATCGGCACCAACTTGGGCATCATATCCTCGGGCACGTCATAGCTCGGCATTTCCTTGGGCGGATGTGCAAGCGCAGGCGTGGCAAGCCCGCTGGTCAACGCGGCGCTGCCGGCTGCGATACCAGAGATAAAATGTCTTCGTTTCATGTTGGTTCCCCACTTGTCCAATTCGGTATTGTTAATTGAACCCATATGGGCCGCAGCCGTTCCAAAGCGGCAGCGGGATCACGATCTGTTGTATGATTCACACGCGCCTGTGGGGCGGCGGCGGGTCAAACGGTCGACCACCCCTTCGGCCCAGCGGTCAGCCGATTGGCCAAAGCAATCATGCAATGAATCGACCGCCGTCACACTGCCGAGCGCCAGACGTCCCAAGAGGCACAGGCCGGGCGCGAGATTGCCCTGCGCATCATAGAGGCGTCCATCCGGGGCGGTGGCGGCGCCGAGGTCGGGCAGAAGCGCGGTCAGATGGCCGCGCGCTTTCAAACCGGGCAGCAACGTGTCGGCGAGCTGCGCGAGGTTCGGCGTGGGCAGAACGGCGTCGATCATCACCGAGACATCCAGGGTGCTGCCCGCGCTCTCCAGCCGCCACCCTTCCGGTACCGAGGTGATATGAGGGTCGCTGGCGCAGGAGAGATCGACCACGCCCGCCGCTACCAAGGCGCGCAGTTCCTTGGCGGATGTGAGCGGCGGGCCGTAGGAATAGCGTTTCAACCCCTCGTCAAAGCCCACCAGTTGTTTCGCCGTGGCGGGGCTGGCCTGGCCGGGGTTGAACGCCTTGCGCCACGGGTCCTGCCATTTGCGCCAGACCTGCCCAAGCGCATAGCCGATGCTCGGTGGCGCTGCACCGCGCGCCATCTCGATCCCTTCTGTCAGCGCGTCCAAAGGCGTCGCATCTTCCTGACTGCCCGGCGCCTCCCATTCCTGCGCCAGCCAGGCGCGGACTGCCAAGGCGGGAATGTTCTGCGCGGTCAGGATGCGGGCCACGGGGGCGACAAGCGCCTCCGAGAGCAAGGCAGATGCGGCGTCGGGATCGGCGGCGACGGCTTTGGTCGCGGCCTCCGTAAAGGTAATCGTCTCAGCCTCGGTCGGAGAGAATGCAGCGTCCAGCGCTTGGGTTTCCGGTTTGGGGAACGGCGGATGCCCATTGAGCGAGAAGGGCAGAATGCGTTCCGGCTCGCGGCCCGAGGGGTTGTAGTGGCCGCTTGCAAACACACCGCCCTGTGCGAGGGTCAGCCCGCGCAGAACGTCATAGGTCGAAAGACCCAAGCCGCGAATGGCCACCCGTTTGCCCTGCCAAGCCGCGGCCGCATCGCAAAGGGCGCGGGCGGGGTAGGCTGGCATCAGAGCGGCCTTGCTCTTGGCCGCGTGATCCTGCCACTGGGCAAGTTGCTCATCCGGATGGACCGGGGGCTGCCCAAGCGTTAAAAGCACCTCGTCATAAAGGCCATGGTCCTTTGCCGCGCTATGCAGACGCCAGGCGTCACCGTCGCGGGTGATCTGCTGAACCGGCGCGCGCAGAAACTGAATGGCGGGTTCAGGGCTGGCGAACCCATAGCGCAGCAGATCCGCAAGACGCGCTTCAAGGTAGCGCCCAAGCGCGGCCCGTGGCGGAAAGTGATCCGGGTCGGGATGCCCCTCTTGCCACTCGGCAAAACTGCCGATGGAGGCCTCTTTGGGCGGGCGGATGGCAATGACGCGGTAGGGGGTGTTGAGCAGACAATAGCGGGGCTCGGCAGGATTGAAATTTGGCCCGGCACCGGGGCTCGGGGCCGGGTCAAAAATGTCGATCTGGAGCCTTGGTGTCTTTGGCCCGAAGCGTTCTGCCAAGGCTTCCAATGCCCCAAGCCCGCGCGGCCCCATGCCGACGATGGCAATCCGCGCTGTCCTATTGATATCTGCCAATGGCCTCTTCCCGTTCGATTGCCCGCAACCTTAGATTGGGGCCGTTCCCGCGAAAAGGCGAAAGGGCAGGGAAGGGGCAATCGCCTCAGGGCAATGAAATACCCGGCAAGGCGCCACCGAAGCACCAAAAAAGGCACCCGAAGGTGCCTTGCTCAAATCACAGTATGTTGGCGGGATTAACCGCCCCAGCTGCGCACGGCGCCGCAATCCATATGGGTGAAGTTGGAGCCGGAGTAGCGCCCAACGCCGCCGCCGCCACAGGCCATCGCCGCCTTGGCGACCTGATTGACCGAGCGCGAGGAAAGACGCAGGTCCGCGGCCTGACCCTTGAGGTGCAAGGAGCGTTTCGCAACACCGCCGGAGCGCGAGCGCAGCATGGCGTTGGTCTTGGGGCTGCGGTAGCCGGAAATCAGCATGTAAGGTTCGCTCACATCGAGCAGATTATGCGAGGCGGCCATGATGTCCACGGTGCGCAGGTCCATGTTCATGACCTCATCCGTGCGCCAGTCCCGCATGAAATGGTTGATCTCTTTGAAGGCGTCCTTGATGTAATGGCCTTCGATCCAATAGATCATATCGAGCCGTTCACCGGTGCGGCCGGAATACATGCGAATGCGGCGAATGTCGCCTGCGCCTCGTAGAAATCCTGCTGCGTTTGCGAATGTCGGTGCTGCCGTAACTGTGGTAGCTGCGAATGCGCCGAGAAGGGCGCGTCGGGTCATCCCCGATTGGCGAGTGCCTGTCATATGTCTGTCCCGTCTTCTGCCTGTTATGCCCAAGATGTTACATGGACCATTCAACTCATCCCCAGATGCAACGTTGTTATTGCATAGCGGGAAAAACTGACCAAGGGCGGAATCGAAAAGGTTCCATCCGATCGCGAATTTAGGCAGTTTTTTGCGCAGGGCCTGAATTTTATCGAATGATTACAAGGTTTGGCCGTGGTGGCGGCGCACCGGATTTTTCCAAATTCTCTTGCGAACGGAAAATTGAATAGACTTGTCTATGCAGGTGTTGGCAAACCGGACAAATACTTTAGGTCCAAGACCGACTAACATTACCGCATGGGGAAAGAAATGGCATTCAGCGCGACAGTTCCACGGCATCTGCCCAATTTGATTGCGGGTTTCGCCCTGATGATCGCAGCGCTGGTCGGTTCTGGCCCGGTGGCGGCACAGGTCACGGCGTTCAAACAGGCGGTGGCCGAAGCGGCGGCGCAGGATGAAGACATCGCCAGCTTTTACCGCGAGAATGACTATACGGCGCTTTGGACCGGGGCCGAGGAGACACACCGCCAGCGGCGCGCTGAATTGCTGCGGGCGATCAGTACCGCCGAGGCACATGGCCTGCCGCTGTCGCGCTACGATCCCGATTCGGTTCTGGAGATGCTCCGCAATGTGCAGACGCCGCGCGAGCGGGGGCTGGCCGAGGTCGAGTTGAGCAAAGTCTTCCTCAAATACGCCCGTGACATTCAGACCGGAATGCTGATCCCCAAACGTGTGATCAGCCAGATCGTGCGCGAAATCCCCTACCGCGACCGCAAGACCTACCTTGAAGACCTGCCGAAATCCTCCCCCGCGGCCTTTTTCCGTGCGCTGCCGCCGCGCAGCCTAGAGTATAACGCGCTGCTGAAAGAGAAAATCGCGATGGAAGAGCTTCTGGCGCAGGGCGGCTGGGGGCCGACGGTGCCGGCCGGCAAGCTGGCGCCGGGCGACCGGGGCAATGACGTCATCGCGCTGCGCAACCGGCTGATTGCGATGGGCTATCTTGAGCGGTCCAATGCGGTGGAGTATGACCCCACGTTGACCGAGGCCGTGCGTCAGTTTCAGGAGGCGCATGGGCTGAACACGGATGGGGTCGCCGGGCCCGCCACGATGAAGCAGATCAACATCGGCGTCGAGAAACGCCTGCAATCGGTCATGGTGGCGATGGAGCGGGAGCGCTGGTTCAACACCGACCGGGGCAAGCGCCATATTCTGGTGAATATCCCTGACTTCTCGGCCAAGATCATCGACGATGGCAAGGTCACCTTTCAGACCCGTTCCGTCGTCGGGGCGGCACGCGAAGACCGGCCCACGCCTGAGTTTTCGGACGTGATGGAACATATGGTGGTGAACCCGAGCTGGTATGTCCCGCGCTCGATCGCGACCAAGGAATATCTGCCGCAGCTCAAGCGCAACCCCTATGCGGTGAATCACATTGAGATCACCGACAGCCGGGGCCGCAAGGTGAACCGGGGGGCGGTGAACTTTAACCGCTACAGCGCGCGCAGCTTCCCTTTCTCCATGCGCGAACCGCCCAGCAAGTCCAATGCTCTGGGTCTGGTGAAATTCATGTTCCCCAACAAATACAACATCTACCTGCATGACACCCCCGCCAAGAGCCTGTTTGACCGCGACGTGCGCGCCTTCAGCCATGGCTGCGTGCGGCTGGCCGAACCCTTTGAGTTCGCCTATGCGCTGCTCGCCCCCCAGTCGGATGACCCCGAGGCTGAGTTTCAAGCGGTGCTGCGCACAGGACGCGAGACCCGGGTCGTGCTCGAAGAGCCGGTGCCGGTGCATCTGATCTATCGCACCGCGGTCACCAATGCGCGGGGCCATACGGAATACCGCGATGACGTCTATGGCCGTGATGCGCGAATCTGGTCGGCGCTGTCGAAGGCGGGGGTGGTCTTGCGGGGCGTTCAGGGGTAACCCTCGGGGCTCAACAACCAAAGGGCCGGGCGCGACATGACATATAGTGTTCAGCAAATAGCAGAGGCTCTCGGCGCGCAGGCCGAGGGCGATACCACGCTTCAGGTGACCAGCGTGGCAGAGCCGGCCAGCGCCAAGCTTGGCGAGATCGCGCTGGCGACGGACCCGCGCTATGCCAGCAGTCTCGCCCAAGGCAGCGCCGAGGTTGCGATGCTCTGGGAAGGCGCGGATTGGCGGGCGTTGGGGCTGAAAGCCGCGATCCTGCCGAACCGTCCGCGCTATGCCCTGTCGGGCCTTACAAGGATGCTGGACAAGGGGCAGGGCTTTGCCCCGGGGATACACCCATCGGCCATCATTGATCCGGGGGCGGAACTGGGGGTGGATGTTTCGGTCGGCCCATTGGCGGTGATCTCTGCCGGGGCGCGGATTGGCGCCGGAAGCGTCATCGGGCCGCTTTGTTTCGTCGGTGTCGATGCGCAGATCGGCGAAGGCAGTTTTCTGCGCGAACATGTCAGCATCGGTGCGCGGGTCACCATCGGGCCGCGTTTCATCGCGCAGTCGGGCGTCCGGCTGGGGGGCGACGGGTTTTCCTTTGTCACCGCAGAACTCTCCACCGTCGAAAAGGCGCGCCAGACCCTGGGCGATCAGGGTGATGCAGCGCCGCAGCCCTGGTCGCGGATTCATTCGCTGGGCTCGGTCACGATCGGGGCCGATGTCGAAATGGGCATGGGCTCGACCATCGACAATGGCACGATCCGCGACACGCAGGTTGGCGATGGTACCAAGATCGACAACCTTGTGCATATCGGTCACAACGCCGTGGTGGGCCGCAACTGCCTGCTCTGCGGGCAGGCCGGCGTCGGCGGCTCCACCCGGGTGGGCGACAATGTGGTGCTGGGCGGGCAGGTCGGTCTGGCCGACAATATCACCATCGGCGACCGGGTGATCGCGGGCGGCGGGACCATCGTGCTGTCGAACGTGCCCGAAGGCCGCACGATGCTGGGCTACCCGGCCACGCAGATGTCGAAACAGACCGAGATTTACAAGGCCCTGCGCCGCTTGCCACGGCTGCTGCGCGATGTGGCGGCCCTGCAGAAGGTGGTTTCGAAAACTGACGGTTCAAAAGCCGATAAGGGCGACTAAATCTGCGCCGACCGAGGGGCTGGGGAAGAGATGAGCACAGAAGACCAGGTTATCGCCATTCTCGCCGAGCAGGCCATGGTTGCGCCTCAGGAGGTCACGCCAGACAGCACGCTCGACGCGCTCGGGATCGACAGTATGGGCGTGGTCGAGGTCATCTTTGCCATTGAAGAGACCTTCGACATCGTCGTGCCCTTCAACGCCAATACCCCCGCCGAGAGCGGTTTTGACATCTCAACCGTGCGCAGCATCGTGGCCGGGGTGGCGCGGCTGAAAGCGGAACAGGGCTAAGGCGATGAAACGCGTGGTCATCACCGGCGCGGGCAGTGTGAACGCGCTTGGCCTCACGGTGCCGCAAACGCTCGCCGCCCTGCGCGAGGGGGTCTGCGGCATCCGCCCATTGGCGTTTCGAGATGTGGAACGGCTGTCGATCCGCATCGGCGCGCAGGTGCATGGCTTTGACGCCGCCGCCCGCTACAGCCGGGGGGAACTTGCCCTCTACGACCCTTTCACCCAATTCACCCTCGCCGCCGCGGAAGAGGCGATTGCGCAGTCCGGGCTCACATTCGAAGGCGCATTGGCCGACCGCGCCGGCGTGGTGCTGGGCACGGCGGGGGGCGGGATTTCCACCGGGGATGACAGCTACCGCACGGTCTATGGCGAGGGGAAGAACCGGGTGCATCCTTTCGTGGTGCCCAAGCTGATGAACAATGCCGCCGCCAGCCATGTCAGCATGACATGGAACCTGCGCGGGCCGTCTTTCACCGTCTCCACGGCCTGCGCCTCCTCCAACCATGCGATGGGGCAGGCTTTTGCCATGGTCCGCGCTGGCATGGCGCCGGTCATGGTCACCGGCGGATCGGAATCGATGCTGTGTTTCGGGGGTGTGAAGGCTTGGGAAGGTCTGCGCGTGATGAGCGGTGACGCCTGCCGCCCCTTCTCGGCCAACCGCAGCGGCATGGTGCAGGGCGAGGGGGCGGGGATCTTTGTGTTCGAGGACTATGACCACGCGCGGGCGCGGGGGGCGGAGATCCTCTGCGAAGTCGCGGGTTTCGCCATGACCTCGGATGCCAGCGATATTGTCATGCCGTCGCAGGACGGGGCCGCGCGGGCGATGCGGGGCGCGTTGCAAGATGCGGCGATCAACCCCGAGGAGGTGGGCTATATCAACGCCCATGGCACCGGCACCACGGCCAATGACAAGACCGAATGCGCGGCAGTGACCGAGGTCTTCGGCACCCATGCAAAGGACCTGATGATCTCTTCGACGAAATCCATGCATGGCCATATCATCGGGGGCACCGGGGCCGTTGAACTGCTGGCCTGTATCATGGCGCTGCGCGACGGGGTGGTGGCCCCCACCATCGGCTATGAGGCGCCTGACCCCGATTGCGCGCTCGATGTGGTGCCAAATGACGCGCGCGACGCCCGCCCGGAGGTGGCGCTGAGCAATGCCTTTGCCTTTGGCGGGATGAATGCGGTTCTGGCGCTGCGCCGGGTCTGACCCATGAAAAATGCCGCCCCCGGCGGGAGCGGCATCTCATCTCGATCTATCCAAATCTTACTGTTCGATCACCGAGACTTCGTCATAGCTGGCGGTGAACCCGTCAAGCGACAGGGTCAGATTGACCTTCTGGTCCGGTGCCAACGCCGGCACGATCGTCAGAACCGCTTCGTTGCCACGCTTGAAGGCGGCGACATCGGCATCGGTGAGGCCCATGCGCACATAGCAGCCCACCGGGTTGCAGAAAGCATAGGGGTAACGACGGGCCTTGCCCCCATCAACCGAAAGCGTCAGCTGCGCCGGCAGCGCCGTTTCAAGCGGCACGACCACCGTGGCACCGGCCTTGGCTTTGCCCCCATCGGGCAGACGGAAAAGCGAGACTTCCGCCACCGGCGCGCCTTCGCCATCGGCAAGCAGCTGGTACATCTGGCAAGGGTCGACCTCTTCCTCGGTCTTGATGCAGCGCATTTCCCAGGCACCGATTTCCTTCTTGGTGTAGGGTTTGCCCAGGTCGGGATCCTTGTCGGCGTCTTCGCCCAGGCTCAGCTTTTCTTCGATCTGAGCGGCATTGCCGCTGGTGCCGGGCTGCGGCGCGCTGTCTTCGGTTTGCGCTGTGCCGGGCTCTTGCGCCGTGTCAGACGATGCGGTCTGGGCAAAGGCGGTCATTGGGGCCGAAAGTGCAAGCGCTGCACAAAGCGGCAGGGCGGTCAAATACTTGCTCATGTCATATCCACGTTTGTTGCGTCAGCGCCCCTTAGCATGGCGCGCCGGGATTGTCAGTGGCTCCGGCCCCATTTCAACCGCAAGACACGCGATTTCATGCCGATGGTCACCGCCCGCGAACCTAATCATGTCAATGGGTTAGCCCGGCAAAAGCAAAAAGGGGACGCAGCGCATCCCCTTTTCGTGTTCACTCTCCCCGTCGGACTGGGCCGACTTATTGATGCCACGTTAGGCAAGCCGGTGAGTTCGGTCAACTAGAAATATCAAAGGCGTGCAGAAAGCGAGCCCATCTCGCGATGCTAGAAAAAGGGCCGCACCCGAAGGCGCGGCCAGTCTGACAGGGAGGAAGTCATCCCGCCACAGAAGGACATGAAGGGCGGGACAGGATGACTATGGCGCGCAAAGGTTAAGTTTGTATGCTTTTGTGGAACGGACAGATTTGTAGAATTGACAGGAAGGCCATTGGCGTGAGCACAGACATCTTTATCGGCGGCGGCGGGCCGGACTATGGGACAAAGCAATGTCTCGATCTCGGCTATGCCAACCGGCACGGGCTGATCGCGGGGGCCACCGGCACGGGCAAGACGGTGACGCTGCAAATCCTCGCCGAAGGCTTTGCCAATGCCGGGGTGCCGGTGTTCCTGTCGGACGTGAAAGGCGACCTGTCCGGCCTTGCGGTCGCGGGCAGCGAGACCGCGAAACTACACGCTCCCTTCAGCGAACGCGCCGCGAAAATCGGCTTCGATGACTACGCCTATCAATCCTTCCCCGTGACCTTCTGGGATCTCTTTGGGGAGCAGGGCCATCCCGTCCGCACCACCGTTTCCGAGATGGGGCCGCTGCTGATCGCTCAGCTGCTCAGCCTCTCTGAAGCGCAGGAGGGCATCCTCAACATCGCCTTTCGCGTGGCCGATGAGGAAGGCATGCCGCTTTTGGACCTGAAAGACCTGCAAGCGCTGCTGGTCTGGGTGGGCGAGAACGCCAAGGATCTGGCGCTGCGCTACGGCAATGTTTCCACCGCCTCGGTCGGCACGATCCAGCGGCGGCTGCTGGTGCTCGAAAATCAGGGCGGCGCAGAGCTCTTTGGCGAGCCAGCACTGGCGCTCACGGACCTCATGCGCTGTGATGCCGAGGGGCGCGGGCGGATCAACATTCTGGCCGCCGACAAGCTCATGGCCTCGCCGAAACTCTATGCCACCTTCCTGCTCTGGCTGATGTCCGAATTGTTCGAGGAACTGCCCGAGGTCGGTGACCCCGACAGGCCCAAGCTGGTGTTTTTCTTTGACGAGGCGCATCTGCTTTTCGACGACGCGCCGAAGGCGCTGGTCGACAAGGTCGAACAGGTCGCGCGGCTGATCCGCTCCAAAGGGGTCGGCGTCTATTTCGTCACCCAGAACCCCGCCGATGTGCCGGATGACATCCTCGGCCAGTTGGGCAACCGCATCCAACACGCGCTGCGCGCCTTTACCGCCCGCGACCGTAAGGAACTGCGCCAGGCCGCGCAGACCTACCGCGAGAACCCGCGTTTCGAGACCGAAGAAGCGATCCGCGAGGTCGGCGTGGGCGAGGCGGTGACCTCCATGTTGCAGCGCAAAGGCGTGCCGGGCGTGGTGGAACGCACGTTGATCCGCCCGCCGTCGTCACAGCTTGGCCCGATCACGGTTGGGCAGCGTGCGTCGATCATCGCGCAATCCGATCTCGCCGGGAAATATGAGGCGGTGCAAGACCGCAGATCGGCCTATGAAATGCTCAAGGCCCGCGCCGAAGCGGCGGCCAAGGAAGCCGAGCAGGCCGAGGCCAAAGCGGAGGCCGACAGCGAAACCCCCCGTGAATTTCAAAAGGCCCGCCGCTATGGCGGCGCGCGCAGCCGTTCGCGCGCCCCGAAAGCCGATGGCTTTGGCGATGCCATCGCAACCGCCGTGATCAAAGAGCTCAAGGGCACCACCGGGCGCCGCATCGTGCGCGGCATCTTGGGCGGGCTCTTCAAGGGGCGCTGACCCGGCAGGACAAACGAAAGGGGCGCGGCTCAAACGCCGCGCCCCTCTCTTTTAAAGTTTGGCATCTTGAGCGCCGCGTCTTACCGCTCCGGGATCAGCCCGCGCGGGCTGAACCGCAGCACCAGCAAGAGCACCATACCCATCGTCAGCAGACGCATATGCGCCGCACTTTCGATCAGATGCGCTTTCAGGGCAGAGGTCTCGGCCATGCCCGCGGTGATGAGGTTCATCAGCCACAGCCCCATCGGCTCGACCTGCACCCAAAGGAACCAGATCAGAAAACCGCCAAGGATCGCGCCGAAGTTATTGCCAGACCCGCCGACGATCACCATCACCCAGATGAGGAAAGTGAACCGCAGCGGCTGATAGGTGCCCGGCGTCAACTGGCTGTCCATCGTGGTCATCATCGCGCCCGCAATGCCGCAGATCGCGGAGCCAAGGATGAAGACCTGCAAATGCCGCGCGGTGACATCCTTGCCCATCGCCTCCGCCGCGACCTCATTGTCGCGAATGGCCCGCAGCATCCGGCCCCACGGCGAATGCAGCGCCCGCTGGCTCATCCACAGCAGGATGATCAGCACCACGGCAAAGAGCGCAATATAGAGCAGTTTCACCCAGAGCGTCGAGGCTTCGACCGGGTCAAAACCAAAGCCCGCCGCCCGCTCTACAAAGCTCGGGTCATTTTGCAGATCGATCTCGTAAGGCACCGGGCGCGGCAGGCCGATGACGTTCTTGACGCCGCGGCTCATCCAATCCTCGTTCTTCAGGACGGCGATGATGATCTCGGCAATGCCCAGCGTGGCAATCGCCAGATAATCCGAGCGCAGACCCAAGGCCGTCTTGCCAATCAGCCAAGCCGCGCCGGCGGCAAAGAGACCGCCCACGGGCCAGGAGATCAGCACCGGCAGACCAAGCCCGCCGAGGTAGCCGCTCTGCGCCGGGTTGATCGCCTCCACCGCTTCGACCGCCGGGTCGAGCACGGCGCGGAAGACGAAAAAGCCGACGACCAGCACCGCGATCACCGCAAGGGTGCGCGCCAGCCCGGGGGCCATGCGCTTCATCAGCATGACCGCCGCGCCCACCGTGCCAGCGCCGAGCAGAAGCGCGCCGACGATGGCGAAACCGCCTGTGGTCCAGGCGCCTTGGGTGGGCGGCATGGAGATCAGCACCGCCGCGAGACCGCCGAGCGCCACAAAGCCCATGATGCCGACGTTGAACAGCCCCGCGAACCCCCATTGCAGGTTCACCCCAAGCGCCATGATCGAGGAGATCAACCCCATGGCGATGATCAAAAGCGCCGAGTTCCAGCTTTGGGCAAAGCCCGTGTAGATGATCATCAAGGCGATGATCGCGAAAAGGATCGTGTTTTTCACAGTCTGGGTCATACCGATTTCCCCTTGAACAGCCCGGTCGGCTTGATCAGCAGAACGATCAGAAGAATGACGAAGCTGACCGCAAATTTGTAATCCGTGCTCATAAGTTGCACGAGCCCGTCAGGCTCCAGCCCTTCGGGCATGACGTAGCCCAGCACTTTCTTCCAGGCATAGGTGATCGTCACCTCGCTGAAGGCGATGACAAAACCGCCCGCGATGGCCCCCACCGGGCTGCCCAGCCCGCCGACGATGGCCGAGGCAAAGATTGGCAGCAGAAGCTGGAAATAGGTGAAGGGTTTGAACGATTTATCAAGCCCGTAGAGCGTGCCCGCGATGGTCGCCAAGGCCGCCACGATCATCCAGGTGATCATCACCACACGTTCGGGGTTGATCCCCGAGAGCAGCGCCAGATCCTCATTGTCCGAATAGGCGCGCATGGATTTGCCCGCGCGGGTCTTGTTGAGGAACCAAAACAGCAGCGCCACAACGATGATCGCGGTGACGATGGTGATGCCTTGGGTGGTTTTGAAGGCGAGACCTTCGCGCAGGCCCGTCATCTCCTTGAAATCCCGCGCCGACATGATGAAACGCTGGCCGTCGAGGAAGTTCTGGTCATCCGCGCCGATGATGAAACGGGTCAGCCCGTTGTAGATGAAGGTCACCCCAAGCGAGACGATCACGAGGATCACCGGCTTGGCCTTTTGCTCGCGGTAGAACTTATAGACCACCCTGTCGGTGCCCAAGAGCAGCAGCATGGTGAAAGCGATGCCAAAGGGCAGGGCCAGGAGGGCGGTGGGCAGGAAGCCAAGCCCGATCCCCATGGACTGGAACAGCCATGTCATCAGAATCGTCGCCATGGTCCCCATGGCCATCGTGTCGCCATGGGCGAAGTTGGAAAACCGCAGGATGCCGTAGACCAGCGTCACGCCAAGCGCGCCGAGGGCCAGTTGCGATCCATAGGCGATGCCCGGAATCAGGACATAGTTCGAAAGTGCAATAAAAGCGTTGAGCAGATCCATGTTCAGCCCCCCAGAAACGATTTGCGGACTTCAGGATCGGCCAGAAGCTCTTTGCCGGTGCCGGTATAGGCGTTGCGCCCCTGCACGAGCACATAGCCCTTGTCGGCGATCTCAAGCGCCTGACGGGCGTTTTGCTCGACCATCAGGATTGGGATGCCGGTGCGGGCAACCTCGATGATCCGGTCGAAAAGCTCGTCCATCACGATGGGCGAAACGCCCGCCGTGGGCTCATCGAGCATCAAAACCTTGGGCTGGGTCATCAGCGCCCGGCCCACGGCGACCTGCTGGCGTTGACCGCCCGACAGCTCGCCCGCGGCCTGCAGCCGCTTTTCCTTGAGGATCGGGAAGAGGTCATAGACCTGTGCCATCGTATCGCGGAAATCATCGCGGCGGATAAAGGCGCCCATCTCAAGGTTCTCTTCCACCGTCATCGAGGTGAAGATGTTGGAGGTCTGGGGCACGAAACCCATGCCCTTGGCCACACGGTCCTGCGGGCTGAGGCCGGTGATGTCCTCCCCATCCAGTCGCACATGGCCCTTGCGCATGTCGAGCATGCCAAAGACCGCCTTCATGCCGGTGGATTTGCCCGCCCCATTGGGGCCGACGATCACGGCGATTTCGCCGCGGTCCACCGCGATGGTGCAGTCATGCAGAATGTCGGGGCCCGCGCCGTAGCCTGCGGTCATACTGTCGCCGATGAGGAAGGGGCCGCCGGGGGCGGGGTGGGTTTTGCCGCTGGCGCGGGGCATGATGCTGCCTTGGCCTTTGGGGTTGCCGACCGACCAATCTTTGTTGCCGCGGTCGCCGTAGGGATCGTTGCTCATGCGCCTACCTTATCCTTGTTTTTCAGGCCGGTGCCGAGATAGGCCTCGATCACCTGCTCGTTCGCCTTGATCTCGTCCAGCGTGCCTTCGGCCAGCACGCGGCCTTCGGCCATGCAGATCACCGGGTCGCAAAGGCGGCCGATGAAATCCATGTCATGCTCGATCACGACAAATGTGTAATTGCGTTCTTGGTTCAGCCGCTGGATCGCGTCGCCGATGGTGTTCAGGAGCGTGCGGTTCACACCCGCGCCGACCTCATCCAGAAAGACGATCTTGGCGTCGACCATCATGGTGCGGCCCAGTTCCAACAGTTTTTTCTGACCGCCCGAGATCTGCCCGGCCTTCTGCTCGGCCAGATGTTCGATGGTGAGGAATTCCAGCACCTCATCGGCCTTGGCGCGCAAAGCGCGTTCCTCATTGGCGATGCGTTTGGTGCCGAACCATGTGTTCCACAGCGTCTCGCCCGACTGGTTGCCGGGCACCATCATCAGGTTCTCGCGGCAGGACATGGAGGAGAACTCATGCGCGATCTGGAAGGTGCGCAAAAGCCCCTTGTGGAACAGCTCATGCGGCGGCAGGCCGGTGATGTCCTCCCCGTCCATGGTGACCCGGCCCGAGGTGGGCGACAGGACCCCTGCGATGACGTTGAACAGCGTGGTCTTGCCCGCCCCATTGGGGCCGATCAAACCGGTGATCGATCCCTTTTGAATAGACAGGCTCGCCCCGTCCACGGCGTGAAACCCGCCGAAATGTTTATGTAAGTCGTCTACGACGATCATATGTCCATCCCCATGTCCGCCACCTTGTGGCTGGTTTTTATTGGTCGTTACGTCACGCGTCGTCCGACTATCGGACAACGCCCATGATTACAGCGAGATGCGATATTGGAAAGGGACCGTTTTGGTCAGATGACACCGAAAACGCGCCCGCGCCGTGATCTTGGCGCAGGATGCAACCTGCGTGTCGGCCTTTGCGCCTCCCGCGCAAAAAGCCATGGCCTTGGCGGCCACCACATTATTATTCATCTGTCTCTCCCTAACGGGACATGTTTCCCACATCCTCGCGGGGCGGTTTGTAGAGACTGAGCTTGCGAAAGAAAAGTCGATTTGCAAAAGCAAAGGCCCGATCGCAGCGCGACCGGGCCCAAGTTGGTTCAATGGAACAAGGATCAGCGGTAGCCGACCGTGACCATCTTGCCGTCTTTCATCTCGATCTCGCGGTAGCTGCCCGCGCTCTCACCCGGTCCGATCAGCTCAACCGCCGAGGCACCGACATAGTCGACATCGCCACCGTCCTTGATGATCTGAAGCGCTTTGCCCAGCTCACCCGGCAGGATTTTCTCGCCCGGTGCGTTGGCGACTTCCATGACCTTTTCCTTATACTCGGCCGGATCATTGGAGCCTGCGGCCTGCATGGCCAGCAGAATCAAGGCTGCCGCGTCATAGGATTCAGGCGAGAAGGCGTTGGTCGGCTCGAAACCGGCTTCTTCGCCCATCTTCTTGTAGGTGTCGGGGCCTTCGCCCGCCGCACTTGGGTTCTG
This sequence comes from Sulfitobacter sp. PS-8MA, assembly GCF_040933935.1. NCBI lineage: Bacteria > Pseudomonadati > Pseudomonadota > Alphaproteobacteria > Rhodobacterales > Roseobacteraceae > Sulfitobacter > Sulfitobacter sp. PS-8MA. The sequence goes on along the minus strand of NZ_JBFQYJ010000006.1, from coordinate 1,245,030 downwards.
ACCAAAGGAGCCATCCGCGCTTTCGGCGAACTTCTCTTCCAGCGTGTCGGAGACCATGCCATCGGGGAACATGAAGGTATCAAAAGCACCGGCGTCCAGCGCGCCGTTCACGATGCCCGCGCCGCCCTGATCGACATAGCCGGCCACGACCAACACTTCACCACCGGCCGAGGCCAGTGCGCCGACTTCGGCAGAGTAATCCGCTTTGCCGTCTTCATGCGATGTGTTGATGGTGACGGTGCCGCCGGATTCTTTGAAGGCGGTCTCGAAGCTGTCGGCCAGACCTTTACCATAGTCGTTGTTGGTATAGGTGACGGCGACTTCGCTGATGCCACGGTCGTTCAGGATGTCGGCCATAACCTGACCCTGACGCGCGTCCGAGGGCGAGGTGCGGAAGAACAACCCGTTGTCTTCGACATCCGACAGCGCCGGCGATGTCGCGGAGGGCGAGATCATCACGATGCCGTTCGGAATGGCGACGTTTTGCAGCGAGGCGGTGGTCTCGCCCGAGCACATGCCCCCCACGATGCCTTTGACGCGGTCCGAGGTGATCAGACGCTCAGCAGAGGCCACGGCCAGACCGGCGTCGATACAGCCGGTGTCGCCCCGCTCGGAGGACACGGTGGCACCGTCGAGGAAGTTGCCGCTCTCGTTGACTTCGGAAATCGCCAGTTCAGCGCCCGCCGCCATGTCATTGGCCAGCGATTCCAGCGGACCGGTGAAGCCCAGCAGGATGCCGATCTTCGTGTCTTCCGCATGGGCGCCCGTGCCAAGCAGCGCAACAGCCGTTGTGGCCATCAGAATTTTTTTCATTTGGTTTCTCTCCCTTAGTTGAACTTTCGTTCTATAGGGACGTTAGGTCGTGGTTTCGGAAAAGAAAAGGCGATTTATCGTGCTTTTGCGCAGGCGGCTTGTCGCTCGCTTTATCGGCTGCGGTGGACAGGGCGCGGGCCTCGGCTAGATCCAGTGGCACAGCGTCCCATTGCGAAAGGAGCCGTCATGTCTATCGCCCGCACAATCGCCACAGTGAGCCTTGCCGCCTTGAGCGCCGTCGGAATTGCCGATGTGGCCAAGGCGCTGACCATCGAGCCGATGATCGAAGACCTGCAAGGCCCATGGGGTGTCGCGCCCTTGCCGGAGGGCGGGCTGCTGGTGACAGAGAAGGCCGGGCGGCTGATCTATCAAAAGGACGACACCCGCCATGATGTCTCCGGTCTGCCAGAGATCGCGGTGGTGGGGCAGGGCGGGTTGCTCGACATTACCCTCGCCCGGGATTTTGAACAGAGCCGGATGCTCTTCCTTACCTATGCGACACCGCAAGAAGGCGGTGGCGCGGGCACGGCGCTTGCCAGCGCACGCCTTTCCGATGACGCCAAGCGGCTTGAGAACCTCACCGAGCTTTTCGCCATGAAACCCGGCAGCACCGGCGGCCAGCATTTCGGCTCACGCGTGGTGGAAGCCCCTGATGGCACGCTGCTGATGACCATCGGAGAGCGCGGCAACCGGCCCGCCGCGCAAGACCGCAGCACCCATAACGGCAGCATCATCCGGGTCGACCGCGACGGCTCTGTGCCCGATGACAACCCTTTCATCGACATGCCCGGCGTGCTGCCTGAAATCTGGTCCTACGGCCACCGCAACCCGCAAGGCGCGGGGCTCGACCTCGAAGGGCGGCTTTGGGTGTCGGAACATGGGGCGAAAGGCGGCGATGAGGTGAACCGCATTGTCAAAGGCGCAAACTACGGCTGGCCGGTGATCTCTTACGGCGAGCATTACTCGGGCGAGAAGATCGGGGAGGGCACGGCGAAAGAGGGTATGGAACAGCCCGCTTTCTATTGGGACCCGTCCATCGCGCCCGCGGGGCTTATGGTTTATTCCGGGGCGCAGTTTCCCGACTGGAAAGGCGATATCTTTGTCGGCGCGCTGAAATTCGACTATATCGCGCGGCTCTCCGGTGACCCGCTTGAGGAAGTGGAGCAGATCAAGACCCCCGAAACCGCCCGCGTGCGCGATGTGGTCGAAGGGCCGGATGGCGGCATCTGGTTCATCTCCGAAGACAGGGGCACGGTGTACCGCATCACCCCCTAGACCGTGGTCCGCGTCGCATGGCTGCCGCGTTCGCGGTAGGGTGTCGTTTCATAATGGGCGCGGTAGCATTTGGAGAAATGCGAGGGCGAGGCAAAGCCGCAGGCCAGGGCCACGTTGATCACGCTCATATCGGTCTGCATCAGCAGGTTTCGCGCCTTTTGCAGGCGCAGTTCCATGTAATAGCGTTTCGGCGAGCGGTTCAGATAGCGCCGGAACAGCCGTTCAAGCTGCCGGGTCGACATGCCCACTTCCTGCGCGAGAATAGAGGGGCTGACCGGCTCTTCGATGTTGCTTTCCATCTGGCGGATCACCTGGCTGAGCTTAGGGTGCCGCACGCCGATCCGGGTCGGCACGGAGAGGCGCTGCGTGTCCTGATCGGTGCGGATGGACGCATAGATCAACTGATCCGCCACCGCATTGGCGATCTCTTCGCCATGATCATCGGCGATCAGCTTGAGCATCAGATCAAGCGAGGAGGTGCCGCCTGCCGTGGTCAGCCGATTGCCATCCGCCACGAAGACGGATTTGGTGAGAAAGACCTCTTCGAAATCCTCGGCAAAACTGTCTTGGTTTTCCCAATGGATCGTGGCCCGTTTGCCATCCAGCAGCCCGGCCTTGGCCAGCGTATGCGCCGCCGTGCAGAGCCCGCCGACGATCAACCCCTTGCGCGCCTCGCGGCGCAGCCATGCCAGCAGCTTTTTCGTCGTCGCCGCCTGAACGTCGATGCCACCGCAGATCATCACCGTGTCATCACGGGACAATTCCTCTAGCCCCGCGTCCAATGCGAAAACCGCACCAGCCGAGCAGGTGCAGGTGCCGCCATCTTCGCCCACCACCTGCCATGCGTAGGCTTCGCGCCCGATCATCCGATTGGCGATCCGCAGACATTCCACCGCCGAGGCAAAGCTGAGCAGGGTGAAATTCTCAAGCAGCACAAAGACAAAACGCCGGGGTTTGTCGGTGTCGCGGGGGATGCGGGTGGCCGAGCGTGGGTGGGACATCGCGGCGTCTTTCAAATCAGATCGTAACTGACAGCGGTGCCACGGCCATCAGACTTGCGGCGAACTTTGCTCACGGCCCTCACGCAAGGTCAAGAGCCGTGATTTCGCTTCTGGTCACTTTCCCCGCGCTTTTGTATAGGTAAAGCTGACCGGAGCCCGAGTTTCGGTAAGTTGAGCGGAGAACAGACGATGACAGACTGGAGCACTTCAAGCTGGCGCAGCAAACCGCGCGTGCAGATGCCTGATTACCCTGACCAAGCTGCTTTGCAGGCGGTTGAGGAACAGCTTGCGCGGTATCCGGTCCTTGTCTTTGCGGGCGAAGCGCGCCGTCTGAAAAAACATCTGGCAGCAGCCGGCCGGGGCGAGGCGTTCTTGCTTCAAGGCGGTGACTGCGCCGAGAGCTTTGAGCAATTCAGCTCGGACGCCATTCGCGACACTTTCAAGGTGATGTTGCAGATGGCCATCGTGCTGACCCATGGGGCCAAGGTGCCGGTGATCAAACTGGGCCGCATGGCCGGGCAATTCGCCAAGCCGCGCTCGGCCCCGACCGAAGTGGTCGATGGGGTGGAACTGCCCAGCTACCGGGGCGACATCATCAATGATCTGGCCTTCAGCGAGACCGCCCGTATTCCCGACCCGCAGAAGATGCTGCGCGCCTATACCCAGGCTGCCGCCACGCTGAACCTCTTGCGCGCCTTTTCGACCGGGGGCTACGCCGATGTGCATCAGGTGCATGGCTGGACCCTGGGCTTCACCGATGACGAGAAGGCCGAGAAATACCGCGAGATCGCCAACCGCATCTCTGACACGCTGGATTTCATGGCCGCCGCCGGGGTGACTTCGGAGACCGCGCATACGCTACAATCGGTGGAATTCTACACCAGCCACGAAGCCTTGCTGCTGGAGTATGAAGAGGCGCTGTGCCGCCGCGACAGCCAGACCGGCAAATGGCTGGCAGGCTCGGGCCATATGATCTGGATCGGCGACCGCACCCGGCAGCCGGACGGGGCGCATGTGGAATTTGCCCGCGGTGTGCAGAACCCGATTGGCCTGAAATGCGGCCCGTCGATGACCAGCGGTGATCTGAAACAGTTGATGGTCAAGCTGAACCCCGAGAACGAAGAGGGCCGCCTGACGTTGATCTCGCGCTTTGGTGCGGGGCAGGTCGGCGATCACCTGCCGCGTCTGGTCAAAGCGGTGCAGGAAGAGGGCGCCAATGTCGTCTGGACCTGTGATGCGATGCACGGCAACACGATCAAATCTTCGAGCGGCTACAAGACCCGGCCCTTCGATTCCGTGCTGCGCGAAGTGCATGAGTTCTTTGCCGTGCATAACGCCGAAGGCACCGTCCCCGGCGGTGTGCATTTCGAGATGACGGGCCAGGATGTGACCGAATGCACCGGCGGCGTGCGTGCGGTGAGCGACGAAGACCTGTCCGACCGCTACCACACCGCCTGCGATCCGCGCCTGAACGCCAGCCAATCGCTGGAACTGGCGTTCTTGGTGGCCGAGGAACTGTCGAACCGGCGCTCGACCCAGACCACCCGCGCGGCGGGCTAGCTCGGCCGCGAAAGACAACGGACGCCGCTGGCATTCTGCGCAGCGGCGTCTCAGACGTCTGGCACGGGGCCATCCGCCAAGGGTGGGGCGCGGTTATTCCTCGTCGGATTTCACCACGCGCAGATAGGGCGGCAGCCGCCGGGAGGCGGCGCGCCGAAAGGCGGCTTTATCCTCCGCAAAGCCCGGGATTAAGCCTATGCGCGGGTCTCTGGTCAGGGGCGCCGCCGGGCGGGTCAGACTGCCGCGCCGCTCTTGGTGGGTCAGATCAAAACGGCGGGGCGTCTCGCCGATCTGGCCCATGGCCACCAGACAGCCAAGCGCGCGGCTGACGTCCCCCAGATCGCTTTTCAAGGGCATCAGCAACATGCGCGCTTCAAGGGCGGGCTGATCATAAGAGCCCGCGGCACTCAGATGCAGCGTGGTCTGGCTCGGCAATTGAAACACCTCTTCCAGCGCCTCGCTGACCAAAGGACGGGCGGTGCTGGTGAAAAACGATGTCACCGGCATGCCGCGCACTTCCATCCCCATCAACTCGCGCAGATGGGTGCCCGCAATGCGCAACCGTGCCATGCCGGGGGCCACCCGTTCGGCGATAAAAGCATAGGGCAAGGCGTCTTCGATGCCACGCGGATCAATGTCCGAGCGGCAGGGCATCAACCGGTTGCCGCGCAGCGCTTCCCAATAGGCTTCGACCTGCGCCAGTGGGCCATAGCCTTCGTATGTTCGGTGATCAGCCATGCGGATCACATTTTGCGCCTTCTGGCCTGTCTTGTCCATCGCACTCACCCTCCCCATCGCGCCCCGCGCCCCCGGCGGTTGGTTCGCAATCATTACCAACTCATTAATAGGGCATCAGAGCCGCCGATTCTTCCGATATCGCGGCGATTGGTTAACGCGCATCAAGGCTTGGCCGGACCCGCTTCGGGGCCGGGGGGCTTGCTCCCTTTGCCGGTTTCACCGTAAGGCAAGACAGCAGCCAGAATGGGAAACACGCCAATGATCAGGTCGATGACAGGTTTTGCCGCAGGCTCGGGCAGCTTCGACAGTTGGAGCTGGTCGTGGGAGCTGCGCGCGGTCAATGGCAAGGGGCTGGACCTGCGTCTGCGCGTGCCGGACTGGATCGAGGGGCTGGAAACCGCGCTTCGCAAATCTTTGACAGCGGCCGCCGCGCGCGGGAATATCACCTGCAATCTGCGGATTTCCCGCAACGAAAGCGACGGCGCGCTTCAGGTGAGCCGCGCGCAGGTCGATGCGCTTCTGGCGGCGCTGCATGACATCGAGGCCCGTGCGATGGATGCCGGGGTGTCCCTCGCCCCGTCGCGGGCCAGCGATCTGCTGACCCTGCGCGGCGTCTTGGAACAGGCGGAGGAGGCGCAAGACACCGAAGGGTTGCGCGCCGCTTTGCTGGAGGAATTCCCCGCGCTTTTGGCCGATTTCAACGCCATGCGCGAAGCCGAAGGCGCGGCATTGGCGCAGGTGATGCACGACCAACTCTCCGAGATCGACACGCTCGCCGCCCGCGCCGCCGCTTTGGCCGAGGCGCGCAAAGACGAGATGGCCGCAACGCTACAGCGCAATCTGGCGCGGGTGTTGGAGAACAGCGAGGGGGCCGATGCGGACAGAGTGGCGCAGGAACTGGCCCTGATCGCGGTCAAAGCCGATGTGACGGAAGAGATCGACCGCCTCGCCGCCCATGTTGCCACCGCCCGCGATCTGATCGGGCAGGGCGGTCCGGTAGGGCGCAAGCTCGATTTCCTGATGCAGGAGTTCAACCGCGAGGCCAACACGCTCTGCTCCAAGGCGCAGAGCAGCGAATTGACGACAGCCGGTCTGGCCTTGAAGGCCGTGATCGACCAGATGCGCGAACAAGTACAGAATGTGGAGTAAGACGTGAGCAAACAAAGCCGACGCGGCCTATTGATCATCCTCAGCTCGCCCTCGGGCGCGGGCAAATCGACCATGGCGCGGGCGCTGCGGGAATGGGACCCGACGATCAATTTCTCGGTCTCCGCCACCACCCGCGCCCCGCGTTCGGGCGAAGAAGACGGCAAGGATTACCGCTTTGTCGGGGAGGATGATTTCCGCCAAGCCGTGGCCAAGGGCGAAATGCTGGAGCACGCCCATGTCTTTGGCAACTTCTACGGCTCGCCGAAAGCGCCGGTGCAGGATGCGATTGATCAAGGGCAGGACATCCTCTTTGACATCGACTGGCAGGGCGCGCAGCAGATCCGCAACTCGGACCTGAACACCCATACGCTGTCGATCTTCCTGCTGCCGCCCTCGATCACCGAGCTGAAGCGCAGGCTCGAAGGCCGGGGCCAGGACGATGCCGCGACCATTGCGAAACGGATGGGCAAAAGCTGGGACGAGATCAGCCACTGGGACGGCTATGACTTCGTGCTGATCAACGACGACCTCGACCAGACCGAGGCGCGGCTGAAATCCATCATCACCGCCGCGCGGCTGCGGCTTAGCCAGCAGCCCGCGATCAAGGACCATGTCCGCCGCCTGCAATCCGAATTTGAGGAGTTGAAATGACCCTTTACGCTTTAGCCGACGCCCGCCCCGACGTTTCGCCCGATGCCTGGGTCGCGCCCGATGCCAATATCATCGGCAAGGTGACCCTTGGCCCGGCGGCCTCGGTCTGGTTCGGCAGCACCCTGCGCGGCGACAATGAGAGGATCACCGTGGGGCGCGGCAGCAATGTGCAGGAGAACTGCGTCTTTCACACCGATATGGGCTATCCGCTGACCGTGGGCGAAGATTGCACCATCGGCCATAAGGTCATGCTGCACGGCTGCACCATCGGGGATAATTCGCTGATCGGCATGGGGGCCACGGTGCTCAATGGCGCCAAGATCGGCAAGAACTGTCTGATCGGTGCGGGCGCCTTGATTACCGAAAACAAGGTCATCCCCGACGGTTCTCTGGTGATGGGCGTGCCGGGCAAAGTGGTGCGGAAACTGGACGAAGCCGCGATCCAGGCCCTGACCGCCAGTGCCAAACACTATGCCGAAAACGCCAGCCGCTTCCGGCGCGATCTCGAACCTCTTTGACATGGGCGACACGCCTGTCACCCTGACCGAACTGGTCGCGGCGCTGCCGCTGGCAAGCCTGACGATCGATGCGGATGAACGGATCACCGCCCTGAACGGCGCTGCCGAAGCATTGCTGGGCAAAGGCTTGGCGGGGCGGCATTACATCACCGCGCTGCGGCAGCCGGGACTGGTGGCGGCGGTCGAGAAATGCCTTGCCGGGCAGGGGCCGCAGCAGGCGCGTTACGTCACCGCGGCGGGCGAGAGCGGGGCCACCTTTGACGTCAGCCTGCGGCCTTTGGGTGGCGACGGTGTGGTCTTGCTGAGCTTCAATGACATCACCGAAATGGCGCAGGCAGGCCAGATGCGGCGGGATTTCGTGGCCAATGTCAGCCATGAGCTGCGCACCCCGCTGACTGCGCTCATGGGCTTTATCGAAACCCTGCAAGGCCCGGCGCGCGAGGATGCGGCGGCCCGGGAACGTTTCTTGGAGATCATGGGCAAAGAGGCCGAGCGCATGAACCGGCTGGTGGGCGAGTTGCTGTCTCTGAGCCGGGTCGAGGCCGAAGAGCGGGTGCGGCCCGATGCGCAGGTCGACCTGCGCGATGTGTTAAACGCGACCCTGCGCAACCTCGCGCCTTTGGCCGCCGAAAGGGACGTCACCCTCGCGCCCGACCTCGGCGACACCCCGGCGACCGTGCTTGGCGATGCGGACCAGTTGATGCAGGTTTTCACCAATCTTATCGAGAATGCGATCAAATACGGGGGGCGCGACAACAGCGTCGAGATCACCCTCCGGATCACCCCCCAAGACACCGCCATGCGCGGCGCTGCGGTACATGTGAGCGTCAGGGACCACGGCCCCGGTATTGATCCGCTGCATATCCCGCGGCTGACCGAGCGATTCTACCGTGTCGACAGCCACCGAAGCCGCAGTCTGGGTGGCACCGGGCTGGGGCTGGCCATCGTCAAACATATTCTGAACCGGCACAGAGGGCGGATGCGGGTCACCAGCACCCTAGGCGAAGGCGCTGATTTTAAAGTGATTTTACCACTTCAGAGAGACATGTCCTAAATTTCTGGACAAATTTTCGGGGCCGCGGCCCCCTGTCATGAAACTGTAACAGACCTGTCACATAAGCGCAGCACGGCCTTCATAGACCTTGGGCCAGATCACCATGGGGTGGTCGCCAATTCGCATCTGACAGGAGACCTCATGTCCCTCGCAAAACTCACAACCTCCGCCCTGGCCATTGCCGCCGTATCCGCCACCGCTGCTGCCGCGCGGGATCAGGTTCAGGTCGCCGGCTCTTCGACCGTGCTGCCCTATGCCTCCATCGTCGCCGAAGCCTTTGGCGAGAACTTTGACTTCCCGACACCGGTCGTGGAATCGGGCGGCTCTTCGGCGGGCCTCAAGCGTTTCTGCGAAGGCGTGGGCGAGAACACCATCGACGTGGCCAATGCCTCGCGCCAGATCAAAGAGGCCGAAGTGGCGGCCTGTGCCGAGAACGGCGTGACCGACATTATCGAAGTGCGCATCGGCTATGACGGCATCGTCTTCGCCTCTGACATCAACGGCAACAGCTTTGAGTTCACGCCGACCGACTGGTACAAGGCGCTTTCCGCCAATGTCGTGGTCGATGGCGAGGTGACCGAGAACCCCTACACCACATGGGATCAGGTGAACCCCGACTTCCCCGCCCAGCCGATCCAGGCCTTCATACCCGGCACCAAACACGGCACCCGCGAAGTCTTTGAAGAGAACGTGATCCTCGCGGGCTGCGAAGCCACAGGCGATTTCGAGACATTCCTTGAGGCCGCCGGGGGCGACAAGAAAGCGGCTGAAAAAGAGTGCATCAGCCTGCGCAGCGACGGCAATTCGGTGGACATCGACGGCGACTATACCGAGACGCTGGCGCGGATCGAGAGCAACAAAGACGGCATCGGCGTCTTCGGTCTGGCGTTCTACGAGAACAACACCGACAAGTTGCAGGTGGCCACCATGGGCGGCGTTGAACCCACCACCGAGAGCATCGCAGCCGGTGACTACCCGGTGTCGCGCCCGCTGTTCTTCTACGTCAAGAAAGCCCACATCGGTGTGATCCCCGGCCTGAAGGAATACGCTGAATTCTTTGTCGCTGACGAAGTGGCCGGCCCCGATGGCCCGCTCGCCGAATATGGCCTCGTATCGGACCCCGAACTGGCCGAGACCCAGACCGTCGTGACCGAGGAAACCGTGATCGGCGGCGGTTCCTAAAGCCAAACGGACAACACCGGGGGCGGGCGACCGCCTTCGGTTTTGCGTTTTGATCCACTGGGGGACATGTGGGACAAATTCTATCAACAGCTGCGCTACTGCCGCTGGTCGCGCTGATCGCGGCGCTGGCTCTGGGCGGTTATCTGATTGCCCGCCAGCGGGCGATGGTCTCTGCCGGAGGGGACAGCCGCAGGCTGCATTCCCTGCCCAGCTATTATGGCTACAACGCCGTGATGAATGTGGCGGTGCCGGCGCTTCTGGCTCTGGGCATCTGGCTCCTGCTGCAGCCGATGCTCGTGCAATCCTGGGTCGCGGGGATGATCCCGGCCCAGGCCGTGCCGGAGGGGTCTTCTGTGGCGCTCGTCATGAGCGACCTGCGCCGTCTGGCCGAGGGGCTGGATGAGGCGGTGCAGGCGGGGGTGATGACCGGGGCCGAGGCCGCGGCGCTGACCGTCTCCGATGATCTGAGCACTTGGCTGGCCGGTCGCGGCGTTGCCCTTGGCGCCGAGGTCAGCCCCGAGATTCTGAACGCCGCGCAGACCTACCGCGAGTTGAATGTCACGGGTTATCTCGGGCGCAATATCGTGGTGGTGCTTTTGGCCCTCGCCGGGCTGCTGTTGGCCCTTCGCCAAAGCCACGCCGAGTTCCGCGCCCGCAACCGGGTGGAACAGGGCGTCAAAGCGCTGCTGATCCTGGCGGCCTCTCTCGCGATCCTCACAACCGTTGGCATCGTGCTCTCGATGCTGTTTGAGACGGTCAACTTCTTCAAGCTGCACCCCTGGACAGACTTCTTTTTCGGGTCTTCCTGGGCGCCAAACTTCCGCGGCGACAGTGACCTGTCGATCCTGCCGCTGCTTTGGGGGACGCTTTACATCTCGCTCATCGCGCTGCTGGTGGCGGTGCCGATCGGGCTTTTCGCCGCGATTTACCTCAGTGAATACGCCGGCCCCAAGGTCCGCGCCACGGCCAAGCCACTGTTGGAAATCCTCGCGGGCATTCCCACCATCGTCTACGGTCTTTTCGCGCTGCTGACGGTGGGGCCGTTTCTGGTGCAGATCTTCGGGCGCGGCGAAGAGGGGCTCTTGGGCGTTGACTGGATGTCGGGGGCGACCTCGGTCCTGACCGCGGGGCTGGTGATGGGCATCATGCTGATCCCCTTTGTTTCCTCGCTCTCCGACGACATCATCAACGCGGTGCCGCAGTCGCTGCGCGACGGCTCTTTCGGGCTGGGCGCGACCCAGTCCGAGACGATCCGCCAAGTGGTGCTGCCTGCGGCCCTGCCTGGCATCGTGGGCGCCGTCTTGCTGGCCGCCAGCCGCGCCATTGGCGAGACCATGATCGTGGTGTTGGGGGCAGGGGCCATTGCCCGCATCTCGGCCAATCCGCTGGACGCCATGACCACCATCACCACCCGCATCGTCAGCCAGTTGACCGGGGACAGCGATTTCGCCAGCCCCGAGACCCTGGTGGCCTTTGCCCTTGGCCTGACCCTCTTCGTCCTGACCTTGGGTCTGAATGTGCTGGCCCTCTACATCGTGCGCAAATACCGGGAGCAGTACGAATGAGCGATATTCCCAACCCCGCAGCCCCCATCGCGGACCCGCGCGGCGCCTCCTTGCTGGTGCAAGACGGGCGCAGCAAACGCCGCAACGCAGCCGAGGGACGCTTCAAGATCTATGGTATCCTCGCCATTTCCATCGGCCTGCTGATGCTGCTGACACTGCTTTTTACCATCATTTCGCGCGGCACGGGCGCGTTTCAGCAGACCTATGTCACCCTGTCGGTGCCGCTGCTCGAAGAGAAGCTCGACAAGAAGGGCAATCGCGATCTGGCGGATATCAAGAAAGTGTCGACCTTTGGCTATACGCCGCTGATGACCGCTGCTTTCGAAGCAAAGGTCGCAGAAGCGGGCATCGATACCACGCTGAAGCCCAAGGCCATGGCCGACCTTCTGTCAAAGGACGCCGCCGCCCAATTGCGCGACCATGTGCTGGCCAACCCCGAGTTGATCGGCAGCGCGGTCGAATTCGAGTTCCTGACCAACAGCCGGGTTGACGGCTATCTCAAGGGCCGCGTGAGCCGCGACAGCATCGCCAATGACAAGAACATCAGCGCCGCGCAGCTTGATCTGGTCGATGCGCTGATTGCCGATGGCAGCATCGAGAAACGCTTCAACCTCGATTTCATCCTCGGCGCCGATGCCTCTGACGCCCGGCCCGAAGCGGCGGGCATGGGGGTCGCGATGCTGGGCTCCTTTGCCATGACGCTGGTGGTGCTTGTGCTGGCCCTGCCCATCGGCGTGGCGGCTTCGATCTACCTTGAGGAATTCGCCCCGAAGAACTGGATCACCGACATTATCGAAGTGAACATCAGCAACCTTGCGGCGGTGCCATCCATTGTCTTCGGCATCCTCGGCCTCGCGGTGTTCATCAACTACATGCATCTGCCAAACTCGGCCCCGCTGGTCGGTGGTCTGGTGCTGACGCTGATGACCCTGCCGACGATCATCATCTCGACCCGCGCCTCGCTGAAAGCCGTGCCACCATCGATCCGTGACGCGGCTTTGGGGGTCGGGGCATCGAAGATGCAATCGGTGTTCCACCATGTGCTGCCGCTGGCGGCCCCGGGCATCCTGACGGGCACGATCATCGGCCTTGCCCAGGCGCTTGGCGAAACCGCACCGCTGCTGTTGATTGGCATGGTCGGCTTCATCGCCTCCAACCCGCCCGAAAGCCTTGCCGAAGGGCTGATGGCCCCGAACTCCGCCATGCCCGCGCAAATCTACGAATGGGCAAAACGCGCCGACCCGGCCTTCTACGAACGCGCCTGGGGCGGCATCATCATCCTGCTGGTGTTTCTGATCGCCATGAACGCCATCGCAGTGCTGCTGCGCCGCCGGTTCGAGCGCCGCTGGTAACAAGGGACGGGACAATGAGAGATACGCAAATTCTGGAGCATAATGTGACAAACCACCCCGTCAAAATCGCCGCGCGCGACGTGCAGGTCTACTATGGCGACAGCCAGGCGATCCGTGATGTGAACATCGATATCAACGATAAAACGGTCACCGCCTTCATCGGTCCATCGGGCTGTGGGAAATCGACTTTCTTGCGCTGTATCAATAGGATGAACGACACAATTGATGCAGCCCGCGTGACCGGTGACATCCGCATCGACGGTGAAGACATCTATGACAAACGGGTCGATCCGGTGCAGCTGCGCGCCAAGGTCGGCATGGTGTTTCAAAAGCCAAACCCATTCCCGAAATCGATCTACGACAATGTAGCCTACGGCCCCCGCATTCATGGGCTGGCCCGCAACAAGGCCGACCTTGATGGCATCGTCGAACAAGCGCTACGGCGCGGGGCGATCTGGGACGAGGTGAAGGACCGGCTGCACGCCCCCGGCACCGGGCTCTCCGGCGGCCAGCAACAGCGGCTTTGCATCGCGCGCGCCGTGGCGACCGAACCGGAAGTGCTCTTGATGGACGAGCCATGCTCCGCCCTGGACCCGATCGCCACGGCGCAGGTCGAAGAGCTGATCGACGAGCTGCGCCAGAATTACTCGGTCGTGATCGTGACGCACTCCATGCAGCAGGCTGCCCGCGTGAGCCAGAAGACCGCCTTTTTCCACCTCGGAAACCTTGTGGAGTTTGGCGATACCGATGATATCTTCACCAGACCCCAAGACCCCCGCACGGAAAGCTACATCACAGGCCGGATTGGATAAAACCATGTCAGAACAACATATTGCATCAGCCTTTGACCGTGATCTCGAAGCCGTTCAGGCGCAGATCCTAAAGATGGGCGGACTTGTGGAGGCCGCCATTCTGCGCGGTGCCCAATCGCTTGAAACCCGCGACGCCGAACTCGCGCAGGAGGTCAGGGCAGGGGACAAGGCGATTGACGCGCTTGAAGAACAGATCAACGAAAGCGCCGCCCGGGTCATCGCGCTGCGCGCGCCCACGGCGATTGATCTGCGGCTGATCCTGAGCGTCATCAAGATCAGCGCCAACCTCGAACGGATCGGGGATTATGCAAAGAACATGGCCAAGCGCAGCACCGTGTTGAACCAGATGGAACCGGTCAGCGACAGCACCGGCGCGATCCGGCGCATGGCCGGCACGGTTGAGGCCATGCTGAAAGACGCGCTCGACGCCTATATCCAGCGGGACGCGGATCTAGCCCGCGATGTGATCGCCCGCGATGAAGATGTCGACCAGATGTACAACGCGCTGTTCCGCGAATTCCTGACCTTCATGATGGAAGACCCGCGCAATATCACGGCCTGTATGCATCTGCATTTCATCGCGAAAAACGTGGAGCGCATGGGTGATCATGTCACCGCGATTGCCGAACAGGTTGTCTATCTTGTTACCGGCGAGATGCCAGAGGAAGATCGGCCCAAGGCGGACCGGACCTCGGTCGCGGCAAAGACCTAAGACGATGGCCGCGATACAACCACAAGTGCTGCTGGTCGAGGATGAGCCGGCGCAGCGCGAAGTGCTGGCCTATAATCTTGAGGCCGAAGGATTTGCCGTGCGCCGCGCCGAGAATGGCGAAGAAGCGATGATGCTCATTGCCGAGGCGGCGCCTGATCTGATCATTCTCGATTGGATGATGCCCCTGATGAGCGGCATCGAAGTCTGCCGCCAACTCAAGACCCGGCCCGAGACCCGCGCCATTCCGATCATCATGCTGTCGGCCCGGTCCGAGGAAGTCGATACCGTGCGCGGTCTGGACACCGGGGCCGATGATTATGTCATCAAACCTTACAACATCCGCGAGCTCATGGCCCGCGTGCGCACGCAACTGCGCCGCGCGCGGCCTGCGGCGACAGGTGTCGTATTGACCTGCGCCGACATTACGCTCGATCCGGAGCGCCACCGGGTCAGCCGCGCCGGGGAAGAGCTGAAACTTGGCCCGAAGGAATACCGGCTGCTGCTGACGCTGATGGAAAAGCCCGGTCGGGTGTTCAGCCGTGAACAGCTTTTGGATCACGTCTGGGGGCGCGACATCTACGTTGATACCCGCACGGTCGATGTGCATATCGCGCGACTGCGCAAAGCGCTGGCGACCTGCGGGGGTGATGATCCGATCCGCACGGTGCGTGGGGCTGGGTATTCCATCGAATAGCGGGATTTGCGCGCGCTGCGTTAACGTTTTATTTACATAATACTGATTATGAGTGCGACATCTGTGTTTGGCTGGGAACTGCAATAATGCCCCCATCCGAACGCCTCGCGTCGCCAGTTTACCGCATAGACTGCACGATAGCTGCGTTGTTCCCGCCACAGGCGAACTGTAATCACAGCTGATGCTAGACAGCGCCACCCGGGCTCCGCTAACAGTGTATAAACGATCTAAGCGAGCCTTTATGCCTTCCGTCCTCATTTTGAATGGCCCGAACCTGAACCTTTTGGGCACACGACAGCCTGAGGTCTATGGCAAGACGACCCTTGCCGACCTCGAAACCCTCTGCACCACAGAGGCTGCCCGGTTGGGACTGCGCATGGCTTTTGAACAATCGAACCACGAAGGCGCGTTGATTGACCTGATCCACGCCGCGCGCGGTGTTCATGACGGGATCATCCTCAACGCGGGCGCCTATACCCATACGTCAATCGCGCTGATGGATGCCATTGCCTCGGTCGAACTGCCTGTCGTCGAGGTCCATCTGAGCAATATCCACGCCCGCGAGAGCTTTCGCCATACCTCCTATATCGCGCCGGTCGCGGTTGGACAGATCTGCGGGTTCGGTGCTTATGGGTATGTCATGGCCCTGCAGGCCCTCGGCAAGCGGCTGATAAGCTAATGAACCTGCGTGATTACTTGCACGTAGTCGCGCGTAGCTCGACGATCGAAGCGCTATGGGAAGCGCATGTCGCGCAGATGCGCAGCTTTGGATTTGATCGGCTGATTTACGGCTTCACACGCTATCTGAGCCCGAATTCCATGGGGGATCCGGAGGATTTTGTTGTCCTGAGCAACCATGACCGGGCCTATCTCGACCAGTTCTTTGGCGCCGGATTGTACCACCGGGCGCCGATGGTTCGCTGGGCTTTGGAGAACGAAGGCTCCTGCAGCTGGGGCACGCTGCGCGGCGGTGCCGAATGCAGCGCCGAAGAGGCTAAGGTGCTGGAATTTAACCAAACTATGGGCGTTACCGCCGGCTATACGGTCAGTTTCAAGACCGCGTCTGCCCGCGCCAAGGGCGCCATTGCGCTGACCGCGAAACGCGGCATGACGCAGGAGGAGGTCGATCAGCTTTGGGCGATGCATGGCGCGGATATTCAGTTGATGAACGAGATCGCGCATCTGAAAATACTCTGCCTGCCCTATAGCAATCCGGCCCGCAGCCTGACCCAGCGGCAGCGTGAAGCCTTGGAATGGGTCGGTGACGGTAAGACCACGCGCGACGTTGCCATGTTGATGGGGCTGACCCCTGCAACGGTGGAAAAACACCTCAAATTGGCCCGCGAGGCCTTGGCGGTGGAGACCACGGCCCAGGCTGTGTTGAAGGCCGCCTTTGCAAATCAAATGTTCAAGGTAAAAAGCTGAATTCCGGGTATGGAATCCCGGACTGTTAACCGCGCCCTTCCCAAAGCATCTTAACAACAGCTTACGGCAGATTCGTCGCTGAGCTACGGCTTTTCAACCCTTGCAATACCAAGGCTCTTTTCAAGCCGCCGGTCTCAGTCAGGTATATTTTCGCCTGACGGGACCGACTGTATTTTTCTAACCAATGTTCTCGTAAAAAAAGGCGGCCCACATGAGTGAGCCGCCTTTCTGGTCTTAGTGAAGCGCAGGGCTTAGCCCTTGGCAGCTTTCGCCACTTCGGCTGCGAAGTCTTCCTTGACGACTTCGATGCCTTCGCCAACTTCCAGACGCACGAAACCGGTGATGGTGGCGCCTGCTTCTTCGGCGGCCTTGCCGACGGTCAGGTCCGGGTTCACGACGAAGGACTGGTTCACCAGCGTCACTTCGGACATGTATTTCTGCATGCGGCCGGTGATCATCTTCTCGATCACGGCTTCGGGCTTGCCGCTTTCACGGGCGATGTCCATCTGGACCTGCTTTTCTTTCTCGACAACCGCCGGGTCCAGATCAGCCTCAGAGAGCGACGCCGGGTTCACAGCGGCGATATGCATCGCAACCTGCTTGCCAAAGGCTTCGTCGCCGCCCTTCATGGCGACCAGAACGCCGATCTTGCCCATGCCGGGTGCGGCAGCGTTGTGGACGTAGGAGACAACGGTCTCGCCTTCGATGCTCTGCATGCGGCGCAGGGACATGTTTTCGCCGATCTTGGCGATGGCGTCTGTCAGAGTGGTCTCAACGGATTTGCCGTTGATCTCTGCCGCTTTCAGCGCTTCGACATCATCGACTTTCAGCGCCGCTTCGGCGATGTTGCTGACCATGGACTGGAATTCAGCGTTCTTGCCGACGAAATCGGTTTCGGAGTTCACTTCAACCGCAACACCGTGACCGCCTTCGACCTTGACGGCCACAAGACCTTCGGCAGCCGTGCGGCCGGATTTCTTCGCCGCTTTGGCCAGACCTTTGGTGCGCAGCCAGTCAACCGCGGCTTCCATGTCGCCGTCGTTTTCTGTCAGTGCCTTCTTGGCGTCCATCATGCCTGCGCCGGTGCTGTCGCGCAGTTCCTTGACCATGGATGCTGTGATTGCCATCTCTTGGTTCTCCTTTGGAAATAAGGTCGGGCCAGCGGCCCGTGATATTGGGAAATCGGGGCAGGTCGCCCTGCCCCGTGTTTCTGATCCGTGCGGCTTAGCTTTTCGCTTCAGCGACGGTCTCTTTTTTGGATTCGATGTCCAGCGGTGCGTCTTTGGCCATGGCATCGTCATGCAGGGTCTCTTCGGAGGCATTGCCGATTTCGACGCCGGTGCTTTCGCCTTCGCTGACAGCTTCTTCCTGCGGTGCCTCTTCCATGGCGCCAAGGTCAACGCCTGCCGCGCCCAGCTGGGCGGACATGCCGTCAAGCGCCGCGCGGGCGGCCAGATCGCAGTAGAGCGCGATGGCGCGGGCCGCGTCGTCGTTGCCGGGGATGATGTAGTCGATGCCATCGGGCGAGCAGTTGGTGTCAACCACGGCCACAACCGGGATGCCCAGCTTGTTGGCTTCGGCGATCGCCAGGGCTTCTTTTTTCACGTCGATGACGAAGAGCAGGTCAGGACGACCGCCCATTTCGCGTATACCGCCCAGCGAGGCTTCCAGTTTGAACTGGTCACGCTCCATGCCAAGACGCTCTTTCTTGGTCAGGCCTTCAAAGCCGCGCTCGGACTGTTCGTCGATCGACTTCAGACGGTTGATCGACTGCGAAACGGTCTGCCAGTTGGTCAGCGTGCCGCCGAGCCAACGGTGGTTCATGTAATACTGGGCGCATTTCTCTGCGGCTTCGGCGATCGGCTGGGCGGCCTGACGCTTGGTGCCGACGAAGAGAACGCTGCCGCCTTTGGCGACGGTGTCACGGATCACTTTCAGCGCATCGTCCAGCATAGGGACGGTCTGCGTCAGGTCCATGATGTGGATGCCATTGCGTGCGCCGTAGATATACGGGCCCATGCGGGGGTTCCAGCGCTGTGTCTGGTGACCAAAGTGTACGCCTGCTTCAAGCAGCTGGCGCATGGAGAACTCAGGAAGAGCCATGTCTTTATACCTTTCCGGTTTAGCCTCATCGGGGGTATGACAGCCTCATGCTGCCAACCGGCGGACGATCTGGGATTTCTCCCCAAAAGGCCCAACCCCGACTGCGGGTTCAAGTGGGGCGCATATATGTCAGCGCGGGCCGCAGCGCAAGGGCTTATTGCGTGGCACTCGGCAGATCCGCATGCCCGGCCCGCACCTGCGCTTCACAAGCCCGCGCCAGATCTTTGCGCCCGGTAAACCCCGCAACCGGCAAGGCGCTGTGGTAGATCACTTCCACCGCGCCCTGACGTGGTGCTGCCAGCGTGGTGAGGAAATGCGCCCCGAAGGACATATCGCCCCACCAGCCATAGAAGCGCGGATCGGCGTCCTGCGGCGCGTGGTAGATCACGGTGACCGGCTGCACCGCGATCTGGTCACGCAATATGGGGTCAAAGAAGGCTTCGAAAAGCGTGGTTTTGAACGGCAAGACCTGCCGCCCGTCGGTGCTGGTACCTTCGGGGAAAAACAGCAGCTTATGCCCGGCCATGAGACGGGTGCGAAAGACCTCCGTCTGGCTGCGCGCTTCGGCCCGGTCGCGGCGGATAAAGACGGTGCCCGTCGCCCGCGCCAGCCAGCCGATGCCGGGCCATCCCGCGACCTCGGATTTCGACACGAAGTAGACCCGCTTCGCCGCGTTCAACGCGAAAATATCAAGCCATGACGTATGGTTGGCCACCACGGCACCGCGTCCTGCCATGGGCGCACCGCGCTGGATGAACCGCATTCCCAATATGCGAAAGGCGTTCCGGCAGACGAATTGGGTAATATAGGGCGTTACGGGCCGCCGCACGCCACAGAGGGGCTGTTCGATGAGCCTCAGGAGCAGCAAGACCCCCAGCCCGCCGAACACCAGCAGCGCCAGCGGAAGGCCCCGCAGCAGCACCAGAATGAACCCCGCAGGTGTCAGCCGAAAACGCGGCGGGGGCTGGTCACTGTCCCATGTCGTGCTCATGCGGCCGCCCCGCGGTAAATCCGCACCCCGCGCGGGCTCATCCGCTGGGTGTCGAGGATCAGGCAGACATCGGTGGTGTTGAAGTCATGGTCGACAAAAGCGCCCTCGCCCACGGTGCCGCCAAGGCGCAGATAGGCGCGGATAAGGCTCGGCAAGGCCGAGGTCGCGGCCCGGCGGTCCAGCGCGGCATCGGGGATCAAATCCATCCGGTGGAAGGTCTTGGCCCGCACGCGCAGTTCCGGCGGGGCCAGGTGCCGGTGGTGCAAGAGCGACAGCGGCTGCGCCAAAGCGGTCGGCTCCGTGCCGAGAAAACTTGCCACGCCAAAGAGCACTTCGATCTCATGATCCGCCACATATTGCGCCAGCGCCCCCCAGAGGTAATGCATCGCCGCACCGCCGCGATAGGCCGGGTGCAGGCAGGACCGCCCCAACTCCAGCAAGCGTCTGCCGGAGTTGCGCAAGGGAGTCAGATCGTATTCCTGCTCTGAATAGAACCCCCCTGCCCGCGCCGCCATATCATCCCGCATCACACGGTAGACCCCGGCCAGATTGCCATTGCGCTGATCGGTCAGCAACAGATGGTCAAAGAACGGGTCAAAGCGATCTTTCTCAAGCCCTGCCGCATGATCGACAAGCGCGCCGCCGCCGCCCAATTCCTCGATGAACACCTGATAACGCAAGCGCTGCGCGGCCTCTACATCGGCCTCGCTTCGGGCCAGTCTGACCTGAAAATCTGCTGCAACTGCCCGCGGCATTGGCCATTCCTGCGCCTTGGTGAACGTCCCCGCCTGATAGGCAATCGGCCCCGGCAGCGCAACACTTGCCAAAGCCCAATGCCCTGGGTTACTCTTCTTTAGGTTGCTCTTTGGAAGTATTGTACAACGTTAAGGTTTTAAAAAGGATCATCCTTCATCAAAGACGGGGATCAACCCCAAACGGAAGCTGTCTATGACTACTTTGCCATGGTCGCGAAAGTTGACCGTTACCTTGCCGCCGATGTTGCTTTGCACCTGTCCGGTGCCCCAGTCGGGCCGATCAGGATGCTGCACCAACATGCCCGGCGCCAGCAGCGCGTTTAGATCTTCCATATGCAATCCTATCCCGATCGGAGGGCCATCATGGGCAAACATAACCTAGATCTGCCTGCCCTCATTGGCAGCCGCATCTGTCATGATTTGATATCGCCCATCGGCGCGATCAACAATGGGCTGGAATTGCTAAACATGTCCGGCACCGGGGCCGCGCCGGGGCCGGAACTGGACCTCATCGGTCAAAGTGTGGAAAGCGCCTCGGCCCGGGTCCGGTTCTTTCGCATCGCCTTTGGCGCGGCGGGCGAGCAGAGCATGGGCAATGGTGAGATCATCTCGATCCTGCGCGATCTTTTCGCTGGCACAAGGTTTGAGGTCGAATGGCAGATCGATGCGCCGCAGCCGCGCTCCGCCGTGCGGATGAGCTTTCTGGCGCTGCTCTGTCTGGAAAGCGCCTTGCACCACGGCGGGCATATCCGGATCGAAGAGGCCGGCGGCCTGTTCACATTGACCGCCCGCGCCGACAAGATCGGCATCGAACCCTCCTTCTGGGGGCTGCTGACCGATCCCGAACAGGAAACCCAGCTACAGCCCGCGCAGGTCCAATTTGCTCTGCTCCCGCTGCTGGCGGCGGACATGGGCCGCCAGGTTGCGTTTCAGGTGAGGGATACAGAGCTTAGGCTGACATTCTGACGCCTAGCCGCGCACCGTGCCATCGCCCCGCACGAGGTATTTGAAACTGGTCAACTGGGCCGCACCCACCGGCCCGCGCGCATGGAGCTTGCCGGTTGCGATGCCGATCTCGGCGCCCATGCCAAACTCCCCGCCATCTGCGAATTGGGTAGAGGCATTATGCATCAGAATGGCCGAATCCAGCCCGTTCAGGAACTGGGCGGCGGTCTCGGCATTCTCGGTCAGGATACAATCGGTATGGCCAGAGCCATATGTCCGAATATGCGCCATGGCATCCTCCACATCCCGCACCGCGCGGGCGGCGACGGTCATATCCAGATATTCGCGCCCCCAATCGTCAGGCTGCGCGGCGACAGTGCCGGGGATGGTCTGCAAGGCCGCATCCGCCCGCACCTCGACGCCCGCATCGATCAGCGCCCGGATGACCCCCTGACCGATGGTCGCAGCGATTTTCTCATGGATCAGCAGACATTCGGCGGCACCGCAGATCCCGGTACGGCGGGTCTTGGCGTTCAACGCGACTTTCAACGCCTTTTCCGGGTCGGCGTCGGCGTCGATATAGATATGAACGATGCCTTCGAGATGGGCAAAAACCGGCACCCGGGCCTCGCGTTGGACCAAGCCGACCAAGCCCTTGCCGCCGCGCGGCACGATTACGTCGATCGTATCGGTCATGGTCAACATCTCACGCACCGCGGCGCGGTCTCGGGTCGGGACCAGTTGAATTGCCGCTTCGGGCAGCCCGGCACCGCGCAGACCTTCCTGCAGACAGGCATGAATGGCGCGGGAGGAATGAAGGCTCTCAGACCCGCCGCGCAGGATCACGGCATTCCCGGCCTTGAGGCAAAGCGCACCGGCGTCGGCGGTCACATTCGGCCGCGATTCATAGATCACGCCGATCACCCCGAGCGGGGTGCGCACGCGCTGGATGTTCAACCCCGAGGGCTGGTCCCAATCGGCGATGACCTCGCCCACCGGATCGGCCTGTTCAGCGACCGAGCGCAGCCCGTCCACCATGCTTCGGATGCGCGGCTCGTCAAGCATGAGCCGATCCATCATCGCCTCCGACAGCCCTTTCTCGCGGCCAAAGTCGAGGTCCTTGGCATTTGCCTCGATAATGTCTTTCCGATTGCGCCACACCGCCTCGGCGGCCCCGATCAAAGCTGCGTATTTACGCTCCGCGGTGGCGCTGGCGAGATGCGTCGCTGCCGCGCGTGCTTCGGCGCCGATTTCGGCCATCAGTGCTGGGATATTATCCTTATCGTACATCGGCTTACTGTCCTGTCTTAATATTTCGCGTCAAAGCGCCATATCATCGCGGTGGATCAAGGCGGCGCGCCCGGGATAGCCCAGAATGGCTTCGATCTCGGTGCTTTTGCAGCCTTTGATCTCCCCCGCTTCGCCCGCTGAATAGCGGCTCAGCCC
This sequence comes from Sulfitobacter sp. PS-8MA, assembly GCF_040933935.1. Taxonomy (NCBI): domain Bacteria; kingdom Pseudomonadati; phylum Pseudomonadota; class Alphaproteobacteria; order Rhodobacterales; family Roseobacteraceae; genus Sulfitobacter; species Sulfitobacter sp. PS-8MA. The sequence goes on along the minus strand of NZ_JBFQYJ010000006.1, from coordinate 1,222,289 downwards.
ATAGCCCACCAGATGCCCCGCAGGGTCATGCATCGCGATGCTGTCGCCACGCTCGAACGTGCCCGATATCGCCGTGATCCCGGCGGGCAACAGGGATTTCCCGCGGCGCAATGCGCCGACCGCGCCCGCGTCCAATGTCACCGTTCCGCGCGGCTGCATGGCCGCGATCCAGCGTTTGCGCGCCGCTTGCGGGTCGCTTTGGGCGGTGAACCAAGTGGCGTTCGCGCCATTTTCCAACGCGGTGAGCGGGCGCATCACGAAACCATCGGTGATCGCCATGGCACAGCCCGATGCGGTGGCGGTGCGCGCCGCCATGAGCTTGGTTTTCATGCCACCTTTGGACAGGCCGGAACCCGCGTCCCCCGCCATGGCTTCGATCTCGGGGGTGATCCTGTCGATCCTGTCGTAGCGTTTCGCCGTCGCGTCCTGCGCGGGGTTTGCGCTGTAGAACCCGTCGACGTCCGAGAGCAGGATCAACTGATCCGCCCCCACGGTCACGGCAATCTGCGCGGCCAGCCGGTCGTTGTCGCCAAAGCGGATTTCATCGGTGGCGACGGTATCATTCTCGTTCACAATTGGGACCACGCTGAGGGACAAAAGCTGTTCCAGCGTGGCGCGGCTGTTCAGATAGCGGCGGCGATTGGCGCTGTCTTCGCGGGTGACAAGCACCTGCGCAGTGGTGATGCCATGCGGTGCCAGCACCTCTTCATAGGCCCGTGCGAGGCGGATCTGCCCGACCGCTGCCGCCGCCTGCGCCTGTTCAAGGGGCAAGACGGTCGAAGGCAGCCCCAAGACGCCGCGCCCCAAGGCAATGGAGCCAGAGGAGACCAGCACTACATCGCAGCCCATGGACTTAAGCCAGGCCACATCCTGCGCCAATCCGTCGAGCCAATCACGGCGCAGGGCGCCGCTATGTCGGTCCACCAAAAGGGCGGAGCCGATCTTGATGACGACGCGGCGGGCGGTGGTCAGGGTTGCCAAGGCTCTTCTTCCTCAGTCGTGCGGTACCGCAGCCGCCCGTCGTCAATGTTCTGGCGCAGGGTCCGGAGCACGTCAGTCACCCCTTCGCCTGCCACGCCGGACATCATCATCACCGGACCACCGCAGGCTTTTTCCAATTCTTCCAAACGGGTTGCGCGGTCTTCTTCATCCAAAGCGTCAACTTTGTTAAGCACCGTGACGCGGGGTTTCTCGGCCAGATCACCGCCATAGGCTTCCAGCTCGCCGATGATCGTATGGTAATCCTCTGCCACCGTCTCTGAGGTGCCGTCGATCAGATGGAGCAACACCGCGCAACGTTCGACATGGCCAAGGAAAAGATCGCCCAGACCCCGCCCCTCGGAGGCGCCTTCGATCAGGCCGGGAATGTCGGCCACCACAAATTCAGTGTTGTCCACCCCGACCACGCCGAGGTTCGGGTGCAGCGTGGTGAATGGGTAATCCGCGATCTTGGGCCGCGCGTTGGAGGTGGCGGCCAGAAAGGTCGATTTGCCGGCGTTGGGGAGCCCCAGCAGCCCCACATCCGCAATCAGTTTCAGGCGCAGCCAGAGAGTGCGTTCGACCCCTTCCTGTCCGGGGTTGGAGCGCCGCGGCGCCTGGTTGGTGGAGGATTTGAAATGCAGGTTGCCCCAGCCGCCATTGCCGCCCCGGGCCAGTTGCACACGCTGGCCAAGTTCGGTCAGATCCGCGATCACCGTCTCTTGATCTTCATCAAGGATTTCGGTCCCCACGGGCACGCGCAGGACGATATCGTCTCCATCCTTGCCGGTGCGCTGCTTGCCCATGCCGGGCTGGCCGTTCTTGGCAAAGAAATGCTGCTGATAGCGAAAGTCGATCAGCGTGTTCAGCCCGTCCACCGCCTCGGCCCAGACCGAGCCGCCGGTGCCGCCATCGCCGCCGTCCGGGCCACCGTATTCGATGTATTTCTCACGCCGGAACGAGACGCAGCCGCCACCCCCGGCGCCGGAGCGGATATAGACTTTGCACAGGTCGAGAAACTTCATGATCTTGCCTTTCAGGCGCGGGGTGCGGTCCTAGAGCTTGCGGCTATAGGTCCATGTGGGTACGGCAGCATCGCGGGCCAGGCAATAGGTTTCCGCGTCACCGAGATAGACAAATCCCGCATTGGTCAGCACTTTGGCCGAGGCCGGGTTGTCATGGAAGACAGAGGCGAAAATCGCGTCATTGCCCAAGGGGTTCGCATCGACCAGCGCCTGCACCGCGTCAGAGGCGAGATGGGTGTTCCAGAAGGCCGGAGCGACCCAATAGCCGACTTCCGATTGGTTGCGGTCCAGCCGGGTGAGGGAGATGACGCCCATGACTTCGGAACTGTCCGCACGGGTGCCATCCATGACCCAGACGTCCTCTTCCCGGTCAGCGGACATGGCGCGGGTGATATAGGCCTCGACACTGCCCGGCGGCAGCGGATGCGGGATCGAGGATGTGGCCTTGGCGACGCGCGGGTCGCTGGCATACATCTCGATCATGCCCATATCGGAGCGGCGCACCGGGCGCAGGTCGAAACGCTCGGTCTCGATCACCGGTTGATTAACTATAGATTCCATCTGCATCGTCATGTTCCTCCTCCGAACAGACCGAATAGGGGGCCGGTGGTCAGCATGACCACCCCTGCCCCGATCAGGCAAGACTGCCGCAAAACAGGGGCGCGACATCCGGCACAAACCTCCCTACCGGATGTAACAACCTTATAAAATGCACGCGGCAAGTGACCCTGAGGGTCAAAATTTCTGGCGGGCCGAAACGGCCCTTTGGTTACCAAATACATGGGAATATTCCCGGAAAAAGAAAAGGGACCGGCGCTGTCGCCGATCCCTGAATTTTTTCAAACCCTTTGGGGTACGGCTTATTCAGCGGCCTCCGCGCGTGGCAGAACCGAAATAAACGTGCGGTTTTTCAGACCTTTGTGGAAGGTCACAGCGCCGTCGACGGTTGCAAAGATCGTGTGATCCTTGCCCATGCCAACGCCTTCGGCGGGCCAGAACTTGGTGCCGCGCTGACGCACGATGATGTTGCCGGGGATGACGGCTTCGCCGCCGTATTTTTTCACGCCAAGGCGACGACCAGCTGAGTCGCGCCCGTTACGGGATGAACCGCCTGCTTTTTTATGTGCCATCTCGGTCTCTCCTTAGCCTTTGGTCTTTTCTTTGGCCTGATCGACCCAGCCTTCGCGCTGGATGCGGCCTTTGAAAGACAGTTTCTCGTCAACTTCAGCGATATCCGCTTCGGTCCATGCTGCGATCTGAGCAAAGGAGGTGATCCCCGCTTCGTGCAGCTTTTTCTCAAGTGCCGGGCCCACGCCGCTCAGCGCCTTCAGATCGTCCGCGCCGGCTTCCGACATCTGGTCGGCTTTCTCGGCCTTCGGAGCAGCCTTGCTGGCTTTCGCCTTCTTGGCCTGTTTGATCTGTGTCGCATCATCGGATTTGCCGGTGATCGCGGCCACGGCGGCGGCGCTCACGGAACCGGTGCCAACAGCAGCAGCAACGCCCGACTTCTCTGCGCCGGAGGCGAGGATGTCGGTGATCTTGATCAGGGTCAGTTTCTGACGGTGACCCTTGGTGCGCTTGGAAGAGTGCTTCCGGCGGCGCTTGACGAAGTTGATGACCTTTTCGCCTTTGATCTGATCGACGACTTCGGCCTGAACGCCGGCGTCCTTGACCATGGGCGCGCCCAGCACGGGGCTGTCGCCGCCCAGCATCAGCACTTCGTTGAACTGGACTGTTTCGCCAGCATTGGCCGCAATACGTTCAACCCGCAGCATATCGCCGGATTGCACCTTGTATTGCTTGCCGCCTGTCTTGATGACCGCAAACATGCGTCTTCCTTTTCTGTCATCCGCGTTCTGTGGCCCCCCGCTTGGGTGTTAGTGGATGGGCTTTCCGGCCAATCCGCCTCGAACAGCGCGCCCCAATGGGCGTCATTAAAAAACATTCCCGTAAACGGATAGGCCGCCGGGATGCGGGCTTATGGGCAGATTATCGGGTCAAGTCAAGCAGGTTTTCGGCGCCGCCCTGCCCCCGGCCTAGAGTTCCTCGGCTGTCATATTGAGCGCAACCGTACGGCCCAGAGCGTAGGAGATATCCTCATAGGCCGCGCCGAAGCCTTTGAACAGCCCGCGATTGACGGCCCGCCCCGCCTCGGTCTGCGCAAAATCAATGTAGCGCGCCAGATCGGCGTCCTGCAACGGATGATAGGCAAGCAGCATATAGGCATAGAGCCAAGCGCGGGTATCCTCGGTCACTTGGTCAAGATCAGCGCTCACATCTGCCAAAAGGTCCTCTTCGCTCTCCGTCAAAGCGCCGCCGTCTCGCAGGCCGCGGAGAAACTGGAAATTGCTGTTCAGCGCCGTGCTTACATTGCGGTCAATCATGTCGCCGGCGCTGATCAGCCGGGCGATCTGGGCCAGACGAGGATCGTCTGTTCCGTCCAGCTCCGCAAAGCGCGCCCGCGCGGCCTCCTCTACATCCGGTTGCGCGACCGCGGCGCGGGCGGCGTTTTCCATTTCGATCACCCGCCCCCCGAGCTCGGAAGAATAAAAGCCAATCGCCGCCTCAAGCGCCTCCTCCGTCAACGTCTCTTCCAAGGCGCGGCGCACCATTTCGATCATCCGGTCCGCGTCATAGATCGCGTCGATCTGCATCTGCCAGCCCGGGCCGCCCTGCCCGCCCAGCATCTCTTGGTTGAGCGCATCGGCATGCGCCTGCCCTTCCTCCTGCAGTATCGCGGCGACGTCGCGCAGCTCCAGCAGATCCATCAGCACGGTCATGCGCGCATCCGCCCAGGCCGGCAGCGCGAGCAGCCACAGCAGGGGCGCGATGAGCAGACGGCGCGTCATAGGTCTTGGCTGGGTTGCATGGCCGACAGCCGCGTCGCAATGGTCTCAAAACGGTTCGCCATGATCTCATATTGCACGGCATTCATCAGCGTATAGACTTTCTGCATCTTCGGATGTTCCAGCGCTTCCGCATAGGCGCGCAACTCGTCATCCGAAAAGGCTTGGTAAGTATAGGCCGCCGAGGCCAGCGCATTGGCCGCGATCTGCTCGCCCATCTGCTCCGCCTGTGCCGCCATCGCGGCCCGCAGGTCCGGCTCTTCCATCTGCAATTCGATCACCCCTGCCCCGGCGGCGGCGAGCAGGAAACGGATCTGCACCTCCTGTATCGCGCGGACCGAGATGCCTTCGACATCGCTCGCGACATTGAGCCGTTGCAGGATTTCGACGCGGGGGGAGCCAATGCGCTGCAGGCCCGCGATGATCTCCGCCCCGCTTTCGGTCTTTAACCCGTCGTCCTCGGTCATATGCGCCTTGTTCTCCACCGCGACCAGCCGCTGGCCCAGATCACTGGCATAGAAATCCGCCGCATGCGTCAGCAGATCATCGCTGAGCGTCTCGCTCAAGATATCCAGCGCCATGTCATGCATCAGCTCAGTGTCGAACACCTCGCCCACCAAGCGCGACCATTCTGAGCCGAAATCATCAGCCTCAAGTCCCAGCATTTCCGGTGCGGAATCAGCCGACAGCCGAATGCTCTCAAGGGCCACGTCAAAACCGGTGACTTCCAGAAACCGCTCCAAAGCCCCCCGCTCCGCCGCCCGCAAAGGCAGTGTCGCGGCCAGCACGAAGGCGAGCGTCAGCGCAAGGGCTGGGACAAAGGATAGGGTGAGGCGGCGCATCGGCTGTCCTTTCAAGCGTTTGTGCCCTTGAACTTAGGCGTTCACTCCCGCAGCGCAATGAAAATTCCGGAAGTTTACCTTTCCGGGCAAAACGCCTCTTGCCACTGCCTTGAATCACGACTAAACGGGCCACCCAGACCCCCGCGGAGAGGTGCCGGAGTGGTCGAACGGGGCGGTCTCGAAAACCGTTGAGCCTTCACGGGTTCCCAGGGTTCGAATCCCTGTCTCTCCGCCACTATCCCCCTGATATATAAGATTCTATATGTCAGGAGGTCTGTGCGCTCCTGATAGGCTTATTACACTAGGAAAGAGCTAGAATAACGCCTCTTCCATTCCCTGACCCCTGCTCTAATTGGGATTAAACACCCCGGGCATTCCTCGTCGCAAAGCTTCATAGGTTTCGATGGCATCGCCTCACCATGACGCGCTGTCGTGGATTGTGAACGCCACGCCCATGGAGCAGCTCAAGGCAAAGCCCGGCCCGTTCAATCACTGTTCGACCCCCAGAAGCATCTGTCGAAATCGACATATTCTATCATCGTCTCCGACTGCCCCACCGGCACCAGACGGGAGCAGCCTTCCAATGCATTGATGCCCTCAAAAACCGAAACCACGCCGGTAGCCCCGGGTATCGCGCCTGCGGCACAGAGGCTTTCACCCGGAGCGATCTCTTGCACCAGCCGCCCGGCACCGGGGGCTTCAACGACGAACAGATGCGTCCGTTCGCTCTCATTGCGCAGACAAAGAGCCTCTTCATCGATGCCCGGCGCTGCGTTTAAGCTAAACGGGAGGAGCATCGCAAAGGCGGACAGGGTCAGGGTCATCAGGTGCATGCAGCCACTCTGGGCGATAGCGATGCGGCCCGTCAAATCAAGTCGCCGCAGAAGCCCCTTTTTCTACATCAACCTATCGTGATGCGGGGAAGATGCGAAACCTGCGCTACGTTGAAGCATCAACAGAGGAGGAAACGGACATGAAACGCCATCAAAAATTCCTGGCCGGCTGCGCGGCCCTCGCCATGGGGGCCGGTCTGGCGCATGCGCAAGATGCGACTTTCGGAACCGACATAGATGCAGATTACGCTGCCCGCCTTTGGTCCGCGATGGAGGAGATGAACCTCGCCGGTGATGGTATGCTGCGCAGCTTTCCTTATGAGGGGGTGGAGCCGCATGGTATGATGCTTGAGACTTTTTACACCACGGCCAGCATCGACGATCATTCGGGCGACCTTGTCATCAAGCGAAATTATGGCCCGGAAGGCGTGACTGCCGACGAGGTGCTGAGTGATCCGGACAAACATCTTGCGGCGATTACGGTGATGTTCCGGCGCGAAGCTGGCTTCGACCCGGAGAACGCGGATTGGTTCTGGGTGAAATACCTGCCCGACGGCACGCTGGACAAAAACCCTAAGGGCATGCGTCTTGCGGGCCGCGTGGCCAAGGGCATGGACGCGGGCTGTATCGCTTGTCACTCAGGCGCGGGGGACGACATGTTGTTCACGACCGATCATCTACCCGGCCAGTGAACCGACGGGATATTGCGTTCGGAGACGGAGTGAGGGTTATCGATGTCATCCTTCCGCATCGGCTGAAACAGCCCGCTGCCGCGCCTCCAAGAAGGATTCTAAAGGACCGCGCGGCGGGCAGTTGTCCAGATTGCTCCGGGAACTCTGGTAGCGAATAGCCTTTGTGGCCTTCAGGGCATGGGGATTTCAGTCTAGGTTAATCGTTCTAAAGGGCTTCCCGGGTGCGCTTACCAACCCCATGCCTGATCGACCTCTTGGCGGGCTTCCAGTTGCTCCTCGCGGAGCCGCGTTACGAATGAGACATCGCCAACATTATCGCCGACCGCACGCAGATCCTTCATATCGATGACGACTTCTTCGTCACCTATATCCAGCCAACCCCCGATCTCTGCGATGAGGCCAACGACACGGCCGTCTCTGGAGATGATGATATCTTCCACCTCGCCGATTTCCTCCCAACCGGGATCGACTGCGTCAAAATAGTCGACAGTAGACCATTCGCTTTCGTCATATTCAGCATCGAAGGTATATATCGCAGAGCCGATCATGCCTTCGGCTCTCAGCGTATTTGGCGAAGTTTCATTCGTGATGATGCCGCTATAGGTTCTGCGGTCGCCAGCATGCTGGTCAGCAGTCGCCGCGCCAGCGGCTGCGATGATGAGTGCAAATGTAGAAACAGCAATGCGTTTCATGACATGGACCTCCTTGATCAGAGTTGCGTTACATCGATAACGAGTGCGCTTTGACTGAGGTTCCAGAACTTCGATATAACGGCCCGTGCCACTCATTTCCCGCCCTTTTGATCTGGTCAATATCAGCGCACAGAAAACCCCGGCACATGAGGCCTGGCCGGGGTGTTGTAGCGTTCAGCGGCTGCGCGCCATCTGGTTTAATCCCAGAAACCTTCATCAACGCTTGGCAGCGCTTCCAGTTCTTCCTCGTTCAACCGCGTGACATAGGCGTAGGTCCGGTCGTCCACGGCCACCAGATTCACGTCGGGCACGGAAATCATGACGTGTTTGTCACCAAGATCCAGGAAACCGCCGACTTCCGCCACGATGCCGACCATCTGACCATCTTTGGAAAGAACGATATCCTCGATCTCACCGATTTCGTTCCAACCGGCATCGATGGCGTCATATTGCGTGCCGACATTCCACTCATCGTTGGCTTCACCAATGGTGTAGACCTCGCCGCCCGTGATATCACGCGAGCGGATCAGGTCGCCGCGCATCTCATTCATCGCCGCGCTATCGATATTGGAATAGTCGGTCATATGGGCCTCTGCGAAGGCGGCGGTGCCTGCGAGGGTGAGGGCGAGTGTGCTTGCTGTAAGCGTCTTCATGTAAGGTCTCCTTTTTCGTTATCTGCTTGAGTAACAACGGGCGGCTTGAAGGATCGTTCCTTAAATGGCCAAATCAGACCGAGGCCGAACACGTTGCCGGGAGAGGTATGCCGGGCGGCACCCCGCACCTGTGGTCGAGTGAATGCCGCATTCGTCGCAATTTTGCCGACGGCACTCCTGGCCACCCGCTACGTTCAAGAATTGCGGATTGCGGAAGCGTCTGGTCTGCCAGAATGAACCAAGATGCCGCCCCGCGAAAACTCCGGCGCAATCGGCCATAGCGATGCCTCCGCCTTAAGCCGCCGGTCCCGCTCACTTTATGACGCATGCGGCAGCATCCCGCAGCTACGGTGGCATCCCCGAAGCTTCCAAGGCGGCGAGCCAGCGGTCGCGTAGACCCGGCGCGGTCCACATGCCCGTGATGACCGCCCGTTCCCGCGCAAGGGACCAGTTTGGGTGCTCCGAAAGAAAGCCAGCGACCGCGCTTTTCGCTTTCTCCTGGTTCCCCAGGCAATGGTGTATCGCAGCTAATGTCTTATTGGCGGCGGTAGGCATCGAAGGGGCGGCCTTGAATGTGTTGAGTGCGCCCGCGCAGGCGCCGTCTTGCCATTCGATCCGGGCCTTGGTCCAGTTCGTGTCATGGCCATAGAGCGGGTCAATCCGCTCGATCTCGGCTATTTCCGCGAGCGCCTCTTCGGTCTTGCCCGTAAAGGAAAGCGCTTGCGCCAAGGCGTTGCGCGCGAAGGAGGAGGACGGGTTGAGCGCGACGGCGCGGTGATAAGCGCTCACCGCCCCCTCGATATCTCGGTTGAACATCAAGACCCGACCCAAAGCGTGATAGGCCAGAAAATTGTTCGGATCGAGTTCCACGCCCCGGCGGGCCAGAGCCGTCATCCGCGCGCGCGTCGCGGCCTCGTCCCCTTCGATCCAGCCGTAGCGCAGCCCGATGCGGAGGGAGAGCGCCTGACCCAGATGGCCCCAGGCGGAATCCGGGTAATCCTTGATCGATTGCTCCTGTTCGCGGATGTTGATGAGCAGGTTTTCCCGACTGAAGTTCCGCATGATCCGGCTTTGTGCCGCGTTCGAGATCAGCAATGCGCTGACATCCCCCGCCGCCATACGCGCCTCTGCGGTATCAACGACCTTTGCCCCGACGGCGCTGGCGATCTTGCGGCTGATCCGGCTGTTTGCCCTTAGCAGATCGTCAAGCGGGACATCGAACTCCTCCGCCCAGACATGGGCAGCGGTCCTGCCATCGATAAGCTGCGCTGTCGTGCGAACCCGTTTCCCGTCATATTGCTGGCTGCCTTCCAGAATGAAATCCGCCCCGAGTTGATCAGCGATTTCAGCTATCCCGAGATCGGAGTTGCGAAAAACATGGCTGGACCGCCGCGAGATGACCGAGAACTGGGGAAAGCGCGCCAGAGAGGTGATGATATTCTCGCTGACCGCATCGTTCAGGAAACCTTGGTGTTGCGGCGGGCTGTAGTCGTCGAAAGGCAGGACGGCGATTACCGGCGGACGTGACGCAGGGCTCGGCCGGAACAGGACAAGGGCAAGAGCCGCGATTGCGAGCAGCAGCAGGACCATGGCAACGCGATGTCTCGACAGGGGCCGGGACGCAGGCGCTTTCGCGGGCGGAACCAAGCGATAGCCTTCGCGGGGCACTGTCTCAATGATGCGTTTCTCGCTGTCGTTCAGCACCCGGCGTATTTCGGCAATACATTGCGCGACACTGTCATCCGAAACGCTGCGCCCGGACCAGACCTTGGCGATAAGAGCCTCGCGCGTCACGGTCTCCCCCATAGCCGCAGCAAGCACCGCCAAGACCTGCCGGGACTGGTGCCGCAGGTCCAACTCCCTGCCACTCCGCGTAAAAACCCGAGCGGTCGCCTGATCCAGAACCACGGGGCCGAGATCAATTTCGGAAGATTTCAATGATCTTCGTTTGGCGAAACGCATGCGGTGCCCCTCCCATGGGAGTATAGCACCGCGCAGCATTCCTAGGGCAGCCTTTTCGGGAATTGCGATCTCTACCCCAGTTGCGGGCGCTATGGACCTGCATTCAAACGCAAGGAGAAGGAAGATGACCCCCCTGAACATGACCCAAATTGCAGTCGCGGCCGTCTTGGCCACAAGCTGCGGCGCGGCCGCCGACCAGTTCGCGATCCGTACAGCAGCGCCCGTCAAGGCCGCCTCCCCGCAGCTGCTGGACGCGCTGCATATACGCGAGATTGAAACTGTCACAATCAATGGCGCACACTTCATCGTGCTTGAGGCGAAGAATGAGGGCTATGCTGAAGCCTATATATTTGCGAATGGCATTGTGGCCGAAGCGCTTTACCGTATCGGTGCCGACTGGACCGGCACGGGGATGTCCGCGCTGCCAATCGAACAACGCGAAGGGTTCTTTGCGCCGACACTCTGTGAGTTCTGCACAGGCTGAGCGATATGGCACGCCGTCCCGAACATCGCCGAGCGACCGGGCATCGCCAGACCGGTCGCTTTTCCGTGCGCCGCCGGCAGAGAAGATCTCAGGCTAGATCGTCCGCCGACCTCTCAAGTTTCGTGAACGGCCCTTATTCCGCGACGACGGCCGAAGTGACCACCGCCGGGATCGGCACATCCCAGCTTGGACCAGCGCCATGGTTCTGCAGCACTTTCGCCACGACGGCAGCGCGGATCGCCGCTGCACATTCGGGCGGCTGAGGGCGCAGCAAGGCGCCGCCCCGCGCGGTGCCATGCAAGAAGAAATCATAAGGCGCGCCGGGATCCTGCACCTGCCACTTCGATTGCACAATCTCCTGGCGGCATTCGGCAAAGCCCGCCGCTTCCAGCACCGAAAAGGCCAGTTCCGGATCGGCATAGTCATTCGCCCCCGGCCCCGGCGGCAGGGCGATATCCGGCGAGCCATGCGCATCGATGGCACCAAAGACATAGCCAAACGCCGTATCCACCTCGGGCCCGCACCAGACCGAAAAGGCGATCCTTCCGCGCCGCCGCAAGACCCGTCTTACCTCCGCCAGAACCCGCGGCGGGTCCGGCACATGCGGCATGCCAAAGCCGATGGTCACGGCGTCATAAACCCCTCCGGCAAAGGGAAAGTCCATCGCATCCCCTTCGATGAAATGGGCCGCCGGCACGGCAGCGCGCGCCATGTTCAACATGGCAGGTGAAAAATCGAGCCCGGTCACCTTGGCCCCTGCCGCCGCCAAGCCCGCCGACACATTGCCATGGCCACAGCAGAGGTCGAGCACCTGCATGCCCGGCTCGGCCCGCACCGCATTGACCATGGTCGGCACCACCATATCGGCCGCTTTGGCAAAGACCTCAGCATAGGCCCGCGCAAGCTCCGCTCTGGCCCACTCCCGCCGTTCCAGAGCCGCGAACGTGTCGCTTTGAGGGGCTTCGGGCATCGTTACTCCTTTCGGTTTGCGGGCCAAGCAGCTTTCACGGCCTTGCGAAAAAACGAGGCCAGAAAGCAGCGCAACCGGCGAAGCGCGTCTCCGCTTGGATCAATGCGACCCCGGCATCAGGCAGGCGCTTTCGATCCCCACAGCGGGGCACCCACCCCAAAGGAGCATACCAGAAACCGGCCCGTTGAGGGATGGCAAACCACCGCAGCGCGGCGCAATCGCCCTGACAGCAGACAGAACCCTCTATCTGTGCTAGAGTCAGGGCAGTTTCTGGGACTGCTACGCTGGGGGGTGCGGCATGATCATGCGAATATTCCAAGTGGTGACGCGACCGGGGAAAGAGAAAGAATTCGCCACTTTCTTTTACGACACGGCCATTCCTCTGATGAAAAATACCGACGGTATCGTGAGCGTCTTGCCCGGCGCGCCGCGCAGCGAAAGCCCCCGTGAGTTCAGTTTCGTGATGATTTGGGCCGATCTCGCCGCCCTCAAAGCCTTTGTTGGGGAGGATTATGAGAGTCCGCATATAGACCCTGCCGAAGCGGAACTGGTCGAGTCCAGATCGATCAAACACTACAATCTGGTGGAGGGCTGACAGGAGCGCCCTGCCCTGCTGGCGCAGCAAGGCCGCCAGTGCGCTGAAACAGATCACGCGGTTGCATCGGAGAACGCCATGAATGAGACCTATCCGGTGAAGGAGGAGGAAAGCCTCGATCCGCCAGACTGGGATGAGATGCGCGATACCGCCTACAGGGTGGTCGACGATGCCATAGCGCATCTGCGCGACCTGCGCGACCGCCCCCTCTGGCAGGACATGCCCCCTGCCGTTCGTGCCTATTTCAAATCGCCCCTGCCGATGGCGCCAAGCCCGCTGAACGATGTCTATGCAGACCTACAGGCGAACCTGATCCCCTACCCGATGGGCAATATTCATCCCCGCTTTTGGATGTGGTATATGGGATCAGGAAGCTTTACCGGCGCGCTAGGCGAGTTCCTCGCAGCCATTGATGGCTCGAACCTCGGAGGGGGCAATTTCGCCGGCGCCCTGATGGACGGGCAAGTCATCGGCTGGCTGAAAGAAATGATGGGGTTTCCCGAGACAGCGGGGGGCACATTGGTCAGCGGCGGCTCCATGGCGAATATCCTGGGACTTACCGTCGCGCGCAATACCATGGCAGGAATTGATGTGCGCGCCGAGGGTATAGCTGCGCTGAAACAGCCGATGTCCTTCTACGGCTCGGATCAGATTCATAGCTGTCACCAGAAAGCCGTCGAGCTTTTGGGCTTGGGGAACAAGGCGCTGCGGCGCATACCAACAGATGCAGATCTGCGCATGGACCTCGGCGCACTCAGCGCGCAGATACGCCGGGATCGAGAAGAAGGCCGTCTGCCGGCCTGCGTGATCGCAACAGCCGGCACGGTCAATACCGGCGCGATTGACGATCTTCACGGTATTCGCCAGATCTGCGATGACGAAGGTCTGTGGCTCCATGTCGACGGTTGCATCGGGGCATTGCTGGCGATCGCACCCGATAACAGACATCGTGTGGACGGCATCGAAGGCGCAAACTCGATCGCACTCGACCCGCATAAATTGCTCCATGTCCCGTTTGAGGCCGGCTGTGCGTTGATCCGTGATGCAGGCCAGCACCGCGACGCCTTTGCCGTGCATCCCGAGTATCTCGAAGAGAAACCGCGCGGCATCGCCGCGGCGGAATACCTGCAGGACTATGGCCTACAGACGTCTCGGGGCTTCCGAGCCCTCAAAGTGTGGCTGATGCTGAGAGAACATGGGGTGGCGAAATTCGGCCGCCTCATCGATCAGAACATCTCGCAAGCCGCCTATCTGACCGGCCTGATCGAAGAGGACGCCAAGCTCGAACTGGCGGCGCCGTCGACAATCAACATCGTCTGTTTCCGCTATGTAGCCTCGGGCCTATCCACCGCCGCTTTGGCAAAGCTGAACACCGAGATCATGATCCGCCTTCAAGAAAGCGGTACCGCCGCCGTCTCGGACACGACGGTGCAAGGGCGCCACTGCCTGCGGGCCGCTTTGTGCAACCACAGGACAAGGCGAAGCGACATTCGGATGTTCATTCGCGAAGTGAAGTCGCTGGGACGGGAGATTTTGGAGACGGATTAGCGGGGGTGGTTTCAATAGGGATCCGGGTGGCTGAATGTAAATGAGCAAGAACCTTTGGGGCAAGGATTGCTCTGGTTGAATAGCTGGTCTTTGTCTGAGTCGTGGCCTAGGCGCCCGGACCCGAAGTGCTGAGCCAAGATGGCACATTCTATTTGTTCTTCAGGCTCTTAAACCCGATTCATTAAATCGGCGCAGTCATCAGCCTCAGAAAATATCGGATCTAAAAGACTGCTTCCCGCTTGGCGACCGGCGAAGTGCTCAGCCCTGTCCGCATCCCCCCAAAAGAACGAAAAATCCAGCTCTAGCCGACCTAAAAGAACGCGTTTCTGGGGGGATAATGGCGGAGCGACAGGGATTCGAACCCTGGAGACGGTCTCCCGCCTACACACTTTCCAGGCGTGCGCCTTCGACCACTCGGCCACCGCTCCGTTGATGCGGGGTTTAGCTTGGGGGCGGGAGGAGTTGCAAGAGCGAAATCCCCGGTTTTGGCGGATAATTTTTCTCAGGCATCAAGATGCACATAGACCCGGCGGTTGAGCCGGCCCTTTTTCTCGATCTTGCCCAGACGCAGCGCGCCGATTTCGCCGGTGCGGGCCACATGGGTGCCGCCGCAGGGTTGCAGATCAATGGGAGCTGTCGCCTCGCCGATCCGAACCAGGCGGATGTCGCCCCGGCCCCGTGGCGGGGCGACGGACATGGTCTTGACCAGTTCCGGGGCGTCGTCGAGTTCCTCTTCGGTGATCCAATCCTCGCTCACCTTGGCATCGAGCGAGACATAGTGGTTCAGCAGGTCTTCGAGGGCTTCGCGGTCCTGCGGCGCATCGGGCATGTTGAAATCAAGCCGCCCGTGCGTCGCCGAGATCTGCCCCCCGGTCACCGCCTCGGGGATCACCACGGACAGCAGATGCAGCGCAGTGTGCACGCGCATGTGTTTATGGCGGCGGTCCCAGTCAAGCTCCTGGGTGACATAGGCGCCCACGGGCGGCAGAGCGCGGGGTTCGGCGGGCACCAAGACAATGCCGCCGGTATCGCGGTCGCGCACGGTGGTGGCGATGCTGAGCTGCTGGTTGTCCCAGCTGATCCAGCCGCTGTCGCCGGGCTGGCCGCCGCCTGTGGGGTAGAACAGGCTGCTGTCGAGGATGATGCCGCCCTCGGGCGTCAGCGCTGCCACGCGGGCCTTGGCGTCGCGCAGATAGCTGTCTTCGCGGTAGAGTTCGCGGGTCATTCCTGTGGCTCCGACTGTTGGTGTTTCAGAACTTCCGGATTGCGCAGCCATAGATCGCGCTGTGCGAAGGGGATCTCGATCCCTTCGGCTTTGAACCGTTCGGCGATGGCATGGTTGATGTCGTTCTTGACCATCATCATCCAGTTCACATCGCGCAAATAGCAGCGCACTTCAAACTCCAGCGCATCGGCCCCGAAGTTGAGGAAAAGGATCGCGGGCGCGGGGTTTGCCAGCACGATGGGCTGCGCCTCGGCGATCTCTTGCAACAGCGCTTCCACCCGTTTCGTGTCCGTGCCATAGGCGACGCCCACGGGGACGATCAGGCGGCCCACGGTATTGCCCCGGGTGAAGTTCGTCACCGTGCCGCTGATCAGATCGGCATTGGGCACGATCACATCGGTGCGGTCAAAGGTCTCGATCCGGGTGGAGCGCACGGAGATGTCGCGCACATAGCCCATCTGGCCGCCCACTTCGATCCAATCGCCTTCGGAGATCGGGCGTTCGATCAGCAGGATGATGCCCGAGACAAAGTTCGACACCACGTTTTGCAGACCGAAACCGATCCCGACCGAAAGCGCCCCGGCGACATAGGCCAGCGCCGAAAGGTCGATCCCTGCCCCGGTGATCGCCAGCAGCGCGGCAAGGAAAATACCGACATAGCCAAGCCCCGAGACAATGGCGTTCTGGCCGCCGATATCCATCCGCGTCTTGGGCAGTACATTGTTGCGCAGCGCCCCCTGCACCGCGCGGGTCACGGCGTAGCCGATCACGAAGATGATCGCGAAAGACAGGAAATCGGTCGGGCGGATGCGCGTCTCGCCAAAGGAAAAGCCCCGGCTGAACAGCGCCCAAAGCTCGGTGAGGTCGGTCACCCGCGCGCCCCAGGCCAGCGCCATGAGCGGCAGCGACAAGAGCAGCAGCATCATGCCAAAGAGCACCGGCATCAGCGCCTCGCGCGCCTGCACCCCCTGCCCGGTCACCGCGCCATAAACATCCGCGAGGAACCGCTGCAAGGACATTACGAGGCCCAGCAGAACCAGCGTGGTCACATAGGGCGGCAGCAGCGAGACGGCGGCGTTGTAATAGCCGGTGACGAGCAGCAGCGGGGCCACCACGGCGACGATCACCGCCCCCAGCCCCAGCCCGCGCACGACGCGGCCGAAGGTCGAGCTGCGCATGTCTTCGCTCTCAGGCGTGTCGGTCTGCGGATCGGCATAGCTGCGCAGGATTTGCCCGATGCGGAAAAGGGCAAAGGCGCTCAGCAGCATCACCGGCAGGCGCAGCACGGCTTCGGTGGTTTCCGCCGGGGCATTGCCTTCGAAGATCGCCGCGATCAGCGCGCCAAGGATGATGGTGACGGTGATGATGCTGACGTAAAAGCGGATCGCCTTGCGCTGTTCGCGCGGCAGAAGAATAAGCGCCTCGTCCTCATCGCGGGAAAACACCCGTTCCGCGACCCAGCGAACGCCGAGCATGGCGCCCCCGATGACCGGCAGCAGACGCACCAGCGCATTGCCGCGCGGGCCGAGCAGACCGGTGGCATGGACCGCCATGGCAAGCAGGACCAACCCGCCCGTCGGCAGAATGATCCGCAAAAGCGACACCACAAAGCGCCAGATGCCAAAGCCGCGCGCGCCAAACTGTTGCAGGCGGTTGACGATCATGGTCGACCAATCATGGCCCTTGAAGATCAGAACCAGCCCCAGAATGCTCAGCAAAAGCACCGCAGGCAGGGAGCCGCGCAGGGTCTTGCGGGCCTCGGTGACGTCATCGGGCGCTTCGGCGGCGATGTCGCGGGCGGCGGCGCTCAGGTCATCCAGCGCGATGCGCCAATGGGCCGGGTTCAGCGGCGTGCCGACGACTTCGAGCAATTGCTCGGTCTGGCGGTCCCGCAAAGCGGTGTCGATCTGACCGATCAGCGCATCGGCCCGCAGAAACGCCGCTTCGGCCCGCTGCACCGGGGCCAGAAGCGTGTTCAACTGCTGCGTCAGCTCGGCCCGGTTGGCGGCAACTTCGGGCGGTTCGGGTTCTGCGTTTTCACCTTCGGGCGGCGTACCCAAAGCGGCGAGCTGCTCGCGCAGGGTCGCGATGCGGGTGGCATTCGCCCCCCGCGCCGCGTCAAACTTCTCGCGATACTCCACCAACCGGGCGCGGAGCACCTCCAGCATGTCTTCGGTGGTGTCGTCTGAATCCACCGCCTCTTCGGCGGTGGTGGCCAGCCTGTCCCACTCATTGAAATCGAGCGTTTCGGGGTCTTGGGCAAATGCCGCGCCGGTCAGCCAGACCAAGAGCGCGGCAAGGCTGAAAATACGTCGCATCACTGGGGTCATGTATCCTCAAATACGCCGGGGATGGATTGCGGGGCGCTGTCCAACCAGCCCGGTGTCGGCAGCCCCTTTTCGCGCAGGAATTCGGGGTTGAAGAGCTTGGACTGATAGCGCGTGCCAAAGTCGCAGAGCACCGTCACGATGGTATGGCCGGGCCCCATGTCGCGCGCCATGCGGATCGCACCGGCCAGATTGATCCCCGATGATGCGCCCAGGCAAAGCCCCTCATGTTCCAGCATGTCAAAGACCTCTGGCAGGGCTTCCGCGTCGGGGATGTTATAGCTGAAATCGGGGGTGAAACCTTCGAGGTTCGCGGTGATCCGCCCCTGCCCGATGCCTTCGGCAATGGAACTGCCCTCGGCCTTCAACTCGCCTTCGGTATAATAGCTGTGCAGCGCCGCCCCATCCGGGTCCGCCAGCGCGATCTTGACGCCCTTGGGCTGAAGCGCCATCGCGACGCCCGCCAATGTGCCGCCAGAGCCCACGGCGCAGCAGAAGCCATCGACCTTGCCGCCGGTCTGCTCCCAGATCTCGGGGCCGGTGGTTTCAATATGCGCCTGCCGGTTGGCGGTATTGTCGAATTGATTGGCCCAGATGACACCCTCGGGCGTGGTTTTCGCCAGTTCCTTGGCCAGCCGTTCGGAATAGCGCACAAAGTTGTTGGGGTTCTTGTAAGGCGCGGCAGGGACCTGCACCAGTTCCGCCCCCGCCAGCCGCAGCATGTCCTTCTTCTCCTGAGACTGCGTCTCGGGGATCACGATCACGGTCTTGAACCCCATCGAGGCGCCGACCAGCGCAAGCCCGATGCCGGTATTGCCCGCCGTGCCTTCGACGATCGTGCCGCCGGGCTTCAACTCGCCGCGCGCGATGGCGTCGCGGATGATGAACAGCGCCGCACGGTCCTTGACCGACTGGCCGGGGTTCATGAACTCCGCCTTGCCCAGTATCTCGCAGCCGGTTTCCTCGCTCGCCCGGCGCAGCCGGATCATCGGCGTGTTTCCAATGGCCTCGGCCAGATCAGATGCAACAAGCATAATAGCCCCCAATATCAAGTTGCTTCCGGTGTAGCCTCCGCCTCTTCAGACCTCAAGCGGTCACGGTGGCGGGCCAGCCAATAGGCGCTTGCAACCAAAGGCGCATTGGCAAGCGCCTGCGCATCAGCCAGCGCCATCAGATCGCCAAAGGACATGAGGTGAGAGCGGATATCCTCATGCTCTGACGCCAGACCCCCGGTGCCCGTGACCGCGTCGGGCAGATCGGCCAAGCCCACGAAGATGTGAAAGAACTCGGTCGCATTGCCGGGGGAGGCATAGACATTGCCCACGGGCTCCAGCCGCCCAAGCGCGATCCCCGCTTCCTCCTGCGCCTCGCGCCGCGCGGCCTGCTCCGGGCTCTCGCCGACATCGATATGGCCCGCGATCGGCTCCAGCTGCCAGCAGGTCTTGTCGCCCCGCGCCA
This sequence comes from Sulfitobacter sp. PS-8MA, assembly GCF_040933935.1. Taxonomy (NCBI): domain Bacteria; kingdom Pseudomonadati; phylum Pseudomonadota; class Alphaproteobacteria; order Rhodobacterales; family Roseobacteraceae; genus Sulfitobacter; species Sulfitobacter sp. PS-8MA. The sequence continues at coordinate 1,203,159 of NZ_JBFQYJ010000006.1, read as the reverse complement.
AGGGCCCCATGCGCAGCTGCTCGACCAGTAGCACGCGGTCGCGGCGCGGGTCATAGGGCAGCACCAGCGCCGCATCGGCGCTGACGAAAACCGCGCGCTCTACCTGCGGGGACAGGCCGCCGGCGAAGGTTTCATGGCGCAGGTCGAATTCATCCAGGGCAAAGAAATTCGCGTAGACCCGTTCGCGGCGGGCAATCTCGATCTTGCCATTGAGCGTCCCCGGATCATGGCGCCCCTGCTCTGCCAGCACCCGCTGGTGGGCGCGGCGGCGGATCATCGGGAACATGGCATCGACCTCGGCCCGCGGCTTCTGGCCCATATAGCCCATCACCTCGCGCGCCGCATGGCAGGAAAGCGCGGCCCAATCGGCCTCCCAGGCGCTCAGCGACCACGGCCCGGCCGCTTGCCACCGCCCCGGCTGCGGCAGATAGACCTCGGCCCCCTGCCCGTCGGCGAGCGTGAGCGGCAGCAGATCATAGTCAAAGGCGCCCTCGTAGAAATCCAGCCGGGCGATGTCCTGCGCGCTCAGCCCTCGGATCAAGAGCCCCTCCGCCTGCGCGCCGGGTTCGGCGGCAATCGTCGGGAAGGGCCCTTCGGCTGCGGCAGAGACCCGGTAGCCGGGCAGCACCGCCGGGCTGAGATCAATGCCGGAGGCCTCTCGCCCCAGCACAATTTCGAGCAGCGGCAAATGCCGCAACGAGCCGTAAATAAACAGATTTCGCATAGATCAGGGCCAACGGTTATAAGCAAATTCAGTGAGCAACCCGCAGATAACAGCGCCCACGACAAGTGCAATGGCGATTGGCAGCGTGGCCACCATCAGCCCATATTCCGCGGCGATCTGAAACACCGCCACCAAAGCCTCAAAGGGATCGTCATAGCGGTTGCGCATCGCCCGGCGGAACATCTCATAGGCTGCCTGCACGCCGATCCCCCAAAGCATCAGCACAAAGGCACCGGCAAAACCGTTGTTGATCGCCGCCGTCGTGCCCCGCCCTGCCCGCGCGCCCATCACCGTCCAGCCGATGCCCAGCCCCAGCACCATATTCAGCGGCACGAAATAGCCGAAATCCGTGCTTTCGGGCATCAAGGGGATGACCATCCCCGACAGGACAAAGGCCAAGGCCGAAAGACAGACGGCCCCCATAAGTCTTGCGGCACTCGGCATTTTCCGGCTCCTCGCGGTCTTCCCGCGCGGTCTCTAGGCGGGTCGCCGTACCGTAATCTGCGTCACGTCGCAATTGCCACTGTCAAATGTCGCCGCGCAGGAAGTGAGGTAAAAATTCCACATCCGGCGAAAGCGCTCGTCAAAGCCGAGTTCGGTGATCTCACCCCATTTGCGGTTAAAGGTCTCATGCCAGCGCCGCAGCGTGATGTCATAGCTTTTGCCAAACTCGATTGAGCGGTCCACCACCAGCCCCGCGCGTTCCACCTGCTCGCGCAGCGCCGAGGGGCTGGGCAGCATGCCGCCGGGAAAGATGTATTTCTGAATGAAATCCACGCCGCGTTTATAGACCTCCCAACGTCTGTCGGCCACGGTGATGATCTGCAATGTCGCGGCCCGGCCCGGTTTCAGCCGCTTGCGCAGCGTGTCGAAATAGACCGGCCAATATTGCTCGCCCACGGCCTCGAACATCTCGATGCTGGCGATGCCATCATAGCTGCCGGGCTCATCGCGGTAGTCTTGCAATTTGATCTCGACCATGCCCGAAAGCCCTGCATTTGCAATGCGTTCCCGCGCATAGTGAAACTGCGCCCGGCTGATGGTGAGCCCGGTGACCTTCAGCCCCCGCTCGGCCGCCGCATATTCGGCAAAACCGCCCCAGCCGCAGCCGATCTCAAGCACATGATCACCGGGACGGACCCCCATTTGATCGACCATGGACCGGTATTTCGCCCGCTGAGCCGCTTTCAGTGACATCTCGGCCCCCTCGTCGAACAGCGCCGAGGAATAGGTCATCGTGTCGTCCAGCCAAAGACCGTAGAAGTCATTGCCCAGATCGTAGTGCTGGCCGATGTTGCGCTTGGCCTGTTTGCGGTTGTTGCGTTGCAGCCAGAAGCGGAACTTCTCCAGACCGCGCAGCAGCCCTTGGCCGGGAAACCCGTCATAGACCATCTCATTGCCCGCATGGACCAGATCCATGAAAGCCTGAAGATCGGGCGTGGACCACCATTCATCCAGATAGGCATCGCAAAAGCCCAGATCGCCTTCGCGGATCAGCCGCGCGAAGAGGTCGGGGTTGTGAATGCGCAATTCCGCCATAGGTCCGGGCTTGGCCCCATCGGCACGAAACCGGCGGCCATCGGGAAGGATGAAATCCACCCGCCCATGCTGCATCTGCTGCGCGAGGGCGAAGACATGGGAAAAGTAACGTGGCAGATCTCTCTGCCCCTCGGTGGTCTTCAGATACATGCAGAGGCCCGTTCGATGGATGGCGCGTGAAAGAAGACTAACTCCCCCGCCCCATTTGACAAATGTTTATGGTTAACGATTGCGATAGGCGTCAAGCGCGCGTTCCCGGCCTTCGGAGAGATCGACGATCGGGTCGGGGTAATCGTCCTCGGGCGACATCTTCCAACGCCGGGGGATCGCGTCGAAATAGGTCAGCGCATCCTCGCTGGGGGCGGCCCGCCCTTCGGCGATCCAGCGGCGGGTGTAGGCGCGGTCCTTGTCAAAACGGTCGAGCTGGGTTTCGGGGTTGAACACCCGAAAGAAGGGCGAGGCATCCGGGCCAGAACCGGCGGCCCATTGCCAGCCCATCGCATTATTGGCCGGGTCCCAGTCGATCAGATGCTCTTCGAACCACTTCTGGCCAATCCGCCAATGGCACATCAGATGTTTGGTCAGATAGCTTGCCACGATCATCCGGCCCCGGTTGTGCATCCGCCCGGTGACCTGCAACTCGCGCATCGCGGCATCGACAAAGGGCACCCCGGTGCGCCCCTGTTTCCATGCCAGCACTTCGGCGCGGCGCTCGTCTTCGTTCCAGGGGAAGGCATCCCATTCCTCGCGCCAATTTTTGTCGACGATCCGCGGCGTGTGATACATCAGGTGATAGGCAAACTCGCGCCATGCCAATTCCTTGAGAAAGGTCTCGGCCCCGCGCTTGCCCTCCTGCATCGCCCGCTGCCCCGCGTGCCAACATTGCGCGGGGGTGATCTCGCCATAGGTCAGATGTTCCGACATGGCCGAGGTACCGTCTTCGCCGGGCCGGTCGCGGCTGTCGGCATAATCGTCGACGATATGCGCCATGAAAGCGCCCAGCCGCGCCTGCGCCGCCGCCGCGCCCACCCGGGCAAATGGCCGCACCACATCGCGCCCGCGCTGCATCTCGGCGTCCATCTGCCAATCGTCGAGCTGGTCACTCTCGGGCCAAGTCTGGGGCGCGGGCATGTCACTTGGGGTCGAGAGCGGCTCGGCCACATCGCGGCCGCGCACCGTTTTCCAATAGGGGGTGAAGACCTTGTAATAGCCGCCGGTCTTGCTCTCCACGGTCCAAGGCTCGAACATCAGGTGACCGGAGAAACTACACGCCTCGATAGCGTCGTCCTGCAGCGCTTCCTTGACCCGGCTGTCGCGGTCCTTGGCGGCGGGATCATAAAGCCGGCTCCAATAGACCGCCCCGGCGCCGGTCTTTTCAATCACCGCGCGCAGCTCTTTGAGGGCATCGCGCCCGCGGCGCAGGACCAACCGGCTGCCCTTCTCCTCCAGCGTTTCCGTCAGACAGGCCAGCGCCAGCCCCAAACGGAACTTCGGCGCCGCGCCCAGAGCCTCGGACTGATCGTCGTGAATGAACAGCGGAATGACCGGACGCCCGGTCTGACAGGCCGCGGTCAAGGCTGGATGGTCGCTCAGCCGCAGATCGCGGCGGAACCAGATGATAATCGGGGAAGTCTCGCTCACGGTCGGGTCAGGCTCCTATGCTGATCCCGAAACATAGCGCCCCCGCCTCCGCGTCAAGGCTTAGAGCAGATCATCCAGCGCGTTCAGCAGCTTATCCATCTCATCCTGCGTCGTGTAATGGGTGAAGCTGAGCCGCAGCACGCCCTTGTCCTGCGGCACATTCATCGCCTGCAAGGCCCGGCCCGCGTAGAAATCACCGCCCCCCGCCATGATGCCGCGCGCGGCCAAAGCCTGTGCCATCTCGGCCCCCGGCCGGTCCAGCGCCAGCGCCACTGTGGGTGCACGCCGAGCCGCATCTGTCGGCCCGATCACCCGCACCGAATTGCGCGCCGCCATGGCGTCGAGCAGCGGTTGCAGCAGCGCAGTCTCATGCGCGCGCATTGCGTCATGCACCGCCACCCCCCGCGCCGTGGCACCAGCATCGCCACCGATGTGATGCGCATGGAAGGCATCGACATAATCCGCCATCCCCGCGCTGGCGGCGACCTGCGCATGGTCCGGCCCGGCGGGCGTAAACCGTTTGTAAAGCACATCGCCATTGAAGTGATGCGCCTGATTGGGCAGCAGGTCTGCCAGCGCGCGGCGGATCACCATCAGCCCCTGATGCGGGCCAAAGGTCTTATAGGCCGAGAACAGGTAAATATCCGGCCCAAGCGCGCCCACATCGGCGAAACCATGCGGTGCGTAGGACACGCCGTCGACGCAGACAAAGGCCCCGGCGGCATGGGCCAGTGCCGTGATCTCGGTCACCGGGTTGATCTCGCCCACCACATTGGAGCAATGCGGGAAGCAGACCAGCCGCACTTTCTCATCCAGCAGGTTTTCGAGCGCCAAAGGATCCAGATGCCCGGTTTCCGGATCGACCTGCCATTCGCGGATCTCGATCCCCCGCTCGGCCAGGCGTCGCCAGGGGCCAGAGTTCGCCTCATGGTCCTGATTGGTCACCACAATCGCCTCACCCGGCTGCATCATCTGGCCAAAGGCCTGCGCCAATACATAGGTGTTCTGCGTGGTCGAGGGGCCAAAGCTCAGCTCATCGCTTTCCACCCCAAGGATCGCCGCCATGCGGCTGCGCGCCTCGTCCATCTCGGCCCCGCCGGCCTGACTTGCCGCATAGGCGCCATAGGGCTGCACCTTGCGTTGGCGGTAAAAGCGCTGCAACCGGTCAATGACCTGCTGGCAGGTGTAAGAGCCACCGGCGTTCTCGAAAAACGCCTGCCCCTCCAGGCTCGGCTCGGCGAAGGCGGGAAACTGGGCGCGGACCCATTCGGAATCAATATTCATGGCGGGAAGGTCCAATGCTCCGCCGCTAAGGTCAAGTGATGAAACGAAAACGGCGGCTCCGATGAGCCGCCGTTTCCCTTGTCAGACTGAAACGCGCCTTAGCGAATGTTGCGCTCGTCCTGTAGCCCGCGGAAGATGCAGTAGCACATGAAGAGCAAGAGCAGCGTGAAGAGCAAGCCGGTGGAGATGACCATCGACTGCAGCGCCGCGAGGCCACCGCCGATCAACAGCGCAATCGCCACGGCCCCTTCAAAGATGCACCAGAACACCCGCTGTGGCACCGGTGCGTCGACCTTGCCGCCTGCGGTGATCGTGTCGATGACCAGCGACCCCGAATCCGACGAGGTGACGAAGAACACCACCACCAGCACGATGCCGATGAAGGAGGTGATCGAGGCCAGCGGCAGTTGATCCAGCATCTTGAACAGCTGCAGCGGCAGACCCGCATCCTGCGCGCCGGTGTAGCCGTCGTTCAGCACCTGATGGATCGCCGTGCCGCCGAAGATCGACATCCAGAGCACGCAGACCATCGAGGGGATCAGCAGCACGCAGATCACGAACTCCCGCACCGTGCGGCCGCGGCTGACGCGGGCGATGAACATGCCCACGAAAGGTGACCAGCTGATCCACCATGCCCAGTAGAACGCCGTCCAGCCTTGCTTGAAGTTCACGTCCTCACGGCCAAAGGGATTGGCGAGCGCGGGCAGGTATTCGATATAGGCCACCAGCGAGTTCCAGAAGAACGTCAGCAGGAACACGGTCGGCCCCACGATCAGCGTGAACAGCGCCAGCAGTGCCGCCAGCCCCATGTTGATCTCGCTCAACACTTTCACCCCGCCATCAAGGCCGCGCAGAACCGACACCAGCGCCACGGCGGTGATCAGCGAGATCAGCACGATCTCGGAGGTCTGGCCGATCGGCACGCCAAAAAGCTCATTCAGACCGGCGTTCGCCTGCGTGGCCCCGAGACCCAGCGAGGTCGCCAGACCAAAGAGCGTGGCAAAAACCGCAATGGTATCGATGATATGCCCGGGCCAGCCCCAGACACGCTCCCCCAACACCGGGTAGAACGCCGAGCGGATCGTCAGCGGCAAACCTTTGTTATAGGTAAAAAGCGCCAGCGCCAGCGCTACCACGGCATAGATCGCCCAGGGGTGCAGACCCCAGTGGAAGATGGTCGCCGCCATGCCAAGCCGCAGCGATCCGGTCTCGTCGCCGGTGGCCGCGCCGAGCGGTGCCCAGTCTGTCCGCATGTTGTTTTCAGTGGTGATCTCTCCCATCGAGGTCGAGAAATGTGTCAGCGGCTCCGACACGCCGTAAAACATCAGCCCGATGCCCATGCCCGCGGCGAAAAGCATCGCGAACCAGCCCAGATAGGTGTAATCCGGCAGCGCCTCATTGCCGCCCAGGCGCACCTTGCCATAGGGCGTCACGATCAGCAGCAGCGAGAAGATCACCACCAGATCCGCCGCCCCGATCAAGAACCAGTCAAAGTTCTTGGTGGTAAAGTTGAACATGGCCGAGAAGATCTCGCCGGCCTGTTCCGGCAGCGCGATCGTGTAGAACACGAAGACCACCACGGCGATCCCTGAAATCAGGAAAACCGGGTTGTGAATGTCGAGCCCGAAGGGCCCGATCTGCCGTTCAATATTATCCTGACCGATCTCGTAATCGGTATCGATGACATCCGCCTTCCCTTCCGGTTCGGGGATGCCCTGCGTACCCGCATCGCTCATTTTCTGTTCCCTCTATGATGACGGATCGCCACGCGGCTGCGTGGCATCCGTTCTTATGGTCCATGGGCAACAGGATAGAGAGTTCAGCCTATGGGGCAAGCATTTGCTGCCAAGCCTTAGGAGAATCTTGGAAATTCGGCTTGCCTATTGGCGGGTCAGACGCGGGTCAGGCAAAGGTCAGACCGCGGTCACTCCGTGCCAAGCGCGGCCTTGATTGCATCGGCCTGCTCGCGGATGCGGTCCATGTCGCCCTGCACGCCGGGCGGGCGCAGCTGGTCGCCTTCCTTGCGCGGCAGGATGTGGAAATGCAGGTGAAACACCTCCTGCCCGCCTGCCGCTTCGCTGAACTGCTGCAAGGTGATCCCGTCGGCGCCAAAGGCCCGCAAACAGGCTTGCGAGACTTTCTGCACCGTCACCATACAGGCCGCGAGCTGCGAGGGGCTGGCGTCCAGCATGTTGCGGCAAGGGGTCTTGGGGATCACAAGGCAATGCCCCTCGGCGCGCGGCATGATGTCCATGAAGCAATAGGTCTCCTCGTCTTCATAGACCTTGAAGCTCGGGATCTCATCCCGCAGAATCTTGGCGAAAATATTGCTGTCGTCATAGCGGGCCATCATGCTCTCCTTTAGGCGCTGCGGGCGGTGGGCCTATTAACCACACCGCCCGCCCGGTCCGCAATATCAGGCGTTTACGTCAACGACCACACGGCCCTTGATCTGCCCGTTGAGGATATCGGCCCCGAGCTTCGGCAGATCGCTCAGCGTTGCCGGTTGCACCATCGCCTCCAGCTTATCCATCGGCAGATCCTTGGCAATCCGCTCCCAGGCGCGCAGACGGTTGTCATAGGGCTGCATGACCGAGTCGATCCCCAAGAGGTTCACGCCCCGCAGCAGGAAGGGGATCACGGTGGCCGGCAGCGCGGCCCCCCCGGCGAGGCCCACGGCGGCAACGCTCGCGCCATATTCCATCTGCCCCAGCACCCGCGCCAACATCGCGCCGCCCACGGCATCGACACAGCCGCCCCAGGTCTCGCCTTCCAGCGGACGTTTGACCGTCTCGTTGATCTCTTCCCGCGCCACGATCCGGCTCGCGCCCAAGTCCTTGAGATAGCTCTCCGTCTCAGGCCGCCCGGTGACCGCCGCGACCTCATGGCCGAGCTTGGCAAGGATTGCTGTGGCCACCGAGCCGACACCGCCGGCGGCGCCGGTCACCAGCACCGGACCCCGTTTGATCCCATGATCCTCCAGCGCCATCACGGCCAGCATCGCGGTGAAGCCCGCCGTTCCCACCGCCATCGCCTGCCGCGTGTCCAACCCCTCGGGCAGCGGCACCAGCCAGTCCGCCTTCACCCGCGCCTTTTGCGAATAACCGCCCCAATGCGCCTCGCCCACGCGCCAGCCGGTCAGCACAACCTTGTCGCCGGGATTGTAACGGTCGTCGTCGGACCGCTCCACCGTGCCGGCAAAGTCGATCCCCGGCACATGCGGGTAGTTCCGCACGAGACCGCCGCCCGGCCCGATGCAGAGCCCGTCCTTATAGTTCACCGTGGAGTATTCGACAGCGACGGTCACCTCGGCGTTGGGCAGATCATCTTCGCTGATCTGGGTCACCTCCGCCTTGGTCTTGCCCTCGTCATCCTTGTTTACCATCAATGCGTTAAACGCCATTCTTCATCTCCTATCCTAAGTTCATCCGAGCCGGTTACAGCCAGAACCCGTCTCGCACCAAAACGTCGAACCGCCCCTCTGGCGTCTCGACCTGCAACTCTGTCCCCGGCGCCCAATGTGTCATCCGCAGCATGCCGATGGCCACATTAACCTCGAAATCCGGCGACCAGACCGCCGAGGTCACCTGCCCCACCTGCTCTTCCCCCGCCAGCAGCGGCCACGCCCGATCGCAAAGCGGCACTTTGCCCCCGGTGATCTCCAATGGTCTGATCTGCTGGGTCGGCCTGCTTTTGCCCGCCCGCAACAGCGCGTCGCGCCCGATGCAGCCAATTGCGGTCTCAGGTCTGCACAGCGCCCCCAGCCCGCATTCATAGGGCGTGTTGTCGGCGGTCATGTCATTGCCATAGCTCAACAACCCCCCCTCGATCCGTTCAATTAGGTTCGGGCAACCGGCCCGCACGTCCAGATCCGCGCCCGCCTCAAACAAAGCATGCCACAGCGGCATGGCGCGGTCGGCGCCCTCGACATAGATCTCGAACCCGCCCTGTCTGGAATAGCCCGACCGCGAGATCACCATCTCGCGCCCCTGAAAATCGAACCGCCCAAAACGGAAGAACCGCAGGTCAGCGACCGCATCGCCAAAGACGCGTTTCATCAGCGCATCGGCCTTCGGCCCCTGCACCGCGGCAAGGTTCACATCCGGCTCACCGATCAGAACATCGAGTTGAAAGCCGTAGCCTATCCCCTTGACCCACAACAATAAGTCACTGTCGGCGATGGAGATGGACCAGTGATCTTCTTGTAATTTCAGCGCCAGAGGGTCGTTTAACATGCCCCCGGTCTCATCGGTGATCGGGACATAGACACATTGCCCCGGCTCCACCGCACTCAGATCGCGCGGGGTCAGCATTTGCATCAACCGCCCCGCGTCCGGCCCGCGCAGTTCCACTTGCCGCTCACAGGCCACGTCCCAGACCTGCACCGCGGATTTCAGGTGGTGGTAATCCGCCTCTGTGCTCTCGAAAATCGTGGGCAATAACATGCGGTTATAGACGGTATAGGCTTTCACCCCCGCCGCTTCGACGCCTTCGGAAAACGGCGTGCGTCTGATGCGGCGCGAGGGGGAAAGCTCTGCCATTACAGGGTCTCCGGCATGAAGGTCAGGTCCGTCACTTGCACCTCTTCTCGCGTGGCGAGGATCGGGCCGATGGGGCCGCCCCAATCCTCTGTTAACTTTGCTTCATCCATTGCTTCAAGTTTATGACGCAAATCACTGGAAACGCGTAGTATTCCTGCGCGCCCAAGGGATCACTTTGCCGCGCCGTGCCAATCAATCGCACAGACCTCGGCTGACTTGCCGCCGAAATCCCAGACACGGCCATAGTCCCGCACTTTGGATTTCACGCCCCGCGCGGCAGCGATATTCGGCCCCATCCAGTATTTGGAGTTGCTGATCATCACCGGCTGGTCCGGCTCTGCGCCCGCCAGCATTTCGATCTCGCCGTTGATCTTGCGGCCAATGTTAATAACCCGGCGATTGCCGTCGCGGATGATCTCGACCGGTGCGCGTTCGGCGCCCATGATCTCGCTCACCAGCATGGTGAAAAGCCCCGTCGTGCCGCCTGCGGCACCGGAGAAAATCTTCAACAGCCCGTCATAGGCGACTTCGGAGGCGCGCTCATCCACATAGGCGGCAACCTTCCAATTACCCTCGCCCATGCGTCCGGGGATATCAACCAGCAGACCAACATTCAGCCCGGCCAGATCCTCGCCCTCGAAATGGCCTTCGTCGATGACGATCCCCATCCATGCGTGGCAATGGCCTTCGGTTGGCAGATGCGCGCCGAGGCTGACCACACAGGGGCAGAAGACGTCGCAGGAGCAGTTCAGGATCAGCTCGCCCTTGATCGCCCAATCGGCCGGTGTCATCTCTCTGTTTGGCATATTAACCTCCTGTTATCATAGGCCAGCCCGCCACGACGCCTGCGCCGAGGATCAGGGTAAAGCCCATTGGTTTTGTTACGTAATGTCCGATTTGCGGCAGTTTCTCGACCACCATGAAAAGCGTCGCCAGCCCCATCCAGGCAAGGTTCATCACCCCGCCGGCAAAGCCCAGCAGCATGAAGCCCCAACAGCAGCCCGCGCAGAAGGCGCCGAGCCCCAGCCCCATGCGGAACCCGCCTACCGCGCCGGGGCGCCAATGGCCCAGGAAATACATCATCGGCGAATGGCAAACACCGTGGCAAACCTCCTTGGCGCGGGTGAATTGGAAGAGGCCCACGGCGAGCAGCAGCGCCGCCGCGGTCCAGCGCGATTTGGCGATGCCCAGCATGTCGATCACCCCCGCGTGCAGCAGCAAAAGTTGCACCCCGGCCGCACCGGCGGCAAAGGCCAGCCAGACCGCGAAATACCCCGCAAGCACCGCAAGCCACCCGGCCCGCGTGCCATTGGCCGAGGCCATAAGGTCTTCGTAGGCGCGCAGCGTCGGCACCATCGTGGGCACCATCATCGCGGCCATCATCGCACCCCACATGGCAAAGAGCGGCCAGAACCGCGCCATCGGCATATACATGTCCATGCCTGGATCCATCTGGCGCATCCGCTCGCCCATTGCGCCGGGGCGGCCCAGCAGGTCGACGTCCATCTGCATGGCCATGGAATACATCATCCACCAAGCGCCGAGCACGAGGGCAAAGAACCCCAGCCACATCGTGGATCGCACCATCCCTGCCATCTTGCCCTCCCCTGCAAGTTGTTGCGAAATTAATGTCAGACAATTAAGATGGTCGCAAACATTAAATGTAAGACATATGAAAATCGATCCGAAAAGCCCCGCCGACCTCTCGGCTCAAATTGCCGCCGCGATCCGCGATGCCATTGTCGAAGGTCGTCTGATCGTCGACCAGCGCCTGCCGTCAGAGGCGGAACTGGCCGAGCAGTTCGACGTCTCCCGCCCCACGGTGCGCGAGGCGCTCAAACGGCTCGCGGCGCAATCGCTGATCCGGACGCAGCGCGGGGCCACGGGCGGGGCGTTTGTCAATCGGTTGAGCTTTCCGGATGCCTACGCGCAGCAGATCACCACCTCGACCCTGCTTTTGTCGATGAATGCGGTGAGCTTCGAGACCGCCTGCGAGGCGCGCTATGCTTTGGAGCGCGCCTGCGGCGCGCTTTCTGCCGCACGCCGCAGTGCCGACCACCTTGCCACGATGCGCGCCGAGATCCACCGTCAAGGCCAGCCCGGTCTGACCGATGAGGCTTTCTGCGCCTCTGACGTGGCCTTTCACCGCGCGCTGGTCGATGGCGCGGGCAATCCGGTGTTGAGCTATCAGCTTGCCGGGGCGGTCGAAGCGATGCAGCCGCTAATGAATATGATCACCTTCACCGCCCGCGACCGCGCCCGCATCATCGCGTTGCACGAAGATATTGCCAATGCGATAGAGGCAGGTGACGGCGATGGGGTGACGGCGGGGCTTACTGCGCTAGAGGCAGAGACACAGGCGCTGGCTAAGGCGGTCTTTGAGGCCCGCGCTGCGAAGTAAGTTTGGCGTCTGGGCTAATTATTTTGGCCGAGGCGCTCTGCCGCGTGACTCCGGGAGCCGGTTCCAGCATGCGAGCGATACCAACCGAAAACGATACAAATTTTACATGGATGTGAAAGTGCAGGTTTCTGTTGCCAGGTACCTGCGAACCCCGCCTTAGGTCGCTAAACCGAAGGAGTTAGATTTCAGTCATTGAAACCGCTTACGCGGCCATCATAACTGGAGCACTATTGTCATTTGCAATTGTACATTTTGTACCGATAACGGTGGTAACTCACCGAGACAAAGCAACTTCTTTAGACGTCCGTCGACCCTAATTCAGCCCCTCAGTTCCCCCCAAATGAAGGGGATATTGGTGGAGCTGGGGGGAATCGCACCCCCGTCCGGCCCGCTTATTACAAGCGCCTTTATGTCCATAGTCCCGAAGGACATCCCATATATACAGCAAACACCCTGTTGTTTCAAGGGTCGTGCGTGATTTTCGAGGTCTCTTAGGTGGGTCTTTCGGGGAGTGGTGCGGACTGCGGGGATGAACTGGATGCCAATCGCCCTAACAGGGGACTTGGTCACCCCCCTACCCCGACCTGCCCCAAGCCAACGCGCCAGATCGGGGTGTGCCTAGACATCCCGGAAAGCGCGGTCAAAATAGACCAGTAGCGGCCGCAGGACGTAATTGATTGGGGTTCGGCTCTCTGTGGAGAGAAAGGCGTCGACGGGCATCCCGGGCAGCAGAACCTTCCCATCCAGCTTGGCGAGCTCTTCCTCCGGCAAGACCAGAATGATCTCGTAATAGGTCTTTCGGCTCGAGGGGTCTGTGAAGACATCCGCCGAGATCTGCTTGACCTCACCCAGCACCAGCGGGGTGTTTCGTCCGCTGAACGCCTTGAACTTCAGCGTGCCAGTTTGGCCCACATGCACCTGATCGATATCTGTATCGCGTATCTGAACCGCGACAAAGGTCGGCGCGGTGTCGGGCACGATCTTCATCAGCGTTTTCGCCGCGACCACGACAGAGCGCACCCCCTGCAGCTGGTTGTCGTGGATCCGGCCGGAAATCGGGGCGCGGATCTCAAGCCGGGACAATTTGTTAAGGAGGGTCGCGCGCTGCTCAAGCAGTTTCGTACGCTCCGGGCGGAGCTTGCTGAGTTCCGCCACGGCCAATTCGCTCGCCTTGGGCTTGATCGTATGACGTTTCAGGTTGATCTCAGAGATCTTGCCGCGCAGTTCCGCGACATGGGCCTTCAACCGGCCAATCTCTCCGCTCACCGTGACCCGCATTTTCTGGGTGTTGAACATCACGTCCTGTTTCAGCAATTGACGATCAGCGAGCGATTTCAGGCGGTCTAGCTCCGTGACGATAAAAGACATCTCGGTTTCCCGGCTCGCGATCTGCGCTGCCAGCCCGTCGATCTGCGATCGGACTTGGGTCACCTGCTCATCCAGCAGCCGGGATTCAGCGGCGAGCGAGGCGTAATGCGCGTCGAGCTGACGGCGCTGACGGTTCAACAAAGCCTCGATGGAAGGCCGCTCATGAGCCGCTTCGTCCAGCAGCGTATGTGTTGCCAATTCCCGACGGTCATCAAGGACCGCTTCGAGCCGCGCGATATTGGCGAGCACTTCAAACAGGTTATCCTCAACGACAGAGAGATCCGAGCGCATGTCCTTGTCTTCCAGCCGGACCAATATGTCGCCCGCTTTCACCTGATCCCCGTTGGTGTAGCGAATTTCTTCGACCACCCCGCCCACCGGGTGCTGCACGGTGGTCATCGTCTGCGATACTTTGATCGTCCCCTTGCCGATAACCGCGCCGGAAATTCTGGCATTGACCGCCCAAGCACTGGTGAGCGTGCCCAGCACCAAAAGCGCGCAGAGGCTCAGCAGAAGCGGGTAGCGCGCGCTCCAGGTGATGCGATGGGAGCCATCTTTTGCCATCAGGCGTTTCCTGCAAGGGCGGTTGTCTCACTCAGCACCGCAACTTTCGAAGGGGGTTTGGTGCTGGCCGGTTTTGCCCGGTTCAAGTTCTGCGCACGCACCCGCTTCGACTCGCCGAGCCGACCGTTCGCCAGATTGAAATGAAGGTAGTCGTATTCCAGATTGAGCGAATTGCGCGCCAATGCCAGAACCACGGTCCCCTGTTTCAGCAGCCCATCCATCAGCTTGTCCATCGTCTCGGGAAGACGCTCAAAGAGCATCCGATCCGGTTCATCGAGAACCAGCACCTTGGGTTCATGGTAAAGCGCCCGCGCCCAGGACAATTGTTGCCGCTGGCCTTGCGAGAGGGTCGATGCACAGGGGTCCAGCACGGTCTGATAGCCCTGCGGGAGCTGGCTGATCCAGCCATGCAGGCAAACCTTTCGCGCCGCCTTGGAGACTTTCTCGGGCGTGATCTCCGGGTCCAGTCTGGAGATGTTCTCGGCGATCGTGCCGGCGATAAACCGGGGGTTCTGAGGCACATAGCCAATCGCGGCCCCCAATTCGGCATCGGTCATACGCGCCACATTCGCACCATCAAGGGTTATCGTCCCCGAGGTGGTCCGCGCGATCCCGCAGATGGCTTTGGCCAATACCGACTTGCCCTGCCCGGAGGTGCCGCAAACCTGGGTCAGGCTTCCGGGGGCGAGCTGCATTGTGGCCTGCCGCACGACCATCGTCCCGTCCAGCGGTGACTTGACTGAAACGCCGCGCAGGGAAAGCCGAACCCGTTTGTTGGGCGGGGCTGTCAGGAATGGCTCGGATGTCGCCACATCCCATTTCGCGAGGATGTTCTTCAGGCGCCGCCAATTGCTGAGCGCCTCGAATATAGCCGGTACGGTGCTTGCAAATGTGTTCACCGGCACCAGGACGCGGGTCACCAGAAAGGCGCAGGCGACCATGGCACCCACCGTCAATTTACCCTCCAACACCAGATAGGCGCCGGACGCCAGGACGGCATAACGGGTCACCAACAATGTGGTCGAGGACAGTTGGTCAAACCATGCCACCCAGTCCCGCAGGGCAATCGCGGAATCCCGGCTGTCTTCGCGCGCCCGCATCCAACGGTCCTTATAGCCGGTGCTCATCCCCTGCCCGCGCACGGTTTCGCGGGATGCAATGACCATTTTCTTGAGCTCGCCAATGCGGTTTGAGCAGTCTTTATTGCGGTCCTGCCGCCCTCCGACAAAGCCTAGACGAATGGCAACGAGCGTAACCATCGCGATAAGCCCGGCGAGACAGACATAGCCCAATATGGGATGCAGCACGAAAACCACCGCCACGAACATCGGTGTCCAGATTAAATCCATGACGGAAATCAACCCGCCGGAATGGAAAAAGCCGCGTAAGACATCGGCTTCATCCAATCCGACAGCCGGTTTGGATTTCCCCTCCGGAAACATCGAGCCCTGCTCCGCCGCTCCCAATATCGTATGTTCCAGCCGTTCCTGGAATTGCGCAGCAAAACGCGCGATAATGCGCTTTCGTGCAAAGTCCAGCATTCCCAGGGTAATAATAAGCGCCGTTACCATAAGCAGCAGCGCGAATAGGGTTTCTTGTGAGCGCGAGGTTAATACCCGGTCGTAAATGAGAACAATGAAAAGCGGACCTGCGAGACGAAGCACATTTACAAAGAAGCTCAATGCGAATGAGACCCAAAGCAAAAAACTGCCTTTTCTCAGTGCGGCCCGTGCAGAATTTTCTAGCTTGCCGTTTGCCATAATGATATCTTCTTCCCAGTGCGCGGGCTTACGCCCACGCACCCCTCTGTGCGAAACAGGTTTCGCAGCCGTCGTTAATTTATTGTTGCTCTATCTTGCCGTTTGGCAGTGGTGATTTGTCAGGCTTTGACCTGGCTAAGATTAAAGCTAATGATAATCCGGTTCGCCGCGTCGCCGGTTTCCGTGGACATATTCGGATCGACCCCGTGATATAGCCAGCTTGGGAAGATCAGCATGCGTCCGGCTTGCGGCATGAACCGCACTTTGGTCCAATAATCGCGTTGCCGTTTCGCATTCGGTTTGTAGCGTGGCTGATTCATCAAATGCATCGTGCGTGGTTCGATGAATTCAATACGGCCGCAATTCTCCGGCGCTTGAATATAATAGACCCCGCTCCAGAGACAGCCCGGATGAACATGCGCCCGGTTTGCAGCCCCCGGGGCATTGATAATCGACCACATTGTGCCGATTTTCAGCTTTTGTTTGGGATCATAGCCCATCGCCTCCGACATGCGGGCGCTCGCCGTGTCGCAAAGGTTCACGATATCCGCATACTCAGGTCTTCTATGGAGGTCACTTTTGCTATGCCATCCGCCAAGTTCAGAGAAATTAGAGCGCGTAATTCCGGTCCGATCAATCTCTCGTTCGGCGTAGATCATCTTGCGGAGTTTGTCGTTGAGCTCTTCAGGTTCAGGCACGTCAATCTGGAAGATTGTGGTTGGGAAATACGTGCGCTTGGCGAATTTAATTTCGTCGACGTCGTCAAAAGCCATTGTCTAGTCCCCTTGAAGCCAAAATGAGATCGCCGCTTAAAAATAGCGGATTCGGCCAATCCGAAGTGCAGGCGACCTGCATAGGTGGTTGAAATGAAGCAGATAAATTAAGCTACCACGATGTTAACGCGACGTAAACTTTTTTGTGCTTGATGCACCGCCCTCGATGCTGTAACGGCGATTCTATCCCAAGAACTTTTTTCGGTATTTTTGGATTATTTGAGATATTGAAAAGTTTCATTAGGATAGCCTGCGGTGAATCCCTATTTCGGCCGCAAAATCGCCCCATTCCATGTGTCAATAAAAGAGCGTGAAACGGGTTAATTTCAGCGTTATCTCGCGCTTTGCAGCCTCTGCGATCTTTGAGTTCGTTTCTATGCGGGGGCGGTTGAGACAGGCGGATGACGATTCGACCGGCGGATTAACGCGGTTGAGTCGGCGGCTTGGGCGTAGCATCGCCGTCACCTCGGCCAGCCGCGATTGAAAAGCTGGAAATGAAAGAATTCTGTAGTATGCTAACCTGATGGATACTTTAAATTCTTTCGCACGCATCCTCGCGGTGAGCGGTGTTCTCGCTTTTCCATTCGGACAGACCGCTACAGCCGAGCCGCCCTATGATGATACGGTTGGCACGGTTTTCGACATTATCACGCGCAGCGATCCCACGACCTTTATCTGCCTGAAGGCGTCAGGCCGCGGTGAGCGGCAAATCTGGGACAAGCGGGTCGATGGGGAGCCCGTGGTGACGGCCTATCTTTTTCAGGCGCATTATTCCGATGGCACGAATATCGAGATCGCCATCAATCCCGAATTTGGGTCGCAAGAGGTCGCGCAGGCTCAGGCGCTTCGATTTGCCGAACCGCTGGGCCGTCTGCCGACAGTGTTGCGGGAGGGCATCGAGAAATTCAGCCTGCACAAGGGTGATCGCGGGTTTCACGCGGGCAGCGGACAGGTGGTTTTCTACGCCGGCACAGCCAGTGAGCGCGAAAGCTATGCCCATTTGGAAGAAAGCCTGTTTCATGAGGCGGTCCATGCCTCATTGGACGAAGAGCACCGTCTGGCCCCGGAGTGGATTAAGGCGCAAGAGGCTGATGGGAGGTTTCTCACCGGCTATGCGGAGCGCAGCCCCGACCGTGAAGATCTGGCAGAATCCGCGCTTTTCGCCTTTGCCATCATGCATTTTCCAGAACGTTTCCCGCCAGCGGATACTGACGATGTGCTCGCGACCATACCGCATCGGTATGCCTATATCCGGAAACATCTGTTCCCGACCGACAAGCCGCTGACCTGGCAGGTCGCCCCGCCGGCGGGTTGTTCTGATTGTGCCGCTGGTTCTTGCGTCGATGGCTAAGACCGGCGCCACGATGGCCGACTGGTTAGCGCATAACGGTCTGACGCCGGCGCTGTGTCTGTCGATCCTTCAGTCTCATCCGGATTTATCGGCGGCCACTGAAGTTGAGCGGGGGTTTGACCCGACAGACTATTCAGCGGAGGCGGTTTGGAAAATTTGCGCCACAGCAGCTGGCGCCAGACTGCCGGAGATTGAAGACGCCGTACTTACGGTCTTTAACAAGGCGCAGGTGAACTTCTCTCCTGATCGAGACCGTTACCCCCGTGCCTTTACTCTGCACGATAACGGGCGGGGGCTGCCCTATATCTCCTGTCCATGGCAAGGATGCCAAAACGATCTGTTGACGCTCGCGCATGAATTTGGCCATGCTCTGCAGATTGTAGCGAGCGAAGAGCGCGCGATGCCGCCGGTCCTGAGGGAAACCTGCGCAAGTCAATCCGAATTATGGCTTATCGCGGAACTCGGAAAGAGCGATCCCCGGCTTTCGCAGAAGCTGGCGAATGTATTTGAATCTCGGGCGCATTATACTTTTGTGGAGGATGCCCCCGCGCTACACGCCGCATTGGCGGATCCAGATCGGCCATACCAATATCAATGGAACTACCCGTTGGCGCAAAGCCTTGCATGGCGGTTTGAGCAAAAGCTTGAAGATGAAATGCTGGTGTCTGTCTTTCAAAGCCTTCGATCAATCGAAGAGCTGGCGGCCAAACTGAACCTCTGAGACTTGACCTGGTGAACAAGAAAAAGGCCGCGCCTCGAAAGGCGCGACCAACTATGCATTCAGCTTAGTGCAATACTAACTGAGGGTTATACGGCGCATTCATCTCCCTCATTGCCTTCATTTCCCTCGTCGCCTTCATCGCCTTCATTGCCTTCATCGCATTCGTCGCCTTCGTTACCCTCATTCCCTTCGTTGCCTTCATTTCCTTCGTTGCCTTCGTTGCCTTCGTTGCCTTCGTTGCCTTCGTTGCCTTCGTTGCCTTCATTTCCTTCGTTGCCTTCGTTGCCTTCGTTGCCTTCGTTGTGTTCGTTGCCTTCGTTGCCTTCGTTACCTTCGTTGCCTTCGTTGCCTTCGTTGCCTTCGTTGCCTTCATTTCCTTCGTTGTGTTCGTTGCCTTCGTTGCCTTCGTTGCCTTCGTTGCCTTCGTTGTGTTCGTTGCCTTCGTTGCCTTCGTTACCTTCGTTGCCTTCGTTGCCTTCGTTGCCTTCGTTGCCTTCGTTGCCTTCGTTGCCTTCGTTGCCTTCGTTGCCTTCGTTGCCTTCGTTGCCTTCGTTGCCTTCGTTGCCTTCGTTGCCTTCGTTGCCTTCGTTACCCTCGTTGCCTTCGTTGCCTTCGTTGCCTTCGTTGCCTTCGTTGCCTTCGTTGCCTTCGTTGCCTTCGTTGCCTTCGTTGCCTTCGTTGCCTTCGTTGCCTTCGTTACCCTCGTTGCCTTCGTTGCCTTCGTTGCCTTCGTTGCCTTCGTTGCCTTCGTTGCCTTCGTTGCCTTCGTTGCCTTCGTTGCCTTCGTTGCCTTCGTTGCCTTCGTTGCCTTCGTTGCCTTCGTTGCCCTCGTTGCCCTCGTTGCCTTCGTTGCCTTCGTTGCCTTCGTTGCCTTCGTTGCCTTCGTTGCCTTCGTTGCCTTCGTTGCCTTCGTTGCCTTCGTTACCCTCGTTGCCTTCGTTGCCTTCGTTGCCTTCGTTGCCTTCGTTGCCTTCGTTGCCTTCGTTGCCTTCGTTGCCCTCGTTGCCTTCGTTGCCTTCGTTGCCTTCGTTGCCTTCGTTGCCTTCGTTGCCTTCGTTGCCTTCGTTGCCTTCGTTCTCTTCGTTGCCTTCGTTACCCTCGTCGCCTTCGTCGCCTTCGTCGCATTCGTCGCCTTCGTTACCTTCGTTGCCCTCGTTGCCTTCGTTACCTTCGTTGCCTTCGTTGCCTTCGTTACCTTCGTTGCCTTCGTTGCCCTCGTTGCCCTCGTTGCCTTCGTTGCCCTCGTTGCCCTCGTTGCCCTCGTTGCCCTCGTTGCCTTCGTTACCTTCGTTGCCCTCGTTGCCCTCGTTGCCTTCGTTGCCTTCGTTGCCTTCGTTACCCTCGTTGCCTTCGTTGCCACCGCCAACTACTTTGTAAGCATTGATAAAGCTGATAGGCGCGAACAGAGCGTCTTGCTCCATTGCCTCGGCGATCATTGTGTCGAGTGTCGCTGCGATATCTGTATTGAACATGCTTTCCATGGTACTATCTCCGGAGATTAATTGATGAAGAGCACAGCATACGGCCGTTGCTCAGGATTTAGGTTTTCAGGAAAAATTCGGAGCGAACTCGATGCGGTTGCAAAAGCAAAAACCGGCAATTAAGAACGGACTAGCCGAACCTTATAGCAATCTATAATACTTGCTGGATACGCAGCCATGTGATGGGGCCTGCGCTGAATCAGATTTGGCATTTACATGCGCATAAAGATGCGGCAGCACTTATCCGATTCCATCTTTATATAAGCGCAGGTTTTCTTTTTTGTCAATTGTGGGGGCCGATCAGCGCGCTTTTCGTCAGGCTTTTGGCGGTTTATTATTTTATCTTTGCCTCAATTAACCTGCTGATAATATGCATGGATTGCGCGGGCGTCTTGGGCCGCAAATTAACTGCATTATTCGCGATGGCTCCTGATCCTGTTCCGGCGCAATCGGCAGCGGGCACGGAAAGAATGAACGGAAACCGAGGTTTCAGATGGGATGGCATCGCAGGAAATTGGCGCCGAAACGGGCGGGTCCATTCTGTTCCATATCTTGCCGTCCCGGCGTGGGAATTAACCAAGCTTCATTTGCGGCTTATCCACAGGTCAGTGGCTTTGCGATTGCCCCCCGGGGGTTTTGGCCCGAGGATCGCCGCCAGAAGCGAACGCGAAGGATGCCCATGTCTGCCCTGATAGAATTCCCCCCTGCACCCCGTCGGTGCAGGATCGCCCCTGCGGCACCTGCTGATGCGCCCGTGCGCCCCCACCCGGGCCCTTGCAATACCCATCGCGGGCCGGCGGAGCGGCCACTGTGATCCCCCCCTCATGGCCGGAAATGACCCGCGTCTTTGGCCGCATTGGCCTGATGTCCTTCGGTGGGCCCGCGGCACAGATCGCGGTCATGCACCGCGAGTTGGTCGAGCACCGCCCCTGGCTGACGGAGCAAACCTATCTGCGCGCCCTATCGCTTTGCATGCTGCTCCCCGGCCCCGAGGCGATGCAGCTTGCAACCTATGCCGGCTGGCGCCTGCGCGGGGTGGCTGGGGGGCTGCTTGGCGGGTTGCTCTTTGTCGTGCCGGGGGCGCTATTCATCGCGGTTCTGGCCCTGCTCTATGCCTGGTATGGACAGCTCCCCTTGGTTCAGACCGCCTTTCTCGGGATCAAGGCGGCGGTGATTGTCGTGGTCTTTCAGGCGCTTCTCAAGGTCTCCTCCAAGGCGTTACAGGGAGGGCTCGGTTGGACGCTCGCCCTTGCCTCCTTCATTGCGCTTTTCGTTCTCGGCCTGCCCTTCCCGCTGATCATCCTCACCGCCGGCGCAATCGGCATGGCGGCAGGCCTGCCCGGCTCCGCCGAGCCTGACAGCCCCCCGCCCCCCGCCGGCGCGCATAGTCTGCGCACGGTCTTGATCTGGGGCACGCTATGGGCCGCCCCGCTTCTTGCTGTGGCGCTGTTGGGCCATGATTTTCTGCTCGATCTGGGGCTGTTCTTTTCCAAGCTCGCTGTCGTCACCTTTGGCGGTGCCTATGCGGTGCTGGCCTATATGACGCAGACCGTGGTGCAGGATTTCGGCTGGATCGACACCGACCAGATGATCGACGCGCTTGGGCTGGCCGAAACGACGCCGGGGCCGCTGATCCTCGTGACGCAATTCGTCGCCACGCTGGCAGGTTTTGCCGAAACAGGGCCAACGGGGGCGATTGCGGCGGGGCTGCTGGCGCTTTGGGTCACTTTCACCCCCTGTTTCCTCTGGATCTTCCTCGCCGGCCCCTACCTCGAAGCGCTCTCGGCCCAGCCGCGCATCTCTGGCGCGCTGCGCGCCATTACTGCGGCTGTCGTCGGCGTTATCGCGAACCTCTCGGTCTGGTTTGCCCTGCATGTGCTCTTTGATCGGGTGGACGACAGCGCCATTCTGTCGCTGCCTGCCCCGGACCTGGCGAGCTACAATCTGACCGCCGCCATCCTGACCGTAGTCGCCGCGTTACTCATGCTGAAGCTGAGATTGGGTTTCGTAACGACCATGGCATTTTTGGCGCTGCTTGCCCTTGTCTTGGGCGCAATTTAGCGCCGCGCCCCCTTTTACTCCGCCGTGAATGTTCTATGCTGTTCTAGCCTTACCCCCGGACGGAGAGAAGAATGAGCCGCAGCATCGATTACGGCAACCTGATGCACGAAGCTATGCGGGGCCTGATCCGCAAGGTCTTGCAGGATGTGTCTGACAACGGGCTGCCGGGGAATCATCACTTCTTTATCACCTTCGACACCTCGCATCCGGACGCTGAACTGGCTGATTGGCTGTCTGACCGTTACCCGGGCGAAATGACGGTGGTGATGCAGCATTGGTATGACGGGCTTGAAGTCTCCGATGAGGGCTTTGCCATCACGCTGAACTTCGGGGACGCGCCCGAGCCGCTTTATATTCCTTATGACGCGATCCGTACCTTCGTGGACCCTTCGGTCGAGTTTGGCCTGCGCTTTGAGCAGCAGGAGAGCGAGGAAGACGCCGAAGAGGACGCGGACGCGCCGCTCGATCAGACCGAGCAAGAGGATCTGGAAGTGGCCGAAGAGCCTGCCAAGGACGCCGAGATCGTCTCGCTCGACTCCTTTCGCAAGTAACCACACCGCCGTTAGCGCCAACCCTGCATTGCGCAGCGGTCGCGGCGCGGGTACACCGCTGGGCAATAGTTAAGTCACAGCAGGAGCCGCAAATGGCCGATACCCGCACCGAAACCGACAGCTTTGGCCCGCTTGAGGTCCCATCCGACAAATACTGGGGCGCGCAGACGCAGCGGTCGATCATGAACTTCCCGATCGGCTGGGAAAAGCAGCCCATCGCCATTGTGCGGGCGCTTGGTGTGATCAAGAAAGCCTGTGCGCAGGCGAATGTGGCCCAGGGCTCGCTGGACGAGGAACGCGGCAAGGCCATCATTCAGGCTGCTGGCGAGGTCTTTGAGGGCAAGTTCGACGACAACTTCCCGCTCGTCGTCTGGCAGACCGGTTCCGGCACCCAGTCGAACATGAACGCCAATGAGGTCATCGCCAACCGCGCGATTGAGCTGATGGGCGGCACCATCGGCTCGAAAGACCCGGTGCACCCCAATGACCATTGCAACATGGGCCAGTCCTCAAACGACACTTTCCCCACCGCCATGCATATCGCCACTGCGATGACCGCGCGTGACGTGTTGCTGCCGGGGCTGGAAAAGCTGCACAGCGCGCTGCAAAAGAAGGTCGAGGAGTTCGACGGGATCATCAAGATCGGCCGCACCCATACGCAGGACGCGACGCCGCTGACGCTGTCTCAGGAGTTTTCTGGCTACACCCATCAGGTCGCCATGAGCATCGCCCGTGTGCGGGACGCGCTTGGCCGCATCTATGAGCTGGCCCAAGGCGGCACCGCCGTGGGCACGGGCCTGAACACCAAACAGGGCTGGGCCGAGACCGTGGCGCATAACATGGCAGAGATCACCGGCCTGCCCTTCGTCACCGCGCCGAATAAATTCGAAGCCCTCGCCGCCCATGACGCGATGGTCGAGATCTCTGGCGCGCTGAAGACCGTGTCGGCCTCGCTGTTCAAGATCGCCAATGACATCCGCCTGCTGGGCTCCGGCCCGCGCTGCGGTCTGGGCGAGCTGATCCTGCCCGAGAATGAGCCGGGCTCCTCGATCATGCCGGGCAAGGTGAACCCGACCCAATGTGAGGCGCTGACGCAGGTCTGTATCCACGTCATGGGCAACGACGCCGCCGTCGGTTTCGCCGGGTCCCAGGGCCATTTCGAGCTCAACGTCTATAAGCCGATGATGGCCTATAACGTTCTGCAATCCATGCAGCTTTTGGGCGACGCGGCCTCGGCCTTCACCGACAATCTGGTGGATGACCTCAAGGCCGATGCGGACCGGATCGAAAAGCTGATGCGCGAGTCGCTGATGCTGGTCACGGCCCTGGCGCCCGAGATCGGCTATGACAACGCCACCAAGGTCGCCAAGACCGCGCATAAGAACGGCACCACGCTGAAGGAAGAGGCGATTGCCCTTGGCTTTGTCGATGCCGAAACTTTCGAGCGTGTGGTGCGCCCTGAAAACATGATCGGCCCGAAATGAGCCAGCCCATCAACCTGAACAAGGCGAGAAAGGCACGCGGCCTTGCCGCGCGCCGGGTTCAGGCGGATGAGAATGCGCTGCGCTTTGGGCGCAGCAAGGCCGAGAAAGAGTCGGCGCGAAAAAGCGCCGCCCAGACCAAGGCGTCGCTCGACGCGCATAAACGCGAGACATGAGCGCGCGGCCCCGCAAACATTCGGTGACCCTTCGGGGCCACCGCACCTCAATCTCTCTCGAAGATGAGTTCTGGGATGAGTTCCGCGCCATTGCCGCCGCGCGGGGCATGCCGATCAATGCGCTGGTGGCGGAAATCGACGCCGAGCGCGGGCTTGATCTCGGTCTTGCCAGTGCCATCCGGCTCTTTGTGCTGCGCGCCTTAAAGGAACGTTTACCAAGTTGAGCCTAGGCTGCGGGCATGACCTATGCTTCGCCCCTATGCCCCGCGATCTGGCTAAACGACATCTTTTCGTCCCGCGCGGCGATCAAAGGACAGGTCATTCGACGCAAGGCGCGGGATATCGAAAGGTTCGTCGGCCGCAGCGCTTTCGAGGCTGAGCTCAAGCGCCGCGGCTATCAAGCGGTGGAAAACGCCGGACAGGTCATCATCTTTTGCAATCGAGAACCCATCCGGCGGATCGCATAGCCGTTTTCTTTAAAAGAAAACGGCCTCGGAATTTTCAAAAAATTCCGCTCAAGCGACCGAGGCTTGGTAAATCTTGCTGATATTCTGACCGAGCGCTTCGTTAAACTCCTGGTCAGACATCTTAACATTCAGCCCTTCGGTCAAGGCCCGCGAAAAGCTGGCGATCATCTTCGGGTTCTTGCTCAAAAGCTCACAGGCTTCAGCCGTCGAATAGCCGCCCGAAAGCGCCACCACGCGCAGCACATTGTCGTGATCGGCCAGCCCGTCATAAAGCCCTGCCTTGCTCGGCAGGGTCAGCTTCAGCATCACCATCTCGCCTTCGGGCAGCGCATCAAGGTTCTTTTGCAACTCGGCCAGCAGAATATCCTCGGCCTCCGCCTTGCTCTCGGAACGAATGTTCACCTCAGGCTCGATGATCGGCACCAGACCCGCGGCACAGACCTGACGGGCAAGCTCAAACTGCTGGGCCACCACGGCGGCGATGCCGTTCTCATTGGCCTCGTGAATGACCGAGCGTTCCTTGGTGCCAAAGATCCCGTGCTTCACCGCGCGTGCCAGCAGATCGTCGATCTCCATGATCGGCTTCAGCATCTGAACGCCGTTGCTGGTCTCTTCGAGACCCTTGTCGATCTTGAGGAAAGGCACGACACCCCGGTCTTCCCAGAGCAGCTGCGCCACCGGTTTGCCGTTGATCGTATCGTCCATGGTCCGCTCAAAAAGGATCGCGCCGATCACCTTGTCCGAGGTGAAGTCATCCGCCAGAATGATCCGTGCGCGCATGTCATGCACGGCTTTGAACATCTCTTCGTCACCGTTGTAATCGCCCGGCTCCACACCATAAAGGCTCAGCGCCTTGGGGGTGGATCCGCCCGATTGGTCAAGCGCCGCAATAAACCCTTTGCCGCTGCCCATCTGCTCAAGTTGCGCCTTATCGTAGCCCATGTGATCCACATCCTGTGTTTGATTCCGTTTCCAGCGTTTCTAATTCAAAGCCACAGACGATGATAGGAGCTAGCGCTTTGATAGCGCTAACCAAATGCCCTTATCTGACCGGACCGTCAGATGCGCCACCGGCACCGGCACCCGGTCTGGCTGTGCCGTCACTTGAAAGTCCCGCAGGATGCGCGAGAGGATCAGCGGCCCTTCCACCATGGCAAAACCCGCCCCAGTGCAAACCCGCGGCCCGGCAGAGAACGGGATATAGGCGTCGCGCTGACATGTCTTGCCATTCTCGCTCTGCCAGCGGGTCGGATCGAAACCATCGGGATTGTCCCAGAGCCGTTCATGTCGATGCAAATGCCAGGGGCTCAGCACCAACTGCGCCCCCGTTTTCACCGCGCGGTCGCGGAAGCTCTCTGGGCATCTGGTCTCGCGCACCATCATCGGGACGGGCGGGTAGAGCCGCAGCGCCTCGCGAAAGACATCGCGGCTAAGCTTGAGCTTCGACATCACCGCAAAATCGCAGCGGTCCAAGGTCTGCGCTTCGGCGCTGAGCCGTTCCTGCCACTCCGGATGCGTCGCCATCAGATAAAGCGCCCAGGCCAGGGCCGAGGCGCTGGTCTCATGGCCCGCGAGGAAGAAGATCGCCACCTGATCCACCATTTCCTCAGTGTCAAAAGTCTCCCCGGTGACCGGATCGACCTGGGTCATGATCTTGGTGGCCAGATCATCGGGCGCCTGCCCCGCCTTGATCTGCGCCATCCGGTCTCGGGTCAGCGCGGTGATCAAGGACCGGATGCGCGCCGCGCTTGCGCGGGTATCCCTGCGGAACAGACGCGGCATCCAGCGCGGCAGGGGCAGAAACGCCCCGAGGTTCAGGATCGGCTGGCTGCGCTGGTAGTTGCGGAATTCATCGAAAACCGCGCGGGCGACCTCATGCTCGATGGGCAATGAGAACAGGGTGCGAAAGATCACATCCGCAGCGGCGTGACTGGTTTCCGCTTCAATCTCAACGGTTTTGCCGACCTGCCCTTCGAGCCGCCGCGCCATTGCCTCGGCGGCCTCCCACATCGCGGGAAGGTCTCGCGCAGGCGGCCGCCCTCAAAGGCGGGGTCGATAATGCGGCGTTGCCGCTGCCAGGCCGCCCCGTTGGTCAGGAAAACGGAATTGCCCAGCAGCGGGCGCAGACCTTCGCTGATGCGGTCCGATTTGGGGAAATCGCCGGGCCGCTCTTTCAGCACCGTTTTGACCAAATCCGGCTGGTTCATCAGATAGCTGCGAAAGAAGGGCGTCTTGAACTCCGCCATCCAGGCCCGATAGAGCCGCGCCGGCTGCGCAGAAAGAATGTCCTGGCGAAACAGCTTTGCATAGCGCCAG
This sequence comes from Sulfitobacter sp. PS-8MA, assembly GCF_040933935.1. Taxonomy (NCBI): domain Bacteria; kingdom Pseudomonadati; phylum Pseudomonadota; class Alphaproteobacteria; order Rhodobacterales; family Roseobacteraceae; genus Sulfitobacter; species Sulfitobacter sp. PS-8MA. Next base: position 1,175,959 of record NZ_JBFQYJ010000006.1, on the reverse strand, counting down.
AGCGACACGCGGTCCGGCCGTGCCGGGGGTTTGGGCGGCTGGCTCATGCGGCGACAGAGGTGAATTTGCTGATTGCATGGTCAATGCGGGATTTGGACGCCGGACGCCCCGCATAGCGCGCCGCCAAAGTCCGTGGCCCCGCGGTGATCTGGAAATAGTCATAGTCGCGCGGCCGGTCAAAGGCGCAGAGATACTGGAAATGCAGCCGGAAAAACCGCCAGCGCAGCGCTTTCCAACGCGCCGGGCTCAGGGTCTGAGTGAAAGCCGCCGAGAACACCAGCGGCCAGCGTTTGCCCTGCGGCGCCACCCCCGAGACCGCGACCGGATCGCAAAGCGCAAAGGCGCAGCCATCGCCCGGCGCGGTCACATCGACCCAGGCCAGTTCATCCCGCGCGGACAGATAGGCCAGATCGGCCCGCAAGCGATGGGCTTTGGGCAGGAAAGACAGCATCGGCACCACCTGCCCCAACGTCAAAAACCCCAAGGCCGGCCCGTTTTGGGGCACCCTGCCCGCGCGGATCAAATCTGCGAGCACCGACACCCCCAGATGCGCGCCCGAGGAATGGCCGACCACCAGCACCTCATCCAGATCCTCTGCCAGCGCCTCGGCAATATCATCGGCAAAGCGCGCCATCCGGGCCTCCAGCTCCGGCGTGTTCGCGCCGCGGGTGCGGGCTGCATAGGCGTAGTCATGCATCAGGTAATAGGCAAAGAGCTTGCCATCCTTCTTTTTGAACCAGCGCAACAGCCCCACCGCCAACGCCGCCCCGGCGAAAGCGAAAAGCACCTGTGCCGCCCAGTGCTCGCTCAGCAGCCCATGAAGCCGGTACACAACCGCACAGACGGCCAGCGCCAGCAGCGCCTGCATGAGCAACATCCCCACCGGGTAGAGCGCCGCAATCACCGGCCCCTTGCGCAGCCGCATCAGCCGCCAAAGCGCGCCGGAGCCGATATAGACCCATGCGGTGTACAGCAGTTGCCAATAGGTCGCGGGGATCGAACTGCGCATGCTTTGGCGCACGATATCTGACCACAGCAGCACATCGACCTGAGCGGTGACCGCCTGCCCGTCGATCTGCGCCCGGACGTTCCAGCCGTAGTTGCCCTTGCCCGCTTTCGGCTTCAAGGCGATCTCATAGCCCGAAATCTTTCCCTGCGCCGCGGCCTCCTTACGGTAGAGCTCGCGGTAGCGGCGCGGGTGAATAGGGTCATAGCCCGGAATATAGAACACCCGCCGCCTTTTGACCGCAGATGTCCGGCCGATCTGCCCTGTATTCATGCGCTTGCCCCAATTATCCTCGGGCACAGTCTAGCCGCAATTCAGGGCAAGATTAAGGCTTCATCCCACGAGGGAAAGCACCGGGAAGGTCTCAAGCAGCCAGAAGGAGAAGCTGGTAAAGGCCCCCGTCAACAGCGCCAGCCCGACGAGGACCAAGAGCCCGCCCATGATCCGCTCAATCAGCTTCATATGGGGTTTGATCCGGTTCATCACGGTCATCGCGCGGGTGATGAACAAGGCGGCCAGCAGGAAAGGAATGCCCAGCCCCGCGGCGTAAATCCCCAAGAGCAGGGTCCCGCGCGAGACCGAGGCTTCGCTGGCAGCCAGGGACAGGATGGCGCCCAGTTGCGGGCCAATGCAGGGGGTCCAGCCAAAGGCGAAAGCCAGCCCCAGCACATAGGCCCCAAAACTTGACCCGCCCTTGTCACCCGCGTCCAGCCGCGCTTCCTGATCAAGGAAGGGGATGCGGAAGAGACCGAGGAAATGCAGGCCAAAGATGATGATCACCACGCCGGAGATCTTGGCGAAAAGCACCTGATTCTGCAGAAAGAACATCCCGAAGGCCGAGGCGGTGAAGCCAAGCAAGACAAAGACCGTGCTAAGCCCCAGCACAAAGAACAAGGCCGCCACCACCGCCCGGCGCCGCGCCGCGCGCTGGCTCGACATATCATTGATCGAGACCCCTCCCATATAGGCCAGATAGGGCGGCACGATGGGCAACACGCAGGGCGACAGGAAGCTGAAGATCCCCGCGATCAAGGCGATGGTCATGGCCGGCAGAAGCCCGGCATCGAGAAGGCTAATATCAAACATAGCCTGTTCCTAGCTTGCCCGCGCGGCGGCGTCACCTGTCATATTGTCACAAGGTCGTGGACCTCCTGAAACAGTTGGATTAACTGAACCTATGAAGATTGAGAAACTTGACGCCACAGGGCTGCTCTGCCCCCTGCCCGTGTTGAAAGCACGCAAGAGATTGGCGGCGCTGGCGCCGGGCGATCAGTTGCACCTGCGCGCCGATGATCCTGCCGCCGTGGTCGATGTTCCGCATTTCTGCGCCGAGGCGGGCCATGTTCTGACGGACAGTCGAGCTGAGGCCGGCGCCGAACTCTACATCATTACCAAAGGCGGCTAGGCGCATCCTTTAGCGCCATCTCTGCAACGCGCCGGGCGGGCCAAAAGAAAACGGCGGGCTGCATAGCCCGCCGTTTGTCTTTCATGAGATCCCGTTTAGCCGCCCAGCGACCACCAGCCCCGGCGTTTGGGCTTGGGTTTCTCGGCAGGCTGCTGGTCCACCTGCTCGGCGGCCTGTTCCGGCACCGGCACGGCGGCGGGCTCCGGCGTGGCATCTGCTGCCGCGGCGTCTTCTGCCTCCGTCGCCGTTGTCGGCTCGGGCTTTGGCTCTTCGGTCGCGGGCGTTGCTGCCGGCTCGGCCTGTGGCTCTTCGGCTGCGGTCGCCGTTGCCGGCTCGGCCTTCGGCTCTTCAGCGGCGGGCGTTGCTGCCGGCTCCGGGGTTTCAACCTGCGGCGCGTCGCTCACCGTCTCTTGCGTCTCCTCCACAGCCGGCTCGACCGGCTTCGCCTTGACACGGCTGCGGCGTTTCGGCTTGGGCTTTGCTTCCTCTGCCGGGGCGGACTCGGGGGCGGTGGGTTCCTCCGCCGGCGCATCGGCGGCGGGTTTCTTGGCCCGGCTGGTCCGGCTGCGCTTTGCTTTCGGCTTGGGCTTTTCCTCCGCGGCCACTTCGGCGCTGGCCTGAGGGTCTTCCCCCTGCGCCGCAGCAATCGCTTCCGGCGCGGGTTCAGCCTCGGGGGCCACATCCGCCTTGGGCTTGCGCGAGCGGCTGCGGCTTTTGGGCTTGGGCTTCTCCTCGGCGTCGGGCGTCGCTTCCACCGTGGCCTCCCCCTCGGTCTGAGGGGCTTCCGCCGCTACCGGCTGGTTCTTCTCAGCTTGATCCGCCGGTGCTGCCTCCTGCTGCTGACCGTTGTTCTGGTCTTCTGCGCCATTCTGCTGGTCACCATTGCCATTGCGGCCGCGACCCCCGCGGCTGCGACGCCGACGGCGGCGGCGCTTGGATTTCCCTTCGCCCTCGCCCTCTTCACCGTTGCCATTGCCGTTCTGGGACGCGCTGGCGTCCTGAGCGGCGGGGGCTTCTGCGCTTTCGGCTTCCGCCGCGTTTTCATCTTCGTCGATCTGATCCATCAGCGAGGTATCGACCGAGACGACATGATCCGACGCAGGCGGCACGACGCGGGTGGCGGTCTTGAATTTCTCGATGTTAAAATCGGGGCTGACCAAGGAGGGATCGCCCTCAATCCGCACCGACAGACCATAGCGCATTTCGATATGCGCGATATGTTCCCGCTTCTGGTTCATCAGGAAATTGGCGATGCCCACAGGGGCACGCACCAGCACTTCGCGCGAGCGGCGGCGGGTGCCCTCCTCTTCGATCTGGCGGATGATCGACAGCGCAAGATTGTCGTCCGACCGCACCAGACCGGTGCCGTGGCAAGCATGGCAGGGCTGGGTCGTCGCCTCGATCATGCCGGGGCGCAGACGCTGGCGCGACATTTCCATCAGGCCAAAGCCCGAGATGCGGCCCACCTGAATGCGCGCGCGGTCGGTCTTGAGCTTTTCTTTCATCATCTTTTCGACGGCGGCGTTGTTCTTGCGCTCATCCATGTCGATGAAGTCGATGACGATCAGCCCCGCAAGGTCGCGCAGACGCAGCTGTCGCGCCACTTCGGCGGCGGCTTCGAGGTTGGTCTTGGTCGCGGTCTGCTCGATCGAACCTTCCTTGGTGGCCCGGCCCGAGTTCACGTCGATCGCCACCAGCGCTTCGGTCACCCCAATCACGATATAGCCGCCCGAGGGCAGTTGCACCGTCGGGTTGAACATGCCCGAGAGGTAGCTTTCCACCTGATAGCGGGCGAAAAGCGGCAGGGTTTCATTGTAGAGCTTCACGTTCTTGGCATGGGACGGCATGATCATCTTCATGAAGTCCTTGGCGATACGGTAGCCACGCTCGCCCTCGACGTGAATCTCGTCGATCTCGCGGTTGTAAAGGTCGCGGATCGAGCGTTTGATCAGGTCGCCTTCCTCGTAGATTTTGGCCGGCGCGATGGATTTCAACGTCAGCTCGCGGATCTGCTCCCAGAGGCGTTGGAGATATTCATAGTCGCGCTTGATCTCGGCCTTGGTGCGTTTGGCACCGGCGGTGCGCACGATCAGGCCCGCACCTTTCGGCACCTCGATCTCGGTGGCGATTTCCTTCAGCTTCTTCCGGTCGGCGGCATTGGTGATCTTGCGGCTGATGCCACCGCCCCGCGCGGTATTGGGCATGAGCACGCAGTAGCGGCCCGCGAGGCTGAGGTAGGTGGTCAGCGCGGCCCCCTTGTTGCCGCGCTCTTCCTTGACGACCTGCACCAGAAGGATCTGGCGGACCTTGATCACCTCCTGGATTTTATAGCGGCGCGGGCGTGGTTTGCGCAGGGGGCGAATGTCTTCGCTGTCGTCTTCGTCCGCGACGGATTCGATGGAATCATCCTTCGCCGCGGCATCACTGCCCGCGGTGTCGCTATCCGTGTCGTCGCCATTGGTGTCGTCGCCATTGGCGCTGTCACCCTTGGCGTCGTCACCATCGGTGTCGTCACCCTTTGCACCAGCGCCCTTGGTCGCCTCCGCAGCGTTCTCGCCGCCCTTCGGCGCCTCGGCATCGCTCTCTTCGGCCTTGGGCTCCGCAGCGGCGCTGGCCTCGGATGTATCCGCCTCATCGCCATCGGCCTCGGGCTCTTCCACCGGTGTCTCCGCGACCCGCTCCATGGGCGAACTGCCCTCTTCGCTGTCGAGGTCAACCGTTTCCATCCCGGCGATCTGGTCGCTGCTGTCTTCCGCGATCTCGGCGATGGCCACCGCGTCATCGCTCTTGGTCTCGGCGGCCTGGGTCTTGGAGCGGCTGCGCGAGCGGGAACGGGTGCGTTTGGGCTTCTCGTCCTCTTCATCCTTGGCGGCCTGCGCTTCGGCATAGGCGCGCTCTTCCTCCAGCAGCGCCTGACGGTCGGCCACGGGAATCTGATAGTAATCAGGGTGAATTTCCGAGAAAGCGAGGAAGCCATGGCGGTTGCCGCCATAGTCCACAAAGGCAGCCTGCAGCGACGGCTCGACCCGTGTCACCTTGGCGAGGTAGATATTGCCAGCTAGCTGGCGTTTGTTCTCAGATTCAAAATCGAACTCTTCGACTTTATTTCCATCCACGACCACGACGCGAGTTTCCTCGGCGTGGGTGGCATCGATAAGCATTTTCTTAGACATAGATCCATTATGCACAACACCCGCGCGCGGAAAGCCCCTGGCGGGGCATCGGGCTGAGAGTTGTGTCTTGTCAGGGCGATGGAGGACGCGGCTACAGCAGGGCCAGTTGCGGCCCCGGTCTGTCTGCTCTGAGCATCTGCGCGCGTCATCGCGGTTCTTCTCCGACGCAAGGCAGTCTGGCTGCTTGCATCCATTAAATGAGCTGCGCTTCGTCTGGGCTAACCCTCGCGAATATCAGCGGTTCTTCGGCCGTATCCGGCCCAATCGGTCTGCCTGCCCTTCGGGTCGAAGTGGCGCGGCAGCGAAACTGTCCAAGTTCCTACGCGCCTGTCGGGCAGCGCAGAACTTATCTGTCTAGTTAAGGGCTTTTAGGGGTGAAACACAATGGACAATCGAAAGCGCAACACTCAAATGCGCAATAGTTTGACCATGTTGACAAGGCGCCTGGCCTTAGAAACAGTCGTTCTGTCGCTGACCAGATGACCCGGCGGCAGATTAGATTTGCCTGACAAAGCGTCATGGCAGCCTGTTTTGAAGGACCCGAGCCCATGCCAATCTCTCCGCGCCCCGCGCTCCTTATCGCCCTTCTGGGGCTCGCCGCTTGCGATGAGATCGCGGTGGCGGATGACCCGGCGGCCCTGGCGGAGTTGCGCGGCCAGAAAAGCTGTGTGGCGGCGGTGGCCAAAACAAGCGGCATGTCTGGGGCGACCATCAACACCTCGCGTCCCGTGGTTGAACTTTACCGCCATATCGTCGATGTGCCGGGCGGCGGCAGCTGGGCCTGCATCACCGATGACAGCGGCAAAGCGATTGAGATCGTCGAGCAGCGCAGCGGTTAACCCCCGCGCTGCATTCGGCGGTCAGAGGTAATCCGACCGCTGCAAACCATATTTCGCCATCTTCTCGTTCAAGGTCCGGCGCGGCAGGCAAAGCTCATCCATCACGCTGGCGATAGAGCCTTTGTGGCGGCGCATGGTATTGTCGATCAGCATGCGTTCAAAGGCTTCGACATATTCTTTCAGCGGCTTGCCCTCGGTGGTCATCACCGGCTGCATCTCATCGTGATCGCTCATCAAAAGCGAGGCAATGGTGCCCGACCCGCGCCGCGATTGCAGCACGGCCCGTTCGGCCACATTGATCAACTGCCGTACGTTGCCGGGCCATGGCGCCTGCAGCAGCTGGGCCGCCTCCTGCGCCGAGACCTGCGGCGCTTCGCAGCCATATTCATCGGCAAACTGATCGCTAAGGCGGGTGAAGAGCGTCAGGATATCCTCGCCCCGCTGGCGCAGCGGCGGCACGGTGATCCGCAGCGCCGCGAGGCGGTAAAAGAGGTCTGAGCGCAGCGCATCTTCCGACGTGCGCCCGGCCTCTTGCAGGTTCGAGATCGCCACGATCCGGGTCTCTGCGGGGGTGCCTTGCTCGTTGATCGCACTGAGTAAACGCGCCTGAAGCTGTTCGGAGAGCGCCTCGATATCCTCAAGCACCAGCGTCCCGCCCCGGGCTTCCTCAATCGCCGGCAGCTGGGCATCCTCGGGCTGCATCGGGCCAAAGAGCCGTTTGGCCAACGCGTCCTCTTCCAAGGCGCCACAGGACACCAGCACGAATTTCTTACCCGCCCGGCTGCCCACGGCATGCAGCGCATGGGCCACCAGCGTCTTGCCGGTGCCGGTCTCACCGTCGATCAGCACATGGCCGTCGGCCTGGCCCAGATCCAGAATATCTTCGCGCAGCCGTTCCATCACCGGCGACTGGCCGATGAGCTTTTTCATCAGCTGCCCGCCGTCCGACAATTCGCGGCGCAGGGCGCGGTTGTCCATCACCAGACGGCGCGCGTTGGTGGCCTTCTTGGCCAGCTCGCTCATCCGGTCGGGGTTGAAGGGTTTTTCGAGGAAATCAAACGCCCCGACCCGCATCGCCTCTACCGCCATCGGCACATCGCCATGGCCGGTGATCATGATGACCGGCAGGGCCGAGTCGCTGCCCATCAGCTTTTTCAGAAACTGCATCCCGTCCATGCCCGGCATCTTGATGTCGGAAATGACGATGCCGGGGTAATCCGGCCCCAGGGTCTTCAGCGCATCTTCGGCGCTGCCAAAGGTCTCCGTGTCATAGCCCGACAGGGCGAGCCATTGGCTGATGGACTGCCGCATGTCCTGTTCGTCATCCACAATCGCGATTTTCATTGCCTGAGCCATGCGTTCACTCCGCCGCTTCGATCTTCGTTTCATCTGCCAATATAGGCAGTTGCATTTCAAATACAGCACCACCGTTCTGGCCGTTGCGCGCTGTCAGCCGTCCGCCGAGGTCGTTCACGATCCCCGAAGAAATGGCAAGACCCAGCCCGACACCGTCGCCGGGCTGTTTGGTCGTGTAGAAAGGTTCGAACAGCGCATCCAAATCCTCGATCCCCGGGCCATTGTCGCGCACGGTCAATGTCGCCGTCTCCCCCGCTGATAGTATAATGTCCACCTGCGGGTTTCGTTCCGATTTTGTCGCATCTAACGCATTTCGCAGAAGATTCACCAAGACCTGCTCGATCCGCATCCGGTCCCCCATGACCATCACAGGCGTGTCGGGCAGGATCCGGCTGATCTCAACCTGACGCTGGCGCAGCTGCGGTTCCATCATCGACAGGGCAGAGGCCAGCGCCGCGCCCATATCGACCGGGGAAAAGGCCTGCTGCCCCTTCCGGGCATAGGATTTCAGCTGCCGGGTGATCGCGCCCATCCGTTCGATCAGATCGTCGATCCGGCCAAAGGAAGACAGCGCCTCGTCCTGACGGTTGCGCTGCAACAGCAGGCGCGCCCCCGCCAGATAGGTCTTCATCGCGGCCAGCGGTTGGTTCAACTCATGGCTCACGGCCGCCGACATTTCCCCCAAGGCCGCGAGTTTCGAGGATTGCTCCAAGGTCTGTTCGGCCACCGCGAGGGTCTGCTGCACGCGTTTGCGCTCGGCAATCTCGCGCTGCAAGGCAAGGTTCAGCGCCCGCAGCTTGGCCGATTCCCTTTGGAAAATCGCCAGCCGCCCTGCCGTGCGCCGGCTGAGGAAATAGAATGCCAAGGCCAGGAGGATGGCAAAGCCCATGACCTCCAAAGCCAAGACACCATTCACTTTTTCGCGCACCGAGGCATAGGTGGTATAACTGCTCATCCGCCAGCCGCGGAACGGGATCCGGCTTTCGAGCCGCATCACTGCCTCGCCCTGTAGATAGGCGTCGGGCGGCAAGGCGGTCCAGTCGGTGGTGGCTTGAATGGCCCGCTCAATGGCGCTTTGGGGTGTGCGGTTGGACAGGGCTTCGGGCTCGGTCAGGCCGCGCCAGCGTGGCTCCGTCGCGAGGATGATCTCCCCGGTGCTGTCCATGACGATGACGGCGTCGGAAATCCCCGCCCAAGCCCGCTCGAACTTCTGCAGATCCACCTCGACGGCGATCACCCCAAGGGTCGTGCCGCCCGATTGAATCCGCCGGGAATAAAGAAAGCGGTAGCCCCCCTGCTCGCGTTCGATCGTGGTAAAGATCGTCGCGTTGGAGCGGATCGCATCCACGAAATAGGCTTCGGATTTATGCGCCGAGCCCAGCTTGTTGCGGTCCGTCGCCGCCACCGTGCGCCCGTCGATATCGTAAAGCATCAAAGAGGCGGCGCCGATCTCCTCCACAAAGGAGATCAGCCGCTGGGTCGACAGCGAATAATCCGCCGATTGCAGCGCGCCGATCAATGTGGGGTCGCGGGCAAGAAGTTGCGGCACGATGGCGTTCTGGCGCAATTCGGCCAGCAGGTTGCCGCTGTAGAGCGCGATGCGCAGTTCGGCGCGGTTGCGGGTGCTCTCGGTAAACCGGTCGGTCAGCAGCTTGTTGGTGATCGAGATCGTCACCACCGCCAAGACCATCAACAGCCCAATGGCAATCCGCACCCGCCAGGACACGGCCATGGTATTGCGAAGGGTTCGGGAGGCATCGGTCATCGGGTCAATCTAGGCCCTAAGGCCGATGCACTCAAGTCACACGGTTTCGAGCGCGCCGGTCAATGTGCGGAAGAGCGCCGCCCCATCCGTGCCGCCATGGGCCTGATCCGCCGCCCGCTCCGGGTGCGGCATCATGCCCAGCACGCGGCGGTTCTCTGACAGGATACCGGCAATATCGTCCTGCGCGCCATTGGGGTTCTCGGCATAGCTGAAGGCCACGAGGTCTTCGCCGCGCAGCCGCGCGATGGTCTCGGCATCGGCAAAATAATTGCCATCGTGGTGGGCAATCGGAATGTCGATCACCTGACCCGCCGCATAGCCGCTGGTATAATCGCTGGCCGTGGTCTCCACCTTCAGCCCGACGGTCTTGCAGATATACTTCAGCCCCGCGTTGCGCAGCAGCGCCCCCGGCAGCAGGCCGGTTTCGGTCAGGACCTGAAAGCCGTTGCAGATCCCCAGCACATAGCCGCCGCGCTCTGCATGGGCCGCCACGCTGCGACAGATCGGAGATTTCGCCGCGATGGCCCCGCAGCGCAGGTAATCGCCGTAGGAGAAGCCGCCCGGCACGCCGACGATGTCCACGCCCTGCGGCAGCTCACTGTCCTTGTGCCAGACCATCGACACTTTGGCGCCCGCTGCCTCAAAGGCGACGGCAAGGTCGCGGTCGCAATTGGACCCCGGAAAGACGACTACCGCTGCATGCATCAGCCCAGCTCCACCGTATAGGATTCGATCACCGTATTGGCCAAGAGCTTTTCGCACATCGCGGCCACATCGGCTTCAGAGGTGCCCTCGGCGAGGTCCAACTCGATCACCTTGCCCTGACGCACACCGTTCACCCCGTCAAAGCCCAAGGCTCCGAGCGCGTGGCGGACGGCTTCGCCCTGAGGGTCCAGCACCCCGTTCTTCAGCATCACATGCACCCGTGCTTTCATGGCGCGACACCCCTTTGTAACATCTGCAAATTGAACGGCGAAGCCGCGTTAGTTGATCAGCGTCGGCTTGGACACCGGCGCGTTGTTCTTGGGCATGACGCCCAGACGTTTGGCCACTTCGGTATAGGCATCGGTGAGCGAGCCCAGATCGCGGCGGAACACGTCCTTGTCGAGCTTCTGGCCGGTCTCGATGTCCCACAGGCGGCAGCTGTCGGGGCTGATCTCATCCGCCACGATCAGACGCTGGAAATCACCGTCATAAACGCGGCCAATCTCGATCTTGAAATCCACCAGCTTGATGCCGACGGCCATCATCACGCCCGACATGAAGTCATTGACCCGCAGCGCGAGGCTCAGGATATCGTCCATGTCCTGCTGGCTGGCCCAGCCAAAGGCGGCAATATGCTCTTCGGTGACCAGCGGATCGCCAAGTGCGTCGTCCTTGTAGGAATACTCAACAATCGGGCGCGGCAGCTGCGTGCCCTCTTCGATGCCGAGGCGCTTGGACATGGAACCGGCGGCATAGTTGCGCACGATCACTTCCAGCGGAATGATCTCGACCTGACGGACCAGTTGTTCGCGCATGTTCAGCCGTTTGATGAAATGCGTCGGCACGCCGATGTTGTTCAGCCCGGTCATAAAGAACTCGGACAGGCGGTTGTTCAACACGCCCTTGCCTTCGATCGTGGCTTTCTTCTCGGCGTTAAAGGCCGTTGCGTCGTCTTTGAAATATTGAACGATCGTACCGGGCTCGGGACCTTCATAGAGGATCTTTGCCTTGCCTTCGTAGATCTTGTTGCGCCGGGCCATGGGCATCCTTTCCAACAGGGGGCCGGGAACATCCCCGCCGCTTGCGCTTCTCTTAGTGCAACCACTCTGATGCTGCAAGCAGGGCGCATGCCTTTCGGCCCGCTCTTGTGCGAAGGTCAGCGCAGACGCATATTGAAGGGATCACAACAATCGCTGGAGCGTCCCATGAGTAGCTTTGATGACCGCCTGAACGCCTTTGAGAGCAAATTCGCCCATGACGCGGATATGCAGTTCCGCGCAGAGGCGCGGCGCAACAAATTGCTGGGTCTTTGGGCGGCGGAGCTTTTGGGGAAATCCGGCAGCGATGCAGAGGATTACGCCAAAGAGGTCGTGCGCTCGGACTTTGAAGAGGCGGGTGACGAAGATGTGTTCCGCAAGGTCTCGGGCGATCTCGGCGACAAGGCGGATGAGGCGACCATTCGCGCCAAGATGAAGGCCCTGTCGGCCGAAGCCAAAGCGCAGCTGATGCGCGAGATGGACTAACGTTAGAGCGCGACAGGCCGCGCGAACTTCGATAAATCGCACATAGAAACCCCGCCTTTCCCGCGTCGAAAGGCGGGGTTTTTGCCTTTACCCGCGCGAGGCTTAACCGTTTGGACGGGCCCCTTCCTCTAATCTTGTCGGACATAGCTGAGGGTAAGACTGGAACGGCCGAATGTAATCATCCCGCCCCTTCGGCGGTGCCTCATAATGAAGATGAATATAATGAGGTTGCCCCCATATTAGCATCATGACATCAGGCGAATCCAACTGACCCCCTAAGGAGCCTCCTATGAGCAACGCATTCACCGATCTTCTGGCAGAGAAAGGTACGTTGCTCGCCGACGGTGCGACAGGCACAAACCTGTTCAATATGGGGCTGATGTCGGGCGATGCGCCTGAACTGTGGAACACGGATGAGCCGCAAAAGATCACAAAGCTCTACCGTTTCGCCGTGGACTCCGGCAGCGATCTGTTCCTGACCAATTCTTTCGGCGCCAATGCCGCACGGCTCAAGCTGCATGATGCACAAGCCCGCGTGCATGAGCTGAGCCGCGTCTCTGCCGAGCTGGCGCGGGAAGTGGCGGATACCGCCGGGCGCAAGGTGCTGGTCGCAGGCTCCGTTGGCCCCACGGGCGAGATCATGGAGCCGGTCGGCACCCTCACCCATGCGCTCGCGGTCGAGATGTTCCACGAGACCGCCGATGGCCTCAAGGCCGGAGGGGCGGATATTGGCTGGCTTGAAACCATCTCGGCGCCCGAAGAATACCGCGCGGCGGCCGAAGGCTTTGCGCTGGCGGGGCTCGACTGGTGCGGCACGATGAGTTTCGACACCGCCGGGCGCACCATGATGGGGCTGACCTCGGAAGGCATGGTCGATCTGGTGCATGGGCTGGACAACCCGCCGCTGGCCTATGGCGCCAACTGCGGCACCGGCGCGTCGGACCTGCTGCGCACGGTGCTCGGTTTTGCCTCCAAGAATGGCACGCTGCCGATCATCTCCAAGGGCAATGCCGGCATTCCGAAATATGTCGAAGGTCACATCCATTATGACGGCACGCCCGAGTTGATGGCACGCTATGCCACCATGGCCCGCGATGCCGGGGCCAGCATCATCGGCGGCTGCTGCGGCACCCTGCCCGAGCACCTTGTCGCCATGCGCGCCGCGCTCGACAGCACCGAGAAAGGCCCGGCCCCGACCCTGGAGCAGATCGCCGAAGAGATCGGCCCCTTCTCCTCTGAAAGCGATGGCACCGATGGCAATGCCCCGACCCGGGGCCCGCGGCGCGGGCGGCGCCGGGGCTAAGTCAGAACAGGCTTAGCTGATCCGTCTCAACTTCAGGCGGGCGGAAAAGATCACAGCGCAGCGGCACCCCGCTGCGCGCCAACCCCAGACGTTTCACCGCCAGATCAAAGCGTTGCGCCACCATCTGCGCATAGGGCCCTTCGCCCCGCATCCGGCGGTGCCAGGCCGCGTCATATTCCTTGCCCCCATGCATATCACGCAGCCGCGCCATGATCCGCTCGGCCCGGTCGGGATAATGCGTGGCCAGCCAGTCCTGCACCAAGGGCGAGACCTCGCGCGGCAGGCGCAGCATGATCCAACTGGCATGACGCGCCCCGGCATCACGACCGGCGGTCAGGATCGCTTCCAATTCCGGATCGGTCAGCGCGGGGATCATCGGCGAGGCCATGATCCGCAGCGGGATGCCCGCCTCTGCCAAACGCCGGATCATTTGCAAGCGCCGCTGCGGCGCGGGGGCACGGGGCTCCATCAAACGGCTCAACCGCGCGTCCAACGTGGTGACGGAAACCCCCACCGCCGCCAAGCCGCGCGCGGCCATATCGCCCAGAATGTCGATGTCACGCTCGATCAGGCTGCCCTTGGTGACAATGGCGACCGGGTGATTGGCCTTGGACAGAACCTCAAGGCAACGGCGCATGATCTCATGGGTCTTTTCGATCGGTTGATAGGGATCGGTATTGGTGCCAATGGCGATGGGCGCCACCGCATAGCGTTTCGACCGCAACTCCCGCGCCAAAACCTCGGGCGCATCGGGGCGTGCGATCAGACGCGTTTCAAAGTCCAGACCCGGCGAAAGACCCAGATAGGCATGGCTGGGCCGGGCGAAACAATAGACGCAGCCATGTTCACAGCCCCGGTAGGGGTTGATCGACCGGTCGAACGGCAGATCGGGCGAGCGGTTATAGGTGATCACCCGGCGCGGCACCTCGATGCTGGTCTGCGTGCGCAGCACCGGCAACACGTCCTCGCGCGCCCAACCATCGTCTTCGGCGACGCGGCGATGCCGCTCAAACCGGCCCGCATCATTGCTGCCCGCCGCCCGGCCCAAGACACGGAATCGCTGATCCTCTCTATCCATGAAAGAACGCTAGAACATTGCGCGAACACGCGCAAGTATCACTGCCCAAACCCTTGTCCTCACACCGCAAAATAAGGTAGTTTCAGCCAAACACGTCGCGCAAGGCGTGGACCATGTCGCAAACCGTGGTCCCGCCCCATCCGTTCCGTGAGACAAGGGCGCAAGTGCCGAGCACCTGCACGCCCAGCAGAAGGAAATACCATGTCAGAAGAAGACGATATCATCCTCTCCGAGTTGGACGACGAAGAGCTTGTTCAGCAAATGTTCGACGACCTTTATGACGGTCTGAAAGAAGAGATCCAGGAAGGTGTGAACATCCTCCTGGAGCGCGGTTGGGAACCCTATGACATTCTGACCAAAGCGCTGGTTGGCGGCATGACGATTGTCGGTGCCGACTTCCGCGACGGCATTCTGTTCGTGCCCGAAGTGCTGCTGGCCGCCAATGCGATGAAAGGCGGCATGGCGATCCTGAAACCGCTTTTGGTGGAAACCGGTGCGCCGCGTGTGGGCAAGATGGTGATCGGCACGGTGAAAGGCGACATTCACGACATCGGCAAGAACCTCGTCGGCATGATGATGGAAGGCGCCGGGTTTGAGGTGGTCGATCTGGGCATCAACAACTCGGTCGAAGCCTATCTTGAGGCGATGGAATCGGAAGGCCCGGATATCCTCGGCATGTCCGCCCTGCTGACCACGACGATGCCCTATATGAAAGTCGTGATCGACACGCTGGTCGAACAGGGCATCCGCGATGACTATATCGTGCTCGTGGGCGGCGCGCCGCTGAACGAGGAGTTTGGCAAGGCCATCGGCGCCGATGCCTATTGCCGCGACGCCGCCGTGGCGGTGGAAACGGCGAAAGAATGGATGGGGCGCAAGCACAACTCCGCCGTCACCGCCTGAGCCCGCGGCCCTATGTGACTGTCCCCCTGTGACTGTCCCCGCCGGGCGCGGCGGGGACCGGATGCAAAGGTAAGGCCATGTCTGAAAGCGTAACCCCAGACGACCGGACCCTCACGGATGAAGGGCTGGCCCCTACCCGCGCGGGTCGGATTTTGCTGATCGCCTGCGGGGCTTTGGCGCGGGAAATCCTAGATCTGAAGAAAGCCAATGGCTGGACCCATTTGGATCTGACCTGTCTGCCCGCGAAATATCACCTTTACCCCGAAAAAATCACCGAGGCGGTGCGCGACACCATCGCGAAACATCGCGGCGATTATGAGGACTTCTTTGTCGTCTATGCGGATTGCGGCACCGGCGGCGGGCTGGAACAGGCCTGCAAGGAGATGGGCGTGCAGATGGTCGCGGGGCCGCATTGCTACAGTTTTTTTCAGGGCAACGAGAGCTTTGCCAAAACCGCGGAAGATGAGATCACGACCTTCTATCTCACCGATTTTCTGGTG
Organism: Sulfitobacter sp. PS-8MA; assembly: GCF_040933935.1. Classification (NCBI taxonomy): domain Bacteria; kingdom Pseudomonadati; phylum Pseudomonadota; class Alphaproteobacteria; order Rhodobacterales; family Roseobacteraceae; genus Sulfitobacter; species Sulfitobacter sp. PS-8MA. The sequence goes on along the minus strand of NZ_JBFQYJ010000006.1, from coordinate 1,160,403 downwards.
CGGCAGTTCGAGGCTTTTATCATCAAACCCATGGGGCTGGACCGGCACCCCGAACTGCGCGACATGTATTTTGGCAATTATGAAAAACTGGTCTATCAGGCGCAGACAGATGATCCCGCGCTGACCGAGAAAGCGCGCGACTGCGCGCGTCGTCTGGGGCTCGCGTTTGAGCGTCGCTTCACCGGCTATGGCGATCTGGAAAGGACGCTGAAGACGCTCTGACCGCTTAGGCTTCCTGGGCGGCGGTTTCCCGAATGCGTTCGATCATCGCCCGCAAGCCGTTGGACCGCTGCGCCGAAAGATGGTCGTTCAACCCCAGCCGCGCCAGTTCCGCCTTGGCATCGACCCTGCCGACCTCCGCCGGGGTCAAGCCGTTGAATAGCCTGCGCAAAACCGCGATCAGCCCGGACACGATCATCGCGTCGCTGGCGCCGTCGAAATGAAGCCTGCCGTCGTCGAACTGGGCATGAAGCCAGACCTGACTGGCACAGCCCTCGACCTTTGTCGCGGGCACGCGCAGGGCTTCGGGCAGCGGGTCCATCGCTTTGCCAAGGTCGATCACATGGCGATAGCGGTCTTCCCACTCGTCCAAAAACTCGAAATCCTCGACCAGTTCTTCAAAGGCGGGCGTGGCCATGGGGGCTCTCTCTTTGGTCAATTGCTCTGGCTGACAGGTAGGATGCCGATGCGCAAAGGTCCACCCCCTTCCCATGGCTGGCGTGATGGGGTAGCAAAAGACAACTCGAATTAACGGCGGTTCTTATGCGCAAGACATTTATGGCTCTTTCAGCTTCGACCCTGCTGCTCTCCGCCTGCGGTTTCAGCGACAGCCGGGCGAACCCGATGAACTGGTTTGGCCCGTCGCGAACGGTCGCCATGGACGCTGAAACGCGCAGCAACCCTTTGATTCCCCAGCGGCGCGGTCTCTTCGCCCAGCGGCGTGCCGAGGTCTCTACCTATGCGGGACGGCCCATTGAGCAGATCACCGATCTCACGGTCGAACCGGTGCCGGGGGGCGCGATTGTGCGGGCCACCGGGCTGGCGGCGCGGCAGGGCATTTATTCGGTCCAGCTGACGCCCGCGAATAGTGATGAGCTGCCGGTGAATGGCGTGCTGACCTACCGGCTTGAAGGGGTCCGCCCCGACAGGGCGACACGGCAGGGCAGCCAGCCCACGCGCGAGGTCATCGCAGGCCGCCGCCTGACCGATCAAGACCTGCGCGGCGTGCGTGAAATTCAGGTCGAAGGCCAGACCAACGCATTGGTCTCCCGCCGCTGAGCGCCTTCGCGCGGGCCGGCGTGCCGGCCGACAGTGGGCGGCCCCCGGCGTCCAAGGTCAGACCCGAACCGTTTTGACGTCATTGCCGTCCGCCGCGAGCGCAATCTTGCCCTCGCAAAGCAGCAGCGCATCGGCGCCAAAGACCTCATGCCGCCATCCGCGCAGCGCCTGCACATCGCGCAGCCCCGCCGACAGCAGATCGAGGTCTGCGGCCGAAGCGATCAGCTTGGCGGCAACTCCGGCGCTTTCGGTCTTGGATTTCAACAACACCCGCAACAGATCGGCCAGCGCAGGGTTCACCTGTAGCTTGTCGCGCCGCAGATCAGGCTGCGGCATGTCGGCGGGTTTGCAGGCCACCCCCGCGGCCACCGCTTTCAGGATGCCTTCGGCGATCTCCCCCTTGCGGGCATCGCGCAGCAAAAGCCGGGCGCGGTTAAGCTCTTCGCCATTCGTCGGCTTGAGGCTCGCCAGTTCAACCAGCGCGTCGTCCTTATAGACCCGGTTGCGGGGGATATTGCGGCTGCGGGCATAGTCTTCGCGAAAGGCCGCCAGCTCGCGCACGATGGCCAGAAACTTGGGCGAGTTTGTCCGCGTTTTGACCCGTTTCCACGCATCCTGCGGCTCGGTCACATAGGTCTCGGGGCTGAGCAGGTTTTCCAACTCTTCCGCCACCCACCGCGCACGGCCGGTTTTCTCCAGCTTGGCGGCAAGGAATTCGTAAATCTGGCGCAGATGCGTGACATCCGCCAGCGCATAGGTTTTCTGCGCCTCGGTCAGCGGACGGCGCGACCAATCGGTAAAGCGGGAGGTCTTGTCCAGCGATTGATGCGCGATCTTGCGCACCAGCGTTTCATAACCCACCTGCTCGCCAAAGCCGCAAACCATGGCGGCGACCTGCGTATCGAACAGCGGCTCGGGAAAGACTTTGGCATCGACATAGAAGATCTCAAGGTCTTGCCGCGCGGCATGAAAGACCTTGACCACCGAAGTATCACGGAACAGATCGTAAAGCGGCTCAAGCGAAATGCCCTCGGCCAGAGGGTCAACCAGCACCGCATTGCTGTCATCCGTGCCCGGCATGGCCAATTGCACGAGGCACAGTTTGGAATAATAGGTCCGTTCGCGTAGGAACTCGGTGTCGACGGTCACATAGTCATGGCGGGCCGCTGCTTCGCAAAATTGGGCGAGGTCGGCTGTGGTGGTGATTGTTTTCATAAACGCTCTTTGACAGGTTAATACGCCCGGTCATCGGGCTTTGCCCTCAGAGGTACATCACGGGCCGCTGTTTGACCAGCGTCACCCCGTCAGCATCACCGGTTGCCGCTCGCCCGCCGCAAACCGGCGCAGCACGGCGGGGTAAAGCCGGTGCTCCTGCACCAAGACCCGCTCGGCCAGCGTCTCGGGCGTGTCGCCCGGCAGCACCGAGATGCGCGCCTGGCCAAGGATCGGCCCATCGTCGAGCGCGGCGGTCACCTCATGCACGGTGCAGCCGTGCTCGGTATCGCCGGCCTCCAACGCGCGGGCATGGGTGTGCAGCCCGCGGTATTTCGGCAGCAGCGACGGGTGGATATTGATCATCCGCCCGGCCCAGGCATCGGTGAAGCCTTCGGTCAGCTTGCGCATGAAACCGGCAAGACAAATGATGTCCGGCGCATGGGCCTCAAGCGCGGCACTCAGGGCCGCCTCGAAGGCCGGGCGGTCCTTGCCGTAGGGCCGGTGATCGACGACTTCGGTCGCGATCCCCTGCCCCTGTGCCCAGGCGATCCCGCCTGCATCTGCATTGTTCGACAGCACCAGACAGGGCCGCCCGGCGTGGTCCCCGGTCATATCTTCAACCAGCGCCCGCATGTTACTGCCGCCGCCCGAGACGAAAATCGCAATCCGCTTGGTCAAAGCAGCGCGCCTTTGTAAGAGACGCCTTCGCCTTCGGTGATGCGGCCGATTTCAATGGCGCTGTGGCCATCCTCGGCAAAGGCCGCCTTGGCAGCCTCCAACCTGTCGGCGGAAACCACCGCGACCATGCCGATCCCGGCGTTGAAGGTCTTGAGCATCTCGGCCTCGGCCATGCCACCCTGCTCGACCAGCCATTTGAAAACCGGCGGCAGCTCCCATGCGTTGAGGTCAATCTCGGCGCCCAGCCCTTCGGGCAGCACGCGCGGCAGATTCTCGGTCAAGCCACCGCCGGTGATATGCGCCAGCGCCGAGACCGCATCGGCGCGCAGGGCCGCGACAGCGCCTTTGACGTAAAGCCGCGTCGGCGTCAGCAGCGCGCTGCCCAGATCGCCCGCGCCCCAGGGGCAATCATCGCCCCAGCCGAGACCGCTGCGCTCGACGATCTTGCGGACCAAGCTATAGCCGTTGGAATGCACCCCGTCGCTGGGCAGGCCCAAGAGCACATCCCCCGCTTTCACATCGCGCGGCAGTTCGGTGCCGCGCTCCATCGCGCCGACCGAGAAGCCCGCGAGATCAAAATCGCCTGCGTGATACATGCCCGGCATCTCAGCGGTCTCACCCCCGATCAGGGCACAGCCGGAATCGGCACAGCCCTTGGCAATGCCTTCGATGATCCGCGCGGCACTGTCGAGTTCCAGTTTGCCGGTCGCGAAATAATCGAGGAAAAACAGCGGCTCAGCCCCCTGGCAGACGAGATCATTCACGCACATGGCGACCAGATCGATGCCAATGCTGTCGACATTGCCGGTATCAATGGCGATGCGCAGCTTAGTGCCCACACCGTCGGTCGCGGCGACCAGCACCGGGTCGGTGAAACCCGCGCCTTTCAGGTCGAACAGCGCGCCAAAGCCGCCGAGACCGGCCATAACGCCGGGCCGTGCGGTGGATTTCGCCGCAGGCTTGATCCGCTCAACAAGCGCGTTGCCTGCGTCAATATCCACGCCTGCTTCGGCATAGGTGATTCCGTTGTCGGATTTCGTCATGGTCATGGCCCCCGGCGCGCATTTTCCTTTGCGCGCGGAGTTAGAGTATTGCGCCGCACACTGCAATGATTTGGTGCAGCTAATGTCTTGACGCCCCGGCTGTGGCGTCATACCCAAACGCCATGGCGGGCCTGTAGCTCAATTGGTTAGAGCAGAGCGCTCATAACGCTTTGGTTGCGGGTTCAAGTCCTGCCGGGCCTACCATATTTTTCAGTCCCCGCGCTGGAACCGCCGATTTGCCCAAGATGGAACGCGTGGCATCTGGCGGGCCGGTGCCGAAGCTGCCTGCATCCATCAAGTATTGTGGCGCTCGGACCCGGCTGGGTCAGTCTCCCCCAGCAGATCAGTGTCACCCTCTTCGATGATGGGGGCGGTTTGTTGCTGAAGCTCTTCGGCCTCGCTGGCAAGGTCTGTGTCTGCCGAGGAGAACGCCGGCTCCGCGTTTGAGGGTGATGTGCTTTGTTGCTGGGCATCCTCGGCCCGGGACGGCTGAACCGGCTCTTCGGCCTCGACCAGTGGGATGCCCTCTGGGAAAATGACCTCGCGGGCTTCGTCGGGCATCGAGATGCCAGCGTCGGTCAGGGCGCGCTTGCTTTTCCGCAGCAGGGCCGATTTCAGTTTCAGGGGCGAATATTTCCACCCGTCGAACCAGTAATAGACCTTAATGTTCACGGTCGAGGCGCCGAGAGCGTCCACCAGAACCATGGGCGCGGGATCGGCGAATATCGCCTCATGTTCGGTCAAGACCTCTGTCAGCACCGTTTGGGTTTGAGCGACAGATGCATCATATCCGATCCCAACCAGAAAATCGCCCCGGCGCTTAGGGGCGGCTGTGAAATTCTCGATCACGGCTTTGAAAACCGTCGAGTTGGGGATCTGGATGTGATTGCCTTCGGCGGAAATCAGCACGGTGCTGCGGGTATCCATCGTTTGCACGATGCCCTCCCTGTCGCCCACGCGGATCAGATCACCGCGCGAAAACGGGCGGCGAATGCTCAGTAGAAGGCTGGCAAGAAAGTTCTCCGCGATGTCGCGGAATGCGAAACCGATGATGATCCCCAGCACCCCGGCCCCGCCGACGATGGACAGCGCCAATTGGGTCAGCCCGGCCACCTGCAAAACCAGATAGACGCCCAGAAGGAATACCGGGGCCGCGGTTGCCCGGGCGATGAAATCGCGCAGAAACGGCGAGTGGATACGGTCTTGCAACAGCCACCGCATCAGCCGCGAGATCAGCCTTGCCAGCCCCCATGCGATCGGCAGGATCAGCAGGGCCAAGAGAACCAGCGGCAGGGCGGTAAGCCCCTGTTCGGCCATCCGTCGGAGTTCAGCGCGCGCCGGGGCGAGGCTCCAGGACACGGTGTGGTAAACGCTGATATCATTGACCACGGCGACAACACCATCGGTGCGCGCCGCCAGATCGCGGGCCCATTTCTTTTGATCCTCGCTCGTGGCCGTGCCTTGTAGAAAAGCAACGCCGTCGCGAACCCTGACCGCTGGATCATCGAACCATCCGGTCGCTTCGAAAATGGCCTCTATGCGCCGCCCGATCCGCATGTCGCTCGCCGTTGGATCAACTTCGACGGTCTGTTCGGGGGCGGATATCTCGGGCTCGTCCGGTGGCGTCTGGGCCAAAAGCGCGGTGGCGAGGAAGAGGACGGCCAAGGCAGCCGCGAGGGGGCGAATGCAGGTCAAGATCCGAAACATCGTTCAAAAGCCGCCTTTCCTCTGGGCCATGGGGCGCGGTCGATCAGTTTCCAATTAGACCCCTGCCGCCCCATCTGCGAATGCAACACCCGGCTACTGGCAAAGGCGAAACCCGCCATTTCGGGCTTTGATATCCAAATGAAGATGATCCGCATGGGAGGGGTCTGTCCCGGGGCCCAAAACCGTGGTGAAATGCAGACAGGCCGTGGCCCGCACCGCATCCTGAAACGCTTCGGCCATCGTGCCATCCCGCTCGCGCGGTTGGACCGGGATCGGGTCGCCCGCCTCGAAATGGAAGGCCATTATATCCACGGCATTGCCGAAAGCATGTTCAGAAATCTTGCCGTCCTCGCGGGAATTGCGCCGACGGCATATGTAGGTGCTGCCCTGCTCGATGCTTACCAGCGCGCCGCGCTCCGGCAGTTGTTCGGCGGCAGAGCGCACATGATCTTCGGTCCAGCGCACCAGTGCCAAAGCCGTCTCGCAACGCATGAGGCCCGCAGGTTTGAGTTCGATCCCGCCCGGCAGACCGCGCAGTTGAATGGGGTTCTTGATGCCGCATTCCGGGTTCTCTGAATCAGCGATCGTCTCGGGGATATCAAAACTTGCCCCTGTCGCCCGCAACTCACCTTGGCAAGCTGCGAGAGCCTCGGCGTCCACCGCAAGCCGTTCTGGCGCGGGGGGTGCGCTCGCCTCCCTCTCGGGCACTGCGTCTGAGCCAGCGGCCTCGGGGTCGGGCTCTGAGGTTTCCGCAACCCCTTGCCCCGCCTCTGGCATGTCGCTTTTCTCCTCCGCTGCTCCCAAATCCGCAGGGCGCTGTTCGGGAAAGAGCGATGCCCCGGGCGGCGGTGTGTCGACGTCAGCCGGCGTCACCTCTTGCGCCGCGGCCCCGGTCGCCAAGAAAGCCATCAGTATCGGGGGGAGCAGATTGTTCATGACCTGCCTTCGACAAAGACGACCGGAACCTCCGGATCGACCATATGCGCCAATTCGCCCGCGTCCCAATTGGTAAGGCGGACACAGCCATGGCTGACGCTTTGGAACAGCGCGTCAGGGTCGGCAGTGCCATGAATGCCATAGGTCGGTTTGCTGAGGTCAATCCAGACGGAGCCCACGGGGCCGTTCGGGCCGGGCGGCAGCGTCAGGCGTTCATCATTGTCACCCTGCTGAAAGTTCTTGTCGGGCCTGTAGGTATAGGTCGGGTCGATCGCGACGGCGACGACCTCATGCTCTCCAGAGGGAGAGGGCAACTGATCCGATCCGACCGTTGCGGGATAGTTTGCGATCATGTCACCCGCCTCGTTAAAGACAGCGACGCGCCCGACGTCCTTGCGGACTTCGACCCGATGGGCCGGGGCGTCAAGCCGGTCACCGGGCGCGGCCACGGTGATCACCTCTCCGGCCGTAAAACCGGCTGCGGGGTTAAGCTCGCGCAGGAACCCTTCGTCCATGTGGAACTGTTCGGCCAGCCGCTCGGTCACCCGGGTAAAACCCAACCGCTCCAACTCGGCCAGTTCGGCGTAATCATCAGGCAGCGGGGCAGACAGGCCCGCGGTATCGGCTTTGGCGATCCGATATTCTTGCAGCACTGCGGGGCGCTCGGGGCCGCCAAGGGCCGCCCAGACGGCCTGATCCATCTGCCCGTCCTCCTGCAGCCCCTCCCGGGCCTCAAACGCACGAATGGCACTGCGCGACATCGGGCCGCGCCAGCCATCGATGACCCCCGGGCTGATGCCACTTTGATCAAGCAGAACCTGAACGACGGCGGCGATGGCGCTTTGACCCTCGGGCAGCGGGCCGCCCGCGTAGGTCGCGTTTTGGATTTCTTCGACTGTGGGCTGGGCGTGAGCCGCGGGGGCGAGGACGGCAGCCAGTGCAATGACCGTGGATCTAAAATGTTTCATAATCAACCAACTGCTTAAATCTGTTTCAGTTCCCCCGCATTCCGCCGATCTTAGGCGGAGCCCCTGCGCCAACGGGCTTGACCTCGCTTCAATTCCGAAAGATTGTAAAAATAGCAAATTTACGCGCGTAACAATCAAGACGGCAGGGCGCAGAATGGCACCACCAAAAATCCGCAATATGGAAGAGTTCGCGGCCATCAGCGGCATCTCCCGGCCCACGCTTTCGAAATATTTCAACAATCCCGACAGCGTGCGGAAATCAACACGGCTGCGGATTGAGGCCGCGCTGGAGAAGCATGACTACAGGCCGAACATCTATGCGATGAACCAGAACCGGCAGACGACCCGGAACATCGGGGTGCTTGTGCCCAATCTCGCCGATCCTTTCTTTAACGAGATCGGTCGCGCCGTGGAGGTCGCCTGTATCGAGGCAGGCTACAGCCCGATCCTGCTCAGTTCGCATGGCAAACCCGAGCTTGAGGCCGAAAATCTGGAATCGCTGCGCGCATTGAAACCCGCAGGCATTTTGCTCGCCCCCTTTGGCCGCGGGTCCGACCGCAAGGCCATCGACAAGATCGCCAAGGAAGTCCCGCTGGTGCTCTTTGACGCCAATATCAGCGAGACCGGCGCGGCCTTTGTCGGCACCGACAATCTGCAAAGCCTCGGGTTGATCGTCGAATATCTGTGCCGCAGCGGCGCGCCGCCCAGTTTCTTTGAAATGGAAACCCCTGCGAACCCGAATGCGATCAAACGCCGGCAGGCCTATCAGCGCAGTATGGAGGCGCATGGCTTTGCGCCGCATATCTTGCAGGTCAAAGGCAGCGGGTGGAATTTTGAGGAGATCGGCCAAGTCGAGGGCGGCGCGGTCCTGCGGCAAGGCGGCTTGCCGACCAACACGCTTCTGTGCAGCAACGACCGGCTGGCCATCGGCATGTTGTCGGCAGCCTATAAGCTGGGTCTCAAGGTGGGCCATGGCCCCGGGTGCGACCTCCGCATCGCAGGCCATGACGACCATCCGTTCTCGCGGTTCACCTGCCCTTCGCTGACGACAATCGCGCAGGATTACGCAGCCATCGCCGAGCGCGCTGCCACGTCGCTTTTTCGAATCATCGACACGAATGAGAGACCTGCAACGCGCGTCGAGACCCTTTTCGAAGGAAAACTGGTGCTGCGCGACTCCGCCTAACGGTCCGGTAGGGAAAGATAAAACCTATAAAGTTTTCGCGCGTAAATTTTAAATTGACTTCGCGTAGCCTTGGCGCCTAGGATTTTCCTACACTGGACGTTTAGGGAGGAACGAATGTCCCAGATCAGATCACTCTATGCCGCCACGGCAATTTCTGCCCTGTCTGCGGCTGGCGCTTTCGCTGAAACCACCGTCACCATTGCCACCGTCAACAACGGCGACATGATCCGCATGCAGGGTCTTGCTTCGGAGTTTGAGGCGGCGCATCCGGATATCGATCTCGAATGGGTCACGCTTGAGGAAAACGTCCTGCGCCAGCGCGTGACACAGGATGTTGCGGCCAAGGGCGGACAGTTCGACGTGATGACCATTGGCACCTATGAGGTTCCGATCTGGGGCGCACAGGGCTGGCTGGTGTCGCTCAACGACATGTCCGAGGAATGGGACGCCGACGACCTGCTGCCGGCTATCCGCGACGGGTTGACCGTGGATGGCGAACTCTATGCCGCCCCCTTCTACGGCGAAAGCTCGATGGTCATGTACCGCAAGGACCTGATGGAAAAGGCCGGTCTGGAAATGCCCGAAGCGCCGACCTGGGAATTCATCAAGGAAGCCGCCGCCGCGATGACCGACAAGGAAAACGAAATCTACGGCATCTGCCTGCGCGGCAAGGCCGGTTGGGGCGAGAACATGGCCTTCCTGACGGCCATGGCGAACTCCTTCGGCGCGCGCTGGTTCGACGAGAATTGGCAGCCGGAACTTGATGGCGAAGAATGGACCGAGGCGGTCACTTTCTACATGGACCTGATGCAGAACTACGGCCCCCCGGGCGCGTCGACCAACGGATTCAATGAGAACCTCTCGCTGTTCCAGCAGGGCAAATGCGGCATGTGGATCGACGCCACCGTGGCGGCCTCCTTCGTGACCAACCCCGACGATTCCACCGTGGCCGATCAGGTCGGCTTCGCACTGGCCCCCGACAATGGCCTCGGCCGTCGCGGCAACTGGCTCTGGGCCTGGTCGCTGGCCGTGCCTGCCGGCTCGGATGCGACCGAGGAAGCCAAGACCTTCATCGAATGGGCCACGTCGAAAGACTACACCGCGCTGGTTGCCGAGAAGGAAGGCTGGGCCAATGTCCCCCCGGGCACCCGCACCTCGCTTTACGAGAACCCCGACTATCAGGAAGCCGCCCCCTTCGCGGAGATGACGCTGGGCTCGATCAATGCCGCCGATCCAAAGAACCCTTCGGTCAAGCCCGTGCCCTATACCGGCGTGCAGTTCGTCGCGATCCCGGAGTTTGCGGGCATCGCCACGCAGGTCGGTCAGGAAATCTCGGCCGCCCTCGCCGGACAGCAATCGGTCGAAGAGGCGCTTGAGAAGGCCCAGGCGCTGACGCTCGACGAGATCGAAGCCGCCGGCTACTGAGGTGGCGCATGCCGGGCGGTGCAAAAGCATCGCCCGCAAGCCCCCTATCAATTTTCGCAGAACCACCGTTTGATCCAAAGGCAGCCCCCGGGGCCGTCAACAGGAGAGATCAGCCATGGCAACACAAAGCTCCCGATCCGCAGCCCGCCTGATGATGGCGCCCGCCGTGATCCTGCTGCTGGGATGGATGCTGGTCCCGCTGGTGATGACCCTGCTGTTCTCCTTCAAGAAATACCTGCCCCTGCGCGGCGGTGATCTGGGCTGGGTGGGGTTTGACAACTATTTGCGTTTCGTGACCTCCAGCGCCTTCTGGCCCTCGGTTTGGGCCACGCTGATCATCGTCGGCGGCGTCCTGATCATCACCGTGGTCCTGGGGGTGCTGCTGGCGATCTTGCTGAACCAACCGATGTGGGGTCAGGGCTTTGTCCGCATCCTCGTGATCTCGCCGTTTTTCGTGATGCCCACCGTCTCGGCGCTGGTCTGGAAAAACATGTTCATGGACCCGGTGAACGGCCTCTTCGCGCATCTGTGGAAATTCTTCGGCGCGGCACCCCTGGAGTGGCTGAGCCAAGCCTCGCTGCAATCCATCATCCTGATCGTTTCCTGGCAGTGGCTGCCCTTCGCCACGCTGATCCTGCTGACCGCGATCCAGTCGCTTGACCGCGAGCAGTTGGAGGCCGCCGAGATGGACGGCGCGACCCCGCTCCAGCGGTTCGGCTATGTCACCCTGCCGCATCTGGGCCGCGCCATCACCGTCGTTGTGTTGATCCAGACGATCTTCCTTCTGGGCATCTTCGCCGAGATCTTCGTGACCACCCAAGGTTCCTTCGGCACCCGCACGCTGACCTATCTGATCTACCAGCGGGTGTTGGAAAGCCAGAACGTCGGGCTCGGCTCCGCCGGCGGTGTTTACGCCATCATCCTCGCCAATATCATCGCCATCTTCCTGATGCGCATGGTTGGCAAGAACCTCGACAAGTGAGGAGACCAACATGGCCCGCGCCGTCACATCGCAACGCAAGATCATCAACACCGCCGCCGCATGGGCAGTGGGCCTGCTGATCTTCTTCCCAATCCTCTGGACGATCCTCACCAGCTTCAAGACCGAGGCCACGGCAATCGCCGACCCGCCGGTCTTCATCGGCTTCGACTGGACCTTGGCGAATTACGCCACGGTGCTGGAGCGGTCGGACTATGCGCGCTTTTTATGGAACTCCATCATCATCGCAGGCGGCTCGACCATTCTCGGCATTCTGGTCGCCGTCCCCGCCGCCTGGTCGATGGCCTTCGTGCCCTCGAAGCGGACCAAGGACATCCTGCTTTGGATGCTCTCGACCAAGATGCTGCCGGCGGTCGGGGTGCTCTATCCGATCTACCTCATTTTCATCAAACTGGGGCTGCTCGACAGCCGCACCGGTCTGGTGATCGTGTTGATGCTGATGAACCTGCCGATCATCGTCTGGATGCTCTACACCTACTTCCGCGAAATCCCCGGCGAAATTCTCGAAGCCGCGCGGATGGATGGGGCCAGCCTGAAGGAAGAGATCCTCTATGTGCTGACGCCGATGGCAGTGCCCGGGATCGCTTCGACCCTGCTTTTGAACTTCATCCTCGCATGGAACGAAGCCTTCTGGACGCTGAACCTGACGGCGGCCAAGGCTGCCCCGCTGACGGCCTTCATCGCCAGCTATTCCAGTCCTGAGGGGTTGTTCTACGCCAAGCTGAGCGCCGCCTCGACCATGGCCATCGTGCCGATCCTCATCCTCGGCTGGTTCAGCCAGAAACAACTTGTCAGCGGTCTGACCTTCGGCGCCGTCAAATAGGAGACATGGGAACATGGGACGTATCACATTGGACAAGGTCTCCAAGAGTTTCGGCGAGGTGGAGGTGATCCCGCCGCTGGACCTGACCATCGAAGACGGCGACTTCACGGTTTTCGTCGGCCCCTCGGGCTGCGGCAAGTCGACCCTGCTGCGGCTGATCGCGGGGCTGGAGGACACCACCAGCGGGCAGATCCGCATCGACAGCCAGGACGCCACCCATGTGCCCCCGGCGAAACGCGGTCTGGCGATGGTGTTCCAATCCTATGCGCTCTACCCGCATATGTCGGTGCGCCGGAACATCGCCTTTCCGATGAAAATGGCGGGCGTCTCCGAAGACGAACAGGCGCGCCGCATCGAGGGGGCTGCCAAGGCGCTGAACCTCACCGATTACCTCGACCGGCGCCCGGGGCAGCTTTCGGGCGGGCAGCGCCAGCGCGTGGCCATTGGCCGGGCCATCGTGCGCGAACCGGCGGCTTTTCTTTTTGACGAACCGCTGTCGAACCTCGACGCGGCGCTGCGTGTGGGCATGCGGCTGGAGATCAGCGAGCTGCACAAACGCCTGCGCACGACGATGATCTATGTGACCCATGATCAGGTCGAAGCGATGACCATGGCCGACAAGATCGTGGTGCTGAGGGCCGGGCATATCGAACAGGTCGGCAGCCCGCTGGAGCTTTACCGCAGACCGCGCAACACCTTCGTCGCGGGCTTTATCGGCTCGCCCAAGATGAACCTGATCGAGGGGCCCGAGGCCGCCAAACATGGCGCGCATAGCATCGGCATCCGGCCCGAACATATCGATGTGGTCGAAGGGGAAGGCACCTGGCAGGGCACCGTGGGCGTGGCCGAACATCTGGGCTCCGACACTTTCTTTCACGTCCATAACACCGGCCTCGCCGAGATCCTGACAGTGCGGGCCTTGGGGGAGGTCACGCTGAGCCATGGCGATAGGATCCACCTGTCGCCACGGGCCGAACAGATCCACAGGTTCGACGCGCAGGGTCTGCGGATCGAATGACGCGACATAGGACAACACCCTGGTTCGGGCGGGCTGACATGACGACAGATCTTTCGCTTTCCACGCTATCACAGCTTCCGAAACGCGTCTCGGTCCCTTCCTACGCTCGCGCCGACCTCACGCCGGGCATCCTGCACATCGGGATGGGGAACTTTCACCGGGCCCATCAGGCGGTCTATCTCGACCGGCTGTTTGAGCTCGGCGAGGATCACGACTGGGCCATCGTCGGGGCCGGCATCATGCCCTTCGACGCCGAGCGGCGCGCCCTGTTGCAGGCGCAGGACTGGCTGACCACCGTGGTCGAACTCAGCCCCGAGACCTATGCCGCGCGGGTGACGGGCGCGATGATCGACTTCTGCCCGATCGACGCCCGGGCGGTGATCCAGCGCATCGCCGACCCCGCGATCCGCATTGTCTCGCTGACCATCACCGAGGGTGGCTATTTCATCGACGCCGCCAACGGCGCCTTTGATGCCGCCCATCCCGACATCCGTCACGATGCCGCCACGCCCGAGGCACCCGTGACCGTCTTTGGCATTCTCTTGGCCGGACTGCGCCAGCGCCGCGAAAGCGGGCATCCCCCGCCCACCATTCTGTCTTGCGACAACATCCCCGAAAACGGCCATGTCACCCGCCAGGCGCTGGCCGGCCTGGCCGGGCTGGTTGCCGGGGATTTGCGGGACTGGATCGAGAAAGAGGTCGCTTTCCCCAATTCGATGGTCGACCGTATCACCCCCGCCACCTCGGCCAGCAAACGCGCCATGGTGGCCGAGACTTTCGGCATAAACGACGCCGCGCCGGTGGTCTGCGAGCCGTTCGCCCAATGGGTCATGGAAGACCATTTTCCCCTTGGCCGCCCGGCTTTGGAAAAGGTTGGGGTGGCCTTCGTCGACGATATCGCGGCCTATGAGAGAATGAAACTGCGCCTTCTCAACGCCAGCCATGCCGCGCTGTCCTATCCCGCCGCCCTGATGGGCCACGACTGCGTGCATGAGGCGGTGGCGGATCGGGAGATCTTTGATTGGATTGAGCAGCTGATGCGCAGTGAGGTGATCCCCCTGCTCGCGCCGATCCCCGGTGTGGACTATGACCACTACCTCGCGACCTGTCTTGATCGTTTCGCCAATCCGGAGGTGCGCGACACCATCGCGCGGCTCTGTCAGGACGGCTCGAACCGCCAGCCGAAATTCATCCTGCCCAGCATCGCGGATGCGCTGGCCCAAGGCCGCCCGCTCGATGGGCTGGCGCTCGAAGTGGCGCTCTGGTGCCGCTACTGCGCCGAGAGTGACGCGCTGGACGATCCGCGTGCCGAGCGGCTGCGCGCTGCGGCCCGGCGGTCACGGCAGGCTCCGGCCGCATTTCTCGCCCTGACGGAAGTCTTCGGCACCCTGGGCCAGCAGGCGCGATTTGCCCACGCCTTTGCCCGGCAGATCGACGCGGTCTGGGCCGGGGATGTCCGGTCAGCCCTGCGGCGTTTTCTGAACCAGAAGGCAGCGTGATATGATCCTCTGTTGTGGCGAAGCGCTGATCGACATGATCCCGACGACAACCGTCGACGGGCAGAACGCCTTTGTCCCCCATCCCGGCGGCGCGGTCTTCAACACCGCCATTGCGCTTGGCCGTTTGGGGGCCGAGGTCGGGCTGCTCACCGGACTGTCGACGGATATCTTCGGCGCGCAATTGGCCGAGGCGCTGGCGGCCAGCCATGTGGAGGCCGGTCTGGCGCTGCGCGCCGACCGCCCGACCACGCTGGCCTTCGTGCGACTGATCGACGGGCAAGCCCGCTACAGTTTCTACGATGAGAATTCCGCCGGACGCATGGTGACCGCCGCCGAGATGCCCGCCGTGCCAGCGCAGATCACGGCCCTCTTTTTCGGCGGCATCAGCCTTGCCTGTGAACCGGCGGCAGAGGCCTATGCCGATCTTCTGGCGCGCGAGGGCCAGTCCCGCGCGGTCATGCTCGACCCGAATATCCGCCCCGGTTTCATCGAGGACGCCGAGCGCTATCGCGCACGGCTCAACCGCATGCTGCAACAGGCGGATATCGTGAAAGTCTCCGACGAGGACCTTGCCTGGATTGTACCCGACACCGCATCTTTGGAAGAGAGGGTCGCGCATCTGCGCAAGCGCGGGCCCGCCGTGGTGATCGTGACCCGCGGTGGCGAAGGGGCAACTGGCTATCTGCAGGACGGCACCGCGGTGCATGTCCCCGCCGCGCACGCGAGGGTCGTCGATACTGTGGGGGCGGGCGACACGTTCAACGCGGGCGTTCTGGCAAGTCTGGCGGCGGCGGACCAATTGACCAAAGCCGCGCTGGCGGCGCTCTCGGCTAAGGACTTGGAGAAAGCCATGGCCCATGGCACAAAGGTCGCGGGGGTCACGGTTTCCCGCGCCGGGGCCGACCCTCCCTGGGCCTGCGACCTCTGATCATCCGCTCCGGCCAAACGCATCTATTCTCGGGACTAAAAATGTTAGCGCTATCATCTCCAGTACCCTTCCTGCCGAACCCGGAACCTCACGCAGGTAGATCTGTCACCCCGCCACTGACAGGCAGACGCGCAGGATGCGCCCGGCGGGCCGGTTGACGCCATGGTATCGCGTGTCATCCCCGTCGCCCCCTTCGATCTCGTCCTCTTTGGCGCCACGGGTGATCTTGCCCGGCGCAAGATCATCCCCGGGCTGTTTCACCGTTTCGCCGTGGGCCAGATGCCAGCCGATGCGCGCATCATCGGGGCGGCGCGCAGTGAGATGACCCATGATGCCTTCCTCAATCTGATCCGCGACAGCCTCGAAGAATTTGCCCCAAAGGCGGCAGCGCAACCGGATAAGATCGCCGCTTTCCTGCAAACCCTGCGCTATGTCTGCCTCGATGCCACGGGTAAGGCTGGCTGGGACGATTTGGGCCAGCATCTGCGCCCGGAGACGGTGCGCGCCTTCTATCTGTCGGTCTCGCCCCGCCTCTTTGGCGACATCGCGGACAACCTCAATACCCAAGGTCTCGCCACGCCGCAGGCCCGGATCGTCGTCGAAAAACCCTTCGGCCATGATCTCGCCTCGGCCAAGGCGCTGAACGCGGATCTGCGGCGTGTCTTCGACGAGGGGCAGATCTACCGGATCGACCATTATCTCGGCAAGGAAACGGTGCAGAACCTCATGGTGCTGCGCTTTGCCAATGCGCTTTGGGAGCCGCTTTGGAATGCCACCCATATCGACCATGTTCAGATCACCGTGGCCGAGAGCCTCGGCGTCGAAGGTCGGGGCGAGTATTACGACCGCTCCGGGGCCATGCGGGACATGGTGCAGAACCACCTGATGCAGCTGTTATGCCTCACGGCGATGGAGCCGCCGTCGCGGTTCAAACCCGATGCGGTGCGTGACGAGAAGCTGAAAGTGATCGAAGCCCTCGATCCCGTGCCACCCGACAACATCGCCCGCGGGCAGTACCGCGCGGTCAAGGGTGACGGCGGCTATCGCGATCACGCCGGTGATCCGCAAACCCGGACCGAGAGCTTCGTCGCGCTAAAGGTGAACATCAGCAACTGGCGGTGGGCCGGCACCCCCTTCTACCTGCGCACGGGCAAGAAACTGCGCGCCCGCAGCTCCGAGATCGCGATCACCTTTCGCGATCCCCCGCATATGATCTTCCCCAAGATGGCGGGCCGTCGCGGCAACGCGTTGATCATCCGGCTGCAACCGGATGAGGGCATCACCCTGCGCACCACGATCAAGGAGCCCGGCCCCGGTGGCATGCGGCTGGTCGAAGCCGCGCTCGACCTCACCTTTGCCGAGGCGCTTGGCCCCCATGCCGAGGCGCAGGATGCCTATGAACGGCTGGTGATGGATGTGATCCGTGGCGATCAGACCCTCTTCATGCGCGGTGACGAGGTCGAGGCCGCCTGGACCTGGGTCGACCCGATGATCAACGGCTGGGAGGAGAGCCGCGAAAGCCCCGCGCCCTATGACCCCGGCAGCGCCGGGCCGGAGGATGCGCTGATGCTGCTGCACCGCGATGGCCGCCGCTGGCGCGATCTGGCGCCATGAGAAGGAAAACAGCCGCAGCGCAGAATGCAATCTCGGCGCCCGCCCCTCTGGGCGCGGGCCGATGGAAAGGAGAGAGAAAATGACCCACATGAACGACACCGTGAGACGGGTGACCGACCGGGTGATTGCCCGCAGCGAAGCCAGCCGCA
This sequence comes from Sulfitobacter sp. PS-8MA, assembly GCF_040933935.1. Lineage (NCBI taxonomy): Bacteria > Pseudomonadati > Pseudomonadota > Alphaproteobacteria > Rhodobacterales > Roseobacteraceae > Sulfitobacter > Sulfitobacter sp. PS-8MA. The sequence goes on along the minus strand of NZ_JBFQYJ010000006.1, from coordinate 1,142,936 downwards.
GCGCCTATCTGGCCCGGATGGAAAGCGCCCGGGCAAAAGGCCCCGCCCGCGCGCATCTGTCCTGTAGCGGGCAGGCCCATGCCTATGCCGCCTCCGGCCCCGACAAGGACCGGCTGGCCAGCGCCAGCGCCGGCAACCTCGGGATCGTCACCGCCTATAACGACATGCTTTCTGCGCATCAGCCCTTTGAGCGCTACCCCGAACTGATCCGCGAAGCCGCCCGCGAGATCGGCGGCACCGCACAGGTCGCGGGCGGCGTGCCGGCCATGTGCGACGGGGTCACGCAGGGCGAGGCCGGGATGGAACTGTCGCTCTTCTCGCGCGATGTGATCGCGCTGGCCGCCTCGGTGGCGCTGAGCCACAACACTTTCGACGCCGCAGTCTTTCTGGGCGTCTGCGACAAGATCGTGCCGGGGCTGGTGATCGCGGCGCAGGCCTTTGGCCATCTGCCGGCGGTTTTCATGCCTGCGGGGCCGATGGAAAGCGGCCTCTCCAACGATGAGAAAGCCAAGGTGCGCCAACAATTCGCCGCCGGAGAAGTGGGCCGCGAGGCGCTCATGGCCGCCGAGATGGCCGCCTATCACGGCCCGGGCACCTGCACCTTCTACGGCACCGCCAATACCAACCAGATGCTCATGGAATTTATGGGGCTGCACCTGCCCGGCGCCAGTTTCGTGCCGCCCAATACCGGCCTGCGCGACGCGCTGACCCGCGAGGGCGCCAGACGCGCGCTGCGCCTCAGCGCACTTGGCAATGACTACACGCCGGTCTGCGATATTCTGGACGAACGCGCCTTCGTCAACGGGATCGTCGGGCTCAACGCCACCGGCGGCTCCACCAATCTGCTGATCCACCTCATCGCCATGGCGCAGGCGGGCGGGATCATCCTCGACTGGGAGGACTTTTCCGAGTTGAGTGACATCACCCCCCTGATGGCGCGGGTCTATCCCAATGGTCTGGCCGATGTGAACCATTTCCACGCCGCGGGGGGGCTTGGCTATATGATCGGTGATCTGTTGCGCGCGGGCTTGCTGCACCCCGACACCAAGACCGTCGCGGGCCACGGGCTGGAGCATTACACCAAGGATCCGGTCTTTGCCGAGGGTGTATTGGATTGGCGCGACGGCGCGGGCGAAAGCCTCAACGACAAGATCCTGCGCCCCGCGAGCGACCCGTTCCAAAGCACCGGGGGCCTCAAACGCCTCTCAGGCTCGCTCGGGACCGGGGTGATCAAAGTCTCCGCCGTGGCCGAGGAGCATCGCAGCGTCGAAGCCCCGGTGCGGGTCTTTCATGATCAGGACGCGGTGAAAGCCGCCTTCAAGGCCGGGGAGCTGACCGGTGACCTGATCATCGTCGTTCGTTTTCAGGGGCCCAAGGCCAATGGCATGCCCGAGTTGCACAGTCTCACCCCGCTCCTGTCGATCCTGCAGGGGCGCGGCCAGAAGGTGGCGCTGGTCACCGATGGGCGCATGTCCGGCGCATCGGGCAAGGTGCCGGCCGCGATCCATGTCTGCCCCGAGGCCGTGGACGGCGGGCCGATCGCGCAGCTTCAGGATGGCGACATCCTGCGCCTCGACGCCAAGGACGGCAGGCTCGACATTCTGACGCCCGGGGTTCTGGAACGCCCCCTTGCGCGTGCCGACCTCACCGCCAACGCCGCTGGCACGGGCCGCGAGCTTTTTGCCACCTTCCGCGCAACGGTCGGCTCTGCCACCCATGGCGCAAGCATTTTCGGAGGATGAACCCATGAGCCTTTCCCCCAAAGACGCCAGCCGCCGCACCCGCGAGATATGCGGCTTGGCACCCATCATTCCGGTTCTGGTCATCGAAGACGCCACCACCGCCCGCCCATTGGCCGAAGCCTTGGTCGCCGGGGGGCTGCCCGCGCTCGAAGTCACGCTGCGCACCCCGGCGGCGCTGGACGCGATCCGCGCCATGCGCGAGGTCACAGGCGGGCATGTCGGGGCCGGCACCCTGATCACCCCGGAGGACGTGCGCGCCGCCAAATCTGCGGGCGCGACCTTCGGCGTCTCCCCCGGCGCGACCGACGACCTGCTGGCCGCCTGCGCAGCAGAGGGCCTGCCGCTTCTGCCCGGCGCCGCCACGGCCAGTGAGGCGATGCGCCTGTTGGCAGGGGGCTATGACATGTTGAAGTTCTTCCCTGCCGAAGCCTCTGGCGGCGCAGCGGCCCTTAAATTCATCGGCGCTCCCCTGCCCCAGATCGCCTTCTGCCCCACCGGCGGGATCGACTTGGAGAACGCCCCGGGCTATCTCGCGCTGCCCAATGTGCTTTGCGCCGGGGGCAGCTGGGTTGCGCCCAAGGCGCTTGTCAGCCGGCAGGATTGGGCCGGGATCGAGGCCCTCGCCCGGGAGGCCGCAGAACTGGGGGCCGCGCAGCGCCCTGTCGAATGAGGCAGAGATTTTCCGACAACCGCGACCGCATAAGGCATGAACACGCCCGCCTGAGACGTTCTAATTGCGGCCCCTCTCCTGCCGGGCTACGCGGACCGCCTCTGTCCTCTAGCGCTTTGCGCTGACATGCCAATTGACCGTCATCTCGACCACGGTGTCGCCCGCTTCATTCTGGATGTCGACCGTCACGTCAAAGGCCACTTTCCCTTCGTCCTGCAGGGCCGACAGCAGCTCGGCACCGGGGCGCGAGGTCTTGGCATGGGCGGTCAGCGTGCCTTCGGCGATCTTTTTGAAGGCGATCTGCCCCATGGCGGCAACCGGGCGCATGTCCATGATCACCGGCGCAATCGCGCCCGCCATGGCCGCCCCCGAGGCCGCCTCGCCCAAGGTGAACATCGCCCCCGCGTGCTGGCTGCCGATGTGGTTCGAGGTCTCATGCCGCTGCACCAATTCGGCGCTGGCGCTGCCGTCATCGATCTGGAGCAGTTTGACACCCACATGGGCGGCAAAGGGAACAGCCGTGTCGAGATGGGCTTTGATCATGTCATAGGGGGTCATCGGCGGGCTCCATGTTGGTTTGGCGCCACTCTGGCAAAGATGGGCCGGGCCAGCAATGCTACCGCCGGGTCACCGGGCGATCACGATATCCGCCCGCAGACCGCCAAGCCGCGCAGATTCGCCCAGACGCAGCACCCCGCCATGGGCGCGGGCGATGTCCGTGGCGATCGCAAGGCCAAGCCCAACGCCGCCACCCTTGTCCTGATTGCGGGCCGGGTCAAGCCGCGAGAAGGGCCGCGTCGCTTCCTCGCGCCGGTCCTCGGGAATGCCGGGCCCGTCGTCCTCCACCCGGATGCGCAGGGTGCGGTCGCTGAGCATGACCGAAACCTCGGCCCGCGCCCCGTAGCGCACGGCGTTTGAGATGAGATTGTCCACCGCCCGCCGCATCGCCACCCGGCGCAGCTTGACCATGCCCGCGCCCTCGCCCTCGGGCGGCAGTAGGGTCACGGCGCGGCCTGCCCGCTGCGCGTCCTCCACGATCTCGGCCACAAAGGCGCGCGGCTCCACCCTTTCGGGCTCACCCTCTGCCGCGCCTTTGGCGAAGTTGAGAAACTCATCCAGCATGCGCTGCATGTCATCCACATCCGCCATGAGGGGGGCGGCGTCGTCCTCATCCATCATCGACAGGCCCAATCGCATCCGGGTCAAGGGCGTGCGCAGGTCATGGCTCACGCCCGAGAGCATCAAGGTGCGCTGTTCGATCTGCCGCTCGATCCTTGCGCGCATGTCGACAAAGGCATTGCCCGCCGCGCGAATTTCGACCGCCCCTGCCGGGGTGTAGGGCTCATGCCGGCCCCGGCCAAAAGCCTCTGCCGCACGGGCGAGCCGTTTGATCGGGCGCAGCTGGTTGCGCAGGTAGATCGAGGCGATGATCGACATCACCACCCCGAAAAACACCATATGCACAAAAAGCTGATGCGGGTTGGAGGCCGATATCCGACGCCGGTCGAATTGGATGCGCAGCGGCCCATGCGGGCTTTCGACATAGAGAACGACGAAATCGTCATCCGCCAGATCGACCGCCTTGATCCCCTCCATATTGGCTCTCAAACGCGGAATCAGGACGCGGCCGGAATAGTCATACCACAGCATGCTGTCATGCTCGGGCAAGGGCCGGTTCGCGGGGGTGACGACCATATCAAGCGGCCCGGCGCGGGCCTGCACCGCCATCGGCACCGATTGCGCATCGGGCGCAGTGCCCACGGCGAGCATGATCAGTTCCAACTCCCGCAGCACCGTGTCGGTCATCTGATTGGTGACGCCTTCGAAATGTCGCTGGGCAAAGATCACCACCACGACCAATTGCAAAACCACCACCGGCAAGAGCAGGATCAGCGCGGCGCGTCCGTAGATGCCGCGCGGCACATATCGTTTGAGCCAGGCAAAATTCATGGCTAGACCTTAGCCAGCCCCCTGCCGCTGCGAAAGGTGAATCCATGCTGCCGCCCGATGACTTTGACCCCGAGATTGGCCCTGCCGAAACCTTGGAGCCCGGGCTGCGCCGCATCGTGGCGCCGAACCCGTCGCCGATGACCTATCGCGGCACCAATACCTATCTTCTGGGCGATACCGATGTGGCCGTGATCGACCCCGGCCCCGACAGCCCGGCCCATCTGGACGCGATCCTTGCGGCGATCGAGCCGGGCCAGCGGATCAGCCATATCATCGTCACCCATACCCATCTTGACCATTCCCCCCTCGCGCGGCCCTTGGCCGAGGCTTGCGGCGCGCCGGTCTATGCCTTTGGCGCTGCAGCTGCGGGGCGGTCGCCGATCATGCAGCGGCTGGCCGAAGCAGAGGTGATCGGCGGCGGCGAAGGGGTTGATCTCGGCTTCCAGCCGGATCGCCTGCTTGCCGATGGAGAGATGCTTATCGGCGAAGGCTGGCAGTTGGAAGCGCTGCACACCCCCGGCCATATCGGCAATCACCTCTGTCTTGCGATGGGCGATGTCTGTTTAACGGCGGATCACGTCATGGGCTGGGCCACCTCGCTGGTCTCGCCGCCCGATGGTGATTTGACCGATTTCATGGCGTCCTGCGAACGTCTGGCGGCGCGGGCGTGGCGGGTGTTCTACCCCGGCCACGGCGCCCCGGTGCATAATCCGGCTGAAAGGCTCACGTGGTTGATGGCCCACCGCCGGGCGCGCGAAGCCTCCATTCTGGAGGAGCTGCGCAAACAGGACGCAACCGCCGCCGAGCTTGCCGCGCTGATCTATGTGGATACGCCGCCGGCCCTGCTGGGGGCTGCGATGCGAAATGTGCTGGCGCATCTCGTTGATCTGACCGGACGGGGGCAGGTCAGCCCCTTGGGCGCCTTGCAGGCAACGGCCCGTTTTCGCCTCAACCCATAGGTGAGGCCGGGCCAGAACCGTCGCAAATTGGCAACGAAAGCCGTATTCTCGGCAGTATTTGGCCCTGTTTTGGACCTTTCCCCCGCCCAAGCTGGTTTCATGGGTGAAGCAACTCACCCACCGAGCAGCAAAGGAGCTACCCGATGGCCCAATATAGCAGAACGCAGCAGCCGCAAAAGCCCGCGCCCAAACCGCAGCCGACCTCGGCGCGCCCGCCGCAGAAACCCACGCCGATCTTCACCGATTACGCCAGTATTTGACCACACCCGTTAAGATGCCGGATGGGGCCGGCAGATGACGGAACCCAGAGCCACCGCGCTGCGTTTACGCTTCAGTGCAACAACGCAGGTATCCTATGGCTACGCAACCTCATGCCCATGACGCCGATCTCGCCCGGCTCCGCCGCTTGGCTGAAACGATGGACAGCGCCTATAAGCTGCCGGTGGTCGGTGTGCGGATGGGCTGGGACTCGATCCTCGGCCTTGTCCCCGTGGTTGGCGATACGCTGGCCCTACTGCCCTCGGCCTATATCATGAAGGAATCGTACCGCATGGGCGCGCCGAAAGGCGTCCTCGCCCGAATGGCGGTGAATGCCGGGATCGACTACGTCATCGGCTCGGTGCCGCTGGTCGGGGATCTCTTTGACATTGGCTGGAAGTCGAAGCTGCGCAATGTGGACCTTTTGGAAAAGCACCTGCAAAAGCAGGCCGCCAAGGCGCCGCGCGCCGGCGATGTTGAGGGGCGCATGTCCTCGCACCACCCGACATTGAACAACTGATCTACCGGGCGATAACGAAAAAGGGCTGCCCCAAGGCAGCCCTTTCGCATCTCTGATAAGCCGATGGCTTAGCCAACCAGTTCAAGACCGGAGAAGAAGTAAGCGATCTCGACCGCTGCGGTTTCCGGTGCGTCGGAACCGTGGACGGAGTTTTCGCCAACGCTTTCAGCGAATTCTGCGCGGATGGTGCCTTCGGCGGCGTCTGCCGGGTTGGTGGCGCCCATGACTTCGCGGTTTTTCGCGATGGCATTTTCGCCTTCCAGAACCTGAGCCACGATCGGCGCGGAAGCCATGAACTCGCAGAGTTCGTCATAGAAAGGACGCTCGGCGTGCACCTTGTAGAACTCGCCCGCCTGCGCCTTGGTCAGGTGGATGCGCTTTTGTGCGACAACGCGCAGGCCCGCGTCTTCGAATTTCTTGACGATGGCGCCGGTGAGGTTGCGGCGGGTTGCGTCGGGCTTGATGATCGAGAAGGTGCGTTCGAGGGCCATTGGCTGTACTCCATAGCGGGTGTTGATTTGCGCGCTCCCTAGCATGGGGTCTGACCCATGAAAAGCCGTGATTGACCTTCGCGCCCGCTTGCGCCAAACGGCTTTCATGTTACGCATTTCAGAAATCAACTACTCCGTCGAAGGCCGCCCCCTGTTCGAGGAAGCCTCCGCCGTGATCCCCGAGGGCCACAAGGTCGGCATCGTCGGGCGCAATGGCGCGGGCAAGACCACGCTGTTCAAAATCATCCGGGGCGAGCTGTCTCTCGACAGCGGCGACATCTCCCTGCCGTCCCGCGCCAAGATCGGCGGCGTGGCGCAGGAGGTGCCCTCGTCCGAGACGTCGCTCATCGACACGGTGCTCGAAGCCGATGTCGAACGCGCGCGGTTGATGAAGGAAAGCGAGACCGCCGAGGATCCCGCCCGCATCGCCGACATCCAGACCCGGCTGGCCGATATCGACGCATGGTCTGCCGAAGGCCGCGCAGCCTCGATCCTCAAGGGGCTGGGTTTTGACGACGAAGAACAGCAGATGCCCTGCTCTGCCTTCTCCGGCGGCTGGCGGATGCGCGTGGCGCTGGCGGCGGTGCTTTTCGCGCAGCCCGATCTGCTGCTTTTGGACGAGCCGACCAACTACCTCGACCTCGAAGGCGCGCTCTGGCTGGAAAGCTACCTCGCGAAATACCCCCATACCGTGCTGATCATCAGCCACGACCGCGGCCTTCTGAACCGCGCCGTCGGCGGCATCCTGCATCTCGAAGACCGCAAGCTGACCTATTACCAAGGCCCCTACGACCAATTCGCCCGCCAGCGCGCCGAGAAACGCGCGTTGCAGGCCGCGATGGCGAAGAAACAGCAGGCCCGGCGCGATCACATGCAGGCTTTCGTCGACCGTTTCAAAGCCAAGGCCAGCAAGGCGAAACAGGCACAGTCACGTCTGAAGATGATCGAGAAGATGGACATGATCACCGCGCCCGAGGATGTGGCGCGCAAGGTCTTCACCTTCCCGGAACCGGAAGAACTCTCGCCGCCGATCATCAATATCGAGAACGGTTCGGTTGGCTACAGCGACGATAACCCCGTGCTGACCCGGCTGAACCTGCGCATTGACCAAGACGACCGCATCGCGCTTCTGGGCAAGAACGGTCAGGGCAAGTCGACACTGGCCAAGCTGCTGTCGGACCGGCTGCCGCTGATGGCGGGCAGGCAGATCAATTCCAGCAAACTGCGGGTGGGTTTCTTTGCCCAGCATCAGGTGGACGAGTTGATCGTTGAAGAAACACCGCTCCAGCACATGATCGCGGCCCGCCCCGGCGTGCTGCAATCGAAACTGCGCGCCCAACTCGCGGGTTTCGGCCTTGGCCCCGAACAGGCCGAGACCGAGGTCGGGCGGCTCTCGGGCGGGCAAAAGGCGCGGCTTTCGCTGCTCTTGGCCACGCTGCACGCGCCGCATCTCTTGATCCTCGACGAGCCGACCAACCACCTCGACATCGAAAGCCGCGAGGCGCTGGTCGAGGCGCTGACGCGCTATTCGGGCGCGGTGATCCTTGTCAGCCATGACATGCACCTGCTGTCACTGGTGGCGGATCGGCTTTGGCTTGTGTCGAAGGGCACGGTCAAACCCTATGAGGAAGACCTTGAAGCCTATCGCAAGATGCTGCTGACACCGGAAAAGCCGGTCAGCAAGAACCCGGCGAAACCCAAGGAAGCGCCCAAACCCAAACGCGCCAGCCGCGATGAGGTGCTGGCGCTGCGCAGCGAGGTGCGCAAGGCCGAAGCGCGGATGGAAAAGATCAACGAGATGCGTGACAAACTGGCCAAGAAACTCGCCGATCCCGCGCTCTATGAGGACGCCAAAACCGGCGAGCTTGAGGTCTGGAACAAGAAATACGCCGAGGTGATGGAGGCGCTGCACCGTGCGGAGACGCTTTGGATGGGCGCGCAGGAAAAGCTGGAAAAGGCCACCGCCTGATCTGATAACACTCAGTTTATTGCTAAGCGGGGGTCGCCTATGGGGCGGCCCTCGTGCATTCTGGCAGGACCACGCCAAGCGCCAAGGAAGAAGAATGACCTTCGACACCGCCTATATGATCACCGCCCTTGTCACGATGTTCGTGGTGATCGACCCCATCGCCATCGCGCCGGTCTTCCTTGCGCTCACCCGCGGCATGAGCAAGGCGCAGCGCCGTCTGATCGCATGGCGGGCCGTGGGCGTCGCGGGGATCATCCTGCTGATCTTTGCCGCATTCGGCGAAGCGGTGCTGAACTTCATCGGCATCTCGATGCCCGCCTTCCGGGTGGCGGGGGGTATCCTGCTTTTCATCACCGCGCTCGACATGCTGTTCGACCGCCGCACCAAACGGCGTGAGGACCGCGCGGATGAGGATGACCACGACGACCCCTCGGTCTTTCCCATGGCCATTCCGCTGATCGCCGGCCCCGGCTCCATCGCCTCTGTGATCCTGCTGACGGGCGAAAAACCGGGCGGTGAAGGGTTGATCACGATCATCGTCATCAGCGCATTGACGCTGGTCGTCATGGCCCTGACCATGCAGGTCAGCAGCGCGCTGGAGCGGGCAATGGGCAAGACCGGGATCAATATCGTGACCCGCCTTCTGGGGATGCTGTTGGCGGCCCTTTCGGTGCAATTCGTGCTGGACGGGCTCGCCGCATTCGGCTTTGGCCCCGGCCCCATGCCCGGCTGACATTCGCCCCCCGCGTTCCTATATCTAGAATAGGCAAAGGGGGGCTCCATGGCTGATATCGACACCGCGCATCTGATTTATCTGGTCGTTCTGCTGACAATGCTGGCGGGCTGGTTCTTTCTGCAAAGCCGCCCGTCGATGAACAAGACCCTGCAACAGGCGGCGGTCTGGGGGCTGATCTTTACCGGCGCGGCCGCCGGGGTCGGGCTGTGGCAGGACATCACCCGCGACAGCGCGCGCCAGCAGCTGCGCATCGACGCGCAGGGCGAGATCATCCTGCCGCGTGACCGGAACGGGCATTACTATCTCACGGCCCAGGTGAACGACGCGCCGGTGCGTTTTGTGGTGGACACAGGCGCCACCGATATCGTGTTGACCAAGGCCGATGCCGCGCGGGTCGGGATCGACCCCGAAGGGCTGAATTACTTTGGCCGCGCCGGCACCGCCAATGGTGAGACCCGCACCGCCTTTGTGAAACTGGACAAGGTCGTCGTCGGGAATGCGGTGGATCGCAATGTCCCTGCGGTGGTGAATGACGGGGAAATGTCGCAGTCGCTTCTCGGCATGGGCTACCTGCAACGCTGGGGCCGGATCGAGATCAGCGGCGGGGAGCTTCGGCTCAGCCGCTAGAGGCCGGACGGCTGAGAAGGATTTTGCCGCGAAATGACGCCATATGCGCCGCGACTTCGACAGGGTTTCGCCCTCTTCTTCGCCTAGGTGGATGCGTCAATATCACCAATCATGGATAAATTATCGTGTTACTTCCAAGTCTTGCTGGTGGGCCCTCGCCTCAGTCACAGGCCCATAAGCCCGCAAAATCCGAAAATACCGAAGACCGTCAGACCTCTGCCCCCGCGGCAGAGAAAGACGCCGCAGACAAGCCGCAGCAGAAACAGACCACCGCCGCGCCTCAGGAGGCCAGCCCGGCGCAATCGGCCCAAGCGCCGCGCAAAGCCGAGGCGGTGCAGCCAGCGCCCGCGGCAGATGCCGTCGAGACCGCCCGCAAACCATCGGCAGCGGATGAGGAGGCCTTCGCGCGGGCGGCGGCGCAGCGCGGGGTCGACAGCGCCCGCACCCGTGCTTTGCTGGCAACGATCGATCCGGTCAATAATTCTGCGGTGCAGGCGGCAAAATCGTATGTCAGCCAAGCACCGCAGGACGGCACGGCTGAGAAGACCAGCAATCTGGCGCCTGCATCAAAGCCCGATCTGGACAAAGCGGCGTGATATCAGCGCAGCGGGCGGGGGTCATTTGGTCCCCGCTTCCAATGGCTTACGTCTCGGCCTTCTTCTCCCAGCGGCCACTTTCCTCTGACCAATATTGCGCCGAGGCCCCGTCGGATTTCAGCCGCTTCCACAGCCCCCGCGCCTGATCCAAGGCGACAGGGTCATGCCCGTCAAACAGCACACAGACCCGCTCAAGCGCCGCGACCTCCTTGGCCGTGACATCTGCGCCATGGACGGCCATCACACAATTGGGCGCATTGGCGGCATTCGCGTCCAGCGTCAGAAGCACCGGTTGATCCGCGTCCTGCGGCCCCCCCGCCATGCCATGCGGCAGGAAACTATCCTCGGAAAAGGTCCAGAGCGCCTGATCCAGCGCCTCCAGCCCCGCGCGGTCGGTGCCGCGCAGGGCCACGCGCCAGCCATTGGCGAGCGACTTCTCCAGCAGCATCGACAGCGTCTCGACCAGAGGTCGCTGGGTCAGGTGATAGAAGTAAGCCGCCCCCATCGCTGTCTTAACCATTCTCGAAACGGTCAGCGACAAGCCGGTTCAACGCCGCCACGCCCCAGCCTGTGGCCCCCTGCGGCGCCAGCATGGTTTCGGATTTCACCGAGGCGACCCCCGCAATATCGAGGTGAATCCAAGGTGTTTCGTCTTTGACAAAGCGTTTGAGGAACTGCGCCGCGGTGATGGAGCCCGCCGGGCGCCCGCCGACGTTCTTCATATCGGCGATGCGGCTTTTCAACTGATCGTCATAGCCCTGCCCCAGCGGCAAGCGCCAGGCGCCCTCATGCTCGCTTTCGGCAGCCTTGAGAAAGGCGTTGCAGAGCCCATCGTCATTGGAAAAGACCCCGGCATTCTCATGCCCCAAGCCGATGATCACCGCGCCGGTGAGGGTCGCAAGATCAATCATCGCGGCGGGTTTGAAACGCTCCTGCGCGTACCACATCACATCGCAAAGCACCAAACGCCCTTCGGCGTCGGTGTTGATGATCTCGACCGTGTCCCCCTTCATGGATTTGATCACGTCGCCGGGACGGATGGCACTGCCCGACGGCATGTTCTCAACAACCCCGACCAGCCCCACGACATTGGCTTTCGCCTGGCGCCGCGCGAGGGCCCGCATCACGCCCGAGACCACGCCCGCGCCGCCCATGTCCATGGTCATATCTTCCATGCCTGCGCCGGGTTTGAGGCTGATGCCGCCGGTGTCAAAGACCACACCCTTTCCGACCAGCGCCAATGGCGCGTCATCCTTCGCGCCGCCTTCCCACCGCATGACGACGACTTTGGACGGGCTGTCAGACCCCTGCCCGACCGACAAAAGCGTGCGCATGCCGAGGCTTGCAAGCTCTTCTTCATCCAGAACTTCAACTTTGAGCCCGAGGCTTTCCATCGCCACCAATTGCTCGGCAAAGCTGGTGGTGGTCAGCACATTGGCCGGCGCGTTGGTCAGATCGCGGGTCATGAAAGCGCCTTCGGCGACGGCGAGCAGGGGCGCTGCCGCCGCGCGCGCGTCATCGGGTTTGGCGCACATCACCGTGACACTGCCCCTGCGGGGTTTCGGCGCTGATTTGTGGTCTTGGAACGCATAGTCCCGCATCACCAGACCAAAGGCCAGATCGGCGACGCGGCTTGTCGCCGCGGTCAGCAGCAACAGATCACTGTCGCCGCGCAATTTGGCCAGAGCCGCGCCGGCTTTGCGCGCCTGTGGCAGATCCGCGCGGCGCGGCAGATGCACCACATCGACAGCCTCGGCCGCCATGCCCGTGGGATAGGTGAGGCTCAGGACCTCGCCGGGTTTCAGATTGGCGAAACGCGCACCCTCCACCAGCCGGGCCAGCGCCCCTTTGGTCAGCTTGTTGATCCGCCGTGCACCGACATCAAGCCGCCCCGAAGGCTCCAGAAACACCGCCAGTCGCCCCGCATGGCCTGCAATCTGGTCGATATCGGTCTCGGAAAAGGTGATCGGGGTCAGGTCAGTCATAACGCGCCTCATGGTTGCTTTTGCCCAGACCTAGCCTGCCCGGCGCAGCATGACCAGATAGCAGTTTTCCCGGCATTCAAATTGCATTAACATTCCCGCAAACGCCGTCAGAGCATCGTGGGGGATCGCAGTGGCACGAATTGATCGCTACATGCTATCGCAACTTTTGGTGATGTTCGGGTTCTTTTCTCTGGTCTTGGTCGCCCTGTTCTGGATCAACCGGGCCGTGGTCCTGTTCGATCGCCTGATCGGGGATGGGCAATCGGCCTTGGTCTTTCTCGAATTCACCGCCCTCGGCCTGCCCAAGCTCATCGTCACCGTCCTGCCGATCGCGACATTCTCGGCCTCGGTCTATGTCACCAACCGCATGTCGGGGGAATCTGAGCTGACGGTCTTGCAGGCCGCCGGGACAGGCCCGTGGCGGCTCGCCCGTCCGGTCTTTGTCTTCGGGCTTTGCGTGGCGGCGATGATGACGGTGCTGACCCATTTTCTGGTTCCCATGGCCGAAGGCCAGTTGAAACAGCGCGAGGCCGAAGTGTCGCGCAATCTGACCGCGCGGCTGCTCACCGCCGGCACCTTTTTGCACCCGACCGATGACGTGACATTCTACACCCGCGAGATCGACAGTGACGGGGTTCTGCGCGATGTCTTCCTGTCGGATCGACGCGACCGCGAAGAGGGCGTGATCTACACCGCCGCCGAAGCCTATCTGACCCGCAATGGCGATGCCACGACGCTGATCATGGTCAACGGCATGGCCCAGCGGCACGATACGGTCACCAAACGTCTGGCCACGGCCAAATTCCGCGATTTCTCCTTCGATATCTCCCCCCTGATGGGCGAAGGCAGCGCGGCCGCCCTCTCTCCGCGCAGCATGATCACCCCGGATCTGCTGTCGGATTGGGCCGCCATCGCCGCCCGTTCGGGCATCGCCGAAGGCGATGTGGCGGAAGAGCTGCACGCGCGTTTTGCCCAGCCTTTGTTTTGTCTGGTCGCCGCGATGATCGGCTTTGCGACGCTGATCCTTGGCGGTTTCTCGCGCTTTGGGGTCTGGCGCGAGGCGGTGATCGCTTTTGCCCTGCTCATCGCGATTGATGGCATGCGCGGCACTTTGGTGAATCAGGTGCGCGAAACGGCGTCGCTCTGGCCTTTGCTCTATCTGCCGGCCCTGATCGGCGCGGTCCTGAGCCTCGCCATGCTCTGGCAGGCCGCCCATCCCAGATGGACCCGCAGATTGACCAAGAAAGGATCGCGCGCATGATCCTGCATTTCTATTTCGCCCGCCGTTTCCTTGTCAGCTTTGTGGTCATCACCAGCGTGCTCGGCGCCTTGGTCTTGCTGGTGGACGGGGTGGATCAGGCGCGGCGGTTCGCGAATGACGATGTCGGCTGGGCGCAGGTGCTTGGCATGACCCTGCTCCACCTGCCGCAGACGTTGAACCTGATCCTGCCGCTGATCATGATCCTGGCCACCGTGGCCCTGTTTCTTGCGCTGGCGCGTTCTTCGGAACTGGTCGTGACACGCGCCGCCGGCCGTTCGGCCCTGAGGGCGCTCATCGCGCCGGTGATGGTGGCTTTGGCGATTGGCGTTCTGGCGGTGGCGGTGCTGAACCCGATTGTCGCCGCCACCAGCGAACGGGCCGAGCAGTTGACCCAGCGGTATCGTGCCGACGGGCGCTCTGCCCTGTCGGTGAGCGATGAGGGGCTTTGGCTGCGGCAGGGCAACGCAGAGGGCCAATCGGTGATCCGGGCCTGGCGCACCAACAGCGATGCCTCGGTGCTCTATAATGTCACGATCATCACCTATGAGCCGGACAAGGGCCCGACCCGGCGCATCGAAGCCGAGACCGCGCGGCTGCTGGACGGAGAATGGCGCCTGCGCGGCGCAAAGGTCTGGCCGCTGGCCGCCGGGGTCAATGCCGAGGGCGCGGCGGAGGAGCATGAAAGCCTGACGATCCCCTCCTCTTTGACGGTTGAGCGCATTCGCGAAAGCATCGGTCGCCCGGCCGCCGTGTCGATCTATGAATTGCCCAGTTTCATCCGGCAGCTTGAACAGGCCGGCTTCAGCACCCGGCAGCATGAAGTCTGGCTGCAAGCCGAACTGGCGCGGCCCTTCTTTTTGGTGGCCATGGTTCTGGTTGCGAGCGCTTTCACCATGCGCCATACCCGTTTTGGGGGAACCGGCGTGGCGGTTCTGGCTTCGATTTTGCTGGGGTTTGGTTTGTATTTCATTCGCAGTTTCGCACAGATTCTTGGCGAGAACGGGCAGATTCCGGTGATCCTCGCCGCTTGGGCGCCGCCGCTTGCGGCAATCTTCCTTGCCCTCGGTCTTTTGTTACATGCGGAGGATGGCTGAGATGCGCGCCGCTCTCTTTGGTCTTGCCCTGATCGTGGCCCCCGCCACCCTGTCTGCGCAAAGCCTGACCGCGCCCGACCGCCCGGCGGTTCTGGTGGCCGATCGGGTGTTCATCACCCGGGATCGGGTTTTGGTGGCGCAGGGCAATGTCGAAGCCTTTCAGGGCGAGACCCGCCTGCGCGCCTCGGCGATCCGCTATGATCAGGCCAAGGGTGCGCTGGTCATCGAAGGGCCGATCGTCTTGTCGGAAGGCGAGAACACCACGATCCTTGCGGATGCGGCAGAGCTCGATTCCGAGTTGCAATCGGGCCTGTTGAGCGGCGCGCGGATGATCCTTGAACAGCAGTTGCAGCTTGCAGCGGTGCAGATCAACCGGGTCGAGGGGCGCTATAGCCAGCTTTACAAAGCGGCGGTAACCTCTTGCAAAGTCTGCGAAGATGGCGAAGCGCCGCTCTGGCAGATCCGGGCCAAACGGGTGGTGCATGATGAACTGGCCCAGCAGCTTTATTTCGACGAAGCGCAGTTTCTGATCAAGACGGTGCCGATCTTTTACCTGCCGCGGTTGCGCCTGCCCGACCCGACGCTCGACCGCGCCACCGGGGTGCTGACGCCCACGGTGCGCTCCACCTCGCAACTGGGCGTGGGGCTGAAACTGCCCTATTTCATCAAGATGGGCGACCACCGGGATCTGACGCTGACCCCCTATCTGTCGAGCGAAACCCGCACGATGGAATTTCGCTACCGTCAGGCTTTTACCGCAGGGCGGATCGAGTTCAATGGCGCGATCACCCGGGACGAGCTGCAGCCAGACGACACGCGCGGCTATCTTTTCGGTGATGGCCGCTTTGATCTGCGCCGTGACTATAAGCTCTATTTCGGGATCGAGACCACCAGCGACCGCTCCTACCTGAGCGATTACGGCTATTCCGACGCCGACCGGCTGACCAGCGAGCTGACCGTCAGCCGCGCGCGGCGGGATGAATATACCCGCGCCAGCCTGCTGAACTACCAATCCCTGCGGGATGGTGACATCAACGACAATCTGCCGACCCTTGTGCTGGATGGCGAATATCAAAAGCGCTATTTCCCGGCCCGTTTCGGCGGCGAGCTGCGCCTCTCGCTGGAAGCGCATAGCCACCGCCGGGCGTCGGACCTCAGCACCGATGGCCCGGACCCCGACAGCATTGTCGACGGGCGCGATGTCTCGCGGCTGAACGGCGATATCGACTGGATGCGGCATCTGACCTTTGCCAATGGCATGGTGAGCGATCTGCAGCTTGGCACAAGTTTTGGCCTGTTCAACATCGCGCAGGATGCGAACTTCACCCCGCGCCATAGCGACATCGTCCCGAAAGTCGCGGCGGCGCTGCGCTACCCGATGCAGCGGCGCGAGACGGGCGGCGCGGTGCAGCAGCTTGAGCCGCTTGTGCAATTGGCCTGGACCGGGGGGGACCGCTTGGACATTCCGAATGAGGAAAGCACACTGGTCGAATACGACGAAGGCAACCTGCTCGCCCTCAGCCGTTTCCCTCGCCCCGACCGGCGCGAGCGCGGGGCGGTGGCGGCTTTTGGCGTGAACTGGGCGCGGATCGACCCCAATGGCTGGGATGCGAACCTGTCGGTGGGGCAAGTGATCCGCGACAAGACCGACGCCGATTTCTCCTTCAGCTCTGGCTTGGAAGGCACCCAGTCCGATTTCCTCGTCGCGGGTCAGCTGCGCAATGACAATGGGCTGGCGGTGATCGGGCGCGGGCTTGTCGATGATGATTTCCAAGTCGCCAAGGCCGAGCTGCGCGGGGTCTGGAACTATCAGCGCGGCCAGATTGCAGGCAGCTATATCTGGCTTAGCGCCGATCTGGATGAGGACCGCCAAGACAATGTCTCCGAGATCACCTTTGACGGCAGCTATGCGATCAACAGCCAATGGCAGGCCACCGCCGACTGGCGTTTTGACGTCGAAGACGAACGCGCCGCGAGAGCGGGATTGGGCCTGAGTTACAACAATGAATGTGTTCAGGTCGACGTTTCGGTCAACCGGCGCTATTCATCCTCTACAAGTGTTGAGCCCTCAACCGATTTCGGATTTAACATCGGTCTGCGGGGCTTTGCCGCCAACACCGGAACAGAAAGATACGTACGCTCATGTGGGAAGTAACGAAACAGAAATTCCGTGTCGTGATGCGGGGGGCCGCGGGTGTTGCCCTGGCCTTGATGATCGGACAGCCCGGCGCGGCGCAGAACCTCTTCGCCCCCGTGGTGCAGATCGACGGTGCGGTGATCACCGAATATGAGGTCCAGCAGCGCCAGCGTTTCTTGCAGTTGCTCGGCGCGCCGGGGACCGACCGTGAAAGCGTGATCGATGCGCTGATCGAAGACCGGCTGCGCGGGAAGATCTTGAAGCAGGCCGGGCTTGAAGTCACCCCCGAAGCCATTCGCGCCGGGATGAAGGATTTCGCCGCCCGCGCGGATCTGACCACCGATGAGTTTCTCCAGGCGCTTGGGCAGGCGCAGGTCTCCGAAGAGACCTTTCGCGATTTCATCCTGATCAGCTCGGCCTGGCGCGATCTGATCCGGGCGCGGTATAACAGCCGGGTCAATATCACCGATGCCGAGGTGGACCGCGCGCTTGGCAGCAGCCGGGGCAGCACCGGCCTGCGCGTGCTTCTGTCCGAGATCATCATCCCCGCGCCGCCAGCCAAGGCCGATCAGGTCAATGCGCTGGCCGCCGAGATTTCGCAGACCCGCAGCGCGGCGCAGTTTTCGGCCTATGCCCGCCAGTATTCCGCCACCGCCTCCCGCGATCGGGGTGGCAAGATGCCCTGGACCGAGCTCGAAAAGCTGCCGCCGTCGCTGCACCCGATCCTGCTTGATCTGGCCCCCGGTGAAGTGACAAAACCGCTGCCCATTCCCAATGCCGTCGCGCTGTTTCAGCTGCGCGGGATCGAAGAAACCGGCACCCCCAGCGTGACCTATTCCGAGATCGACTATGCCGCCTATTACATCCCCGGCGGGCGTTCCGAAGCCGCTTTGGCCCGGGCTGCGCAGCTGCGTGGGGAGGTCGATCAATGCGATGATCTTTACGGCACGGCGCAGGGCCAGCCTGCGAATGTGCTGGACCGAAATGCCAAGGCGCCAGCCGATATCCCGCAGGATGTCGCGCTGGAATTGGCCAAGCTTGATCCCGGCGAAGTCTCCACCGCGCTGACCCGGTCCAATGGGCAAACGCTGATGTTCTTGATGCTGTGCAACCGTGTCACCGCCGAGAACGCGGATGTGGATCGCGAGGCGGTCATCAGTTCGATCCGCCAGCGCAAGCTGCAAGGCTATGCCCAGCAGCTGGTCGATCAGGCCCGCGCCGACGCCCGCATCATCCGCCAATGAGCGGGCAAGCCCGGCCGGTGGTCATTTCCTGCGGCGAGCCTGCGGGGATCGGCCCCGAAATCGCCGCCCGCGCCTGGGCGGCGCTGGCCTCTGACATTCCGATGGTCTGGATCGGTGACCCGCGCCATCTGCCGAAAGACCTGCCGCATCGTTTGATCGAGAGCCCTGAGGCGGCCCGCGCCCCGAGCGCCGAGGCGCTGCCGGTTCTGCCGCATGAGTTTGGCAGCGCCGCCCTGCCCGGTGTCGCCCAGCCTAGGCACGCGCAGGCTGTCATCGATGTGATCGCACGGGCGGTTGATCTGGTGCAGCAAGGGGCCGCTTCGGCGCTCTGCACCGCGCCGATCCACAAGAAAGCGCTGCAAGATGGCGCGGGCTTTGCCTACCCCGGTCACACCGAATATCTGGCCGCGCTTGCGGGCGCGGATGACGTCGTGATGATGCTGGCGTCAGAGCAATTGCGCGTGGTGCCGGCGACCATTCACATCGCGCTTGACCGAGTGCCGCTGGCGCTGACCCCGGCAAGCCTGCGGCGCACCATTGAGATCACGGCGGCCAGCCTGCGGGAGCGCTTCGGCATTGCCCGCCCTCGGATCGCCGTGGCCGGGCTGAACCCCCATGCGGGCGAAGGTGGCAGCATGGGGCGGCAGGAGATCGACTGGATCGCGCCGCTGATCCTTGAGATGCAGGGCGAAGGCTATGCGCTGACCGGCCCCCTGCCGGCCGATACGATGTTCCACGCAGCCGCGCGGCAAAGCTATGACGCTGCGGTTGCGATGTACCACGATCAGGCGCTGATCCCGATCAAGACGCTGGATTTTGACCGGGGTGTGAACGTGACCCTAGGCCTGCCCTTCGTGCGCACCTCGCCCGACCATGGCACCGCCTTTGACATCGCAGGCCAAGGCCGCGCCAATCCGACCAGCATGATCGAAGCCATCAAACTCGCGTGGCGCATGGGGAGCACGACATGAGCGCGATCGACAATCTGCCACCGCTGCGCGAGGTCATCGCGACATATGAGCTGGCCGCGCGCAAATCGCTCGGTCAGAACTTTCTGCTCGATCTGAACCTCACCGCCAAGATTGCCCGTCAGGCCGGCGATATGGCCGATTGCGACGTGCTGGAGATCGGCCCCGGCCCCGGCGGGTTGACCCGCGGGCTGCTGTCCGAGGGCGCGCGCCATGTGCTGGCCATCGAAAAAGACCGCCGCTGCTTGCCCGCACTGGCCGAGATTGCCGACCACTATCCGGGGCGCCTGACCGTGATCGAAGGCGACGCGCTCCAGATCGACCCGCTGGCGCATCTGACCCCGCCGATCCGGGTGGCGGCCAACCTGCCCTATAATGTCGGCACCGAACTGCTGGTGCGCTGGCTGACCCCGCCGGAATGGCCGCCTTTCTGGCAAAGCCTGACGCTGATGTTCCAGCGCGAGGTGGCGGAACGGATCGTGGCCACCCCCGGCTCGAAAGCCTATGGGCGGCTCGCGGTCTTGGCGCAGTGGCGCAGCGATGCGCGGATCGTGCTGCAACTGCCGCCCGGCGCTTTCACCCCGCCGCCCAAGGTCTCCTCCAGCGTTGTGCATCTCACCGCCCTGCCGGAGCCGCGTTTCCCGGCCGATCCGGAGGTGCTGAGCCGTGTCGTCGCAATGGCCTTTAACCAACGCCGCAAGATGCTTCGTTCGGCGCTCAAAGGTGCTGCGCCGGATATCGAAGACCGGCTGCGGGCCGCGGGGCTCAGCCCCACCGACCGCGCCGAGCAGGTCCCGCTCGAAGGGTTCTGCGCACTGGCCCGCGAAATTGCCAAAGGGTAACCATGTTCCACCGTTTCTTCCTGCTCCTTGCCCTGCTCTTGGGCCTGACCGCCTGCACCCTGCCCAGAAACGGCCCGCCCCCGCCGGGCACAGAGCGGGAGATTGCCGCGCTGGCCCAGGCCATCGAAGGGCTGTCGCCTGCTGTCGATCCCGAAGAAGCCGCCCGGGCGGCGCGGATCGCCTATCGCCATACGCATGCGCTTGCCATCGCCTATGAGATCACCGACCCGCCGCTGATCCATAACGTCAAGGTCAACAGTGGTCGCAAACCGCGCGGGCTGTGCTGGCATTGGGCCGAGGATCTGGAAAAGCGCCTCAAGGCCGAGGGTTTCGCCACGCTCGACATGCACCGCGCCATTGCCAATGGCGACACGCGGCTGCTGATCGACCATTCCACCGCCATCATCTCTGCCGCCGGCGCGCCGATGCAGGCCGGGCTGGTTCTGGACCCGTGGCGCGGCAGTGGTGAACTCTTCTGGTCCCCGGTGCTGAGCGACCCACGCTACGACTGGGAGCCGCGCGAAGAGGTGCTGCGCCGCAATGGGCGGGTCAGATATGTTCAGGCCGGGATGGAAGACAGCTAGGCCCTGAGATGACCGCGCGTGCCAAAGAAAAAGCCCCGCAAACTGCGGGGCTTTCTTTTTATTCTGCGGCTTTGGCCGGGTCGCCGTTGCTGCCGTTGTCGTCAGGCTGCTGCCCCTCAGCCGGTTTCGGCTTGGGTTTGCGGCGCGGGGCGCGTTTGGGCTTGGGTTTGCTCTCAGGCGTCTCGACAAGGGTGCTTTGCTCATCGCCGTTCGTCACAGGGTCAGCCTGCGGCTGCGCGCCTTGCTCAGCGGCATCGCCCTGTGCGGGCTGTTCGCTCTGCTGCTGCTCGTTCTGCTGGGCTTCACGTTCCTGCCGCTCGGCGCGCTCGCGGTCGCGCTCGGCCTGACGCTCGCGGTTCTGGCGTTCCTGTTCTTCGCGGCGCTGTTCGGTCTCGCGCTGCGCTTCGCTCAGCAGACGCAGGTAATGCTCGGCGTGCTGCTGAAAGTTCTCTGCCGCGACACGGTCATTGCTCAGCTGCGCATCGCGGGCCAGTTGGTTGTATTTCTCGATAACCTGCTGCGGCGTGCCGCGCACCTTACCCTCGGGGCCGGAACTGTCGAACACGCGGTTCACGACGTTGCCGCCGCCACCACCATGCGAGGAGCGTTTGCGATTGTTCTTCGACCGGGAGCGTGATCTGGGAGAATTCATGGATTGATGTCAGCCTTGTGTGCTGTGTGTCGTTTACCGGGGGTGCAAAGCACGTCATCGTCCCGGCTTAAGCGATATGTTGGGCATAGTGCCGCGCGGGACCGCCCAAAGGCATCCACCGCTGCAACATCTCTGACTAACCATGCCAGCCGCGCTACGGCAAGAAGAAACTGCAATTTAGCCGGTTAAACCTGTGGATTTCCGCGTATTCATGCCGGTTTTCCGGCACAAACCACCCTTGGGCGGCCATCCAGATCCTGCGCCAAAGTGACCTGACCCCAGCCCGCGCGGGTGAAAATCTCTTGCACCGCCGCGCCCTGTTGCCAACCGATTTCGACCAGAACCCGGCCCTTGGGCGTGAGATACCCCTGCGCCTGTTCGGCGATAATGCGGTAGACGCTCAGCCCGTCCTGCCCGTCGGTCAGCGCCATTTCCGGCTCATGCTGGCGCAGTTCCGGCGCGATTTCTTCCATCTCCTCGGCCGCCAGATAGGGCGGATTGCTGACGATCAGATCGAAACGGTCCGTCACCGCGCTGAACCAATCCGATTGCCAGATATCGGCGCGGCTAGCGACACCATGCTGCACCGCATTGGCGCTGGCTTGCAGACAGGCGGCCTCAGACAGATCAACGCCCAGACCCGTGGCCTCTTCGCGCTCGGCCAAGAGCGTTACCAGAATGCAGCCCGACCCGGTGCCAAGGTCAAGCACCCGTTCAAACCGCGCCGCCAAGGCCAGATCGATCAGGGTTTCGGTCTCGGGCCGCGGGTCCAGCACATCGCGGGAGATGGCGAAATCACGCCCGTAAAACGCCCGACGCCCGACCAATTGCGACACCGGCACCCGCACCGCGCGCAGGGCGACAAGATGCTCGTAGCGCTCCGCGACCTCGGGGGCGATCTCTTCGGGGGCAATCAGGGTCACGCGGGTCGCGTCGACAGCCGCTGCATGGGCCAAGAGCAGCCGGGCATCGCGGGCGGGGTCAGGCACCCCGGCCGCGCGCAGCCGCCCGGCGGCGGCGGCCATGGCCTGTGCCGCGGTCTGCGGGCTCACCCTTCCATCTCCGCCAATTGGCGCGCCTGCGCATCGGCGGTGAGCGCGTCCACGATCTCATCCAGATCGCCCTGCATCACGGCCTCAAGCCGATAGAGCGTCAGGTTGATCCGGTGGTCGGTCAGGCGGCCTTGGGGGAAATTATAGGTGCGAATGCGCTCTGAACGGTCCCCCGATCCCACCTGCGCCGCGCGGTCGGCAGAGCGTTCGCTGTCCATCCGGCTGCGCTCCATGTCATAGAGCCGCGCTTTCAGCACCTGCATCGCCTTGTCGCGGTTGCGGTGCTGGGATTTCTCGGATGAGGTCACCACGATCCCGGTGGGGATATGGGTGATGCGCACGGCGGAATCGGTGGTGTTCACATGCTGCCCGCCGGCGCCAGAAGAGCGCATCGTGTCGATCCGCAGATCGTTGGGGTTGATGTCGATATCCACGTCTTCGGCTTCGGGCAGCACCGCCACCGTCGCCGCCGAGGTGTGGATCCGCCCGCCACTCTCGGTGCTGGGCACCCGCTGGACCCGGTGCACGCCGCTTTCAAACTTCAGCCGGGCAAAGACGTTCTGGCCGGTGATATGGGCCACGACTTCTTTCACGCCGCCAAGCTCGGTCATCTGGCTTTCGATCAGGTCAAAGCCCCAGCCCTGCGCCTCGGCATAGCGTTGATACATGCGCAGCAGATCGGCGGCGAAAAGCGCGGCCTCATCGCCGCCGGTGCCGGGGCGGATCTCCAGCATCGCCGCCTTGGCATCCGCCGCATCGCGGGGCAGCAAGGCCAGTTGCAAAGCGGCTTCGACCTTGGGCAGCTGCGCGCGCAGCCGCGGCAGTTCTTCGCGCGCGAGCTCCGCCATCTCGGGATCTTTCAGCATCTCCTCGGCGTCCTCAAGATCGCGCTGCAATTGCTGATAAAGCTCGATCTGATCGACCACGGGCTTGAGATCGCTGTATTCTTTGGCAAGCTTCGCAAAATCGGCCCCATCGGAGCCCGCAGACATGCTGGCCTCCAGAAACTGAAAGCGCTGCGTGATTTGTGCAAGACGGGGCATCGGGATCATAGGCTTCCTGTCGCCTATGCAAAGGCTTTGGTCAAGAGGCCGATTATGCTATCATGGGGCATGAAACAGGTGTTCCTCGCGCTCTTCCTGATGGTGGTGACGACCGGCGCCCCGGCCCGCGCCGATGTCAAAGCGCCGGGTGGCAAGACGATTGATTGCTACTGCACCGACCGCCGGGGCGATCGGGTGGAATTGGGCGAAATCATTTGTTTACAAGTGGATGGGCGGATGTTCATGGCGCAATGCCAAATGTCGCTCAATGTGCCGATGTGGCGCGAGGTTCAAAAGGGCTGCCTATCCTCCCGCCTCGACCTGCGCCCGCCAGCCAGCGACACGTTTGGCATTCACCCCCAGATCTGACCTGCCGAAACGGGAACGGCTATAAACCTCGACATAGGGCGGATTATCGCCGTAGAGGCCGAGGGTCGTGTAATCGGGATAGCCCATGAGCGCGCTGCGCGTGACATAGGTGATCTGCCCTTCGGCCAGTGATCCGGCGATCTGCTCGGTGCGCGGGGTCTGCCGGATCACCGCATCATAGCGGCTCAGCAGATTGTCCGCCGCAGGCGCGCGCCAGATCATCGAATTCTGGCCCCGCGTCTCGCCCATGGTCTCCCCCGGTGCCTTTTGATGCCAGCGCGCCAGATCCGTCGGTGCAAAGCGCAGATAGGCCAGAAGCGCCAGCAGCGCGATCACGATCAGCCAGAAGATCATGTTTCTCACCTTCCTTGGGTCATCGGTAAAGAACACCGGGCAGCACGCAGAGCAGTTCGAACAGGATGTTGGCCCCGGTCAGCGCGGTGGCGCCGCTCGTGTCATAGGGGGGCGACACCTCGACAAGGTCACCGCCGACGA
The DNA here is from genome assembly GCF_040933935.1 of Sulfitobacter sp. PS-8MA. Lineage (NCBI taxonomy): Bacteria > Pseudomonadati > Pseudomonadota > Alphaproteobacteria > Rhodobacterales > Roseobacteraceae > Sulfitobacter > Sulfitobacter sp. PS-8MA. Next base: position 1,118,692 of record NZ_JBFQYJ010000006.1, on the reverse strand, counting down.
TATTGGCCCCCTTCAGGCTGCGGATCAGTTCGAGCGCTTGGGGCGTGGTCAGTCCACCGATCTCGGGCGTGCCGGTGCCGGGGGCGAAGGCGGGATCGAGACTGTCGATGTCAAAGGTCACATAGACCGGCAGCTCCCCGATATCGCGACGGATTTCGGCACCGAGTTCCGAAAGGCTGCGATGCCAAAGCTCATGGGCCGGGAACTGTTGAAAGCCCCATTGCGCGACCTCGCTAAATTCCTCCGCCGAATAGCCGGACCCGCGCAGGCCGATTTGATAGGTTTTATCGGGTCTTACGAGCCCTTCTTCATAGGCGCGGCGCAGGAAGGTGCCATGGGTCTCACGCTCGCCGAACATATCGTCGTTCACATCCGCATGGGCATCCACGTGGATCAGCGCCACCGGCCCATGGCGCCGGGCGATGGACCGCAGGATCGGCAGCGTCATCGAATGATCACCCCCGATCGCCAGCGGCATCGTATCGTAGTTTAAGATCGCGTCGTAACTCTCTGATATAATGCGCAAAGACTCTGACAGGGAGAATGTATTGATCGCCAGGTCACCGATGTCGGCGACCTGCAGCCCATCGAAGGGCGCCGCCCCGGTGGCGACATTATAGGGCCGGATCATCGCGCTTTGGCTGCGGACCTCCTTGGGGCCAAAGCGACAGCCCGAGCGCCAAGAGGTGCCAATATCCATCGGCACCCCAAGAACAACGACGTCCAGCCCTTTGAGATCATTGGCACTCGGCAGGCGCATGAATGTATTCGGGCCCGAGAACCGCGCCAGATCATTGCCGCTGATCGGCTGGTTCTTCGCGCTCATACCGTCCTCATTCGGTGGCCTAGGAGCGACAGGATCTCGGTTGCCACATGGGCGCCCGCGATGGCGGTGGCGCCTGTGGTGTCAAAGGGCGGCGACACTTCGACCACATCGCCGCCCATGATATTGATCCCGGCCAAATCGCGCAGCATGATCGAGGCCTGGGCCGAGGTCAGCCCGCCCCAGACCGGCGTGCCGGTGCCGGGGGCGAAGGCAGGGTCCAGCGCGTCGATGTCGAAGGTCAGATAGCAGGGACGATCGCCGAGGATTTCCTTGATCTGCGCCACAGTTGCCTGCGGCCCCTGTTCATGCACCCTGCGCGCGTCAATGATATTGACGCCCATCGTGTCTTCATTGGTGGTGCGGATGCCGACCTGCACACTGGTGGCGGGATCGACGATGCCGGATTTGACCGCCTTGTAGAACATCGTGCCATGATCAACCCGGTCCATGTCGTCATCCTGCCATGTATCCGTATGAGCATCGAACTGTAACAGGCTGATCGGGCCGTATTTTTCGGCATAGGCTTTGAGGATGGGGAAGGAGATGTAATGGTCCCCGCCCAGCACGACAGAGGCGGCCCCGGCATCTAGAATGGTCTTGATATGCGCGGTCAGCGCGCCGGGGAACTGCGCCACATGACCATAGTCAAAGGCCAGATCACCGTAATCCGCGATGGCAAATTCGCTCAGCACATCGAAATCCCAGCCGTAGGGCGCGTCAGGCGCTTGCAGCGCGCTGGCCTCGCGAATGGCGCGGGGGCCAAGGCGCGTGCCGGGACGGTTGGTCACCGCCTGGTCAAACGGCACGCCGGTCACGGCGATGTCCACACCGGTCAGGTCTTTGGTGTATTTGCGCCGCAGGAAAGACGTCGCCCCGCCAAAGGTGAGCTCATAGCTCGGGCCTTTCAGGTCTTCGCGGGTGAAGGCCATGTCGATCTGTTTGGCTGCGTCTTCAAGGGCCATTATTTGCCTCCTGCTGGCTGCGCCCGCTCGACGATGCGGGCGAAAAAGGATGCGCCCAGAGGAGCAATCTCGTCGTTGAAATCATACTCCGGGTGATGCAGCCCCGCGCCTTCGCCGGCGCCGAGGAACAGGTAGGATCCGGGGCGTTTTTCGAGCATATAGCTGAAATCTTCGGCCCCCATCTCGCGGCCGTAATCCGCATGGACCTGCGGCACCCCGACCACGTCCTGCGCGACCTTTACGGCGAACTCCGTCTTGGCGGCATCATTGATCGTGGGCGGGTAGCCTTCGTCATAGACCAGTTCGACCTCGACGTCATAGCTCGCCGCCTGCCCCTCGACGATCTGCTGCATCCGGCGTTTGACCATGGCGCGCACCTCTGGCGTGAAGCTGCGCACGGTGCCGTTGATATAGGCCGTCTCGGGGATCACGTTATCCGCCGAGCCGGTGTGGATCTGGGTGACCGAGACGACGAGGTCTTCGGTCGCCATATGGTTGCGGCTCACGATGGTCTGGATCGCCTGCGCCATGCCGCAGGCCGCCATGATCGGATCGCGGGTCTCATGCGGCAAGGCGCCATGGCCGCCTTTGCCCTTGATATGGATGTGAAAAGTATCCACCGCCGCCATGATCGGCCCCGGGGTGGTGAAAAACGCGCCTTCGTCAAAGCCCGGCGCATTGTGCAGCGCATAGACTTCGGCGATGTCGAACTGGTCCATGATGCCTTCCTCGACCATCACTTCGGCGCCGCCGCCGGTCTCTTCCGCGGGCTGGAAGATCAGCGCCACGCGCCCGGCGAAATTGCGGGTCTCCGCTAGGTAGCGCGCCGCGCCGAGCAGCATCGTGGTATGCCCGTCATGCCCGCAGGCGTGCATTTTGCCCATGCGGGTGCTGGCATAGTCCTTGCCGGTGGCCTCATGGATCGGCAGGGCATCCATATCGGCACGCAGCCCGATCGTCGGCCCGTCGCCTTGCCCTTCGATGATCGCCACGATGCCCGTCGTTGCAAAACCCTCGTGGATCTCATCCACGCCAAACTCGCGCAGCCGCTCGACAACGAAAGCCGCCGTCTCGTGGCATTCCACCCCCAGTTCAGGGATCGTATGCAGATGACGACGCCATTTGGTCATGTCATCGGCAAAGGCATTGATACGGTTAACCACGGGCATGGGCTGGACTCCTTGAGGCTGGTTTGCTCAGGGTGCATCTGACACCAGACATGCGGGGCCTGCAATGCCGGACAAAACGAAAGCTGATCTCATTCACGATTCCGATGCCGGGATCGAACGACTCTTGGAGATCATGCGCCGGTTGCGCGATCCTGAGACCGGCTGCCCTTGGGATATCGAGCAGGATTTCGACAGTATCGCGCCCTATACCATTGAAGAGGCTTACGAAGTCGCCGATGCCATCGCCCGGCGCGATTGGGCAGAGCTTGAAGGCGAGCTGGGCGATCTGCTGCTGCAATCGGTCTATCACACCGCGATGGGCGAAGAGGCCGGGCATTTCACCTTTCAATCGGTGGTGCGCAACATCAGTGACAAAATGGTGGCGCGGCACCCGCATGTCTTTGGCGATGAATCGCGCGACAAGAGCGCCGAACAGCAGACCAGGGATTGGGAGGCGATCAAGGCCGCCGAACGCGCCGGCAAGGCGCAGGGCGGCACGCTTGATGGGGTGGCCGTGGGTCTGCCGGCCCTGCTGCGCGCGCTGAAACTGCAAAAACGCGCGGCGCGGGTGGGGTTCGATTGGCCGGAAACGACAGAGGTGCTTGATAAGATCACCGAGGAAGCCGCTGAGCTGGTGGAGGCGAAAGACAACCTGGCCCCCGACAAGGTCGAGGAGGAATATGGCGATCTGCTCTTTGTCATGGCCAACCTTGGGCGCCATCTGGGGCTCGATCCCGAAGCCGCGCTGCGCCGCGCGAATGCCAAGTTCACCCGGCGTTTTGAGGGGATCGAAGCGCGTCTGGCCGCCGAGGGCAAGACCCCGCAGGACAGCGATCTGGCCGAGATGGACGCCCTATGGGATGCCGTCAAAGCGGCGGAACGCAGCTAATCAGCCGGCCCATCGCTGGACAATCAGCCCCCCCTCCGGCAAGGCTCTGGCGCAAGGAAATTCACGAAAGAACACCCCATGACCGCACGCAAGATCATTATCGACACAGACCCCGGCCAAGACGATGCCGTCGCGATCCTGCTGGCCCTTGCCAGCCCGGAGGAGATCGAGGTGCTGGGGATCACCTGCGTTGCGGGCAATGTGCCGCTGGATCTGACTTCGAAAAATGCGCGGATCGTCTGCGAATTGGCGGGGCGGCGCGAGATGAAGGTCTATGCGGGCTGCGACCGTCCGCTGGGGCGGGATCTGGTGACGGCGGAACATGTGCATGGCAAGACCGGCCTTGATGGTCCGAACCTGCCCGATCCGACGATGCCATTGGCCGAAGGTCATGCGGTTGATTTCATTATCGAACAGCTTCGCGCCCATCCTGCCGGCACTGTGACGCTTTGCCCCCTCGGGCCGCTGACCAATATCGCCACCGCGCTTCAAAAGGCGCCGGATATTGCGGAAAAGGTGCAAGAGATCGTGCTGATGGGCGGCGGCTATTTCGAAGGGGGCAACATCACCCCCACCGCCGAATTCAACATTTATGTCGACCCGGAAGCCGCTGATATCGTGTTTAAATCCGGTATTCCTATCGTGGTGATGCCGCTTGATGTGACTCATAAGGCGCTGGTCACGAAACCGCGCAATGACGCCTTCCGCGCGCTTGGCACGCCCGTCGGTGTCGCCGTGGCAGAGATGACCGATTTTTTCGAGCGTTTCGACAAGGAGAAATACGGCTCCGAAGGCGCGCCGCTGCATGACCCCTGCGTGACCGCCTATCTGATCAATCCCGACCTCTTTTCCGGACGCCACATCAATGTGGAGATCGAAACCCAGTCCGAGCTGACCATGGGCATGACCGTCGCGGATTGGTGGCGGGTGACCGAGCGGGAACCCAATGCGCTTTTCATTGGTGATCTGGATGCGGACGGTTTCTTTTCCCTGCTGACCGAAAGGCTGGCCCGCTTATGAGCGCACATCTGACCCTCGGCGCGCCCGAACATCTTGATAAACTGCTGGGGTTGGTCGCGGCCTTCCATGCCGAAGCAGGTATCGAGATGACCGACGAGCAGCGTCGGACGGGGCTTGCGCCCTTGCTCGAAGGCATTCCGCATGGGGCGGCCTATCTGATCGGCCCGCCGCGCGCGCCGATTGGCTATGTGGTGATCTGTTTCGGCTGGTCGGTCGAATTTGGCGGCTTAGATGCTATGATTGACGAGATCTATGTCCGCCCCGGTGTGCGCAAGCGCGGCATTGCGAGCGAGGCGATGATCGCCCTGCCCCGCGCCCTGGCCCAGGGCGGGCTGCGCGCGGTGCATCTTGAGGTCGACCGAACAAACACCGCCGCGCTCAAACTCTATCAGCGCGCGGGCTTTCGCAGCCGGGAGGATTACATGCTCATGTCGCGGAGATTGTAATGAAAATACCCTTCGACAACAGCTATGCCACGCTGCCTGACGCCTTTTACACGCGGCTTGATCCGACGCCGGTGAAAGACCCCAAGCTCTTGGCATGGAATGCGGATCTGGCAAAGCTGCTGGGCATCGAAGGGGAAGATCACAACGCGCTGGCGCAGGTTTTCGGCGGCAATCGCCTGCCCGAGGGCGCGGCCCCTCTGGCGCAGCTTTATGCCGGCCATCAGTTCGGCAACTACAACCCGCAACTGGGCGACGGGCGGGCCATTCTTTTGGGCGAGGTGATCGGCCAAGACGGTATCCGCCGCGACATCCAGCTCAAAGGCTCCGGCCCCACGCCCTATTCCCGCATGGGCGATGGCCGGGCCTGGCTTGGGCCGGTGCTGCGGGAATATGTCGTCAGCGAAGCAATGCATGCGCTCGGCGTGCCCACCACCCGCGCCCTTGCCGCTGTCAGCACCGGCGAGCCGGTGCTGCGCGAGACCGGTCCGCTGCCCGGCGGCATCATCACCCGCGTGGCGCAAAGCCATCTGCGTGTCGGCACCTTTCAGGTTTTCGCCCATCGCGGGCAGCCGGACCATCTCAAGACCCTCACCGACTACGCAATCGCGCGACACTACCCCGATGCAGATGGCCCGATGGGGCTTTTGCGCGCGGTCTGTGCGGCACAGGCAGAACTGGTGGCGCAGTGGATGTCCTTTGGCTTTATCCATGGCGTGATGAACACCGACAATTGCGCGATTTCCGGCGAGACGATCGACTATGGGCCCTGCGCCTTTATGGATGCCTTTCACCAAGGGCGGGTGTTCAGTTCGATCGACCGGCAGGGCCGCTATGCCTATGGCAACCAGCCCCAGATCGCGGTGTGGAACATGGCGCAGCTGGCGACCTCGCTCTTGCAGCAGATGGACGACAAGGAGACCGCTGTCGAAGAGGCCACCGAGATCGTTCACGTCATGCCCGATCTGCTGGAGGCCGCTTGGCTTCGACGCTTTGCGGCGAAGATCGGCATCTCTGCCCCGGAGGCTGCGGATGTGGCCCTGATCAATGACCTTTTGGCGCTGATGCAGACGGATGGGGCGGACTTTACCAATAGCTTTCGCGCGCTCGGCAAAGAAGACGCGCGCGACCAGTTTACCGACCGCGAGGCCTTTGACGCCTGGGCCACCGCTTGGCGGGCGCGGATTGAGGGGGAAGCAGATCCCTTTGCGACGATGCAACGGGCAAACCCCGCTGTCATTCCGCGCAATCACAGGATCGAGCAGATGATCGAAGCTGCTGTCGGCGGCGATATGGCGCCTTTCGAGCGGCTGATAACAGCGCTCGCCACGCCGTTCACGGAAACCGACCCGGAATTACAGCGCCCGCCGACGCAGGATGAGATCGTGCCGGCGACATTCTGCGGCACCTGATCAGAGCGGCATCCGCGGCCTGCGGTTGATCAGATAGATGCCCGCCGCCACCAGCACCAGCGCCGCCCAGACATTGGCGGCGATATCCTCTGACAAGATCAGCCAGCCCAGCAGGACGGAGGAGATCGGCGACAGGAAGCTGAAGGAGGCGACCGAGGAGGCCGGGTAGATCGTCAGAAGCCAGAACCATGCGAGGAATCCAAAGCTCGCCACGGCGATGATCTGATAGACCAGCGCGCCCAGATGGATGGGCTCGACCCCCCGGAACAGATCGCCGAACAGCGGGGCCAGCAGCAGCAGGATCGGGGCCGAGATCAGAAGCTGCATCATCAATTGCTGCGCGGGGGGCACTTTGGCGAGCGGTGTGATCCGCACGCAAAGCGCGATCCCCGCCCAGCAAAGCGCCGCGAGCAGGGCTAGAAGATCGCCGGTCCAGCTCGCCCCCTCTGCCCCGGAATCGCTCAAGGCAAGCCCGACACCGGCCATTGCCATGCCGAGGCCAAGCAGCCGCCGCCCGCTGAGGTTTTCGCCCGGCAGCCAGAGATGCGCCGCCAGCGCCAGCCAGACCGGCATGGAATAGAGCAGCACCGAGGCCCGGCTGACCGTGGTGAGATCCAGTGCGAGAAACAGGCAGATGAACTCCAGCGTAAAGAAAACCCCCGCTGCCACGCCGCCCCAAAGCGCGTCGCGCGGAAGCGACAGGCTGATCCCCCGCAGCCGCATCCAAAGCAACACCACCAGCACCGCGCCGGCCGAACGCAGCCCGGCCAGAAAGACGGGGTTAAAACCCCCGGTGGCGATTTTGATGACAACCTGGTTAAAGCCGAGGTTCAGCGCAAAGAGCACAAGGGCGATGGCGCCGAAAGTATCGATCTGAGATTTGCGTTCCATGGCGCTAGAAACGCCGCCCGCCGCAGATAAGTCAATGGCGCGCCGGGGTTTTTCCCGACGCGCCATCTTAATCGTTCAATCACGTGACCGCGGCCTAGGCCGCTTGCTGGCCGCCCGGCTTACCGCCGCCGCCGCGCCGCCGACGGCGACCGCCGCTCGGCTTGGCCGCACCTTCACCGCCGCCGCCACCGCCACCGGGACGCCCCCCGCCGCCGGACCGTCTGCGGCCCCGGCCACGGCCCTTGGGTTTGGCGGGCTCGTCGATCACCTCCCAGGGACGGCCCGAGGCCACCGGGATCGAAATGCCCATGGTCTTCTGGATTGCCTTCAATTCGCCCATCTCATCGGGGGCGCAAAAGGCTACGGCAGCGCCGTCCTTGCCCGCCCGCGCGGTCCGGCCAATGCGGTGGACATAGTTGTCCGGCACATTCGGCAGGTCGAAGTTATAGACGTGTTTCACATCCGGAATATCGAGGCCCCGCGCCGCCACATCGGTGGCCACCAGCACGGTGATCTCGCCATTCTTGAAGCCTGCAATCGCCCGGTCCCGCTGCCCCTGGCTTTTGTTGCCATGGATCGAAGCGGCGTCGAAACCGGCCTTGACCAGCGTCTTCATCAATTTTTCGGAGCCATGTTTCGTGCGGCCAAAGACCAAAGCCCGTTCGCCCTTATGTTTGGCCAGCAGTTCTTTCAGCAGCTCGGTCTTCTCGGCCTTGGCGATGAAATGCACCTCTTGCGTGACCTTATCCGCCGCCTTGCCCGGAGGCGAGACTTCGATACGGATCGGGCTGTTGAGATAGCTGTTGGCGATCTCATTCATCAGCTTGGGCATGGTCGCCGAGAACAGCATCGTCTGCCGCTCTTTCGGGATCAGGTTGGAAATTTTGCGCAGGTCATGGATGAAGCCCATGTCGAGCATCTGGTCGGCCTCATCCAGCACGAGGAAGGTCGTCGTGTCGAGCTTGACCGCGCGGCGGTCGAGCAGGTCAAGTAACCGGCCCGGCGTGGCGATCAGCAGATCGACACCCCGTTCCAGACGTTTGATCTGGGTGTTGATCGACTGGCCACCGACGACCATCGCCACTTTGATCGGGGTGCCTTCGGCATAGCCGCGCAGGTTCACCGCGATCTGCTGCGCCAGCTCGCGTGTCGGGGCCAAGACCAGCCCGCGCACGGAACGCGGCGCCGGGCGGCCTTCAAGCTCCATCATCTGCGCCAGCAGCGGCACACCAAAAGCGGCCGTCTTGCCGGTGCCGGTCTGGGCAAGGCCCATCACGTCGCGCCCGTTCAGGGCCTGCGGAATGGCTTGCCGCTGGATCGGGGTCGGGTCTTTCAGACCCATTTCATTCAACCGGGCCACCAGTTTCTTTGGCAGGCCCATCATGTCAAAATCGCTCATTCGTTCACTTTCCGGCCCGCGAAGACGCGCGCCATCCTTGGTCGCCGCGCCCGGCTCGGGCGCCACGGGGTCGCGCAAGCCAGATCGCGGGCGCGGGCCACATGCCCTACACCCGTCTGTCGCGCTTGGCCCCACGCGTGATTTTGGGAACATCGGCGGGCCTTGTCGTCAGCATCCGGCCCCGCTGGGGGATTGGCGCTGATACTGCTCACGCGGCAGAAGGCTTCGCTTGGACCCCAGATGGGCGTTTCGCGGGGGAAAGTCAACCACCGGGCGTCAATTGCTGTGGCACCCCGCTGCGCTACAATGCTAGGAACGGGGTCCGACGGACGAAGGGCAAGACAATGCGCAACCCGATCATCAAACGCTGCGAAGCCATGGGGCTGCGCATGACCGGTCAACGCCGGATCATTGCGCAGGTCATTCAAAACAGCGACGACCACCCCGATGCCGAAGAACTGCTGGCGCGGGCCACGGCGATCGATGACGGCATCTCCATCGCCACGGTCTACCGCACGGTGAAGCTTTTTGAAGAGGCGGGCATCCTCGACAAGCTGGAGTTCGGCGATGGCCGGGCCCGGTATGAGGACGCCGAGCGCGCCCATCACGACCATCTGATCGACATGAACTCGGGCGAAGTGATCGAATTTGTCGACGCCGAGATTGAGGAATTGCAGGAACGGATCGCGCGCAAGCTGGGTTATGAACTGCGGGGGCACCGGATGGAGCTCTATGGCGTGCCGTTGAAGAAGGACAAAACATGAGTGCCCAGATGCCTGACCGAGAGCGCCCGCTGCTGGCCGTGTTGATCGATGCCGACAATGTGCCAGCCAAACATGCGGCGGCGATCATGCGCGAGGTCACCACGATTGGCGAGCCTGCCCTGCGCCGGGTCTATGGCGATTGGTCGAACGATCACCTTAAAGGATGGAAAGCGCCGATCCGCGAATTGGGGCTGGTGGCGCATCAGGAGACCGCCAATACCAGAGGCAAGAACGCCAGCGATATCGGGTTGGTGATTCAGGCGATGGACATCCTGCACAGCCGCCGCTTTGACATCATCGTGATTGTCTCGTCGGACAGTGACTTCACCGCGCTGGTGAACCGTCTGCGCGAGGATGGGGTCACCGTCATCGGCATTGGCGAGAAAAAGACCCACGATTCGCTGCGCAACGTCTATAACCGCTTCATCCTGATCGAAAACCTCGACAGTGCGGAGCCTGACGCCCCCTCCCGCGCCAAAGCGAAAGTGGCCGACGCCCTGCCCCTGTTCAAATCGGCGATGGATAAGATCGACACCGAGGATGAATGGTACAACCTCGGGCAGATCGGCCAGACCATTCAAGCCGCGCATCCGGATTTCGACAGCCGGACCTATGGCCATGGCAAGTTGAGCGCGCTGGCCGCGGACCTGAAGGCGCTGGAGACGCGCAAGGACGGCAACCGTTTGATGGTGCGGCTCAAACCCTGACGGCGCGCCTATTCCGCCGGGCGCTTCTCACGCCGGGCGACCCGCGCCAGCATCGCGGGCAGCAGCACGCTCAGCACCACCAGCCGCATGATATGGCAGGCGGCGACAAAGCCCGGCACCACCGCCAGGACCGCGCCGAGGGCGATCATCGTCTCCAACCCGCCGGGCGCGAAGGCCACCAGGACATGGCCCAGAGGCATCCCAAGCGCCCAGGCCACCGGGACCGCGCCCAGACCGGCAAGGCCCACCGCCACCCCGGTGATCGCAAGCCCGGCCCCCAGCCCGCTCTTCAGCCGCGCCAGCGTCATGCCCGAGAACCGGCTGCCAATCAGACTGCCCAGCACCAGATAGGCGAAAATGGTCAGCCACTGCGGCAGCACCCCGGTCTCCAACCGCGTCAGATGGGCGATGGCGGAAACAACCATTGCCCCCATGAGCAGCGGCGCCGGAATGGAGAGACGTTTGAAGAGCAAGCCTACCAGCACCGCCGCGGCGACCAGCGCCACAATAGCAAGCGGCCCCACCCCGGCCCCCGCGGGCGTGATCTGACCTGTCATGTCGACCCCCATCAGCAGGGCCGCAAAGGGCACCACAATGGTCAATGCCAAGAGCCGCACCGACTGGGTGATCGAGATCCGCGCCACATCTGATCCGCCTTCGCTGGCCACGGCCATGACAAAGCTCAGATGCCCCGGCGCGGCGGCCAGCAGCGCCGAGCGGGCGTCAAAGCCAAAGAAGCGTGCCAGCATCCCGCGGCAGACCACCATGATCCCCCAGATCACCCCGGTCATAAAGACAAAGGCCAGCGGCCAGCGCACCATCGCATTCACCGCGTCATGGTTGAACCCGGCGCCCACGGCGAGGCCCAGCACGATGAAACAGGCATCCCGCAGCCGCGCATCGACCCCGGTTCGCAGCCCCGCAAGGCTCACGATGCTCACCGCGATCACCGGCCCCAGCAGCATGTAGACCGGCGCGTTCAGCCACCAGAACAGCAGCGCGCCCGCGCCCCCCACGGCAAGGGTCAAAGGCGTGTCACGCGGGCTGCGGGGAAAGCTGGGCCATCTCATGCCATAGGGCTAGCACCTGACTGCTACAGGCGCCAGAGATACACGCATGGCGCGCATCGCCCGCTCTTGCCCTTTCGTTGCAAAAGGTTCATGGCCGATGGGCAAGACCAAGGGCGAAAGGGCTGAAACATGGACAATCTGCGCGGCGCGATTCTGATGGTGCTAGCCATGGCCGGTTTCGCCATTGAAGATATGTTCATCAAACTGACCAGCGATGCGCTCCCCGTGGGGCAGATCATCGCGACCCTTGGCGCGGGCGGTGGCACGGTCTTTGCGATCATCCTGTTGCTTCAAGGGCGGCGGTTGTTCTCTGCCGATATGCTGACCGGGCCGATCCTCTTGCGGGCGGTGGGCGAAGTCCTTGGCACGCTTTGTTTCGTGACCGCCATCGTCCTGACCCCGCTTTCTTCGGCCTCTGCGATCCTTCAGGCCACCCCATTGGCGGTGACCCTTGGCGCCGCGCTGTTTCTGGCAGAGCCTGTCGGCTGGCGCCGGTGGAGCGCGATCATCGTGGGGTTCCTTGGGGTCCTGCTCATCATCCGCCCCGGGCTGGAAGGGTTCAACGCCCTGTCGCTCTTTGCTGTGGCCGGGGTCATCGGACTTGCGCTGCGCGATCTGGCCACCCGCAAGGTGCCGCCCAGCATCAGTTCGATGCAGCTCAGCTTTCTGGCCTTCATCGTTCTGGTCCCCGCGGGGCTGGTCCTGATGCTTGCCACTGGCGCGCCGGTGGCCACACCCGGCAAGGCCGAGATCCTCTATCTCAGCGGTGCGGTGGTGATCGGGGTGCTGGCCTATTACGCCATCGTCGCGGCAATGCGGGTTGGTGAGGTGAGCTTTGTCACCCCCTTTCGCTACATGCGGATGCTTTTCGCGCTGGTCGTGGGGATCATGGTCTTTGACGAATCCCCCGACACTTTGACCCTTGTGGGCGCCGCCATCATCATCGCATCGGGCGTCTATACCCTCTGGCGTGAACGCAAAATTCGCCCCCGGCCCCGCCGCGGTCTTTCCAAGCCCGGTCTGCCGGGGTAAACCGCCCCAAATCCGAAACTGAGGACATTGCCCATGAGCACGATCATCGACATCCACGCCCGCGAAATCCTCGACAGCCGGGGCAACCCGACGGTCGAAGTCGACGTTATCCTCGAAGACGGCACCATGGGCCGCGCGGCGGTGCCGTCGGGCGCGTCGACCGGGGCCTATGAGGCGAATGAGCGCCGCGATGGCGACAAATCGCGTTATTTGGGCAAAGGCGTGTTGGAAGCCTGCGCCGCGGTGAACGGTGAGATCGCCGAGGCGCTGGTCGGGATCGACGCGACCGAACAGGTCGAGATCGACGAGATGATGATCGAACTGGACGGGACCGAGAATAAATCCCGCCTTGGCGCAAATGCGATCCTGGGCGTCTCCATGGCCGCTGCCAAAGCCGCCGCCGACTACTGCACACAGCCGCTTTACCGCTATATCGGCGGCACCACCGCCCGCGTTCTGCCAGTGCCGATGATGAATATCATCAACGGCGGCGAACATGCGGACAACCCGATCGACATTCAGGAATTCATGATCATGCCGGTCGCTGCGGAGAATATCCGCGAAGCGGTGCGCATGGGGGCCGAGGTGTTCCACACGCTGAAGAAGGAGCTTTCCGAAGCCGGACTTTCGACCGGGATCGGCGATGAAGGCGGCTTTGCGCCCAATATCAACTCCAGCCGCGATGCACTTGATTTCATTCTGAAATCCATCGAAAAGGCAGGCTACAAGCCGGGCGAGGACATCTATCTCGCGCTGGACTGCGCCGCGACGGAATATTTCAAAGACGGCAAATATGTCCTGTCGGGCGAAGGCAAAACCCTGTCGAGCGCCGAGAATGCCGACTACCTTGCCGCCCTCGTGGGCGACTATCCGATCATCTCCATCGAAGACGGTATGGCCGAGGACGATTGGGAGGGCTGGAAGGCGCTGACCGATCTGCTGGGCGATAAGGTGCAACTGGTGGGCGACGATCTTTTCGTGACCAACCCTGCCCGTCTGGCCGATGGCATCCAGCGCGGCTGCGCGAATTCGATGCTGGTCAAGGTCAACCAGATCGGCACGCTTACCGAAACGCTCAAAGCCGTCGATATGGCGCATCGCGCGGGCTACACCAACGTCATGTCGCACCGCTCGGGCGAGACGGAGGATGCCACCATTGCGGATCTCGCTGTCGCCACCAACTGCGGCCAGATCAAGACCGGTTCGCTGGCACGTTCGGACCGGTTGGCGAAATACAACCAGTTAATCCGTATCGAGGAAATGCTGGGCGAGACCGCGCAATACGCGGGCCGCTCGATCCTGCGCGGCTAATGTCGCGGCTTACCATCAAACCCGTCACCAGCGCCGCAGACCTCGCGGCGGTGGTGGCGCTTTGCTGGGCCTACCGAGAGTTCCTGTTCAATTTCGCCCCGCCCGAGCGCAGGATTGTCGAGACCTTCTATCCGCAGGACAAATACGCGCGACTGATGGCGCGTCTGGCCGAAGAACACGCCCGCCCGCGCGGCATCATTCTGCTGGCCCTGCGCGATGGCTTGCCCGTCGGCTGCGGCATGTCCCATGCGCTGAGCGCGACCGAGAGCGAGATCAAACGGCTCTACGTCACCGACGCCGCCCGCGGCAGTGGCGCGGGCCGCGCGCTCTGCCAGACCCTTATCGATCAGGCGCGTTCCGATGGGTTTGAGAAAGTCTATCTCGACACCTCGATCGCCTTCGCCCCGGCCCGTGCGCTCTACCAGTCCCTTGGCTTTATTGAGCGCGGCCCCTATCAGCCAACACCCGATTTCGCGCGTGAGGCGATCTGCTTTTACGAAAAGTCGCTGACCGATACGGATGCTGCGGCGGGCCGCTAACCGAAAGGGCGATGTCACCACCGCCCCCTCTGCGCATCCTCATCACCCATTTAGCCCGAAAAGAGTTGGACGAACTGCCGCTTGGAATAGTTCAGCACCAAGGCTCCCTTGGCCGAAAGCCGCGGTCTAACCCGCAGGCGAATGACATCCTTGTCAGTGGGCAGCGCTTTGTTAAGCCGCACGACGGTGTCGACTTTGCCATTTGGGCCGGGGTCGACCCCTTCGATCATGCCGATCAAGACGCGATCTCGGCTCCAGACGGGCACGCCAATCAGCGCCGTGATGTTCATTTGCGTCTGCGTTGCCCCATTGCCGCTCTCGCCCAACGTGCTGCGCGTCGTCACTTTGGGGGGAACGGTGCCCGGTTGCGCACCCTGGTTGCCCCCGGTGCCTCCGCCGTTACCAGCACCCGTCCCGGTGCCCCCGCCGTTACCAGCGCCAGCCCCGTGGCCCCCGCCAACGCCGACACCCACGCCAGCACCGATCCCGTTATCACCGCCAACATTGGCACCGACGCCCGCGCCGACACCATTGTCGCCGCCAACGCTGGCACCAGCGCCCGCGCCGACACCATTGTCACCGCCAACACTGGCACCGACGCCTGCGCCGACACCATTGTCTCCGCCGACGCTTGCACCAGCGCCCGCGCCGACACCATTGTCACCGCCGACGCTCGCACCAGCGCCCGCACCGACACCATTGTCACCACCGACACTGGCGCCGACGCCCGCATTCACCCCGTTGTCTCCGCCGATGCCGACACCTACGCCGACCCCGATATCAGCCTGCGCTGTCGGAGCGATTAAAAACGCCACCGCAGTGGCGGCTAAAGAATGTTTGAAAGTTGCACTAATAAAATACGTCATTTGTTTCCTCCATTAGGATGCTGCAATGCAGCCGACCCCATCGGGATCGGCGCTATGCACGCTTTGCCCCCGTAGGAAAACGACGCGTGAACAGGCGCTAATGTTTCATTTTATTTCGGAAACAGACCGTTTCACGCAACATTGATAAAAATATGCCGAAGATCGCAAATTGATGCCCTCTTTTCGGCAAGTCTTGCTCTTAGACCCCCCGCAGCGGCACCCTTTGGTCCCAATCGGCTGGATGCTGAGTCAGACCCGGCTGACGGTTCCCCCGCCCACGGCAGCCCGCACGCCGGTTGTGCCGGGGCAGGATGTCGGCAGGCCGCGCGCGACCCGCACCGCGAGATAGGCAAAGGCCTGGGCTTCCAGCATATCGCCATCGAGCCCGATCTCTTCGACCGGCGCGACGGGGCAATCGAGGCTGACATCCAGCATGCGCATCAACACGGGGTTATGCCGCCCCCCGCCGGTGACGAAAACGCATTCAGGGGGGGCCGGACAATGCTGCATGCCTTCGGCCACCCCGGCGGCGCACATGGCGGTCAGCGTGGCGCAGGCGTCAGCGTCCGAGAGCTCGCCCACCAAGGCGATCATGTCGGCAAAATCGTTTCGGTCGAGCGATTTCGGGGGCATCCGGGCGAAATAGGGTTCCGCGAGGAAGAGCTCCAACGCACCCTGCTCGACCCGCCCCCGCGCGGCGAGCTTGCCGCCCGCGTCAAAGTCCTGTCCCAGACGGGCCTGCATCAGATCATTGATCGGCGCGTTGGCAGGGCCGGTATCAAAGGCGAGCAACGCGCCTTCGGCCTCTGGCCTATCAATGCGCGGATCGACCCAGGTCAGGTTCCCCACGCCGCCGAGGTTCAGAAAAGCCACCGGCCCCTTCCGCCCCGCATAGCGTGCGCAGGCATGGTGGAAGAACGGCGCCAGCGGCGCGCCTTCGCCGCCCAACTCGACATCGGCGCTGCGGAAATCCCAGACCACCGGCAGGCCAATCTCGCGCGCCAGCAGCGCCCCGTCGCCGACCTGCAACGTGCCTTGCAAACGCGGCGCATGGGCCAGAGTCTGGCCATGGAAACCGACCAGGTCGACCGAAGCCTCCTCTTGCAAGACCTCGCGCAAGAGCGCCAGATGCGCGGCCTCCACCGCTTCGCGCGCCGCCTCGACCTCGGCCCCCTGCCAGCGCCCGAACCCACCTGCGATCACCGCCCGTTCTGCGCTGGTGTAGCTGCGGTAGGCGCTTTTCCCGAAACCGGTGATGTCATGCCCGTCGCTGTGCAGGATGGCCGCATCCACCCCGTCCAGAGAGGTGCCTGACATCATCCCAAGAGCCGTCACCACCCCGGTTCCGCTCCATTGCCTGTGCATGGCCTTATTCATGGCCTTTTCCTTTGTCGCTTCTGCGCATATAGATTGCCCCGCAATACAGTTTTGAGGCAAGTCACCATGACATACCATCCCAAATCGGAGTTCATCCACACGATGATGCAGCGCGGCTTCCTGGCCGATTGCACCGATTATCAGGGGTTGGACGAAGCCCTGCTGAAAGGCGCGGTGCCGGCCTATGTGGGCTATGACGCGACCGCCAAATCGCTGCATGTGGGCCATCTGGTCAACATCATGATGCTACGCTGGCTGCAGAAATGCGGCGGCAAGCCGATCACCCTGATGGGCGGTGGGACGACCAAAGTGGGCGATCCCTCTTTCCGGTCGGACGAGCGCCCGTTGCTGACGCCCGCGGCGATCAACGACAATATCGAAGGCATCCGTCAGGTCTTTGCCCGCTACCTTGATTACGGTGACGGGCCAAGCGATGCCCTGATGCTGAACAATGCCGAATGGCTCGACGGGCTGAACTATCTTGAGTTCCTGCGCGACATCGGGCGGCATTTCTCGATCAACCGGATGCTGAGCTTTGAGAGCGTGAAATCACGGCTCGACCGCGAACAGTCGCTGTCTTTCCTAGAGTTCAACTACATGATTTTGCAGGCCTATGACTTCATGGAACTGCACCGCCGCTATGGCTGTCTCTTGCAGATGGGCGGGTCGGATCAATGGGGTAATATCGTCAACGGCATCGACCTGACGCGCCGGGTGATCGACGGCGAGGTCTACGGTCTCACCTCGCCCCTGCTGACCACCAGCGATGGCAAGAAGATGGGCAAATCGGCGGGCGGCGCGGTCTGGCTGAATGGCGATATGCTTTCGCCCTACGAATTCTGGCAGTTCTGGCGCAATTGCACCGATGCCGATGTCGGGCGTTTCCTGAAACTTTACACCGAATTGCCGGTGGAGGAATGCGACCGTCTGGGCGCGCTGGCCGGCTCCGAGATCAATGAGGCCAAGGTGCGGCTTGCCAATGAGGTGACGGGGCTGCTCCACGGGGAGGAGGCCGCGCGCAATGCCGAAGCCACCGCACGCGAAGTCTTTGAAAAGGGCGGTGTGGGCGAGGATCTGCCGACCCTGACCCTTTCGGCGGCCGATGTGGGCGATGGGATTTCCATCGTGCAGCTGATCGTGAAATCGGGCCTTGCCGGATCGGGCAAAGAGGCGAAACGTCTGATTGCCGAGAATGGCGCGCGGATCGACGATCAACCTTTGACGGATGCCGGGATGATGCTCGACGCGACAGCGCTGGCCTCTCCGATCAAGCTCAGCGCGGGCAAGAAGCGGCATTCGCTGGTGCAGCTTGGCTAGAGTTGTCGGCAGGGGCAATCTTGCCCCTGTTTGACCGGTTTTAACGGCGGCTTAATCCTATTCGGTCTCAATGACCCTATGATTGACGCCACCGCCCCCACGGCCGGCAGCTTGCTGCAGGATGTCGCTTTTGCCACGGCTCTCCGGGCCTGTGGGCAAAGGCCGTTGCGGCTCCCGGGCGGGTTGATCCTCTTGCAGCGGCGGATCTTGGGGCTGCGCGTTGCGATGTTGCCCCGCGCCCGCCCTCCGCCTGATCTATGGGCGCAGCTGCGCGCGGTCGGGCTGCATCGCGTGCCGCTTATCCTCTCGCCGCCCGATCCCTGCGCCCTGCCCCCGGCCCTGCGGCTGCGCGCGCCGCAGACCTGTGCGGTCTTGGATCTGACCCCGTCGCCAGACGCGCGCCGCGCGGCCCTGCATGGCAAATGGCGCAACCAGCTTCGCCGCGCCGAGCGGGCGGGTCTGCGCGTGACCCATGCGCCTTTGCCGCCGGACCCGAATCATCCGCTTCTCTTGGCCGAGGCCGCACAGGCCCGCGCGCGCCGCTACGCCTCATGGCCGCCGCGTCTTACGGCGGCTTTCGCCCGCGTCGCCCCCGGACAGACCCGTCTTTTCACCGCATGGCAGGGGCGCAGACCCGTCGCGCATATGCTCTTTCTCTGCTATGGCCGGGGCGCGACCTATCATATCGGGCATAGTTGCCGGGACGGGAAAGCCTGTCATGCCCATAACCTTTTGCTCTGGCGCGGGGCAAATTGGCTGGCCGAGAGGGGGCACTGCCAGCTTGACCTCGGCCCCTTGCACCCGCGCACGCCCGGGCTCAGCCGGTTCAAGCTGCGCAGCGGGGCGCAGCCGCGGGCCACGGGCGGCAGTTGGCTCTATTGGCGACCTTTGGGCTAGCCGCGCTTGCACCGCCCCGCGCTTCGTGTTGAACTGAACAAGTGTTCATATTCGGGGGGAGCCAGCGCATGAAACTCGACACCACAGCCGCCATTGTCACCGGCGGCGCATCGGGCTTAGGAGAGGCCACAGCACGTCATTTCGCCGCAGAGGGCGCGCAGGTGACCCTGCTTGACCGAGATGCCGAGAGGGGCGAAGCGGTGGCCAGGGAGATCGGCGGCCATTTCATCGCGACAGATGTCACGGATGAGGGTTCGGTTCAGGCGGCGGTCGATTTCGCGGTCGAGAGAATGGGGCGCATTACCGCGGCGGTGAACTGTGCCGGCATCGCACTTGGGATCAAGACCACGGGGCGCGACGGCCCCCACCCGCTCGACGCGTTCCAGCGCACGGTGGACATCAACCTTGTCGGCAGTTTCAATGTGGCGCGTCTGGCCGCCGTGGCGATGGCGCGCAATGACGCGGAGCCCGACGGCGCGCGCGGGGTGATCATCAACACCGCCTCCATCGCGGCCTTCGACGGGCAAAAGGGTCAGGCGGCCTATGCGGCCTCCAAAGGGGGCATTGTCGGCATGACCCTGCCCATGGCCCGCGATCTGGCCAAAGACGGCATCCGCGTGATGACCATCGCGCCGGGCATTTTCAAAACTCCGATGCTGGCCGGGCTGCCCGACGAAGTGCAGGCCGAGCTTGCCAAAGATGTGCCGAACCCGGCCCGTTTGGGCGAGCCGTCGGAATATGGGCGGCTGGCCGGCTTCATTGTTGAGATGGGCTATCTGAATGGCGAGGTGATCCGCCTCGACGGGGCGCTCAGGATGCGCTGATGCCCCTGCAAAACCGTGTGCAGCCCGACGGAGAGATTATCGCGCATCCGGCGCGGGGAGGCTTTATGGGCAACCGCGGCATTTTGCATGATGCGCATGGGCTGCACCCCAAACGCCGCTGGGCGCATCAGAACTGGGTCTGCTGTCGGCTGAGGTTCAAAGGCAGGCGGCGCCAACTGATGGCGCCGCGCCACTATACCGAATTGTTCTTTCTGGACGAGGCGGTGGCCTTTGCCGCCGGGCACCGCCCCTGTGCAGAATGCCGGAACGCAGATTACCAAAGGTTCCGCGCCTGTTGCGATATCCCCGGCCCCGCCGCCGATTTGGATCGTCAGTTGCACGCGGAGCGCGCGGTGCCTCGGGTTTATCAACAACGCCGCCATAAAGACGTCGCGGCAGGCGCTCTGCCGGAGGGCAGTTTCATCCTGGACGGAAACGGCACAGCGGGCGTCCTCGCCGCAGGGGCGTTTCACCCCTATGAACCGGCAGGCTATGCCGCCCCGCAGCCCCGGCCTCGGGGCCATGTCACCCTGCTCACGCCGCCCTGCATCGTCGCGGCGTTCGGCGCCGGCTACCGGCCGCAGATCGCCCTAGACACAGCAGGCGCCTAGCCCTCGGCCTTTTCCTCCAACGTCATCCATTCTTCTTCGGCGTTTGACAGTTTTTCATGCCGCTGAACCAATGCATCGGTCGCCTTTTGGAACTTCACCGGCTCGCGGGTGAAAAGCTCCGCATCGCTGAGCAATTCTTCGAGCTTGGCGATCTCGGCCTCCAACCGCGCAATCTCCGCGGGCAGCGCTTCCAGCCGGTGTTTCTCTGTGAAACTCAGCCCGCCGGAACTCTGTTTCTTTTCCGGTCTCGCATCCGCTTTCGACGGCTTCGCCTTCACCACGCTTTCGGCGAAATCATCCTGCCCGCGCTGCGCAATGTAATCGCTCCAGCCCCCGGCATAGACCGTGGCGCGCCCGTCGCCTTCCATGGCGATGGTGGTCGCGGCGACGCGGTCGAGAAAGTCGCGGTCGTGGCTCACCAGCAGCACCGTGCCATCGTAATTGCCCAGAAGCTCCTGCATCAGGTCGAGCGTTTCGACATCGAGATCGTTGGTCGGCTCGTCCAGCACCAGAAGGTTGGAGGAACGCGCCATGATCTTGGCCAGCAAAAGCCGCGCCTTCTCCCCGCCCGAGAGCGAGCGCACTGGCGCGCGGGCTTGGGCTTCGTCGAAGAGAAACTCTTTCAGGTAGCCCACCACATGTTTCGGCTGGCCGCGCACCAGCACCTGATCGGCCTTGCCCGAGACCCGCATTTCCGGATCACCGGTCAGACTGTCCCAGAGCGTCATGTCGCCATCCAGTTGCGCCCGCGCCTGATCAAACAGCGCAAGCTCCAGATTGGTGCCGAGCTTGATCTCGCCCTGATCCGGTTCTTCCTTACCGATCAGCATGTTGAGCAGCGTGGTCTTGCCCACCCCATTCGGCCCGACCAGCGCGATGCGGTCACCGCGTTGCACGGTGATCGAGAAATCGCGGAGGATCTGTTTGTCGCCGAATTTCTTGGCCACGCCGGTCGCTTCGATCACCTTACGGCCAGACTTTGGCCCGGCCTCCAGTGCCATGGCGGCGGTGCCTTGCCGTTTGATCTGGGCCGAGCGTTCGGCGCGCAGTTCCTGCAACGCGCGCACACGGCCCTGGTTGCGCTTGCGCCGGGCCGAAATCCCCTCAACCGCCCAACGCGCTTCCGCCTTGATCTTGCGGTTGAGCTTGTGGCGCTGCATGTCTTCTTCTTCCCAGATCTGATCGCGCCAGGCTTCAAAACCCTCAAAACCGATCTCCTGACGGCGCACAGCGCCCCGGTCGATCCAGAGGGTGGCGCGGGTCAGGTTGCGCAGGAAGGCGCGGTCGTGGCTGATGATGACAAAGGCGGTGCGGGTGCTTTTCAGCTCCGCTTCGAGCCATGCAATCGCTTCGATATCAAGGTGGTTGGTCGGCTCGTCGAGCAGCATCAGCTCCGGCTCTTCGGCCATCAGTCGCGCCAGCGCGGCGCGGCGGCGTTCCCCGCCCGAGGCGGTGGCGACCGGGCGGGCGGGATCGAACTTGAGCCCCTCGCCGGCCCGTTCGACCTTATACATCTCGCCCGGGTCCAGCCCATGGGCCGCGAAATCGCCCAGGGTCTCGAAGCCCGACAGATCGGGCTCCTGTTCCATATAGCCGACCGAGACGCCCGGCCCGGTGACGACAGCGCCGCTGTCGGCTTCGACCAGCCCGGCCATGACCTTCATCAGCGTGGATTTCCCGGAGCCGTTGCGCCCGACCAAAGCCAGCCGGTCGCCGGTCTGAACCACCAGCGAAAGGTCGTGAAAAACAGGATCGCCGCCAAAGGTCAGCGAAATATCGGTGAGTTGTAAAAGGGGTGCGCGTGCCATAGCTGCCAGCTATCCCCCGGCGCGCACAAGGTCAATGTCCCGCGGCGGCTTTCGGGGCTGCCAAGGCCCGCAGCAGCCGTTTGCGCCCCGGCGGGATGGCGGCGATCTCAAGCCCGGTAAAGACATGCAGCGTGTTCATGGCGCGGTCGACCACCGCATGGTCGCTCACCCAGCCCCCCATCGCCAGATAGCTGCGCAGCAAGGGGGGCAGCTGGTGCAGCCCCGCGCGGATATCCGCAGCGTCGATGCTGTCGAAACGGATCACCTCGGCCGCTTTGACGCCAGGCCGCCACGGCGCCCGGGCAAGATGGCGGCTGTTGAGCAGGGCAAAGGCGTCGCGGTAGCGCCCGCTCTCCACCCCGTCGAAAGACGTGCAGCCAAAGAGCAGCGCCGCGCCCTGGGCGTCGACCTGCCCCGCCAGCCAACCCCATGCGAGGCGCAGGATATCGGGGTCCTGCCATTCGGGATGCACGCAAAAGCGCCCCAGTTCCAGCATCGGGCCTTCGACCTGTCGCAGGGCGGTCAGGTCATAGACCTGCGCCGAATAGCTGTGCTGCAATGTGTCGCCTGTGAAGGCCGTCAGGCGAAAGCAACAGACCGCCGCTGCGCTGTCGCGCTCTTCGATCAGGACATGGCGCGCGGCTTGGTCAAAGGCGTCGCACTCTTGCAAGGAGGGATTGCGAAAACAGATGGCCCGCAGCGCCCGTACGCGGGACAGATCCGCGGGGGACTGGGCCTCTCGGGCGGTAAAGCGGCCCGGCGGGGCATGAAGCATCGCGCCACTCACCCCGGTTGCCCGGTCAGGGCCGCCACCGCTTAGCTGCCAAAGGCTGTCGGGCTGAACCGACCAAGGTTGCCCAAGAGCTGACGCAGCAGGGAATTATCCCGAACCGGCGAAGAGGTCACCCGGCGCGCCAGCGGCACGACGCGCCCGTCCTCAAGCCCGAAACGTTCGACATTCTGCACCAGGCCCGCATCGCTAAAGCTGATCGCAACAACCTCGCGCTCGACCTCTTCGGGTGCGAGGAAGCCAAGCGCCCGTTTGCGCATCTTCACATAGTAGAAACTGTCGTCATTCAGCACGCCGCCCGCCGTGGGATGGCCGATTTTTGCGGTCACGCTTTCCTTGGTGTCACGGCCCACCACCACTTGCTCCAACTGATCGGCAGGCGGCACATAGCCGTGGTTCTCATACTGTGGCGCACAGGCACCCAGCACGAGCAGCAGGCTCAGACATCCGGCCCGTAGAATGGGGGTGCCGGTCTGTTTCGTGATGCGCATTTGGTCTGCCCTCTTGCCCTGACGGATTATGGCTTTTATCTCGCATACACCAAGGCACCCTAAGTGTTCAAGAAACGAAAGTCGGTTCTCATGTCGCGCACCCCCCCTTCTGCCACCGCCCTGCGGGTCTCTGACCTGTCCCAGACAGAGGCCAATAGTTTTGCCCTGCGCCCCGAGGCGGATGTGCTTGCCAGCATTGCTGAAGAGCTGGACCTCTCGGCCCTGCGCAAGCTCAGCTTTGCCGGGGAGATCACCCCGCTGGGCAAGGAGGATTGGCAGTTGAACGGCAAATTGGGCGCGACCGTGGTGCAGCCCTGTGTTGTCACCCTGGAGCCGGTCACCACGCGCATCGACGTGCCGGTGACGCGCCATTTTGTCCGCGACTTTCAAGTGCCGGACGAAGAAGAGATCGAAATGCCCGAGGATGACAGCAGTGAGCCGCTGGGCCAATGGATCGACCCCGCGCAGGTGATGATCGAGGCGTTGGCGCTTGAGGTGCCTGAATACCCGCGCAAGGGCGATGCCGAACTGGGCTCCATGGTGCTGACCGAGCCGGGCCAGAAACCAATGACCGACGAAGAGGCACGCCCCTTTGCAGGGCTGGGGGCGCTGCGGGATGCGCTCAAGAACGACGAAAGCTAGGCAGACGCGCGGAAAACCGCAGAAATAGAGGCTTGCATCGGGGGGCATTCGCGTTATTTTGCCGCCCTCACCCGAATTAAGGTTGGACATTGCGCGGCTGCGGCCCTAAAGCGTCGTCACGCCCGAAACGGGGTCCGAATTGAAACACGGTTGCGGCATGTCCTGTGCAGGTCAGCAACCCCGAAGGCAAAGGCACCAGACATGGCTGTCCAACAGAATAAAGTATCCAAATCGCGCCGCAACAACCGCCGTGCGCATGATTCGCTCACAGCGGCGAACCCGAACGAATGTTCGAACTGTGGTGAGCTGAAGCGCCCGCACCACATCTGCGCGGCTTGCGGTCACTATGACGATGCAGAAATCGTCGCCCTGACCGAAGAAGTAGACCTGGAAGACGACGCAGCTTAAGCTGGCGTCATTTCCCAAGTTTTTCTAAGGCAAGTGAGGCATTCGCACCGATGACGGCCCAGCCCGATCACCCCGACGCGAAAGCCGGTCACACCCTGATATCGGTTGATGCGATGGGCGGTGACGAAGGCCCGGCAGCGGTTGTTGCCGGGTGTGCGCTTTCTGCGCAGGCGAACCCTGACATTGGTTTCATCCTGCACGGCCCGCAAGAGCAACTGACCCCGCTGATCGCCAAACACAGCGCGCTGGCGGGGCGTTGCGAGATCCATCACACCACCGATGTGGTCACGATGGACGACAAGCCCAGCCAGGTGGTGCGCACGGGCAAGAACACCTCCATGTGGTCCGCGATCGAATCTGTCCGCAGTGGCGAAGCTGCCGTGGCGGTTTCCTGCGGCAATACCGGCGCGCTCATGGCGATGTCGACGATCCGGCTGCGCAAGCTGCCGGGCGTCAACCGGCCCGCGATTGCGGTGCTCTACCCCTCTTCAAACCCGCAGGGGTTCAATGTGATGCTCGACGTGGGCGCGGATATTCGCGCCGATGCCGAAGATCTCTTGCGCTATGCGCTGATGGGGACATCCTATGCCCGCAACGGCATGGATCTGGAGTGCCCCCGCGTCGGTCTTTTGAATGTCGGCACCGAAGAGCATAAGGGCCGGACCGAGCTGAAAGAGGCCTATGACCTGATTCGCGCCCAGAGCGATGCCGCCGGCTTTGAATTCGTCGGTTTCGTCGAAGGCGGCGATATTTCCGGCAATCGCGCAGATGTGATCGTGACTGACGGCTTTACCGGCAATGTCGCGATCAAGACCGGCGAAGGCACCGCCAGCATGATCGGCAACCGCCTCCGTGAGGCGTTCAAATATTCGCCTCTGTCACGTCTGGCCTCGCTCTTGGCCTATACCTCGTTGCGCCGGCTGAGCAAGAAGATTGATCCGCGCCGGGTCAATGGCGGCGTCTTTTTGGGCTTGAATGGCACAGTGGTTAAGTCGCATGGTTCGGCTGACGCTACGGGCATCTCTGCTGCGATCAAACTTGCGGCGCAGTTGTCCGAGAATAAATTCAATGACAAGCTGGCCGCCCGCGTCGCCGCGACGCTGCCAGCCGAGGAGTCCCCGACATGAGCCTGCGCGCCGTTGTCACTGGCTGTGGCCATTACCTGCCCTCCCGTGTCGTCGAGAATGCCGAGTTCGAAGCCACGCTCGACACCAATGACGAATGGATTCGCTCGCGCTCGGGCATCGAGCGCCGCCATTTTGCCGCCGAGGGCGAGACGACATCCTCCATGGCCAGCGCCGCCGCGCGCAAGGCGCTGGAAGACGCGGGCTGCGCGGTCGGGGATGTCGATGCGATCATCGTCGCGACCTCCACGCCTGACCTCACCTTCCCGTCCTCCGCCACCATGGTGCAGGCCGAGCTTGGCATGACCAAAGGCTTTGCCTTTGACGTGCAGGCGGTCTGCGCGGGTTTTGTCTATGCGCTCGCCAATGCCAATGCGCTGATCGTCTCGGGCCAGGCCCGCCGCGTGCTGGTGATCGGGGCCGAGACCTTTAGCCGGATCATGGATTGGACCGACCGCTCCACCTGCGTGCTCTTTGGCGATGGCGCGGGCGCGCTGCTTCTGGAAGCGCAGGAGGGCGAAGGCCGCCCGCAGGACCGCGGCATTCTGGCCACTGATCTCAACTCCGACGGGCGCTTTCGCGATCTGCTCTATGTCGATGGCGGCGTCTCGACCGGGTCCACGGGCTATCTGCGCATGCAGGGCAATCAGGTGTTCCGCCATGCGGTTGAAAAGCTCGCCGCCACCGCCAATACCGCGATGGAACGCGCCGGCGTCTCGGCCGATGAGGTCGATTGGATCGTCCCGCATCAGGCCAATATCCGCATCATTCAAGGCACCGCCAAAAAGCTGAACCTGCCGATGGAGCAGGTTGTGGTGACGGTCCAGGACCACGGCAATACCTCTGCCGCCTCGATCCCGCTGGCGCTCTCGGTGGGCCGTGAGCGCGGTCAGATCAAGCAGGGCGATCTGGTGGTGACCGAGGCCATTGGCGGCGGTCTGGCATGGGGCGCGGTGGTCCTGCGCTGGTAAGCCACTGACGCGGCGTGGAAATTTACCGCCGAATTGCCTCCATTCCGGCCAATGATGTTGACTCTAAAAAATCCTGCAGCATATGCTAACCCAAAGCATGGGGGATAATATGCCGAATAAAACATTGACGCGCATGGATCTTAGCGAAGCGGTGTTCCGCGAAGTCGGCCTCTCGCGCAACGAAAGTGCCCAGCTTGTGGAAGCGGTGTTGGAGCATATGTCAGACGCGCTGGTGAACGGCGAGCAGGTGAAAATCTCGTCCTTCGGCACCTTTTCGGTGCGGGACAAGACCGCCCGCGTGGGCCGCAATCCCAAGACTGGCGAAGAGGTTCCGATCAACCCGCGTCGCGTGCTGACCTTCCGCCCGTCGCATCTGATGAAAGACCGCGTCGCCGAAGGCAACAAGTCCTGATCCATGGTCAAATCGCCGGACGCTTTCCGCACCATTTCTGAAGTCGCCGACTGGCTTGGCATTCAAGCCCATGTGCTGCGGTTCTGGGAAAGCAAATTTACCCAAGTGAAACCGATCAAACGGGCCGGCGGGCGGCGCTATTACCGCCCTGCCGACATGCTGCTTTTGGGCGGGATCAAGAAGCTCTTGCACGATGATGGGCTGACCATCAAAGGCGTGCAAAAGATCCTGCGCGAAGAGGGGATGACCTATGTCTCAAACCTGTCTGCGCCACTGGACGAGCTGCCAGAGGCCGAGGATGACGCGAAATTCGTCACCGCCCTGCCGGTCGAACGCGAGCGCGGCGTGGTGCTGAAATTCGGCGCGACCGCCGGCGAGAGTGAGCAGGCGCTGCCAATGACCCGCACCGCCACCCCGGATTTCGAGCGCGCGCCCCCGGCGCCGCTGGTCCAGGATGCCCCGCCCGCCATGGCCGCCGCCGAAAGAGCGCCTGAGGCGACAACCGAACCGGAACTGACGCCCGCGGCGGAGGAGGCCCCCAGCTATTCCCCCGAGCCGCCGGCGGACGATCACCCCCGCGCGACACCTGACCCGCTGGGGCCTTCGAACAGTGAGACCGAGGACGCACCGCGTCTGGAGCCGACGGCACCCGAAGGGGAAGACGCCCCAACGCCGCCTGAACCGGCAGCATCGGACGCGCCCGATGCGGCGGAGACCTCTGCCCTGCCCGGCTTTATCCAGCGCCCCATGGGCGAAGCTGCGCCCTCTTCCGACAGTGACGACGCGGCTGAAGAAAGCCCCGCGCCAGCGCAAACGCCGGATGAGCCTGAGGATCACACCCTGCAGGATGAGCCCCTGAAGCCCGCGATAATCGACCTGCCCGCCTTTACCGCCGAAGCGGATTTCCCCGCCTATCCCGGGCTGCTGACCCGCATTGGCCGGGTGCACCGTTTGCCGCGCGACGTGCAGCCGGATGTGGCCAGCCTGCTGCTGCATCTTGCCGATATGCGCGGCCAGATGGACGCGAACAGCGACAGAAGCAGTAATTTCTGATCTCAATGAAAAACCCGGCAATTCCCTCTTGCACCGCCTGCGAGATCGGGTATGAAGCCCAAGTAGTCGGGCTATGGCGCAGCCTGGTAGCGCGTCCGTCTGGGGGACGGAAGGTCGCAGGTTCGAGTCCTGCTAGCCCGACCAACCGACTACATCAAACCGCCCGTGCCTGTCAGGCGCGGGCGTTTGTCATTTGAAAGGCCCGCGATGCCCCATGCTATGAACGGCGTGCTTCCCAATCAGCAAATTGCAGCCATGGTCGAAAGCGGCGCGATCCGCGCCGAGCCGGGCGTGACCGAAGCACAGATCCAGCCTGCGAGCCTTGATCTTCGGCTGGGCACCGTGGCCTACCGCGTCCGCGCGTCCTTTCTGGCCGGGCATGGGGCCAAGGTCTCGGACAGGCTCGCGGAGTTTGAGATGCACCGGGTTGATCTGAGCGATGGGGCGGTGCTGGAAAAGGGCTGCGTCTATGTCGTGCCCTTGATGGAGGAACTGGCGCTCTCGGAAGGTGTCTCGGCTGTCGCCAATGCCAAAAGCTCCACCGGGCGGCTTGATCTCTTGACCCGGACCATCACCGATGGCGGCACGGAGTTTGACCGGATCGCACCGGGCTACCATGGGCCGCTTTATGCGGAAATCTGCCCCCGCTCCTTCTCGGTTCTCGTGCGCCCGGGCATGCGGCTAAACCAAATCCGCTTCGGCCATGGCGATGCGACGCTGGATGACGATGCGCTGCGCCGGCTGCATGCCGAGACAGCGCTGGTCGACGGTACCGCGGTGATCGACGAGGGCTTGGGCTTTTCCGTCGACCTCAAACTGCCGGGCACCAGCCTTGTCGGCTACCGCGCCAAACCGCATACCGGGGTGATTGACCTCGACCGGATCGGTCACTACGACCCGGCAGCCTATTGGGAGGAAGTGCACAGCACCAATGGTCAGATCATTCTCGACCCCGGTGCTTTCTACATTCTGGTCAGCCGCGAAGCGGTGACGATCCCGCCCGCCTATGCCGCTGAAATGGCACCCTATCTGGCGATGGTCGGGGAATTCCGCGTGCATTACGCCGGTTTCTTTGACCCCGGTTTCGGCCATGCCGAGGCCGGCGGCGCTGGCTCCCGCGGCGTGCTTGAGGTGCGCTGTCACGAGGCGCCCTTTGTGCTTGAGCATGGTCAGGTCGTGGGCCGCTTGGTCTATGAGCATATGGCCCAGATCCCCAGCCAGCTTTACGGGGCCGATATTGCCTCGAACTATCAGGGCCAAGGTCTCAAACTGTCGAAACATTTCAAAGCGGTTTGAAGAGGTCGCAGCGGGGCCATCAGACTCGCGTCAAACGCCGCGGCAGCTGACCCCGCTGTCGTGCTTTCCGGCCTGCCCCGCAGTGACGCCGCGGGACAGAAGCCTGCGCAGCAGCATTCTCACCGCCGTGATATCGGGGCGGTGCGGCGCTCGCCAGCAGGGCTCAATCTTCGAACAACTCGCTCTGCCCCTCGGTCGCCTCCGGCTCATCCTCGCCATCGCCAACCCTTGGGGCCAATCCCGGCGGTGGCCGGTTTTCCAGCAGGCCGGCAGAGCGCAGCTCTTTCAGCCCCGGCAGATCGCGCGCGCTTTCCAGCCCGAAGTGATCGAGGAACTCTTGGGTGACCACAAAGGTCACCGGGCGCCCCGGTGTCATCTTGCGGCGGCCGAACCTGATCCACTCCATCTCAAGCAGTTGATCCACCGTCCCGCGTGAGACGGAGACGCCGCGGATTTCCTCGATCTCGGCCCGGGTCACGGGCTGATGATAGGCAATAATCGCGAGGGTCTCGATCGCCGCACGGCTGAGCTTGCGGGTCTCAACGGTTTCCTTGTGCATCAAGAACCCAAGGTCCGGCGCGGTGCGAAAGGCATAGGCATCGCCGACTTTCATCACCTGCACGCCGCGGCCGTGATAGCGGTGCCGCAGAAAGGCCATCGCCTCGCCCACGTCCGACCCGCGCGGCAGCCGGTCTTCCAGTTCACGCAGGGTGATCGGCTCGGAACTGGCGAAAAGCACAGCTTCGATCATCCGTTCCTGTTCGGCCAAGGACGGCGCATCAAACAGTTTTTTCTCTTTTTGTTCGGTATCTTCCGACACGCATCAATCCTTTTTGCGCAGTTGGATCGGGGCGAAAATCTCTTTCTGGCGGATTTCCAGATGCCCCTCTTTGACCAATTCGAGCGAGGCCGCAAAGGTCGCCGCCGTGGCAGACCGCCGCCGCTTCGGATCGCTTTCCCAGCCGTCGGGCAGGTAGCTGGTCAGATCGCCCCAATCGCCGGCATAGCCGATCAGCCCGCGCATCCGCTCCAGCGCCTCTTCCATGGTAAAGACCGCATCGCGGTCCATCACGAAGGGGCGGAACTCATCGCGGGTGCGGGTGCGGGCGTAGCCCTGCATCAGGTCCAGCAAGGTTGCGGTATAGGTCACCTTTTTGACGCGGGTGATTTCATGGGTCTGGCCCCGGGCAAAGAAATCCCGGCCCAGTTGGTCGCGCCCCATCAGCCTCGCAGCGGCATCGCGCATGGCTTGCAACCGTTCCAGCTGGAACGCCAGATGCGCGGCCATTTCTTCGCCCGAGGGGCCCTCTTCGGTGGGATCGGGGGGCAGCAGCAGGCGTGACTTCAGGAAGGCCAACCAAGCCGCCATGACCAGATAATCCGCCGCCAGCTCCAGCCGCAGCGCCTTGGCGCGTTCGACGAAGTCGAGGTACTGCCGGGCCAGTTGCAACACGGAAATTTTGCGCAGATCGACCTTTTGCGTCCGGCTGAGCGACAGCAACAGATCGAGCGGCCCCTCATAGCCTTCGACATCGATGATGAAAGCCTCGGCCGCCAGCCGGCCGGCCACGCTGCCTGCGGCGACCCCGTTGCTGTCTTGTAGAATATCGGTGTCAGCCATGTAACGCTCCGCCCAGAAGCGCCTGAAACTGGGCGTTAAGGGCGTCGATGTCAATCTCATCGGGCTGGCGCCGCGCCGCCATGGCCCGGGTTGCGCGGATTTGCGCCGCGGGGGTCATCTCTCCGGCGGCCCCGGCCACCGCGCGGCGTTCTTCCAGCGAGCCGTTGCAGAACAGCGCGACGTCGCAGCCCGCTGCAATCGCCGCGCGGGCGCTCTCGGCGGGGGCAAGGGGCAGAGCCTTCATCGAGATATCGTCGGTCATCACCAGATTATCGAAACCGATGTCTTCGCGGATCAGGCGCATCACCTCCGGCGACAATGTCGCGGGCGCCTCTGCCAGCCCTTCATAGACCAGATGCGCGGTCATCCCCATCGGCAGGTCCGCCAAAGCCCGAAACGGCGCGAAATCGACGGCCTCAAGCGCGGCACGCGGGGCCGTGACCCTGGGCAGATCATGGTGGCTGTCGCGCGTCGCCCGGCCATGACCGGGCATATGTTTCATCACCGGCAGCACGCCCCCGCGCAGCAGCCCTTCGGCGGCGGCGCGGCCAATCCGGGTCACCTCTTCGGCGGTCTCGGCGTAGCAGCGGTTGCGCAGAAAAGGGTGGGTCTGCGGCGTGGCGATGTCCAAGAGCGGCGCGCAATTGCTGTCGATCCCGACCGCATGCAGCTCATGGGCGATCATCCGGTACATCAGGTAGAAGACTTCCGTCGCCCGCATGCCGACGCGTTTGGCCAGATCGAGCGGCGGCTCCCAGTCGCGCCAATGCGGGGCCGACATGCGCTGCACGCGCCCGCCCTCCTGGTCGATCGTGATCACCGCGTGATGCCCCGCCGCCTCGCGCAGCTCGTCACAGAGCGCCCGGAGTTGGTCGGGGGTGTCGATATTGCGGCCAAAGAGGATGAAGCCAAAGGGCCGGGTGTCGCGAAAAAAGGCTTTCTCCTCGGCGCTGAGCCGATGGCCCGTGGCGTCGAGGATGGTGGCCCCAAAGGGGCGCATCAGCGCATCACCACCGGGATGCAATCCGCATTCTCTGCCACCAGGGCCGAGCAGAAGCGGCGGGCATCGGCGATGTCCTGAAAGCCCAAGGCCCGCAGGCGGTAGAACACACGTCCGCCGCTGGTGGCTTTTTGAACAACGCGGTCCTTGCCTTGCAGATAGGGGCCAAAGCGGCCTTGCAGCCGGTCCCATTGTTCGCGGGCGACCTCGGGGCTGTCAAAGGCGCCGAGCTGCGCCAAGCGGGTGCCGGCGGGTAGTGTTGTGGGGTCAACGTCGCTGACGCTGGCTTTGACAGGCGTGGCCTGCAATGCGGCTTGCGTCACCACCGCCCCGCCCGCCGGGCGGTTGCGGGGGCGCAGGGAGTTGCGCACGCCGGGCGCGTTCAGCACGGCTTTGACGATCTTGGGCTTCACGCCGGTATCGGCCATGGCCAAAGCCACTGCGGCATCGACGGAATTGTCGGTCAGTTCGGCATCGGCGGTGCCAGAAAGCGGGGCCACGCCATTGGTCAACTGCGCCACCAGGTCCTGAACATTGCCGGTCCGAATGGCCTCGGAGGCGTCGATCAGCGGCGCGTCTTCTGCGCCCGCGTCCTGGCTCTTCGCCGCCGCCATGGCCACTTGAACCGGTTGATCCTCGGCCTGAAGCTCCATCGGCGTGGGTGCGAGGCGAAGCTGATCGGCGGGGCGGCCGGCGCTGCCTTCGGCGGCGACGACATTGACGGAAAGCCCCTGATGGCGGGCCAGTTCACCGCCCGGCTCTTCGGGGCGGACGCGCATTTCACCCTGCACGGCACGCACCACGGGAATGCCGGTCACATCGCGCACAAGC
Source organism: Sulfitobacter sp. PS-8MA (assembly GCF_040933935.1). Lineage (NCBI taxonomy): Bacteria > Pseudomonadati > Pseudomonadota > Alphaproteobacteria > Rhodobacterales > Roseobacteraceae > Sulfitobacter > Sulfitobacter sp. PS-8MA. The sequence continues at coordinate 1,085,919 of NZ_JBFQYJ010000006.1, read as the reverse complement.
AGTTTGTACCCCCAGACACCGATCCCCGCGACAAGCGCCAGCGACACCGCCGCACCCGCGATATTGGTGAGCGCTGTCAATGCCTTAGGCCCGGTTTCTACTGCGTATTCCTGCGTGGAATCGGGCGCGTAGCCCGTCATCGTCGGGGAAGACGTGAAATCTGCCATCTCTGCCTCTTTGCCCGACGTGATACATCGCCACGCGGGTCTGTCTTGGGGTTGCCTGTTTTCGGCGCGCTGGTGCGGTTATCGCATCTCTTGCGCCGGTGTGACGCCGAGAATACCAAGACCCGCCGCGATTACAATCGCAACGGCACGCGACAGCGCAATTTTTGCCTGCGACGTGGCAGCGTCCCCTTCTTGCAACGCGCGCAAACCGTCCTCGGACCGACCCAGATGGTAAAGACTGTGGAAATCCGACGCGAGTTCATAGAGGTAAAAGGCCACCCGGTGCGGCTCATTGCTGCGCGCGGCGGTTTCGACCAGACGCGGCCATTCCGCGACCTTGCGCAGCAAGGCGATCTCGGCCTCATGGTCGAGTTTGGTGAGGTCAGCCTCCAACAGCGTCGCATCCGCCACCTCGATGCCCGCCTCTTCGGCCTTGCGCAGGATCGAGGCAACGCGCGCATGGGCGTATTGGACGTAGAAGACCGGGTTTTCGCGGCTTTGCTCCAGCACCTTGTCGAAGTCGAAGTCGAGCATCGCGTCGTTCTTGCGCGTCAGCATGACAAAACGCGTCACATCCGGGCCCACCTGATCGACGACATCGCGCAGGGTCACGAACGTCCCTGCCCGTTTGGACATCTTGAAGGGCTCGCCGTTCTTGAAGAGCTTCACGAGCTGCGTCAGCTTGATGTCGAGCGGCACATGGCCGTCGCTGAGCGCCGAAACCGCCGCCTTCATGCGTTTGACATAGCCCCCATGATCCGCGCCGAAAACGTCGATCAACATGTCGAAGTCGCGGCTGATCTTGTCGTAGTGATAGGCGATGTCGGGGGCGAAATAGGTCCAGGAGCCGTCGGATTTCTTGACCGGGCGATCGACGTCATCGCCATGTTCGGTGGACTTGAACAGGGTCTGTTCGCGCGGCTCCCAATCTTCGGGTTTCTTGCCCTTCGGCGGCTCCAGCACCCCTTCGTAGATCAGGCCTTTGGCTTCGAGCGAGGCAATCGCCGCTTCGATCTGGCCGGTGCCATAGAGCGATTTCTCGCTGTAGAAGACATCCATCTCGACGCCCAGTGCCGCAAGGTCGTCGCGGATCAGGTTCATCATCGCGTCGGTGGCAAACTCGCGAATATGGTCGAGCCATTCACTCTCGGGTTGGTCGACCAGCTTGTCGCCATACATTTTGGCCAGCGCTTCGCCCAGCGGGATCAGATAGTCGCCGGGGTAGGTGCCATCGGGGAAAGCGACCTCTTTGCCATTGGCTTCGAGGTAGCGCAGATAGACCGACCGCGCCAGCACATCGACCTGTGCGCCGCCATCGTTGATGTAATATTCCCGCGTGACGTCATAGCCCGCGAAATCGAGCAGGCTGGCCAGCGCATCGCCAAAGACCGCGCCCCTCGTGTGGCCCACATGCAGCGGGCCGGTGGGGTTGGCCGAGACATATTCCACGTTCACCCGCTGCCCCGCACCAAGGATCGCGCGGCCAAAATCGGTCCCCTGCGACAGCACCTGCCGGGCCACATTCTGCCAGACCGAGGGCGCCAGCCGCAGGTTCAAAAACCCCGGCCCGGCAACCTCGGCAGAGGTGATGCGCGGATCTTGCAACAGCTGTGCGGCCAGCGCCTCGGCAATGTCGCGGGGCTTCATGCCCGCGGGTTTTGCCAGCACCATCGCGGCGTTGGTGGCCATATCCCCATGCGCGGGGTCGCGCGGCGGCTCGGCGGTGATCGGATCGAAGTTCAACGTCGACGGCAGAGCATCCTGCGCGATCATGTTTTCGAGCGTGGTGATGATCAGATGGCGAATTTCGGCAAATAGGTTCATGTCGGGTATCCTTGTTCCCCGTCCGTTTATCATCTGCGGGGATGCAGTCAATCAAGCGGCGCCGGGGCGGGTGAAACAGCTGTTCGCGCGGCAGGCGGCGCGGGCCTAGTCCAGATCGATCCGCCCACTTCGGAGCCGCCGCCCTGCGGTGGCGCCGAGGAAAAGCGCCGTTTCCACCGCCAGTTCGGCCTGCCCCTCAGGCACGGTCACGGTGTAAAAGCGCATGCCGCGCGGGGCAAAGACCTGCGCCAGTGCCTCATTGGCCGCGGCAACGGCGGCGATCATGCCATGGGCGTTCAGCGCCAGCGGCTGCTGCGGGCGCTCAAGCAGGGTGACAACCGCCCCCTGCCCTGCGGCCAAACCGCGCCCCAGGGCCCGCATCAGCGCTGACAGCCCGCGGATCTGCCCGTCAATGCCGCCGTTGTCTGTATCCGCCGGCTCAAGCGGTGTCAGGTTCAGCACCATATGCAAAGGTGTATCGCCCCATGTCTGGCGCAGCGGCTCCAGCCGCGCGACCGGGCCGCCGACCAGCGCCAGACCTTCGATCTTGTCGGGTGCGGTGCCCACGACCTTCGCCAGTCCCACCGGGTCCCGGTCCATCGCGATCACCCCGGCCCCCAGCCCCGCCGCCCGCTGTGCCAGCGCCGGCCCCGGCGTTTGGCAGGCGCCGAGGACCGCAAAGGTCGCGTCTTGGGCAAGGCTATCGGCTCGAACCGGGGTCTGTATCATGGGTCACCTATTGATCGCCTCAGGGATAGCATGCCCCCCAGACCGGCGAAAGACATGCATCTAGCGGAAATCCCGCAGGTCGCTGCCAAAGAGCCGCGCATGTTCCTGAAGCGCGAAACGGTCGGTCATCCCGGCGATGTAATCCGACACCATCCGCGCCAGTGTCACCTCATCCTGCGCCGCCGCCACCGCATCGGCCCAGTGGCGCGGCAAGAGGTCGGGCTGCGACAGGAACAGCGGGAAGAGGTCTTCGACCACTTTGGTCACCTTCTCGCGCTGCGCCATTACCGAAGGGGCGCGGTACATGCGGGTAAAGAGAAATTCGCGGATCTGGCGCAGGTCGCGCCAGACCGGATCGGAAAAGCGGATCACCGGCTGGCCCAGATGGCGAATGTCATCCGGCCTGCGCGCCCCGGAGGCTTTCAGCAGGGCCGCCGAGGTTTCGATCACATCGCTCACCATCACGCCAAAAACCCGCCGCAGCGCCTCATGCCGTCTGCGGTAGGAATCGGTCTCGGGATAGAGGCGGTCCACCTCGGCATAGGCCGGGCCGACCATCGGCAGTTCGGCGATCTCGGCCTCGGTGAAGAGCCCCGCGCGCAGCCCGTCGTGCAGATCGTGGTTGTTATAGGCGATGTCATCCGACAGCGCCGCCACCTGCGCCTCGGCGCTGGCATGGGTGTGCAGTTCCAGATCATGCCGTGCGTTATACTCCGCCAGCGCATGGGGCAGATCACCCGTCACCGGGCCGTTGTGTTTGGCGATGCCTTCCAACGTGTCCCAGGTGAGGTTCAGCCCGTTGAACTCGGCGTAATGGCGCTCCAGCGCGGTGACGATCTTGATCGCCTGTGCGTTGTGGTCAAAGCCGCCATAGGGCTGCATCAGCGCGTGCAGCGCGTCCTCCCCGGTGTGGCCAAAGGGGGTGTGGCCCAGATCATGGGCCAGCGCCACGGCCTCGGTCAGCTCGCCATTGAGGCGCAGCGCCCCGGCGATGGTCCGGGCCACCTGTGCCACCTCGATGGAATGGGTCAGACGGGTGCGGAAATAATCACCCTCATGTTCCACAAAGACCTGCGTCTTGTGTTTCAACCGCCGAAAGGCGGAGGCGTGAATGATACGGTCCCGGTCCCGCTGAAAGCAGGAGCGGAAGGTGCTTTCCTCCTCGGGCACCAGCCGTCCCCTGGCGGTGTCCGGATCGGAGGCGAAATCTGCGCGCATTGCGGCTGGTCCTCTTTGCGGTCCTTGTGACCTGTCCTTACGCTTTCTATATGTTAGGTGAAGCCAGAAGAAAACCGATGCATCGGAGCCTTGCAGATGAACCTGCCCCCCAAAGTCACCCCCCGCGCCTTTGAACGCCTTGCCGAGATCGGGGCCGCGGACCAAGGCAAAGCCCTGCGCGTCGCTGTCGAAGGCGGCGGATGTTCGGGGTTTCAGTATGAGATCGCGCTGGATGAACCCGCCGAAGATGATCTGATCCTCGAAGGATCGGGCCAGAAGGTAGTGGTCGACAGTGTCTCTTTGCCGTTTCTGGCCGATGCGGTGATCGATTTTACCGAAGAGCTGATCGGCGCACGGTTTACCATTGAAAACCCCAATGCCACGGCCGCCTGCGGCTGCGGGACGTCCTTTTCCATGTGACCCGCCGGGGGCGCCTATTGGACGGTGACCCGGGCGAACCCTTCGAAAAATTCCCCAAAACGCGGGCTTGAGCGTTCGGCCGCCGCCAGAACCGCATGGCTGTCCGCACCCAGATAGGGCAGCACCTCAGCACGCATCCGGCCCCAATCAGCGCTGCGCGCGTTGCCCATATCGCGCAGGCAGACCGCCAGGGACCGCAGCGCGCCGCCGGCACCGGGGTTGCGGTGAAAGCGCAGCGCTCCTGTCGGCACCCGCTGCTGCGGCAGCGCCCGCCCCGCGATCCGTGTGGCCCATCCTGTAACCAGCCATTCGTGGAAATCATCGTCCTGCGATGCATCACCACCGGCTTCGATCAGACAGGCGCCATGCGCTTTGGCAACTGCCGCCTCCCAGAGCGGGCTGGGTGTGGCCTTTGCAAAGCGCAGCGCGGCACAGACTTCGGCCAAGAGGTCCATGTCCTGGTCCAGAAAGGCCAAGAGCCCGGTATATTCCAGACTGACCAGAGCCGCCGCAGGGAGATCGGGAGCCTGACGGCCATAGTCAGACAGGTAATAGACGATATGCGTCAACTCATAGGCGGCTTTGCGGTTGGGCAGCGCGAAAGTGCCGCTGCGCCCGATAAAGCGCCGCAGCCGCATGCCGAGCGCGCCCTGATCGACGCGCGGCCCGACACCCCGGCGCCGCAACAGGCGCCGCGCTTCGGCGCGCTGCAAATCCGACAGTTCCGCCTGCAGCAATCCGGCCCGGTCAACCTGCGCACAGAGCTTTGCCGCTTGGGTTTGCGGCAGGCCCAGATCCTCCAGATCGAGCGCGATTGACAGGATGAACCGGTAATACTGCGGATAGTCCCGCAGGGTTGCGCAGGCGTCCGCATGAAACCCGACGAGAGGCGCCAGCGCCGCTGTGTCCAGTTCAGCCCCCAAAGAGGCCAGCGCCCCCAGAAGCTCGGCATTCTCCTTGAGCCAAAAGACATCCCCCAGGGGCCGCCGCCGGGTTGCAACCGCCTCGATCAGCCGCGCGTGGCTGCTGTCATCCCTTTCATCCGCAGGTCTGAGTCGCACGACATTGGTCATCACAAGCCTCCGATATCGAAAGCGGATCGCCATGCGACCCGCTCTCTGGTTCCTGATTTACGCCAAACCGGTGGTGAAAAGGCCGACACCGCCGCCGCAGGCCATGCGCGCCTCCCAGCGTTGAAGCCCGGTGGTGAAGAGCGCCACCCCATCGCCCAGCAGCATCTCGCTGCCCGGGCGGCACAGCCCGGTGGTGAACATTTCCACACCAGCGCCATGATCCATGGTTCCGGCGCTTGGCAGATGCATGCTATGGCGGGCGGAAGTCTGTACTGCACGTTGGGTCATAGGGGTCTCCTCCAAATCTCATTTTGCAATCTAAAGATGTAGTGCATCCATTGATGCAGCCTCAGCGTGTTGCGCCAAGATTTTTTTGCCACCGATATTGTCTTGCTGGATTTGTCCACATTAGCGTCGTCCTAGAGGTCGCGGCCCTCCCCCAGAACATAGAGGTGCCCCCGCCCAGAAAAACAGTTATCCACAGGGGTAGGTCAGGACAATCCAAGCGTCCCAGCCCTGATTGTTCCCGTTGAGCGCGAATATGACGCACCGAATCACCCTGAAGGAGAGGCCGCTTCCGCCCTTGCCCCATGCCGTCGTTTGCGCGATAGCGGTCAGGTAGCAGGACGGAGGCGAAGATGAAGATCGCGAGTTTCAACATCAACGGGATCAAAGCACGCGCCACGGCTTTGCCGGAGTGGCTGGACGAAGCGCAGCCTGACGTCGTTGTCTTGCAGGAGATCAAATCGGTCGATGACGCCTTCCCCCGCGAGATGCTCGAAGAGCGGGGCTATAACGTCGAAACCCATGGCCAGAAATCCTTTAACGGTGTCGCGATCCTGTCCAAACTGCCGCTGGAGGATGTCACCCGTGGCCTGCCGGGGGATGACGCCGACGATCAGGCGCGCTGGATCGAAGCCACCGTGGTGGGCGAGGACATGGCGCTGCGGATCTGCGGGCTCTACCTGCCCAATGGCAACCCGGTGCCGGGGCCGAAATATGACTACAAGCTTTCCTGGATGGCGCGGCTTCAGGCCCGTGCCGAGAGGCTTTTGGCCGAAGAGACACCTTTTCTCATGGCCGGGGATTACAACATCATTCCCCAGGCCGAAGATGCCGCCAAACCCGAGAGCTGGCGCGAGGACGCGTTGTTCCGGCCGGAATCGCGGGCGGCATGGCGGCGGTTGGTGAACCTCGGGCTCACCGATGCCTTCCGCGCACGGACCCAGGGGCCGGGGCATTATTCATTCTGGGATTATCAGGCCGGGGCCTGGAACCGCAACAATGGCATTCGGATTGACCATTTCCTGCTCTCGCCGGCCTGTGCGGACCGGCTGCGCGATTGTCAGATCGACCGCGATGTGCGCGGGCGGGACAAACCCTCGGACCATGTGCCGATCTGGGTCGAATTAGATATCTGACGCAGGCGGGCTTGCGGCCCCCCGGCCCCTCCGAACGCCTTTCCGCCCAAGAAAATGGGTCAGGCTTCGAGCTCGGCATCCCAATAGAGGAAGTCCATCCAGCTTTCATGCAGATGGCCGGGCGGGAATTTGCGGCCCATGTTGCGCAACTCTTCCGCCCCCGGCTGGCGCGGCGGTTTGCGCAAGGAAAGCCCGGTCCGGTGCAGCGGGCGCGAGCCCTTGCGCAGGTTGCAGGGGCTACAGGCCGCCACGACATTTTGCCAGCTGGTCACGCCGCCGGCGGCGCGTGGCACCACATGGTCAAAGGTCAGATCCCCCCGCGCGCCGCAGTATTGGCAGCGAAATTCATCCCTCAGAAATAAATTAAAGCGCGTGAAGGCCACGCGCTTTTGAGGTTTGACATAGTCCTTCAGGACGACAACGGAGGGGATTTTGATCACCGTCGAGGGGCTGCGCACCACATCGTCATATTCCGCCACGATCTCGACCCGGTCGAGCCATTTGGCCTTGATGGCCTCCTGCCAGGGCCAGAGCGACAAAGGGTAGTAGGATAAGGGCCGATAATCCGCGTTGAGCACCAGCGCGGGGCGGTGTCTCAACGCCGCCGGCTGGCGGGTAAATTCGGTCCTGAAATCGCCGTCCATCTGGTCGCGTCCTCTGCCCGTTTACTTTACTATATAACGCCTATGCGCTCTGGCAAGATAAAGCTGATCCTTCGGGATCCCCGCCATTTTGCAGGTGAAATACGACAGGGAGGTGACAGATCGGCAGAGTTTGCTACCCTTGCCGCATGACTGATGACCCTTTACCGGACGCCCCCGCCCCGCGCGCCCTGCTGGAAGCGGCGCTATATGTTGATGACCTCGACAAGGCGCGGCAGTTCTACCGCGAAGAGCTGGGCTTGCAGCTGTTTCAAGAAGTGCCGGGGCGGCATATGTTCTTTGCGCTTGGCCCCTCGGTCTTGCTGATCTTCAACCCCACCGCCACGGCGCAGCCGCCGGGCAACCCCAAGATGCCGGTGCCACCGCATGGGGCGCAAGGCCCGGGGCATGTGTGTTTTGCGATGGATCGCGCGGAGATCGCCCGGATGGAGACCCGGCTGCGCGCCGCTGGCGTTACGATCGACACGCAGTTCGATTGGCCAAACGGGGCGCGCTCGCTTTATGTGCGCGACCCGGCTGGCAATTCGGTCGAATTCGCCGAACCTTGGCTCTGGGATGAGTTGAAGGGTTAAAGCCCCAGTTTGTCGCGCATGAAGGCCAGCGCCACGCTCAGCCCATCGGGCGCGATGCCATGGCCGGTGCCTTTCATGACATGGGCATAGACGTCCTGCCAGCCAGCCTCTTGCAGCGCTTCGGCGGCCTGCGGCAGGGACTGCGGCGGCACCACATCATCGGCGTCGCCATGAACCAGCAGCACCGGCGGCTTGACCCGCGCCTCTTCGGCCAGCGCTTCGGGGTTGAGCAGACGGCCCGAGAAGGCGACGATACCCGCCACCGCATCCTCGCGGCGCGGGGCCACATGCAGCGCCATCATCGTGCCTTGGGAAAAGCCGAAGAGCACGACCTGTTCGGGCAGCACGTCTTCATCCACCATCAGCGCATCGAGGAAGGCGTCGAGGTCTTCGATCGCGCTCATCATGCCGCGCATCGATTCCTCTTCGGATGAGCCGTCGATCCAGGGGATCGGGAACCATTGGAACCCCATGGGCGCCCCGGCGCAGGCTTCGGGCGCGTCGGGAGCCACGAAAAGCGTGTCGGGCAGATGCTCGCCCAGCGGATCGGCCAGCCCCAGCAGGTCCGCCCCATTGGCCCCATAGCCATGCAGGAACACCACCACCGACCGTGTGGTGCCAGAGACCGGCGCGCGGCGCTCGGCGTTCAAAACCCGTGTCATGACAATCCTTCCTTTTGTTTCAACACCCGGTAGTAGGCAAAGAGCAGCCGGGCCGCAACCGAGCGCCAGGGTGACCATGCGGCGGCCAGGGTGGCGAGCTCTTTCGGCGTCGGGCGTGCCGGCAGGTCAAAGAGCGCGCGGGCCGCTTCTTGCAAGGCCAGATCGCCTGCCGGGAAGATGTCGCGGCGGCCAAGGCAAAACATGACATAGACCTGCGCGGTCCAGGGGCCGATGCCAGGCATCAGCGTCAAAGCGGCGGAGGCCTCGGCGTCTGACAATCGGGTGAGCGCGTCGAAATCAAACTCCCGCTCGGCCAAGGCCAGCACATAGCGCGCTTTGGGACGGCTAAGCCCCGCCGCGCGCAGCCCCGCCTCTCTGGCGGCGACGACCTCAGCCGGATCAGTCAGCCCTGCCGCCAGCAGCCGCGCATGGATCGCTCTGGCCGAAGCCACACTGACCTGCTGGCTCACGATAATGTCGAGCAGCCCGGCAAACCCCGGCGCGCGCAGACGCAGCGGCAGCGGGCCGGTCTGGTCGAGCGCGGCGGCAAAGCGAGGCTCGATTGCGGCCAGCCACCGCGCCCCTTCGGCCACATCGGCGTCACAGGTGATCGGGGGATGGGCGGTCATAGCTGCGCCACCCAGTCGATCATGGCGTCAAGGGTCTCCACACGCGGCGCATCTGCGGGCCGCGCCGGCCGGTCGATCAGAATGATCGGCAGCCCAAGCGCCACTGCGGCGTCGACCTTGGGCCGGCTGGCCCTGCCTCCCAGATTGCGACAGATCAGCAGATCGACGGAAAGGGCGCGGAACAGGGCTATCTCTGCCTCGGTGACAAAAGGCGGATCGCCAAACACCAGATCGACGAAATCATAGGGCGCAGGCCGCTCATGGCGGTGGGTCTGACGCAGCATCAGGCGGCTGCCTTGAAATGGCAGGAAGTCCGGCAGGCTGGCCCATCCGGTGGCGGCAAACACCCGGGCGCCCATGGGAATGGCACGCGCGGCCTCTGCCACGCCCGGGGCGGCTGTGATCGAAGGGGCGTTTAGGGGCCATGCGGGGCGCTCAAAGCGCATATAGGGCAGGCCCAGTGCCGTGGCGGCAGCAAAGCCCGCCCGGCTCAGTGCCGCATCAAAGCTATGGCTCAGGTCGAGCACCGCGTCATAGGCCGCCATATCCCGCCGCAGGGCCGCGCTGTCCTTTGGGTCGCGCAATTGGACCGGCACCGGCATCGGGGCCGGGCTGCGCGGCGGTTCGGTCATCCATGTCGTGACCCGGTGGCCTGCTCCCGAAAGACGCTCGGCCAGGTCACGCGCCTCGGCACTGCCAGCGAGGAGCAAAAGGTTCAGGGGAAAGGCGCGGCTTGTGGTCATCAGCGCGATCTTCTGCGAGCTTCCCCCGGGGCGCAAGCGCCAACCGGCCCCGCCCGCGTCGCTTTCCTCACCGGCTTGCAAAAACAGTTGCCGCACTTGCCCTTATCTGCGCGCAGGGCTACGCCTTGGCGGCAAGTGAGGAATAGTGACATGATCGACGACAGACGTGCGCGCCGCAATGTGGCGGTGCTGGTGGCAGCGCAGGCTTTCCTTGGGGCGCAGATGCCGATGATTTTTCTGGTCGGCGGTCTGGCCGGCCAATCACTGGCCACCAATGTCTGTCTTGCGACCTTGCCGATCTCGATGATCGTTCTGGGCTCCATGCTCTCGGCCACGCCAGTCTCGGCGATCATGCAACGCTTTGGCCGGCGTGCAGGGTTCTTTCTTGGCGCATTGGGCGGTGCGGCGGGCGCGGCGCTCGCGGCCTACGGCCTCTACCTCGCCTCCTTTCCGGTCTTCCTCGCCGGTTCTTTGCTGACGGGTGTCTATATGTCAGCGCAAGGGTTCTACCGTTTTGCCGCCGCCGACACGGCCTCTGACGCCTTCCGGCCCAAGGCGATTTCCTATGTCATGGGCGGCGGTCTGGTCTCGGCGGTTCTGGGGCCGCAGCTGGCCAATGCCACCTCTGAGAGCTTTGTCGTGCCGTTTCTGGGCACCTATATCGCCGTGGTGCTGGTGAATGTGATCGGCGCGCTCTTGTTTCTTTTCCTCGACATTCCCAAGCCGCCCCTGCCCGCGCATGACGCGCCCCGGGGCCGTAGCCGCTGGGAGTTGCTGACCACGCCGCGTATCGCCGTGGCGGTGATCTGTGCCATGGTGTCCTATGCGCTGATGAACCTCGTGATGACCTCCACCCCGCTGGCGGTGGTGGGCTGTGGCTATAGCCAGGACAACGCGGGCTATGTGGTGACCGGCCATGTGCTGGCGATGTTCGCGCCGTCTTTCTTTACCGGCCATCTGATCTCGCGCTTTGGCGTGGAGCGGATCATGGGGCTGGGCATTGCGATCCTCGCGGCGGCTGGTCTGGTGGCTTTGCAGGGGGTCGAATTGGGCAATTTCTTTGTTGCCCTGATCCTGCTCGGGCTGGGCTGGAACTTTGGCTTCATCGGCGCCACCACGATGCTTGCCGGCGCGCATGAGCCGCATGAGCGGGGCCGGATGCAGGGGTTGAACGATCTGCTGGTCTTTGGCGGGGTGACCGTGGCCTCGCTGGCCTCGGGCGGGCTGATGAACTGCTCGGGGGGCACCGCGCAAGAAGGCTGGGCGGCGGTGAACCTTGCCATGGTGCCTTTCCTGATCCTTGCCGGTGGTTCGCTGATCTGGCTGGTGATGCGCAAGCGGCGTGAGGCGCGGCTGACCTGAGGCCCGGCTACTGACTTAAGGACCAACTACCAGCGCGAGACCAGCGCCCGCAGCGCGAAATGGCGGCGCGGGTCGGGCAAAGCGGCTTCGGACACTTTCCCCGGATGGGCGATGGCGGCCTTCAGCACCGGACCGGCATGGGCCGCAGGCAAGAGCGCCGCCTGCGCCTCGCTCGGGATGTTCCCCCGATTGGCGCGGGCCGCCCTGAGCCGCGCAAGCGCGCCTTGCGCCAAGGTCGAGACAGCTTTCGATGTGCCGTCGAGCAAGGGCACCCGGCCCGCTTCCTCCAGCGTGGGGATCGCACAGAGCCATGCGGCAATGCCGGTCGCATAGGCCGCGTTGCGCACGGTGGTTTCATCCTCCGCGCCCAAACGGCGCGCGGCGACCCACATCAGGTGACCGGCGGTCTGGTCGATGTAGCGCTCGAAATGCGCCTCGTCCTCAAAAGGGTCTTTGTAGATATCCCAACGGCGGGCGGCGACGAGCTCATCGAGCAGCCGCGCGTCATCGGGCGTGATCGCGCGGGCCAGCGGCGTGGTGACCTCATGGCGGCGCACCGGCTTGCCCTCGGCGATCTCCTCAAGCGCATCGCGCCACCATTGCAAGCGCATCTCGGCGATCATCGTTTCCTGCGTGACCCAAGGCGCGCGGGCGACTTCGACGTTGAAGGCATAGAGCGGGAAGAGCAGCTTACGGGTTTCCAAGGGAGCCGCCATGGCGGCGCGAAACCGCCAGGGGTCGGCGCGTTCGACCATGGCGGCGCAGGCGGTGAGGTCGGCGTCGAAACTCATAGGGGGCGGGCCACGGTCAGCAGATAGCCAAATTCATCCCGATGCGCGCGCCAGCCGGCGATTTCCGCTTCGGCCTCGTCCAAGACCTGGGTCAGTTCCGCATCCGCGCCGGGGCGCAGTTTTTCGATCCGCGCCTCCAACGGGGTATAATAGTTCTCCCAGGCTTCGTCTGAGAGAAGCCGGGTGGCGATCACCTCATAGCCCGCGGCCTTCACCCGCGCAGCAATCCCCGCCCCATCGCTGATCGCGGGGTATTCCGCCCAGAAGGCGCGGGCCTCGTCAGAGGGGCTATCGGTCAGCCAGCAGGGTTCGGAAAAGGCCACGACACCGCCCTCGCGCAGCGATTTGCGCCACCGGGTCAGCGCCTCGGTCACGCCGAGGAAATAGACCGCCCCGGCGCACCAGATCAGATCGTAGTGATTGGCGATCCGGGCCATATCGGCGCGCAGCAGGGTGACATTGGCGTCGGCCACAAAGCGGCCCCGCGCGGCGTCCACGAAATGCGCGGTCTTGTCCAGCGCAGTCACATGGCCCTGCGGCACTGCCGCGCGCAAAGCGCCGATGTCGCTGCCGGGGCCGCAGGCCACATCGGCAATCTCGGCCCGGGCGGGCAGATCGACCTGATCAAGCGCCCATGTCACATCCGCAGGCTCCCCCGGCCCTTCCCGCGGCAGATCGCGGTGGAGCGTGAAAAAGGCGGTCATATCGTCGTCGGTCATTCAGCGCGGTCCCGGATCAGTTTCCAACGAATGGCATCAAGCAGCGCCTCAAAGGAGGCATCGAGTATGTTGGCGCTGACGCCCACGGTGGACCAGCGCCGCCCCTGCCCGTCTTCGCTGTCGATGATGACACGGGTGGTGGCTTCGGTGCCGCCTTGGGTGATGCGCACTTTGAAGTCAACCAATCGCATGTCGTCGAGCAGGCTGCTGTATTTGCCGAGGTCCTTCGCCAAGGCTTTCGACAGCGCGTTGACCGGGCCACGGTCCGCGCCGTCTTCGTCGAGCGATTCCGAGACCGAGAGGCGTTTTTCGCCATCGACCTCGACCACCACGACCGCTTCCGACAGGCTGACCATCCGGCCTTCAGCATTGCGCCGACGCTCAACCGTGACGCGGTAGCGTTCGACGTCAAAAAGCTGCGGAAGCTGGCCCATGACGTCGCGGGCGATCAACTCGAAACTCGCCTGCGCCGTGTCATAGGCATAGCCCTGCGCCTCGCGCTCTTTCACCACGTCTAGGATGCGGCCCAAGGCCGGGTCGCCCTTTGCGACCGCCAGCCCGGCATCGCTCAGCCGTTTGCGCAGATTGGATTGTCCGGCCTGGTTCGACATCGGGATGATGCGGGTATTGCCGACCAGCGCCGGGTCGATATGCTCATAGGTGCTGGGGTCCTTGGCGATGGCGGAGGCATGCAGCCCCGCCTTATGCGCAAAGGCCGAAGAGCCGACGAAACCCGCCTGTTTCATTGGCACACGGTTGAGGATCTCATCGAGCATCCGGCTGGTGCGGGTCAGCCCGCGCAGCGCGTCATGGGTGACGCCGATCTCATAGCGGCTGGCATAGGGCTCTTTCAGCAGCAGGATCGGGATCAGCGTGGTGAGATTGGCATTGCCGCAGCGCTCGCCCAGCCCATTGAGCGTGCCTTGGATCTGCCGCGCGCCCGCGTCAACAGCGGCCAGCGTGCAGGCGACGGCGTTTTCGGTGTCGTCATGGGTATGGATGCCCAGACGGTCGCCGGGGATGCCGGCGGCGATGACATCGCGGGTGATCTGGGCAATCTCGGCGGGCAGCGTGCCGCCATTGGTGTCGCAGAGCACGATCCAACGCGCGCCCGCGTCATAGGCGGCGCGGATGGCGGTGAGGGCATAGTCCGGGTTGGCCTTATAGCCGTCAAAGAAATGCTCGGCGTCAAACAATGCCTCGCGGCCTTGGGCAACCAGATGGGCGACGGATTTGGCGATATTGTCGGTATTGTCGTCCAGCGTGATGCCAAGCGCGGTTTTGACGTGGAAATCGTGGGTCTTGCCGACGATACAGACCGACCGCGTCCCTGCGTTCAGCACGGCGGCCAGCACGTCGTCGTTTTCAGCCGACATGCCCGCCCGTTTGGTCATGCCAAAGGCGGTGAGCCGCGCCTCAGTCGGCGGGGCTGCGTCGAAAAACGCACTGTCGGTGGGGTTGGCGCCGGGCCAGCCGCCTTCGATGTAATCCACCCCAAGCGCGTCCAGCGCGCTGGCGATCTGGCGTTTCTCGTCGGTGGAGAACTGCACCCCTTGGGTCTGCTGCCCGTCGCGGAGTGTGGTGTCATAGAGGGTGAGACGTTCGCGGGTCACAACAACCCCTCCAGCTGGGTCCGGTCAAAGCCCGGCGGTGGGGTCAGCTTCACCCCGTCCTTGCTCATCTGCACCTCGACCCCCGCCGAGGTCAGCGCCTTTTTGATCCGGTCGACCTCGGCGAAATCCTTGGTTTCCATCGCGGTGGCGCGGGCGTCGCTGAGAAAGGCCTCGACATCCGTGAGGTCCAGCGCCTGAACCGCCGCCCATTCGGGGATCAGTTCATCCATCAGCCCCAGCAGCGACAGCGCCCCACGCAGCCGCGCCGTATCGCCCTCGCCCGCCAGCCGGTGGCATTCGGTCAGCGCGCCGTGGGTGTTGAGATCATCGGCCAGAAGCGCCAGCAGTTCCGGGCTCGGCGTCGCGGCCTCAGCCTCCGCCGCCTGAAGATACCATTTGCGCAGGGTCTTCTCGGCCTCCTCACGTTTCTTCTCGGTCCAGTCCATCGGCTTGCGATAATGGGTCGAGAGCATCACGAAACGGATCACCTCGCCCGGCACGCCCTGGTCGAGCAGGTCGCGCACGGTAAAGAAATTGCCCAGGCTCTTGGACATCTTCTTGCCCTCCACCTGCAACATCTCATTGTGCAGCCAGTAGTTCGCAAAACCGTGGCCCGCGCATTTCGACTGGGCGATCTCATTCTCATGATGCGGGAATTGCAGGTCGATGCCACCGCCATGGATGTCGAAACGCTCGCCCAGAAGATCATGCGCCATGGCGGAACATTCGATATGCCAGCCCGGGCGGCCCTGCCCCCAGGGCGACTCCCAGCCCGGCGTGCCCTGATCCGACGGCTTCCAGAGCACGAAATCCATCGGGTCTTCTTTGTAAGGCGCCACCTCGACCCGCGCGCCGGCGATCATATCGTCGACCGAGCGTCCCGAGAGCGCGCCATATTCGGCATATTTGCGCACCCGGAACAGCACATGGCCCTCGGCCTCATAGGCATAGCCATCGTCGATCAGCCCCCGGATCATCGCGACCATCTGCGGCACATATTGCGTGGCGCGGGGCATGTGATCGGGCTCCAGCGCGCCGACGGCGGCCATGTCGTCCAGATACCACTGGGTTGTCTCGGCGGTGATCTCACCAATGCTGCGCCCGCTTTCGGCGGCGCGGGCGTTGATCTTGTCATCGACATCGGTGAAGTTGCGCACATAGGTCACCTGCTCCGGCCCATAGACATGGCGCAGCAGCCGGTAGAGCACATCGAAGACGATCACAGGCCGCGCATTGCCCAAATGCGCGCGGTCATAGACCGTGGGGCCACAGACATACATCCGCACATCACGCACATCGATCGGCGTGAAATCCTCTTTCTTCCGGGTGGCGGTGTTGTGCAGCTTGATCGTCAGGTCACGGGTCATGGGCAGGCGTCCTTGCGCGGGTGTGACGCGGGCTTGGCATAGTTTTGTCAGAATGGGAATGACGTGAACAGCGGCCCGCGAGAATGTCTCAGCGGGTAATGCAGCAAATAATGAGTGTTGCGGTGTTCATATGGGGGTTGTAGCAAGCCCGCCGCCCTGCGCCAAGCCCCGCGTTTCACGAACTTTCAGGGCAATGGGCTCGGAGTGCGGGCAAGAAAAAGGGCCGGCTCCTGTCGAAGCCGACCCCATAGACCACGCGGGAATGCCCGCGTCGCCTTTTTAGAAGCGCATGGAACCGCGCAGCGAGATGGTGGTCGCGTCCAGATCGTTACCGGATGTGCCGCCAACATCGTCGAACTTGTGCTGAAGCACTTCGCCACCGATGGTGTACTGATCGGTCACTTTATAAGTCACACCCAGACCGGCGAAGGGGCCGGTTTCATCGCCAACATTGGTGTCCGCACGGGCCGCACCGGCTGTTGCATAGACCAGCGTGTTGCCGAAGTCGTAACCGGCTTTCAGCTTGGCACGTGCGACGGAATCGACATTTGCACCGCTGGTGCCGAGGTCGATGTCGGTCTTGTCATAGTCGAGTTCACCACCCAGTACGAATGTACCGAAGTCGTAGTCGTAACCGGCGTGCACACCGTAGGAAGTGTCGTCACCGTCCAGCAGACCGGAATCGCTGTCCACATCGGTGTTGCCAACCTGCAAACCGCCGTAGAACCCTGTCCAGTCGCTACCAGTCGCAACAGGTGTGGGCGCGGGGGTGTAGACAGGTGCTTCCACAGGCGCGGTTTCCAAAGAACCGGCTGTAGCGACACCGGCCAGGCCGGATGCGATCAGGGCAAGGCTGGAGATTGTTGTAATGCGTTTCATGTTCTGCTCCTTAGTTACAGGTGATTGCCTACGCTCACTGGCGCAGGATCACTCACGCAACGTCCCATATAGGTCTGGGTTTCAGGAATTTCACATCACGGAAATGCGATCAGCGCTTTGTCGCACATTTGCAACAGGTCGATCGGCCAAGGGGCGCTTGGCGAGCGGCGGGCCGCGATAAACTGCTTGCAGGGCGGCGGGTTTTACGCTCAGGATTTCGCCTTCATTGTGATTCCGAACAGTCGGTTTTCCCTGCACATCGGTTTTTCACGCATCCGCGTCGGATGATTGTCGGTCACCCGCGGGCCACGTTCCCATCGGTCATGTGCTTGCCTTATCGCGCAAAGCGTTATCTGCTTGATGTGGCAGACTTAAGGAGCAGACACCGGCATATGTCCTGGATCATGACCCATCTCGAAATCGTCGTAATCGTCCTGTTGACGCTCCTTGCGGCGGTCGTGATTTTGCAACAACGGCGCACCCCCCAGTCGACAGCGGCCTGGCTGCTCGCGATCATCGTGCTGCCTTGGGTCGCGGTGCCTTTGTTTCTGGGGCTGGGGTTTCGCAAACAGTCGACACGTTATTCCCCTGTGCATTTCCTGAAAGGCGACACCGGCGGCCCGCCCCCGCGCCCGGTGCATACGCTGGATGCGACGATGCAGCATTTCGGCCTGCCCGCCGCCGCGCCGGGTCAGAACCTGCGGCTGCTGGGCGATCCGGTCGCGGCCTATGAGGCGGTCATGGCGCTGGTGCGCGGGGCTGAAAAACGGCTGGATGTGCTCTTCTATATCGTGAGCAATGACGCCACCGGGGTCGCCTTTGTCGATGCGCTGACCGAACGGGCCAAGGCGGGGGTGAAGGTGCGCCTGCTGATGGACCGGCTCGGCACCTTTCGCGGTCCGGCTGCCGCGCTGCGCCGGCTGCAGGCGGCGGGGGGCGATGTGCGCTTTTATTCGCCGCTGTTGCAAGTGCCGGGCTCGGGCCATCTGAACCTGCGCAACCACCGCAAGATGATCATCGCCGATGATGCGCGTGTATTTTCCGGCGGCATGAACATCGGCGCGCATTATCTTGGCGCCAAGGCGCTTGAGGACGGATGGGCCGATCTTGCCTTTCTGCTTGAGGGCCGCGCGGTGCAGAGTTTCGGGGATGTCTTTCGCTCCGACTGGGAGGTGGCCAGCGGCGAGCAGTTGGAACCGACGCCGATGGTGCCCGCGCATACCGGCGGCAATGCCACGGTGCAGCTGGTGCCCTCCGGGCCCGACATTGCCGAAGACCCCCTGCATGATGGTTTGATCCGGGCGCTCCACCTCGCGGAATCGCGGATCTGGTTGGTCACCCCCTATTTCGTGCCGACCGAGGCGCTTGGCGCCGCGCTTACCATCGCGGCGCGGCGCGGGGTCGATGTGCGCGTGCTGGTGCCGGACCGGTCGAACCAGCGGCTCGCCGATTTCGCCCGCGGCGCCTATCTGCGCGATCTCCAGGAGGCGGGCGGCCATGCGCTCTATTATCAGCCGGGTATGATCCATGCCAAAGCCGGGGTCATCGACAACATGGGCTTTGTCGGCACCGCAAATTTCGACGTGCGCAGCATGTTGCTGAATTTCGAGGTGACGCTGTTGATCTATGACGCGGGCACGGTGGGCAGCCTTTGTGATTGGTTCGAACATCTGTCAGAACATTGCGCCATGGAGAAACCCCCAACAGGCCTGTTCCGCAAAGTGGCCGAAGGTCTGTTCCGCCTAGGAGCGCCCATCCTATGATCCCGCCCGTCGCCCCCCAGACCCTCCGCATCGTGAGCTATAACATCCGCAAGGCCATGGGCACCGACCGGCGCCGCGATCCCGAGCGGATCATGCGGATCATTCGCAGCCTGCATGCCGATGTGGTGATCCTGCAAGAAGCCGACCGCCGCCGCGCGCCGCGCCCTTCTGCCCTGCCGCTGGAGGAGGTGGAGAAGGCCACCGGCCTGCGCCCCGTGCCGACCCCGAGCGAAGTCAGCATCGGCTGGCATGGCAATGCTATTCTGGTCCGCCCCTCCACGCGCGTCGACCATGTCGCGCATCTGACCCTGCCGGGGGTCGAGCCGCGCGGGGCGATGGTGGCTGATCTGCATCTTGGCGGCAGGCCGCTGCGCGTCATTGCCTCGCACCTGGGGCTGCTGCGCCCCTCGCGCAAAGAGCAGCTGAGCGCCATGATCGCCCATCTCGATGCCTGCGCCGCCTGCCCCACCTTGATCGCCGGTGACCTGAACGAATGGTCGCAAAAGGTCGGCTTGGGCCGTCTGGCCAAACGCTTTACCATCCACGCGCCGGGCAAGAGCTATCATGCAAGGCTGCCGGTGGCCTTTCTCGATCGGATGGCATTGGATCAACATCTGGAAGTGCGCCAAGGTGGCGTGGTTGAGACCGCACAGACCCGGCAGGCCTCGGATCATCTGCCGATCTGGCTGGATGTGGCGCATCGTTAGAGCGCGCTAGGCGCGCGCGTCAGCTCTTGCTCTGGTCGGGGTCCGATTTTGCTTCGGGATCGTTGTAATCATTGGGGTCAAAGTCACCGGGATCAAAGGCCTCTTCATCCTCGGCGATGCCCGACACATGCGTGGTCCCGGTTTCCTCGTCATAGACCAGCCCATAGGTCGCTTTGCCCTCAGATTTATAGCGCCGGTACTCGTGAATGCCTGCGTAGACAAAGACGATCGTGATGGGCAGCAGAATCAAAGCGGCGATCAATTGGGGTTGCATGTAGGCTCCTTGGCTTCGGAATGGCGTTGGTACAAAGGCAGCCTCACTGGAAAGACGCATCGCCCTTTGGTGCCAAACGCTCTGCTATCAGATGGGTCCCTGAGCGAAAGCTTCAACCTTTGGCCGACAGCAGATCCGACAGATGCGCGCCCTGCGCCTAGCTGAGAGAGCGCCGTACGGCCATCGTCGCTTCGGTAAAAGCAAGCAGCGCGATCAGGATCAACAGCGGCCGCGATCCGATCTCGACGATCATCCATCCTGCGATCAGCGGGAAGCCGAAAATGCCGATAAAATACGTCAGCGCAAAGAGTTGCAGGGTCTGCGCATTGAGCTCTTCACGGGCGTCATTCGCCGCCACGGTGACAAGGATCGGATAGGACACCCCGTAGCCAATGCCGAACAGCACAGCCACCATCAGATAAAGCGGCACGCTGGTGCTGCTAAAGATAAACAAAACCACGCTCACCCCCATGGCACATAGCAAGACAGCGATCGTGCGATAGGGGTTATCGCCGCCCTTGAAACGCGCCAAGATCAGCCGGAAGAAGACGACCGTCGCCGTATAGACCAGAAAGAAATTGGCATAGTTCAGCCCGCGCGCATCTGCGAAAACGGTCTGGAAGTTGATCATCCCGGCAAAAACGCTTGCCCCCAGACAGATCATCGCAATCGGCAGCAAGGAGCGCGATTTGATCACCCCCGCCAAGGCTTGACGGGTGATGCGCGACGGCGCTTCCGGGCGCGGGCTGATGGCATGGGCCTTGATCGGATGGTCCAGCAGATAGAACAGGACCGCGCTGATGATGCAAAGCGCAGCGGTCAGGTGAAAGGCGAAACGCACCGAATAGCCCGCCCCTTCCAAGACCGATGCCAGAACCGGCGAGAGCCCAAAGCCGGCCATGTTGAATGCCGACAAAAGCGTGAAATAGCGCACCCGGTCGGCCATTGTGACAAGCCGCGACAGGACAATCGGGCCGAGCGAATAGGTCAGCCCCCAGCCAAACCCCATCAGCAGGCTGGCGAGGACCAGTCCGATCCCCACCCGGTCTATCAAGCCAAAAAGAAACAGCGACAGCGAGATCGCAAGGCAGGCGCCGCTCAAGGTGCGCAGGCGGCCAAAGAGATCGGACAGATGGCCGGAGAAATAGACCGTCACAAGGGTCGCAATCGTGGTCGCGAACAACATGCTCCCGACCACTTTTTCATTGGCGCCGAAACTGTCGAAAAGCCGTGGCAGCAGGAAGGTCAGACCATAGGCACCTGCCTGAAGAAAAATCGCGATCAAATACAACGCAAAGAGCAATGGTCGGGTCATGGGAAACCTTAAAATACCCAGTCTATCGGCAGGCCCCGCTGGGAAAAGCCTTATCTGCGCGACCGTCACATCGCGCAGGTTGCGTGGCTATGAAAACACCACCGTTCGTTGCCCATTCAGCATGACCCGCCCTTCGAGGTGCAATTTGACCGCCCGCGCCAGAACACGCGATTCAATATCGCGGCCAACGGCGACCAGATCATCGGGCGTCATCGAATGCACCACCCGCTCAGCCTCCTGTTCGATGATCGGCCCTTCGTCGAGGTCCGCCGTGACGTAATGCGCCGTGGCGCCGACCATTTTCACCCCGCGCTCATGGGCTTGATGATAGGGTTTGGCGCCTTTGAAACTGGGCAAGAAGGAATGGTGGATGTTGATCACCCGCCCGGAAAGCCTGCGCGACAGATCGTCAGACAGCACCTGCATATAGCGCGCCAGCACGACAAGATCGACATTGCTCTCTTCGACAAGCTGCATGAGCGCCGCTTCGGCTTCGGCCTTGCTGTCCCGGCTGACAGGGATATGGTAAAAGGGCAGCCCCTCTTGCGCCGCCACCCGCGCGGCGTCGGCGTGGTTTGATACCACGCCCACAACCTCGGCGTTCAGCCAGCCGACGCGGACCTGATAGAGCAGATGCAGCAGCGCGTGGTCAAAACGCGACACCATGATCAGCACCCGAGGTTTGCGCGCCGCATCGGTGAGGTTCATCTGCATGTCAAAGCGGCTGACCACCGGGGCGAGCGCGGCCTCGATCTTGGCGGCACTTGTCCCCTCGGCCCCGATAAAGGCGAGACGCAGGAAGAAGCGGCCGCTCGGGCGGTCCCAGAACTGCGCCGTTTCGACAAGGTTTGCGCCCTGCCCGGCCAGCACATTGGTCACGGCCGCCACGATCCCCGGCTCGGCCTTGCAGGTCAGGGTCAGGATGAAACGCCGCGCGGTTTGCGCGTCGCCGGTGGCTGGTTGTTCAGCATTCGGGCAGGTTAACGGCAAGGCCTCCAAGGCTCGTCTCCTTATATTTCGTGTTCATGTCTTCGCCGGTCTGGCGCATGGTTTCGATGCAATTGTCGAGCGGCATGAAATGGGTCCCGTCGCCGCGCAGGGCGAGGCTGGCCGCGCTCACCGCTTTGATGGCCCCGAGCCCGTTGCGTTCGATACAGGGCACTTGCACCAGCCCCGCAACCGGATCGCAGGTCATGCCAAGATGATGTTCCAGCGCGATTTCTGCCGCGTTTTCGATCTGCGCATTGCTGCCGCCCAGAGCCGCACAGAGCCCACCGGCGGCCATGGCAGCGGCGCTGCCGACCTCGGCCTGACAGCCAGATTCCGCGCCCGAGATCGAAGCGCGGTGTTTGATCAGACCGCCAATCGCGGCGGCGGTCAGCATCATGGTCTCCAGCCCCGCGTCACTCGCGCCAAGACAATGATCGCGGTAGTAGCGCGCCACGGCAGGCATCACCCCCGCCGCGCCGTTGGTGGGCGAAGTCACGACACGCCCGCCCGCCGCGTTTTCTTCGTTCACCGCCATGGCATAGACCGACAGCCAGTCGCTCGACGCATGGGGTTGGCGCTGGTTGCTGCCGCGTTCGGCCAGCAGCTGCTGATGGATCGCTTTGGCCCGCCGTTTGACACGCAATCCCCCCGGCAGGGTGCCATCCAGGGCCAACCCCCGGTCGATACAGGCGTTCATCACGTCACAGACAGATTTGATCTGCGCCGACAATTCGCGCGGTTGAATGGATTGATGCGCACATTCATTGGCCCGCTTCATCTCGGCGATGGTCTTGCCTGAGCACTTGCCCATCTCCAGCATCTCCGCCGCAGAGCCAAAGGGATAAGGGTAGCCGCGCCCGGCCTGTTCGGCCTTCAGCGTCTGTGTTTTCGCTTCGGCCTCGGCCTTGAGTTCCGCCTCCGTCACGACAAACCCGCCCCCGACCGAATAATAGGTCTGGGTGAGATAGGGATTGCCGCGCTCATCAAAGGCTCGCAGCACCAGCCCGTTCGCATGGCCCGGCAAAGGGGGGCCATAGTCAAAGACCAGATCGCTCTCGGGATCAAAGTCCAAGCCCCCCAGCCCCGGCGGGCTGATGCGTCTGGTGGCGCGCACCTCGGCCTCCAACTCTTCGGCGGCGTCCGGGTCAAGGGTTTGCGGCAGATAGCCCAGCAACCCAAGGATCACCGCGCGGTCGGTCGCATGGCCCTTGCCAGTAAAGGCCAGTGAGCCATGCAGCGACGCCCCGAGGCGGGTCAGACGGCCCGCGCCGGGGATCTTTTCCGCCGCGCCGCGCAGATCGTCCAGAAAACGCGCCGCGGCGGTCATCGGCCCCATCGTATGCGACGATGAAGGGCCAATGCCGACTTTGAAAATATCGAAAACCGACAGGAACATCTGCCTAGACGCCCTCGGCGTAGATCGGATGCGCGGCACAAAGCGCCTGCACCTCTTTCAGAACGGCGGCTTCCACCTCGGCATCGCCTTCGGGGCTGTCTGCCAGCGCGTCGATCACCCGCAGCACCAAGTCACCGACCTTACGGAACTCGGCCTCTCCAAAGCCCCGCGTGGTGCCGGCAGAGGTGCCAAGCCGCACGCCCGAGGTCACGAAAGGCTTTTCCGGGTCAAAGGGGATCGCGTTTTTGTTGCAGGTCAGCCCGGCCCGCTCCAGCGCGATTTCGGCGGTTTTGCCGGTGACCCCTTTGGGGCGCAGATCGACCAGCACCATGTGGCAATCCGTGCCACCAGAGACCACCCCAAGCCCCCCCGCGACCAGCACCTCGGACAGCGCGCGCGCATTGGCGATCACCTCCTGCGCGTATTGTTTGAACGACGGGGCGAGCGCTTCGCCAAAGGCCACCGCCTTGGCCGCGATCACATGCATCAGCGGCCCGCCCTGATTGCCGGGGAAAACGGCGGAATTGAACTTTTTGGCCAGGGTTTCGTCATTGGTCAGAATGATTCCGCCGCGTGGACCGCGCAGGGTCTTATGCGTGGTTGAGGTCACCACATGCGCATGCGGCACCGGGTCCGGATAGTGACCGGCAGCGATCAGCCCCGCGTAATGCGCCATGTCGACCATCAGATAGGCGCCCACCTCATCCGCGATGGCGCGGAAGGCGGCGAAATCCATATGCCGGGGATAGGCCGATGCCCCGGCGATAATGAGCTTTGGCTTGGTCTCCTGCGCGACTTTGCGCACATTGTCCATGTCGATCAGGTGATCGTCCTTGGACACTTCGTAGCTGACCACATCGAACCATTTGCCCGACATGGTGACCGGCGAGCCGTGGGTCAGATGGCCGCCATGGGCCAGATCCAACCCCATGATTCGGTCGCCCGGTTGCAGCAAGGCCAGAAACACCGCCTGATTGGCCTGCGCCCCGGAATGGGGCTGCACATTGGCAAAGCCCGCGCCGAAAAGCTCCTTCACTCGGTCGATGGCGATCTGTTCGACCGTATCCACATGTTCGCAACCGCCGTAATAGCGCCGCCCCGGATAGCCTTCGGCGTATTTATTGGTCAGCACCGATCCCTGGGCGCGCAGAACATCGCGGCTGACGATGTTTTCCGACGCGATCAGTTCGATCTGGCTTTGCTGCCGGTCAAGCTCGTGGCGGACCGCATCGGCCACGGCGGTGTCGGTGATCTGGTTTTTATCGACGGTCATAAGCATGACAGATATCCTTTTAAACACTCGGGAAGAGCGCGCTCCCGTCACAGGGGCGCGGCATTGTCGGGGAAGTGGCAGAGCCTTAGTGGCCGGCGGCAAACTCGCGCATTGCGATCTCAAGGATGCCCTGCACATGCGGCATGTAGGAGCGCCAGACTTCGAGGCGGAAAGCCTCCTCCGCGTCCCGGATCAGCACGACCTGCGCATAGTCGAAAACGCTGCGTTTGGCCCCGCCAATCGGCAGGCGCGACAGGTCAATGGGGCAGCCCACAGACAGCAGCTCGGCGGCGGCGGGCCCCTTGATGCTCAAGCTCAGCTCCCGGTCCGAGATCACCACAAGACTGTGCGGCGTCGCGGGGCGCAGCGCGTCAAAGGCCGCGACAATCGCCTGCTGGTCGCTTTCCGCGGCATGGAGCAACCATTCATCCGGCCCGAGGCAATAGGCAGCGCGGTCGCCTTGTTGCGCCCCCTCCCCGATCTTGGCGGGAAGGCTGAGCCCAAAGGCAGAGGCGGCGGCGGCGCGGTCCTTGGGGTCGATGCGCAGGTTGAACCGGGCCACAGGCGGGAGCGGTGTGACACTGACCGCATCGAAAGAATTAACAGGTGCATTCATGATCTCGTCCTCCTTATTCGACCTTCAGGCGGTCGCCCGCGGGGTCGTAGAACATGGTTGAGGTGACTTTCGCCGTGACCGTGCTGTTGGCCTCTGTCGGGATGTGCAGCGTCTGATCCATCCGGTCGAAGCCGCCTTCGACCACCGCCATGGCGATCGACCGGCCAAGCGCTTCGGACCAATAGGAAGAGGTCACATGGCCGATCATCTTCATCGGTTTGGGCTGGTTCGGATCGTCGACGATCTGCGCCCCTTCGGTCAGCACCGTTTTCGGGTCATCGGTCAAGAGGCCCACCAATTGCTTGCGCCCCGGTGCCACGATATCGGGCCGCTCAAGCGAGCGTTTGCCCACGAAATCCGGCTTTTTCTTGCCAATCGCCCAGCCGATCCCCGCATCCAGCGGCGTGACCGTGCCATCGGTGTCTTGCCCAACGATGATGAACCCCTTTTCGGCCCGCAGAACATGCATCGTTTCCGTGCCATAGGGGCAGATGCCGTATTGCTGACCGGCCGCCCAGAGCTTTTCCCACAGCGCCTTGCCATGGCGCGCGGGCACGTTGATCTCAAAGCCCAGCTCGCCGGTAAAGCTGATCCGGAAGAGCCGCGCCGGGAAGCCGCCGACAGAGCATTCGACCACCGACATATGCGGCAGTGCCTCGGCAGAGATATCGGCCCCCTCGACGAAGGGCGCCAGCAGCTTGCGCGCATTGGGGCCATTGAGTGCGATGGTTGCCCATTCCTCGGTTGTCGAGGTCAGCCAGACCTTGAGGTCGGGCCATTCGGTCTGCAGGTAATCCTCCATCATATTGAGCACCCGCGCCGCACCGCCGGTGGTGGTGGTGACATGGAACAGATCGTCGCGCATCCGGCCAATCACGCCATCGTCGCGAATGAACCCGTCCTCGCCCAAAAGCAGACCATAGCGCGCCCGACCGACAGCCAGTTTCGTCCAAGGGTTGGTGTACATCCGGTTCATGAATTCGGTCGCATCGGGGCCGGAGACCTCGATCTTGCCGAGGGTGGAGGCATCGAAAATACCGACATTCTCACGGGTTGCCCGGCACTCGCGCGCGACGGCCCTATGCATGTCCTCCCCCGCCTGGGGGAAATACCAGGCCCGCCGCCACAGCGCCACCGGCTCAAAGGCCGCGCCCTGTTCTTCGGCCCAGCTGTCAATCGGCGTGCGCCGGGTCACTTCGAAATGCTTGCCCTTGTGATAGCCCGCGAAAGTGCCGAAAGTCGTCGGCGTATAGGGCGGTCGGAAGGTGGTCAGCCCGACCTGCGGGGCCTCTTTGCCAAGCGCGTCGGAGGCGATGGTCAGCCCGTTCATATTCGACAATTTGCCCTGATCGGTGGCCATGCCATTGGTGGTGTAGCGTTTGACATGTTCGATCGATTTCATGCCCTCGCGCACCGCAAGGCGAATGTCCTTGGCCGTCACGTCGTTCTGAAAATCGACAAAGGCTTTCGCCTTGCCCGCGCTGCGGTCGGTCGGCAGTTCCTTTTGCGTGATCCCCGTCCCGGCCCGGTCGCCGGTCACCGCATAGGTGGCCGTGCCGGTCATATGGCCCAGCGATTTCACCGCGTCGCTGCCGGCTTTCGCCCCATCTTCGAGCGCGGCGGCAATGCCCCAAAGGCCGCGTCCGGCGCCGGCGATATGCACGTCTTCGGTCTTATGCCCCGGCAGATAGACTTTCGCCTCGGGGTCCCAATGCAGGG
Source organism: Sulfitobacter sp. PS-8MA (assembly GCF_040933935.1). Lineage (NCBI taxonomy): Bacteria > Pseudomonadati > Pseudomonadota > Alphaproteobacteria > Rhodobacterales > Roseobacteraceae > Sulfitobacter > Sulfitobacter sp. PS-8MA. The sequence goes on along the minus strand of NZ_JBFQYJ010000006.1, from coordinate 1,059,015 downwards.
AGCCTTTGGTGTGCGAAAAGAGATGCAGCGAGGGGGTCCAGCCGCCGCAGACCAACACCGCGTCGCAGGGCAGCATCGTTGCGGGGCCGACGTTCCCGTGCCGCACCGGGTTGACGCGCAGTGCCTTGACGCGCAGGCGCCCTTTCGTGCCGGTGGCGGTATGCCCAACCAGCGTGTCGATCCCGCGTTTCATGGCCTGCTGCACCAGAGCGGCAGAGACTTCGGCCCTTGTGTCGACGATGGCCACGAGTTTGGCCCCGGCATCCGCCATGTCAAAGGCACTGTACCACGCGCTGTCATGGCTGGTCAGAACGACGGGCTTCTGGCCCACCAGAACGCCAAAACGGTTCAGGAAAGTCTGCGCTGCGCCAGCCATCATGATGCCGGGCGTGTCATTGCCGTGAAAGACCATGGGCCGCTCAATCGCCCCCTGCACCAGGACGACCTCCTGCGCCCGGACCCGCCACATCCGCTCACGCGGCGCACCATCGGGCACATCGCCCAGATGATCGGTCAGCTTTTGCACCAGACCGATCATGTTCTGGTGGTAGTAGCCCATCGCGGTGGTACGGGTCATCCGTGTCACATTGGGCAGGCCGTCAAGCTCGGCCAGCGCCGTTTCCAACCAATCCCAGGCGTCTTTTCCGTCGATGTTGATCGAGGGCTCCGACAAGAGCGTGCCGCCCATCTCGGCGTGTTCATCCACCAGCACGACCTTGGACCCTGCCCGCCCCGCCGACAAAGCCGCCGCGATGCCCGAGGGGCCCGCGCCCACCACCAAGACGTCACAATGCAGATAGCGGCTGGCATAGCTGTCGGGGTCGACCTCGCTCGGGGCCTTGCCGAGACCGGCCGCCTTGCGAATGAAAGGCTCATAAACCGAGTCCCAGAAACTGCGCGGCCACATGAAGGTCTTGTAATAGAATCCGGCTGAAAACAGCATGTAGAGACGGTCATTGATCGCGCCGAGGTCAAAGGCCAGCGTCGGCCATTTATTCTGGCTCTCGGTTTTCAGGCCAGGATAGATCTCCTGCATCGTGGCGCGGGTGTTGGGCTCGAACCGGCCTTTGCCCCGGGTGGTGCCGATCAGCGCATTGGGTTCTTCCGACCCTGCCGTGACCACGCCGCGCGGGCGGTGATATTTGAAACTGCGCCCCATCAGATGCACGCCATTGGCGAGCAAAGCGGAGGCGACGGTATCCCCTTCAAATCCCTCGAATGTTTCCCCTTCGAAGGTGAAGGATATGGGCTTTGAGCGGTTGACCCGGCCTTTGCCCGTTACGCGGAACTTTGTCATTCTGCTGCCTCCAGCTGTGTCATATCCGGTCGGGCTTCGCCCGCTCTATAGGTGGTCAGGAACCGGTCGCTCACCGTGTCGCGCAGGGCGTTGAAAAACCGCCCGCAGCCGTTGATGTGACGCCAGCGCTCGGCATGGAGCCCTTTGACATTGGTGCGGATAAAGAGAAAATCGCGCCATTCTTCATCGCTGAGTTTCGAGGGATCTTCGGGCCGCACGATATGCGCCTCGCCAGCATAGGCGAATTCAAGTTCCGGCAGCGTATCGTCGCAATAGGGGCAATGGATCAAAAGCATGTCAGGGTCTCCTCAGTGCGCGACAGCCGCCGCGGCGGCCTCGTCGATCAGACGGCCGGTGGTGAAACGTTCGAGTGTGAAAGGCGCGTTGATCGGGTGCGGCTCGTCCTTGGCGACAGTATAGGCCAGCGTATGCGCGGCCCCCGGGGTCGCCTTGAAACCGCCCGTGCCCCAACCGCAATTGACGTAGAGCCCCTTGACCGGGGTCTTGCCCAGAATGGCCGAGCGGTCCGGTGTCACGTCCACGATCCCGCCCCATTTGCGCAGCATGCGCATGCGGTTGAATATCGGAAATACCTCGCAAATCGCAGAGACCGTATGTTCAATGAGCGGCAGCCCACCGCGCTGCGAATAGCTGGTGTATTGATCCGTGCCAGAGCCGATCACCAACTCGCCCTTGTCGGACTGGCTGATATAGGCGTGCACGGTGTTGGACATGACCACGCAGGGAAAGACGGGCTTTACCGGCTCCGACACCAGTGCTTGCAGCGGGTAGCTTTCCAGCGGCATGCGCACGCCCGCGCTGTCCATCACCACCGAGGTATGGCCCGCCGCAGAGACCGCGATCTTCTTGGCCTTGATGAAACCCTTGGCCGTGTCGACCCCCTCAACCGAACCATCCGGCGCACGGCGGATCGCAATCACCGGGCAGTTCTGGATGATATCGACACCGCGTTTCGCCGCCGCCCGGGCATAGCCCCAGGCCACCGCGTCATGCCGTGCGGTGCCGGCGCGTTTTTGCAAGGCGGCCCCCATCACCGGATAGCGCGCATCGGGCGAGATATTGAGCGGCGGGCAGAACGCCTTGGCCTGCTCGGGGGTCAGCCATTGATTGTCGACACCGTTCAGACGGTTGGCATGAATATGGCGCTGAAAGCTCTGCACATCATGCACATTATGCGCCAGCATCATCACGCCGCGCTTGGAATACATGACGTTATAGTTCAGCTCCGTCGACAGGTTTTCCCAAAGATCGAGCGCGTGATCATAGAGCTTGGCGCTTTCATCATAGAGGTAATTCGAGCGGATGATCGTGGTATTGCGCCCGGTATTGCCGCCGCCGAGCCAGCCCTTTTCAATGACCGCGACATTGGTGATGCCATGCTCTTTGGCCAGATAATAGGCCGCGCCCAGCCCATGGCCGCCGGCACCAACGATGATAACGTCATATTCGTCCTTGGGCTGTTTGTCGGGCCATTGCTCGGGCCAGTTCTTATGGCCGGTAAGCGCGTTTTTCAGCAGCGACATCGCAGAGAAATGGGTCATTTGCAGAACCTCGAATGAAGAAGGGAGCCGTTGCAATTGAGCTTGGCGCCATGATCGGATTTCTCCTTGTATCTTTGCGCCAAAACCATGGTATAATCGCGCCAGATACCGCTTTTGGAAAATCGTCAAATGTCCCCCAAACCTGCGCTCAGGGTCGGCTTTATTCTGGCCCGTCAATTCACGCTGTCGGCCTTTGCAAATTTCGTCGATGTGCTGCGGCTCGCGGCGGATGAAGGCGACAGATCGCGCCCGATCCGCTGCTCCTGGCGCGTGGTTTCGGCGACCATGGACCCCACCGTGTCAAGCTGCGGGATTCCGGTGCAGCCCGATGAACGTCTGGGCGATCCCCGCGCCTTTGACTACATCGTCGTTGTCGGCGGTCTGATTCCGGCGATGCAGGACCTCAACCCGGTCTATATCGACTATCTAAAACGCTGCGCGCAGGCAGATGTGCCGATCATCGGCGTCTGCACCGGCGCGTTTATCCTGCACCGGGCGGGATTGATGGAGGGCTATCGCTGCTGCGTTAGCTGGTTTCATCACGATGATTTTCTGGAGCAGTTCGAGGGGCTTATCCCTGTCTCGGACCAGATTTTCGTGGTCGACCGAGACCGGATGACCTGCTCGGGCGGCGCCAGCTCGGCGCATCTGGCGGCTTTCCTTGTGGACCGTCATATCGGACAGGCCGCCGCACGCAAAAGCCTGAACATCATGATCATCGACGAGGCGCAAACCCCCGAAAACCCGCAACCGGGTCTGCCTTTGGAATATAACACCTCGGACAAATTGGTGCGCAAGGCGCTGCATCTGATCCGTCAGAATGTCGCCACCCCGTTGACGGTTGGCCAGCTTGCGCTGCGGTTGAAAGTGAGCCGGCGGCGTCTGGAACGTCATTTTGAAGAGGCGCTGCAACTGTCGCCAGCCGAAGCGGGCATTTCGGTGCGGCTTAATCTGGCGCGCCATCTTTTACGAGGGACAAACCGGACGGTGACCGACATCGCGGCGGCGACCGGGTTTTGTGATGCTTCGCATTTCGGAAAGGTGTTTCGCGGTCGCGAAGGCTCTCCGCCAGAGGCGTGGCGGCAGAAAACCGGCCTTCTCGGTACGGAGCTTTAGATCGGCGGCGGTGACACCCTCCGCCGATCCAGATTGGCTAGATTGCCGAAGACGCCCGGGGCAGTCCGGCTTTGGAATGTTCCCGGGTCAGGCAGCGCAGAATGGCGATACACATCAGCACCATGATGACCGAGAAGGGCAAGGCCGCGATGATGGCGGCGGTTTGCAAGGTGCTCAGCGCCGCGCTGCCCCCCGCCACCAGCAGAACGGCGGCCACCACGCCTTCGAATGTCCCCCAGATGATCCGGTGACGGAACAGCGGGTTTTCATTGCCCTCGCTGAGAATCGTTGCAACGACCAACGTGCCGGAATCCGATGAGGTGACGAAATAGGTGGTCACGAGGATTGTGCCGATCACGCCCGCGACGACACCGATCGCGCCCACATCCATCGCTTCGAAAGTCGCGAAAAGCGCCATCGAGATATTGGCATTCACCGCCTCGGTGACCCCGCCCGGTCCGAAAAGCTCGGCCCAGAGCGCCGTGCCGCCATAGGCCACGATCCAGACAAAGGACAGCAGCGAAGAGACACCCACCACGCCAAGGATGAATTCGCGCACCGTTCGGCCCCGCGACACCCGGGCCACGAAGACGCCGACGAAAGGCGCCCAAGAGATCCACCAGCCCCAATAGAATGTGGTCCACCAGCCCTGCCACATTGCTTGCCAACTGGTGGCATCGGCGGGGACCGGCTCGACAAAGACGTTAAACCGGAAGAGGTTCATCAGATAGGACAGCGTGGCCTCGCCGAGGCTGACGAGCAGATATCTTGTCGGGCCCCATGCGAAAAAGAAAACCAACAGCAGGATGGTCAGCCACATATTGACCTGAGACAGCCATTTGATGCCGCGATTCAGCCCCGACAGCACCGAACAGAGTGCCACGCCGGTGATCACGGCAATCAGAATAAGCTGCACCGCCTCGGTGATCGGCACCTCCCAGATATGGTTCAGCCCCGCGTTGATCTGCGTCACCCCAAGGCCAAGCGAGGTCGCAATGCCAAAGATCGTGGCGAAGACGGCGATTACATCGATCACCACCCCAAGCCAGCCTTCGACACGATTCCCGAAAAGCGGATAGAGCGTATAGCGAATGCCGAGCGGTTTCTTCAGACGGTAGCTGACCAGACAGAGCGCGAGGGCGACGATACAGTAGATCGCCCAGGCATTCAGACCCCAGTGAAAGAAACTGACCTGAAGCGCCATATTCGCGGCAGCACCCGTGCCTGCCCCTTCGGCAAATGGCGTCCCGCCGCTGTGGTGAAATACCGGCTCTGCAATAGACCAAAAGATGATCCCAATCCCTTGCCCCGCAGCATAGAGCATCGCGAACCAGGTGAAATAGCTGTATTTGGGGCGCTCATTCTCATCCCCCAATCTGAGCGCGCCATATTTGCTGATGGCAATGCCCAGCAGAAAGAGCAGAAAGACGCAGGACAGCAGCACATACCACCAGTTGAAATAAAAGGTGACGAAGGTCCGGGCGCTGTCGATCCATGCGGCGGAATCCGTTGGAAAGGCGAGCACCAAAAAGACAAACAGCAAGATGACCCCCGCCGAAATCAACGACGAATACGGGTTCGCCCCCCTGAATACTCCCGATCGAATAATCACAATTTTCCTCCCTGTGATCGAAAAAACGAAAAGCGGCTCCCCCCGCTCACCGTCTTGCGCGTTTTGTCAGGTCACTTATTTTCACCCGGTAGAATATGGCAGTGGTCCGCCGCCCAATGGACAACGAGTTTCGCCCCGGCATGGCGGTTCAACAGCGCCATTTCGTCATGCGATTTCTGGACTTTGAGCTCTTGGCCGGTGTCCGTTTCCAGAAAGACCATCGCGGTGCCGCCAATGAATTCTTCGCCCGCAATGGTCGCGGCAATCCCGTTTTGTCCCGCGTCGGGCCGGCTGAGCTGCATGTTTTCCGCGCTCACGATAAAGGTAACCGCCTGCCCCTTGGCCGCGTCCGGCAGTTCCGTTCTGGGCAGAATGGTCTCGCCGCCATCGAAGGTCACCCGCCAGCCATCGGCCCCTGCCGGGCCGGCGACGGTCCCATCAAAGATATTGGCGGAGCCCAGAAACTCTGCCACAAAACGGTTGTAAGGCGCGCGGTAGATTTCTTCCGGGGTGCCGATCTGCTCAATCTGCCCACGGCTCATGATCACCACCCGATCCGCCATCGAGAAGGCTTCGGACATCGAGTGGGTCACATAGACAAAGGTAATGCCGAGGTCTTTTTGAAGGTTGGACAGAACCGCCTGCATCCGCACTTTCAAATGCGCGTCCAAGGCCGACAAAGGTTCGTCGAGCAACAGGATTTTAGGCTCGGTCACCAGAGCGCGGGCCAAGGCCACGCGTTGCTTTTGCCCGCCCGACAGCTGGTTGATATTGCGGCCTGCAAATTCGGTGATCTGCATCTTGTCCAGCCATTTTTCGGCCCGCCGCCGCCGTTCTTCTTTGCCGACACCGCGCATCTTGAGCGCAAATTCCACGTTTTCCTGCACTGTCAGAAAGGGGAACAAGGCCAGCGATTGCCAGACCATCGGCGTGTCGCGGTCCCATGTGGCTTTGCCGTTCACCCTCTCCCCGTCGAGGTAGATCGCACCTTCGCTGGGGTCCTCCAGCCCGGCCAACATGCGCAGCGTCGTCGTCTTGCCGCAGCCGGACGAGCCCATGATCGCCAGAAACTCACCCCGGCCAATCTCGAAATCGGCCTTTTTGACAGCCACGAAACTCCCGAACCGCTTTACCACACTGTCGAACCGAACGATCGCTTCAGACTGAGCTTCCATCTGTGTATCCACTTTCATTTCTTTTGGTCCTCAGGGCTGCGCAGCAAAAGCTGGGCCAGAATGATCAGGGTCATGGAACTGAGGAACGCGAGAGACCCGATGGCATTGATCCGCGGGCTGACCTGCCCCTGCAAAAAGCCAAGGATCTTGACCGGCAAAGTCTCATTCAGGCCCGAGACGAACCAAGCGACCGCAAATTCATCGAAAGACACCGCCATGGTAATAAAGAGCGCCGCGAAAATGGCCGGTTTGGCAAAGGGAATGATGACATGCCGCAGGGTCTGCCATTGGTTGCCGCCCATATTCCACGAAGCCGCTTCAAGATCGGGGTCCATTTGCGACAGGCGAAGACGGATAATCGCCATCGCAAAAGGCGCGCACATCACCCCATGCGCGATAATCACCGAAATCGTCGTGCCAGACAGGCTGATGCGGCTCAGGAAGGCCAGCATCGCAAGCCCCATGATCACCACCGGAATGGTGGGCGGCAGCAAGGCCAGCGCGACATAGATTGATTTGCCGGTGAAATTATACCGAAAATCCGTATAGGCGCCGCCAAAGCCCAAGAGCGTGGCAATCACCGCCACCGTCAGACCGACAATCAGCGTGTTGCCAAACCCCTGCCAGACCAGCGGGTCCTCCCAGATGGCGCGATACCAATCGGTCGAGAATGTCCCAAGCGGCAGAGAGGGAAATCGGTCGGAATTGAGCGAAAAGACGAAGCTGCCCGCGATGGGCGCGAAAATGAACAGCAGGCACAGGACGATATGCAGCTTTAACAGAAGGTTGATAATCCGGTTTTCATTACCCATATTACGCGCCCCGCTCTTTGTAAGCATATGTGATCGCGGCAAAAGCAGTCGTCAGAAGCGTGGCAATCATCATAATCGCCACCACCGCCGCGCGGGGCCATTGCTGACCGGATTTGGTGAAATCGGTGATCATGATCGACAGGGTCGGCGGGTTGCCTCCGCCGAGGTAAAGCGGGCTGACGAAATCACCGAAACTGAGGATAAAGGCAAAGAGCGCCGCAATGACCAGCCCGACCTTGGCAGAGGGCGCGATCACCGCAAAGACCGTCCGCAGCCGCCCGCAGCGCAGATTATGCGCCGCTTCGATCAGGTCGCGGTTGACGAAATTCAGGCTGAAGGTCTGCAAAAGAATGACCAGGGGCAGCGTGAGAGTGACCATGCCCACGATTACCCCGAAAGCGTTGTTCAACATCGGGAATGGCCCAAGCCCGAGATAGGAAAATGCAGCGTTCAGAATGCCCGCGTCAGACAGAAACACCTGCAAGGAATAGACCCGCACGAGGTAGCTGGTGAAAAACGGGATGATGAGAATAAAGATCATCCAGCGTTTCGCCTTCTCGCTCATCTTGAATGAAATCGCATAGGAGGCGGGAAACGCAATGGCGCTGGTTATCGCCGCCGCCGCCGTCGCAAGGATAAAGGTGCGCAGATAGGCGTCCCAGAACACGCCCCGCGACAGCACCCTTTCCCAGTTTCCGAAATTGACATCCGGGGTCATCTGGAAGTTCCGCACCGTCCAGAAGCTGATCGCGACCAGAAAAAGAAGCGGGAAAAGGAAGAACGTGAGCTGCCATAGCAGCAGCGGCAATGACAAGATCAGTGAGAAGAAGGTCGGTCGCTTGGTCATATCATATCCCATCGTCCTGCATGCGCGACGATGAGGAGCGCAGTCTGTCCAGACCCCTCACCGCTTTGCCCATCAGGCGCTTTTGTAGTCCGACCAGAAGTCGTTCCACTCTTCCAAGCTTTGCTGAATCGGAAGCTGGCGGTACTGGATGAGCCCCTCGCGGATCATATCCATGGCGTTGCGCTCGCCCAGAACCATGTTCTGCCGCTGCGCTTCGACCGGATTGGTCGCATTCAAAACCTCCCAGCCCTTCTTTGACGGGATCATCGCGGGATAGGCCGCCATATCAGCCGATTTCGCCTGCCCCTCGGGCGAAGTAATCCATTGGATCCACTTTTTGGCCATCTCTTGATTGCGAGAGCCTTTGCCGATTGAGAAACTTTCAGTCCACTGCAGGCCGCCCTGCTCGGGGATCACGCTGCGCACCGGGCTGCCGTTTTTCTCCAGCGTGCCCGTGATCCAATCGCCGATCCCGGCAAAGGCCAGCATCTGCCCATTGTCGAGCGAAGAGAATGTGCCGCCATAATCAAAGAACCCGCCCGCCTGACGGCGCAATGTCATCGTATGTTCCTGCACTTTCTTCCAAGCCGCCTGATCGATATCATAGGGCGACGGGTTGCCGACATGCAGGCTGGTCTGGCCGAGGTTGGGCAGATGCCAGTCGAAATGGCCAAGCTTGCCGGTCAGGCGCTCATCGGCAAAGAGGTCATAGGTTGAGGCCTCCTTTTCCGAAAAAGTATCCGTGTTATAGGCCACGCCGAGAAAGCCAAAACGCGTGATGACGGAATAGAGCCTATCGTCCTGCCAATGGCCGGGGAACTTCTGAAACTCGGGGAAAAAGTCGTCAAACGGGTAGTCAGCCGGATCAAGCTCTTCGATATAGCCTGCCGCGTTCAACTGCTGCACATATTCGCCATCGGAAAGGATGATATCAAAGGTGCCGCGCGGCGATTGTGCAATAAGCCCCAGCATATTGTCACCGCCGGTATAATACTTCGGCACGAATTTGACGTTATTGGCTTCTTCGAACTCCCCGACGATATCCGGCTCTGCATGGCCATACCAGGCCAGCATCGAAAGCTCCGTGGTCTGCGCCGCCGCGCGAATGGATAGAAAGGGCGTGGCCAATGCGGCCCCCCCGGTCATTTTTAACAAGCTCCGCCGATTGGGTCTGATAAGTCTGTTAGACATTAGATTTCTCCTTGTTGGGTCGTTTGTTATTTTCCCTGCGTGATTGATCCGCAGGTTGGGCCAAAAGTTCAGGAAAATTCTTTTTTCAGGGCCTCGACGATCCCTTTGGTGCAGACCTCCAGCAAAAGGTCGCCCTTTTCCGCCGTGGCCTCTTTGGGGGATGACAATGTGCCGCTCGCCGGGGTCCATTCCGGCTTGGCCGGGTAGACGTCATAGGGCGGAAAGGTCGCGGGCGCATGTTCCACCGCGTCTTGCAAAGATACCAGATCGGGATAGAGGCGCAGCATGAGCGAGGTCTCCAACACGCCGCCATGTTCGATGTCCCAGCCGTGAAACCCATTGGGGTAGAGTTTTTCGATCGAGGCTTGATCGACGAAATCCCAATAGGACAGCACGACGAATTTCACGTCATGAATATCCGCCCAGCCGAGTTCGCGCAGGGCAAGGTCAATCGCTTCGGTGATGAACCATGAATTCTCGAAGTGACCGTTCACGATGCACAGGTTGCGCGCACCGTGGCGCACGAATTCCTTGACCACGTCTTTGAGCGCATTGACGAGGCTTGCCCCGTCCAGACTGGTGGTGCCCGGGAAGAAATTGCCGCCGCCGGATTTCTGATGCGATTTATAGCCATAGGTGAAGGGCGGCGCCACCAGCCCGCCAATCTGCTCGGCCGCGCGCCGGGCAAATTCCGTGGGCAAGAGCACATCGACATGCATCGGCATATGGTGGCCGTGCTGCTCCATCGAGCCGAGCGGAATCAGAATGGGAACGTCGCCGCCTTTCACCTGCTCTTGATAGTCTGGCCAAGCCATTTCGGCTGCGAAAACGGTAGAACGCGGCATAGATCCCCCTGCATCTCACGGTACCGAAAGCCTAAGACAGCTTGCGAACTGTAAAAAATTCATAGTAGCAATGATTGAATAAGGATATTTTATGATGCGTAAATTCACCAACCTACAGACCGACCTGCTGCGCACCTTCGTGACAGTGGTCGACCTGCGGAACTACACCGAGACAGGCAATGTCCTTGGCCGGACCCAGCCCGCGATCTCCTTGCAAGTTAAACGGTTGGAAGAGATCGCAGGGGTTAAATTGCTGCGACATGAGGGCAAGAAGGTCGAGCTCACGCCGAATGGCCAGGCCCTGCTGGGCTATGCCCGGGAGATTCTGCGGTTGAACGATCGCGCCGTCGCCAATCTCCAGCAGGCGGCCTTTTACGGCACGCTGAGAGTCGGGCTGCCGGTGGATTATTCGATCGAGTATTTCCAGAGCATCATCGCGGAATTCTCCCACAACAACCCGGATGTCACGCTGGATATCCGCTGCGACCGCAGCGTTGATCTGCTCTCGGCACTGCATGTCGATGACCTCGATCTGACCATCGCGCTCACCGATACGATGTCGGCGCCCCATGTCTCGGTCTATTGGTCAGAGCGTCCGGTCTGGGCCTGTAGCCGCGACTATAAGATCGACCCGACGCAGCCGCTAAAACTCATCGCCCACCCCAACGGCTGCTTCTACCGCCGCCGGATGATCGAGGCCCTCGACACCGAAGGCCGCGATTGGCGTGTGTCTTTCGAGAGCCTCGGCATTTCAGCGCTGCAAAAGGCGGTTCTGGACGGGATGGGCGTGACGGCTCTGACCCGCAAGACCATGCAGCCCGGCATGCGCATTCTCACCCAGAGCGACGGGTTTCCGAACCTTTCCAGAATCCATGTTGGCCTGTTTTACAAACATATCAAAATGTCAGACGCGGCGCTGAAACTGATCGAGAAGATCACCGAAGACATCTCGACCTTCCGCATCCCGACCCGGACGCGGGCGGAAACCCTGAAAGAACGTCATTAACGATCCTTATGGTTAAATCATTTCAATTGATTTTTCTCTGGGTGCAGCCTGCTGCTAGTCAAACTCATAGAAAAGTTAGCAGAGAGGATTTCCTATGTTGGATGACATGCTTCACGTCATGGAGTGGCACAATGGCGAGAAAGAGTTTTCGCCGTTTTCGGACAGTGAGATGGCCCGCCGGCAAAACGAATTGCGCGAATGGATGGGCAAGAATGACGTCGATGCGGCGCTGTTCACCTCCTACCATTGCATCAATTATTACAGCGGCTGGCTGTACTGCTATTTCGGCCGGAAATACGGCATGGTCATCGACCAGAAAAACGCGACGACGATCTCTGCCGGCATCGACGGCGGCCAGCCCTTCCGCCGCAGCTTTGGCAATAACATCACCTACACCGACTGGCGGCGCGACAATTTCTACCGCGCGATCCAGCAGCTGACCAAAGGCGCGCGCCGGGTCGGGATCGAATATGACCACGTCTCGCTGGAATACCGCCAGATGATCCAGGATGCCCTGCCCGGCGTGGAACTGGTGGATGTCGGCCAGCCTGCGATGTGGATGCGGACGATCAAATCGGACGAAGAAATCAAGCTCATCAAGGAAGGCGCACGGGTCGCCGACGTCGGGGGCGCCGCGGTGACGGGGGCTGTAAAGGCCGGCGTGCCCGAGCATGAGGTCGCCATCGCCGGCACCAATGCGATGATCCGCGAGATCGCCAATTCTTTCCCCTTTGTCGAACTGATGGACACATGGACTTGGTTCCAGTCGGGCATCAATACCGACGGGGCGCATAACCCGGTCACCAACAAGAAAGTGCAATCTGGCGAGATTCTGAGCCTGAACACTTTCCCGATGATCTTTGGCTATTACACCGCGCTGGAACGCACGCTGTTCTGCGATCACGTGGATGACGCCAGCCTCGATATCTGGGAAAAGAACGTCAAAGTCCATGAGCGCGGGCTGGAGCTGCTCAAACCGGGCGCGCGTTGCATGGATATCGCGATTGAGCTCAATGAGATGTACCGCGAATGGGATCTGCTCAAATATCGCTCCTTTGGCTATGGCCATAGCTTTGGCGTGCTGAGCCACTACTACGGGCGTGAAGCCGGCGTCGAGCTGCGCGAGGACATCGAGACGGAGCTGAAGCCCGGCATGGTGGTCTCGATGGAGCCCATGGTGATGATCCCCGAAGGACAGCCCGGCGCGGGCGGCTACCGGGAGCACGACATTCTTGTGATCGGCGAAGACAAGGTGGAGAACATCACCGGCTTCCCCTTCGGCCCGGAACATAACATCATCAAGAATTGAGACCCGCGATCTTGATCGCCCGCAACCTCGCTATGATCACTGTCATATTGGCACTGGTCATAGCGATCACCGCTATCGCCCCGGGGGCACAGCGATATGGTCATAGCCTCGTGCTGCGCGGCGCTGGTCTTGCCGTCCCCCTTGGATCATACAGGCGGGCAAAGCCCAACCAAGCATCGGTCAACGCCACGGCCTGCGCCCACTACCCCTGTTGAAAGCGACATATGGCCAGCAGAGATCCCAGGCTCGAAGCTTTCTTGAGTGCCGCGAAAGAGGCATATCTACAGCGCGCCGATGATCCACGCATGCAGGCTTCGCTCCACAAAGCCTTCGCTGCGCTGGACGCCGTCAACCCAGAGGGGGGCGCCGCCGGTCGGCAGTTGCCGGTGTGCGGATTTCTCCGGAATGTCGGTGCCGATACCCTGAACGCGCCCGATGTGGTCAGGCTTATGGAAGCCTTCTTTGCCCTCGAACCCGCACTTGCATGGATGCGCCGCGCGGGCGATCTCACAGGGGCGAGCGAGAATTTTACACAGAACCACGCCAATGCTGTCATCTTCGGCTAGAATGGTCTCGAACCGCGCGACGACGTGACCTTGGGCATCTCACTTGTCGGCCCTGACACCCGCTACCCGGACCACCGCCATAGGCCCGAAGAAACCTATCTGGTGATGAGCCCCGGCGCGTTTCGCCAGGGGCATCACCCATGGGTCCGGCTTGCGGCAGGTCAGTTGTTTTACAACCCTCCGAACATCTTACATTCCATGCGCACCTTTGACCTTCCCCTATTGGCCTTTTGGGTGCTGTGGCACGGAGCATAAGTGAGCTTCCCCTAACACATCCTTACCCGTCGGGCGAAGGCGCGCAGGCCCTTCACTGATAAGAGCTACAGCGGGGCGGGGCGTCACGCCCGCCCCGCTGCATGTCAGGCCAATCGCCCTTGATCAGCTACAGCCGCTTGTGCCGCCGCAGGTGTTGCATTTCATGCATGTTCCATTGCGCACCAATGTGTAATTGCCACATTCGCCACAGGCTTCCCCCTCATAGCCCTGCATCTTGGCTTTCGCCCGCGCGTCGATCCCGACCGCCCCTGCGGAGGCCGGCGCTGTCGCGCTGACGGCCACGGCCAGGTTACTTGCGCCGGTCATCTGCGGCGCGAGGGGTTGCATAGCCGCGCTGTCATCGACGCCCTGCCCGCCTTGCAGAACCACCAGTTCTTGCGGCAGACGGTTGCGCAGATAGCCTGAGGAGCTGATCTGCTTCAGCACTTCGAGCGACTTATTCGCCGCCGTCTCGCTCAGCTCAGCGACATTCGAAAGGTTCTCTTCCTCGCCCCGGCCCAGATCATCGAATGTCGCGCCCTCGGGCTTCACATGCGCCAGATCGGTGCGGTCGAGGTAGCTGACCGCCAGTTCGCGGAACACATAGTCGAGGATCGAAGTCGCCTGTTTGATGCTGTCATTGCCCTGCACCATGCCCGCCGGTTCGAATTTGGTGAAGGTGAAGGCATCGACGAATTCCTCCAGCGGCACGCCATATTGCAGGCCGACCGAAACCGCGATGGCGAAGTTATTCATCATCGCCCGGAAACCCGCACCTTCCTTATGCATGTCGATGAAGATCTCGCCCAGCTTGCCGTCTTCATATTCGCCGGTGCGCAGATAGACCTTGTGGCCGCCGACATTCGCCTTCTGGGTATAGCCCTTGCGGCGCTGCGGCATCTTCTCGCGGTGCGACTTGATGATCTCTTTAACGATCACCTTCTCGACAATCTTCTCGGCCAGCACGGCGGCCTTCTCATGGGTGTTGCCGCTTTCCAGCGTCTCGGCGGCGTCTTCGTCGTCCTCGACCAGCGCCGCGGCGAGAGGTTGGCTCAGTTTTGACCCGTCGCGGTAGAGCGCATTGGCCTTGATCCCCAAGGACCAGCTCAGCTCGTAAGCCTTCTGACAATCCTCGATGGTCGCATCATTCGGCATGTTGATCGTCTTGGAGATCGCGCCCGAGATGAAGCTCTGCGCCGCCGCCATCATGTGGATGTGGCTGTTGACCGAGAGGTAGCGCTTGCCCTTCTTGCCGCAGGGGTTGGCGCAGTCGAAGATGCCGTAATGCTCTTCGCGCAGATGCGGCGCGCCTTCCAGCGTCATGGTGCCACAGACGTGGTCATTGGCCGCTTCGATATCCGCCTTGCTGAAGCCAAGGGAGCGGAGCAGATCGAAGGTCGGGTCGTTCAGCTTTTCGGTCGGGATGCCCAGCACCTGCGTGCAGAAAGCCTCGCCCAGCGTCCATTGGTTGAAGACAAACCGGATATCAAACGCCTGTTTCAGCGCGGCGTCGATCTTGGCCAGTTCATTGGCGCCGAAACCGTGGCCCGCCAGCGTGGTGTGGTTGATCGCAGGCGCATTGCCGATGGTGCCATGGCCCACGGCGTAGCTCACGATCTCTTCGATCTGGGCCGAGCCGTAGCCAAGTTTTTCCAAAGCCGCCGGCACCGACTGGTTGATGATCTTGAAGTAGCCACCCCCGGCGAGCTTCTTGAACTTCACCAGTGCGAAGTCGGGCTCGATCCCGGTGGTGTCGCAGTCCATCACCAGACCGATGGTCCCGGTGGGCGCGATGACCGAGGTCTGCGCGTTGCGGTAGCCATGGGCCTCGCCCAGTTTCAGCGCCTCGTCCCAGCAGGATTTGGCGATGTCGACCAGCCCCGCCTGCGGGCAGTTGGCGTGATCCAGCGGCACCGGCTTGACCGAGAGCTGCTCATAGCCGTCCGCCTTGCCATAGGCGGCGGTGCGGTGGTTGCGGATGACGCGCAGCATGTGTTCGGCGTTCTTGGCATAGCCCGGAAAGGCGCCCAATTCGCCCGCCATCTCGGCGGAGGTCGCATAGGCCACACCGGTCATGATCGCGGTCAGGGCACCGCCAAGTGCGCGGCCTTCGTCGCTGTCATAGGAATAGCCCATGTTCATCAAGAGCCCGCCGATATTGGCATAGCCCAGCCCCAACGTGCGGAAGTCATAAGACCGCTGCGCGATTTCCTTCGAGGGGAACTGCGCCATCATCACGCTGATCTCAAGCGTCACGGTCCAGAGACGGCTGGCGTGCATGTAGTCCTCGACCTGAAACACCCCGTCCTTGAGGAAGGTCAGCAGGTTCATCGAAGCCAGATTGCAGGCCGTGTCGTCGAGGAACATGTACTCCGAACAGGGGTTCGAGCCGCGGATCGCGCCATCTTCGGGGCAGGTGTGCCAGTCGTTGACGGTGTCGTGATACTGGATGCCCGGATCGGCGCAGGCCCATGCGGCGTGGCCGACCTGATCCCAAAGGTCACGGGCGCGGATCGTCTTGGTCACCCGGTTCTCGGTGCGGCTGATCAGTTCCCAATCTGCGTCCTTCTCAACGGCCTTGAGGAAGGCGTTGGTGACGCGGATCGAGTTGTTGGAGTTCTGGCCGGAGACCGAGTTATAAGCCTCGCTGTCCCAGTCAGTGTCATAGGTCGGGAATTCGATGCCGGTGTGGCCCTGTTTGGCATAGTCCAGCACGCGTTTGACGTAGGTCTCGGGGATCGCGACCTTCTTGGCTTCGCGGATCGCCTGTTTCAGCGCGTTGTTCTTGGCCGGATCGTAGGCGTCTTCCGCCACCCCGTCCCATGCCTTGATCGCGTCGAACAGCAGGTTCAGCTTCTGCTCATGCATCTTGGAGCCGGCGACGATCGACGCCACCTTCTGCTCTTCGAGCACCTTCCAGTTGATGAAATCCTCGATATCGGGGTGATCGGCGTCGACGATCACCATCTTGGCCGCGCGGCGGGTGGTGCCGCCGGATTTGATGGCGCCGGCTGCACGATCGCCGATCTTGAGAAAACCCATCAAACCCGACGACTTGCCGCCGCCCGACAGCTTCTCGCCCTCTCCGCGGAGCGATGAAAAGTTGGTGCCCGTGCCCGAGCCGTATTTGAACAGGCGCGCCTCGCGCACCCAGAGGTCCATGATGCCGCCGTCGCCCACCAGATCGTCGCCGACGGACTGGATGAAGCAGGCATGCGGCTGCGGATGTTCATAGGAGGATTTCGACCGGGTCAGTTTGCCGGTCTTGTAGTCGACGTAATAGTGCCCCTGCGCCGGGCCGTCGATGCCATAAGCCCAATGCAACCCGGTGTTGAACCACTGTGGGCTGTTTGGCGCGGCACGCTGGCTGGCCAGCATGTGGCGCATCTCGTCGTAATAGGCGCGGGCATCTTCCTCGGTCGAGAAATAGCCGCCCTTCCAGCCCCAATAGGCCCAAGCGCCCGCGAGACGGTCGAAAACCTGTTTGGAGGAGGTCTCGCCGCCCATCTCGGCCCCCTCGGCGGGGACCGAGCGCCAGAGGAACTCCGGCACATCCTTTTCCTTGACCTTGCGGGTCTCGCTGGGCACGCCGGCCTTGCGGAAGTACTTCTGCGCGATCACATCGCTGGCGACCTGGCTCCAGGCTTTCGGCACTTCGACATTGTCGAGTTTGAACACCACCGAGCCATCGGGGTTGCGAATCTCAGAGACCGTGGTGACAAAATCCAAATCCGCATAGGCATCCTGCCCGACCGTCGTGAATTTCCGTTCAATTTTCATTGTCGCTGCCCCGTTTCCAGCATTTCCAACCGCCAAGCCGATCTGCCTATTGCAGAGCGTCTCTCTCTACTCTTCATGGGCCGCAGAACGCTGTCCGGCGCAGGCGTGAAATCCGACGACGGCTGCCTAAGTTAGACAGTATGATCCTGTACCCTTTGCCGGAAAGTGCGACCCTGGTCTGCCACTACATATTGTAGATACCCCTCTCGGCCCCCACAAACTGGCGTATGTCGCCCTAATTGGTCAACGGTTTTTTTGTAAAGTTATGCCTATCTTCCGGTTGACCGCAGCGCGTCGTTACCGGCCGGCAGGCGGGGCGTGATTCAGCCACCGGATATCCCCAGAGTTACCCGCAGCCCAGCGTTCGGTCTGCGGGGCAAATAATCTAATGGAGGGGCCAGCTTAGCGCAGCAGACGGGCGCGCGCCGCCGATCCATCCACAGGAACGCGAGGCTCTGGCGGCAGCGCGTTGCTTCTTTGCGACGGATTTTAAGAAATCTGGGCGGCAGGCGGCGTATCCCTGCCAAAGAGGTGAAACGCGGAAGAATCGTCACGGTTCGACAAGCCACGGCGCTTGGGTAAAAACCAAAAGCAGTAGCGCCTCGGCAGCGATCAGACCAACATCTAGGGGAGAAAAGCCTAACCCGCCCGCCGACCGGCGAAATATCTATGCAGCTTTAAAGAAGTGGTCGGAGCGAGAGGATTCGAACCTCCGACCCCCTGTACCCAAAACAGGTGCGCTACCAGGCTGCGCCACGCTCCGACTGAGGCTTCTTTAGACATATGACAGAGGATTGAAAAGCCCCGATTGCCCTAAAGATGCGGCAATATTTGATTTCGTTGAAAATCCCCGGTCAGCAGGGCCAAGCCGGGTCGTTCTCGGCGAAAGCCGCATGGCGCAACTGGGTGCCTTCGGTGATCCCCATGCGCCGCGACAGCCCGCCATTGATCTCCAACACCGCCAGCAGATCGTCGCCGCCGGGAATCGGGGTCTCGTCCAGTGGTTTGGCGGAATGATGGATGCGCTGCACCACGCCCTGCGCGTCAATGAAAAGCAGATCGAGGGGAATCAACGTGTTGCGCATCCAAAAGCTCAGCGGTTGCGGCGTGTCGTAGATAAACAACATGCCCGCGCTGAGCGGCAGCTGTTCGCGGTGCATCAGCCCCTGCGCCCGCTCGGCGGGGTCATCGGCCACTTCGACAGAAAACCGCGCCGTGCCCCAATCACCGCGCAGGCTGACGGAGGTGTCGCGGCAGGCCCCGGCGACGGCGTTGGTGGCGGTCATCACGACCGCCAGTACTGCCCCACCGATTGCGGCGGCGCTTACTCCTCGCCTACGACGGCTTCCCATGCCCGAACCTCCGCTGCCAAATAGCCCCGCTCGCCGTTCACCACCCGCATGGCCAAGGCTTCGCCCGATTGCGGATCCGCCAGACCGGATTGGCGCAACACATCAATATGAAGAAACACATCCTCATAGCAGCCAAAAACATTGGCAAAGCCGAAGCCTTTGGTCTTGTCGAACCATTTCACCCGCGCGGGCTTTAGGTCGGTCTGCGACAGCGTATCGGCATCGAACCCCGCGCGCTCGATCACCACGGGCGGCAGATTGGCTGGCGGCGTGATCGACAAAAGCTGCGCCACCTGCGCGCCCCGGTCGGTCTGCTGGACCTTGATCTCGACCCGCGCGCCATCGGCCACTGAACTCTGCCCGAAACTGCGCAGCACATTGACGTGCAACAAGATATCCGGCCCGCCGTTGTCCGCCACGACAAAGCCGAACCCTTTGGCGGGATCGAACCATTTCACCAGCCCCTGCACTGTCTCGGCTGGCGCCCCCGTCACCGTGTCCTGCTTTTCAAACACCGTCGCAATCTCTCATTTTTCCACCCTATGGGTTCAACCGTGTGACTTGCCAAGGTTCCGCCGGATCAGAGCGTCGCCATTGGAAACGGTCATGCAGGCGAAATTCTCCGTCCGCCCAGAATTCGATTTCAAGCGGGGTGATCCGGTAGCCGCCCCAGAATGGCGGGCGCTTCGGGTTCACCCCATGCTGTGCGGTCACCTTGGCCACCTCCGCCATCAACGCCCCGCGCCCCGACAGCGGCTGTGACTGGCGCGAGGCCCAGGCCCCCAGCCGGCTTTTCAGCGAGCGGGAGGCGAAATATTCATCGGCTTTCGGCCCATCTTCGCGGGCGATCAGCCCCCGCACCCGGATCTGCCGCCGCAGGGATTTCCAATGCATGACAAAGGCCGCCTTCCCCGCCGCGTCCAACTCCTGCGCCTTGGCGCTTTCGTAATTGGTGTAGAAGACAAAAGCCGCGGGCTCTATTTCCTTGAGCAGCACCATGCGCGCATTGGGCAACCCCGTGGCATCCACGGTGCTGAGCGCGATGGCATTGGGATCATTCGGCTCAGACGCCTCGGCCTCGCGCAGCCAGCTTTGCGCGATGACAAAGGGGTCGTCTCCTTTAAATATGCCGCTGCGCGCTTCCATCCTGCGTCCTTCCTAAACCCTGGGCCCGCCTTTCGGCGCTGCCTCTCACCCGCGCCTTCTCACATCGAAATGTGGAAGAATTTAGGTAAGTCTGTTGTTTTTACTATCATTATCCCCGCGTCAGTCAAAGCACAACTGCGCCTCTACCGCTGCGCGAACCCGCGCCGTGCGATTTGTCCGGATCGGTCCGGCAATGCCCCCTCCAGCCTTGCCGCTCTGCGCGCAATCGCCTAAACCATGCCCAACAAAACAGAACATGGACAAGGCGCCGGTATGGGAAACGAATTGATGAAGGGCAAACGCGGGCTGATCATGGGCCTTGCGAATGACAAATCCATCGCATGGGGCGTGGCCAAAGCGCTGGCCGATGCGGGCGCTGAACTGGCGTTTTCCTATCAGGGCGAAGCGCTGAAGAAACGTGTGGGGCCGCTGGCCGAACAGCTGGGCAGCGATCTGGTGCTGCCCTGCGACGTGGGCGATGAGACTTCGATCGACGCGCTCTTCGACGGGCTGAGAGACCGTTGGGACGGGCTCGACTTTATCGTCCATGCCATTGGCTTTTCCGACAAGGGCGAGCTACGCGGGCGCTATGTCGACACCAGCCGCGGCAATTTCGCCATGTCGATGGATATCTCCGTCTATTCCTTCACCGCCGTGATGCAGCGCGCGGAAAAGATGATGTCGCCCGGTGCCAGCGCCTTGACGCTCACCTACTACGGGGCGGAAAAAGTCATGCCGCATTACAATGTGATGGGCGTGGCCAAAGCGGCGCTGGAGGCTTCGGTCAAATACCTCGCCGAAGACCTCGGCAAAGACGGCATCCGCGTCAATGCGATCTCGGCCGGGCCGATCAAGACGCTGGCCGCCTCCGGCATCGGCGATTTCCGCTACATCATGAAGTGGAACGAGTATAATTCGCCCCTGCGCCGCAATGTCACCACCGAGGATGTGGGCAAGGCCGCGCTCTTCCTGCTGTCTGATCTCGGCAGCGGCACCACGGGCGAGAACCTGCATGTGGACGCGGGCTATCACGTGGTCGGCATGAAGGCGGTTGACGCGCCGGACATGTCCAAGGAATAACGCGCCTCACTCCCACCCGGCGCGGGTCCCCGCGCCGCTTGCTGCAAAGGAACATCATGAGCACCCCCAAAGACGCCTCGCGCCTGCCCCACGAGAAAGGCTTTCACATCTCTTGGGATCAAATCCACCGCGACAGCCGCGCGCTGGCCTGGCGGCTCGATGGGCTTGGCCCGGACAATGGGGCCTGGCGGGCGGTGGTGGCGATCACCCGTGGCGGGATGGCACCGGCGATGATCGTCGCGCGGGAGCTCGACATTCGCACCGTCGATACGATCTCGGTCATGTCCTACCATTCGGGCGGGGGTGCCGCCGACCAACGCCGCGACGCCAAGGTGCTGAAATCACCGGATGCCGAGATCATGGGCGATGGCACCGGCATCCTGATCGTCGATGATCTGGTCGACAGCGGCAAGACCATCGAACTGGTGCGCGAGCTTTACCCCAACGCCCATTTCGCCACCGTCTATGCCAAGCCCGAAGGCGAGCCGCAGGTCGATACTTTCATCACCGGCGTCAGCCAGGACACATGGATTTTCTTCCCCTGGGACATGGCGCTGCAATATGTCGAGCCCTATCGCGGCAAAGACTGACAAGCGCTCCGCCGCGCCCTATTTTCCTCTCTGATCCGGACAGCCCCTATGACGCTCACGCGCACCGCCACCACATTCTTCCCCCCGGTGATGGAGGCGCGGCGCTGGCTTGACGGCACCGCCTTCTCGGCGGCGCGTCCGCTGATCAACGTCAGCCAGGCCGCCCCGGTCGATCCGCCCCCCGAAGCGCTGCGCCGGGCGATGGCCGAGGTGATGCTGAACAATGATGAGGCGCATCTTTATGGTCCGGTGCTGGGTCTGCCGGAATTGCGGGCCGAACTGGCGCGGCAAACGGCTGAGAAATATGCCGGGGTGGTGACAGACGAACAGGTCTGCATCACCTCGGGCTGCAACCAGGCCTTCGCCGCCGCCATCGCCACGCTTTGCGGCGAAGGGGATGAGGTGATTCTGCCGACCCCTTGGTATTTCAACCACAAGATGTGGCTCGACATGAACGGCGTTGCGGCCCTCCCCCTGCCCGTCGAATCCGACATGTTGCCGGACCCGGCCCGCGCCGAGGCGCTGATCACCCCGCGCACCCGCGCCATCACGCTGATCACGCCGAACAACCCCACCGGCGTCGAATATCCCGCCGCCTTGGTGCAAGAATTCTTTGACCTCGCCCGGCGCCACGGCATCGCGCTGATCCTCGATGAGACCTACCGCGATTTTCACAGCCGCCCCGGCCCGCCGCATGGGCTGTTCAGCGATCCCGATTGGCACGACACGCTGATCCATCTCTATTCCTTCTCCAAAGCCTACCGTCTGACCGGCCACCGCGTTGGCGCGATGATTGCCAGCAAAGCGCGGCTGGCGGAGGTGGAGAAATTTCTCGACACCGTGGCGATCTGCCCTGCGCAGATCGGCCAGCATGGCGCGCTCTGGGGGATGCAGCACCTCGGGCCTTGGCTGGCGGGCGAACGCGAAGAGATCCTTGCCCGCCGCGCGGTGATCTCTGACCTGATGCCAAGGCTCGAACCGCTGGGCTGGGAACTGCTCGGGCTGGGCGGTTATTTCGCCTATATGCGCCACCCGTTTGACATCTCATCCGCCGATCTCGCCCCACAATTGGTGCGCGATGCGGGCGTGCTGTCCCTGCCCGGCACGATGTTCACGCCCGAGGGGGACGACAGCGGCGCGGCGCAGTTGCGGATCGCCTTTGCCAACCTTGATGCCGACGGTCTGACCACCCTTTTCGACAGGCTTGCAGCCCTGCCACACAGCGCATAGACAGGTCCGAAATTAACGAGGGACCCTGTCATGGCCAAAAAAGGCTTCAGCTTTTCGAAAACCGCCGTTTGGGCCTTGATGGGTCTTTTGATCTTGGGCCTTGGCGGCTTTGGCGCGATCAACCTCAGCGGCAATCTGCGCAGCATCGGCAGCGTCGGGGACAAGTCGATCTCGGTCGATCAATACGCCCGTCAGTTGCAGCAGGAAATCCGCGCCATTGAGGCGCAGACGGGCGAAAGCCTGCCCTTTGCCCGCGCCCAGGAAATGGGGCTCGACCGCGCCGTCTTGCAGCGCCTTGTCCGCAACCGCGCGCTCGACAATGAGGCCGATGAGATGGGCATCTCGATCGGCGACGCGACCCTGCGCGACGAAGTCGTCGCGATTTCGGCCTTCCAGGGCATTGACGGCAAGTTCGACCGCGAAGGCTACCGTTTCGCCCTCCAGCAAAGCGGCATGAGCGAGGCGGAGTTTGAAACCTCCCTGCGCGAAGAGGCCGCCCGCGGCCTGCTGCAACGCGCCGTTCTGGGCGGCGTGTCGATGCCCGACACCTATGCCCGCACCCTGGTCGATTACGTCAGCGAAGCGCGCAGCTTTACCTGGGCGCGGCTCGACGCCAATGACCTTGACGCCCCCCTGCCCGCGCCGACCGAGGAAGAGCTGAAAGCCTATTACGAGGCCAACCAAGACGACTTTATGTTGCCCGCGAGCAAGAGCATCACCTACGCCTGGCTCTCGCCCGAAGACCTGCTGGACGAGGTCGAGGTGCCAGAGGAAGAACTGCGCGCCGAATATGAGGCCCGCAGCGATGAATATAACCAACCCGAGCGCCGTCTGGTCGAACGTCTGGTTTTTGCCAATGAGGAAGCCGCCGATCAGGCCGCTGCCGCGCTCGAAGTCGAGGGCACGACCTTTGAGGCGCTGGTCGAAGACCGCGGTCTGGCGTTGCAGGACGTCGACATGGGCGATGTGGCGAAATCCGATCTTGATGCGGCTGGCGATGCGGTCTTTGCGGCTGAGACCGGCGATATCGTGGGCCCCCTGCCCACGTCTCTCGGGCCTGCGCTTTTCCGGGTGAACGCCGTGCTGCCTGCGCAGAATGTGCCCTTCGAAGAGGCCCGTGACGTGCTCGAAGAAACCCTCGCCATCTCCCGCGCCACCCGCGCCGTGGAAGCCCGCGCGCAGGAAATCGACGACCGGCTTGCCGGGGGCGCGACATTGGAGAACCTCGCCGAGGAAACCAAGATGCGCCTTGGCACCATTGACTGGACCGAAGACAGCAGCGAGGGCATCGCGGCCTATGGCGCTTTCCGTCAGGCCGCCGCCGCGCTGAGCGAGAATGACTTCCCGCAGATCGACCAGCTTGAAGATGGCGGCATCTTTGCCCTCCGTCTGGATGAGACCAAACCCGAACGCCCGAACCCCTTTGACGCGGCCCGGGCCGAGGTCGAGACCGCATGGCGCAACGCGCAGATCGTGGAACGTTTGACCGAACAAGCCGAGACGCTGACCGCCGATCTGGCCGAAGACGGTGGCTTTGAAGCCGCGGGCCTTGAGCCGCAGATCGGCGAGAACATGACCCGCGGGGCCTATGTCGACGGCACCCCCGAAGGCTTCATGGATCAGGTCTTTGACCTCGAAGAAGGCGGCGTCGCCGTGCTGCCGGCCGAGGATCACGTCGTCGTGCTGCGCCTCGACAGCATCACCCCTGCGGGTGAGAGCGATGAGACCGAAGCCCTGATGGCGCGGCTGTCCGAGCAGTTGGACCAAGCGCTGGCCGAAGACCTTTTCAACATCTACAGCGAGGCGGTCATGCGCCGTACCGCGCCGCAGATCGACCAACGTGCGGTGCAAGCCGTGCATGTGAACTTC
This sequence comes from Sulfitobacter sp. PS-8MA, assembly GCF_040933935.1. NCBI lineage: Bacteria > Pseudomonadati > Pseudomonadota > Alphaproteobacteria > Rhodobacterales > Roseobacteraceae > Sulfitobacter > Sulfitobacter sp. PS-8MA. The sequence goes on along the minus strand of NZ_JBFQYJ010000006.1, from coordinate 1,034,375 downwards.
CCCTGATAGGCACGCCCATGGCTCTGACACCGGATTTCGACAGCTTCGCCCGCGCCTATGACGCGGGTGAGAACCAGATCGTCTACACAAGGCTCGCCGCCGATCTCGACACGCCGGTGTCGCTCATGCTGAAACTGACGGGCGATGGCGAAAACGCCTTCGTGCTGGAATCGGTGACCGGCGGCGATGTGCGGGGGCGCTATTCGATCATCGGGATGAAACCCGATCTGATCTGGCGTTGCCGTGGCGAGACTGCCGCCCTTAACCGCGCGGCCCGCTATGATGCCGATGCCTTTGAGGAAATGCCGGGCAACCCGCTCGACTGTCTGCGCGCGGTCATCGCGGAATCGCGCATCACCCTGCCCGATGACCTGCCCCAGGCCGCTGCCGGTCTTTTTGGCTATCTGGGCTATGACATGATCCGGCTGGTCGAACATCTGCCCGATGTGAACCCCGATCCGCTGGGCCTGCCCGATGCGCTGATGCTGCGCCCCTCGGTCGTGGCGGTGCTGGACGGGGTGAAGGGCGAGGTGACCATCGTCTCGCCGGCTTGGGTGTCTGACGGGCAATCCGCCCGCGCCGCCTATGCGCAGGCGGCGGAGCGGGTGATGGACGCGGTGCGCGATCTGGAACGCGCCATGCCGCAGACCTCGCGCGAGATGGGTCAGGCCGCCGACCTGCCAGAGCCGGTGAGCAATTTCACCCGCGACGGCTATAAGGCGGCGGTCGAAAAGGCGCGGGACTATATCGTGGCGGGCGACATCTTTCAGGTGGTGCCAAGCCAACGCTGGGCCCAGGGGTTCACGCAACCGCCCTTCGCGCTCTACCGCAGCCTGCGGCGCACCAATCCGTCGCCCTTCATGTTCTACTTCAATTTTGGCGGCTTTCATGTGGTGGGGGCGTCCCCCGAAATCCTCGTGCGGGTCTTCGGCAATGAGGTCACCATCCGCCCCATCGCAGGCACCCGCAAACGCGGCGCCACGCCAGAGGAAGACCGCGCGCTTGAGGCCGATCTGCTGAGCGATCCGAAGGAACTGGCCGAACATCTCATGCTGCTTGATCTCGGTCGCAATGACGTGAGCCGGGTGGCCAAGATCGGCACCGTGCGCCCGACCGAGGAGTTCATCGTCGAACGCTACAGCCATGTCATGCACATCGTGTCGAATGTGGTGGGCGAGTTGAAAGAGGGCTGCGATGCGCTCGACGCCTTCTTTGCGGGCATGCCTGCGGGCACGGTCTCCGGCGCGCCAAAGGTCCGCGCGATGGAGATCATCGACGAGCTGGAGCCGGAAAAACGCGGCGTCTATGGCGGCGGCGTGGGCTATTTCAGCGCCGGCGGCGATATGGACATGTGCATCGCCCTGCGCACCGCCGTCGTGAAGGATGAAACGCTCTATATCCAAGCCGGCGGCGGCGTGGTCTATGACAGCGATCCCGAGGCCGAATTCATGGAGACCGTGCATAAATCCGGCGCAATCCGGCGCGCGGCGGCGGATGCGGCACGTTTTGGCGGCAAAGGAAACAGCTAAGCATGCCCCCCCGCGCCCCCTTTCAGATCGCGGGGCATTCCGTCGCCCCCGGCAGCAGCCTTGCCGTCGATCTGCCGGTCTCGATCCTGCCCGATCACACGCCGGTGCATCTGTCGCTTGAGATTTTCCACGGCAAACGCGCCGGTCCGACGATGTTCGTCTCGGCCGCCGTGCATGGCGATGAGGTCATCGGGGTTGAGATCCTGCGCCGTCTGCTCCGCGCCCCGCAACTCAGCGCCCTGCGCGGCACGTTGATCGTCGTGCCGGTGGTGAACTCCTTCGGTTTCCTCAACCGCTCGCGCTACCTGCCTGACCGGCGCGATCTGAACCGCTGTTTCCCCGGCTCACCCTCTGGCAGTCTTGGCGCCCGGCTGGCGCATATCTTTTTGCATGAGGTCGTGCAGCGCTGTGATTTTGGGATCGATCTGCATTCCGCCGCAATTCACCGCACCAACCTGCCGCAGGTGCGGGTTTCGCCCGCCGATAAGACCACCCAGAAAATGGCCCTCGATTTCGGCGCCCCGGTGGTGCTGACCTCGCCGCTGCGCGATGGCTCGCTGCGGGCGGTGGCCGCCCGCGAAGGCACCCCGATCCTGCTTTACGAGGCCGGCGAAGGGCTGCGGTTTGACGAGATGGCGGTGCGCGCGGGGCTCGCGGGTATCCTGCGCGTCATGCGCGGGCAAGACATGCTGCCCGCCAAAGGCATCGCCCGCGCCCGCTCTGCTCCCTATATCTGCACCGCCTCCCATTGGCTTCGCGCCCCGGCGGGCGGGCTGTTGCGGACCTTCCGAGCCGAGGGGGAGACGGTGGCCGAAGGGGATCTGCTGGCGATCGTCTCCGACCCCTTTGGCAAGGAAGAGGCAGAGCTTGTCGCCGATGCGCCGGGCATCTTGATCGGGCGCGCCATGTTGCCGGTGGTGAACGAAGGCGACGCGGTCTTTCACCTTGCCAAGCTCGGCCCCCGCGCGGCGGAGGCCACGGTGGATGAATTGGTCAGCCAGTTGGAAGAAGACCCGCTTTTTGACGAAGACGAGATCATCTGAGCCGGGCTTACTCCTCGCGCAGCAAGACCTCTGAGACCGGCACCAAAGCCACATCGCTGGCCCGGTCCTGCAGCCCCCAGAGCAGCAGCGCCGAGACCGTATCGGGGCGCAAACGCCCCAGCATAATCACCGCGCCCTCCTGCCCGGCCTTGAACGCCGCCTGATCCAGGAAACGCCGGATCACCCGGGCGGTCTGGCCCTTGCTGTCGAAATCGCGAAACACCGGATCGGCTGGCACACCCGCCTTGCGGGCCAGTTTGGGCATGGTGTTCAGCCCCTTGTCCTGCGTCACCAACCCATGGCCGGAGAGTTTCAGGATATCGGTCACCTGATCGGCCAGCGCGCGGCTGCCCTGAAACCCGGCGCCGGGGCCTTCTAACACGCCGACGACGCCCTCGATCCGGTCCAATGTCGCGGCGAAAGTGGTTTCCGCGTCGCTGGGCTGTGCCCCCTGCGGCAGGTCCACCATGGCCAAGACCTCGAAGCCCGCGTCGCGATAGGTCGCGATACGTTCCGCCACATCGGGCAGGCTGCTGTCGACGGCAAAGCTCAGCGGATAGGGAAAGCTGCGCAGCGCCGCGAGCCCGGCATCTCCGGTGATCACGGTGCTGCCGTCATCAATCAGAACCACGCTCATCAGTGGTTTGCCCTCAGGCACATCGACCGACACGCGGTTGGTAAGGATCGGGCGGCTGTCCGGCGGGCCCTCGGGCAGAGCACCCTCCGCCGCCTCGATCTCACCCTGCGCGTCGGGCGCGTCGGCCTCGGGCCGGTTGATCACCACAGCCCCGCCGCGATCTGTCAGAGGGGACGCGGGCGTGCCGATCATCGGGCGCGGCGCGGGATCTTCGTCCGCTGCCGCTTCGTCTGCGTCAGCTTCTTCGATGATCTGCGCTGCGGGCGGACGCCGCGCGGCTTCGGGGGCCTGCGCCGGATCAGGTGCGTCCGCGTCATTTTGCGTCTCGGGTGCGGGCTCCGGGGCGACTTCGGTCACCCGCCCGCTCGGAGCTTCGGCAGGATCGGCGGTGCTGTCTTCGACCGGCGCCTCCACTGCTTCGGCTTCAGGCTGTTCGACCGCAACCTCTTCCACGGCGGCGGGGTCGGCTGCGCGTTCCTGCGCGGGCAAGGTGATCGCTTCGTCTTCCGACAGCTCAGGCGCCGCCAGCCCGGCAGGCGCATCGAAGGCCCCCTCGATCCCGGCGATTTCTGGCGCCGGGGGCTGCGCAGGCTCGGTGCTGATCGACAGCTCTTCGGCAAGTTGCGGCGTGGTGGGGGCCGAGGATTGCGGATTGGGCAGAACCGGCTCCTCCCCCCCGGGCTGGGCGGGGCTATCGCCTGCGGGATCGGCAGGGGTGTTCAGCCCTTCGGCATCGCCGGTCTCGGGCAGGCCCGCGGGCGCCTGGGCGTCGGCGTCAAGCGCGGCAAGGTCGTCTTGCACCGGCGCATCGGCGCGCGGCACGGCACGGTTCGAGGCCGGCGGTGTTTCGGGCAGACGGTCTTGCTCGGCCACATCGCTCAGCCGGATCCGCGCCGGCGCAGGGCCCGCGCCCGGCGCGGCATCCCCCACCTGTGGCGGCAGCGGCAGCGGCATTATCAGCGACAGCGCAGTCACCACGCCGATGCTCGCGACCCCGCCCCAAATCAGCCCGCTCAGAAATCCGCGTGCCATGTTCCCTACTCCTGCTGCCTGCACCCGGCCCCGAAGCCGTGGCGTTTCCCTCAATTGCCTTGGCCCGCACTCTTGACGATAGGGTCCAAGCCTGAACATGTATGCCCAAACCTATACCGCGCTCCGGCGTGGTTTCTCCAGACCTAATCCAAGAAATGGCTGCCCCTTGCTGCTGCTTATCGATAACTACGACAGCTTTACCTATAACCTCGTGCACTACCTCGGCAGCCTTGGCGCGGATGTGCAGGTGCACCGCAATGACGCGCTGAGCGTGGCCGATGCCATGGCGATGAACCCGGCGGGGATCCTGCTGTCGCCCGGCCCCTGCGACCCGGATCAGGCGGGGATTTGCCTGGAGCTTACCCATGCCGCCGCCGAAGCGCGGTTGCCGCTGCTTGGCGTCTGTCTGGGGCATCAGACCCTGGGGCAGGCCTTTGGCGGCAAGGTCGTGCGCGCGGATGACATCGTGCATGGCAAATTGGGACAGATGCAGCATGGGGGGCGCGGTGTCTTTGCCGGCCTGCCCTCGCCCTTTGGCGCCACGCGCTATCACTCGCTGGTGGTGGAACGCGAAAGCCTGCCCGACTGTCTTGAGATCACGGCGGAATTGGAGGACGGCACGATCATGGGGCTGCAACACCGCGAGCTGCCGCTGCACGGTGTGCAGTTTCACCCTGAATCGATCCGCTCCGAGCATGGCCACGCCCTGCTGCAAAACTTCCTGAACGAAATGAAGGTCCCGGCATGAGTAGCGCATTGAAACCCTTGCTGGATGCCGCCGCCAACGGGCCGCTGACCTCCGAACAGGCGATCGAAGCCTTTGAAATCCTCTTCGATGGCGAAGCCACCCCGAGCCAGATCGGCGGCTTTCTCATGGCGCTGCGCACGCGGGGCGAGACGGTGACGGAATATGCCGCCGCCGCCCAAGTGATGCGCAGCAAATGCAACCCGGTTCACGCCCCCGCCGGCGCGGTCGACATCGTCGGCACGGGCGGAGATGGCAAAGGCACGCTGAATATCTCCACCGCCGCCGCCTTTGTCGTCGCGGGCGCCGGGACGGTGGTGGCGAAACATGGCAACCGGAACCTCAGCTCGAAATCCGGCGCTTCGGACGCGCTGACCCAATTGGGGATCAATGTCATGGTCGGGCCACAGGTGGTCGAGCGTGAACTGCAAGAGGCCGGCATCGGCTTCATGATGGCGCCCATGCATCATCCCGCCGTGGCCCATGTGATGCCCACGCGGTCCGAGCTTGGCACAAGGACGATCTTCAACATCCTCGGCCCGCTGACCAATCCCGCCGGCGTGACGCGGCAACTGACCGGCGCCTATTCCCGCGATCTGATCGAGCCGATGGCGCTGACGCTGAAGAAACTGGGCTCCGAGAAAGCCTGGCTTGTGCATGGCTCTGACGGCACCGATGAGCTGACCATCACCGGCGTGAGCTGGGTTGCCGCGCTGGAGGATGGCGTGGTGCAGATGCGCGAGCTGCATCCCGAGGATGCGGGCCTCCCGGTGCATCCCTTCGAGGCCATCGCCGGTGGCGCGCCCGAAGAAAACAGCAAACATTTCGCGGCCCTACTGGACGGTGCGCCGTCTGGCTACCGCGATGCGGTGCTGCTCAACGCAGCCGCGGCCTTGGTTGTGGCTGATGCGGCAGACGACCTGAAGACAGGCGTCGAGATGGCGCGCGAGAGCATCGACAGCGGCGCCGCACGGGATCGGATCGAAAAGGTCGCGCGGATCAGCCACGCCAAATGAGGGCCGCCCTGCGACCCGCCCTTGGCGCATGGGGCGCCCTGCCGTTCTTTGCGCAAGACTGGCCGCGCATCGCTGAGGCCTTGGCGGAAGAGCCGCGTGACATCCTGCCGCCTGCGCCGCAGATATTCGCAGCGCTTGAGCGCACCCCGCCGGAAAAGGTCAGCGTCGTGATCCTCGGCCAGGACCCCTACCCAACCCCCGGCCATGCCCATGGCTTCGCCTTTTCCGCCGCCCCGGAAACCCGCCCGCTGCCCCGATCTTTGGCGAATATTTACAAAGAGTTGCAGGCCGATCTGGGGGATTACCCCGAGACCGCCGATCTGCGGTTCTGGGCCGACCAAGGGGTGCTGCTGCTGAACAATGTGCTCACCGTGCCCGCGGGGCAAGCCAATGGCCATGCAAAACTGGGGTGGCAAAATCTGACCCGCGACGTGCTGGCGCGCCTGTCTGACAGACCCCGCGCCTATCTGCTTTGGGGCGCGCAGGCGCAGAAAACAGCCCGCGCGGTCGACCCGGTATCCAACCTCAAGATCGAGACCCCGCACCCCTCGCCGCTCTCGGCGCATCGCGGGTTCTTTGGCTCACGCCCCTTTTCGCGTGTTAATGATTGGTTGCAGCGTCACGGCAAGCCCGCCATACAATGGGCAAAGCCGTGAGGATGCCATGACCGCCACAATTCTGGAACAAATCAAGACCTACAAATTGGAAGAGATCGCCACTGCCAAGGCCGAAAGACCCTTGGCCGAGGTCGAATCCGCGGCGCGGGCAGCCCCGCCGGTGCGTCCCTTTGCGCAGCGTCTTCACGAGGCGTCGCGGGAAGGATATGGGCTGATCGCCGAGATCAAAAAAGCCAGCCCGTCCAAAGGGTTGATCCGTGAGGATTTTGAACCGGCAGCGCTTGCCCAGGCCTATGCCGCTGGGGGCGCCACCTGCCTTTCTGTCCTCACCGACACGCCAAGCTTCCAGGGTGCGAAAGAGTTCCTGGTCGACGCCCGCGCGGCCTGCGATCTTCCCGTTCTGCGCAAGGATTTCCTCTACGACCCCTATCAAGTCGCCGAGGCGCGCGCCCTGGGCGCGGATTGCATCTTGATCATTATGGCCTCGGTTTCGGATGCCCAGGCCGCCGAGCTCGAAGAGGCCGCCCATGCCTGGAACATGGATGCGCTGATTGAGGTGCATGATGCCGCAGAATTGTCCCGCGCCGAGAAGCTGACCAGCCGGATGATCGGCATTAATAACCGCAATCTCAATACCTTCGAGACCTCTCTTGATGTAACGCGCCAACTGTCCGAAGCGGTCCCGCCCGACCGGATGCTGGTCTGCGAATCCGGGCTCTACACGCCTTCGGACCTTGCCGATATGGCGATCTATGGCGCGCGTTGTTTCCTGATCGGGGAAAGCCTGATGCGCCAGCAGGACGTCGAACAGGCCACCCGCGATCTGCTGGCCAACCCGTTGACGCCCGGAGGCATGTGATGGCCCTGACCCATTTCAACGCCCAAGGCGACGCCCATATGGTCGACGTGTCGGAAAAACCCGTCACTTCCCGTATCGCCACCGCCGAGAGCCACATCAAGATGGCGCCGGAAACGCTTGATATTATTACCGAAGGTCGGGCGAAGAAAGGGGATGTTCTGGGCGTTGCCCGGCTTGCCGGGATCATGGCGGCAAAACGCACCGCCGATTTGATCCCCTTGTGTCACCCATTGCCCATCACCAAAGTGAACGTTGATCTGGTTCCTGATGCCACTCTTCCGGGGGTGCGGATCACCGCGACCGTCAAGACCACCGGCCAAACCGGCGTTGAGATGGAAGCCCTCACAGCCGCGAGCGTGGCTGCCCTGACGGTCTACGACATGGCCAAGGCGGTGGACAAGGAGATGGAAATCGGCGGCACCCGTGTGCTCCTTAAAGATGGTGGCAAATCAGGTCGTTACGAGGCCCTATGATCAGCGTTGAAGAGGCGCTGAGCGCCGTTCTTGAACTCGTCTCCCCGCTCCCACATGAAGATGTGCCGCTGCGCGCCGCGCATGGGCGGGTGCTTGCCAAGACCGTAAGCGCAAGGCGCACACAGCCCCCCTTCGCCGCCTCCTCAATGGATGGCTACGCGTTGCGGCGGGCCGAGGTGGAACCCGATGCGATGTTCAAGGTCGTCGGCGAATCCGCGGCCGGAAATGGGTTCTCAGGCAGTTCGCGCGCAGGCCAGGCCGTTCGGATTTTCACTGGTGCCCCGGTCCCCGATGGGGCCGACTTTGTCGTTATACAAGAAGACGTTACGCGGCGCGGCGACCTTATCACGCTGGGCCATAAGATCGATTCCAAAGACAATATTCGCCCGGCTGGCGGGGATTTTAAGGAAGGCGATCAACTGTCCGCCCCCCGGTGGCTGCGGCCCGCCGATATCGCGCTGCTGGCCGCGATGAACCACGCGACTGTCGTGGTGACCCGCAAGCCCGTCGTTGCGATCCTCGCCACCGGGGATGAGCTTGTTCAACCGGGCGAGAGCCCCGGTCCTGACCAGATCATCGCGTCCAACAGCTATGGTTTGGCGGCGATGTTTGAAAATGCGGGCGCGGAAGCGCGCATTCTACCCATTGCGCGCGATACCGAAGCCTCCCTGAAACAGGCCTTTGCCTTGGCCAAGGGCGCCGATTTGATCGTGACCATCGGCGGCGCTTCGGTGGGCGATCATGACCTGGTGGCCCCGGTCGCGGCCGAGCTCGGGTTGGAGCAATCTTTCTACAAAGTCGCCATGCGCCCCGGAAAGCCTTTGATGGCGGGGAGATTGGGCTCTTCGGCGATGATCGGACTGCCCGGAAATCCAGTATCTGCAATGGTTTGCGGCACGGTCTTCGTGTTGCCGATGCTGCGCAGGCTCTTGGGCCTGAACAGCGTGCATGACCAGAGTTTCGAAGCGCCGCTCGGGCGGGATCTCGGCCCGAATGGCCCCCGCGCCCATTACATGCGTGCAACCCTGCGCGAGGGCAAAGTTTTCCCCGACGACCGTCAGGATTCGTCGCTATTGTCCGTGCTGTCGACCGCCGATGCCCTTATGGTTCGCCCGCCCCATGATCCCCCCCGCAAAGCGGGTGAAATCCAGCGCTGTTTCCCGCTTTAAGTGTTGGCTATTGACACAAAAGGAGAACGTCAGTAGAACAAAAGGCAGGAAATTGCAGGGGGCGCAGATGCTGACCAAGAAACAGCTCGATTTGTTGGCTTTTATTCATAAGAGAGTGCAACGTGACGGCGTCCCGCCCAGTTTCGATGAAATGAAATCGGCTTTGGATCTGCGGTCCAAATCCGGCATCCACCGGCTGATCACGGCCTTGGAAGAGCGCGGGTTTATCCGGCGTTTGGCGCATCGGGCCCGCGCGATCGAAGTGGTCAAACTGCCGGAAAGCCTTGGCGGGGCGCCGGGTTTTGCGCCGCGGGTGATTGACGGTGATCGCCCTGACAGCGCGCCGCCTGCGACTGCGCTGAATGTTTCCAGCCAGCATGCTTTTGATGTTCCGGTGATGGGCCGTATTGCGGCCGGTGTTCCGATCGAAGCCATCTCGCAAATCTCCCATAATGTGGCTGTGCCGGGCGGAATGATTGCCGGCCAGGGGGAGCATTACGCGCTTGAGGTTCAGGGCGACTCGATGATCGAAGCGGGCATCAACAATGGTGATATCGTCGTGATCCGCGAGACATCTGTGGCCGATAATGGGGATATCGTCGTCGCGCTGGTCGAAGATCTGGAAGCGACGTTGAAGCGGTTTCGGCGGCAGGGGTCATCGGTCGCTTTGGAGGCCGCCAACCCCGCCTATGAGACACGCGTATTGCCCTCGGATAAGGTCAAAGTGCAGGGCCGTCTGGTTGGGCTGATTAGAACTTACTGACTTGCGCGGCCTCTCTTGCGCTGACGGTTCCACAATCGGTTCCCGACCAGTTCCCGTGCGGTGACGACGTCCCAGCCTTGGGCGCTTCTATGTAAGGCCACCGATCCCGTGATCCGCAAGCGCGGCGGGTCATAGAGGGTACAATCTGTGGGCCCAGCCGGGGGCAGAGGAACTGAGGCCACCACCACCTCTCCGCTCTGGCACCCTGAGAATTGAGCTACGGCGGTTTTTCCTGACAGATGGGTGACGGGCAGGTCCTCCTTTGCATGCGTCCAGCGCGCGGCGGCTTGAGGTTGATCCGCGCCATCCCCATCGTTTTCCAGCCAGTTACGGGCGATGAACCCGGCTCCTTTCGATTTGCTGAGCGCCCGCCCCTGCGGCGTCATCACACCCACCAATGTGCCGCTGTCGGCAATCAGGACTTCGGGCCGGTGGCTGTCCTGCCACAGTACCATCGCGGCGAGCATTAGGGGCAGCCCGCTCCATCGCAGACGCCCCCGCCAGAGGACCAGCAGCAAGAACCCGAGGGTGAGCAGAGGCAAGACCCAGCCATTCGGGCTCGGCACATGGCCGCGTGCGCCCGGCAGCACGGCGACCACTTCCGCGACGCCGAGTATCCAGCGCAACCCCAGTCCCATCGCCCAAAGCCCGATATGCTCCAACCCCAAAGGCGCGAGAAGCACGGCAACCACCGCGGCGGGGATCACCAGAATGCCCATGAGGGGGACTGACAAGAGATTTGCCGCCAGCCCATAATGCGCGATGGTATTGAAATGCGCGGCAGAGATCGGCGCTGTGGCCGCGCCGGCGATGGCGGAGGAAATCACGACCGCGGCCAGCGGGCGCAGGCGGCGCGGGATCAGATCCGCCTCGGCCGCGCGGATCCAGCCAAAGACGGCGACCAAACCCGTTGTCGCCGCAAAGGACATCTGAAACCCCGGCCCCAAAAGCGCCTCGGGCCGGAGCGCCAGCACTATGGTCGCCGCCACCGCCACGGCGCGAAGGGATATTGCACGGCGTCCGATCATCAGGGCGCATAGGGCCACGGCCACCATGATATAGGCGCGTTCGGTGGCGACATTCCCCCCCGAGAGGGCGAGATATCCTGTCGCGGCCAACAAAGCCGAGGCCGCCGCGATGCTACGGCTGGGCAGATGCGTGGCGGTGTAGGGATGCAGGGCCAGCAGCAGCCGGATCGCGGCAAAGACCACACCGCTTAACAAGCCCATGTGCAGGCCGGAAATGGCCAGCAGATGCGCGAGATTGCTGTGCCGCAGATCACGCAGGGCATCTTGGGAGATGGCGCTGCGGTCCCCAGTTGTGATGGCCGCGGCGAAACCGCCGATGTCCCCGGGCAGCGTATCCCGAACCCGCTTGGAAGCGGCCATGCGCAGGCGAAACAGCAGCAATTCTGCCCCCCGCTCCGGCGCCGCTTCGGCCCCCATCAAGGGCGCATGGGTATAGCCCACGGCCCCCAGCTGCGCGAACCAAGCATGGCGTTGGAAGTCGAAACCACCGGGCTCGACCGGGCCACTGGGGGGCAACAGATGGGCCGTGGTCATCACGCGGAAACCCGGCTTTGGGTCGATCCCGTCGATCTTTCCATGCAGTGACAGCCGCACCCGGTCCGGGGTTCGCGCAGGGGGGACGCGGTCCAGCCGAACGCGGTCGAGCGTGACCCGCGGCGCGTCAGATTGGCTCCGGTCCAGCGCAACGATGCGCCCCTCTACCGGGCCGTAATAGCGCCATGCAAGGACCGGGCCTGCGACAGACTGCGACCGCGCGGCGGCCAGCAGCACCCCGGTCAGAACCAGCGCTGCGGCAAGCGCGAGCGGGGCCACGGCTTCCGGCAGCCGCAGGCTTGCCAGCAACAGCCCCGCGCCCCCAGCAGCCACCATGGCGAGCACCGCGAGCGACGGTTCTTCCAGCAAGCCGAAATACCAGCCGATCCCGCTCGCGAGACAGACCGGCACCCAATGAAAGAGATGCCCGCGTTGGCGCAGCATCATGTCGCGTATCTGGTTCAAGAGCCCCATGCTTGCCCCCGCGGATCGCACTGGGTAGACAGGCGCAAACGTTAGGGTGCCTGTGGTTAGCAAATGGTAAACACCACCCTGCCCCAATCATATTTCTGACCGAAAGGCCCTGCCATGAACGCCCCCGTCGTGACCCGTTTCGCCCCTTCGCCCACCGGGTTTTTGCACATTGGCGGGGCGCGCACTGCCCTGTTCAACTGGCTTTACGCGCGCGGGCGCGGCGGCCAATTCCTGCTGCGCATCGAAGACACAGACCGCGCGCGTTCAACCCCCGAGGCGACAGAGGCGATTCTGAAAGGCATGGCCTGGCTCGGCCTTGATCACGATGGCGAGATCGTTAGCCAGTTCGAGAATGCCCCGCGTCACGCCGCCGTGGCGCATGAATTGCTGGCGGCCGGCAAAGCCTATAAGTGTTTTGCGACGCAAGAAGAAATCACCGCCTTCCGTGATACTGCCAAGGCCGAGGGCCGCAGCACGCTCTACCGCTCTCCTTGGCGCGATGCGGATCCAGACACCCACCCCGACGCCCCCTATGTGCTGCGCATCAAGGCGCCGCTCGACGGCACCACGGTGATCCGCGATCAGGTGCAGGGCGATGTCACCATTCGCAACGACCAGTTGGATGATATGGTCCTGCTGCGCTCGGACGGCACGCCGGTCTATATGCTCGCCGTTGTGGTGGACGACCATGACATGGGGGTGACCCATGTGATACGGGGCGACGATCACCTGAACAACGCCGCGCGGCAGATGATGATCTATGAGGCGATGGGCTGGGACGTGCCGGTCTGGGCCCATATCCCGCTGATCCACGGGGCGGACGGCAAGAAACTGTCGAAACGTCACGGTGCCTTGGGGGCGCAGGAATATCAGGTCATGGGCTTCCCGGCGGCGGGCATGCGCAACTACCTCGCGCGCTTGGGCTGGAGCCATGGCGATGACGAGTTTTTTACCGACGCTCAGGCGAAAGAGTGGTTTGACCTTGCGGGCATCCGCAAAAGCCCGGCGCAGTTTGATCTCAAGAAGCTGGAAAATCTTTGCGGTCAACATATTGCGCGGGCCGATGATGCCGCGCTGCGGCGCGAGATTGAGGCGTTTCTGGATGCCGCCGGCCAAGCTGCCCTGACGGAAGCCCAGGCTCAGGATCTGGAACGGGCGATGTATTGCCTGAAGGATCGCGCGAAGACATTCCCCGAACTCCTTGATAAGGCAGCCTTTGTCCTGACAGACCGCCCGATCGAGCCAGATGAGAAAGCCGCGAAAAACCTCGATTCGGTATCCCGTGGCATACTGTCGGAATTGACGCCGCATTTGCAAAATGCTAGCTGGGACAAGGAAACGCTGGAGGAGGTGCTGAACGGCTTTGCAGCTGCGAAAGACACCAAGTTCGGCAAGCTGGCGGGCCCGCTTCGGGCGGCACTTGCTGGCAGGGCAGTCACCCCATCGGTTTTTGACATGATGTTGGTGCTGGGGCGCGATGAAACCCTTGCCCGACTGACAGACGCCGCCGCTTGAAGTTTGGTTAACCACTTCTCAATGCGGCACGATATAACTGACCGGGACGGCCCTCTTCGCGGGGCCTAGCCCAGACGGCGGGGCGCACCTCGCAGGCAACATTCGGGAAGGGACTTCATGACCAATAAAAACAAAACCGCAACGCTGACGATCGATGACAATAGCTTCGATCTGCCGATCCACAGCCCGACCGATGGGCCCGATGTTGTCGACATTCGCAAGCTCTATGCGCAGGCGGGCGTCTTTACCTATGACCCCGGCTTCACCTCCACGGCGGCCTGCGACAGCACCATCACCTTTATCGATGGCGATAAGGGCGTTCTGCTGCACCGGGGCTATCCGATCGAGCAACTGGCCAGCAAATCGCACTATCTCGAAGTGTGCTACCTGCTGCTTTATGGTGAGCTGCCCTCCCCCAAAGCGCTTGAGGATTTCGAGCGTCTGGTGACCAACCACACCATGCTGCATGAGCAGATGATGTATTTCTTCCGTGGCTTCCGCCGCGATGCGCATCCGATGGCCGTGATGGTCGGCGTGGTTGGCGCGATGTCGGCCTTCTATCATGACAGCACCGACATCACCGACGAACACCAGCGCGAAGTCGCCTCGATCCGCCTGATCGCCAAGATGCCGACGATTGCCGCGATGGCCTATAAATACACCATCGGCCAACCCTTCGTGTATCCGCGCAATGATCTCGACTATGCCTCGAACTTCCTGCGCATGTGTTTCGCGGTTCCGGCTGAGGAATATGAGGTCAACCCGATCCTGAGCCGCGCGATGGACCGGATTTTCACCCTGCATGCCGATCACGAACAAAACGCCTCGACCTCCACCGTGCGGCTGGCGTCTTCCTCGGGCGCGAACCCCTTTGCCTGTATCGCCGCCGGCATTGCCTGCCTCTGGGGTCCGGCGCATGGCGGGGCGAACCAAGCCTGCCTCGAAATGCTCAAGGAAATTGGCACGCCTGACCGTATTCCCGAGTTCATCGCCCGCGCCAAGGACAAGGATGATCCTTTCCGTCTGATGGGCTTTGGCCATCGGGTTTACAAGAACCACGACCCCCGTGCGACCGTGATGAAAGAGAGCGCGGATGAGGTGCTGGAGCTTTTGGGGGTCGAGGACAATCCGATCCTGCAGGTGGCCAAAGAGCTTGAAAAACAGGCGCTCGAAGATCCGTATTTCGCGGAGAAGAAGCTGTTCCCGAATGTGGACTTCTATTCGGGCATCATTCTTGAAGCGATGGGTTTCCCCACCTCGATGTTCACCCCCATCTTTGCACTGGCCCGCACCGTCGGCTGGATTTCGCAGTGGAAAGAGCAGATCAGCGATCCGCAACTGAAAATCGGCCGCCCGCGTCAGCTGTATCTGGGCGAAGATACCCGCGACTATGTGGATATCGAAAACCGCTAAACCGGACCTACGCAGAACAATCAAACGCCCCGTCAATCGGGGCGTTTCGCGTTTGAGCGGCTGGAGTAAGCGGAGCTTCTGAACCGTTGTTGCGGCACAGGCGACAATCCGATGCCCGCCCATCCGTCGCGCGAATCGCGGCAGCCCGAGCCCGACAGCAAAGCGTTACGCAATCCCGGCAGAAAAGCGCGAATGTTTCCAAGTGTTTTGCCAGTTTCGAAACACCGCGCTTCAGAGTAAGGCTAAATTTAGGCATTGTTTCGGGCAGGCCCACAATGCCCCGCGAGCGCTTGACCCGATTCACCTCCCCCCGTTACCGTTAAGCTTAACGCCTCATCCCGGGGCCGTATTGTTGCGATGCTGGCGGGAATTCCCGCGACCAAGTCATGGCATCATCCGGCTTTCGGAGGCAATGAATCCGCAGGGCAAAGCACGCGCCGCCCGGACAGCAAGGAATGCGTAATGGCCGTATTGGACCGGACAAAAGGGCTTCGCTGGGACTGTGCGATCGGCTTGACGCAGCCTGTCTCTGGAGATGCCTCGGTCCCGCATGGGGCGCTGGTGCCGGACACGCGGCATGACTGCGATCAGATCGCGGTGGTCTATGACAAAGGGCAAAGCCCGCCTGAAATCACCATCCGGCGCGTGTCGGGGTCGGTGCATACCGTCTTGGCCGATGGCATTGCCGTCGCGGTGGTGGCGCGGGCCAACGGCCCGGCGCCTTCGGTTCAGGATGTTCTGCTGGTCGAGCGCAGTTGCTAGGCGTCAGCGGCCTTCGAAGTTTGGCGCCCGCTTTTCAGTGAACGCCTGTACCCCCTCCTTGAAATCATCCGACCTGCCGCAGCGCCCCTGCGCTTCGGCCTCAAGGGCCAGCTGATCCTCGACACCGTGCTCCCAAGTCGCGCGGATCGCCCGTTTGGCTTCGGCATAGGCTGCTGTCGGCCCCGCCGCCAATTGCGCGGCCTTGGCCCGCCAATGGGCATCAAACTCCGCGTCGGGCACCGCTTGCCAGATCATGCCCCAGGCGTCGGCCTGCTGCGCGGTAATCTTATCTGCAAAAAGCGCGGCTCCCATCGCCTTCGCCATGCCCATCTGACGCGGCAGGACATAGGTGCCGCCGGCGTCGGGGATCAATCCGATTCGGGTGAAAGCCTGCATGAAATAGGCGCTTTCGCTGGCGAAAACCACATCGGCCGCCAGGGCCAGATTGGCGCCCGCGCCCGCCGCGGGGCCGTTCACTGCGGCAATGGTCGGCACCGGGCAATTGACGATGGCGCGCAGCAGCGGCGCATATTCCTCGCGCAGGGTCTGCTCCAGATCGACGGCAGCGCCCCCGGCCCGATCCCCCAGATCCTGACCCGAGCAGAACGCCCGCCCGGCCCCGGTCAGCACCACCACGCGGCCCTCGCGCCCCCCTTCGGTGACGGCCTGGGTCAACTCTGCCCGCATCTGCGTGGTCAGCGCGTTCATCTTGTCGGCGCGGTTGAGGGTAATCAAAGCGATGCCATCGGACAGCGCATAGGTGATCGTTTCATAGCTCATTCGGATACCTCGATAATTGCTTGGCCGCAGCATAGCAAAGCCCCCCGGCGCGGCCAGTGGAACTGCGCGTCAGCGGTCGAGAATATCGCGCAGCCGGGCTTCTTCCTCGGGGCTGAGGGGCGCCTCTGCCGTCGTCTTACCGCCCGCGCGGCCCCGCAGATAGAGGAATCCCAGCCCCCCAGCGAGCAGCAGCATCAGCGGCCCCGCCCCCCAAAGCAGCCAATTCGCCCCGGTGACACGAGGGTTCAGCAGCACATATTCACCGTAACGCCCGACGATGAAGTCAACCGCCTCATCATCGCTGTCGCCCGCCACCAAACGCTCGCGCAGCAAAAGCCGCAGATCCCGCGCAAGGCTCGCGTTGCTTTCGTCAATGCTCTCATTGCGACAGACGAGGCAGCGCAGACCTTGGCTCAGCTCCCGCGCGCGGGATTCCAAGACCGGATCGTCCAGCACCTCATCGGGCTGCACCGCCCAAAGCGGGCTGGCCATAAGGGTCAGGATGAGCAGCAGGCGTTTCATTCAGCAGGCACCCCTTTGGGCTGTTTGCGCGCCCCCGCCGCGACACGGAAACGCCGGTCACTGAGGCTCAGAACCCCGCCAAGCGCCATCAGCGCGCAGCCGATCCAGATCCAATTGGTCATCGGTTTGATATAGGTGCGCACGGCCCAACCGCCGCCGTCCTGCGCGTCACCGATCACCACATAGACGTCCCGCGCAAGGTTATAGTCAATCGCTGCTTCGGTGGTGGGCATCTGCGCCACCGGGTAAAAGCGTTTCTCGGGCCGCAGGGTAGCGATTGTCTTGCCGTCTTGCGCCAGCACCAGCTCGGCCATCGTCGTGAGGTAGTTCGGCCCCTGCTCCTCGCGCACGTCCTTCAGGGTCAGCGTGTAGCTGCCCACGTCAAAGGGCTCATCAATCTGGGCCACGCGGATATCGTCCACCGCCCAGGCCATCAATCCGGCGATCCCGGCCATGGTCACCCCAAGACCGCCATGCGCCGTTGCCTTGCCCCAGTCGGCCCGCGGCAGCCGCCGCAAGCGGCGCAGCTTGCCCGGCCCGCGGCCCAGCCGCTGCATCAGATCGACGAGCGTGCCCATCACCAGCCAGGCGCCGAGGAACATCCCGACCGGACCCAAAAGCCCGCGCCCGCTTTGCATGGCAAAGGCCAAGCCCCCGAGCGCCAGCGCCAGAACAAAGGCATAGCGCAGCGGGTAAAGTGCGCGCATGATCTTGGCCCGTTTCCACGGCATCGCACTGCCGATGGGCAGGATCAGGCCGAGCGCTACCATGAAAGGGGTAAAGGCCGCGTTAAAGAACGGCGGGCCGACGCTCAGTTTGCGGTCAAGGAACATCTCGGCCACCAGCGGCCACATGGTGCCGACGAAGACCACGAAACAGGCCACCGCCAGCAACAGATTATTCACCACCAGCGCGGTCTCACGGCTCAGCAGGCCAAAGACGCCTTTGGCCTCCAGCACACTGGCCCGCATCGAATAAAGCACCAGCGCCCCGCCGGTGAAGAACCCGAGGATGGCGAGGATGAAGACCCCGCGCTCCGGGTCATTGGCAAAGGCGTGAACCGAGGTCAGCAAGCCGGAGCGCACGATAAATGTCCCGATCAGCGAAAAGCCAAACGCCAAGATCGCGAGGAGGATTGTCCAGCTTTTCAGGCTCTCGCGTTTCTCCACCACAATCGCCGAATGCAAGAGCGCCGCCGCCAAGAGCCAGGGCATGAAGGAGGCGTTTTCAACCGGGTCCCAGAACCAGAACCCGCCCCAGCCAAGCTCGTAATAGGCCCACCAGGACCCAAGCGCGATGCCGATGGTCAGAAACACCCAGGCCGCCAATGTCCATGGGCGCACCCAACGTCCCCAGGCCGCATCGACACGCCCCTCGATCAGCGCGGCCACGGCAAAGCTGAACGCCATGCTCAGCCCCACATAGCCGAGGTACAGAAACGGCGGATGAAAGGCCAAGCCGGGGTCCTGCAACAGCGGGTTCAGGTCTTGCCCGTCAAACGGCGGCGTGCCCATGCGCAGGAAGGGGTTCGAGGTGAACAGGATAAAGGCCAGAAAGGCCACCCCGATCGCCGCCTGCACCGATAGCACCCGCGCCCGCAGACGCGGCGGCAAATTGCCGCCAAACCATGCCGCCATCGCACCAAAAAGCGCCACGATCAGCACCCACAGCAGCATCGAGCCTTCGTGGTTGCCCCATGTGCCACTGATTTTATAGAGCATTGGCTTGGCCGAATGGCTGTTTGCCACCACCAGCCGCAGGCTGAAATCGGATGTGATAAAGGCCCACATCAAGGCGCCAAAGGACAGCGCGATCAGCGCAAACTGCGCCCCCGCCGCGGGTTCTGCCACCGCCATCCAACTGGCGCGGCCGCGCCATGCGCCCCACATCGGCACCACCATCTGTACCAACGCCACGCCAAAAGCGAGCACCAGCGCGAAATGTCCAAGTTCTGTAATCATGCGCCGAACTATAGGGGGACAGCGCCCCCTAAGCCATGGCAAATCATACCCGGCGGTCGGTCAATCCGTCGCAGCCAGCGCGCGGCTGCGGCGCCATGCATCGAGCGCCGGGTTCTCCGACGGTTCCAGCGCCGCCAGTGTCAGACGGCTGTCCGCTCCGGTCTCTGCCACCTTCGGCGTGTCGGCCCGCAACTCCCGTAGCGTCTCGATATTGCTGACGACCTGCGGCACGCGGGTGATCGTGCCCACAATCGCCTGTTGAAACGCCTGTGATTTGGCCTGCTGCCGGGCGCCAAAATAGAAGGACACGATCACCCCCAGAAGCCACCATAGCGGTTCAGGCACCAGCGCGATCCCCTGCATACGTTCCGCAAACCACAAGGGATCAACCATGGCGGTGACGAACAGCCCCAGGGTGCCAAGCGCCAGCATCGGGCGCGGCAGGCGGTTCACCCCGTCCATAAAGCGGTCAAAGCCGCCTTGCCGCGCGACTGCGAATTCGGCCCCATATTGCGCCATGGCCTGGCCCTGGGCGCGATGCGCCCGCTGTGCTCCGGCTTCGGCGTTCTCGCGGAACACTTCGACGGTGTCGCGCACAAGGTTGCGCTCGCCACCAAAGACCAATGTGAAAAGGCGGTCGATCAACCCCATGTTGCCACCCTCCGTGCGAATGCTGCCTCGGTCATATGGTACTGCGGCGCGATGAATTCCTCGGCCCGGCGAATCCAGCCGCCTTTGCCGCCCGCCCGGTTGCGCGCGTATTTTCGGCTTGCAGGGCGCCGGTCGGCCAGACGGAAATAGTAATTGCGCCGCGCAATACCGTAGGCATCAACCAGATGATCGGGGGCGGCGCGCAGCGCGGCATCTGCCGCACGGATCGTCTGCGGCCCGATGGAGCCGTCGACTGCGATCGCATGGCCCATCTCGCGCAGCAGGTTTTGCAGGATTTTCACCGCATTGCTTCCGGCATTCACATACATGTCAAAGACGCTGGGCTGAAGCGGCGCCGGCAGTTCCGTGATCAGCGGCGCCTCGAAATAATGTCTGATAAAGATATCCACCGCCTGCGGTTGGCTGAGGCTGCGCACGTCAGAGATATCGACCCGCCCGTCCCCGGTCAGGTCCAACCCCAGCCGCCGCATTGTGGGGAGGGTGACGCCGAAATTCGTCGGGCCGCCCGGATCATCCGGGTCGTTCACAAACCCGCCTTCGCGGGCGACAATCGCCTGGGCGATCTCTTTGACTGTCGGCATATCCGGCCCTCCTGTTCTGGGTGAGAACAGGCTGGGCCGGAGGGGTTAACGCGCGGTCAGCGCACCGCGCGCAATGCTCCGTTCAGCTTTCGGGCTCGCGGTAGACACCTTGATCCTTCAGCGCATCCGTCACTTCCTTGGGCATGTAGGTCTCATCATGTTTCGCAAGGATTTCAGAGGCTTCAAAGACACCGCTCACGTAGCGCCCGGTGCCAACCATGCCTTGGTTCTCTTCAAAGAGATCCGGCAGCACACCGGTAAAGACCACCGGGACAGAGGCGCCCCCGTCGGTCACGGAGAAGCGGATCGACTCGCCCTGCCCGCGTTTGAGCGAGCCTTCTTCGACCAGCCCGCCAATGCGGAACACCTCGGTCGGTCCGGGCGGCTCGGCGATCACCTGACTTGGCGCGCGGAAATAGTTGATGCCATCGCGCAGCGCATAGCCGATCAGGGCTGTCGACAGCACCAGCGCCACCGCAGCGACCACGATGATCTGGATGCGACGTTGTTTCTTTAGGCTTTTCATAGCGCCCTCATGGGAACAGCGGAGCCATCATCAGCCCCTCGGTTTCATCCAGCCCCAGCATCAGATTGGCATTTTGCAACGCCTGCCCGCTGGAGCCTTTGGTCAGGTTATCAAGTGCAGCCACCACCGTGGCACGGCCGGTCTGCCGGTCGGCCACCACGCCGATATGGCAGAAGTTCGAGCCCCGCACATGCCTTGTGCTGGGCGCTTCGCCCAAAGGCAGCACCTCAATAAAGGGTTCACCCGCATAGGCGTTTTTCAAAGCATCATGAATGGCTTGCGCGTCGCCCTTAACGTAGCAGGTCGCCAGAATACCCCGGTTCGCGGGCACCAGATGCGGGGTGAATTGCACCGTCACAGGCCGCCCTGCGATGGCCGAAAACTCTTGATCGAATTCGCCCAGATGCCGATGCGTGCTGCCAAGCGCATAGGCGTGATAGCCCTCGCTCAATTCCGCATGCAGCAGATTCTCTTTCAGCGAACGCCCCGCGCCGGAAACGGCGCATTTCAGATCGAGGATGATGTCGTCAAGGTCGATCACCCCCGCCGCAATCAGCGGACGCAGAGCAAACTGCCCGGTCGCCGCATTGCAGCCTGTCCCCGCCACCAGTCGGGCTGCGGCGATCTCTTTGCGGTAGAATTCGGTCAGCCCGTAAACCGCCTCTTTCTGCTGCTCAAGGGCGGCATGATCATTGCCATACCATTCGGCATAGGCCGCCGGGTCGCGCAGGCGGAAATCGGCGGAAAGATCCACGATCTTGAGGTCCGCAGGCAGGCCCGCAATGACCTCCTGCGAGGTCTTATGGGGCAGCGCGCAGAAACACAGATCAATCTGCGAAAAGTCAATCTCATCAATGGTGACCAGCGCGGGCAGATCGAGGTGCCGCAGATGCGGAAAGACATCGGCCAGGCGCTGGCCCGCCTTAGAGTTGGCGCCCAAAGCCTTGATCTGCATAGAGGAATGGCCGGCGATCAACCGGATAAGCTCTGCTCCGGTATAGCCGGAAGCGCCGAGAATTGCGATGTTCTGGGTCATGGTTTGCCCCTTGTTCAGACGGTCTTTAATGCAGGTTCACGCGGCAGTGAATGTGATCTGTCGTCGCAGGAACTGCGTCGCGCGGTCGCTCACCCGAGCCGGATCGCCGGTGGTCAGGAACGCTGCCGCGCCGCTGCCGGTCATATCCGGGTGACGCTCAAGGTAATCGGCCAGCGAATCCGCCACCAATTCGGCTTGTGAGAAGACCTGCACCTGCGAACCAAGGGCTGCTTGAAAGGCCTCCTGCAGCAGCGGGTAATGGGTGCAGCCCAGAATCGCGGCATCGGGGGTCGGCATCTTGCGCTTCAGCGCGTCGACATGGCTGCGCACCAGCGCTTCGGCAAGGATCATATCGCCGTCTTCGATGGCATCCACCACCCCGCCGCAGGCCTGCGCCTCCACATCGACGCCAATCGCGCGGAACGACAGTTCGCGCTGGAATGCGCGGCTCGACACGGTGGCGGGCGTGGCGAAGAGCGCGACATGGTTCACGGCAACTTCGCGCGGCGGAGAGTTATCGCCCCATTGCCGTTCGGTCATCGCCTCGATCAGCGGCACAAAGACGCCCAGCACGCGCTTCTCCCGCGGCACCCAAGCCTCTTGCATCCGCCGCAGCGCCGCCGCCGAGGCCGTGTTGCAGGCAAGCACGACCAGATCACAGCCGGCGTCGAAGAGCCGCTGAACCGAGGCGCAGGTCAGCTCATAGATATCATCCGGCTTGCGCACGCCATAAGGCGCATGGGCGCTGTCTGCGAGATAGACGAAATCCACGTCGGGAAGACGTTCTTGCACCTTGGCCCAGACGGTCAACCCGCCGAGACCGGAATCGAAAATACCAACTGCCATGGTCTGTTGTCACCTAAACTGGGGGCCGGACCTGCCCGGCTTCAGGAGACTCATAGGAGGCTTTGGCGGGGAAATCCATGGGTGGGTTGCGCTGCCGTGATGCGCAGGGCAGCGCCGGACCGGGGGCCGCGCTTGTGCGCGCTGGCAAATGCTCCGAGCAGAAGCAAAAGCGCCAGACCGGGGGACGGTCTGGCGCGGTCTTGAGAGCGGGCTGTCCCGCGACGGGGCCGCGGTTTACTCCGCCGCCCTCGCCGTGACCGTGCCACCCGCCCGGATCACCGCCAGCAATTCTTCGCGGCGTTTTGAGGCTTTCAATTCAGCCGCCTGTTTCACCGGACCGAAGCCGCGGATCTGCAAGGGCAGTTCCGCCAGCGCCACGATGGCCTCGCGTGTCTGATCGGTCAGTTTCGGCAGCACCTCGGCCATATCGGCCTCATACTGTTTGATCAGCGCCCGCTCCATCTTGCGCTCGGCGGTATAGCCAAAGGGGTCAAAGGGCGTGCCGCGCAGCCCCTTGCACTTGGCCATCATCCTCAGCGGCCCTTCGAGCCACTGGCCGAACTCGCGTTTCTGCGGACGGCCATTCGGCCCCATCTTGGACAGGAGCGGCGGCGCCATGTGGAAGGTCATTTTAAAGTCGCCGTCAAACTCGGCCCGCGCCTTGTCGCGGCTGGTGATGAGCAGACGCGCGACCTCGTATTCGTCCTTGTAGCTCAAGAGCTTGTGATAGCCCAAAGCCACCGCCGCCTTGACCTCACGATCCTCGATCGCGTCCAGCATCTTGGTGTAACGCTTGGCCAATCCGCTGCCCTGATAGGCGGTCAGGTGGTCCTTGCGGAAGGCGATCTTCTCGTCGAGAGACTTGGGCAATTCCACCACTTTCGGCTGGCTGACCGCTTTCGCGTCCTCGGGGTAGAGCACCGCCCAACGGCCAATCTCAAAGGCGCGCATGTTGCGCTCGACCGCCGCCCCATTCATCGGATCGCTTCATGCAGGCTCTCCAAAGTCAAGGGCAGCAAGCCACGCTGCCAGGCCGCGCCAAAGATCATCATGTTGGAGAAGATCGAGTCGCCCAAAGCCGCCTTGGCCAGATCAGAGGCGTCGAACATCGCCACATCGTCTTTCAACCGCGCTTCCAGCGCCAGCGACAGCCGGTCGTAGGGCATCTGGAATTCGGTATCGCGGGTGAAATCACCGGTGATAATCTGATGCGAGTTCACCACCGCCCCGGTGCGGCCGGCGCGGGTCAGCCCCAGCGTCTTATGCCCCGCCGAGACCACCAGATCGCCGCCAATCAGCGCATGCGCCTCGCCGGTGGCCACGCGGATCGCGCTGATGTCCTCAGGCCGTTCGGCCAAGCGGCAGTGGATATGCACCGCGCCGCCTTTTTGCGCGAGGCCGGCCATCTCCATCATGCCAGCACCCTTGCCGTCGAGCTGTGCCGCCTGGGCCAGCAGCGCGCCGATGGTGACCACGCCGGTGCCGCCGACGCCGGTGATGACGACGTTATGGGTGCCGTTGATTGTTGGCAGTTCGGGCATCGGCAGGTCGGGAATGGTCAGTTCGGTCGTCGGGTCCTTGCGCACCTTCGCGCCTTCCAATGTCAGGAAGGAGGGGCAGAAACCGTCGAGGCAGGAGAAATCCTTGTTGCACTGCGACTGGTCAATGGCGCGTTTGCGGCCCAACTCGGTCTCGTTCGGCACCACGGCCACGCAGTTCGATTGCACGCCGCAGTCGCCGCAGCCCTCGCAGACGTCTTCATTGATGAACACGCGCTTGTCGGGGTCCGGGAACAGCCCGCGCTTGCGGCGGCGGCGTTTCTCGGCGGCGCAGGTCTGGATGTAGACGATGGCGCTGACGCCCTCATGCGCGCGGTAGGCTTTTTGCACATTGGGCATCTCGGCCCGCTCATGCACCTCTACGCCCTTGAACCGCGTAAGGTCCACGTCTTCCTTCTCGTCATAGACCACAGCGATATGCTTCACGCCCATCGCCTTCAACTCCTCGACAATGCGGTAGGCGTCCAGATCGCCTTCATTGTGCTGACCGCCGGTCATGGCAACCGCATCATTGTAAAGGATCTTATAGGTGATGTTCGTCCCCGCCGCGATGGCAGCGCGGATCGCCAACACGCCGGAGTGGTTATAGGTGCCGTCGCCGAGGTTCTGGAACACATGTTTCGTGTTGGAGAAAGGCGCCTCCCCGATCCAGTTCGCGCCCTCACCGCCCATATGGGTAAAGCCGGTGGTCTCGCGGTCCATCCACTGCACCATATAGTGACAGCCGATCCCCGCATAGGCGCGCGAGCCTTCGGGCACTTTGGTCGAGGAGTTATGCGGGCAGCCCGCGCAGTAGTAAGGCAGACGCGCGGCGATATCTTCGGCATTGTCCGAGCGCCGCGCCTCGTTCAGCGCCTCCAGCCCGGCACGGATGCCATCGGTCTCGCGCCCCTCTTCCAACAGGATACCGCCGATCTTTTCGGCAATCAGGATCGGGTCAAGCGCGCCGCGTGTCGGGAAGAGCTCTTCGCCATGTTCCATCCCCGCGCCGCCCTTGTGCCAGCCATAGACGCGGCGGTGGGTGTCGTTAAAGAGCGCCTCCTTGATCTGAATCTCGATCAGTTTGCGTTTCTCTTCGACCACCACGATCAGATCGAGCCCCTCGGCCCATTCATGAAACCCCTGCATGTCGAGCGGGAAGGTCTGGCCGATCTTATAGGTGGTGATGCCGAGGCGTTCGGCTTCGTTCTCGTCAATGTTCAACAGGCTCAGCGCATGGACGAGATCGAGCCAGTTCTTGCCCGCGGCCGCAAAGCCGATCTTGGCGCCGCGCTTGCCCCAGACGCGTTTGTCCATCTTGTTGGCATGGGAAAACGCCTCCGCCGCGAAACGCTTGTAATCGATCATCCGCGCTTCCTGCAGATGCGGCGTGTCGTTCAAACGGATGCTCAGCCCGCCCTCGGGCATGTCGAAGTCGGGCGTGATCAGCTTCATCCGGTTCGGATCGCCATTCACCACGCTGGTGGCCTCGACCGTGTCCTTCATCGTCTTCAGGCCGACCCAGAGACCCGAAAAACGGCTCAGCGCCCAGCCATAGATGCCGTAGTCGAGAATTTCCTGCACACCGGCGGGCGACACCACGGGCATATAGGCATCCACCATCGCCCATTCCGATTGGTGCAGCACGGTGGAGGATTCGCCGGTGTGGTCATCGCCCATCGCCATCAGCACACCGCCATGGGGCGAGGGTGCCGGCCATATTGGCGTGGCGCATCACGTCGCCGGTGCGGTCCACCCCCGGCCCCTTGCCGTACCAAAGGCCGTAGACACCGTCATATTTCCCCTCCCCGCGCAGTTCCGCTTGCTGGCTGCCCCAGAGCATCGTCGCGGCGAGGTCTTCGTTCAGCCCCGGCTCAAAACGCACGTTATGTTCGGCCAATTTCTTTTCGGCCCGCTGCATCTGCAAATCAACCCCGCCCAGCGGGCTGCCGCGATAGCCGGTGACATAGCCGGCGGTGTTCAGCCCCGCCACCCTGTCGCGGGCGGACTGCATCATCATGAGCCGCACCAGCGCCTGTGTGGCCGTTCAGCAGCACCGGGCTTTTCTCAAGGTCAAAACGGTCGTTCAGTGAAATCTTCTGCGTTGTCATGGCGGGCCTCCCTAGCACGTCAGTCTTGCGTCATTTGCCCCTATATAGGTCACAATTGCTGACCTGTATAGCAGGTTTTCCGCTGCGGCATCTGGTGATGCGAAGCTTTGTGCTGTTTTCTCCCTGCTATTAAGATAGGAGAAAGGCTGGGCAAGGAAAGTACGGGCCATGGATTGGGACAAACTGAGAATTTTTCACGCGGTCGCGGACGCGGGGTCGCTGACCCATGCGGGGGACAAACTGAATCTGTCGCAATCCGCCGTCAGCCGACAGATTCGCGGGCTTGAGGAGCAGTTGAACACCAACCTGTTCCACCGCCATGCCCGCGGGCTGATCCTGACCGAACAGGGCGAGCTGTTGTTTGACGCCACCTCTGCCATGGCCAAACGGCTCGACGCCGCGCCGCCGCGCGCATCCGCGACAGCGAAGAAGAGGTCTTTGGCGAATTGCGTGTCACCACCACAACAGGTTTCGGCACGCTCTGGCTGGCCCCGCGCCTGCCCAAGCTCTATGAGCAATATCCCGATCTCAAAGTCGATCTCATGCTCGAAGAACGCGTGCTCGACCTGCCCATGCGCGAGGCGGATGTCGCGATCCGCATGAAAGAGCCGAGCCAGGCCGATCTGATCCGCAAGCGCCTGATGTCCGTGCGCATGGGGCTTTACGCCAGTCCGGAATACCTCAAGACCCATGGCACACCAAAGCGGCTGGAAGATATGGCCGATCACCGTTTGATCTGCCAGAACACAGACAGCGACCAAGTCGGCGCCGGCCTGCAACTGGTCAAGGAACTGATGATGTTCGACCTGCGCTCGCTCTTGACGGTCAACAACTACTTTGGCGTCTTGCAGGGCGTGGTGCACCACCTCGGTCTTGGGGTGCTGCCAAACTACCTGATTCAGGATTTCCCCGACATCGTGCAGGTGATGCCCGACATCGAATCCGCCGATGTGCCCGTCTATCTCGCCTATCCGGAAGAGCTACGGCAGTCCAAACGTGTGGCCGCCTTTAAAGATTTCGTTCAAAAAGAGATCATTACCTACCGCAAACAGTGGCGTGAACGCACCGAGGGCGAGGGCTAGGCGCGCCCCTCCCGCCGAAGCCATGCAATAGGCGCATAGCGGCCATGATGACTTGCGATGTTAAATAGCCTTGATCTGTGCAGCCCTGCCTCTTATTTCCTCGGTATGAAGATTGACAGCCCGAGGGCGTGTCGCTTCATACCTCCCTGTTGGACTTGGCCGAGCTTTTAGCTCGGCCTTTTTTTTGGCCGATCACAGGCTTTCCTGCCGCGACCGCGCATACCCCCTTCCCCCCCCGGCACTCCCGCTTGTATGAGGGCGCAAACGCGCTAGCCGGGGAATTTCCATGCAAGATCCAGCCATCACGCCCGACCTCATCGCCAGCCACGGGTTCACGCCCGAGGAATATGCCGAGGTCGTCAACATCCTCGGGCGCGAGCCGAACTATACCGAGATGGGCATTTTCTCGGCCATGTGGAACGAGCATTGTTCCTATAAGTCCTCCAAAAAATGGCTGCGCACCCTGCCCACCGACGGCCCCCAGGTGATCTGCGGCCCCGGCGAAAACGCGGGCGTGGTCGATATTGGCGATGGCCAGGCGCTGGTCTTCAAGATGGAAAGCCACAACCACCCCTCCTATATCGAACCCTACCAAGGCGCCGCGACCGGCGTCGGCGGCATTCTGCGCGATGTCTTCACCATGGGCGCGCGGCCCATCGCGGCGATGAACGCGCTCAGCTTTGGCCGCCCCGAACACCCCAAGACGCGCCAGCTTGTGCATGGTGTGGTCGAAGGCATCGGCGGCTATGGCAATTGTTTCGGCGTGCCGACCGTCGGCGGCGAAGTGCGCTTTGACGCGGCCTATGATGGCAACTGTCTGGTCAACGCCTTCGCGGCGGGCCTCGCGGATGCGGATAAGATCTTCTACTCCGCCGCCTCTGGTGTCGGCATGCCCGTCGTCTACCTCGGCGCCAAAACCGGCCGCGATGGCGTCGGCGGCGCGACCATGGCCAGCGCCGAGTTCGACGACACCATCGAAGAGAAACGCCCCACGGTCCAGGTCGGCGACCCTTTCACCGAAAAACGTCTGATGGAAGCCACGCTCGAGCTGATGGCCACCGGCGCCGTGATCTCGATCCAGGACATGGGTGCTGCGGGCCTGACCTGCTCGGCGGTGGAAATGGGCGACAAGGGCGGCCTCGGCGTGCGCCTCGACCTCGAAAAAGTGCCCACGCGCGAGCCGCATATGACCGCCTATGAGATGATGCTCAGCGAGAGCCAGGAGCGCATGCTCATGGTGCTACGCCCCGAGCTTGAGGCCGAAGCCAAGGCCGTCTTCGACAAATGGGACCTCGATTTCGCCATTGTGGGCGAGACCCTGCCCGAAGACCGTTTCCTGATCTGCCTCGACGGCGAGGTGAAAGCCGATCTGCCGCTGTCGAAACTCGCCTCCACCGCGCCGGAATACGACCGCCCCTGGGTCGAAACCCCTGCCGCCGCCGCCCTCGCCGATGCGCCGACCATTGACCCGATCGACGGTCTGCGCGCCCTCATCGGCTCCGTGAACCACAGTTCCAAAGCCTGGATCTATGAACAATATGACACGATGGTCATGGGCGACACCGTCCGCCTGCCCGGCCTCGGCGCGGGCATCGTGCGGGTGCATGGCACCGAGAAGGCGCTGGCCTTCACCTCGGACGTGACCCCGCGCTACGTCAAGGCGAACCCCGTGGAGGGCGGCAAACAGGCCGTGGCCGAAGCCTTCCGCAACCTCTGCGCCGTGGGCGCCAAACCGCTGGCCACCACCGACAATCTCAACTTCGGCAACCCCGAAAAGCCCGAAATCATGGGCCAGCTGGTGGGGGCCATCAAAGGCATCGGCGAGGCCGTGGGCGCGCTCGACATGCCGATCGTCTCGGGCAATGTCTCGCTCTATAACGAGACCGATGGCAAAGCCATCCTGCCCACTCCCACCATCGGCGCCGTCGGGCTGATCGAACAGATCGACGGGATCATCCACAACCGTCTGCGCGAGGGGCATGTCGCCCTGCTCGTGGGTGCGCCCGGGAGCCACCTCGGCCAATCCGCGCTGCTGGCCGAAGCCTTCGCCCGCCATGAAGGCGATGCGCCTGCGGTCGATCTCGCGACCGAACGCCGCCACGGTGAATTTATCCGCGCCCAGGCTGCCCAAATCTCCGCCTGTACCGACCTCAGCGACGGCGGTCTCGCCCTGGCCGCCTTTGAGTTGGCCGAAACCGCCGGCGTCGGCGTCGAGATCGAAAACGACGACACAGCCACCCTCTTTGGCGAGGATCAGGCCCGCTACCTCGTGGCCTGCACCGCGGAAGCCGCCGAGACCCTGATCGCCGCAGGCAAAGAGGCCGGCGTGCCGGTCAGCCAAGTCGGCGCCTTCGGCGGCGACAAGGTCAGCTTCGGCAGCGCCTCCGCCCGGCTTGCCGATCTGCGCGCCAGCTACCGCAGCAGCTTCGCGCATACCTTCGCCTGAGAAACTCTGGTTTCGGAGCCGCCCTTGCCTGGGACCAAACGGTCGCGCGCAGGGCGGCGGGGCAAGCTAAATCGCCGAGGGGCCCCTTCAGGGGATGCGGCTATTTCGCTTGCGCCGACGACAGGCGGGTGACAGGCCGGGACCGGGCAAGGGTGGTTCCGAAACCTTCTGGTTTTGGAGAGACCCGCAGCCGCCTACCCCTCATCCGCCATCCCCGCCATCATCCGCGCCTTCTCCCCCAGATCGTCGGGCCTTGAGAGCGCCTCGGCCAGTGCCTCCAGCGATGCGATGGAATGTCCGGCCCGAAAACTGTCGACATAGGGCATCATCGCCCGAATGCCCGCCGCCTTGGGCGCAAAACCGTCCCATCTGAGCAGCGGGTTGAGCCAGATCACCCGCCGCGCGCTCAACTGTAGCCGCTGCATCTGCCGGGCCAATTCCGCGGGATCGTCCCGGTCCAGCCCGTCGGTGATCAACAAGACGACCGCCCCCGTCCCCATGACCCGTCGCGACCAATCGCGGTTGAACGCCGCCAGCGCCGCGCCGATCCGCGTGCCGCCCTCCCAATCCTGCGCCTGCGCCCCGGCCGCGGCAAGGGCGGCATCTACGTCGCGCGTGGCCAGATGGCGGGTGATATTGGTCAGCCGTGTGCCAAAGGTAAAGCCATGCACCTGCGCCCAGCCCGCGCCTTTACGGTTGGCGACGGCATGTAGGAAATGCAGGATCACGCGGCTGTATTGACTCATCGAGCCGGAAATATCGCAAAGCACGACGAGGTTGGGATACCGCTCACGCGGCTTTATCCGGTAAAGCCGCTCCATCTCGCCGCCCCGCCTCAGCGCGGCTTTCATGGAGCGCGGCACGTCGATCCGCCCGACGGGCGAAGCGATGCCACGGCGGCTCGGCATCGGCGGCACGGGCAGTTCGAGACGCGCCAACATCCGCTTCGCCTCGGCCATTTCCGCAAGGCTCATCTGTTCGAAATCAAGACTGCGAAGCCGTTCTCGGGCCGACATGGTCAGGCTCGCATCAACCTCGACGAGGCTCTCTTCGCTCTCCTCTGGCGTCTCCGGCTGGGGCGCTTCGGCCCCATCCAGCAAAGCCTCGGCAGCGCGTTTCTCTGCCGGGGCGGCCGGACGGTCCTCTTGCACGCCCCGGATCGCGGGCAGCATGGCGGCCATCATATGTTCCAGATAGCGCGGATCGCGCCAATAGAGCCGGAAGATTTGCGCGAAAACAGGCGATTGTTCCGGGCGGCTGACGAAACAGGCATGCAGCGTCCAGTAGAAATCGCGGCGGCTGGTAAAGCCGACCGCCGCCACTGCCTGCACCGCCTCGACCACCCGGCCCGGACCGATCGACAGCCCGGCCCGGCGCAGGGCGCGGGCGAAATGGGTGATATTACCGGCGAGCTTTGGCGCATCGGGGAGGTTAAGGGGAAGTTCTTCAGCCATAGCCGACTGAATGGCGACGCTGCCGCCACGCCTCCAAAGTCCTTTTGACCAAAAAGAGGGTCATGCGGGGGGCAGTGCCGCGCGGGCCTGCTCAAGGATGCGGGCGGCTTCGGAGCTTTGCAGCTTGGCGATGTCGTCCTGATATTTCAGCACCGCGCCGAGGGTGTCGGCGATGACGTCGGGGCTGAGGGTCGTCACATCAAGCGCAAGCAGGCATTTGGCCCAGTCAATCGTCTCGGCCACCCCGGGTTTCTTGAACAGATCCTCGGTGCGCAGCTGTTGGACGAAGGCCACGACTTCCCGGCTGAGCGTGCCCGCGGCCTCCGGCGCGCGGGCCGAGAGGATCGCCATCTCGCGCGCCGCATCCGGGTAATCGACCCAGTGATAGAGGCAGCGGCGCTTAAGCGCGTCATGGACCTCGCGCGTGCGGTTCGAGGTGAGGATCACAATCGGCGGCTCCGGCGCGCGGATGGTGCCGAGTTCGGGGATCGTCACCTGAAAATCGCTCAGTGCTTCGAGCAGGAAGGCCTCGAAAGGCGCGTCGGTGCGGTCCAACTCGTCAATCAGCAGCACCGGCGGGCCGGCAGGGTCCGGCCGCAGCGCCTCAAGCAGCGGGCGCTCGATCAGGAAGTCGTCGCTGAACAGCTCCTGCGTGAGCGCTTTGCGGTCCGCGCCACCCCCGGCTTCGGCGGTGCGAATGGCGACCATCTGAGCGGCGAAGTTCCATTCGTAAACGGCGCTGGCGGCATCAAGCCCCTCATAGCATTGCAGCCGGATCAACCGGCGGCCGAGCCCCGCGGCCAGTGCCTTGGCGATCTCGGTCTTGCCGACGCCGGCCTCGCCTTCGAGAAACAGGGGCCGACCGAGTTTCAGGCTCAGGAACAAGACCACCCCGAGCGCGCGGTCGCAGACATAGCCCTGAGCCTCTAGCAGTTCTTGCACTGCCGCGATGGTATCTGTGTTTTTCATCGGTCCAGTGGTGCATTCCCACCCGGCGCCGTCAAGGGGGTTGCCAGGCGCGGCCAATTGACCTGAATTGGGCCCGATGCCATAGTCTTAACCAATAATTGACGGTCATCGGCGACAACAGCCGGGACCACGAGGGCAGATATGGGCAGAGCATTATCTCCAGCAAAGGGGGCGCGGGGGGACCTGCGCATCACCGCGGTGACCTGCGTCAAGAACGAAGGGCCGTTCTTGCTGGAATGGATCGCCTTTAACCGCGTCATCGGGGTGCGGGATTTTCTGTTCTACTCCAATGATTGCAGCGACGGGACCGATCATCTGCTGGACCGTCTTCAGGACCACGGCATCGTCACCCACCTGCCCGACCCGGCCAGCAACCGGAACTATCAGATGCAGGCGCTCAAGGATGCGCGCCGTCACGCGGTGGTGCAAAAGGCCGATTGGGCCTGGATCGCCGATGTGGATGAGTTTTTGAACATCCATGTGGGCGACCATAGCATTCCGGCCTTGATCGCGGCCTGCGGCAATCCGCAGGCCATCTCGGTGAATTTTCAGTTCCAATGGCGCTGTGCACGATTTTGTCGACGCGCCGATCATTGCGCAATTTCCCTATAGCCATAACCCTGACATCTGGGCCGCAGAGACGGCGATTGAGGTCAAAACCCTTGTCCGGCAGGATTTTCCGCTCGGCTACTTCGGCGCGCATCGTCCCTTCCATGACGAAAGCAAGGACCAGCCGCAGTGGACCGATGGATCGGGGCGGCCGGTGCCTCTGCCCTTTCGCAGCGCCGCGAACAAACGCCGCATCCGTGCCTTTCCGGCCCGGGGCGCGCGGCGCTATGCCACGCTGAACCACTATGCCCTGCGCGCGCTCGACAGCTATCTGGTGAAAAACGACCGCGGCGATGTGAACCGCGCGCATCGCGCTTTCGATGACAGCTATTGGCAGGATCGCAATGATGCCGCCTGGCGCGATGACAGTATCCTGCGCTATCTGCCGGCGGTGAAAGCGGAAATGGCGCGGCTCTCTGCCCTGCCCGGGGTGGCGGCTCTGCACGCGCAGGCGGTCAGCGCCCACCGCGCGAAATGCGATGCCTTGCGGGCCGACCCGGCCTACCGCGCGCTGCGAGAGCAGCTTCTCGCCACACCGCCCTATTGCGCCGCCGAAGCCGCCTTGCGGCGGGAGATCGGGCTTACATGAGTGGCCCATGTATCATCAACCTTGGCCTGCCCAAGACCGGCACCACCACGCTCACGGACGCGCTGCGCCATGTGGGGTTGCATGTGGCGGATTGGCAGATACGCAAAGGCCAGAGCCAGCGGAGAGATATTATCGGAGAGCATCTGGGGCGGATCATCTACGCCGATTACTTTGCCAGCGGTGATCCTTTGGCGCGGCTTGGTGAGTTTGACGTGATCAACGAGATGAGCGCTGTGCGCCATGACCGCAGCGTCTGGCCGCAGACCGATTTCGGCGTGCTTTGCGCCATTCAAGCGCATCATCCGCGGGTGAAATTCCTGCTGTCGCACCGCGACCCGGCCAAGACCGCCAATAGCATGATGCGCTGGAACAATCTGGGCAAACGCCGCCTGCCCGCAGCCGATGTGCCGGGGCTGCCGCGTGGCTTTGGTCGGAGCGAGGCAGAGCTTGCACGCTGGATCGAAGCGCATTTCGCCTTTTGCCGCAAAGTCTTTCAGGGTTGCGAGAATTTCATGGAATTTGACATCGAAGACCCCGATGCGCAGGGCCGGATCGCCGCCTATCTTGAGATCGACCTGCCGTGGTGGGGCCAGAGCAACTGCGGCAAAGCGCCCTCGGCGGAGGCCGGGTGATGCGGCTGACCCTGCTGATCGGCCCGTCGGAGAAAGGCGCGGCACGGCTGCGCAACATCCTGCAGCAGCGCCGGGATGCCCTGCTGAAACAGGGCATCCTCGCGCCCGGCTGGAACCATGTGCGGCTTTATGCGGCCTGCGCGGACCCCGATGCGGTGGGTCTGCTGCGCTATCGTCGGGGGCTGGACAGCCCATTGATTGGCGAGATGCTGCGCGATGAATTTGCGGCGCTGATCCCGCGGGATCTGAGCGAGACCACCGCTGAGCATGTGGTGCTCAGCGCGGCTCAATTCGGCAATCTGCTCCCCCGGGCCGAGGAGATCAAACGGCTGCGGGCGCTGCTGGCCCCGCATTTCGATCACATCCAGATCGTGGCGCATATTGACGAACAGGCACGGCTGCTGGCGGCGCAGTATGATTTCGCGGTGACAGAAGGCCGCCGCAGCGCGTTGGAACAGGAACTGGACTTGGCCGGGGCGGCGGATTGGTGGCAAGCGGCGCAGGCGGGGGTGGAGCCGGACCCTGATTTCGGGCTCTTTCCAGAGGTCGAAAACCCGCCCTTCTGGTTGGATTTCAAAGCCCTGCACCAGCACTGGGCGCAGGTTTTCGGGGCCGAGAATGTGACCTTCAGGCCGCTCGACCTCGCCCATCTGACCTCGGTGAATGGCGCGTCAGAGATCGAGGATATGTTGGGGCTTCAGGCGCCGCTGGGCGCTGTCAAACCCGGACGTCTGATCGCGCCCCTGCCCGCACCTTGGTTGGCCAGAATGCGGCAGTTCAACGCGGTCTTGATCCGCTATCTCAAGGTGAAAGACATCTCCTGCCCGCGCAGCACATGGAGCCCGATGCTGCAGGCCTTGCAGATCGACGGCAGCCCCACGCAGCCCGGCAGCCTTGCGCCCGTGTCAGCGCATTTTGCCGCTGACAATCAGGCGCTTGTCAGCAAGTTTCCAGCCTTGCAGGATGCGCTTGCGCCCGATGCCCCCCTGCCCCGTTGGAGCGAGCCGGACCCCGGCTTCGGCTTTCGCGCCACGCAGTATCTCACCGCCTTTGCCCCCCGTATCCGCGCCACTTCCACCCCGCTGAGCCAGAAACGCGCGGAGGCCGCGGAACTGACACGCTCTGCCGCAAAGTTCGAAGCGATGCTCGCCATGCCGCAAACGCCCGGGGCGGAGCAGGCCGACAGCGCGCGGCTGCTCAGCCGGATCAAGGTGAACCATGAGACGATCCTGCGCGGCCCCTTCAGGCCACAGAACGCCGCTGCTCCTGCGGGCGAGGATCAGCCTGCGCCGCCCTTTACCGCCGTCCCCCGGCGCCGGCTTGCGCGCGGCAACAGCGGCAATGTCATCGTCGCCTGTATGAAGAACGAAGCGCCCTATATTCTGGAATGGCTCGCCTATCACCGCAGCATCGGCTTTGACAATTTCCTGATCTACACCAATGGCTGCACCGATGGGACCGATATCCTGCTGGCGCATTTGCAAGCTCTGGGGGTTGTTGAGCACCGCGATAACGACGATTGGAAAGGCAATTCGCCGCAACAGCACGCGCTGAACCGATCCCTGAAAGAACCGCTGATCCAAAATGCCGACTGGATCGCGCATATCGATGTGGATGAATTTGTGAACATTCGCACCGGCAATGGCACGCTCGCCGATTTCTTTGCCGCCGTGCCTGATGCCACGAATGTCGCGATGACATGGCGGCTGTTTGGCAACAACGATGTGACGCGGCTCACAGACGCGCCGGTCATCGCGCAATTCGATCACGCCGCCCCCAGCTTTTGCCCCAAGCCTCATACCGTATGGGGCTATAAAACCCTGTTTCGCAACATCGGTGCTTACGGCAAGATTTCCTGCCACCGGCCCAACAAGCTGGATGCGGCGGCGGCGGCAAGCGTCAAATGGGTCAACGGGTCGGGCCACGACATGACCCAAGATGCGCTGCACAATGGCTGGCGCTCGTCCAAGAGCAATATTGGCTACGATCTCTTGCAATTGAACCACTACGCGCTGCGCTCGGCCGATTCATTCCTGATCAAACGCCAGCGCGGCCGCGCCTTACACGTGGACCGCTCGATCGGGCTGAACTACTGGATCCGAATGGATTGGAACGATCACCGGGATCTCTCGATCCAGCGCAACCTGCCGCGGCTGCAGGCCGAGATGGACAGGTTGCTGGCAGATGACCGCACGCGCCGCTTGCATAGGGCCGGTCTGGCATGGCACTGCGCCAAGGCAAATGAGCTGCATAAAACACCTGAGTTCAGCACGCTTTACCGCCAGGCGATGGCGACGAGGCTGACCGCAAGCGAACGGGTGGCCTATGCGCTGGCCCTTGATATGGAAAGCTGAACGATGCGCGATTACCCCCCGACCGTGGATGAAAAATTCGTCCGTTCGCGCGGTATGAAATTCCCCGACGATCCCAGCTTTCTGCGGGGCCGTCTGCGCAGAATGCTGCGCCGGAACAATTATGAAGCCAAAGAGACCCAGGCCGCGCTGCGGGTGGTGCGCGCGGGGGACCGGGTGATCGAATTGGGCGCGGGCCTGGGCTATATGTCCACGCTGGTGGCCTGCAAACGCAATGTCGCCTCGGTCCATTCCTTCGAGGCCAATCCCAACCTCATTCCCTATATCCGCCGGGTCCATGCCGCCAATGGGCTGGACAACGCCGAGGTCACCAACGCGATCTTGGGCGCGCAGCCGGGCCGCGCTGACTTCCACGTCCGCGCCGATATTCTGTCGTCTTCCATGACCCGTTTTGAGGGCGAAGACCCGCCCCAGACCCATCAGATTGATGTGCTCGCAGCGGATGCGGTTTTTGCCGATCTGAAGCCCAATGTTCTGATCTGCGATATCGAGGGCGCCGAGGTCGATCTGATCCCCGCCCTTGATCTGACCGGCTTGCGCGCTGCGGTCATTGAGCTGCACCCGCAATGGATCGGCCCTGAGGGGGTGAACAAGATCTTTGCCGCCTTCATGGCCGCTGGCCTTGCCTATTACCACCGCGGCTCGCAGAACAAGGTCGTCAGCTTCCGGCGGGAGTGGTAGCGGCGTGCCCCATCTTGCGATCCTCTGTGTCCGCAATGAAGCGGCCTTTCTCTTGGAATGGCTCGCCCATCACCGGGCGATCGGCTTTGACCATTTTCTGGTGTTTTCCAACGATTGCGAGGATGGCACCGACAGGATGCTCGACCGGTTGCAGGCCCTGGGCGGCCTCACTCATATCCGCAATACGGGCCCCTATGACCAAGGCGGGATCCAGTTTACCGCGCTCAAAGCCGCCGCCAAAATGGAGGCGGTGCAACGGGCCGGCTGGATTCTACCGCTCGATGTGGATGAGTTCGTCAACATCCATTGCGGCGATCACAGCCTCACCGCGCTTCACGATGCCCTGCCCGAGGCCACGGCGATCACCTTGACATGGCGGCTTTTCGGCAATGCCGATCAGGTCCGCTATGAGGACCGTCCGGTGACCGAGGTTTTCACCCGCGCGGCCCCCGCAGTGATGCATTGGCCTTGGCGCGCGGCGATGTTCAAGACCCTCTACCGCAACGATGGCACCTATGCCAAACCCGGCGTCCACCGCCCCCGCGACCCTGACCCCACACGGCTGGAGGATGCCCGCTGGTTCGACAGCCACGGGCGGGCCTTGGCGGCGCAGTTCAAGACCCGGCGCATCTTCTCCAACTTCGGCCGCGAGAACTATGGGCTGGCGCAGATCAATCACTACCCGCTGGGCGCGATGGAGACCTATGTGCTCAAGGCAGACCGGGGCCGCGCGGTCCATAGTGCGGATATGCTGGGGCTGGACTATTGGGTCGAGCGCAATTTCAATACCGACAGCGATACGACAATCTCTGCCACGGCCGAAAGCCGCGGGGCCGCGCTGGCCGACCTGAAGGCCGATCCCGAACTGGCCGCGCTTCATGCGAAAGCCGTCACCTGGCGGCGCAACCGCTTTGACGCCCTGATGCAACGCGAACCCTTCCGCGCCCTTTTTGGCCGGCTCCTGATGACCCCGCCCAGCCGCCCCGTGACGCAAAAGGCCGCGCGCTTCATGATCCGTCACGCCAATCTGGCCCGGCAATCGGTGGCGCAAAACACCTAGAACATCAGGCGTCGCCGCCGACTTTCGCCACAGTCTGCGTCACATTCTCTTCAATTTCACACGGATTTTCCGTATTTCTGCCCTATTATCCCGCTAGACCAAGCAAAACCGGCGGGGCCTCCTCCGTCATAGCATAGTCGAGGATGCCAGATGCCGCGCGAGACACCGACGATCGAAAGCTCATTGTCCGACCTGCCCAAGCGCGAATGGCTGCGCGCGGTCGAGGCCGTGGCCGAAGAAGACGGGTATTTCCAATCGCTGGGGCAAAGCCATTTCTCTGCGTTCATCGAACGCGAAACCACCCTGCTCGTCACTTTCGAGACCTATCAGGGCATGCATGCGCTGTCAGACCGGGCGCAGCCCCTGGGTTGGGACATGGTGCGCAACCACGATTGGTCGCATCTGTGCCTTGCCAGCGATGGCGACACCTGGTTCCGCGCCGAAGAGGTCTATGCCTATTTCGACCGGCTGATCGACGATGGGTTCTTCGATGAATTCGATGAGGTGCTGTTCTACGGCGCCGGCCCCTGCGCCTATGCCGCCGCCGCTTTCTCCGTCGCCGCCCCCGGTGCTGCGGTGACGCTCATCCAACCGCAGGCCACGCTTGATCCGCGCATCACCGAATGGGACGACCGTTTCACCGACATGCGGATTCACGATTTCACCTCCCGCTATGGCTATGCCCCCGACATGCTCGATGCCGCCGCGCGGGTCTTCGTCCTCTATGATCCGCAAGAGACGCTCGACGCCATGCATGCCGCGCTCTTCACCCGGCCCAATGTGTTGAAACTGCGCATGCCCCGCATGGGCGATGCCCTGCAAACCGATCTCTTGGAGCTTGACCAGCTCGACCCGCTCTTGCAGGCCGCCGCGGATGGCACATTGGACGCGGCCCGTTTTGCCACGCTCTACCGCGCCCGCCGCGACTACCTGCCCTATCTGCGCAATCTGGCCCAGGCGCTGAGCAGCAATGGCCGCGAACGGCTGCTTGAGGCGCTCTGCGCCAATGTCACCGCGCGGATGAACGCGCCCCGTTTCGCGCGCCGCCTGGAACGCATCCGTGCCCGCCGCGCCGCCCGCGCCGAAACCTCCCGCAGCGCCACAGGCTAGGTTTTCAATCTGGCGCGCCGCGCCGCGCTGTGCTAGCCCCGCGCCCATGACACAAAGCCTCACGATCCGCCGTCCTGACGACTGGCACCTGCACCTGCGCGACGGCGATATGCTGCGCGCGGTGCTGCCGCACAGCGCCCGCGATTTCGCCCGCGCCATCATCATGCCCAACCTCGTGCCCCCCGTGGTCACCGGTGCCCAGGCCGCCGCCTACCGCGACCGGATCATCGCCGCCCTGCCCGAGGGCGCGGATTTCACCCCGCTGATGACCCTTTACCTGACCGAGGACACCGACCCCGAGGATGTCGCCCGCGCCCATGCCGAGGGGTTGATCCAGGCGGTCAAACTCTACCCCGCCGGCGCCACCACCAATTCCGCCAGCGGCGTGTCGAACTTCGACAAGGTCGCGCCGGTGCTCGACCGCATGGCCGAGATCGGCCTGCCGCTCTGCACCCATGGCGAGGTCACCGACAGCGCGGTCGACATCTTCGACCGCGAAGCCGTCTTCATCGACCGCGTGCTCGACCCGATCCGCCGCGCCCATCCCGCGCTGCGCGTGATCATGGAGCATATCACCACCGCCGACGCCGCCGACTACGTCCGCAGCAGCGACAGCGGCCTCGCCGCCACGATCACCACGCATCACCTCGTGATCAACCGCAATCACATCCTCGCAGGTGGCATCCGCCCGCATTACTACTGCCTGCCGGTCGCCAAACGCGAGACCCACCGGCTTGCCCTGCGCGCCGCCGCCACCTCCGGCGATCCGCGCTTCTTCCTTGGCACCGACAGCGCCCCCCATACCGATGGCGCCAAGCTGCAACCCTGCGGCTGCGCCGGCTGTTTCACCGCGCCCAACACGCTCTCGATCCTCGCCCATGTCTTTGAAGAAGACGGCGCACTCGACAAGCTCGAAGCCTTCGCCTCGCTCAACGGCCCCGCCTTCTACGGCCTGCCGCCCAATGAGACGCGCATCACCCTGCGCCGCGAAACGCCAAACCATCCCAGCAGCATCGACACGCCCGACGGCCCGGTCACGGTCTTCGATCCCGGTTTCGATCTGCACTGGACCGCCTGATCTTCATCCTTTCTTAAATACCGATCCGACCTCTCCCCAGCCAAGGACGCCTGCCATGATCCCCACCAGCCACCCCAGCCCCGAAGAAATGGCCCGCCTCACCGCGCGCATGTTGCTGGAGATCGGCGCGGTGCATTTCAATGCGGATGAGCCTTTCACGCTGGCCTCCGGCCTGCCTTCCCCGACCTATATCGACTGCCGCAAGCTGATCTCCCACCCGCGCATCCGCGCCACGCTGATGGATTTCCTCACCGTCACCGTGATGCGCAACGCGGGCTTCGAGGCGTTCGACAATATCGCCGGCGGCGAGACGGCGGGCATCCCCTTTGCCGCCATGGTGGCGGAGCGTATGGCCCTGCCGATGACCTATGTGCGCAAGAAGCCCAAAGGCTACGGCCGCAACGCCCGCATCGAGGGTGAGATGACCGAGGGCCAGCGCGTGCTGCTGGTCGAAGACCTGACCACCGACGGCGGCTCGAAGCTGAGCTTCGTCGATGCGATTCGAGAAACCGGCGCCAGCTGCGCCCATACGGCGGTGATCTTCCACTACGGTATCTTCCCGCAGACCGAAAAGACCCTTGGCGACCATGGCGTTACCCTCCACGCGCTCTGCACATGGTGGGATGTCCTGGCCGAAGCGCGCGCGCAAAATGCCTTTGACGCGGCCACGCTGAGCGAGGTCGAAGCCTTTCTCAACGCCCCACGAGAGTGGCAAGAATCCCGCAATAAGTAAGCCTTTTTGCGCCAGATGTTGACGTGAGCGCCCACCACAAGCCAAGATGTGGTGGGCGCAACCGTGTCATCACATATCCACAGAAAGATACAATTTGCGCCGCTTTGCCCCACTGGCTATGACGGCCATCTGGGTAGAAATGGGTGAGGTCATGAACGAGATTACATCGCTGAACGCGAACCAATTGGCTGTGCAGGCACCCGAGACGATGCCGCATTCGATCGAGGCCGAACAGCAGTTGCTGGGCGCGATCCTGACCAACAATGACGTCTATGACCGCGTCGCTTCGGTGATTGGTCCGAAGCATTTCTACGAGCCGGTCCACGCGCGTATTTTCGACATTGCCGCCCAGCGGATTGCCAAGAACAACCTCGCCTCGCCGGTCACGCTCAAAGCCTTCATGGAAGACGACGAGGGGCTGAAGGAACTCGGCGGCCCGGCCTATCTCGCCCGTCTTGCGGGCGCCGCGATCAGCGCCTTTGCGGTGCGCGACTATGCGCAGATGATCTATGACCTCGCCGTGCGCCGCGATCTGATCCAACTGGGGCGCGATATTGCCTCCAAGGCCGCGCAGGTCGATGTTGCCTCCGAGCCGCGCGAGCAGATCGTCGAGGCCGAGCAGGAGCTTTACAAGCTGGCCGAGCAGGGCCAAGTCGAAAGCGGGTTTCAGAGCTTTTTGAAAGCCGTCACCGATGCGGTCAATGTGGCCAATGCCGCCTACCAGCGGGATGGGGGGCTCTCCGGTGTCTCCACCGGGCTGATCGACATGGACAAGAAACTGGGCGGGTTGCACCGCTCTGACCTTCTGATCCTCGCCGGACGCCCCTCGATGGGGAAAACCTCGCTCGCGACCAACATCGCCTTCAACGTGGCCAAAGCCTATAAGCGCGGGGTCAAGCCCGACGGCACCGAAGGCGCGATTGATGGCGGCGTGGTGGGTTTCTACAGCCTTGAGATGAGCGCCGAACAGCTTGCCGCGCGGATCCTGTCGGAAGCCGCCGAAATCCCCAGCCAGCAGATCCGTTCCGGTGACATGACCGAGGCCGAGTTCCGCCGCTTCGTCGATGCCGCCAAGGCGCTGGAAGCCTGCCCGCTCTTTATCGACGACACCCCGGCCCTGCCGATCAGCCAATTGGCCGCCCGGGCGCGCCGCTTGAAGCGGACCCATGGGCTTGATGTGTTGATCATCGACTACTTGCAGTTGGTCCGCGGCACCGGGAAATCTGAAAACCGGGTCAACGAAATCTCCGAGATCACCATGGGCCTCAAAGCCATTGCCAAGGAACTCGACATTCCGGTGATCGCCCTGTCGCAGCTCTCGCGTCAGGTGGAAAGCCGCGAGGATAAGCGTCCGCAGCTGTCGGACCTGCGTGAATCGGGCTCGATCGAACAGGACGCCGATGTGGTGATGTTCGTGTACCGCGAGGAATATTATAAGGAACGCGAGAAACCCGGCGACCACGAGCTTGATAAAATGGCCGCCTGGCAGGAAGAGATGGAACGGCTGCACGGCCGCGCCGAGGTGGTGATCGGCAAGCAGCGTCACGGCCCGATCGGCACGGTGGACCTCAGCTTTGAAGGTAAATTCACCCGCTTTGGCAACCTCGTGCAGCCCTGGCAGCAGGGTGGCGACGAACAGGAGTTCTGATCCTCCCCCGGCCTGCCCTCTCGGGTCTCGCGATCCACGCATAAATTCGCATCTGTGAATAAAACGCTTGGATCGCGCCTCCGCCTTGATACTCTGACAAGGCCAGCCGGGCGCATCGCGCCCGCGTCTGCAACCAACTTGGGAGGAACCAAATGATCAATATCATCCGCGCGATTTGCCTATTGCTGGCCAGCAGCCTCGCCTTTGCCGTTCAGGCCGAAGAGACAGAGCGCTATGGCAAGCAGAAGGTGGTCTATCATATCAACTATGAAGGCGGCGACGGGTCCAAGAAACACCTTGGCGCCATGCGCAATATCCAAAACCATATCAACGCCGTGGGCGCCGAGAATATCGACGTCAAAGTCGTGCTGCACGGCAATGGCCTGAGCCTGCTGGCGGATGCCAAGGGTGACGACAAGATGCAGACCTCCGTGTCATCCCTGAAGGGGCAGAACGTGAGCTTCCAAGTCTGCAACAACACGCTGAAGGGCCGCAAGATCAGCTACGAAGACGACCTTTATGACGTCTGGGAGGAAGACATCGTTCCCTCCGGCGTGGCCGAACTCTCGCGGCTGCAGCAGATGGGCTATACCTATATCAAACCCTGACCCGCAGCGCCCGGGGCTGTCCCCGGGCGATCGGCTGGCGTTTTGGCATATGCCGCGTCAGCTCCGCGCCGCACGGGCGATTTCGGCGGCACTCAGCCCGTATTTCGTCGCGAACTTGCGCCGGGCAGCCAGCAGCCGCGGGTCGTCGGGCTGAAGACCCAAGGTGCGGATAAAGGCGATGCGCTGCTGCTGTTTCAGTGCTTCCGTGTCGATATCGGTCCCCATTGCCCGGTCAATGATCTGCCCGCCGGGGCTGACGTGGAACCACTTGTTGAAATCGCGAAAATGATGCTGGTTGTGCAGCCGCGTCACATGGCGCTCCAGCGCGGTTTTGGGCAGGCTCAGATGGGCTGTCATATGAAACCATTCGTAGCTGAGAAAGGTCAGCACCCCGCCAACCGGCACGATGGCCGTGGCGATCCAAAGCGCGGCCTCTGCCCCCAGAAGCGCCATAAGCCCCCAGA
Organism: Sulfitobacter sp. PS-8MA; assembly: GCF_040933935.1. Lineage (NCBI taxonomy): Bacteria > Pseudomonadati > Pseudomonadota > Alphaproteobacteria > Rhodobacterales > Roseobacteraceae > Sulfitobacter > Sulfitobacter sp. PS-8MA. The sequence goes on along the minus strand of NZ_JBFQYJ010000006.1, from coordinate 990,658 downwards.
CCAGCAGGAAATTCCCCAAGAGCATCGGCAGCGCCACCCAGACCGGGACAAAGAAGAGCCCGTGGTTGGTGGGGAAATCATGATGCCCGTAATGCGCGCGGTAGAGTAGGTCAAAAGCCCATTGCCGCTGCGGCGGGCGCAGGTGAAAGACATAGCGGTGCAGGTTATATTCGTTCAGCATCTGCGCCAGTATCCCCAGCGGCACCAGCGCCCAGGTCCAGCCCGGCGCCTGCCAGAGCATCGCCGCAGCCCCCGCCCCACAGGCCAGCGCCATCAGCGCCACCCCGGCATGGCCAAACATGATCTTGATCCGCGTCACCCCAAGGCCCCTCCCGGCTAGGTTCTTGAACTGTATCAAAACTGGGACGCTCCTGTCGCGCTTGACGTGACGTTGACCGGCGCCTCTTGACCTTCTGGAGCGGGCCGCCCAAACCCCTCGCCATGAGCACCGCGACCCTGACAATTGACCTCACCGCCCTCGCCGACAACTGGCGCGCGCTAGATCGAAAAACCCAATGCGTCACCGGCGCTGTGGTAAAGGCTGACGGCTACGGGCTGGGCGCGGCTCAGGTCGGCAAGACGCTGGCCAAAGCCGGGGCGCGGAAATTCTTCGTCGCCCTGGCGAAAGAGGGGCTGGCCCTGCGCGAGGCGCTTGGCCCCGGCCCGGAGATCAACGTGTTCGCAGGCCATATGGCGGGCGATGCCGAGGTGATCCGGGGGGCGGAACTGACCCCCATGATCAACTCCACCGATCAACTCCTGCGCCACATGGAAGCCCTGCCCGGCCATCCCTTTGGCATTCAGTTGGACAGCGGCATGAACCGGCTGGGGATGGAGCCTGCCGAATGGGCGGCGCTGCGCGATATCGCCCTGGCGCAGCGGCCCCGGCTTGTGATGTCGCATCTCGCCTGTTCGGATGAGCCGGATCACCCGACCAATGCCGCCCAGTTGCAGTGTTTTCAGGACATGACCCAGGGCATCGACGCGCCGCGCTCGCTTTCGGCCACCGGGGGGATTCTCTTGGGCCCGGATTATCATTTCGATGTGACACGCCCCGGCATAGGTCTTTATGGCGGGCGGCCATTTGTCGATGCGCGCCCGGTGGTCACGCTGGACATTCCGGTGATCCAGACCCGCGAGCTGACGCCCGGCGAATCCGTTGGCTATGGCGACAGTTGGACTGCCAAGGCGCCGACTGTGGTGGCCACCGTTTCCGGCGGCTATGCCGACGGGCTGCTGCGGGCGATGGGCAAGGCGCCGGGCCGCGCGGGTTTCGAGCATGAGGGCGAACATCTGCCGATCTTGGGGCGGGTGTCGATGGATCTTATCACCGTCGATGTCACCGCCCTCGGCGAGGTGCCGGAGAGCCTGCGGCTGATCGGCGAGGCGCAAGGTGTCGATGATCTGGCCGATTGGGCCGAGACCATCGGTTATGAGATTCTGACATCGCTCAGCGCCCGCTATGCCCGGTACTATTTGGGGTAAACACCGCCGCCTTTTCGCGCATAGGCAGATAAGCTGCGGCGGTTCAACCCCGCCGTTGCCAGTATTGCGCGAATACTTACCGATCACGACAGAGTGTTAAGCGAAAGAAAGTCTTTTTACTTCGGGCACTTACGCAGCCGACCCCATTTTAGGCAGCGAATTTTCGCGCATTTGTGTTAGGATAGCTGGGAACAAAGCGAGTCAAAGGGGGTTTTCTCGGCAGAAACTCGCTTATCCTCCAGGGGGGAGAATGAATGACCCAGCTTCGTGATTTTACCTATATCGTACAATATCTTTTTCAGCGACTTGCACTGGCCTTATTTCTCTTATCGGCGCTCGCCTTGGGCTTCGCGAGCCTGATGGCGGCCTTTGGTCTGTGGAATTGGATCAGCCTGCCGCTTGAATATGGCGGCGCGCCGGTTGAGAACGCGGGCATGTACGCCCAGCTTGCGCTGACCGCTCTGGCGATTGGGCTTTGCTTTTTCCTGCCCACCAACCGCCGCGTCATGCAGTTGGAAAATTCGCACCGCCAGTTTGCGGTCGGGATGCAGGATGTGGCGCGGGCCTATGCCACCGTTCATGCGGCGGACCGGGCCGAGAATTTCCAACTCAGTTCCGAGTTCGACTCGGTGCGCGAACGTCTTGCCTATCTGCGTGACCACCCGGATCTGAGCACGCTTGAGCCCGCGGTGCTTGAGATGGCCGCTCAGATGAGCCATGTCGCCCGGGATCTGGCGGAAGTCTATTCGGATGACAAAATCGCCCGCGCCCGCAGCTTTCTGAAGCAGCGTCAGGAAGAGGTGGAACTGTTCAACGGCCGTCTCGACCAGGCCAAGGCGATCTCGACCGAGATGAAACAGTGGCTGCATGAAGTCGAACTGGAAGAAAGCGTTGCTGTGGCCCAGCTAGAGCGGCTGCGGGATGAGATGCAAGAGATCATGCCAGAACTGGGTCTTGAGCGTGTCGTTCCTGCAGAGGAGCAAGCCCCGGCGGCAGCGCCCTTCAAGGCCGATCCGACCACGCTTGATAATATCGTGATCGATCTGCCCCCGAAAGCCGCCGAATAATCCGCGCGGCTTCAGTCCGGCCCGTCGGCGTTCCACCCCCTGGAACCAAAGCGTCGACGGCCGGGCGTTTTCTCTTTGACGACGCCCCGGCCCTGCGCGACAAGGACCAATGGCAAAATCCTCCTCCAGTTTCTCCTGCACCGAGTGTGGTGCAAAACATTCCAAATGGTCCGGGCGCTGTGACGCCTGCGGCGCTTGGAATTCCATTGTCGAAGACAAGGGCATCTCATCCGGCCCGCCAAGCAAATCCCTGGGCGCGCGGCGGGGCTCTGCCGTTGAACTGACCGATCTCGCAACCCAGGAAACCCCGCCCCCCCGTGCGCATTCCGGCATCGCCGAGCTAGACCGCGTTCTGGGCGGCGGGCTGGTGCCCTCGTCGGCCATTCTGGTGGGCGGCGATCCGGGCATCGGGAAATCGACACTGCTGTTGCAGGCCGCGGCACATTTCGCGCAGTCCGGCCTGAAAACCATCTATGTCAGCGGCGAAGAAGCCAGCGCACAGGTGCGGATGCGCGCGCAGCGGCTCGGGCTGTCCGAAGCGCCGGTGAAACTTGCGGCGGAAACCAACCTGCGCGACATTCTGACCACGCTCGAAGCCGAACGCCCGCAACTGGCCATTATAGACTCGATCCAGACCATGTGGGCCGACAATGTCGAAAGCGCCCCCGGTTCGGTCAGCCAGGTCCGCGCGGCGGCCCATGAGTTGACCAGTTTCGCCAAACGGCGCGGTGTGGCGGTGATCCTCGTCGGCCATGTCACCAAAGAAGGCCAGATCGCCGGGCCGCGGGTGGTTGAGCATATGGTCGACACGGTGCTCTATTTCGAAGGCGAGCGCGGCCATCAGTTCCGCATCCTGCGCGCGGTCAAGAACCGCTTTGGCCCGGCGGATGAGATTGGCGTTTTCGAGATGACCGGCGGCGGTCTGGCCGAAGTGATCAACCCCTCGGCGCTGTTCCTCTCGGAACGCGGCCAGCCCTCGCCCGGCTCGGTGGTCTTTGCCGGCATCGAAGGCACCCGGCCCGTGCTGGTTGAACTGCAAGCGCTGGTGGCTCCTTCCCCGCATTCGCAGGCCCGCCGCACCGTGGTGGGCTGGGATTCAGGGCGGCTGGCGATGATTCTGGCGGTGCTAGAGGCCCGCTGCGGCATCCCTTTCGCCGGGCTTGATGTCTATCTCAACGTGGCCGGCGGCATGAAGATTTCCGAACCGGCGGCCGATCTGGCGGTGGCCGCCGCCATTCTGTCCGCCCGCGAAGATGCCGCCCTGCCCGCCGAAACCGTGGTTTTCGGGGAAATCAGCCTTTCCGGTGCGCTGCGTCCTGCCAGTCAGACCGAAAACAGGTTGAAAGAGGCACAGAAACTTGGTTTTACGAGCGCTATTGCACCGCGTGGCGGCAAAGCCGTGGGTGCGACCGGAATTGCGCTGAATACCATGAGCGATCTGACCGGTTTTGTTGGAGAAATTTTCGGGGCGGGCTGACCTCCCCCATAAAAGGGCAAGACGCGCATGGACGGTTTTACCATTGTTGACGGGATAGTGGCGGTGGTCATCGTGCTTTCGGCGCTGCTGGCCTATGGCCGCGGGCTGGTGCGCGAGTTGATGGCCATCGTGGGCTGGATCGCGGCGGCTGTGCTCGCCTTTCTTTTCGCCCCACAGGTTGAGCCTTTGGTGCGGGAACTGCCCTATGTGGGTGAGTTCCTGGCCGATAGCTGCGAATTGTCGGTGATTGGCGCCTTCGCGCTGGTCTTTGCCGCGGCCTTGATCATCGTGTCGCTTTTCACGCCGCTCTTCTCCTCGCTGGTGCATCGTTCGATGCTGGGCGGTGTCGATCAGGGCTTGGGCTTTATCTTCGGCGTGGTGCGCGGCGTGGTGCTCGTGGCGATCGCCTTCTTCGTCTATGACACTGTGATTACGGGCGAGCGTGCGGCGACCGTTGACAACAGCCGTTCCGCCGCTGTCTTCTCGCAGTTCACCGGCCAGATCGACGACCAGGACCCGCAAGAGGCGCTTGGCTGGATCACCAACCGCTATGAAGCGCTGGTCGGGAAATGCAGCGCCTGAGCGCGTTCATCAGTCCTTAACATTCTGCATTTAATCAGGCGTCCGGGGTTTCCGGGCGCCTCCGTCGTTCTATAGACCAGAACCCCCCCGGTTTCCTGAGCAAAGCCGCCCGCCGTAGCCCATGTTTCACCCTGCGCGAGGCGGCGCGCCGGCGCGAGCAAACGGCGGTTCAGCCCCATGGGCCGCCCGCAGTATTCAGCCCGAACGCGACCCAGCGTCACATCCGGGGTGACAGGAGCGTGCGAAGCCCCTACATAGGCAGCGATCTCACACGGAACCGGAGTCGCCCCGTTGTCCAAAATCATGCCACCCGCACATCCTTTCGACACATCCTATCTTCGCGACAGCGATGATGGGGACAAACTAAAGGAGGAATGCGGCGTTTTCGGTGTCGTCGGCCTTGCCGATGCTGCTCATTTCGTAGCCCTCGGGCTGCACGCGCTCCAACACCGGGGGCAAGAAGCCGGTGGAATCGTAAGCTATGATCCCACTGCCGGTTTTCAGTCCGCCCGTCGCTTTGGCTATGTGCGGGACAATTTCACCTCGCAGGATGTGATGGAAACCCTGCCCGGCGAAGTCGCCATCGGCCATGTGCGCTATTCCACCTCCGGTGACCGAGGCCCGACCGCGATCCGCGACGTGCAGCCCTTCTTTGGCGAATTTGCCATGGGGGGCGCCGCGATTGCGCACAACGGCAATATCACCAATGCCAATGCCCTGCGCCGCGAGTTGATCGAGCATGGCTCGATCTTCCAGTCGTCGTCGGACAGCGAATGTATCATCCATCTGATGGCCCGTTCCTTGCAGCGCAACATCCCCGAGCGGATGGAAGACGCGCTGCGTCGGGTCGAAGGGGCCTTTTCTGTCGTGGCCATGACCCGCACCAAACTGATCGGTGTGCGGGACCCGCTGGGCGTCCGCCCGCTGGTGCTGGGCCGTGTCGGGGATGGCTGGGCGCTGAGTTCAGAAACCTGCGCGCTCGATATCATCGGGGCGGAGTTCGTCCGCGAGATCGAGCCCGGCGAGATGGTGGTGATCACGGAAAAAGGCGTCGAAAGCCACTTCCCCTTCCGCCGTGTCGCTTCGCGCTTCTGCATCTTTGAACATGTCTATTTCAGCCGCCCCGACAGTATCCTGGGCGGCCGCTCGGTCTATGAAACCCGCGAGAACATCGGCCGGGAACTGGCCAAGGAAAGCCCGGTCGAGGCCGATCTGGTTTGCCCCGTCCCCGACAGCGGCACCCCCGCGGCGATCGGCTACAGTCTGGAATCCGGCATCCCCTATGCTCTGGGCATTATCCGCAACCAATATATGGGCCGGACTTTCATCGAGCCCACCGAGCAGATCCGCAATATGGGCGTGCGGCTCAAGCTCAACGTCAACCGGGCGTTGATCAAGGGCAAACGCGTGATCCTAGTGGACGACTCGGTGGTGCGCGGCACGACCTCGCGCAAGATCAAGGAGATGATCCTGGATGCCGGCGCCGCCGAGGTGCATTTCCGCATCGCCTCCCCGCCCACGGCTTGGCCCTGCTTTTACGGCGTCGACACGCCGCAGCGCGAGAAACTATTGGCGGCCACCATGTCGGAAGAGGAAATGCGCGCGCATCTGCAGGTCGACAGCCTGAAGTTCATCACGCTGGATGGTCTCTACCGCGCCGTGGGCGAGACGGAAGGCCGCAAGGCCGACTGCCCGCAATATTGTGACGCCTGTTTCTCTGGCGAATATCCGGTCACGCCCGCCGATCAGATCAAAGAAGGGTTTCAGATGAAACCCGCTGCCGAGTAAGCGCAGCTCAGATAACAAAAGGCCGCGTCCCTCGACGCGGCCTTTTGCTTTGACGGCGCTGAAAAATCCCCCGCCCTTATTCGGACACTTCCTGCGCCGCGTCATTGGCACTCTGGGTGGCCTCATCAACCACGTCGGACACCGCCTCACCGGCCTGCTCTGCGGCCTCTGTCACCTCATCGACGACCGCTGGCGCATTGATCGCGTCGGACGCCTCTGTGGCCACTTCCTGCGGTCCCTTGCCGGTGAAAAGCATATAGCCGCCAAGCGCGATCACCGCGGCGACAAGCAACCAGACCAAATTCTTCATGTTATTCCCCTATTCACATGGCCACGCGGCGCAAGATTACCCGCGTGACTGTTGCTTCGTCAATTACGCCACAAACGCCGAACGGCAAGGGTAAAACCGCGCAAACCCCACCGAGAGCGTGATTTTGCGGCTTGAAGAACCATGCGCCCGGGTTTACCTTGCAAACTCGGAATAGGTAACAATTAAAGGACCATCACCATCGCTCGCAGACCTCATAACGCGCCGCCGCAACGCGACACCGGCCCGCGCGTCAACGACAAGATCCGCTCTAACGAAATCCGCCTGATCGGTGCGGACGGTGAGAACGTCGGCGTTGTGACCCCGTCGCGCGCCATGGAAATGGCCGAAGAAGCCGGGCTCGACTTGGTCGAAATCTCGCCGAATGCCAATCCGCCGGTCTGTAAGATCATGGATTTTGGCAAGTTCAAATATGAACAGCAAAAGCGTGAGAGCGAAGCTCGCAAGAAGCAGAAGATCATCGAGATCAAAGAGGTCAAGTTCCGCCCGAATACGGACAAGGCCGATTACGATGTGAAAATGCGCAACGTCTTCAAGTTTCTTGATGGCGGCGACAAGGTGAAGGTTACCCTGCGTTTCCGGGGCCGCGAGATGGCCCACCAGAACCTTGGTCGTGAGCTGCTGGAGCGGGTGGCGGAAGACACCAAAGAAATCGGTCGGGTTGAGAACTTCCCCAAGATGGAAGGCCGCCAGATGGTTATGGTTATCGGGCCCCTGCCCCAGAAATAATTGTGCGTGGAACTGGGCTGGTCAGCGCGGCTGACAGCTCGCCACACATAAGAACGCCCCCGGAAATTTCCGGGGGCGTTTTACTTTCATAGATGCCGGTTGCTTACCGAAGCAGCCCGGTGATGTTGCGCACCACGGCCCGGCGGTTTGCCGGCTCGGGGCCATTTGTCGGCACGCGCAGCTGGCTTTCACCATAGCCTTGGGTGACAAGGTTCTCTGGCGGCACGTCGAAATACTCGGTCAGGGCCAAGGCGACCGTCTCTGCCCGGCGGTCCGAGAGCGCGAGGTTATAGCTCGCATCGCCCACGGCATCCGTATGCCCTTCAACCAGAATAACCGTGCGCGGGTCTTTCTGGATCATATCGCGCAATGTGACGCCAATATTGGCCAACGCTTTTGCTTGGGCGGGCTGGATGGCAGCCGATCCGGTTGGGAAGCGGACGGCATCAAGCTCCAGCTGCGGCGCAAGCGAGCGCACCTCAGGGATTTCACGCACCTGACGCAGCGAGAAGGTCCGGCCTTGGTCAGCCAGTTGCTGCGCCTGCAAAGCCCGGCGCAGCGCCTCTTCGTCCTGCGTGCTGGCGGTCACGGTGCGCTGGTTTTCCTGAACCCGCGGCAGTTCCGAAACATTCACCTCCCGCTCTTCCACGAGGTCATCCACCAGGACATATTCGCGGCCTTGCGCATCAAAGTTCGTCCGACGCAGGACCGAGCCGTCGCGGGCGCGGATGGTCTCAATCCGGCTGCCGTCGGCCTTGGTCACGATCGTACGGGTGGAGCCGTCGTCGAAGGTCTGCGTTTGCACCTGATCGCCAGGGCGGCGGATCAGCGCGTTGTCGTCTTTCAACACCCGCAGCTCGCCATCCGGATCCTGCACGACCACGCGGTCGCCCGAACGGCTCACGATCTTCTCACCGTTGTTCAGCACGGAGCCCACGGCGACGGCACCCAGACCCAAGAGCAGGGCTTTTTCAAAGTCCGACAGGCCGCTGTCGCTGTCCTGCGCCTCAGGCGCGGCATCGCTGGCGGCGGTGACCTTGGTGTCAAAGTCCTCGCTCGAACTGCGCACGTCCTCTTCGGTCACCTCTTCTGTCACCACTTCAGCGTCAGCACTGCTGTCCTGCGCGGCAGCAGCAGCGGCGGCGGCGGCGGCTTCACGCTCGGCCCGACGCTGGGCGCGGCGCTCTTCGCGGCGTTGTTCACGACGCTCTTCACGGGCTCTGCGCTGTTCATCTGTCAAAGCCGCTTCGGCTTCCGCATCGGCTTCGCCGTCCGCCACGGTGGCCGTGTTCTCCACAGGCGCAGCCTCGGCCTCGGCAGCGGTTTCCGCGTCTGTTTCGGTGCCGGTCTCATTCAGCGGAGTCGCCTCTTCGTCCTGAGACATCTCGGCGTCATTCTGCGCCTCACCGGTGGCAGCAGCCGCGTCGGTCTGATCCGCGGCGTCGCTTGCTGACCCATCTGTGGTCACCGGCTCATCGGCCGTGTTCTCACCGCTGGTTTCGACTTCCTCAACGGTCTCGTCAGGTGCATCCGTGCGGGCCTCTGCATCCGCCTCGGCAGTGGCTTCCGCCTCAGCAGTTCCGGCATCTTCGGCTTGAGCATCGGCTTCTACATCAGCGGCTGCATCGTCGGTCTCCATCGAAGCATCGGCTTCTGTCGCAACGTCTACTTCGGCAGCGGTCGCATCTTCGCCCTCGGTCGCAGCAGTGGCCTCAGTTTCAGCTTCCGCATCGGCAGTCGCAGCCTCCTCGGCCTCGGTCGAAACAGTGGCCTCGGTATCGGCTTCCACATCGGCAGTGACTGCATCTTCGCCCTCAGCTGCAGCAGCGGCCTCTGCATCAGCCTCCGCCTCAGCAGCTTCCTCTACCGCCTGCCCGGCGTCCTCGGCGGCATCACCGGCTTCTTCCGCCGCCTCAGCAGCTTCATCCGTCGCCTCATCGACCGTATCTGTCACAGCACCCGTCGCGTCCTCTGCCGCGTCAGCCGCCTCATCGACCAAGTCGTTCGCGCCTTCTTCAGCGTCCGCTTCGGGGTCAGAGGTCTCAGCCTCGGCATCGGCTTCTGCATCCGCGCTCAGCTCAGCGGCGATCCGAAGCTCTTCTGCCGACTCTACGGTCTGATCCTCAAAAGCGCAGGGAAATTCACTTGCCTCACCAACAGGACCGCATGCAGGCACGTCTTGCTGCTGTGCAAAAGCGCCATGCGGAAAGGCGAGCGCAAGGCTCAACCCAAGGGAAGTTGTTGATTTAAGTAGCGTTTTCATTCTTACGTCCTCATCATTACGGGAACGCCGTTCGGGCAGCGCTTGTCTCCTAACGCATAATGAGCAGGGAGGTTCCGCTATCCAATATCACAGCCAAACGCCATAAAAACACCGCGCTCCAGCAAGGAGCGCGGTCTGCGTGCAACCAGCTGTTATCGCCTATCAAGCGATCGATTGGACCGCGCGGCGGGTCATCACCCCGCAAAGATGCGCGCGATAGGCGCCGCTGCCGTGAAGATCGCTGATCATATCGCCGTCCTCCAGCGTCAGACCGTCGAGAGCACTGGCCGTGAAACTGTCGCCAAGCGCCGCCTCGGCCTCGCGCCAGCGGAACACCCCCTCGTTCGAGGCGCCGGTGATCGCCACCCGAACCGCACCGTCAAACCGCGCAACGAAGGCCGCCACGAGGGGAAACCGCGAGGCCGGCTGGATAAATTTCTCATAATGCGCCGCCTGCGGCACAGGAAAGCGCACCCCGGTCACGATCTCGCCCTCCTCCAAAGCGGTGGTGAACATCCCCTCGAAATAGTCATCCGCTGCAATCTCGCGCCGATCGGTCTCCACCGTCGCGCCGCTTGCCAGCACCGCCGCCGGATAGCAGGCAGATGGGTCGTTATTGGCCAGTGAGCCGCCGATCGTGCCGCGGTTGCGCACCGCCGGGTCCCCGATCCGCGCCGCCAGACTGGCGAGCGCAGGGTATCTCTCCCGGGCCTCGCGCATGACGGTCGCATGGGTCGTCCCGCCCCCGATCCAGAGCGCCCCATCGCGCATTTCAACGCCTTTCATCTCCTCGATCCCGGCGAGGGAAACAAGCACCGAGGGCATCGCCAGCCGCGCCTTCAGCGTCGGGATCAAAGTCTGCCCGCCGCTCAACGCCTGCGCTTCCTCCTGTCCCAAAGCGGTCACCGCATCCGCCACGCTGCCCGGACGCTCTATCTCAAAATCATACATCTCTCATCCTTCCCATCTCATCCTTGCCGCGGGGCCGCGATCCGCGCGTCGCCCCTCTCTTTCCGGCTGAAATTACTGTGCGGGGACCGGGGGTGCAGACCCCCCGGTCGCGCCAACAGGCGCCCCCCTCACCCATTCATCGCTTCCCAGACCCGCGCCGGACTGACCGGCATATCGATATGGCCCACGTCCTTCCCGCCCGAGCGCATCGCGTCGAGCACCGCATTGACCACAGCAGGCGGCGAGCCAATGGCCCCCGCCTCGCCGCAGCCCTTTACCCCCAAGGGGTTATGGGTGCAGGGCGTCTGGCAGGAATGGTCCACGTCATAGAAAGGCAGATCACTGGCGCGGGGCATAGCGTAATCCATGTAAGACGCGCTGAGCAGCTGGCCGTCCTCATCATAGGCACAGTTTTCCAGCAGCGCCTGCCCGATCCCCTGCGCCAGCCCGCCATGCACCTGTCCGGTCACGATCATCGGGTTCACCACATTGCCGAAATCATCCGCCGCGGTGAACCGCTCAACGGTGACATGGCCGGTTTCGGGGTCAAGCTCCACCTCGCAGGCATAGGCGCCCGCCGGATAGGTAAAATTCGCCGGGTCGTAAAAGGCGGTCTCCTCCAGCCCCGGCTCGATCTCTTCCAGCGGGTAGTTATGCGGCACATAGGCGGCGAGCGTGACATCGCCCCAGGCCACAGATTTGTCGGTGCCCGCCACGCTGAACGCCCCGTCCTTCAACTCGATATCGCCTTCCGAGGCTTCGAGCAGATGGCTCGCGATCTTCTTGGCCTTGGCGATGATCTTTTCCGTCGCGCGCACCATCGCGCTGCCGCCCACGGCGAGCGAGCGCGACCCGTAGGTGCCCATGCCCATCGGCACTTTGGACGTATCGCCATGGACGATCTCGACCATATTCTCGTCGATGCCGATCATATCGGCGACCACCTGCGCGAATGAGGTCTCATGCCCCTGCCCGTGGCTGTGGCTGCCGGTCATCACCACCAGCCCGCCGGTGGCGTTGACCCGCACGGTGGCGCTCTCGTAAAGCCCCGCCCGCGCGCCAAGCTGCCCGACAAGGTTCGAGGGCGCGATGCCGCAGGCCTCGATATAGCAGTTCACCCCAAAGCCGCGCAGCTTGCCCTTGGCCTCGCTTTCCTTGCGCCGCGCTTCAAAACCCGCGTGGTCGGCAATTTCCTCTAGCTTGTCCATCGTGGCGTTATAGTCGCCGGTGTCATATTCCACCGCCACCGGCGTGGCATAGGGAAACTCGGTCACGAAGTTCTGCCGGCGCAGCTTGATCGGGTCGACCTGCAACTCATGCGCGGCCTTGTCGATCAAACGCTCCAACTGATAGGTCGCCTCGGGCCGTCCGGCCCCGCGATAGGCATCTACTGGCACGGTATTGGTAAAGACCGCCTTAACGTTCACATAGATCAGCGGCGTTTTGTAGTTCCCCGCCATCAACGTGCCATGCAGCCAAGTCGGCACCGAGGGCGCGAAGGTCGACAGATAGGCCCCCATATTGGCGTAGGTATCGGTGCGCAGGGCGGTGAAATTATGCTCCGCATCCAGCGCCAATTCGATCTTGGTCACATGGTCGCGGCCATGGGCGTCGGACATGAAGGCTTCCGAGCGGCTCGATGTCCATTTCACCGGACGCCCCACTGCCTTGGCAGCGTAGGTGCAAAAGGCTTCTTCCTGATAGTGAAAGATCTTGGTGCCGAAACCGCCGCCGACATCGGGGGCCACCACGCGCAGCTTATGCTCGGGGATGCCCAGCACGAAGGCGCCCATCAGCAGGCGGATCACATGCGGGTTCTGGCTGGTGGTGTAGAGCGTATGTTCGCCATCCGCCCGGTCATAGTCGCCGATGGCGACGCGCGGCTCCATCGGATTGGCGACAAGACGGTTGTTGACCAGTTCCAACGTGGTGACATGCGCGGCCTCGTCAAAAGCCTTGTTCACCGCCTCCTTGTTTTCCTCAACAAAACCCCAGTCATAGCAAAGGTTGCTGGTCAGATCGTCATGCACCTTGGGCGCATCGTCTTTCACCGCGTCCTTCATGTTCACCACGGCGGGCAACTCGTCGATATCGACGACAATCGCCTCCGCGGCGTCGCGCGCCTGCGCCAAGGTCTCGGCCACGACGGCGGCGATCGGCTCGCCCACATGGCGGACCTTTTCATGGGCCAGCACGGGGTGTTTCGGTTCCTGCATCGGTTGGCCGTGTTTGTCGGTCACCTGCCAGCCGCAAGGCATCCCGCCGATCTCGGCGAAATCCGCGCCGGTGAAAATCTTCAGCACGCCGGGCATGTCTTCGGCGGCTGAGGTATCGACCCCGGTGAGCCGCCCATGGGCCACGTCCGAGCGCAGGAAAAACACATGGGTCTGGCGGCGCAGGTTGATGTCATCGGTATAGCGGCCCGAGCCGGTCAGAAAGCGCACGTCTTCCCGTCGCTTGCTGCTGGCCCCAATTCCGCTGGTCGGTTCAAAATCCTTTGGCATATTATCCTCCCCTTTGGTGGCGGTGCGATGCACCTGATCCGTCACGCGGCGTCCGGGTCTGGCGATCCTCCCTCCGCCTTCACCGGCCTGCTCGGCGTGACACCGTTTTCGGCGTTACTCTGCCGCCAGCGCGCTCACATCCTGACCGCTGGCCGCCATGATCGCCTTGACGATATTGTGGTAGCCCGTGCAGCGGCAGATGTTGCCGTCAAGGTAATGGCGCACCTCGGCCTCGCTGGGTTTCGGATTGTCCTTGAGCAGGGCGGCCGCCGACATCACCATGCCCGGCGTGCAAAAGCCGCATTGCAGCCCGTGGTGATCCTGAAACGCCTGCTGGATCGTGTTGAGCGTGCCGTCGGGCGCCGCCTGCCCTTCGATGGTGTCGACCTCGGCGCCATCGGCCTCGATCGCGAACATGGTGCAGGCTTTGACCGCATTGCCGTTCACATGCACCACACAGGCGCCGCATTGGCTGGTGTCGCAGCCCACATGGGTGCCGGTCAGTTCCAGATCATCGCGCAGAAATTGCACCAGCAGCGTGCGGCCCTCGACCTCGCCCGACGCGGCTTTGCCGTTCACGGTCATCTTGACCTGTGTCATCTTTATCCTCCCCTTTTGTACGCTTGTTAAGGGCAGTTAAGCACGACAGGCCTATGTTGAGAACAGGTTTTTTGCGCGGCTTTCGATCAGCGCCCGCCGGCCCCTCTGCGCGGGTTGCGTGGTTGCGGGCGTGTGAGGATTTCCTTGAGCAGCCCGCCCACGCCCATCGCGGCGATGTCTTGGCTGGTCACCCGGAGGCCGCAGATCACCCGCGACAGCACCCAGTCGGCTCCGTTGAGCGCCGGCGAGCGGGCGCAGCCCGGCAGGCCGATCACCGGGCGCGCGTTGCGCTGGCCAAGAAACAGCAGGTTGCCGGGGTCGACCGGCATGCCGAAACGCTCGACCTCCCCGCCCGCTTGGCGCAGGGCCGTGGGGGCGACGTCGTCAAGGTCTGACGTGGCCGAGGCGGTGAGGATCAGGATCAGATCGCTCGTGGCTTTGGCGATGGCCTCGGTCAGGGGGCCGGTCTGATGCGGCACGTTGACAACTTGCGATAGGCTGACGCCGAGCGCGTCCAACCGGCCTTCGATGGCAGCGCGCCCCTTCTCGCCCGCGCCGCCTTTGACCTCGGTCACGATGAGGGTTGCATCGCGCAGCTGCGGCGCTTGCAGAGACAGCGCGTGGTGGCCTGCTGCCGCAGAGGCGGCGCTCAGTGCCGCTTCTGGCACCGCGTAGGAAATGATCTTGATCGTCGCGACCATGCCCCCCGCCGCCATCTGCTGAAAGGGCGGCACGGTGGCGAGCGTGATCATCGGATGCACCGCGTTCACCGCCTCCAGCGCAGCGCGGTCCATCACGACGACACCCGGCCCTTCAGCGATCAGATTGACCCGGCCGGTAAAGGCATGGGACAGGCGCAGGCCCGGCCCGCAGAGCGTTTCGGCAAGCGACGCGGCGGCACTGTTTTCATCCACGTCACCGGGTTCGAGCCGCGCGACGATGACCTCGGTGATCCCGGCCCCCTTCAGGGCGTGGATATCCTCGGCGCTCAACACCCTGCCCTTGCGCAGCCGCCCCGTCGGCAGGGCAACCGAATGGGCCAGCGTCGCGCCTTCGGCGTGGCACAGGGGGACCGGACCGAATTTCATGGCTGGCGCAGGGTCTGGATCATCTCGGCGAGGATCGACACCGCGATCTCTGCCGGGCTGGCCGCACCGATGTTGAGCCCCACCGGCCCGTGGATACGTGCCGCCTGTGCCGGGTCGAAGCCTGCCTCCTCCAAGCGCTTCAAACGACTGGCTTGGGTGCGGGTGGAGCCAAGCGCGCCGATGTAGAAGGCTTCAGACCCAAGCGCCACATGCAGCGCCGGATCGTCGAGTTTCGGGTCATGGGTCAGCAGCACCACCGCCGAGCGCGCATCCAACCCGATCTCGCGCAGGGCGGCATCGGGCCAATCGTTCATCACCCTGCAATCGGGAAAACGTGCAGGCGCACCAAAGGCTTCGCGCGGGTCGACGACCAGAGGATCGACCCCCGCCTCCCCTGCCATGCGGACCAGATGCTGCGCGATATGCACGGCACCGACGATCACCAGACGCAGCGGCGGGTTGTGAATGGCGATGAAGCGCCCGGTTTCCGCATCCACGCCAGAGCGGTCGCAGCGGAACCGCTCGGCATGACCCGCGCGGGTCAAGCTCCGCAGGGACCCGTCGAGCGCCACCTCATAGGCCACCGCTTCGCGCGCCGCCCGCGCAGCGACCAGATCGCGCAGCAGGGTCAGGCTTAACGCCTCGGGTCGCACCGGCTCCACCAACACTTTGATCGTCCCGCCACAGGCCAGCCCCACGGCAAAGGCATCGCCATCGCTCACGCCATATTCCAAGAGCCGCGTCTTGCCGTCCTCCAGCGCCTCCAGCGCCTCGATCACCACCGCCCCTTCGACGCAGCCGCCCGAGACCGAGCCCATCATCGTCCCGTCCCCCGCCACGGCCAGCTGTGCCCCCGCGCGGCGCGGCGCGGAGCCCCAGGTCTCCACCACCGTGGCCAGCGCCACGGGCTGCCCGGCCTCGGCCCATGCGAGCGCCTGTTCGGGGATGCGGTCCATCTTGTTTCCTTTCCTGTCGCCGCCAGAGTGTCGCGCTTCGCGCCCAAAGGTCAATGCGCGAAACCCCGGTGCCATCGGCTTGCACGCACCGCTATGCGGCACTACATCTAACGCAAGATCACATGAACAGCCGGAGCCACTTAAGATGCCCATGCAAGCCAGCGAAATCGAAGACCTGATCCGCGCGTCTTTCCCGGATGCCAAGATCACCGTCGAGGGCGATGACGGTGTGCATATGGCCGCGATGGTGGTGGACGAAAGCTTTCGCGGCATGAACCGGGTGCAGCAACAGCGCGCCGTCTATGCCGCGCTCAAGGGCAAGATGGACGGCTCGAACGGCGAGCTGCATGCGCTGGCGCTGACCACACGGGCGCCGGACTGACCATGTGGGTCTGGGGCATAGCGGCAGCTGTCGGCGTGATCGCCGGTGTGGCCTATGCCCAGCACCGCGCCCGGGCGGGGCGTCATGTCCCGCTGTCGCAGCGCCAACCTGCGCGCCCCGAGACCGGCAAAGTGCCCCTGGGGATGGAGGCGATGGACCTCGATGCCGTGGCCCGCACAGCACGGCGCAATGAAAGCCTTGAGCGCGGGCATACGAACTGGAGCCGGAAACGGGGCGGCTTTTTCCTCGGCGGTGCCGAGTTGGACGTGAAGCCCTGGGCCGATGATGAAACCTATGCGCGGCGCTATCACGCTGCGTTCAAGAAATCAGATGTGAAGGATAAATGACATGAGCGATGCCGCGAGCCAGATCAAGGAACAGATCACCAAGAATGACGTGGTCCTGTTTATGAAAGGCACCAAAGAGATGCCGCAATGCGGGTTCTCCAGCCGGGTGGCCGGGGTGCTGAACTATATGGGCGTTGATTTTTCCGATGTGAACGTGCTGGCCGACGAAGGTCTGCGCCAGGGAATCAAGGATTTCTCCGACTGGCCGACCATTCCGCAGCTTTACGTCAAGGGCGAGTTCGTCGGCGGCTGTGACATCATCACCGAGATGACACTGTCGGGCGAGTTGGACACGCTCTTTGCCGAAAACGGTGTCGCCTTTGACAAGGACGCTGCCGATAAGATCCGCGAAGCCAACGGCTAAAGCGGTTACAGGCTAAACGAAAAAGACCCCGGCGCGGCTTGGCCTCGCCGGGGTCTTTTTATCTGCACGGCCCGCGCGAGCCTGCCGCCGACCCACGCCCGAACCCCCCAAGTCGGGCACGTCCGGGCGCTGCCTCTGTCTCAGTCTTCGATCGCCGTGATCATATCTACGCGACGGCCATGCCGCCCGCCTTCGAAGGCGGTGTCGAGAAACGCATCCACAATCTCAAGCGCCAGACCGCCGCCGATCACCCGCGCGCCCATCGACAGCATATTCGCGTCATTATGCGCCCGGATCATCTTGGCCGAGAACGTATCGGAGCAGACCCCGCAGCGGATGCCCTTGACCTTATTGGCGGCCATCATGATCCCCTGACCGGTGCCGCAGATCAGAATGCCAAGGTCGAACTCCCCTGCCGCAATCCGCCGCGCGGCGGCCTCGCCATGTTTGGGGTAATCGGTGCTCTCGGCCGTTTCGGGGCCGATGTCTTCGACGGCAAAGCCGCGCGCGGCCACATGGCGGGCGATGTCTTGGCGCAGCGCAATATCGGCGTGGTCGCTGGAGATGATGATGCGGGGCTTGTCGGTCATGGGGAACATCCTGCTGCTGGTGATAAGACGCGACCGCGATGCGGTGTTGATGCCGCCCCAGAGCATATTCACGGGCGCGGCGCAATCCTGCGAAAGGACGCGCCGCGCCCCGCGCTTAATCGGCGGTCTTTTCGTCCACTTCATCCGCCAGGGCTTCGGCCCGCGCCGCCAGTTCGGCCAGCGTATCCTTGACCCCCTGCGGCACCACCGGCACCTCGATGCGCTCGGGCTCGACCTTGACGTTGCGCAGGGCGGCCAATTCGGCCTCGCGCTCGGCCAATTCGGCGCGCACCTCGGCGATTTGATCTTCGACACTGGCGGTCTTGTCGGCCAAGAGCAGACCGGCCATGAGCAACATCCGCGCTTCCGGCATGCGCCCCACCTGATCGCTCAGCACCCGTGCTTCATCGTCGAGCATTTTGGCGGCGGCGTGCAGATAGCTCTCCTCGCCCTCCTGACAGGCAACTTCAAAGCCGCGGCCGCCGATGGTGATCCTTACTTCGGGCATCAGTGGGCCTCTCCTGTTTTGGTGGCGGTTTCCGCGTCACCGCCTGCGGCGGGCGCGCTGTTCTCGGCCTCGGTCTCTTCGACCAGCGGGGCCAGCGCGCTCAACACGGCGTCGATCTCGGCCATTTCAATGGCGCGGGTGGCGCGCAGGCTTTCCAACTCGGCGATCACGGCGGTGTCGATCAACTTGGGGTCGGCCAGCCCTTCGGCATTGGCCTCGCGTAGTTTTTCGCAGGCTTCTGAGAGTTGCTCATTGGCCTGCCGCACCCGTTGCAGATCCAGATCAATCTGACCCATCTGCGCCGCGCTGGATTCAACCCGATCCCGCAGGGTTGCCAACTCACCCTCATAACCCTCGCGCAGGGACTTTATCCGTTCGTTCAACTGCGCATTGGCAAGCCGCTCTTCTTCCAGCGCCTGTACGATATCTTCATCCGGTTCAGCGGGGGCCGGTTTGATCCGGTCCACCCCTTTGGCGACCCGGTCCATCGCGGCCGTGATGCGGCGTTGATACTCGTCAAGTTCGCTCATCAGCATGACGTCTCCTCACTCGTTCTTATCCTGTCGGTCGTTCGCCGACATCTTGCCACGGGATACCCGAGCCACGGGGGTGCAAGGCACCGCGCGGCGAATCGCCCCAAAGGCCGGTTTCTGCGATCCTAGCCAAAGCCGCAAGCAAATGCGCCCCCCCTCTTATGATTCAGCGGCTTGGCCGGCGCTGTTCATCCGACGCCCCCGCCGATCCGCGCCGCACCGCCCATGCCGGGCCGGGTTATACTTGAACTTTGCCCGTTCACTGGTATGCACGGGCGAAATTCGCCACAGCCCCAAAGGATGCCCCCCGTGGATCTTCAAGCCCTCGCCCAAGCCAACCCTGATCATTGGTCCAAGGCCACCGCCATCCGCGCGCTGACCCTCGATGCCGTCGCCGCCGCGAACTCCGGCCATTCCGGCATGCCGATGGGCATGGCGGATGTCGCCACGGTGCTTTTTGAAAAGCACCTGAAATTCGACGCGTCCAACCCGCTCTGGCCCGACCGCGACCGCTTTATCCTGTCGGCAGGCCATGGCTCCATGCTGATCTATTCGCTGCTGCATCTCACGGGCTATGAGCAGTTCCCCATCGAAGAGCTGAAGAACTTCCGCCAGATGGGCGCGCGCACCGCGGGCCACCCGGAAAACTTCCTCGCCGATGCGATTGAGACCACCACCGGCCCGCTCGGCCAAGGCATCGCCAATTCTGTCGGTTTCGCCATGGCCGAAGAAATGCTGCGCGCGCAATATGGGGCGAAGGTCGTGGATCACCACACCTATGTCATCGCCGGCGACGGCTGCCTGATGGAAGGCGTCAGCCAAGAGGCGATCACGCTGGCAGGCCGCCACAAGCTTTCGAAGCTGATCGTGATGTGGGACAACAACAACATCACCATCGACGGCCCGGTATCCCTGTCGGACAACACCGATCAGGTCGCACGTTTCAAAGCCGCGCAATGGCATGTGATCGAGATCGACGGCCACAACCCCGATGAAATCGACGCGGCCCTGACCGAGGCGAAAGCCTCTGACCTGCCCACGATGATCGCCTGCAAGACCCATATCGCTTTGGGCCACGCGGCGCAGGACACCTCGAAAGGCCACGGTGCGCTGACAGACGCCGACCAGATGGCCGAGGCCAAAGCCGCCTATGGCTGGACCTCCGGCCCCTTCGAAGTGCCCGCAGATGTGAAATCCGCGTGGGAAGAGATCGGCAAACGCGGCGCCGACGCGCGCCGCGAATGGGAAGAGCGTTTCGACAAACTGCCCCGCGCCAAGCGCGAGACATTCAACCGTGCGCTGGAACTTGACGCGCCGAAAAAGATGAGCGCAACGGTCAAAGCCTTCAAAAAGCAGATCTCCGAAAGCGCGCCCAAAATGGCGACACGGGCGGCGAGCGAGAAAGCTCTCGAAGTGCTGAACCCGATCCTGCCGGAAACCGTTGGCGGTTCGGCGGACCTCACCGGCTCGAACAACACCAAGACCACCGATCTGGGTGTCTTCGACGTGGACAACCGCGGCGGGCGTTATGTCTATTGGGGCATCCGCGAACACGGCATGGCCGCGGCGATGAACGGCATGGCGCTGCACGGCGGCATCCGCCCCTATGGCGGCACCTTCATGTGTTTCACCGATTACGCACGCCCGGCGATGCGTCTGGCCGCGCTGATGCAGATCCCCACGGCCTTTGTCATGACCCATGACAGCATCGGCCTTGGCGAAGACGGCCCGACCCACCAGCCGATCGAGCATCTGGCGATCAGCCGCGCCACGCCGAATACCTACGTCTTCCGCCCCGCCGACGCGGTGGAAACGGCAGAGGCTTGGGAGATTGCCTTCACCTTGAAAACCACGCCGTCGGTTCTCTCGCTGACCCGTCAGGGCCTGCCCACCGTGCGTCTGGAGCATAAAAACAACAACCTCACCGAAAAAGGCGCCTATGTGCTGGCCGATGCCGAGGGCAAACGTCAGGTGATCCTGATCGCCACCGGTTCGGAAGTGCATGTCGCTCTGGCCGCGCGCGATCTGCTGCAAGCCGAAGGCATCGGCACCCGCGTCGTCTCCATGCCCTGTATGGAGCTTTTCGCGGCGCAGGACGAAGCCTACCGCAAGCGCGTGCTGCCCGGTGGTGCTGTTCGGGTCGGGATCGAGGCCGGGGCCCGTCAGGGCTGGGACCAGTGGCTCTTCGGTGAGCGCGGCAAGTACGGCAAGGCGGATTTCGTCGGCATGGACCGTTTCGGCGCCTCTGCCCCCGCAGAAGAGCTTTTCGAGCGCTTCGGCTTCACCGCCGAGAATGTCGCAGAGAAAGCCAAAGCGCTGCTGTAAGCAGCTCGGCTCACGCCAGATAGAAGCCCGCGCGGACCCTCCGCGCGGGTTTTTCTTTTCCGGCCTCCCCGCGGAGCCGAAAAAATGACCTCACGTAAAGCCATTCAACCCAAGATTGTTCCTGCGTCGGCGAACGTGTTTTATGGACGGATCAACCCATCGCATAGGAGAGCCCATGGCCCTTGCCTATATCCTCAGTGGAATTGCAATCGGCAGCCTCGCCGCCGCCCTCTGGCTGGTCTTGGGGGGCAGTCTCCTGGGCGCCTTCGGCACTTACACGCTCATCGGCCAAGCCGCGGGGCTGGCCGTGGTCCGACATAGCATCACAGCCAAAGCGCGCGGCTAGGCGGGCAAGCGCCCCCCTACCGCCGTGGCCCTTCAAAGCGCCGCTTTGTGGAACACCTTGCGCCAGATCGGCGTGATGATCTTTTCGCCGACCGGAACCAAAAGCAGGCCGAGCAGCAGACCAAAGACCCCATCGATCGCCGCCGTCGTGGTCCATTCCACCGCCCCCATGATCCGCTCTGGAGCCGCATGGGCGACGCTCACCGCGATGTGATGGATCCATTCATAAGGGGCGGCAAACCCCATCTGCTCCAATCCATGTATAATGATCGAACCGCCCACCCAAAGCATCGCCGCGGTGCCGACAATCGTGAGCAGTTTCAAAAACCCCGGCATCCCGCGCACCAAAGCACGCCCCACCGAACGGGTCATGGCAAACCGGCCCTGCTCTGCCATCAGCAGCCCCAGATCATCCATCTTCACGATCAAGGCCACAGCGCCATAGACGACCACGGTGATCATGATCGCCACCGCCGCCAGCGTCGCTGCCTCCATCCAGAAATTGCTCTGCGGGATCGCCGCAAGGGCGATGGTCATGATCTCCGCCGAGAGGATGAAGTCGGTCTTGATCGCGCCCGCCGCCTTCTTCTCTTCCAGCAGCGCGGGGTCTTCGACAACCTTCTCCTTATCCGGGTAATCCTCATGCCCATGCCCCCAGCCAAGCGCATGGGCGACTTTCTCGGCCCCTTCGAAACACAGATAGGCCCCGCCCAGCATCAAGAGCGGCGGGATCGCCCAGGGCGCGAAGTTCGCCAAAAGCAGCCCCGCCGGCAGCAGATACACCAGCTTATTGCGCAAAGAGCCCTTGGTGATGCGCCAGATCACCGGCAATTCACGCTCGGCTTTGAATCCATGCAGATATTTCGGCGTCACGGCCGCATCGTCGATCACCGCCCCCGCCGCTTTCGATCCCGCCTTGGCCGCCTGGCCGATCACATCATCCAAGCTCGCCGCCGCAACCTTTGCAATTGCCGCCACGTCATCCACAAGTGCCAGTAATCCGCTCATTCCATGCCCCTTCGTTCCGTTCCGTCCGACGTAGCATGAGGGTTTCATCTGACAAGTCCCCGCCGGCCGCGAACCGCTACCGCTAACATATAGGTTTAACGCTAACATATCGAAATCACGCGGTTTTCCCCCTTTCCCCACCCCGCATCCGACAGATATAGAGCCCGCGACCCCCGACATACGGCCCGAGATCGGCCCGAGACAAGGATTGCACCATGACCATCAAAGTTGGCATCAACGGATTTGGCCGCATCGGCCGCTGCACCCTCAGCCATATCGCAGCTTCGGGCCGCGATGACATCGAGGTGATCAAGGTCAATGCCACCGGCCCACTCAGCACCGCCGCCCATCTGCTGAAATACGATTCCGTCCATGGCCGTTTTCCCGGCGACGTCAGCGTCGATGACGGCTATATGAACCTCGGCCAGAACGACATTGAGATGATGTCGACCTATAACCTCGAAGAGCTCGACTGGTCGGGCTGTGACGTGGTGCTGGAATGCACGGGCAAGTTCAATGATGGCAATAAAGCCAATGTGCATCTGGAGAATGGCGCGAAACGCGTCCTGCTCTCGGCGCCTGGCAAAAACGTCGACAAGACAATCGTTTACGGCGTGAATGATGACCAGCTTGTGGCCTCCGACCGGATGATCTCCAACGGCTCCTGCACCACCAACTGCCTCGCCCCCCTGGCGAAAGTCATGCATGACGCGGTGGGCATCGAAAGCGGTCTGATGACCACGATCCACAGCTACACCGGCGACCAGCCGACGCTCGACCGCCGCCACAACGACCTCTACCGCGCCCGCGCCGCCGCCATGGCGCTGATCCCCACCTCCACTGGGGCGGCCAAAGCGCTTGGCGAAGTGCTCCCGGCGCTCAAAGGCCGGCTCGACGGCACCGCGATCCGCGTCCCCACGCCCAATGTCAGCGCCGTCGATCTGACCTTCCAGGCCAGCCGCGACGTGACGGTGGAAGAGATCAACGCCGCTGCCCGCGCCGCCGCCGATGGCCCGATGAAACGCGTGCTGGCCTATGATCCCGAGCAGAAAGTCTCGATCGACTTCAACCACACCGAAGAAAGCTGCGTCTTTGCCCCCGACCAGACCATCGTCGTCGCGGGCCGCACGGTGCGGGTGCTGGGCTGGTATGACAATGAATGGGCCTTCTCGGTGCGCATGGCCGATGTCGCCGTCGCCATGGGCCAGCTGGGCTGAGCCTTGCACGGCACGGTTGCCCCTGTAATATCAGGGGCAACCCGCCGGGAGCCCAACCATGACCAACCGCATTGCCATCGTGCTGGCCCTGCTCATCATCGCGGGGATTGTGATTGATGGCTACATCTACGGCAGCGACCATATGATCTTTCTCGGCAAGAAATTCTTCGCCCTGATCGAATGGATGGCCTTCTGGCGCTGACCTACCCAAAACGAAAAGCAGCGCCGCCTTTTGGCAGCGCCCCCCTCCTCTTCATCCTTTCAAAAATACCGAGCACAGCGCCCGCGCCGAGCGCAGGGCCCGCGCCCCCTGCACAGAGCTCTACCCTTGCGCGAACCGCTTGATCAGCTCTTCATTCACCGCCGGGGTCACGAACTTGCTGACATCCCCATTCAACCGCGCGATCTCCTTCACCAGCTTGCTCGCAATCGCCTGATGCGTGGCCTCGGCCATGAGAAACACCGTCTCAATCGAATCGTCGAGCTGCCGGTTCATGCCGACCATCTGGAATTCATATTCAAAGTCCGACACCGCGCGCAGCCCGCGCACGATAAGCTGTGCGCCCACATCCCGGGCGCAATCGATCAGCAGATTCTCGAAAGGGTGCACGACGATCTCGACCCCGGTTTCCTTGGCCAGCTGCTTGCATTCCGCTTCGATCAGCGCCACCCGTTCTTCAAGGCTGAACAGCGGGCCTTTGTCGCGGTTGATCGCGACGCCGATCACCAGCCGGTCCACCATCCGCGCGGCGCGGCGAATGATGTCGATATGGCCCAGGGTGATCGGGTCAAAAGTACCGGGGTAAAGGCCTATGCGCATTGGGGTATCCTGATTAGTGCCGCGTTGCGGCATAGCCAAGCATTTCACCGGGCCGAGCGCAACCCGGTTAGCGTTAGCAGGACCCCCTTTGGCCTGCGGCGATCAATGGCCCATGATCATGCCTTCAAGGGCCTGTTTCTCCATCGACAATTCCTGCAACTGCGCTTTGACCACATCCCCGAGCGAGATCAGCCCGACCATTTCACCATCCTCAAGCACCGGCATATGGCGGAACCGCCCGTCGGTCATCTTTTGCAGGATCGCATCTGACCGGTCATCGCGGCTACAGGTGACGAGTTTCGTGGTCATCATGCTTTCCACACTCTGTTGCAGGCAGCCCGCACCCTGACGGCCGAGTTCCCGCACGATGTCGCGCTCGGAGAGTATCCCATCCGGTGTCTTGCCATCCGCAGAGATCACCAGCGTCCCGATCTTCTTTTCCGACAACATCTTTGCCGCCTCGGAAACGGACAGCCCCGGTTTCGTCGTGACCACCTTATCATCCGGTTTGGTCTTGAGAATCTGCGATACAAGCACCTGGCGTCTCCCTCGTTGCACGGCAATCAGAGGTTCAGCGTCACCGCGAAATCCTTTTCTGTCAAGCTTTTGGCGCAGGCCGCCCCGCCGCGATCGCCTCCAGCCGCGCGGTTTCCGCCCGCAGCCCGGCCGCCAGCGCTTCGGCAAAGGCCGACAGCCGGGCATTGCGGCGGTCATCGGCATGGCGGATCAGGTAAAAGGCGCGGGTCAGGCTCACCTCCTTGGTCAAGATACGCCGCACCCCCGGCGTCGCGGGCAGCGAGAAGTCATGCGCAATGCCGATCCCCCCGCCCTGCTGGATCATCCGCACCTGCACCGAGACCGAATTCGACGCCAGCGCCACACGGTTCACGCCAAGGTCGGCGAGATAATCCAATTCCCGGTCGAAAATCATGTCAGGGATATAGCCGACCATCCGGTGATTTGGCAGATCGCTCGCGGAGGTGATCTCGGGGTGCCGCTCAAGATAGCTGTCGGCCACGGCAAGATGCAGCTTATAATCGGTTACTTTCTGCACCACCAACCGCCCCGCCGTGGGGGCGCTCACGCCAATCGCCATATCCGCCTCGCGCCGCGACAGGTTAAAGACCCGTGGCAGGGCGATGATCTGCACGTCGAGATCGGGGTTCTGCGCCGCAATCGCCGCACAGACCTGCGGCAGCAGGTAGTTCGCCGCCCCATCCGGCGCCCCGACGCGGATCTGCCCCGAGAGCCGGTCGCTCTGCGCTGGCACCCCCGCCGTCGCCGCCCGCATCGCCTGTTCGGCCTTGGTCGCCCGTTGCATCAGATCGCTGCCTGCCTCGGTCAGCGCGTAGCCCTGCGGGGATTTGACGAAAAGCACGGTCTGCAACGCCTTTTCCAGCCGCGCCATACGCCGCCCCAGCGTCGCTGGATCGAGCCGCAGCAGTTTGCCCGCCGCCGACAGGCTCTGCTCGCGCGCCACGGCCAGAAACAGCCGCAGATCATCCCAATTCTGATCCATCCGACACCCCTCAACCCGCTTTGCAAAAATGCAAGACGGTTTTGCCATCCTTCCTCTGTTCCGGTGCTTTTTGCAAGGCTATCGTGCCGCCAACCATAAAGGAGACCGATCATGCAAGAGATGACCCATTACCTGAACGGCGAACACGTCAAAGGCACCTCCGGGCGCTTTGCCGATGTGATGAACCCCGCCACCGGCGAAGTGCAGGCCAAAGTGCCGCTGGCCAATGGCGACGAGTTGAACAAAGCCGTGGAATACGCGCAGGCCGCACAGCCGAAATGGGCCGCGACCAACCCGCAGCGCCGTGCCCGCGTGCTGATGAAATTCGTCTCGCTGCTGAACCGCGACATGGACAAGCTGGCCGAGGCGCTGAGCCGCGAACATGGCAAGACCCTGCCCGACGCCGCCGGTGACGTGCAGCGGGGCCTCGAAGTGGTGGAATACTGCATCGGCGCGCCGGAACTGCTGAAAGGTGATTTCACCGACAGCGCGGGCCCCGGCATCGACATGTACTCTATGCGCCAGCCGCTGGGCGTCACCGCGGGCATCACGCCCTTCAACTTCCCCGCCATGATCCCGATGTGGATGTTCGCCCCCGCCATCGCCTGCGGCAACGCCTTCATTTTGAAGCCGTCCGAGCGTGACCCTTCCGTCCCGCTGATGCTGGCCGAACTCTTGGAAGAAGCCGGTCTGCCCAAGGGCATCATCCAGGTCGTGAACGGTGACAAGGAAGCGGTCGACGCGATCCTGCACCATGATGTGATCCAGTCGGTGGGCTTCGTGGGCTCGACCCCGATTGCCGAATATATCTATGCCACCGGCTGTGCCAACGGCAAGCGCGTGCAGTGTTTCGGTGGCGCCAAGAACCACATGATCATCATGCCCGACGCGGATATGGACCAAGCCGCCGACGCGCTGATCGGCGCGGGCTACGGTGCCGCGGGCGAACGCTGCATGGCGATCTCCGTGGCCGTGCCGGTGGGCGACGAGACCGCCGACCGTCTGATCGAAAAACTGGTGCCGCGCATCGAAAAGCTGAAAGTCGGCCCCTATACTGCGGGCAATGACGTGGACTATGGCCCCGTCGTGACCGCCGCCGCCAAGGCCAATATCGAACGTCTGGTGCAGACCGGTATCGACCAAGGTGCCGAGCTTGTCGTCGATGGGCGCGACTTCAAACTGCAGGGCTATGAAGACGGCTATTTCGTCGGCCCGCATCTCTTTGACCGCGCCACCAAGGATATGGACATCTACCAGCAGGAAATCTTTGGCCCCGTGCTGACCTGTGTCCGGGCGCAGGATTACGAAGAGGCGATCGGCCTTGCGATGGACCATGAGTATGGCAACGGCACCGCGATCTTTACCCGCGACGGCGACGCGGCGCGTGACTTTGCCAACCGCATCAACATCGGCATGGTCGGCATCAACGTGCCGATCCCGGTGCCGCTGGCCTATCACACCTTTGGCGGCTGGAAAAAATCCGTCTTTGGCGATTTGAACCAGCACGGGCCGGATGCGTTCAAGTTCTACACCCGCACCAAGACCGTGACGGCCCGCTGGCCGTCGGGCATCAAGGAGGGTGGCGAGTTCTCCATCCCGGTGATGGAGTAATCCATCACGCCGACCGCTCCCAAGCGGTCGGCCCTATTGAATGAGGTCAGCGCCATGCAAAAAGAATTCACCATCGGGATCGAAGAAGAATACCTTCTGGTCGATAGGGATTCACTGGCGCTGGCCGATGCGCCTTCGGGGTTGATGGAGGATTGCCGCAAAGATCTTGGCGATCAGGTCAGCCCCGAGATGCTGCAATGTCAGATCGAGATCGGCTCGAAACCCTGCACCACTGTGGCCGAGGCCCGCGACGACCTGCGCCATCTGCGCAGCACCATCGCCAAACATGCCGCGAAACATAACCTCGCCCCCATCGCCGTGTCCTGCCATCCGTTTTCGGATTGGAAGAACCAGGAGATCACCCATAAAGAACGCTACTCGGAGATTGAAAACGAGTTGGAAAACGTCGCCCGCCGCATGCTGAGCTGCGGGATGCATGTGCATGTTGGGATCGAGGGCGACGACCTGCGCATCGACCTGATGCCGCAGTTCTCCTACTTCCTGCCGCATCTGCTGGCGCTCTCGGCCTCCTCGCCCTATTGGCAGGGCGAAGATACCGGGCTGGCCTCCTACCGCCTTGCGGTGATGGAAAGCATGCCGCGCACCGGGCTGCCGCCGCAGTTGCACAGCTGGGGCGAATATGAGCGCAGCACCAGCGCCTTGATTGAGCTGGGGATCATTCCCGACCAGTCGAAAATCTGGTGGGACCTGCGCCCCTCGACCCATTACCCGACGCTGGAAAGCCGCATCTGTGACGTGCAACCGCGCCTGTCGCATGCGCTTGGGCTCACCGGGCTGACCCAGTCCCTCGCCCGTTTCCTGCTGCGCTTGCGCGACAGCAATCTGCGCTGGCGGGAGTATGACCGTTTCCTGATCGAAGAGAACCGCTGGCGCGCGCAGCGCTACGGGGTCAATGAGACCTTGATCGACTTTGGCGACCGAAAGCTAAAGCCCTTTGACCAGATCTTTGACGAGATCATCGCCCTGATCGCCGAAGACGCCGAAGCGCTCGGCTGTCTGGATGCGGTCTGCGCCCTGCGCGATGTCGTCGCCACGGGCACCTCGGCCGACCGCCAGCGCAAGATCTGGGCCGACGCCCCCGAGGGCAAAGGCGGTGAGGCCGTCGTCCGCCATCTGATCGAGGAATACCACGCCGACCTGTGACGCTTGTTGCGGCGCAGCGCGGCTGTTAGAATTAAACAAGTGTTCAGTTCCAAGAACACCGAGACATTCAGGGAGAAAGCCGCGATGGATTTCGCATTGAACGAAGAACAGACCGCCATTTTCGACATGGCCTATGCCTTTGGGCAGGACAATATCGCCCCCCATGCCCATCAGTGGGAAAAGGACGAGACCATCCCCAAGGAGCTTTGGCCACAGGTCGGCGAGTTGGGCTTCGGCGGGCTCTATGTCTCTGAGGAAAGCGGCGGCGCGGGGCTGACGCGGCTCGACGCCACGCTGGTTTTTGAGGCGCTCTCGATGGCCTGCCCCTCGGTCGCGGCCTTTCTGTCGATCCACAATATGTGCGCGAAAATGCTCGACACCTTTGCCGGCGACGAGATGAAAGCGCGGGTCATGCCCGGCGTACTAAGCATGAACACCGTGCTCTCCTACTGCCTGACCGAGCCGGGCTCCGGCTCCGACGCGGCGGCGCTCAAGACCCGCTGCGAACGGACCAACGACGGCTATACGCTCAATGGCACCAAGGCGTTTATTTCAGGCGGCGGCTATTCGGACGCCTATGTCACGATGGTGCGCACGTCGGATGACGGGGCCAAGGGGGTCTCGACCGTCTATGTCGAAGACGGCACGCCGGGTCTGTCCTTTGGCGGGCTTGAGGACAAGATGGGCTGGCGCAGCCAGCCCACGGCACTGGTGCAGTTTGACGATTGCAAGATCGGGGCGGAAAACCTTGTCGGCGAAGAAGGTCAGGGGTTCAAATACGCCATGGCCGGGCTTGACGGCGGACGGCTGAACATCTCGGCCTGCTCGCTTGGCGCCGCGCAGACCGCGCTCAACAAGACGCTGGAATATATGGGCGACCGCAAAGCCTTTGGCCAGCGCATCGACCAGTTCCAAGGGCTGCAATTCCGCCTTGCCGATATGGAAACCGAGTTGCAGGCCGCCCGCATCTTCCTGCGCCAAGCGGCATGGAAGCTCGACAGCGGCGCGCCGGATGCGACGAAATTCTGCGCCATGGCCAAGAAATTCGTGACCGAAACCGGCAGCAAGGTTGCCGACCAATGTCTGCAATTGCACGGCGGCTATGGCTATCTGGCCGACTACGGGATCGAGAAACTCGTGCGGGACCTGCGGGTGCATCAGATCCTTGAAGGCACCAATGAGATCATGCGCGTCATCGTCGCTCGCGACATGTTGAAGAACCGCTGAGGCCCGGCATGAGTGACATCCACATCCGCAAGACCGGCCGCGCCGGGCGCATCACCCTGACCCGACCCAAGGCGCTGAACGCGCTGAGCTATGACATGTGCCTCGCCATCGAAGAGGCGATCGACGGCTGGCGCGACGACCCAGAGGTGGCGGTGGTCGTGCTGGACGCGGAAGGCGAAAAAGCCTTCTGCGCCGGCGGCGACGTGGCGCAGCTCTACCAGACCGGCAAGGATGGCGACTTCGGTTTTGCCCGCCGCTTCTGGGCCGATGAATACCGGCTTAACATGAAGCTGCACGGCTACCCGAAACCGGTGATCTCCTTCATGCAGGGGTTTACCATGGGCGGCGGCGTTGGCATCGGCTGCCACGGCTCGCACCGGGTCGTGGGCGAAAGCAGCAAGATCGCCATGCCGGAATGCGGCATCGGCCTTGTCCCAGACGTCGGCGGCACCTTGCTGCTGGCGCAGGCGCCGGGGCGGATGGGCGAATACCTCGGCACCACCGGGGCGCGGATGGGACCGGCGGATGTGCTGCACGCAGGCTTTGCCGATTACTACATCCCCGAAGCCGACTGGCCCGCGCTCCTCGCGCAGCTTGAGGAGAACGGCGATCCTTTCATCCTCGACAAGGCCGCGACACCGCCGCCACCGGGAAGACTGGCTGAGGTGCAAACGGAGATAGACCAGCTTTTCGCCGGGGAGACCCTGCAAGAGGTCACCGAGGCGGTGAGCGAGGCCGACGGCGACTTTGCCGCCGAGACCCTCAAATCCCTGCGCCGGGGCTCGCCGCTTTCCATGGCCTGCACCATCGAGATGCTGCGCCGCCTGCGCGGCCCCGGCATCGGCATGGCCCCCGCCTTGCAACAGGAATACCGCTTTACCTATCGGGCGATGGAGCGCGGCGATTTCCTTGAGGGCGTCCGCGCGGCGATCATCGACAAGGACCGCAACCCGCAGTGGCAGCATCAAAGTGCGGTTCCGCAGGCCGATGTCGAGGCCATGCTTGCGCCCTTGGGCGATAACGAATTGAAGTTGGAGGAAAATACATGAGCAAACTCACAATCGGTTTCATCGGTCTGGGCAATATGGGCGGCCCGATGGCGGCGAACCTTGCCGCCGCGGGCCATACCGTCCGCGGCAATGATGTGGCGGGCACCACGGCCGAAGGCGTGGCCGAAGCGGCCACCATCGCCGATGCGGTTGAGGGCGCCGATGTTGTCATCACCATGCTGCCCAACGGCGCGATCCTGCGCCAGGTGGCCGAGGAGGCGATTGCCAATATGTCCCCCGGCGCGCTGCTGGTGGATTGCTCCACCGTCGATGTCGAAAGCGCGCGCCATGTGGCCGACGCCGCTGAGAAAGCCGGGCTGCTCTTCGTCGACGCCCCTGTTTCCGGCGGCATCGGTGGCGCGCAGGGCGGCACGCTGACCTTCATGGCGGGCGGGACCGAACCCGCCTTCAAAAAGGCCGAACCTCTGTTCGACATCATGGGCCAAAAGGCCGTGCATTGCGGCGACGCGGGCGCGGGCCAGGCGGCGAAGATCTGCAACAATATGATCCTCGGCGCCACGATGATCGCCACCTGCGAGGCCTTTGCCCTGGCCGATAAGCTCGGGCTCGACCGCGCGCGGATGTTTGATGTGGTCAGCACCTCTTCGGGCTATTCATGGTCGATGAACGCCTATTGCCCCGCCCCCGGCGTCGGCCCCAAGTCGCCAGCGGATAACGACTACACCCCGGGTTTTGCGGCGGAACTGATGCTGAAAGACCTCGGCCTGTCGCAGCAAGCCGCGGAAATGGCCAATGCGGACACGCCGATGGGCGCGCTGGCGCGGGAGCTCTACCAGCGTTTTGTGGAAGAGGAAGGCGGCAAGGGCAAAGATTTCTCTGCCATGCTGCCCCGTTTCGAAAAGCGCGGCTGGGGCGGTTAACCACACACTTGTGGAACGGCTCCACACAGGCTTATCGCCAAGCGATGGCGGCGCTTATTCCGCCGCCATCTTTTGTTTGGTCAACATTGGCTTGAGGTATTTACCGGTATAGCTTTCGGCAACCTCTGCCACCTTTTCGGGCGTGCCTGTGGCGACCACACGACCGCCCCCATCGCCGCCCTCGGGGCCGATATCGATAATATGATCCGCGGTTTTAACCACATCCAGATTGTGCTCGATCACCACGACCGAATTGCCCTGATCGACCAATTCATGCAGCACTTCCAAAAGCTTACGCACGTCTTCGAAATGCAGGCCGGTGGTTGGCTCATCGAGGATATAGAGCGTCCGCCCGGTCGAGCGTTTGCTCAACTCCTTACTCAGCTTCACCCGCTGCGCCTCGCCCCCAGACAGAGTGGTGGCCTGTTGGCCAACCTTGATATAGCCCAGACCGACACGCATCAGCGCATCCATCTTCTCGCGGATCGATGGCACCGCGGCAAAGAATGACTGCGCATCTTCTACAGTCATATCAAGCACATCGGCGATGCTCTTGCCCTTGAAACGCACCTCCAGCGTCTCCCGGTTGTAGCGCGCGCCCTTACAGGTTTCGCATTCGACATAGACATCCGGCAGGAAGTGCATCTCGATCTTGATGACCCCGTCGCCCTGACAGGCTTCGCAGCGCCCGCCCTTGACGTTAAAGCTGAACCGGCCCGGCTTGTAACCTCGGGCTTTCGCCTCTGGCAGCCCCGCGAACCAATCTCGGATCGGGGTGAAAGCCCCCGTGTAAGTCGCTGGATTCGAACGCGGAGTCCGGCCAATCGGGCGTTGGTCAATGTCGATAACCTTGTCGAGATGCTCCAAGCCTTTGATGGTCTGACAGGGCGCCGGCGTCTGTCGCGCTCCATTCAGGTTCATCGACGCGGTCTTGAACAGGGTTTCAATGGTGAGGGTCGACTTCCCCCCGCCCGAAACGCCCGTCACACAGACGAATTTGCCAAGCGGGAAATCCACCGTCACATTCTGAAGGTTGTTCCCCGTCGCCTTGACGACCTGAACCTTCTTCTTGTTCCCCTTGCGCCGTTTGGCCGGAACCGAGATCTCGCGCAGACCGGTAAGGTATTGGCCCGTCACGGAATTCGGGTCATGCGCCACCTGATCAGGGGTGCCGTGGCTCACCACCTGCCCGCCGTGAACCCCCGCGCCCGGGCCAATGTCAAAGACATAGTCAGCCTCGCGGATCGCCTCCTCATCATGCTCGACCACGATCACCGTATTGCCCTGGTCCCGCAGGTTCTTGAGCG
This sequence comes from Sulfitobacter sp. PS-8MA, assembly GCF_040933935.1. Lineage (NCBI taxonomy): Bacteria > Pseudomonadati > Pseudomonadota > Alphaproteobacteria > Rhodobacterales > Roseobacteraceae > Sulfitobacter > Sulfitobacter sp. PS-8MA. Next base: position 957,643 of record NZ_JBFQYJ010000006.1, on the reverse strand, counting down.
TGTCGAGAAGCCGGTCATTGTCGCGCTGGTGCAGGCCGATCGACGGTTCGTCCAACACATAGAGCACCCCGGTCAAACCAGAGCCGATCTGGCTCGCCAATCGGATACGCTGGCTCTCGCCGCCACTTAAAGTACCACTTGAACGTGACATCGTAAGATACTCAAGACCCACGTTATTCAGGAATCCAAGCCGCTCTCGAATCTCCTTCAAAATGGCACGTGCGATCTCGTTTTTCTGCTCAGTCAGATGCTCCGGAACGGATTTGCACCAATCATAGGCCTCACGGATCGACATCTCGACGACCTTGCCGATGTGCAGCAGCTCATCCTCGCCGCCCTCGCTTGGCCCGATCCGCACGGCAAGCGCCTCAGGCCGCAGCCGGTAGCCGTGGCAGGTGCCGCAGGGGCGGTTATTCTGATAGCGCTCAAACTCTTCGCGCACCCAATTGCTGTCGGTCTCGCGATAGCGGCGTTTCATATTGGGGATGACGCCCTCGAAGACGCGCTTGACCTCATAAACCCGGCCACCCTCGTCGTAGCGGAAGGTGATTTCTTCCTTCCCGGAACCGCGCAGGAATACTTCCTGCACATGTTCCGGCAGGTCTTTCCACCGGGTTTTCTGGTCAAAATTGTAATGTTTCGCAATGGCTTCGATAGTTTGCTTAAAGTAAGGCGATTTGCCCTTGCGCCAGGGTGCCAAGGCGCCGTCATACACTTTGAGGTTCTGGTCCGGCACGATCAGACGCTCGTCGAAAAACAGCTCAACCCCCAGCCCATCGCAGGACGGGCAAGCGCCAAAGGGGGCGTTGAAAGAGAACAGCCGCGGCTCAATCTCAGGGATCGTAAAGCCACTGACCGGACAGGCGAATTTCTCGGAGAAGGTGAACCGCTCCGGCTCGCCGTCATTTGGCGCGGTCTCCAGAATGGCGATCCCGTCCGCCAGATCAAGCGCCGTACGCAGGGAATCCGCCAGCCGCGTTTCCAAGCCTTCGCGCACGACGATGCGATCGACCACCACGTCAATGTCATGGCGGAATTTCTTGTCCAAGGTCGGCGGTTCATCAAGGTCATAAAAGGCCCCGTCGACCTTTACCCGTTGAAAGCCCTGCTTGCGCAGTTCGACAAACTCTTTGCGGTACTCACCCTTGCGGTCGCGGATCATGGGCGCGAGCAGATAGGCGCGTGTCCCCTCCTCCATGGTCATAATCCGGTCGACCATATCCTGCACCTGCTGCGCCTCAATCGGCTTGCCGGTGGCGGGGCTGTAGGGGGTGCCGACCCGCGCGAACAAGAGGCGCATATAGTCGTAGATTTCGGTCACCGTGCCGACGGTGGAACGCGGGTTCTTGGAGGTGGTTTTCTGTTCGATCGAAATCGCCGGGCTCAGACCGGAAATATGGTCCACATCCGGTTTTTGCATCATGTCGAGGAACTGCCGCGCATAGGCGGAGAGCGATTCCACATAGCGCCGCTGGCCTTCGGCATAGATCGTATCGAACGCGAGGCTCGACTTGCCCGAACCAGAAAGCCCAGTGATCACAACCAGTTGGTCGCGCGGGATATCCACATCAATGTTCTTTAGGTTGTGTTCGCGCGCGCCGCGCACTTCGATATTCTTTAGCTCAGCCATCACATGCCCCTCTTAACGATTTGTACATAGGTGCTGATGCAGTGTTTTCCAACGGGAAAGTGAGAACTAAACAGGAACGCGCCCAGAGCGGCGGGCCGCCGCCATAAGGAGATGTACCACAAGCCCCAAAAGGAAAGCCCCACCCGCCAAGAGCGGCAGCGCTGACGCGCCGATTGAGGCGAGGCCGAAGGCCATGATCGGGGTGCCGATGCTATTGCCCAGATTGCCCATCTGCGCCATGGCCCCATTGGCCTGCGCCTGTGCGGCGGCGCCCTGATTAAGCTGCGGGACAGCGGCAAAACTGGCGCCCTGGATCAGCCCCATCGCAGCGGCCAGCGCGAGGCAGGCCAAAGGCGCGCCGGGGCTGACCCAGAGCCAGCCCATGGAGAGCGCCGAGAGGCCAAAGCCCCATTGCACCACCGTGACCGCAGGCAAGCGGCGCAGCAGGGCAACGCCAAGGGTCATAGAGACCGCGATGCTGGTCAAAGGCATGGCCGCCATCACCGGCGCGCGCCAAACCGCGTCCAGATAGGGCGGAAGGACAGTTAGAATGGAGACGAAGCTGAAGGTATAGAACAGCCAGCCCGCCGCAGGCGCCGCAAGGAATGGGGACCGGTATATGGTGAGGTGATCTTCTAGGATCTGAGGGAGGGAAAAGGCCGGCTGTGGGCTCTCTATTGGCAAGCGCCGCAGGCTGGAGGTCAGGACCATAGCACAGGCGGCCATATAGAGCGCATGCGCCGCGAACAGCGCGGGCAGCCCCCATGCGAGGGCCAGAGGGCGGCCCAGAAGGGCAAGCGCGGCAAAGGCCACGCCAAAGAAAGTGCCCCAGAGCGTCAGGGTAAAGCCCCGATCCCGCGGGGCGCTGAGCTGTGCGATGAGCGTCGGCGCGGCGACCACGATGGCCAGATGCGACAGGCCTTCCAGCAGGCGGCTGGCCAGCATCCAGCCGAAACCGGGGGTGAGCGCCTGAAAAGCGGAGACCGCCGCCCCGAGCCAAAGCGCCGACAGCAGCGCCCGCCGATAGCGGATACGCGCGACGACAAGCCCCGCCACGACCCCAAGGAGTATGCCGACCCCGCCGACCAGCGAAACCAAGAACCCAAGCGCGGCACCGGCCTCGGGGTAAAGCCCCGGCAAGAGGTCAAAGACCACGCTCATCTTGCCATATTGCGCCGCCGCGCCCAGCCCGGCGGCCCAAAGCGCAAAGACGCGCAGGAATGAGGTGGTTTCAGCCATCGCCGTCGCTAGGCTATTTGTGCCGCGCCGCGCGACATGGCGGGGTCAAGGCTAATTGGCTCACCGGGCTGGCAATACAGAGGCGGGATCAGGGCAACCTGCGCGCCCCTATCGCCATCGGGTCCGGCGACTGGCCCCGCGCAGGTGGCATATTTCGGACAGGCGTGGGGGATCGAGCTTTCAGGCTGAATGCGACCGGCAAACGGGCCTGAAACGCCAGTCGCCCTGACAATCTGCGCCAACCGCCGAACCATCTGGCGGCGGGGGCTGTGCCTCATGACAGGCGAAAGACTGACCATCGCGGGCTCCTGAAATGCCGCCACTGGGCGGTACGGCCCTAGCCAAAACACGCAGGACCGCCCGGCCCGACTGTCTTACATATGGATCACGCGGTCAAAGGCGTCGAGCACCGATTCATGCATCATCTCGCTCAACGTCGGATGCGGGAAGACGGTGTTCATCAGGTCTTCTTCGGTGGTTTCCAATTGGCGACCGACGACATAGCCCTGGATCAGCTCCGTCACCTCGGCCCCGACCATATGCGCGCCGAGCAATTCGCCCGTCTTGGCGTCGAAGATGGTTTTGACCAACCCCTCAGGCTCGCCCAAAGCCACCGCCTTGCCATTGCCGATAAAGGGGAAACGCCCAATCTTGACGTCATAGCCCTGCTCTTTCGCCTTGGCTTCGGTCAACCCGACCGAGGCGACCTGGGGGTGGCAATAGGTGCAACCGGCGATGCTTTCAGGTTTGACGGGATGCGGTTTCTGGCCTGCGATCAATTCGGCGACCATCACCCCTTCGTGGCTGGCTTTATGCGCCAGCCAAGGTGCGCCTGCGATGTCGCCGATGGCATAGAGACCCTCGACCCCGGTGCGGCAATATTCATCGGTCACCACATGGGTGCGGTCGACTTTGACGCCAAGCTCTTCCAGCCCCAGACCTTCGGTATTGCCGACGATGCCGACGGCAGAGATCACGGTGTCGAACTCAAGCTTCTCGACCTTGCCATTGCGTTCGATTTGGGCGGTGACCTTGTCGGCGGCCCGGTCCAGTTTCTTGACCGTGGCCTTTTGCAGGATGGTCATGCCCTGTTTCTCGAACGCCTTTTTCGCGAATTTCGAGATCTCTTCGTCTTCGACCGGCAGCACACGGTCCATCACCTCGACCACGGTCGTGTCGGCGCCGAGGGTGTTGTAGAAGCTCGCGAATTCGATGCCGATGGCGCCGGAGCCAATGACCAGCAGTTTCTTGGGGTCGTGCGCAGGTTGAAGCGCGTGGCGGTAGGTCCAGACACGTTTGCCATCCGCCTCAAGCCCCGGCAATTCGCGGGCGCGGGCGCCAGTGGCCAGCACGATGTTCTTGGCCGTCAACTCTTCGCTGCCCTTGTCGGTCTTAACGTCGACCTTCCCCTTCGCGGGGATCGAGGCCTCGCCCATAAAGACTTCGACCTTGTTCTTCTTCAGCAGATGTTTGACCCCGCCTTCCATTTGTTTGGCCACCCCGCGCGAGCGTTTGACGACCGCGTCGAGATCATAGTCGATCTTATCCGCCGCCAGACCGAAATCCTTGGCGCGGTGCATCAGGTGAAAGACTTCGGCAGAGCGCAGCAGTGCCTTGGTCGGGATACAGCCCCAGTTCAGGCAGATGCCGCCGAGATTTTCCCGTTCGACCACCGCGACCTTGAGGCCAAGCTGGGCGCCACGGATCGCGGCGACATAGCCGCCCGGCCCCGCACCGATCACGATCAGATCAAAGGATTTGGCAGCCATGGCACGGACCTCGCGTTAGGGTTTGCAAATATAGTTTACCGCTAAACCATATTTGCAATCGCCACAACCACGGGCTTATTCCCGGGCCCGCTTTTGCGCTCAGGCGGCCTTGGCTGTCTGGAGGTCTTTCACCGTCTTACCGTAGCCCCCCTGTTCGAGATAGCTCAATTCCTGGGCGGTAAAGCTGCGCGACAACGCTTCGTTCCGGTAGGGAAAGCGCCCGAACTGCCGGATGACTTCGCGGTGGGCGCGGGCGTGAAGCATGTTGTTCTCGCCGCTTTTCGGCATCCGCTCGCACATCAGCCGCACGCAACGCTCCTGATCGCAGAGGTTTTCGGAATGCATCAGCGGCATGTAGAAGAACTGCCGCGCGGGCTCCTCGACGCGCATGTCCCAGCCCTTGTCGATGGCGAGCTTGGCGGCGGCGAGCCCCTGTTTGTCGCTGGCAAAGGCTTTGCCGGTATCGCGGAACATATTGCGCGGGAATTGGTCGACCAGAATGATAAAGGCCAGCGCCCCCTTAGCATGGGTCAACCAATGGGCAAGCTTGCCGGCCTGCGCCGCCTCCCACGTATCTGCAAACCGCTCGCGCAGGGTGGCATCCAGTTCGGCGGTGCTGTTGTACCAGTCAGAGGGGGTCACCTCCTCCAACCAGAATTTCAATACATCATCGGGTCGAATCTCTGTGCCAGTCATCCTGCGCTCTCCTCTGCCGTGCGTCGGCCTATGCCGTGGTTCAGGCTTATGTCCAAGGTTAAGAACGGTTTAACCCGAAAGCCCAGTCACGAATTGTATCAACAGCGACATAGTTATCGCTATCAGGGGACGTTTTTCTCCAAGGCGTCCTTTTCCCCCGCCTCGGTCTCCTCCGCGTCCTGTTCTGATTCAATGGCATATTCCTGTGCGATCTCCACAGCCACGCGGGTGGCTGAGGGGTAGATCGGCACGTAGTTGCCGGTCTCGTCGACCGGAACCGCGGCGCGCTGTGTCTTACGATAGGAGGCATAGCCCGCCAGCGCGGCAAAGAGCACGGCGGTAAAGAGATAGAAGCCCCCGGGGCCAAGCGCCGTGCCCATCATCCAACCGGTGATGACAGGCCCCAGAACCGCGCCCAAGCCGTTGATAAATATCATCCCGCCCGAGGCAGAGGCCATGTCCTCATGCTCCAGAAAGTCATTGGTGTGGGCCATGAGCAGCGAATAGAGCGGGTTCGACATGCCGCCCACCAGAAAGGCCGTGGCGAGCAGGATCGGAAAGATATGGCCGAGCGTCATGCCGATGACCGAGCCGATGCCGCCGAGGGTTGCTACGATCACGATCAGACTGCGGCGGTCCATGCGGTCCGAGATCCAGCCGATCGGATATTGCAGGATCACCGAGCCCACGAAGAACATGGCGACAAAAAGTGAAATCTGCCCGACGCTCAGTCCGGCCTCGGCGCCGTAAACCGCGGCCATGCCGAACTGGGCCGAGAACACCCCGCCCAGAAGGAACATGCCAACACAGCCCAAAGGCGAAAAATCCATCAATTCGCGCAGGCTCATCGGTTTGGTGGTGTCAAAGGGCGGTGTCGGGCTGATCGACAAAAGGATCGGCGTCACCGCGATGCTCACCAGGACCGAGGGGATCACGAAGAGCACAAAGCCCGAGGGGTCGGCGGTGAGCAGCAGCGCCTGGGCGATCACGATGCCCAGGGTCTGAACGATCATATAGGCCGAGAGCGCCTGGCCCCGGTTTTCATTGGTGGCGGCGTTATTGAGCCAGCTTTCGGCGGTGACATAGACGGCAGAGAAGCAAAAGCCGATCAGCACCCGGCCGAGCGACCAGACCACCGTGTTCGGAAACGTGGGATAGATGATCATCACCGCCGAGATCAGCGAGGCCAGCGCGGCAAAGACCCGCACATGGCCGACCCGGCGGATCATCCCCGGCGCCATTCGCGAGCCGCCAAGAAAGCCCAGAAAATAGGCCGACATGACAATCGACATCTGCAGGGTTGAGAACCCTTCGATGCCGCCCCGGATACCCAGCAATGTGCCCTGCATGCCGTTGCCGACCATCAGCAGACACATGCCCAGCAAAAGCGCCCATGCGCTTGAAACCACTTGAATCATTTGGCCGTTTCCTTGTTCGCCCCGGCCCTCCCATGAACCCCTATTGCAGGCTAGTCACCCCCTGTTACGACATTCAAGCGGGTTTTTGCGTCTCGGGCAGCAGAAGGGAGGAATCGCCATAGGAAAAGAAGCGGTATTTCTCGGCGATGGCATGGGCATAGATGTCTTTGATCGCCTGCACGCCCATCAGGGCCGAGACCAGCATCATCAGGGTGGATTTGGGCAGGTGGAAATTCGTCATCAACCCGTCGGTCACGTTAAAGGTGAAGCCCGGCGTGATGAAAATATCCGTGTCGCCTTCCCAAGCCGCAATCTCGCCGCCCCGCGCGGCGGTCTCGATCAGGCGCAGCGCTGTCGTGCCCACCGGGATCACCCGTCCCCCTGCGGCGCGGGTGGCGGTGATCTCTTCGGCGGCCTTGGCGCTGACCTTGCCCCATTCGGCGTGCATCTTGTGTTCCGAAATGTCGTCGACCTTGACCGGCAGAAAGGTGCCCGCGCCGACATGCAGGGTGACATGGCTGAAGTCGACGCCCTTCTCGGCAAGCGCCGCGAGCAGCGGCTCGTCGAAATGCAGCGAGGCCGTGGGCGCGGCGACCGCCCCGGCGTGGCGGGCAAAGACGGTTTGATAGTCGGTCTTGTCCTGCGCATCCGCCGCGCGTTTGGCGGCGATATAAGGCGGCAGCGGCATCGCCCCGGCGGCATTGAGCGCCGCGTCGAAATCATCGCCCGTGCAGTTGAATCGCAGATGCCCCTGCCCGTCCTCCACCGCCTCCAGCGTGGCGCGCAACGCGTCGGAGAAGATCACCTCCTCGCCCAGCTTCAGCTTGCGCAGCGGTTTGATCAGCGCCGACCATGTGCCATCGCCGCGCGGCTCCAAGAGGGTCACTTCGATCTTGGCCTGCACATTGCCCTGGGCCGAGGCGCGGTGGCGCAGGCCCGAAAGCCGCGCCGGGATCACCCGCGTGTCATTCAGCACCAGCCGGTCCCCGGGGCGCAGCCAGTCGGTAAGGTCGGTCACCCGCCGGTCGTGCAGCACCGCGCCCTCGGCCACCAGCAGCCGCGCCGAGGAGCGCGGATTGGCGGGGCGTGTGGCGATCAGGTCTTCGGGCAGATCGAAATCAAAGTCAGAGAGTTTCATGGCGGCATCCCGGCTGGCTGGCGGCATCTGTCGCCCCGGCGCTTAGCGGTCCTCTGGCACCCGGGCAACCGGATTCGCTTGGCCGCGCACCTCCGGCAGGCGCGGCGGCGGGCGGCGGAACAGCTCGCGGAACATGCCGGGCGTCAGCACCGACAGCGGGTTGACCGAAACCGCCGGCTGTTTCGCCGGGCCGGTCAGCCGGTAGTTAAAGCCGATCAACCCCTCGCCCTTGCGGGTGAAGAGCGATCCGATCCCGTTGAACAGATAGACCGGAGAGATCACCCCCTGCATGTCAATCACCCCCTCATCCAGCGCATAGATCCCGTCCATCGACAGCCCCATCGACGCGCCCACGGCGCTGGCCTGGGTCAGCACCAGCCGGTTCGGGGTGAGACGAAAACTCGCCTCCACATCGTCGAAATAGATGCCGTCCCCGTTCAACTCATTGACCAGCCCGACGACAGAGACCGCGTTCAGCAGCGCGGCGATGGCCGGGGCATCCTTGATCCGCACGTCGTCGACGTTGAGCTGCCCGTCAAAGGCACCGCCGGCGCCCACGGGCAAGAGCGTCAGCGACAGGTTCCCCCCCACCACCTGCGTCACCAGCCCGGCCGAGCGCAGCACACCGCCGGCATCCTCCGAGACCACCCGCACCGCGCTGCGCCCGCCCTGCGGCAAGAGCCGCCCCTGCACCGGGGTGCCGCCGTTGAGCCGCGCGCGAAAGGCGCCGTCCATCCCCTTGGCGGTGTCGAAACTGCCCGTCACATCGGTGAGGTAGATCGTGTCGGTGATCTGCAACCGGTCGAGCCGCACCTGCATCGGCGGGCCGGGCTGCCCCCCGGCGGAGGGGCCGAACTCCGCCCGGCGCATGTCCAGCGTGCCGCCGCCCAGAACGACCTGAAGCGGATTGCCCTTGCCCTGCCCCAGCAGATCCACCGGAATGTCCAGCCAATCGCCCCGCCGCAGCCGGTCGATCCGCACCCGGTCCAGCGATCCATCCGCCTTGAGCGCAATCGACCCTGCCAGCCGCAGCCCCGGGGCGGTAAGCTGCACCGCTTCGATCTCCGGCGTCTGGCCCAAACGCCCCGCGATGCGCAGCGCGCCCTTGGTGGCGGGCGCCTTGGACCAGGACAGCTGGGGGATGGAGATGCCGAGCCCCGCAAGATCGCTTTCCAAGGTGAAACGCGGCGGCGTGTTCTTTTTCAGATCAAGCGTGATCTGCCCCTCGGTGCTGCCCCGAACGCTGCCCGGCGGCAGGGCAATGCCAAAGGCGTCGAGCGCGGCAGGGTCCAGCGCCACCTGCCCCGTCAACCGGCTCTCATCCGACCCCGGCCCGATCTCCTGCGCCCATTGCCCGTCAAAGGCGACCCCGTCGATCAGCCCCGCCCCGCCGATGCTGACCCGGTCATTGTCCGCCGTGATCGTCATCTTGCGCGCCCGCAGGCTGCGGCCCTTGACCAGCGTGTCACTGGCGAGGGACAGCAGATCGCCCGCCACGTGATAGCGCACATCCGAGGGCTTGCCGCCCTTTTTCAGCGGCAGCGCCAGCGTGCCGCTGAGCACCGCCTCCCCATCTGCCAGGGTGACCGGCAGCCCGGCCTTGTCCATCACCTGCAACGGCGGCTGGTTCAGCAGCGACAGCGCGGCGGTGAGGGTCGAGCGGGTGTTGAGCCGGATCACCGCCGGGCTGCCATCTTTGACGCGCACATCGGGGATGATGAAGGACGAACCTTCGAGCGCCACCGCCCCCCCCTGCGGCGCGATCACCTCGCCCCCGTCCACGGTGACGACAAGCCGGTTGTCGAGCAGGCTCATATGGCCGCGGCCTTCGGTGATATGCGGCCAAGTCTTGAGAAAGCGCACCTCGGCCCCGGAATAGTCAAAGGCCACATAGGTCTGCGGCGCCTCCCCCGGGGCGGCGCGCAGGGCGAGGTCGAGGTTGCGCATCTCGCCAGCGTAAAGGTTCTCTTGCAGCCATTTCCGGCTCTTGGGCTTCACCCCCTTGGGCCAGAACGCCAAGAGCCTGTCGGGTTTGAGCGCATTCATCGCCCCGTCCAGCGCCAGCCGCCAACCGTCCGGCGCGGCGGCCAAAGTGCCGTCCAGCCGCAGGGTCCGCGGCCCGTCGCGCATTTCCAACCGGCCAAGGCTCAGGCGGAAGGGGTTGAGGCTGAGCTGAAAGTCGATGTCGGCCTGATCCAGCGCCACCGGTTCGGGATAGACGTCTTTCGGGTTCGCCTTGAGGTCGCGCAGGGTGAACTGCCCCGTCAGCTTGCCCGGAATCCCCCCCGCCACAGCGCCCAATTGCGCCGTGCCCGTGACCTGCCCCGACACCCATTTGCTGTCGAGCGACATCTCATCAAAGCGCAGGGTTTGCTGCGCGGGGTTGTAGCTGAAATAGCTATGCGCCCCGTCAAAGGGGATCGGCTTGGTCTGGGCATTGGGTTGCAAGGCGCCCGCGCCGATCTGCAGGCTGGCGTTGATCGGCGCAAACTGGCCGCTGCTGTCGATCCCGCTGCGCACCGCGCCCGAGATCGGCGCATTCAGCACCTCTAGCCAAGAAAACGCCGGCCCCTGTGCTGCGATGTCACCCGCCGCGATATCGTCGAATGTGACACCGAAGGTCGCCGCGTTCTGGCCGATGCGGCTGCTGTAATTGGCCGAAAGCGTCGCCACCCCGGCGCCGCCGCTGAGCACCGCGAGGTCTGCCGAGAGGTCGAGCTGCGCCCCCTCGCGCGACAGCCGCAGCCGCCCGCCATCGCCGGTCCAGGCGCGGCCCGCGCGGGCGTCTTCAAAGCGCAGCGTGAGCGCGCGCAATTCGACCGAGCGCAGCCGGGACAGCGCGGGCGCGGCGAGCAGCTTGTCGATCTCCCCGATCAACTCGGGCAGGGTCGCGGCCTCGCGCTCGGGCGGCGCGATCCCGGCCCCGGCGCTCAGGCTGACCCGCCCATCCGCCCCGCGGCGCAGTTGGGCCACCACGCCCGAGAGCGAAATCTCACGCGGCTGCGCCACCCCGTTGAGCAAGGCGCGCATCGACAGGCTGGCCTTGATCTCGTTGAAACTCACGATCTCATCGCCCTCGGGCGTGGATACGGAAATGTCCTGCAACCGCACCCGGGGCCGCCAGCCTTCGTCAACGACAAATTCCATACCGCCGAACCGAACCCGCGCCTGCGGCAATTCGCTGGCGATCCGGGTCTCGATACGCTCTTGCACCCAAAGCGGGGCGGGAATCGTGCGCCCGGTGAAATAGACCGCCGCCGCCGTGGCCAATGCCGCCAGCAGCACCAGCGCCGCCAAGGACAGCAGCCCCGCACGGCGCAAAGGCCGGCGGGGCGCGCGCGCCTTGCCGGTCGGCTCGGGCGGAGGGGGAAGGGGCGCGTCGCTCATCGGGCTCCGGTTCGGCTGAGGCGGCTTTGACGTTGTCAAATCAGGTGCAGTATGACAGCCCTCAACGATGCTCTACAAGCCAAAGGAACTGTGTCATGTCTCAGATCGGCCCGCAGCCCGGCCAACCGGCCCCGGATTTCACCCTGCCCGTCACCGGCGGCGGCGAGATCACCCTTTCGGCGCTGCGCGGCAGCCCCGTGGTGCTGTTCTTTTACCCGCGCGATGACACGCCCGGCTGCACCAAGGAATCGATCGGCTTTTCCGAGCGTCTGGCCGCCTTTGCCGAGGCCGGCGTGCAGGTCTTTGGCATCTCGCGCGACAGTATGGACAAACACGACAGGTTCGCCGCGAAACACGCGCTGACCGTGCCGCTTCTGTCCGATACCGATGGCGCGGTGACGGAGGCCTATGGCGTCTGGGTCGAGAAGAACATGTATGGCAAGAAATCCATGGGGATCGAACGCGCGACCTATTTGATCGACGCCGAGGGGGAGATCGCGCAGGTCTGGCGCAAAGTGAAAGTGCCGGGCCATGTGGACGCGGTGCTCGACGCGGTGCGCGGCTCATGATGCCGCTGGCGGAAATGGCCGAGGCGGTGCTGCGCACGGCGGATGGGCGCGAGAAAACGGCGCTGTCGCGGGACTATGCGGCGCAGTGGCTTTCGGCCCGCGCCGCAGGCGAACGCCCCGAGGTGGGCCGCGCCGATCCGCCGCTGCACCCTGCCCGGCCCGCCAAGCCCGAACTGCTCTCCCCCCGCGAGGTGCCGCGCCGCCGCCCCGGCACGCCCGAAGGCCGCGCGGCGCTCCTGCATGCCGTGGCGCATATCGAGTTGAACGCGGTGGACCTGCATTGGGACGTGATCGCGCGGTTTTCCCATGTGCCGCTGCCGCTGGGATTCTATGACGATTGGGTCAAGGCCGCCGACGACGAATCGAAACATTTCAACCTGATGTGCGACTGTCTTGAAGAGATGGGCAGCCATTACGGCGCCCTGCCTGCCCATGCCGGCATGTGGCGCGCCGCCGAAGACACGGTGGAGGATCTGATGGGCCGGCTTGCCGTGGTGCCCATGGTGCTGGAGGCGCGCGGGCTGGACGTGACGCCCGGGATGATCGAGATTTTCCGCAAGGCAAAGGCCGAGAGCGCGGTGGCCGCACTAGAGACGATCTATGCCGAGGAAGTCGCCCATGTGGCCTATGGCAGCAAGTGGTTCCACTTCCTCTGCGGGCGCCATGATGAAGACCCGAAAGACCGCTTTCACGCCCTTGTGCGCAAGTATTTCCACGGCGATCTGAAACCGCCGTTCAACGAGGAAAAGCGCGCCGAGGCGGGAATCCCCCCGGACTTTTACTGGCCCCTGACCGCGGGCGCTGAACCGGCCCCAAGCTGAGCCAAAACGGCAAGTGCTTGGTATCGGCGGATTTTTGCCACTGCGGTCCCCCATAGGCGGAGTCCCGAGCGCTGCGGAGTGTTGCTGAGGACCAACAGGGTTGCCCCCTTGTGCTTGGCTGGCTATTGACGTTCGGGACGCGGGCGCGGGAAGTGGACGCCCCCTCGCGGCGACGGGACGGGATAAGGACAATAACGTGCGCACACGGCTTGCCATCAAGACCAATGCTTTGCTTGAGCATTATTTCCCCGAACGCCGAGTCTTTCTGAAATCTGACAGCGATACCCGATTCATTCGCCTGCGCCCGGCAACCCAGGTGATTGGCTTTGCCGGTTCTGCCTTTCTGGTCTCCTGGGCGATTATCGCCACCGCGATCGTTCTGATGGACAGCATCGGGTCCGGCAATTTCCGCGAACAGGCCAAACGCGACCAGCGCACCTATCAGGCGCGGCTCAATGAACTGTCCGCCCAGCGTGACCTGCGCGCCGAAGAGGCGCTTGCCGCGCAGGACCGTTTCAATGCGGCGCTGAAGCAGATTTCCGTCATGCAGTCCGAACTGCTGTCGTCTGAAACCCGCCGCCGGGAGTTGGAAACCGGGATCGAGGTGATTCAATCCACCCTGCGCGACACGATGAAAGACCGCCAGAGCGCGCGTCTGAAACTGGCCGAATTGCAGGGCAGCATCGAGAATGGCGAGGCCGGCAGCCCCCGCGCGGATGCCAACCAGGCGCCGGTTGATTTTCTGGCACAGGCTTTGGCGCGCACCGCCGCCGAGCGCGACAAGGTCGTCGTCGATGCGCAGGATGCGCTGTTGCAGGCCGATGAAATGGCGCAGGAAATCGCTTTGATGCGGGATCAGAACGACGCGATCTTCCGCCAGCTGGAAGAGGCGATGAGCGTCTCCGTGGCGCCTCTGGACAAGATGTTCCGCAGCGCCGGCATGCCGACCGACCGGATTCTCGCCACCGTGCGCCGGGGCTATTCCGGTCAGGGCGGCCCGATGACGCCGCTGTCCTTCACCACCCGGGGCGAAGAGCTGAGCGCCGACACCCGCCGCGCCAACAAGCTGCTGGACCAGATGGACCGGCTGAACCTCTACCGCATCGCCGCTGAAAAAGCGCCCTTTGCCAACCCGGTGAAAAACGCCTTCCGCTTCACCAGCCAGTTCGGCTATCGCCGCGACCCCAAGACCGGCGGGCGCCGCATGCATAAGGGCGTTGACTTTGCCGCCGGCATGGGCACGCCGCTCTATTCCACCGCCGATGGGGTGGTCACCCATGCGGGCTGGTCCTCGGGCTATGGCAGGCTGGTCAAGATCCAGCATGAGTTTGGCATCGAGACCCGCTACGCCCATATGTCCAAGCTTCGCGTGAAAGTTGGTCAAAGAGTCTCGCGCGGGCAACATATCGGTGATATGGGTGCCTCAGGACGGGTCACCGGTGTTCATCTCCACTATGAAGTCCGCGTAGGTGGCAAAGCTGTCAATCCCATGATCTATATCAAGGCTGCAAACGATGTTTTCTAAAAGCAAAATCAATGATCCCGCGCCCAGTGATGCCGATGCCAACAAGCCGGCCTCTTCCGGTCATGCAGCGGCCCCTGCCGCGCCAAAGCAGAGCGAATTCAAGGCCAGCGCCCCTAAGGCCAAGCCGCCTGCCTCGGTTCTGTCGTCGGATCTGCATGTCACCGGCAATATGAAAACCACCGGCGACGTTCAGGTCGAAGGCACGGTCGAAGGCGACATCCGCGCGCATTTGCTGACCATCGGTGAGACCGCGACGATCAAGGGCGAAGTGGTTGCCGATGACGTGGTGATCAATGGCCGTATCGTGGGCCGTGTCCGTGGCCTCAAGGTGCGCCTGACATCGACCGCGCGGGTCGAGGGGGACATCATCCACAAGACCATCGCGATCGAATCCGGCGCGCATTTCGAAGGCTCTGTGCAGCGTCAGGACGACCCGCTGAACCCCGGCGCGAAATCTGCCCCGGCGCAGAAGCCGAACCCCGCTTCTTGAGCATCGGGTAAGCCGGAACAACCGACGGGCGTCGCAGATCACTGCGGCGCCCGTTCTCCTTGGGGGGGGGTGTGATCAGCGGCCCAGCATCCAAATGCCATCGGGCCAGAAGGCGTCGAAGGCGAAGGCAAACATCACATCATGCGGCAGGTCGCGCCCCGCGCCGTCGCGTACGCGGATGGAACCGACATCCCGCCCCGCGCCAATCTCCCCCGCGTCCAGCGCCGAAGCTTGCCCGGCGCGCCATGTGATCGTGACCCCCGCCTCGCGCAGCTCGCCCGCTTCTGCCAGCCGGCTGAGCCGCCACGCCCTGTCACCGACGCGCACCACACGTTCAAGCGGCGCGATGCCATGCGGCGGCTGAGCCCCGTCATAGAGGAAGGGTTTGGCGGCGGAATCATAGCCCCGGTAGGGGTTGCGCCCATAGGCCCGGTTATAGGACGGCTCCTCCATCACCAGCCCATCGGGGTGGCGGGCGGTGAAATCGGCCCAGCTTTCCAGCCAGCTTGGAAGGTGCCTGAGTTCGCTGCCGGTCAGCGCCCCGACGATGGCGCGGCCCTCGGCCTGCTGCCACCAGCTTTGGGTCTGGCGGTCATACATCACCATGTCGGAATGGCGCAGCTTGCCCGAAACGCCAAAGCTGAGCACCTGCCCCGCCACGCGGCGGTCAAAGACCAGCGCCGAGTTGCAGAGCGGGCAAAAGGTCACCGCGATGGGCCGGCCCTGCACCCGGTCGTTCACGATCTCATGCCAAGTGAGATAGCGAATCGGATAGGCGCGTGGCTTGGCCCCGTCGATCTCGACCGTGATCACAGGCTCACGCGGGGCGATGCGGGTCTCTGAGGCAGCGCTGCGAAAGTCAGGCGCATCAAGCGCCGGGATGCCGTCCTTCGGGGGGCCGCCCGAGATGATCTCGGACCAGTCGGTGATGCTTGTTTTCGAGAAATCGGTTTCCGGCCACTCCCCCTGCCAGCGGGCTGGATCGGCGGTGGCGGGCATGGCCGAAAGGCCAAGGGTCAAAACAATGGCGCATAGTCTGATCATCTGACCAGCTTGGCGCATAGGGGGGTGGGCAAGCAAGCCCACCCCACGCAATCGGGATCAGATGTTACTCGGTCACGGTGACCGTTTTCATCACATCCGGGGTGCCGGTCACGGCGCCATTCGGGCCGGTTCCGCGTTTGATGGCGTCGACGACGTCCTGCCCCTCGGTCACTTTGCCCACGACGGTATATTCACCGTTGAGGAAAGGCGCTTCGTCAAACATGATGAAGAACTGGCTGTTGGCGCTGTCGGGGCTCTGGCTGCGGGCCATGCCCACGACGCCCTTCTCAAAGGCGATGTCCGAAAACTCGGCCTCAAGATCGGGCTTTTCGGAGCCGCCCATGCCCGCACGCGCGGTGTCGCCATCTGCGCGGCCGAATTGCACATCGCCGGTCTGCGCCATGAAGTCCTCGATCACGCGGTGAAAGACCACCCCGTCATAGGCGCCTTCTTCGGCCAGTTCGGTGATCTGCGCCACATGGTTGGGGGCCACGTCTTCGAGCAGGTCGATCTTGATCGTGCCATTCGCCTCGCCCGCGACTTCGATCTCAAGCCCGGTGGCCATCGCCGCCGTGCCGAGGAGCGCGAAAAGCGCGCTGGTGCTTGCGAGCTTACGCATCGGCGGCCACCTTGACACTGATCATGCGGTCGGGGTTCGCAGGCGGCTCGCCCCGGGTGATCGCGTCGACATGTTCCATGCCGGAGATGACCTGCCCGTAAACGGTGTATTGACCGTTGAGGAAGTCATTGTCCTTGAAGTTGATGAAGAACTGGCTGTTGGCGCTGTCGGGATTGGCCGAACGGGCCGCGCCGATGGTGCCGCGGGCGTGGGGCACCTTGGAGAATTCCGCCGGCAGGTTCGGCAGATCGGAGCCACCGGTGCCCGCGGCGCGCAGGTTGAAGTTGTCTTCCATATTGCCATTGGCGACATCGCCGGTCTGGGCCATGAAGCCTTCGATCACACGGTGGAAGGCGACATTGTCGTATTTCCCGGCGCGGGCCAGTTCCTTCATCCGCTCGACATGCTTGGGCGCGAGGTCGGGCATCAACTCGATGGTGACGGTGCCGCCTTTCAGCTCCATCAGGATGGTGTTTTCTGGGTCTTTGATATCGGCCATTGTGCAATCCTTCTGCTTATCTTTGCCAGATACCTAAGGAGCTTGGCCGCGATTGCCAAGCCGCGCATTGACGCGAGCGGCGATAACAGCAAAACACAGCGCAAGAGATTGATTTGGAGTAGAGCGATGGGCTGGAAGACGCTGGACGACATGGACCTGAACGGCAAACGCGTGCTTTTGCGCGTGGACATCAACGTGCCGGTCGAGGATGGCCGCGTGAGCGACGCCACAAGGATCGAACGGATCGTGCCCACGGTGCAAGACATCCTGTCGCGCGGCGGCAAGGTCACCCTGCTGGCGCATTTTGGCCGCCCAAAGGGCAAGGTCGTGGAGGACATGAGCCTGAAGCAGGTGCTGCCCGCCCTGGAAGATGCCCTGGGCCGCGATGTGACCTTTGTCCCCGCACTAGATGCGGCGGCAGCGGCAGAGGGTGATCTGCAACTGATGGAGAACATCCGCTTCTACCCCGGCGAAGAAGCCAATGACGAAGGTTTCGCCCGTCAATTGGCCGCGCTTGGCGATATCTACTGCAACGACGCCTTCTCTGCCGCGCACCGCGCCCATGCCTCGACCGAGGCGCTGGCCCGCCTGCTGCCCGCCTGCGCGGGCCGTCTGATGCAGGCCGAACTCTCAGCGCTGGAGAAAGCCCTCGCCAAACCCGAGCGCCCGGTCGGCGCGGTGGTCGGCGGGGCCAAGGTCTCGACCAAGATCGCCCTGCTGGAGAACCTCGTCAACAAGCTCGACGTGCTGGTCATCGGCGGCGGCATGGCAAACACCTTTCTCGCCGCGCTTGGCGCTGATCTGGGCAAATCGCTGGAAGAGCCGGACTATTATGACACCGCGAAGGACATCATGGCGCAGGCCGAAGAGGCCGGCTGCCGGGTGATCCTCCCCGTCGATGGTCTGGTCGCGCGGGACTTTGCCAAAGGGGCCGCGCATGAGGTGGCCCAGCTTGGCCCCGACGCCAAGCTCTCTGAGGATCAAATGGTGCTGGACGCGGGCCCCGATACGGTGGCGCTGGTCGAGACGGCATTCGCCGGGCTGCGCACGCTGATCTGGAACGGGCCAATGGGGGCCTTTGAAATCCCGCCCTTCGACACTGCCACGGTCGCCGCTGCCCGTGCGGCCGCCCAACAGACCCGCGAGGGCACGCTGACCTCCGTGGCCGGCGGGGGCGACACGGTGGCCGCGCTGAACCAGGCGGGGGTGGCCGAGGACTTCACCTATATCTCCACCGCAGGCGGCGCCTTTCTGGAGTGGATGGAGGGCAAGACGCTGCCCGGCGTCGCGGCCCTTGGCGGATAAGTCACGCCTGCTGAAAAACTGGTCGATATCCTATGGCATAGGCGCGCGGGGGGTTCCCCTGAACGAATCGCCTGTGCCATAAAGGATTTACGCCCGGTAAGAGGCGACAGAGGCAGAGACATGACCCGCAGCACCCGCCCCGCTTTTGGTACTTTACTGTTCTTCGCGATCGCCTTCGCGCTGAGCCTCTATTTCACCTTTGCCGCCGTGCAGGGCGATTTCGGCCTTTTCCGTCGGACCGAGATCGTGGCCGAGAACCAAAAGCTGAGCGCGCGTCTCGAAGAAGTCCGGGCCGAAGTGGCGCGGATGGAAAACCTCACCAAACGCCTGTCTGACGACTACCTCGACCTTGATCTGCTCGACGAACGCGCCCGCAAGGTCCTGGGCATGGTGCGCACCGACGAGATCGTCATCCGCTAATCTCCCACCCCCCTCTGCGGGGTTGCAATTCTTCCACGCTTCTGGCCCACTTTGGCTTGCCAGAACCGGTGCGCGTGCCAGTTTACAAAGTCTCTCGCAATCCGCTTCGGAATGCGCTAGGGAATAGTTTAACGCTAAACTACTTTTGGCACCTGACCAGAGCCGACGGAGGAGACGTCCATGGCCGCAAAGAAATCGAGCAAGAAACCCAATGTCTCGGCGGAGGAGCTGACCAGCTATTACCGCGACATGCTGTTGATCCGGCGCTTTGAAGAAAAGGCCGGGCAGCTTTACGGCATGGGGCTGATCGGCGGGTTCTGTCATCTCTATATCGGTCAGGAAGCTGTTGTCGTGGGGCTTGAGGCCGCGGCGGAAGAGGGCGACAAACGCATCACCTCCTACCGCGATCACGGCCATATGCTGGCCTGCGGCATGGACCCCAACGGCGTCATGGCCGAGCTCACGGGCCGCGAGGGCGGCTATTCCAAGGGCAAGGGCGGCTCCATGCATATGTTCTCGAAAGAGAAGCATTTCTACGGCGGTCATGGCATCGTCGCGGCGCAGGTGCCCCTGGGCGCGGGCCTCGCCTTTGCCGACAAATACAAGGACAACGGCCGCGTCACCTTTACCTATTTCGGTGATGGGGCCGCGAACCAGGGCCAGGTCTATGAGACCTTCAACATGGCCGCCCTTTGGAAACTGCCGGTGATCTTTGTGATCGAGAACAACCAATACGCCATGGGCACCTCGCAGCAGCGCTCGACCTCCTCGGCCGAGATCTGGGAACGCGGCAAGGCTTTCGGCATCCCCGGCGAGGCGGTCGACGGCATGGATGTGCTGGCGGTAAAGGAAGCGGGCCAGAAGGCCGTGGAACACGCCCGCAAGGACGGCCCTTATATTCTGGAAATCAAGACCTACCGCTACCGCGGCCACTCCATGTCCGACCCCGCGAAATACCGCACCCGCGAAGAGGTCCAGAAAATGCGCGACGAGCGCGACCCGATCGAAGCCGTGCGCAGCCTGCTGCTGGAGGGCAACCATGCCAGCGAGGATGATCTCAAAGCCATCGACAAGGAGATCAAGAAGATCGTGAACGAAAGCGCCGATTTCGCCAAGGAAAGCCCGGAGCCCGATCTCGACGAGCTTTGGACCGATATCTACGCCACCGAAGTGCCGCAGGAGGCCGACGCCTGATGCCGCATTTCGAGATTCACGCAACGGATGTCGCGGCCGCGAAAACCTTCTACGGCGGGCTGTTCAACTGGCAGTTCACCCCGATGGAAGGCGGCGAGGAGATGGCATACCACCTGATCGAAGGCCGCGACATCGGCATGACCCGGGGGCTGACCGGCGGACTGATGGCGCGCAGCGGCCCGGCCCCCGCCCCCGGCGGCCCGATCCGGGGCGGCACCATGACCTTTGAAGTCGACGATTGTGACGCGCGCTATCGCTGGGCGCTCGACAATGGCGGCGCCGAGGCGCTTGCGCCCACGGATTACCCGGGCATTGGCCGTTGCGCCTATGTCGAGGACGGCCAAGGCAACGTCGTCGGAATGATTACTCCCGCGGAGAACAACTAATATGGCAACCGAAATTCTCATGCCCGCCCTCAGCCCCACCATGGAAGAGGGCACGCTGGCCAAATGGCTGGTCAAGGAGGGCGACGAAGTCTCCTCCGGTGATATCCTGGCCGAGATCGAGACCGACAAGGCCACGATGGAATTTGAAGCCGTGGACGAAGGCACCATTGGCAAGATCCTGATCGAAGAAGGCACCGAGGGCGTCAAGGTCAACACCGCCATCGCCGTGCTCTTGGAAGAAGGCGAAAGCGCCGACGACATCGACAGCGCGACATCCGCCCCCGCCGAGGACAAAGGCGGAGATGCCAAACCCGCGCAGGCGAAATCCTCGGACGACGACCGCGAGACGCCCGCCGAGGGCAAGAAACAGCCCGAGCCCGACACCAGCCCCGACTGGCCCGAGGGCACCGAGATGAAGCAGCAGACCGTCCGCGAAGCGCTGCGCGACGCCATGGCCGAGGAAATGCGCCGCGATGAGAATGTCTTTCTCATGGGCGAGGAAGTGGCCGAATACCAAGGCGCCTATAAAATCTCCCAAGGTCTGCTGGACGAGTTCGGCGCCAAGCGCGTGATCGACACGCCGATCACCGAACATGGTTTTGCCGGCGTCGGCGTCGGCGCGGCCTTTGGCGGGCTGCGCCCGATTGTCGAGTTCATGACCTTCAACTTCGCGATGCAGGCAATGGACCAGATCATCAACTCGGCGGCCAAGACGCTTTATATGTCCGGCGGCCAGATGGGCGCGCCCATGGTCTTCCGCGGCCCCAATGGTGCGGCGGCCCGGGTGGGCGCCCAGCACAGCCAGGACTACGCCGCATGGTTCATGCAGATCCCTGGCCTCAAGGTCGCGATGCCCTATTCGGCGAGCGATTACAAAGGCTTGATGAAAACCGCGATCCGCGACCCCAACCCGGTGATCTTCCTTGAGAACGAAATCCTCTATGGCCGCAGCTTTGATGTGCCGGATGTCGAGGATTACACCGTCCCCTTCGGCAAAGCCCGGGTCTGGCGCGAGGGCAGCGACGTTACCATCGTCAGCTTCGGCATCGGCATGACCTATGCGCTGGAAGCCGCCGAGAAACTGGCCGAGGAGGGCATCGAAGCCGAGGTCATCGACCTGCGCACCCTGCGCCCGATGGACACCGACACGGTGCTGAAATCGGTGATGAAGACCAACCGCTGTGTCACCGTCGAAGAAGGCTGGCCGCAGGGTTCGGTCGGCGGCTATATCAGCAGCGTTATCATGCAGGAGGCGTTCGATTACCTCGACGCGCCCGTGATCACCTGCACCGGCAAAGACGTGCCCATGCCCTATGCCGCCAACCTCGAAAAACACGCTCTGGTCACCACGAATGAGGTGATCGAGGCTGTGAAACAAGTCACCTACCGGTAAGGAGCGGATCATGCCCACAGAAATTCTCATGCCCGCCCTCAGCCCCACGATGGAAGAAGGCACGCTGGCGAAATGGCTGGTCAAAGAGGGCGACGAAGTCGCCTCCGGCGACATTCTGGCCGAGATCGAGACCGACAAGGCGACGATGGAGTTCGAAGCGGTTGACGAAGGCACCATCGGCAAGATCCTGATCGACGAAGGCAGCGAAGGCGTGAAGGTGAACACCCCCATCGCCGTGCTGCTCGAAGAAGGCGAAAGCGCCGACGATATCGACAGTTCCGCAGGCGCGGCCAAGGAAGAGACACCGAAAGCTGAAGAGAGCGACAAAGCCGCCGAGGCCGAAACGCCCGAGGCGGGCTATGGCCGCGGTGCCAGCGAGGCGAACGAGGCGCAGAGCCAGAACGACAGCAAAGCCCCCGCCGCGCCGAAAACGGACAAGGGCGAGCGCATCTTCGCCTCCCCCCTCGCCCGCCGCATTGCCGCCGACAAAGGCTTGGATCTCACGCAAATCGACGGCAGCGGACCACGTGGCCGGATCGTGAAAGCGGATGTTGAAAGCGCCCAGCCGACGGCAGCAAAATCCGACAGCGCAGCGCCCGCCAAAGACGCGGCCCCCGTCACCGAGCCCGCGCCTGCCGGCGCCTCGGCGGATGCGGTCATCAAGATGTACGAGGGCCGCGACTTTGAAGAAGTCACCCTCAACGGCATGCGCAAGACCATCGCCGCACGGCTCACGGAAGCGAAACAGACGGTGCCGCATTTCTACCTGCGCCGCGACATCCAGATCGACGCGCTGCTGTCTTTCCGCAGCGATCTGAACAAGCAGTTGGAAGCACGGGGCATGAAGCTCTCGGTCAATGATTTCATCATCAAGGCCTGCGCCTTGGCTCTGCAATCGGTGCCGGATGCCAATGCCGTCTGGGCCGGGGATCGTATCCTCAAGCTGAAGCCGTCGGACGTGGCCGTGGCCGTCGCCATCGAAGGCGGGCTCTTCACCCCGGTGCTGCAGGACGCCGACACGAAGTCGCTCTCAACCCTCTCGGCGCAGATGAAAGACCTCGCCAGTCGCGCCCGTGATCGCAAGCTCGCGCCGCATGAGTATCAGGGCGGCAGCTTCGCGATTTCCAATCTGGGCATGTTCGGGATCGACAATTTCGACGCCGTCATCAATCCGCCGCATGGCGCGATCCTCGCCGTCGGGGCCGGGGTGAAGAAACCGATCATTGGCAAAGATGGCGAGATCACCGCCGCCACCGTCATGTCTGTCACCCTCTCGGTCGACCACCGGGTGATCGACGGTGCGCTCGGGGCGCAATTGCTGAACGCCATCGTCGAGAACCTTGAGAACCCAATGGTCATGCTGGCCTGACATAGTTTCGGAAGTTTGAGAGCAGTTAGCCCTGAACACCGCCCGCCGGGTGGTCCCATAAAACAAAAGCCGGAGCGCATGCTCCGGCTTTTTGCGTTTCGCGCTGACCGAAAAGCCTATTCGTACTCCGGCCCGAACAGATGGTTCATCGACATCGACGGCTGATCACAGCCCGCCTCGCCCACGATCCGCGCCGGAATCCCCGCCACGGTCTTGCAAGAGGGCACCTCTTCCAACACCACAGACCCCGCCGCGATCCGGCTGCAATGACCCACCTTGATATTGCCCAGCACCTTTGCGCCGGCACCGATCAAGACACCATCGCCGATCTTCGGATGCCGGTCTTCCTCTTCCTTGCCGGTGCCGCCGAGCGTCACCGAATGCAACATCGAGACATTGTCGCCCACCACGGCCGTCTCACCGATCACGATGGAATGCGCGTGGTCGATCATGATCCCCTTGCCCAGCTTCGCGGCGGGGTGGATATCGACGCCAAAAATCTCGCTCACACGCATCTGGATGAAATAGGCCAGATCGCGCTTACCCTTGGTATAGAGATGGTGCCCAACCCGGTAGGCCTGCACCGCCTGATAGCCCTTGTAATACAGGATCGGCTGCAACAAACGGTGGCAAGCAGGGTCGCGGTCATAGATCGCCCGCAGGTCCGCCCGCGCGGCGGCGACCAGATCGGCGTCCTCGGCATAGGCTTCTTCGACCATTTCGCGCACCACCATCATCGACATCTCGTTCGACGACAATTTGGCGGCGATCCGGTAAGACAGCGCATTTTCAATGGATTTATGGTGCAGAATACAGGCATGGACAAAGCCACCAATCAGCGGCTCATCCCGCACGGCGGCTTCGGCTTCTTGCTGGATGCGGTCCCAAACCGGGTCCATCTTTGAGATACGACTGCGTGTCTGTGCCATGTCATTGTCCTTCGCGCTCAGGCCATGGTAGCTCATGCAACAGCGCGGGACCAATTGTAAATCCGTCCCGCGCAGAATCGTGAAGGGAGCGCAGAGACTTTGCCCCCCCGGGATGCTACCACATTTGAGAGTTTAGGGCGCGATCTGAAGCCGCGCGGCCAACCCCGGGCCGTAAGCAGAAGAAACCTGCGCCACTTCAATGGCAAAAGGCCCGGTGATCCCATCCGCGGCTTGCGCCGCCTTGCTGTAGGTCCAATGCGGCGCGCTGAGCAGCAACTCGCGTCGCATGTCGCTGCCGATGAACAGGCGCAGAAGATAGCTCTCGCTCTCTTCGCCCAAGGGCACATCCGGCCCCTCCCAAGGGTCGCCATCAATCCGTGTACGGCGCAGCCAGGTGACGTGGATATCCCCATTTGCATCGGTCTCACTGCGCAGATGGCAGGGGCTATAGGGCCGCAACCCGATGCCATCGAAAGCATGAACCTGATGCAAGTAAGACGGATCGTCCACCGGCCTTTGCGCCGGACCGATACGGTAATGCTGGGCCACCCGCCGCAGATGCCGCCCAAATTCGAGCTGTTGCGGATGGCCATCCATCAAAACGAAGATCGATCCCGCGGGCCAGGCATAAGGCATCAAGGCATCGGTCCCCGCCTGCCCCCGAAGCCGCCCGCGCAGCCAATAGGTCAGGGGCGCGATGAGTTCGGCCTGCTCGAACTGAAACAATTCCCAATTATCCGCCGAGCCGTCACCGATGGCCGCAAGGTTTGCACCGTTCAGCAGCGCCTCGCGGCTCACCGATTGCAGGGTCCCACTGGTCAGTTTGACCTCCAACACCGGCCCATGGTCCAGCATCCCCGCAGGGGCTTTGAGCAGCGGCGATCCGGTGATGCCGAGCGTCGAACGGCTCGGCACAATCGCGTTCAACGCATAGTCGCTGTCACTGGCCGACCGGTAGACCGCCACAGAGCCGGGCCAGGGGTTTGCGGTGACCGCCAGATGCGGCGCATAGGGCAGCTCATCCCCGCGCATCAGGGGCAGATCCATGAATTGTGGCAGCACCGGCACCGGCGGCACGAAAGGCCGCAGGCTGGGCAAGCGTTCGTCGAAAGGCAGGGTGTCATAGACTTCGGGTTCGATCCGCACCCCCTCGACCAAGAGCGCGCCGGCCTGTTCCACCCGGTCGATCCGAAAGCGTGCAGCGCCCTCCTGCCCGTCGCCCGGCAGTTCAATCACATCCCCCGCACCGAGCGCCATGCGCGAGGGGGGCAGCGCCAGCCGCAGGGTTTCACGCGCGACCCGGCTTTCCGTGAGCCAGCGCTCGACCACCTGCCGCCCCTCACCGCGGGTCAGGGCCATATTCAATTCGGACCCGCTGACCGCATGGGTCGCCTCATCCGCCAGAACCGCCTCTTCGGCCACGACGTCAAAATCCCCATCCGCCTCGACGAAACGCAGCCGCACCCGACCGGCAATTTCGGCCTCTGCCGCGCGAAGCTGTTCGGTGATTCCCGCCAGTTCGGGACTGACGGCCAGATGCTCGGGCTCCAGCGGCACGGCATTGACACCATCGCGCATCCGAAATTTCAGCACGCCTGCGCGCTCAATCGCGTCGAACCCGTAGCGCAGCATCAAGGGCTGCAACGCCTGCCGCCCCTCGCCCAGGTGATCCACCGCATAGCCGCGCACATAGCCGAAAAGCTCAGAAGTATCGAAATGCGCGACCCCCGCTCGGCGGCAAATCTCGCCCACCACAGACGCCAGCGTGCGGCCCGAGACGCGGCCGTTGAGCCAATGGCCGCGGGCATAGTTCTCCCCGTCGCTCCACATGTCCAAGTTATTGGGAAAGAACGGAAAAGGCCGCATGTCCCAGGCCCAGACAAAGGCGCGTGACATATCAAGCATCCGCCCGCCATATTCCTCCGACAGAGGGTTATGGGCAGGATCGCTCCAGTATTCCGACATCGCCCGCAGATATTGCATCTGCATCAGATCATCCCGCGCGCCGTTGGAATAGCGTGGCAAAGCGCTTTCCGAACTTTTCAGATCAAGGAATTTATTGGGCTGGTTTGCGCCCTTATCGATCGCCGCACAGCCGTATTCGGTGAACCAGATCGGCTTGGACATCGGCACCCAGCCTGTCGGTTCAGCGTTCCGCTGGCCATTGATCCGGTTGTGATGCGAATTGCGCCACCAGTTGCGCAGGTCTTTGTAGCGGTAGACCCAAGGCTCATCCGCGGTCCCGTCGGTAATCGGCGTGCGGATCTGCGCCGCGCGGGCTTCGGGCGAATGGTAGTACCAATCATAGCCCTCACCGCCCTCGATGTTCGCCTTGAGGTAATCGAGATCATGGATCGCCGGCCAGTCTGCCGCGTCCAGATGCCCGTCTTCCTCGCGCCAATCGGCCAGTGGCATGTAATTGTCGATGCCGATGAAGTCGATATTGTCATCTGCCCAAAGCGGGTCGAGATGGAAGAAGAGGTCGCCACTGCCATCTTGCGGGTGATAGCCGAAATATTCCGACCAATCCGCCGCATAGCTGATTTTGACAGCCGGCCCCAGCAGGGCGCGCACTTCGGCGGCCAGTTGGCGCAGCGCCGCCACGGCGACAAAGCTATTCCCGGCCCCGCGAATCTGCGTGACCCCGCGCATTTCAGAAGAGATGCAAAACGCATCCACCCCGCCCGCCGCCGCACAAAGCGCCGCGTAGTGCAGAATGAACCGCGACAAGCTCCATTCCTCCGGCCCGCTGTAGCTGACCGTCTCACCGGAAACCGCGAAATCCGCCGCCGTGACCGTGCCAAAGAACGCCGCGACTTCCTCCGCCGCCGCTGCGGTTCCGTCCGGGCTGCCCGCACGGCCCGGCGCCTGCGATAGGGTGATCCGCCCGCGCCAGGGCAGCGGGGGTTGGGACTGCGCATCGCTATAGGGATCGGGCAGATCATTGCCCTCGGTCTGGTCCATCAAGATGAAAGGGTAGAACATCACCGCTTTGCCCGCTGCATTCAGCGCCTGGATCGCCTCGATCACCGCCGCATCGGCAGGGGTGCCGCCGTAGATGGGCCGGTCGTCCAATGTGGCGATAACCTCTGCCGCCCCCCGCGAAAGCCCGGAGACAGTCCAGGGCATGTTTTCACCCTCGATCTCGGCGTCCACCACCTTGGGTCGCAGCTGGCAATCGCCACAGCGCAGATCACTGCCAAACCAGCAGACAACGAGCGAGGCCGCCTCCAGCTTGGGAAGCTCTTCTGTCAGACTTTCCAGCGCCACCGAAAAATCCGTCTTGCCCGCGGGCGTGTTGATATTGGCCGACCAATTTGCCCCCGGACCATTGCTATAATGCACGGGCGTCGTCGCCAGACTGTATTCGCCCGTGCCGGGGATCAGCGCGACGCCGCGCAGGCCGAAGGGCGGGGTATGGTCCCACCCCGGCGTGCTGCGCTGTTCGGGCCGCATCACCTCAAAGGAGAACTGCGGCACGCGGTTGCCGAATTGTGCGAGCGGCAGGTCTTCGAAGACGACATAGGCGGTGCCGCGATAGGCTGGGACTTGGTCCATACCCTCAATCGCGGCCATGGTCGGATCGGGCTGCTGTTCTCTGCTGCCGGTATAGACGCGCATATTCAGATCATCGGGCGCGACCTCCACACCGTCCGCCCAGACCCGGCCCACGCTGGTGATCTCCCCCTCGCAAAGCGCAATGGCAAGGCTCACCGAATAGCTATAACGCGTGGTCTTGGGCTTTGGTGGCCCGCCCTTGCCGCCGCCGCTGACCGCGACCTCTTCCTTGAAGAGCGAGGCCCATATCACATGGCCGCTCAACCGCATGCGGCCATAGAGCTGCGCAATGGCCTCGCCCTCTCCCGACCCCGTCAGGCGAAACCGATCAACCCGGCCGGTCTCTACCGCCTGCGCGCCCTGCCCCAGCAAACGCTGATCGACAAGACGCCCCAGCGTGGCACCGACCGCCCGGCCCACGGCCACCGAAGACAGCCCCGCCAAAGTGCCACCGATCGAGCCGCCTACCGCCGCGCCCGCGGCCGAAAGAACAATCGTTGCCATCAGGTGATCTCCTTGGGAAATTCAAATCGCGCCACGATGCGCCGCCGCCACGGCCCGCTGAGCGGGCTTTCCACGACCCCATGCCCTGAATAGGCATGGATAAAACTGGGCTTGGGCGCGAGGTCGGCCTGAAGCCCGAGATGTTTCGCCACCGACCCGCGCCGCATCCGAAACAACAGCACATCGCCCGCGGCGACATCCTCTGGCGGTTTTGCCCGCAGATGCCGTTGCACCGCCGCCCATAGCCGTTCTTCGCCCTGCGGCTCGGACCAATCCATCGAATAGGCAGGGACCGGTTCAGGCTCCGCCCCCAGCAGCTCGCGCCAGAGGCCGCGCAATAGCCCCAGACAATCGCAGCCCGCCCCCCGCGTGGCGGCCTGATGAACGTAAGGCGTGCCGATCCAGCCCCGCGCCGCGGTGACCCATTGCCCCCCCGTCATCGACGCGACCCGCCGGAATTGACGCCGTCGGATTTCGGCACCGCCATGATCCAATCATCCTCCGGAAGATCCGGGAATCCCTGAAAGTTCAGCAGGTTGTTAAACTTCAGACGGCAGGTTTCCATGCGCTTGTCGCAGCCCGCCGTGATCCGCACCATCGTCCCCGGGGCCACCGCCCCGCGGATCGGCTCCCAGAGTTCAATGACACGTTCGCTGCCGTCAAACCGATCCTGTTTGATCATCCCCCACAGGCCAGCGGCGGGGCCGTCCAAGACATCCAGCCGCCCCCGCGCGAACCAGCTCTCGTCAAAACCTGCGAACCCCGCCCAGCGAAACGCCTGCGCGGCCTCGACCCCTTCGACGGGCCGCAGATCGCTATAGCCCGGCGCGCTCAGATCGAATCCGCAATTGCCGTCGCCCAATACGGCAGAACAAGGTTTCTGATAGACCCGTCCCATCGGCTGGTTGAGCGGCTCGCTCAGGCCCCGCAACTCCGCGCGGAAACTGCCACCGGCGCGGTGCAACTCGCCAATGCTGCCGCGAAACTGGAAGAGCCGCTGTGTCGGATCGGCCCAGTTCACCAGCCAGGCCAGCACCTCCGCCCCGTCAAACCGCCCCTGCTCGATCTCATCTTCACGGATCGCCTGATCGCTCAGCGCGCCAATCGCCTCGGTGTTGTCCACCGACAGGCCGGTGGTCTGGGCCAGCGCCCGCGCGCTCAACCCGCTGTCGGCCCGAAATGTCACACCCTCGAATTGCAGCGGCAGATCATGGTCGGTGAAAGCAAAGACCGTCCCATCGGCCCGGGTGAGTTGCCAACAGTGGCAAAGCGTCGTCACGCCGCTTTCCAGATGCGCCGCGAACCCCGGTTCCAACCCCGCCATCAGACCCGCACCTCGATCACAGGCACATCCGGCACCTGCCCTGCCTGAAAGCTCTCGACCGAGACGAGGATACGATCGGTATCGAAACGCACCGGCACATCAAACTCATAGCCGGCAAAGATCTCGACCTCTGGGTCCGGCGGATGGGCAAAGGTGATCATGCCGGTGGCCGCATCGACCTCGTACTCGACGCCCTCCTGCAACTCGTCCTGTTCCAGCCCCACCCGCACCGTCCCTGCGACAGGCTTCGTGATCGGCCGTTTGTAGCTCTGCGCGCCCGAGCGATAGGTCTTATAGATTTGAAAGGATGCCGTTTCACCGTCGCCAAAACCGATGCTCTGGTCGCCAAACGCCACCGGCACCTCGGCCTTGGCGGATTTGTAATCGGCCCAATCTTTCCAGCGAAACCCATAGATCTGCCCCATACGCGCCTCAAAGAACGCAACCAGATCCTGCAGATCATCGATCGAGCGCATCCCCAGCCCGGCGTCATAGCGGCGCCGCGAATGGGCCCATGGGGTGTTGCGCTCTTCAAAACCGTTCGCCAGCGTGACCACATCGGTCTGCCGCTGCGGCCCTCCAAGCGCGCCAAAACTCAAGGTCGGGGGAAATCTGACGTCGTGAAATTGCATGTCCTGCACCTCTCTTCTCTGTCGGCTCAGCGGTTGCGGTTGCCACTGCTCAGCGCCCGGCTCAGCCGCGCGGCAATCTGGCTTTGGCTGCGTTGGAAACCCTGCACATCGGGGGTGGTGATGTTCATCACGATGGTCGTGTCACCCCCTCCCGCGCCGCGCACCCCCAGCTTGCCGTCCGCCCCGCGCGCCAGTGGCATGATCGCCTCCGGCCCCGCCTCGCCCATGATCCCGACGCCGCCCCGCATCGGAAAAGCGGTCGCCTGAGACACCACCCCGCCCTGCGCAAAAGGCCGCACCTTGCCCTGCGAAAAGGCCGCCCCCTCTGCAAAGGGCAGCACGCTCTGCATCACGTTCCCGACCCCTTGGCTCAGCATCCCGCCGAGATGATCGGTCACCGGACGCATCGCCGCATTATAGGTTGAGCGGATCATCGAATTGGCCAGATCGCCCAAAGCATCCGACAGTTTGGCCCCGTCAAAAACCACCCCGTCGAAAGCCCGCCGCAGGCCCCGGCTCAGCCCTTTTTCCAAAGTCGCCACATCCTTGCCCGTCGCCGCCAAAGACGCCCGCATCCGCCGCAATTCCCCGTCAAAGCCGGAGACCAGATTGCTGGTCTGCGCCAGGGTCTCGTTCAGGCCAGCCGCCCTGTCCTCAAACCCGTCAAAATCATCAAATTCAGCCATTCTCGGCCCCTCTCTCTCTATCCGGGTAGACCGCCATCAAGGCGGCGAGCCCTTCGCTTAGCAGCGGCGCGGTCTCCCCCAGCGGCCCCAGCATCAGCTGCAATTCCGCCGGGGTAAGCGCCCAGAACTCCGCCGGGCGCAGTCCCAAACGGGTGAGCCCCAGCCGCAAAAGCGCCGGCCAATCGAAAGGCCGCGCGGCGCTCACGATTGCACCGTAAAGGCCCGCGCCAGCAGTTCCGCCGCCGCCCGCGCTGCCGCCATTGGCCCCCCTTCGATCTGCGCATGTTCAAGCCGGGCCCTGTCGATCTCGGCACCCCCGCCCCGCAATCCCGCCGCCAGAAGCGCCAGCACATCGCGGCTGCTAAACCGGTTCCCCTCGAAGCGCTCCACCAGCGCCAAGAGACTGTCGGCCTCCATCGCCGCCTCCAGCTCCGCCAGAGCGCCAAGGGTCAGCCGCGCCGCATGCCGCTCTCCGTCGATCACGATCAAGACTTCACCACGCCAGGGATTGCCCATGCTCACACCACCACATCGGGGGTAAAGACAAGCTCCCCCGCCGACAGCAGGCTCAATTCAAACGTCGCCTCGCCATTAAGCGACCCGGCATATTCAATCGCAGCCACCTGAAACGGCCCCTCAACCACGCCAAAATCTGGAATGATCGCCTGAAAATCCGGCGTCAGCCCGTCAAAGAACAACTGCCGCGCCCGCTCATCCGTGCCGGCATCGCGAAACACCCCCGAGCCGCTGATCGCCGCCGAGCGCACCCCCGCGCCCACCAGCAACTCGCGCCAACCGCCTTGGGAATCGAGCGAGGTCACATCCACGGTCTCAGCGTTAAAGCTCACCCGCGTGGCCCGCAGCCCGGCGATGGTCTCGAACTGACCATCGCTGGTCATGTCCACCTTGATCAAAAGATCCTTGCCCGCTTGAACAGCCATGTTTTTCTCCTGCAACTATCTGAAATTATGCGCTTTGCTCATCCGCAAGCAGCGCCCGGAACTGAAGATCGATCTGCCGCGCCCTGCCGCCCTCTGTCCGTCTCGCCTTGGCGCTGTGAAAATAAAGATCGACCACATGGCCCCGGCTTAATGCAGGTCGCGCATCACGCAGCGCATCACAAACCGCCGCGGCGACGCTCTTGGCATGGGCAAATCCGGGCGCGCTGGTGATCACCGAGACTTCAAAGCGATGCGTCGCCGCACCCCCGGATCGGTCCGCCACCCCCATGGCCTGATCGCGGCCAAGCCGCAGATAGGTCTCGGCCAGCGTCCCGCCCGGCAGCGCGTCATAAACCGCATCCCCAATGAGCGCCGCGACCGCCGCATCGGATCGCAACAGGTCATAGATCGCCCCCTGCAAGGCCCCCGAAAGCGCATAGGTCATACGGCTGTTTCCTCCTGGGCAAAGCAGGTCAGATAGCGGCCCGCGCTGTCGGTCTCCGCCACCGCCTGAATGGTGAAAATACGTGCGCCCTCGCGAAACCGCTGCTGCGCTGTCGGACGCGCCGGCGCGCCCTGCGGGGCCGCACGCACGGTGATCTTGAACGCCATACGGCTCACCGCCGCCCCGCTTTGCGCGGTCTCGCGCCCGGTCCGTGCGCGCACCTCGGCCCAAAGCGTCCCCAGTGGCTGCCAGCTTTCGACAAACCCGCCCGCCCCGTCGCTCACCCGCTGCGGCGTCTCCAGGATCAGCGCCCGGTTCAAATGCGGCCGGCTCATGCTGCACCTCCAAAGCCCAGGCGCATCTTGCGGTGCCGCTCGATCAGGCTGCTCACGCCAAAAGGCATACAGCCTTCGCCAAGCGCCGTGTCATCGCGGTATTCATAGTAATGCGCCGCCAGCAACATCACCGCCTGCGCCAGATCATCGGGCAGCCCATCCCAGGCGCTGGCAAACCCCGCGTCAAAGCTGATCAGCGCCGCCCCCGCGCTCGGGATACGCGGCAGGGTCGGCGTGCTGCTGCGCAACCGCGGCGCCTGCGCATCGCGCTGCAACCAATAGCGCTCCGGCTCGACCACGGTCTCGGTCCCGTCCCGTGCCACCAGCGCCAGACGCTCGATCACCTGCACGGGCGCCACCGGCAAGACCTGCGCCCCCGCTTCCCGCCAAAAGGTCAGCGACAGTGCGAAGCGCCGCCGCAGCAGCGCCTTGCCCGTCCGCGCCTCCACCGCCGCCATCGCCGCCCGCAGGAACCCCCGCAGCACCGCATCCTGAAGGCTGTCCTGTGCAAACCCGCTGCCGAGACGCAGATGCGCCCTGAACGCCTCCACCGGCAGCGCCGCATCCGGGACATTTGTTTCCTCGATCAACATCATCGAACGTCTCCAAATTTACGCCCCTCGGCCCGGCGTCGGACCTCTTGCGAAATGCCGGACGTGCCCCGGTTGCATTGCTCGGTTGGAGGGGAGCAGCTAGACAACACAACCCTTGCGGCGCACGCCCGGGCCGAGGCCAAGTCACCCCGGCCCCGGCTTCGGCACCGGCTTACGCCAGGCCGAATTTCATCAGCTTGATCGCCGCAAAGTCGCTCACGTCACCGCCCACCCGCTTGGTCGCATAGAAGAGTACATGCGGCTTGGCGCTGAAGGGATCGCGCAGAATGCGCAGGTCAGGGCGTTCCGCCACGGTGTAACCGCTGGAAAAATCACCAAAGGCGATCGACATCGATTCCGGCGCCGGATCGGGCATGTCCTCGGCCACCAGCACCGGATAGCCCATCAGCCGCGCCGGCTCGCCCGCCGCCAGCCCGTCGGACCACAGGAAGCGCCCGTCGGTGTCCTTGAGCTTGCGCACCTTTGCCGTGGTCTTGGAATTCATCACGAAAACCGCGTTCTTGCGGTAGGCCGCGCCCAGGGCATAGACCAGTTCAACAATGGCATCGGCCTCAGGGTTCGCATTGGTGCCACTGGCGACATAGCCAAGGCGCCCCCAGCTCCATGTCTCGTCCTCCACAACCGGATGGCTCAGGAACCCCATCGGCTTGTCGACCCCGTCCCCGCTGACAAAAGCCGCCGCCTCGGCCCGGGCGAACTTGTCGGCGATCCGCCCGGCAAGCCAGCCTTCGATGTCGAAAGCACTGTCATCCAGCAGACGCTGGCTCGCCTTGGGCAGCGCGCTCAACTCATGCAGCGGCACGGTGATCCGGTCGATCTGCGGCGTGTCTGTCTCGGCCTGCGGACCGCTCTCAGTCGCCCAGCCAGCCCCCACATCGGCGTGATCGACAAGCACGTCATAGGAGGTCGCCTCAACCTGCACCACCGACGCGATTGCCCGGATCGAGGCGCCTGAATTCAGCACCGACTGCACCCGCTCCGAGGTCTGCGGATCGACAAGGTAGCCGCCGTCGGAATTAACCGCCGTCGACATCGACTTGCCCTCCAGCTCCAGCCCGCGCAGCCCGTCGTCATCCCCGTTGCGCAGATAGGCGTCAAAGGCTTTCTTATGCGGTGCGTCCTGGTCAGCCGCGCCCCCAAGAGGGCTACGGGCAGGCAGGGTCATCTTGCGATCCATCATGGCAATTCGCTCTTCTGATTGTTGAAGTTTACTGTTCATCTCGGCCCGAAAGCCATTGAAGTCACTGACAAAACCGCTCACGGCCTGCCGCACTTCCTCCGCCGGGGACAGGTCTGCGCCTGACTTCATGCTGACGTTTGCATCGCTTTTGCTCATCTCATTTCCTCTGTTGTTGTGCAGATCACCGATCGGCCCGGCCCGCGCCGCGCGTCATCTCGGCCCGCGCCTCCTCAAAGGCCGCCGCCATCTCGCGGAGCACCTCACCGACGGCCCGAAACTCGCCTTTGGCCGCGACCCGCGCGGTGGGCAGCATCGGAAATGTCACCAGCGAGACCTCCCAAAGCTCCAGTTCCGACAAAAGCCGCTCGCCCTTGTTGTTCCGGCCCGTCTTCACCGTGCGGTAGCCGATGCTGAGCCCGTCAATCGCGCCCGCCTCGATCAGCGCCGCCGCCTCACGGCCCCGTGCCACACTGTCCAGAATGCGCCCCTTGACCCACAGCCCGCGCGCGTCCTCGCGCAGCTCGTCCCAAACACCGATGGGCTGCGCCGGGTCATGCTGCCAGAGCATCTTGACGCGGCGCCCCTCGGCCTCTGCGCGTTTCAGACAGGCCGCATAGGCCCCCGCCTGCACCACATCGCCGCCCTGATCCGCCGCGCCAAAGAGGCTCGCATAGCCGCTGATCTCAACCCCGCCCGCGACCTCGGTCACGCTGCCGAACCTGGCGAACTTATGCTCCAGCCCCGCCAGCCCGGCAGACAAAGCCTCCCCGTTCCCCGGCCAGACACCGGGGGCAATAACCTGATAACCCATTGTATTTCCTCTTGTTCAGCCCGCTACGGCGCCACCACCAGAAAGGATTGCACCGCCTGCGCCAAGATCACCGCCACCACGCCGTAAACCGTCAACCACAGGCGCCGCTCCAGCCGCTCCATCATCTGCTCGATCCGGTCGAGCCGCAGAAGCATGTTCTCGCGGTGCACCGCGCTGATGGTCTCATGGGCCTGCAACCGCAGCCCCGGCGCGCAGTCAAACCGCTCAACGTCCCGAGGTTCATGCATCATCCACCACCGCCGGCAGCCCCAGCAGGCTGCGCTTTTCCGCGTCACTCAGAAATGCCGCCGCCGAGACCCGCGCCCATTGCGCATCCCGCTCCGCCGCCAGCGCCGGCACTTGGTCGAGGTCCGGCTTCAAGGTCACCGCCGCCCCCAGATAGCCGCTCAGCCACTCGGCCAGCGCCGCCGTCACCCGGGTCGCCAGCGGCAGCACCGTCAGGCGATAGAAGGCCCGATGCGCCTCCTGATAGTTCGCATAGGTCGCATCCCCCTGCACCCCGATCAGCATCGGCGGCACCCCAAATGCCAGCGCAATCTCCCGCGCGGCGCTCTCCTTGGTCTTCTGAAACTCCATATCCGAAGGCGAAAAGCCCATCGGCTTCCAGTCGAGCCCGCCTTCCAGCAACATCGGCCGCCCGGCGTTGCGCGCGCCCTGGTGATGGCTCTCCATCTCACTCACCAGCCGGTCATACTGATCCTCGCTCAGCTTGCCCTGCCCCTCGGCCCCGCGATAGACAATCGCCCCCGAAGGCCGCGCCGCATTGTCCAAAAGCGCCTTCGACCAGCGGCTCGCCGCGTTATGCACATCCATCGCCATGGCCGCCGCCTGCATGGGGCTAAAGCCATAGTGATCGTCCTGCGGGTGAAAGTTGCGGATATGGCAGACCGGCGTCACCGGCCCGCTGGCGTCAAAGCGGTGCCTGCGCCCGCCCACCGCATATTCATAGGCCACCGGCCAGCCATCCGCCCCCGGCACCACGCTCATCCGGTCCGAGCGCAGCACATGCAGCTCAACCGGCAGCCCCCCTTCGCCGCCCACGGCCTCGACATAACCATCACCACTCAGCAACATCTGCCCATAAAGCGCCTCAAACAACTCGGCCCGGCCCTGCCCCGCATTCGGGCGGCGCATCAGCGCCATCAGCGGGTGTTCCTCATAGCGCCGCGCCGCATCCTGAACGACCAGCGGCAGCGCCGCCGCCGCCTCGGCAATCAGCTTGACCGAGCGAAACCCCACCGGGTTGCCACAAAAACCCGAACGCGTCAGGCTCACACTATCGCGCGGGCTCCAAGCAACGCGGCCCGAGGTCTGATAGGCCACCACCGGTCCGGTCGCCGAAGCCTTCTGCTCAACCGTCTCAGCCGCGCCGCGCCGTAGAAAATCGAATACCATCTGTCGCTCCTCATTCTGCTCGGCCTTGGCAGCGGCGGCTTGCCCCCTGCTGCCCGGCGTTGTCAGACTTTCTCAATAAAATCTTAAAGCCCGCGAAACCCACCGCACGCCCCCCTGCGCAACAGCGCCTCAAAGACTGCGCACCCCCGGGCTGCGCCACAATGCGGCCGGCGCGATCATCAGCTCATGCAAGGCCCAGACCAGCGCATCGACACGGTCCGGGCTGCCCTTGCCCTCATAGCCCCGCGCCGTCATCAGACACAACTGATCCTCCAGCGCATCGAGCCCCGGCAGATGGCTCACCCGCCCCTGTTCATAAAGCGCCGCCACAGGCTCCGCCCGCGCCGCCTTGCCCCGCGCCGCATGCACCGTCCTGAGCGAGACCAAGGGATCAACCTGCCGCAGCACCTCGGAAACCAGCTGCCCCCCTTGGTTCACCTCGGCCACCAAACGGTCCGCCCCATAGCGCGTCATCGCCGCAATCGCCGCCTGCGCCCAACCCATGGGCGTGGCCCCCTGCACCGTGCAATCGGCCAAGACCACCGCCCGCCAATCCTGCGGCGGCCCCTTGGTCTGCGCCCCCACTACCACGATCCCACATTCATCCGACCCCGCCCCATCAGTCGTCGCCGGGTCCAAGCCCACCACGATCCGGTCCAACGCCGGCGCCTCGCGCAGCCGCCCCGCCTCCAACAAAGCCGAGGTCCAAAGCGCCCCTTCGGCATCCGCCAATAAAACCCCGTCCAACTCCTGCCGCCCCAATCGCGTCCCGCGATAGCGCGCCCGCACTTCTTCAAGGAAAGACCCCGCCAGGTTCGCCGCATTGGCCTCCGTCGGCGCATGGGTCGTCACCGTCGAGGGCGATTTCAGCAGCGCCTTCAACACATCGACATTGCGCGGCGTGGTCGTGACACAGACCTGAGGCCGCTCGCCCAAGCGCAGTGCAAACTGCAACTGGTCCCACGCCTCCTGCCCGCGCTTCCATTTCGCCAATTCATCCACCCAAGCCGCATCGAACTGCGGCCCGCGCAGCCCTTCGGGGTCATGCGCCGTATGCACTGTGGCAATCGCCCCATTGGGCCAGACCAAGCGCTTGCGCGTCGCCTCCCAATCGGGCCGCCGATCCGGCGGGCTACAGGCCAAAATCCCGCTGTCGCCAAAGATCATCACCTCGCGCACCTGCTCGATGGTCTCGCCCACCAGCGCCACGCGACTGCAAACCCCAGAATCCAAAGGACGGCTCCCCTCGACCTTACTGCGCACCCATTCCGCTCCGGCCCGCGTCTTGCCCGCACCGCGCCCGCCCATGATCACCCATGTCCGCCAATCGCCCCCGGGCGGCAGCTGGTGGTCCAACGCCCAGAACTCGAACAAAAAAGGGAGAGCCAGAAGCTCTCCCTCATCCAGGTCATTCAGAAACTGCGCCTGGGTCTGAGCATCGGCGCAGGCGATCCAGCTTGCACCCGATGTCAGCCCGCGCCTTGTCCATGTCGAGGGCATAGCCCCCGCGTGCGATTCCAGCTTGTCGGTTTCGACAGTCATTCAGCGTGTTCTCCGCTTTCAGGCAATGCGCCAGCAGACCCGCCACTTTGGAGGTCTTGCCAGACACCGCAGTTTCCTTGATCTCCCCCCCGGATTGGGCCTGTTCCGTCAGGCCTTCGATTTCACGACGCAACGCGCCGAGCGCCTCTTGCAAACCGCGCAGGATTTCCGCGCTGTCTTCGACACTCTGGTCCGGGGTAATTATTGTCATTTTTCTTTACCTCTCGATTGGGATCTCCAACCGACGAGACACAAAAAAACGACCACCGGGGATACCCCCGGGGCCGTTCGCCCACATCTTCTAGCGTGCCACAAGTTCTACGTCAGACCGTGCGCAAAGTCAAGAAAAACAGTGTTAACAGGAGCTTACACATCCGCACGGACCCGCAAACAAAAAACCCCGCTGTTTCCAGCGGGGTTTTCCAGTCGTCTCAGTTTCCGCCTGTCGAGGCATTGCCCGCAGCTTCTGCCCCGCGCTCCGCCTCGATCTCGCGCCAGCGCGCCACGTTGCGGTTATGCTCCTCCAGCGTCTCGGCAAAGGCGTGCCCCCCGGTCCCATCGGCCACGAAGAACACGAAATCCGTCTCCGCCGGCTGGGCTGCGGCCATCAGGCTCGCCCGGCCCGGATTGGCAATCGGCGTGGGCGGCAGACCGTCGATCACATAGGTGTTCCAAGGTGTCTCGGCCCGCAGTTCCGAGCGCCGCAGCCCCCGGCCCAACACGCCTTTGCCCTCGGTCACGCCGTAGATCACCGTCGGGTCGGTCTGAAGCCGCATGCCTTGGTTCAAGCGGTTCACGAAAACGCTCGCCACCTGCTCACGCTCCGCCGCAACGCCGGTTTCCTTTTCGATGATCGACGCCAGGATCAACAGCTCCTCCGGCGTCTCAATCGGCAGATCTTCATCCCGCGCCTCGAAAGCTGCGGCCAAAAGCACCTCCTGCGCGGCCTGCATCCGTGCGATCAACGTGGCCCGGTCATCCCCGGGGCGCACCTCATAGCTGTCCGGCGCAAGGCTGCCTTCGGCGGGAAGGTCATGCACCGTACCGGTCAGTTGATCCACCTGTTTGAGCGCCTCGACCACCTGCCAGCTGGTGACCCCTTCCGCCAATGCCACACGGAACCGCGTGTCGGCCTTGGTCGACAGGTCTTCATAGGCTTCCGGCGCCTCTTCCACACCGGGGGTGAACTCGGCCTGTTCCACAAAACGGTTCGTCGCGGGATCAAGCTCGCGCACCTGCACGCTCACCCGGTTCACACCGACGCGG
This sequence comes from Sulfitobacter sp. PS-8MA, assembly GCF_040933935.1. Classification (NCBI taxonomy): domain Bacteria; kingdom Pseudomonadati; phylum Pseudomonadota; class Alphaproteobacteria; order Rhodobacterales; family Roseobacteraceae; genus Sulfitobacter; species Sulfitobacter sp. PS-8MA. The sequence continues at coordinate 918,549 of NZ_JBFQYJ010000006.1, read as the reverse complement.
TAGACAACTTCGGTCCCGCAGGTGCTCGCCCCGCCTTGTGTCACCACATCGACAATGCCCTGCATCGAGGTCCCCGCCGGCACCAGAAAGCTCCCGGCCTTCAAAAGCGCTGACTTGTCCTCATAATCCGCGCCCATCCGAAAGATCGCGGGCGAGGTCACCGCGCCCTGCGCCTCCAGATCCTCACTGACCTGCCGCATGTTCGAGCCACGCTGCACCTGCACGCAGATCGCCTGCTCCAATGGCCCTTCGGAGACATACTCCGACTTGCCCCAAAGCACGACGCCGCCAAGCAGAAACAGGCCGACCACGAGAAAGGTGACAGCGTTGGACGCGATATGACGCCACATTTAGCGGACTTTCCCGAACAGAACCGATGCGTTGGTGCCGCCGAAACCGAAGGAGTTGCTGAGGGCAACATTGATCTCGCGCTCGACCTTTTGGTTCGGGGCCAGATCAATCGGGGTTTCCACCGCCGGGTTATCAAGGTTGATCGTCGGCGGTGCCACCTGATCGCGGATCGCCAACATGCAGAAAATCGCCTCGATCGCGCCCGCAGCCCCGAGCAAATGGCCGGTGGCGGATTTGGTCGAGGACATCGTCACCTTGCCCGCGGCCTCCCCCATCAGACGTTCCACCGCGCCAAGCTCAATCGTATCGGCCATGGTCGAGGTGCCATGGGCATTGATGTAATCCACGTCCTGAGGCTCAAGACCTGCGTTCTTCAGCGCCGCCCGCATCGAGCGTTCGCCGCCCTCGCCATCCTCAGAAGGTGCGGTGATGTGATGCGCGTCGCCCGAGAGGCCATAACCCAGCACTTCGGCATAGATCTTCGCCCCACGCGCCTTGGCGTGTTCATATTCCTCCAGCACCACGATGCCCGCGCCCTCGCCCATGACGAAACCGTCACGGTCCACATCATAGGGGCGGCTGGCCTTTTGCGGATCGTCGCCGCGTTTGGTCGACAGCGCCTTGCAGGCGTTGAACCCGGCCATGCCGATCTCGCAGATCGCCGCCTCGGCACCGCCTGCAATCATCACATCCGCATCACCGTATTTGATCAGACGTGCCGCGTCGCCAATGGCATGGGCACCCGTTGAACAGGCGGTCACCACCGAATGGTTCGGCCCTTTGAAGCCGTAGCGGATCGACACCTGACCCGAGATCAGGTTGATCAAAGCCCCCGGCACAAAGAACGGGCTGACCCGGCGCGGCCCTTTCTCGGCCATCGTCACGGCGGTATTGGCGATGGAGTTCAGCCCGCCAATGCCGGAGCCAATCAGAACGCCGGTGCGCTCTTGGTCTTCCGCTTCGGTCGGGGTCCAGCCCGAATCCTCCACCGCTTGCTGGGCGGCGGCCATGCCGAAGAGGATAAAGGTATCGACCTTCCGCTGCTCTTTCGGCTCCATGTATTTGCTGGCGTCAAAGGTGCCGTCACTGCCATCGCCAAGCGGCACCTCACAGGCATATTGGGTCACCAATCTGCTGGGATCAAAGCCGGTAATCGGCCCCGCGCCGGACTGACCGTCCAAAATCCGCTTCCAGCTTTCTTCCACACCGTCGGCGAGCGGAGTGACCAACCCCAAACCCGTTACTACAACTCTGCGCATTTTAATGCCCCTTGCCGATAATCTCTCGGCGAACCTCTTACCCTGCAAAAGCCTGTAGACACAAGCATCTGTGGCCTGCGTCCCGGGCAAGGCACAAATACGCCGATGCGCTTTTCACCGGTCAGACCGGCGGCCCGCGCCGGGTCAGCAGGCGCACCGGGCGACCCGAAACCTCGGCTTCGCGCAGCAGTTCATAGCCCAGCGTTCCGGCGATTTTCAGCGCCGCGATATTGCCCGGCGCGATCATGCAGACGGTGCGGCCGGTGATCACCCGGTCAAACCATTCATGCGCGGCCCGCGCCGCCTCAAAGCCCAAACGCTGGTCCTGCGCTTCGGGGGCCAGAACCAGACGCGCTTCGGGGTAAGTGTCGAATTCTTCGTCGAAATTCCGCGAGCCAAAGAAGAATCCCGTCTGCCCCAGAACCTCGCGCTGGCGGTGTAGCTGCACCGCCCATTGGCCAAAGCCGGTGATCTGCCAATGCCCCGCATTGCGCAAAAACGCATCCCAAGACTGCGCCTTGCTGCGCGGCCCATCAAAGATCCGCGACGCCACCTCGGGCAACGCCCAGATCTCGGCGAAACGCGGGAAATCCTCGGCCCGCATGGCACGAAGGGTCAGCCGGGATGTGTTGATCGTCGGGATGGTTCGGGACATGGGGCGAATTGCCTTCACACTTGAAAACGGCGCACCGCAGACATGCCGCTTGGCGCGCGAATGGACAAGCCCGCCCCACCCCCGAAAAGGAAAACGGCGTCATTCCGCTAGGAACAACGCCGCCTTCAAATCTGTCGTTCGCCGGTCGCCCGGCAGAGGCCTCAGGAGGCTTCTTTGATGAACTTGACCGCATCGCCAACGGTCTGAATGTTCTCAGCGGCGTCATCGGGAATCTCGATGCCGAACTCTTCTTCGAACGCCATCACCAGTTCCACGGTGTCGAGGCTGTCTGCGCCAAGATCGTCGATGAACGACGCATTCTCAGTCACTTTGTCCTCTTCCACGCTCAGGTGTTCCACAACGATCTTTTTCACGCGGTCTGCGACGTCGCTCATAATAAGTCCTCATGTCTTCGGGCCATTCAAGGCCCCTTTTGGTTTCCGCCCGCCGGTAATCGGCGTTTGGAGGATGCCCCAAAAGGGGCGGCTACTTTCCTTGTTCGCACAAGGCGCAGGGTGCAATCAAGCACCCTCCGTTTCGATTCTGCGCCCCCTTTAGCACATGCGCCCGGCTTGGCAAACGCTATTGCGGGTGCAGGGTCACAACATGGCCATACCGCCGTTCACATGCAAGGTGGTCCCTGTCACATAAGCGGCCTCGGGGCTGGAAAGATAGACCACGGCGCCGGCGATCTCATCCGGGTCACCCATGCGCCCGGCAGGAATTTGCCCCATGATTCCAGACTTTTGCTCATCCGTCAGCTTATCGGTCATCGCCGTCGTGATAAAGCCCGGCGCCACCGCATTCACCGTGATCCCCCGGCTTGCGACCTCATAGGCCAGCGACTTTGACATGCCCACGACACCGGCTTTCGAGGCCGCGTAATTCGCCTGACCGGGGTTGCCCGTGGCTCCCACGACGCTCGAAATATTCACGATCCGGCCCCAACGCGCCTTCATCATCCCGCGCATCACGCCTTTGCAGAGCTTGAAGGTGGCGGTGAGGTTCACGTTCAGCACCGAATTCCACTCTTCATCCGACATCCGCATAAACAGGTTGTCGCGGGTGATGCCGGCGTTGTTGACCAGAATATCGACCGAGCCCATCGCCTCTGCCGCCTGTTTCGGCAGCGCATCGACGGCTTCCATATCGCTCAGGTTGCAGGGCAGCACATGGGCGCGCTCCCCCAGCTCGGCCTTCAGCGCCTCCAGCGGTTCCGTCCGCGTGCCGGAGAGGCCCACGGTGGCGCCCTGGGCATGCAGCTTGCGCGCGATGTCGGCCCCGATGCCGCCCGAAGCGCCGGTGATCAGGGCATTCTTTCCTGTAAGATCAAACATATGTCTTCCTTTATCCTGTCTCTCAAGGCCGCGTCAGCAACCCATAGCGGCGCATTTCAGCCGCCGTCATCTCGTGTATCTCGTCCGAAGGCGCTGCCTGCAAGGTAAACCAGTAAAAGGCGTCGCTGCCCAGCATCTCGGTCACATAGCGGCGGGTCATCTGATGCGCTGCGGCAGCGCGCGGATAGCTGCTGCCTTCGCGGTAGCCATTGCGCCATGAATGCACCCGCAGCACCGCGCCCGGCGCCATGCGCCGCTCGGTCCCGGCGATGAAAAGCTCAACACCCCCGGAATCGACGACACTATTCGCGCGCAGCTCCGTCGCCAGCCCCATCGCCCGGATGCGCCGCCCCATGCGATGCGTCGCCGCTGCATCAATAGACCCATCAATCCGCCCCAGCACCACCGTATCGATCCGCGGGTTCTCTGCCAGATGCCGCGCGAAAGTCGCGGGTGTGGGGCTGGTGATCGTGCCGGAGATCAAAAGATAAGGCCCCTGCACCTGCATCCGGGTGCCATCGCGGGCGTTCTCAAACGTGCCGCAGGCCGCGACGGCGAGCAGCAGCGCTAAGGCCGCAAAAAGCCGGATCATGCGCCCAAGGGCGTCCGCTCGCCCATGATATAGCGCAGCACATCCACCAGATCGAAGGCCAGGGAGATCAGCAAGGTCACCAACACCACGCGGATGATCCAGCGCGCCGCGATCGGCATCGCGTCCTTGGCCTGTTTGCGGAACAGATAGACCGCCAGCGGCCCCCAGATCAGCAGATGCGGCAGGCCCAGCAGTTTGACATATCCCATCTGCCGGAACATGCCGTAGACCGCAGCGCCGGCCAGAATGCTCGCCAAAACGGTGATCACCCCGACCCTGCGGCTCTGCGGCCAGACCAGCAGCGCCAGCGGCAACACCGCCACGGCAAAGACCAGCCAGTTGAACCACCAGATCAGCCAGTCCGGCAAGAGCGTCAGCGTTTCTTGGAGCGTCATGCTGGTCCTTTCTGGGCTCAGGCGTCCCGCGCGGCGGTGACCTCATCTGGCGTGCCGATGCTGCGGGTGGCGACGGATTTGTCGATCCGGCGGATCATCCCCGACAGCGCCTTGCCCGCGCCGATCTCCCAAGCCTCGCTCACGCCCTGCGCGGCCATCCATTCGACCGAAGAGCGCCAGCGCACCCGGCCGGTGACCTGTTCCACCAGCAAATCGCGAATCTTCGCGGCATCCGTGACGGCTTCGGCGGTGACATTGGCCACCAGCGGCACGGCGGGATCGTTAAAGGTCACATCGCCGAAAGCCTGCGCCATTTCGTCAGCGGCGGGGCCCATCAGCGGGCAGTGAAACGGGGCCGAGACCGGCAGCAGCAAGGCGCGTTTGGCGCCGGCGTCTTTCGCCATCGCCACCGCCCGCTCCACAGCGGCCTTTTGACCCGAGAGCACGTTCTGGCTCGGGTCGTTCTCATTGGCAACCTGACAGACCTCGCCTTCCGCTGCGGCTTCGGCCAGCTTCTCGGTCTCCTCGATGCCAAGCCCCAGAATCGCGGCCATCGCCCCCTCGCCCACCGGCACGGCGGCCTGCATCGCCTTGCCACGGATGCGCAGCAACCGCGCGGTATCGGCCAGCGACAGGCTGCCCGCCGCGCAAAGCGCCGAATATTCGCCGAGACTATGGCCCGCCACATAGGCGGCCTTATCTACCGTGACCCCTTCCGCCTTCAGCGCCGCCATCGCGGCCATCGAGGTCGCCATCAACGCGGGCTGGGCGTTCTGCGTCAGGGTCAGCGTCTCGATATCGCCCTCCCAGATCAGGTCAGACAGTTTCTCGCCCAAAGCGTCATCGACCTCTTGAAAGACAGCGCGGGCCTGCGGATAGGTCTCGGCCAGATCGCGGCCCATGCCGATGGTCTGGGCACCTTGGCCCGGGAAAACGAATGCAATGCTCATGGTGGCGGCCTCTCTTATGCGTTTTGCCTGATGTATCCGCTCCGCCTGCGCCGAACAAGTCTTGCCGCAGGCGCTTGGGGCTTGCCGCAGGGCTGAAACCGTGTATACGGGCGCTTCCTTGCACAGCATATGAACCGCGCAGACTCTCGTGGTGGGGCCGCAAGGATGAATGCCCCGCCTATGAAATGCGCCTTGATACAAATATAGGAGTGCACATGCCGCTATATGAGCATGTTATGATTGCGCGTCAGGACCTGTCCAACACGCAAGCAGAAGGCCTCATCGAACATTTTGGCACCGTCCTCGCGGACAACGACGGCAAGCTCGTCGACAGCGAGTACTGGGGCGTCAAGACGATGGCCTACAAGATCAACAAGAACCGCAAGGGCCACTATGCCTTCCTGCGTTCGGACGCGCCTGCGACCGCCGTGCAGGAAATGGAACGCCTGATGCGCCTGCATGACGACGTGATGCGTGTTCTGACCATCAAGGTCGACGAGCATAAAGAACTGCCGTCCGTACAGATGCAAAAGCGTGACGAGCGGTCCGACCGCCGCGAACGCCGTTGATCAACGCTTGAAGAAAAGGACTTAAATCATGGCTGCAAAACCATTTTTCCGTCGCCGCAAAGTCTGCCCCTTCTCGGGCGACAACGCACCTGCGATCGACTACAAGGACACGCGTCTGCTGCAACGCTACATCTCTGAGCGTGGCAAGATCGTTCCTTCCCGTATCACCGCCGTATCGGCCAAGAAACAACGCGAGCTGGCCCGTGCCATCAAACGCGCCCGTTTCCTCGTCCTGCTGCCCTACGCCGTTAAGTAAGGAGAGAGCACATGCAAGTTATCCTTCTGGAACGTGTGGCCAAACTGGGCCAGATGGGCGAAGTCGTGGATGTAAAGCCCGGCTACGCTCGTAACTTCCTGCTGCCGCAAGGCAAGGCGCTGTCGGCCTCCAAAGCCAACGTCGAAGCCTTTGAAAGCCAGAAAGCACAGCTTGAGGCGCAAAACCTCGAGACCAAAAAAGAAGCCGAGCAAATGTCGGAAAAGCTGAACGGTCAGCAATTCGTCGTGATTCGCTCCGCTTCCGACGCGGGCGCGCTCTATGGTTCCGTCACCACCCGTGACGCCGCCGAAGCCGCCACCGAAGAAGGTTTCTCGGTGGACCGCAAGCAGGTCGTTCTGGGCCAGCCCATCAAATATCTGGGCGTCCATGAAGTGCAGGTCGTCCTGCACCCCGAAGTGACCGCCACAATCGAGCTGAACGTCGCCCGTTCGCCCGAAGAGGCCGAGCTTCAGGCGTCCGGCAAGTCGATTCAGGAACTGGCCGCCGAAGAGGAAGCCGCTGCTGAATTCGAAATCTCCGAACTGTTTGACGACATCGGTTCTGCCGCTGACGAAGACAGCGACGACTCGAACATGGTGCGCACCCCCGAGGGCGACGCACAGGACGACAGCAACAGCTGATCCGTCTGTCAGACTTGGAAAACCAACGCCGCGCGGTCCTCCGCGCGGCGTTTTTCGTGGCGCTCTGCGCCCCTGCGCCGGCCCGGCGCGCAAACCTCTGCAAAATCGGCCAATTTATGCTATGCTGTCCTTATTCAGCATGGAGGAGGCCACATGCGCTACATCACAATCACCACTTGGGAGAATAACGACGGGGCCGACTATGATGTCACCCTGCGCGCGATCGAGGAAAAGCGGCTGCCAGCACTGAAAGGGTTCGGCGCCAGCCGGATCACCGTGGTGCGCACGTCGGAGCGGACCAGCGCGGTCATCACCGAATGGCCCGACAAAGCCACCCGCGATGCCGCCGAGCTCAAGATCGACGAGGTGCGCCGTTCGGTCAAACGCGATGATCAGACCCGGATGACCGGCGAAATGCGAGGCGAAATCGTCTCAGACGTGTGACAGCGGCCTGCCACCGCTCACAGCAGCCCACCCAGCGGCAAGGCGCCGCGCATCGCCCGGCCCCGCGCTTGCCCGGCGCGCCGGTCTGGGCGATCTTCCCGGCGTTCTCACAAATCCCGGTAGCCCTATGCCCCAGACCAGACGCCGCCTGTTCATGATCCTCATCGCCGCCACGGCTCTGACCGCCTGCAACGCGGTCCCCACGGTGAACTCCGCCGCCGAAGCCCATAGCGCGCCCGCCCTGCCGCTGCACCCGAATGAGACCCCGGAACTGCGGCGCAAGATCAACTACTGGGCCGATCACTACGACCTGCCCCGGCCTCTGGTGCACCGTCTGGCGATCCGCGAAAGCACCCATAACCCGAAAGCGCGCAATGGCCCCTATTACGGCCTGCTGCAAATCCTGCCCGCCACGGCCCGCTCCATGGGGTTTCGCGGCAAGCCCTCTGACCTGCTGAACGCCGATACCAACCTGCAATATGCGCTGAAATACCTGCGCGGCGCGTGGCTCTTGTCCGATGGCGACCATGCGACGGCGATCAAATGGTATGCCCGCGGCTATTATTACGAGGCCAAGCGGCGCGGCATGCTGGTGGAAACCGGCCTGCGCGGGGGCTGAGAAAACTTCACGCTTGCAAGGATGCGGGGGGATGCTCAAGCTGTGGTTGAAGTTTCAGCAAAGGATCGCCGCCGATGACCCTCCGCCTCAACCGCCGCCATTTCCTCGCCGGTTCTTCCGGTTTGCTCGCCCTGCACCCGTTCTCGCTCCGGGCCGCGGCCAATCAAGCCCATCTCCGGCTGTTGGAGACGACGGACCTGCATGTGCATGTCTTCCCCTATGATTACTACGCGGACAAGGAGGTCGACACGCTGGGCCTCGCCCGCACGGCCAGCATCATCAACGAGATCCGCGCCGAGGCCACCAATACGCTGACCCTCGACAATGGCGATTTCCTGCAGGGCAACCCGATGGGCGATTACATCGCCTATGAGCGCGGCATGAAGGAAGGCGACATGCATCCCGTTATCAAAGCGATGAACAGCGTCGGCTTTGATGCCTCCACTCTGGGCAATCATGAGTTCAACTATGGCCTTGATTTTCTGATGAAATCCCTCGCCGGCGCCGACTTTCCCGTGGTCAGCGCCAATGTGGTAAAGGAGGTCGGCGCAGAGCCCACGCAGGATACGACCCTGCTCAAACCCTATGTGATCCTCGACCGCAGACTAAAGGACGGTGCAGGAGAAGAGCATCCGATCAAGATCGGCATCATCGGCTTTGTCCCGCCGCAGATCATGAATTGGGACCGCCGCCATCTGGAAGGCAAAGTGCAGGCCCGCGACATTCTTGAGACCGCCCGCGCCTGGGTGCCGCAGATGAAAGAGGCCGGGGCCGATATCATCATCGCCCTGTCGCATTCCGGCATCGGGGCGGCGCAGCCCGAGGATATGATGGAGAACGCCTCGGTCCCTCTCGCCGCCGTCGATGGTATCGACGCAATCATGACCGGGCATAGCCACCGCGTCTTCCCCTCGGACACCTACGCCGATTACGCCGCCGTCGATGTGACCCGCGGCACGATCCACGACAAGCCCGCCACGATGGGCGGCTTCTGGGGCAGCCACCTTGGCCTGATCGACCTGATGCTGGAGCGCGACGGCAACGGGTGGCGCATTGCCAGCCACAGTTCCGAAGCCCGCGCCATTTCACAGCGCAAAGAAGACCGCACGGTCATGCCTCTGGTGCCGAGCGACCCCAAGGTTCTGGCCTCGGTCCAAAAGGAACATGAAGAGACCCTCGCCTATGTCCGCCGCCCGGTCGGCAAAACAGATGCGAATCTGCACAGCTATTTCGCATTGGTCGCGGATGACCCCTCGGTGCAGATCGTCTCCAACGCGCAGCGCTGGTATATTGAGCAGATGCTCAAGGGCAGCGCACACGAAGCCCTGCCGATCCTATCCGCCGCCGCCCCCTTCAAGGCCGGGGGCCGGGGCGGGCCGGAGTATTACACGGATGTGCCCAAGGGCGATGTGGCGATCAAGAATGTGGCGGATCTCTACCTTTACCCCAACACCGCCCGCGCGGTGCGGGTGACCGGGGCGCAGGTGAAAGACTGGCTCGAACGCTCCGCCGGCATGTTCAACCAGATCACGCCGGGCGCGGCGGATCAGCCGCTGCTGAACGACGGTTTTCCAAGCTATAATTTCGACGTGATCGACGGGGTGACCTATCAGATCGACCTGAGCCAACCCTCCAAATTCGGCCCCAAGGGTGAATTGGCGAACCCCGACGCGCGCCGAATTGTCGATCTTAGGCACAACGGTGAACCGATTGATCCGACTGCGGAATTCATCATCGCAACGAATAACTACCGGGCCTCCGGCGGCGGTGCCTTTCCCGGCGCTTTGGGCGATACGATCGTCTTCGAAGGGCCGGACACCAACCGCGATGTCATCGTGCGCTACATCGTTGAACAAGGCACCGTGAACCCCCGCGCCGACGCCAATTGGCGCTTCGCCCCGCTTGCCGATACCAGCGTGCTCTTCACCACCGGGCCCAAGGCCGTCGATTACGTCGATGAGGTCGAAGGGGTGGAAATGGAGCAGATCGGCGACACGGCAGAAGGTTTTGCGCAGTTCCGCATCACCCTCTGACCAAGCTCAGGGCATTGCCCCCTTAGGGGGGGCGATGCCCGCTGTGCCACCGGGACGGTATCAAAAAACCTCTGCCGCACAACGAAACAGGGGCCGCGGTAAACCGCAGCCCCTGCCCCAATCGTGATCTGTCGACCGACTTATTCGTCGTCGAGTTCCTCAACGGCCTTCTGAAGCTCGTCCTTGGAGATCTCTTTCTCGGTCACTTTGGCCTGCTCAACCACATGGTCGACAACCTTGTCTTCAAAGATCGGCGCGCGCATCTGCTGCTGCATCTGCTGGTTCTGCTGCACGAACTCAAAGAACTGACGCTCCTGACCCGGGTACTGACGCGCCTGGTTCATGATCGCCTGGGTCATCTCGGCGTCGGTCACCTGAACCTCGGCCTTCTGGCCCAGTTCGGCCAGCAGCAGGCCCAAACGCACGCGGCGCTCGGCTAGGGTCTTATGCTCGTCGGTCGCTTCGATCTCGGGGTGATCATGGCCCTGAACGTCAGGGTTTTCCTCATGCCAGAGCTGATGCGCGATCTGCTTGGCTTCGGCGTCGACCAGCGCGGGCGGCAGCTCAAAGCTGACCTGCTTGTCCAGCGCGTCCAAAAGGTTGCGCTTCATCACGGCGCGCGACGCACCGGCATATTCCGCTTCCAGACGCTCGGCGATCTGGCCCTTCAGCGCGTCGAGATCCTCGGCACCGAATTTCTTCGCCATCTCGTCGTTGACCTCGGCCGCGACAGGCTCTTTCACTTCTTTCACGGTGCAAGCGAATGTCGCTTCCTTACCGGCCAGATGCTCTGCCTGATACTCTTCGGGGAAATTCACGACGACGGATTTCTCCTCGCCGGCCTTGGTGCCGATGAGCTGCTCTTCGAAACCGGGGATGAAGGAGTTGGAGCCCAGCACCAGCGGGTAATCTTCGGCCGCACCGCCTTCGAATTCTTCGCCATCGACGGAGCCTTTGAAGTCGATCACAACCTGATCGCCGTCTTGAGCTTCGGCATCCGCATCGCGGGCTTTGAAGTCCTGCGCGGTCTCGGCAAGGTTCGCCAGCGCTTCTTCCACGGCGGCGTCATCGGCTTTGACAACCAGCTTTTCCAGTTCGATCTGGCTCAGATCAACCTCAGGAATTTCCGGCAGTTTCTCATAGGACATGGAAACTTCGACGTCATCGCCTTCTTTCCAGTCTTCATTGGTCATCTTGACCTCGGGCTGCATCGCGGGACGGTCGCCGGATTTTTCGAAATGCTCGTTCATGGCGCCATCGATGCTTTCCTGCATCGCTTCGCCCATGACCTTCTGGCCGAACTGCTTTTTTAGCAGCGCCATCGGCACCTTACCCTTGCGAAAGCCCTTCATCTCGACTTCGGGCTGCGCTTCGGCCAGCTTTTCGTTGACCTTGGCTTCAAGCTCATCGGCGGTGACGGTGATGGTGTAACCGCGTTTCAGACCTTCGTTCAGCGTCTCGTTGACCTGCATGTGTGCTCCATAGGGTAAGGCCGCGCAGACTAAGGGCGCGGGCGAAAATTTCCGCCCTTCTATGTGCCTTGCCCTTCACGCGCAAGGGGATTTGCCCGCCCGATGGTCACTTGGCCGCGAAAATCTGAAGCTGGCTGGCGCTCTTGCCGCTTGGTATGGCCCCCTTGGTTTGAGCCCGCTGTCTGGGGCCGAGCCGGGCCGCGCCGAAAGCGGTCCGCACCCCCGGGCGATCTTCGGCGGGAATCGCCCCGTTCCCCCTCCTTCGCAAGATTAGCAGGGTCGCAGGGACAGGATCGGCCAAGCCGCGCAGCATGCCCCATTCCGCGCCGCCCTGACCTGTCGAGCCCTGGACCGCACCAAAAGCAGGATGCGCGAGCATCACCACAAGGGCCAGCACCCAGATCAAAGCCCCTCCGGCCCATCGTTTGAATTGCGAACGGCCCATTCAATGCCCCTGTGCCGGCTGACTGCGCGGAGAGTTTAGGCACGGGCGTCTTAACATCGGGTAAGCCGCGATGCGCCTCGCCAGCGCGCGCCTCACGCGGGCCCCGCTGCAAACGAAAACAGCGCCCGCAAAGGGGCGCTGCCGTGACCTGTCACATGGAAAACCCAGGCGGGCTTACATGCCAAGCGCTTCTTTATACATGTCCAGCACCGCTTCTTCTTCGGCGATGTCGTCCTTGTCGCGTTTGCGCAGCGCGATCACCTTGCGCAGCACTTTGGTGTCGTAACCGCGCGATTTCGCCTCGGCCATCACCTCTTTTTGCTGTTCGGCAAGGTCTTTCTTCTCCGCATCCAGCCGCTCAATCCGCTCGACAAACTGGCGCAGCTCATTGGCGGTCACCCGGTAGGTGGCATCGCCTTCGGATTCGACAACGTCGGGATTGGTGCTGGTATCGCTCATGGGAAGTCCTCACGGAATGGCTGGCTCTGGCGGGTGTGACTACAGGCTGCACGGCGCGCCCGCAAGCGGGACTTGCCCCCCCCGCGCGATTGGCGTAGCTCTGCCGCTATGGAAAGCGCAGATACAACAATTTTCGACCTTCTGGTCTGGCTCGGAGCCGCCCTGTCCCTGCTTGGGCTTTTGGGGCTTGGCTGGTGCATCATCAAGGTCAGCCGCGCCAAACGCGCGAATTTGGATGATGAGGCGATGCGGGCGGTGCTGCGCAAGGTCGTGCCGCTGAACATGGGCGCGCTGTTTCTGTCCGTCATCGGGTTGATGATGGTGATCATGGGCATTTCGCTGGCCTGATCCCGCGTTAGGCGGAGCATGCTGGACAGAGCCGCTGCATCTGCTTAAATCGCGGAATGGATATTCGCCAACTCACCCCCCGCTATTTCGTCGCGCCGCAGATTGATCCGGGCGACATGGATGACCTGCGCGCGCAGGGCATCACCCGCATCCTGTGCAACCGCCCCGATGCCGAAGTGCCGCCGAGCCATCAGGCCGCCGCCCTGCGGGAGGCCGCCGAAGCCGCCGGGATCGCCTTTGCCGATCAGCCGCTCACCCATCAGACCATGACGCCCGAGGTCATCGCCAAGAACCGCGCGCTTGGAGCCGAGACCGAGGATGTGGTGCTGGCCTATTGCGCCTCCGGCACCCGCTCGACCATTGCTTGGGCCCTGGGCCAGGCCGGGCAGATGGACAGCGACGCGATTGTCGAAGCGGCCGCCAAAGCGGGCTATGACCTTGCAAACATGCGGCCGATGCTGGGGCAAAGCTACATCTGAACCGCATCTCGCAGGGGCTCAGCCGGCATCCCGTTTGGGCAGTTCCGGCAGCTCATCCTCCGCGCCGAACCCGGGCAGGTCTGACATATCGGGCAGGTCCGGCAGATCGGGAAGCGAGGACGGGCCCGGCAGAACCGCCCCCTCATCCGCCGGGCGCGGCGGCACCTCTGGCGACGGCCCCTTCGCGGCGGGATCGACCTGCGGCGCAACCTCAGCTTGATCCGCCCCGCGCCGGTCAAACTGCACCTCGGGCAGGTCAAGCTCGGCCCGGTCGCTGGCCCGGCGGCGCGGCTGCATTAGCGGGGCCGCCCGGCGCGTCAGACGCACGGCCCGTTGCCCTGCCACCTGCCCCAAAGCGCCCGTCGCCACGCTGCGCCCGGCCATGGTCAGCACGCTGACCGATTCAAAGCGACTGCCGGGCAAGGGCAGCACATCGCCGGCCTTCCACGCGCCGAGATCGCGCAGCGGCAGTTTGAGCCGCGCCAGAGCGATATTGAGATCGGCGTTCAAGGCCAGCACATTATCCATCAACAGCTTCGGGCCGGGCTTGGCCTCCTCCCCCGCCTGCGGGTCCATGGGGGGCGATCCGGCAGCGCTGCCCAGCGGCAAACACAGGGTCATCTGCCCCTGTCGCAGCCCCCCCGCGATGTCGATGCTGACATGCATGATGCGGTAAGCCGGTGCCTCCAGCGCCATCAGCACCAGCCGGGGATCCTCAGCCCGCGCGCCGAATTGGTAGCCTTCAAGCCATTGTCGTTCTCCCGGCACTTCGGGCAAGGTCGCGCTGCGGGTCAGCAGCGCATCCAGAAACGGCACGCAGATCGCCGCATCGGTCGCGGTCAGTACCCGGGGGCTGCCGCCGGGGTCGGCCAGCACCTGCCCCATCGTCTGCTGTTGGATCAAACCGCCAACCAGCGCCGAATCAAAGCTCACCGCGCCGCGTTGACCATTGGGCCCGTCCAGGAGCATCATCAGGGCGGCGGGATCAAACAGCCCATCCAAACCGCCGCCCGCCCGCTCCTCCAGCCGCACCGCGAGGGTTGCCATTGCCATGCCAAACAGATCGTCGGCCACTTTCGCCAATGTCAGCCGCATCGCCTTTTGCAAGGACATGGCGCGGGCCTGCTGCTCTTCGCGCCCCGCCTGTGCCTTGCGGCGCAACAAGGGTGTCGCGCTGCCTGAGGCCGCCCTTGCATCGGTCTGTCTATCGAGTTGCTCTTCTGCCATCGCCTCCACCCGGCCTTCTTTGGCCCTTTGGGGAGGGTCTAGCCCAGAATTGGTTACCATCCGCTTTATGCGGAGCGGCGCATCCGGGGCAGCGCGCTGGCGGGCAGTTGCACCCGAAAGGCGGTGCCGGGCACCGCACTGAGAAAGCTGATCTCACCGCCGAGACGGTGCATGATTTCCCGGCAAATCGCGAGCCCCAGCCCCGCGCCATCCCCCTCGCCGGTAATGCGCGAGAATTTTTCGAAGATCAGCGCTTCCGAGCCCGGATCGATGCCCTGCCCGTTGTCGACGAAGTCGATGCGCAGCCCCGCGGGCCCCAGATGCGGCGTGATGGTCAATTGCGGCTTCTCGGCGGCGCAGTATTTCCGGGCGTTGCTGACAAGGTTGATGAACACCTGCACCAGCCGGTCAAGGTCACTGTGCAGGGCGATATCTTCCGCCTGCGGATCGCGGATCACCAGCAGCGGCGCCTCCGTCCCGGCCTGCGCCGTGGTCACCGCCAGATCAAGCAGGTCGCGCAGGTTGCCCTCGCGCTGGTTCAGCGTCACCTGCCCGTTTTCCAGCACCGAGAGATCGAGCAGATCGTCCAGCAGCCGGGTCAGACGGATCGTCTCGCTGTGGATGATCGTGGCGTAGCGGTTTTTCTCGGCATCCGACAGCCCCGGCGCGTCGCGCAGGATTTCCGAGAAGGAGCGAATCGAGGTCATCGGCGTGCGCAGCTCATGGCTGATCTGGCTCAGGAAACTGTCCTTTTGCAGGGACAATTGGGTCAGTTTCTCATTGGCGGTGCGCAGTTGCGCGGCGGTTTCGGTCAGCTCGCGCGACTTGGCCTCCAGCTGGCTGGAATATTCCAGCATCTGGGCGGATTCGTCGGCCACCGCGAGCAGGTCCTGCACCGAGACCGAAGCCCCGCCGACGATCTGCGCCACCATCGCATGGGCCGTCGCCGCCCCGACCGAGGCCGCCAATTCCCGCTCCAACGCCTGCACGAAACGCGGCGTCGGCTCGGGCAGCCGCGCGCCATGACCCTGCCGCGCGGCCTCTTGCGCGAAAAACGCCTGTGCCTCTTCGGCGCCGAGAATACGCTGCGCCATGATCATCAGGTCTTCGCTGCCCGCCGCAGAGGCGGTCCACCCCCGGGCCGGGCCGGAATGGTCAAAGACATTGACGAACTGCGCGCCCTGAAGCCGCTCCAGCGGCGCGGGAAAGCTGAAGAGCGAGACCACGACGAAAACGAACGTGTTGAGCGAGAGGCTCCAGACCACCGCATGAACGGTCGGATCAATCCCGCTCAGGCCAAAGAGCGCTTCGGGCCGCAGCCACGCCAGCCCCCAGAGCCCGTCTTGCAATATCGCCGCCGACAAAACCGCCCCGGCGCCGAAACTTGGCAAGAGCATGGTATAGACCCAGAGCACAAAGCCGGTGCCCAGCCCGCAAAGCGCGCCGGTCCGCGTCGCCCCGCGCCAGAGCACACCGCCCAGCATCGCCGGCAGAAACTGCGCCACCCCGCCAAAGGAGATCGTGCCGATCGCCGCCAAGGCGCCGCTGCCGCCCGAGGCCCGGTAATAGAGATAGCCCAGCCCCACCACGCAGAAGATCGACAACCGCCGCGCGAGGATCACGATATTGCGCACATCACCCGACTGCGTCGCCCCTTCGCGCCGCAGCGCCAGCCAGATCGGCATCACGATGTGGTTGCTGACCATGGTCGAGAGCGCCAGCGTGGCCACGATCACCATCGAGGTGGCCGACGAAAAACCGCCCAGAAAGGACAGCATCGCCAGCCCGTTCTGGCCTTGGCTCAGCGGCAGGCTGAGCACGAAAAGATCGGGGTTCGCGCCTTCGGGCATGAGGTCCAGCCCCACCACCGCGATGGGCACGACGAAAAGGCTCATCAGCATCAGGTAGAGCGGAAAGGCCCAGCTCGCGATCTGCAATTGCCGCTCGTCGTCATTCTCAACCACCATGACCTGAAACATCCGCGGCAGACATAAAAGCGCCGCCCCCGACAGCGCCGTCAACACCGCCCAGCGGCTGCCCTGCACCTCCCATTGGCCGATGTCCGAGGCGTCAATCCGGGCCAGTGTTTCGCTCAAGCCCCCCGCGAGCCCCCAGATCACATAGATGCCCACGGCGACGAGGGCCAAGAGCTTCACCACCGCCTCCACCGCGATGGCGATGACGACACCGTGGTGGCGTTCATTGACGTTGAGATTGCGGGTGCCGAAAAGCACCGTAAATACCGTCAGCCCCGCCGCCACCCAAAGTGCTGCCTGGCCCCGGTTGATCACATCGCCCCCCGCTTCGGCCAGCGGCACCTCTGCCGCGGCGAAGATCGACAGGGCGAGAATAACCGATTGCAATTGCAGTGCGATATAGGGGGTCACGCCGATCACCGCCATCAGCGTCACGACAATCGCCAACGTGTTGGACTTGCCATAGCGCGAGGAAATCAGATCGGCGATGGAGGTCACGCGGTGGCTGCGCCCGATCCGCACCAGCCGCCGCAGCCCCCACCACCAGCCGATCATCACCAGCGAGGGGCCGAGGTAGATGGTGACGTATTCCAACCCCGAGCGGGCGGCATAGCCAACCGCCCCGTAAAAGGTCCAGGCCGTGCAATAGATCGACAGCGACAGCGTATAGACCAGCGGCGAGCGCAGCAGCCAGCCGCCCCGCCCTCTGAGGGCTGCGCGTTCGGCGGCGAAAGCGACGATGAAAAGCCCCGCCACATACATCAGACATACCGCGACAAGTTGGTTCAGCGAGACCATCAGCGCGGCTCTTCTGTCGGGTCGTCGGCCTCAGCCGACGCAATGTCCCGCGTGCGCCGCCACAGCGCCCAACTGGCGAGGATCAGCAGCAGCCAGACGCCAAACAGATAGCGCAGCGCCGCGCTCATCGGCATCCCCGGCGCGGTCTCAGCGGCGGGCGCCGTCGGCTCCGGCACCGGCCATAGGAGCGGCACCATCCAGAGCAGCAGCCCCAGAAACGGCAGCAGGCGCACCGCATCCATCATGCGCCGCCGACGATAGCTGCGCTTTTCCAGAAAGATCGGGGAGCGGGGCATGGCGGCTTAAGGGGCGATCAGGTCGCGCACCGCGTCCAGCATTTCGGCATTGGAGAAGGGTTTGGTCATGAAACGGCTGACCCCGGCTTTCTCGGCCATGGCGCGGTCCCGGCTTTGCCCGCGCGCGGTGAGCATCAGCACCGGCAGATCGCCCATCGCCGGATCGCCGCGCAGCTCATCCAATATCTCAAAGCCGCTTTTGCCCGGCAACATCACATCCAGCATCACCAGATCAGGCGCGGCCTTGCGGATCACCTCCACCGCGCCCGAGCCATTGGCAAGCGTCTCCACCCGCCAGCCTTCCTGGCTCAGCAAGAAGCGGATCGCCTCGGCGATATTCACCTCATCCTCCACCAATACTACGAGTTTGCTCATCGGCAAATGGTCTCCCCCTCCGGCGCCGCCCCCCGTCTTGTTGCAGGATCACAGGCGCCGGGGCTGAGCATGCAACGGTTTGCCAGCCCTGTCAAAAACTGCTTGCAGCGCGGCTAGATACCGTCGCGCAGGATCGACGGCTCGCGCCGCGCCCGGCACTGGGCAATGGGACAGATGCGGCAGGTGGCCCCCACCGGCTCTGCCTCTGCCGCGCCCGAGGGCACCGGCAGCAGCAGCATGACCGACTGGCTCAGCGGCGGCCTGTTATAGGCCGGCGCGGCCTGCACCTCGCAGGTGGCGATGGCCTCGAACTCCGCCTGCCCCCGCCCCATCTGCGCGACGCGGGATTTCATCACCAGCCCCGGCTGGCCCAGCACCGCAAAGAGCGGCCAAAGCGGGCAGCAGGCGCCGAAACGCGGCACGGTGAAACCGGCGATCGACTTGGCAAAGGTCACGCTGCCGGAGCGGTCGCAGACCACCAGCCCCGCGCCCAAGTCCGGCAGGGAGGCGAGCCGGCGCAGCACCCGGCCCAAAGGTTGGTTCAGGCTCTGCGCAAGCCCAGCCGGGTCATGCCCCTGCGCCGCCACCGCCTGCTCTAGCCGAACAAGCGGCAAGGCGGCCGCATCGCGGGCGATCTGATGCAGGACGCCGGTGGCAATATGCTGCGCGGCCTTGGTTTTCAGCGCCTCCGCCCCGGCCACCAGTCGCGCGATGGCCCCTTCAGGCGCCGCGGCCTGTTCCAAGGGCTCGAACCGGTAGTCATGGGCGGCCAGAAAGGCTTCGACCTCCGCCTGCGGAGAAGGCGCCACTTCCCGCGTCTCGGCGGCAGTGTCGAAATAGGTCACCAGCGCCTGCGCACTGTCGGACAGACGCCGGCTGTCTTGGTGGATATTGGCCTGAAACCGGTCGCGCCATTCCGGTTGCAGACTGTCGGTCTCGGCCAGAATAGCCGCCGTGGAGCGGATCGCCGCGGCGGTGCTGAGCAATTCATGCATCGAGGTCGCCAATTGCGGATCATGGGCCAGACGGTCCGACAGCGCCTCCACCGTCTGCTCCAACGCCGCAATCCGGCGCTGGCTGGCCGCCAGCACCTTGGCCCAGCCCGGAAACCGCCCGGCAAATTCATCGGCGCGCTCGGCCTCTGGCTCCGCCAGCCCGGCATCCTCCGCCGCCTCCCGCAAGGCCGAGAGCAAGGCCGCCTCCGCCCCTTCGGTCAGCGCCTGCGGCTCGACCTGCAACGCCTGTGCGATGTTCAGCAGCAGTTTACCGCCGATTCTGCGGCGGTTGTGCTCGATGAGGTTCAGATAGCTGGCCGAAATGCCGATCTGCTGCGCCAGCTCGGCCTGTTTCAGCCCCGCCATCACCCGCCGCTCGCGGATGCGACTGCCGGTCAACCCTTCACGCATAGCCCGCTCCCGCCTTTTAATTCACAGGTGATTTCAACGTCTTTCTGCGGCGCAATATCATATTCTTTACAAGATAGACATGATTATTGCGAATATATTTACAGAAATATCGTTTCCATCAAGCAGGTTATTGATCGGTTTTCAGTTTCCGCGCCATAGTTCTTTGCATTCTGTGCGCTGTGGCACCGGGGGGAGGTTCCGCTGTCACGGCTCAAAAAATAGGGAGGATTTCATGTCGTTTACGAAACTGACACGCCGTGGGCTGATCCGGACCGGCGCTGTCGCCGGTGCGGGTTTGGCGCTGCCGACATATCTGCGGGCTGAAACACACAGCGGCTTTACCAATGCGCCCACCGGCAGCACCGTGACGCTGGGCTTTAACGTGCCCCAGACCGGCCCCTATGCCGAGGAAGGTCTGGACGAGCTGCGCGCGCAGGAGCTTGCGGTTGAGCATCTCAACGGCGGCGGCGATGGCGGCATGATGAACACCTTCAGTTCCAAGGCGCTGAAGGGCAACGGTATTCTGGGCAAGAAGGTGGAATATGTCACCGGCGACACCCAGACCAAATCCGACGCGGCGCGGGCCTCGGCCAAATCCATGATCGAAAAAGACGGCGCGGTGATGATTAACGGCGGCTCGTCCTCGGGCGTGGCGGTGGCGGTGCAGGATCTCTGCCAATCCGCCGGGGTGATCTTCATGGCCGGTCTGACGCACGCCAATGACACCACCGGCAAGGACCGCAAGGCCAACGGGTTCCGGCATTTCTTCAACGCCTATATGTCCGCCGCCGCCCTCGCCCCGGTGCTCAAGAACGCTTACGGCTCGGAACGCCGAGCCTATCACCTGACGGCGGATTACAACTGGGGCTGGACCCAGCAGGAATCCATCGCCGCCGCGACCGAAGCGATGGGCTGGGACACCGTGGAGAACGTGCTGACGCCGCTCGCCTCGACCGATTTCTCCTCCTATATCGCGCCGGTGCTGAACTCCGGGGCCGATGTGCTGGTGCTGAACCACTATGGCGGCAATATGGTGAACTCGCTGACCAACGCGGTGCAGTTCGGCCTGCTCGACAAAGAGGTCAACGGCAAGAAGTTCGAGATCGTCGTGCCGCTTTACTCCGAACTGATGGCGGCGGGGGCCGGCGCCAATGTGCAGGGCGTGATCGGCTCGATGAACTGGAACTGGCAGCTGCAGGACGAAGGGTCGAAAGCCTTCACCAAATCCTTTGGCGAGAAATATGGCCGCCCGCCCTCCAACTCCGCCCACACCTGCTATGTGCAGACGCTGCTCTATGCCGATGCGGTGGAACGCGCGGGCTCGTTCAACCCCTGCGCCGTGGTCGAAGCGCTGGAGGGCTATGAGTTCGACGGGTTGGGCAATGGGCCGACGCTCTACCGTGCCGACGATCACCAGTGCTTCAAGGACGTGCTGGTGATGAAAGGCGCGGAGAACCCGACCAGCGCATATGACACGCTAGAGATTGTTGAGCAGACGCCCCGGGCGCAGGTTGAATACGCCCCCGACCACCCGATGTTCGCGGGCGGTGATCTGGGCAAATGCAACCCCGGCGCGTGATCCGCTGAACCTTTGCGGGCGTGCGGACCTGGCACCGCGCGCCCCATTTCTCGCTACATGCGGCCGGCCTGCATGTGAACGCATCCCTTACAGGTGGGGACCATGGACGCAATCCTTCTGCAAATACTCAACGGCCTCGACAAAGGCTCGGCCTATGCGCTGATCGCGCTTGGGCTGACGCTGATCTTCGGCACCCTCGGCGTGGTCAATTTCGCCCATGGGGCGCTCTTCATGATCGGCGCCTTCTGCTCGGTCACGCTGCAACGCATTCTGACGCTGAGCGTCGAGACAATCGACGAGACCAAAAAGGATTTCCTTGGCAACCCGCTGAAGGTCAAGACGCCCTATGTCGAACAGTGGTTCGGCCCGGAAACCGGACAGGCGATCATCGACTGGTCGGTGCCGCTGGCGATCCTCTTTGCGATCCCGGTGATGCTGCTCATTGGCTTCATCATGGAACGCGGGTTGATCAAACATTTCTACAAGCGCCCCCATGCGGACCAGATCCTCGTGACCTTCGGCCTTGCCATCGTGTTGCAAGAGGTGGTCAAGTATTTCTACGGCGCCAACCCGATCCCTACACCCGCACCGGATGTTTTCCGGGGCAGCTTCGATTTCGCCCCCCTCTTGGGGTTGGACACTTCGCTGGCCTACCCCTATTGGCGGCTGGTCTATTTCGGCTTTTCCACCCTCATCATCGCCGCGGTCTTTGCCTTCCTGCAATTCACCACCTTCGGCATGGTCGTCCGCGCCGGCATGGCGGACCGTGAGACCGTGGGGCTTCTGGGCATCGACATCGACCGCCGCTTTACCATCATGTTCGGCATCGCCGCCGCCGTGGCGGGGCTTGCGGGCGTGATGTATGCGCCGATCAACTCGCCCAATTATCACATGGGCATGGATTTTCTGGTGCTGAGCTTCGTCGTCGTCGTGGTCGGCGGCATGGGCTCGCTGCCCGGCGCGGTGCTGGCGGGGTTCCTTTTGGGCATCCTCGAAAGCCTCGCGTCGATGAATGAAATCAAAAGCATCATCTACGGTATCGACCAGATCATCATCTACGTCGTTGCCATCGTGATCCTGCTGGTCCGCCCGCGCGGTCTGATGGGGCGCCGCGGCGTGATGGAGGAATAAGACATGTTCAGACTGGAAAAACGCGATACGCTTCTCTTGGGGGTGGTGATCGTTCTCACGCTCTTTGCCCCCTTCATCCTCAACCCCTTTCCGGCGGAGTCGGGCCTTGCGCAGTTCAACGCGGGCTATCCGGACCTGATGCAACGCTTCGTGATCTTTGGCATCTTCGCCATCGGGTTCAACATCCTCTTCGGGCTGACCGGCTATCTCTCCTTTGGCCATGCGGCCTTTCTAGGGGTCGGCTCCTACTCGGCCGTCTGGATGTTCAAACTGCTGAGCTACAATGTCGTGCCCGCGCTGGTACTGGCGGTGATCATGGCGGGGCTGTTCTCGGCGCTGATCGGCTACATCAGCCTGCGGCGCTCGGGGATCTACTTCTCGATCCTGACACTGGCCTTCGCGCAGATGTCCTTCAACCTCGCCTATTCGGTGCTGACGCCGATCACCAATGGCGAGACGGGCCTGCAAATCTACACTTCTGATCCGCAGTACCTCCAATCCGCCTCGGCCCCCGCTTTCCCGAACCTCTTTGGCGCGGCGATGAACTCTTCGACGACGCTGTTCTTCGGCGGTTGGACCTTTACCTTCTCGGTCGGCTACTACTTCTGCGCGGTCTTCCTGATCCTCGCCTTCTATCTCGCCATCCGCATCTTCCGTTCGCCCTTTGGCATGATGCTACGGGCGGTGAAATCGAACCAGCAGCGGATGAATTACACCGGGCTGAACACGCGGCCCTATACGCTGGCGGCCTTCGTGATCTCGGGCATGTATGCGGGCCTCGCGGGGGGTCTGCTCGCCGCGATGGACCCGCTGGCGGGGGCCGAGCGGATGCAATGGACGGCTTCGGGCGAAGTGGTGCTGATGACGATCCTCGGCGGTGCGGGCACGCTCATTGGCCCGGTGCTGGGCGCGGGCTTCATCAAGTATTTCGAGAACATCTTTGCCAAGATCAACGACAACGTGCTGCACGGCTGGTTCGCCTTCATGCCCAACGGGATCGAGGATGCGATGGTCGCGATCATCCACCCCTTTGTCGGCAAGGGCTGGCACCTGACGCTCGGCCTGCTGTTCATGCTGGTCGTGATCTTCCTGCCCGGGGGGCTGGTCGAAGGCGGGCAACGTCTGGGCCGGGTCTTCCGCCGCCGGGACAAGAACGCCGGCTCGGTCGAGGCCGACGCCGCCCAACAACGCAGCGAAGCCGCAGAATAGGAGAGACGGATGTCCATTCTCGAAGTCAAAAATGTCGGCAAGCGCTTTGGCGGGCTGCAGGCGCTGAGCGATGTGAACCTGAGCGTGGCGGAGAACTCCGTCCATGCCATCATCGGCCCCAATGGGGCGGGCAAATCCACGCTGCTGAACTGTCTCGTGGGCAAGCTCATCCCCGACACCGGCTCTGTCATGTTCGACGGCCAATCGGTGCTGGGGCGCAAACCCTATGAGATCAACCAGATGGGCATCTCCCGCGTGTTCCAGACGCCGGAAATCTTCGGCGATCTCACGGTGATGGAAAACATGCTGATCCCCTGTCTCGCCAAACGCGACGGGGCGTTTCAGCTCAACGGCTGGTCCCGCGTCGTGGGCCAGCGTGACATGATCGACAAGGCCGAGGAAATGCTGCGCGAGATGAATATGATCGACAAGCGGCACATGCACGCGGCCTCCATGTCGCGCGGCGACAAGCGGCGGTTGGAGATTGCCATGTGCCTTGCCCAGGACCCGCGCCTGCTGCTCTTGGACGAACCCACCGCCGGGATGGCGCGGGCCGATACCAACAACACGATCGACCTGCTGAAACAGATCAAGGATGAGCGCGACATCACCATCGCCATCATCGAGCATGACATGCATGTCGTCTTTTCGCTGGCCGAACGGATCACCGTGCTCGCCCAAGGCACGCCGCTGGTCGAAGACACCCCCGACCGGATCAAGGGCCACCCCAAGGTGCGCGAAGCCTATCTGGGCGAGAGCCAAGACGCCGCCTGATCCCCCCTATTGCCGCATATCCAGGACAGCATATGACCACGCAAACGCTCGACAAAAACGCCAACCATGCCCAAACCGCCCCGGCCTTCCTCTCGGTCTGGGACATTCACGCCTATTACGGCGAGAGCTATATCGTGCAGGGGGTGAGCTTTAACGTCCACGAAGGCGAAATCCTCGCGCTGCTGGGCCGCAATGGCGCGGGCAAGACCTCGACCCTCCGGGCCATCGCGCGGGTGAGTGACCCGGAATTGAGACGCGGCGAGATCTGGCTCGACCATCAGCCGCTGCATAATCTGGCCAGCCACCAAGCGGCGGCGGCGGGGCTGGCGCTGGTGCCAGAGGACCGGCGCATCATCGCCGGCCTGACGGTCGAGGAGAACCTGAAGCTTGCCCAGATCGCCCCACCGATCGGCTGGTCGCTCGACCGGCTCTATGACCTCTTCCCCCGTCTGGGCGAGCGCAAGAACCAAGAGGGCACCACCCTTTCGGGCGGCGAACAGCAGATGCTGGCCATCGCCCGCGCCTTGGCCCGCGACATCAAGGTGCTGCTCTTGGATGAACCCTACGAAGGGCTCGCCCCGGTGATCGTGGATGAGATCGAAAAGACATTGGCGCTGATCAAGGCGCAGGGCATTACCACCATTCTGGTGGAGCAAAACGCCGTGCGTGCGCTGAAATTGGCCGACCGCGCGGTGATCCTCGACACCGGCGGCATCGTCTTCGACGGCACCGCCGCCGAAGTGCTCGACAACGCCGAACTGCGTGCCGAATACCTCGCGATCTGACCTATCCGGTCATCCGCCCGGCGCCTGCCAGAGCGTAACCCGCTGCCTGTCGCGCCGGGCGGGGAAAAAAACCGATCCCACCCCCTAGACAACAGTTGCCTTTTCATGGCTTTGCCCTTGGCCTATAAGCGAGCCAATCAATCGCGCAGCGACGGGCTGCCGGCCTGTCAAAATCTTCGAGGATCCAATGACCAAAAACACCCATGACAGTGACGTGGCCTTCATCAAGGCCCTCGCCGAGCTGCTGAACGAGAATGATCTGACCGAGCTTCAGGTCAAACGTGATTACGCCGAGGATGACAGCCTGAATGTGCGTGTGAGCCGCAAACCGCCACAGCAGATCATGGCCGCCCCCCAGCAGCAGCAGTATCAGGCCGCCGCGCCCGCTGCGCCTGCCGCCCCGGCCCCTGCACCCGCGAGCGCACCTGCCAGCGCCCCGGCCGCGGCTGCGGATGCTGACCCCGCCGATCACCCGGGTGCTGTCACTTCGCCCATGGTGGGCACGGTCTATCTGCAGGGGGAGCCGGGCGCGCCTGCCTTTATCACGGTCGGGGCGTCGGTCTCCGAAGGCGACACGCTGCTGATCGTGGAAGCGATGAAGACGATGAACCACATTCCCGCCCCCCGCGCGGGCACCGTCAAACGCATCCTTGTCGGTGACGGCGATGCGGTTGAGTTCGGCGCCCCGCTGGTGATCCTGGAATAAGGGCAAATCATGTTCAACAAAATCCTAGTCGCCAACCGTGGAGAGATCGCCCTGCGCGTCATCCGCGCGGCCCGCGAGATGGGCATTCAGACGGTCGCGGTGCATTCCACCGCCGACAGTGACGCCATGCATGTGCGCATGGCCGACGAATCTGTCTGCATCGGCCCGCCCTCTGCCACCCAGTCTTACCTGTCGATCCCCGCGATTATCGCCGCCTGTGAGATCACCGGCGCCGAGGCAATTCACCCCGGCTATGGCTTTCTGTCGGAGAACGCCAATTTCGTGCAGGTGATCGAGGATCACGGGCTGACTTTCATCGGCCCCACCGCCGAACATATCCGTGTCATGGGGGATAAGATCACCGCCAAAGACACGATGAAAAAGCTCGGCGTGCCCTGTGTCCCCGGCTCTGAAGGGGGCGTTCCCACGCTCGAAGAAGCCAAGCGTTTGGGCGAAGCAATCGGCTATCCGGTCATCATCAAGGCTACCGCAGGTGGCGGCGGCAAGGGCATGAAAGTCGCCCAAAGCTCTGAGGATATGGAAAAAGCCTTCCGCACCGCGCGGGCCGAGGGCAAGTCGAACTTCGGCAATGACGAAGTCTATATCGAGAAATACCTCACCACGCCGCGCCACATCGAGATTCAGGTCTTTGGGGACGGCAAGGGCAATGCGGTGCATCTGGGCGAGCGCGATTGTTCGCTGCAACGGCGCCACCAAAAAGTCTTTGAGGAAGCCCCCGGCCCCGCGATCAGCGCGGAAGAGCGCGCCCGGATCGGCAAGGTCTGTGCGGATGCCATCGCCAATATCAACTACATCGGCGCCGGCACGATCGAGTTCCTCTATGAGAATGGCGAGTTCTATTTCATCGAGATGAACACCCGTCTTCAGGTCGAACACCCGGTGACCGAGGCGATCTTTGGCGTCGATCTGGTGCGCGAGCAAATCCGCGTGGCCGAAGGGCTGCCAATGTCCTTTACCCAGGACGAGCTGACCATCAACGGCCATGCCATCGAGGTGCGCATCAACGCGGAAAAACTGCCAAACTTCGCGCCCTGTCCGGGCCGGATCACGCAGTATCACGCGCCGGGCGGCCTTGGCGTGCGGATGGATAGCGCGCTTTATGACGGCTATTCGATCCCGCCCTATTACGACAGTCTGATCGGGAAACTGATCGTGCATGGCCGTGACCGCCCCGAAGCCATGGCCCGTCTGGGCCGGGCCTTGGGGGAGTTGATTGTTGACGGGGTGGAGACCACCGTGCCGCTCTTCCACGCGCTTCTGGCCGAGGCCGATGTGCAGTCAGGCGATTACAACATTCACTGGCTGGAACACTGGCTGGAAACCAACCTCGGCGACGCCTGACGCCGGGAATGTCGGAGCTGACGCCCGAAATTCTGCTGCACGGCTATGCCATGGGGATTTTCCCCATGGCCGAACACCGCGACGACCCGGAGATTTTCTGGGTCGATCCGCGGCGGCGCGGGGTGATGCCGTTGGACGGCTTCCACATCTCGCGCTCGCTGGCCCGCGCCATGCGGCGCACGACCTTCACCGCCTCGATCAACCGTGATTTCGACGCCGTGGTCGCCGCCTGTGCCGACCGCCCGGACACTTGGATCAACGATGAGATTGCCGCGCTCTACGGCGGGTTGCACCGCGCCGGCCATGCGCATTCGCTTGAGATCTGGGACGGCAATCTACTGGCGGGCGGGGTCTACGGTGTCACGCTGGGCCGGGCGTTTTTTGGCGAGAGCATGTTCTCGCGCCGGACCAATGGGTCGAAAATGGCGCTGGCGGCCTTGGTCGATCGGCTGAACCGCGCCGGCTTTACCCTCTTTGACACACAGTTCCTGACCGATCACCTCGCCTCCCTCGGGGCGCGCGAGATCAGCCGCGCCGCCTATCACGCAGAGCTGGAAAAGGCGCAGCATGGACGGGCGGATTTCACCGCCCCGCCGCCGCTGAGCCTTCAGGAGGTGGTGCAGCGGATGACCCAGACATCATAGCGAAAATGCTCCAGCGCGTTCAGCGCGGGGGCCGAGGCGATCATCCAGCCCG
This sequence comes from Sulfitobacter sp. PS-8MA, assembly GCF_040933935.1. Classification (NCBI taxonomy): domain Bacteria; kingdom Pseudomonadati; phylum Pseudomonadota; class Alphaproteobacteria; order Rhodobacterales; family Roseobacteraceae; genus Sulfitobacter; species Sulfitobacter sp. PS-8MA. The sequence continues at coordinate 890,925 of NZ_JBFQYJ010000006.1, read as the reverse complement.
AGAACAAGGCCCCCGGCTTGCCGGTCTCGGTGATCTCTAGCGCGGCATAGGCATTGGCGGCCGGGTCGCTGACCGGATACCGACAATCGACCATCGCGATCTGCAAATTGCCCAAAGTGGTCGAGGTGCCGGTGGCGATCTCAAGATCGACGGCATCGCCTGAAATCTTGTCGAGCGCACGCAGAACGCCACCGGGGCCGCTGGCCACCTCTTGCGCCTCCTGCGCCCGCGCTGGCCCAAAGCCCGCGGTGGCCAAAAGGGCTGTCGCCAAGAAAAGCTGTCTCATCACCCTACCCGCTGGTTTGATCTACGCCGGCGGCGCCTTACTCGGGCTGCCATGCCTCGTAGTCCTTGCGCTCTACCGGCTCGGCCCGGCGCAAAGACCCGGCGGGCGCATAGGCCATGGCCGTGCCGGTGCGATTCTCCACATGGGCTTTTTCCCATGGCTTATGCGCCAGCGGCTTGTCGGTCGGCGGCTCATCCCAGGTGCGGTGCAGCCAACCGTGCCAATCGGGGCTGACGCGGCTGGCCTCGGCCTCGCCATTGAAAATGACCCAGCGTTTGCTGTCATCGGCGTTGCGGTAATAGATATTGCCCTGCGCGTCTTCGCCGACCTTGGTGCCCTTACGCCAGGTGAAAAGCTGGGTGTTCAGCGTTTGGCCGTTCCACCATGTCACGGCGCGCAGAAGTGAATTGAGAATGCCCATGAAGGTCTCCGTTCCTGTTGCCCGTTATATGCACCATGGGGGCCGTGGCGTCCAGCCTCGGCGCGCAGACGCGTGGCGCGGAGGCGGCAGAAGATCGGTGGGTGAGGGAAACCGGGTATCGTCCGGAAGAGTCCGGTCTGCGCGACCAGATCGCGGCCCAAAGAGCGCCCGCCAGATTATCGCCGCCGAAGCATCTGTTGGCCCTAGTCCTGCGCCCTGCGCAGCAGGTGTGGTGCGCCCCCCCCCCGCGGCTTGGCGCGGCCTGTCTGGGAACATGTGGTCCGCCGCACCCTGCCCTAGATAAGCAAAGGGGCGGACCGCCACGGCCCGCCCCTTGTTTTCCTAAGCCAAACTCGCAGCCCAGTGCAGATCGCCTTAACCCGCGGTGGCCGGCTCTTTGCTTTCGCTGTCGGCGTGGATCATCAGCGGCTTGGCCTCCGAGGTGACGGCCTCTTCGTTGACGACAACCTCACTCACCGTATCCAGCCCCGGCAGTTCGAACATCGTGTCGAGCAGGATGTCTTCGAGGATCGAGCGCAGACCGCGCGCGCCGGTCTTGCGCTCGATGGCGCGTTTGGCGATGGCTTGCAGCGCGTCATCGGTGAAGGTCAGCTGCGTGTCTTCCAGCTCGAACAGACGCTGATACTGTTTGACCAAAGCGTTCTTCGGCTCGGTCAGGATCGTCACCAGCGCGTCTTCGTCCAGATCTTCGAGCGTTGCCAGAACCGGCAGACGGCCCACGAATTCCGGGATCAGACCGAACTTCAACAGGTCCTCGGGCTCCAGATCGGTAAAGATCTCGCCAATACCGCGGGCGTCCTGATCGCGCACATCGGCACCAAAGCCCATCGCCGAGCCCTTGCCGCGGGTCGCGATGATCTTGTCGAGACCGGCAAAGGCACCGCCACAGATGAAGAGGATGTTGGTCGTGTCCACCTGCAGGAATTCCTGCTGCGGATGCTTGCGCCCGCCCTGCGGCGGCACGGAGGCCACGGTGCCTTCCATCAGTTTCAACAGCGCCTGCTGCACGCCCTCCCCGCTCACATCACGGGTGATGCTGGGGTTCTCGGACTTGCGGGTGATCTTGTCGACTTCGTCGATATAGACGATGCCGCGCTGCGCGCGCTCCACGTTATATTCAGATGCCTGCAACAGCTTGAGAATGATGTTCTCCACATCCTCGCCGACATAGCCGGCTTCGGTCAGCGTGGTGGCATCGGCCATGGTGAAAGGCACGTCCAAAATCCGCGCCAGCGTCTGCGCCAGCAAGGTCTTGCCGCAGCCGGTGGGGCCGATCAGCAGGATGTTGGACTTCGCCAGTTCGATGTCGCCGCCCTTTTGCGCGTGGTTCAGGCGTTTGTAGTGGTTGTGCACCGCCACCGAGAGCACGCGTTTGGCCATCGCCTGGCCGATCACATAGTCGTCCAGCACGCCGCAGATGTCGCGGGGTGTCGGCACGCCGTCGGTCGCCTTGAGGCCGGAAGCCTTGGTCTCCTCACGGATGATATCCATGCAAAGTTCAACGCATTCGTCGCAGATGAACACGGTCGGCCCCGCAATCAGCTTGCGCACCTCGTGCTGGCTCTTGCCGCAAAAGCTGCAATAGAGCGTGTTCTTGCTGTCGTTGCCGGAATTATTCGCCATCTCAAACCTTTCAGGTCTGTCGTGTATGTCCGCCCCAAAACCCGGGGCCGCGATGTTTGGCCCCAAGTTTAGGCCAGTGTTCCCGGCGCTACAATCGTAAAATATGCGGCGCCGGGCTCGTCAATTACTTGTCTTTCTTGGCCTTGCCCGCAGCATCGGCGTCATCGGCCTTGCCCCGGCTCTCGACGATCTCGTCAAGATGGCCCCATTCTTTGGCTTCTTCCGGTGTCATCCACAGATCACGGTCGAGCGCTTTTTGCACGGTTTCCAGCGGCTGGCCGGAGTGTTTGACGTAAAGCTCATACATCCGCTCGCGGGTCCGCTCGATATGGCGGGCCGAGATCAGGATGTCTTCGGCCATACCTTGCGAGCCGCCCGAGGGCTGGTGAATCATCACCTCGGCATTGGGCAGCGCAAAGCGCATCCCCTTCTCGCCGCCGATCGCGATGACCGAGCCCATCGAGGCCGCCATGCCGCAGATCAGGGTGGAGACCTTGGGTTTGATATATTGCATCGTGTCGTAGATCGACAGGCCCGCCGTCACCTCGCCCCCGGGCGAGTTGATATACATGCTGATTTCCTTGGAGGGGTTTTCCGCCTCAAGGTGCAGAAGCTGGGCCACAACGAGATGGCTCATCCCGCTGTGGATCGGCCCGTTGACGAAAACGATCCGTTCTTTCAGCAGCCGCGAGAAAATGTCGTAGGAACGCTCGCCCCGGCTGGTCTGTTCAACCACCATGGGGACGAGCGTATTCATGTAAGTATTGATCGGGTCGTTCATGCGTGCCTGCCTCAGTTCCTGTTCGCGGGACCATACCCGCAAAACTGTTACCCAGAGATTAGTCCCCCCGGTATGGGGGTTCAAGGGGGGCAGGCACGTCAGTTCTTTCTAATCGGTCAGATCACTCCGACGCGTCGCGCAGGTAGGCGATCAGCGCGTCGATATCTTCCTCTTTGCGCACGCCCCGGAAAGACATTTTGGTGCCTTTCATATAGCCCTTGGGATCGGCCAGAAAGGCGCTCAATTCGTCGTGAGACCAGGTGAGACCCTCCTCGGCTGCCGCTTCCATGGCTCTGGAATAGCGGAACCCCTCGACCGCGCCTGCCGGCCCGTCAACGATGCCGTTCAGCACCGGGCCGACCCGGTTTTTCGCTTTGGCGCCGATCTGGTGGCAGGATTTACACTTGCGGAAAGCCTTCTTGCCGGCCTTGATCATCGCGGGATCAGCGGCGGGCGCTGCGGCGACTTTGACAGGGGTTTCTTCGGCGGCCTCAGGGGCTGCGGCCTCTTGAGCTGCCGGGGCCTCTGCTGCGGGCTCTTGCGTCGCAGGTGCCGCGGCTTCCGCCTCGGCCTTCTCCGCCGCCTCTTTGGCCGCTGTCTCCTCGGGCGTCACATCCAGCACGGCGGCGCGCATGGTGATCTTCACCTCGGGCTTACAGTCGGTCATACAGGGCGCTTCGCTGAAGGCGGGAAACTCCACTTCCATCCGGTCATCCGGCTTGAAACCCGTCTCATTCGGCAGCCGCGCCTCGGCAAAGTTTTCCGACGAGAGCACAAAATCATCATCCACCTCATCGTTGAGATAAAGCAGATAGGCCGTGATCGCATAGACTTCGTCATCGGTCAGCGACTGCGCGTCACCAAAGGGCATGGCCCGGTTCACATAGTCAAACACGGTCGACAGATAGGGCCAGTAGCTGCCCACCGTCTTGACCGGGCGCGCGTCGGTCAGGCTGCCCTGCCCGCCCGCCAGCACCGGCCAGCGGCCCGCGCCTTCGCCAAAGACACCGTGACAGGCCGAGCATTTCTCGGTGTAGATCCCGTCGCCGGTGGCCACGTCACCGCTGCCTTCGGGCAGGCCCAGACCATCGGGGCGCACGTCGATGTCCCAGACGGCGACCTCTTCGGGGGTTGCGGGGCGGCCAAGACCCAAAGGCTCTGCCGCGAGGGGCGTGGCCATCGTGCTGGCCAGCAGGGCAAGTTTAAGAAATCTCGACATTTTCGGCCTTTCCGTCAGCATCAACAGCCCAGGTCTGGATGCCGTTGTTGTGGTAGATTGAGTTGAGCCCGCGCATCTCGCGCAGCTGATCCTTGGTGGGCTGGACATAGCCGGTGCTGTCATGCGCCCGGCTTTGTACCAGCAGCGGGCTGCCATCCCATTCGAAGTCGTAATAGAAACGGTGCAGCGCCTTGGGCGTGCTGGGGCCATCCATCCGGGCCTCATGCCATGTGATGCCGCCATCGATGGTCACATCAACCCGCGGGATCGTGCCCCGGCCAGACCATGCCAGACCGGTCAGCACGGTCGGCCCCGGCCCATGGGTGATCGGCGCCTGCGGGCTTGGGCTGGTGATGACTGACTTCGCATCCATCTCCCAGGTAAAGCGGCGGGCGGTGCCGTTATCCAGCAAGTCCGTGTATTTGCTGGTTTCTTCGCGGTGGTGCCACGGCTGATCGCCGACTTCGAGGCGGCGCAACCATTTGACCCACATGTTGCCTTCCCAGCCCGGCACGACCAGACGCACCGGATAGCCCTGCTCGGGCCGCAGGGCTTCGCCGTTCATCTTGAAGGCGACCATACAATCGTCCAGCGCCTTTTCCATCGGGATCGAGCGGCTCATCGCGGCGGCATCGGCCCCTTCGGCCAGGAGCCATTTGCCCTCGGTCTTGACGCCTGCCTCTTCAAGCAACAGCCGCAGCGGGATGCCGGTGTATTGGACATTGTGGATCATGCCATGGGTGAACTGTACACCGTTGAGCTGCGAGCCGCGCCATTCCATGCCGGAGTTCGCCGCACATTCAAGGAAATAGACGTGGTTTTCGCGCGGGAAGCGCATCAGGTCTTCCATGGTAAAGACCAGCTCCCGGTCCACCAAACCGTTGATCATCAAGCGGTGTTCCGCCGGATCGACCTTGGCCACACCGGAGTGATGGCGCTCAAAGCAGATGCCGTTGGGCGTGATGGTGCCGTCCAGCGCGTGGATCGGGGTGAAGTTGATCGAGCTTACCGGATCGGCGGTCAGCCATTCCACGGTGCGGCGCTTCACGTCTTCTTCATAGGGAGATGGCATGCCATAGGGCGAGACATCGACGCCGTCGCCCAGTTCCTGCATCCAGGGTTTGATCGCAATCGCGGGGTCGTTCTGCGCGCTGGCTTTGCCCGCCAGCGTCCCCGCGGCCACCGCGCCAGCCCCTGTTAGAAAGGCACGGCGCGATGGTCCGTTGTGGTTTTCTTCAGTCATGTCTTGGCCCTCACAAGTTCAAATTCAGTTTATTGAATTTGTTTACCTGTGAGAACCCCCATTCTGCTTTTTATTACTTTGGCAGAACGTATTTCACCGGAGTCCGGGCGCCATCGGAAACCGTTCCCAATTTGGAGATATGGCTTTCCACCACATCCCAGATCGGCGGCCCTTCGGTGCCCTCATTGACCGAAGCCCAACCGGCCACAACATAGCTGCGCTGCGGGTCGATCGGCTCACCGGAGGTGAGCAGGGTCATCTCGCTGATCCGCTCGCCCTGCGGTTTGGCAATATCCATCTTGAAGCCCATGCCGCCGACGCGCACCATGTCGCCGCCCTGCTGGTAATAGGGATCGGGGTTGAACAGGTTGTCGCCCACATCTTCGAGCACGACTTTCAGGAATTCGCCCGTCATCTCCGTGCGGTAGGTATTGGGATAGGTCATCGAGGTGACGTTGAAGATATCCTCGCGGGTGATGTCCTGACCGGGCAGGATCGACGCGCCCCAGCGGACACCGGGGCTCAGCGCGATCTCGGCGTCGCGCTCGGACAGCATGGCGTCGCAGATCAGATCATCCCAGGTGCCGTTGAAATTGCCGCGACGGTAAAGCAGCGCGTCGGTCTTGCCGACCACATGGGTCAATTCGTCAAGGAACGGCGCCCGCTGCGCGTCGATCAGCTTGGCAATCTCGGCATCCGGGGTGATCAGATCCGAGAAGATCGGGATCAGCTTGTGGCGGATGCCCATCATCTTGCCGTCACGCACATCGAGATCGACGCGGGAAACGAATTTCCCGTGCGAGCCGGAGGCGATGATATGGGTCTCGCCCACCAGCACCGGCTCGGGCAGCGCGTCATGGGTGTGGCCCGAGAGGATCACGTCGATCCCCTTGACGATCCCCGCCATTTTCTTGTCGACGTCAAAGCCGTTGTGGCTCAGGCAGACGACCACCTCGGCGCCTTGGGCGCGCACCTCGTCGACCATCGACTGCATATGCTCATCGCGGATGCCAAAGGAGTATTCAGGGAACATCCAGCCCGGGTTGGCGATTGGCAGATAGGGGAAAGCCTGCCCGATCACCGCGACCTTCACGCCACCGCGCTCAAAGAATTTATACGGTTTGAACAGTTCCGCAGGCTCGTCCCATTCCGCATCAAAGATGTTCTGGCCAAGGGCGGCATAGGGCAGCCCCTCGACGATCTCCTGCACCCGCTCAGAACCCAGCGTGAACTCCCAGTGAAAAGTCATCGCGTCGGGCTTCAGCGCGTTCATCACATTGACCATGTCCTGACCTTCGGTCTTGAGACAGGTCATCGAGCCGTGCCATGTGTCGCCGCCGTCCAAGAGCAGCGCATCAGGCCGGTCCGCGCGAATGGCGTTCAGCACGGTCGCCACACGGTCCAGCCCGCCGACCTTGCCGTAGGCCTGTGCCTGCGCCACGAAATCATCATAGGTCAGCGCATAGTCCAGCGGCGTGCCGCCACCGATGCCATAGCGGCGGCGGAAGTCTTCGCCGGTGATATGGGGTACCTCGCCGCGGTTCTCGCCCACGCCGATATTGACCGACGGCTCGCGGAAATAGATCGGTTTCAACTGCGCGTGGATGTCGGTGACATGCATCAAGGTGACATTGCCGAACTTCTCGAACTCCAGCAGCGCGTCTTGGTCAAATTTGTCCTGCGCGGCCAGCCGCGCCCAGTTGCCAAAGCCCGACCCGCCATAGATGGAGGCCGCGGCCATGGACATTTGCAGAAAATCACGGCGAGACAGCATGTCAGGCTCCGTCTGTTAGAAACAAGGAAAGGCCCCGCCCCTTTTGAGGGACGGGATCATGTCAGGCGAAATGCCCGGCATCGTGTTTAGTTGCGCACCGAAGGTGCTTCGACCGAGAGGCCATTGCCGCGGCTCGCGACGTAAAGCTCCAGCGCCACGAACTCGGGGCTGCCGGGCTTGAAGGTCTCGGCACGGGTGTCACGCACGCAGCCTTTGAAACGGGCGTGACTGCTGTTCAGCTTGGTGTTTTTCAAGCGGTACACCGGGAAGCCGTTGATCTGGCCCTGGCTCAGGTGGTCGGCGCGGATCATGTTCCCGTAATTGTCTTCATGACAATTGGCGCAGCTGAGCTCCAGCTGACCGTACCGGGTGTAATACATCTCCTTGCCCTGCTCCCAAGTGCTCTGGGCCGGACCGTCGATGGCGACATTCACCGGCATGCCCCGCGACTCGATCGAGATCAGAGCCTCCATCGCGGTCATCTTGCTGCCGGTGTATTTATATGGCTCGGCACCCATCTGGTTCTCGCGGCAGTCGTTGATCTGCATCGCAAGGGTGCGCACCTCGCCCGCCTCTTCGTTCCACTTGGGATAGACAGCGCGGACGCCCTCCATCGAAGAGGCCGGGTCATTGTGGCAGGACGCGCAGGATTTGCCTTCGCTGCCCTCGACCGTGTCCCAGGCGGCCTGCGCCTGGTCCACAAAGATCAGACCGGGGTTGTCGAAGTCATCCATCTGGGTTTGCTGGGTCTCATCCGAACGGAAACGCCAGCCAGACATGATTTCCGGCAAAGCCCCCTCAAGATGCGCGGGGGCTTCGGTTTTGGTCACCATTTCAATCTCGCCATTGACGACGAGCTCGGCTTCCTCATCCGCCATCCCCAGCGTCGGTGCAGCCACCAAAAGCGCCGCCACAGCGGTCATTGCCTTAAATTTCATGTCTTTCCTCCCTGTTCCATACGCGGCGCTGCCCAATGCAGATCAGCCTACCGCGACGGATTTGACCTCTTCGTAGATCGAACCATCGTCGTCGTACCACGTGAATTTGAAATCACCCGCCTCTGGCACTTGGGCGTCAAATTCGAAATAGGGGTTGGTCGACATCGCCGGTTCCATCTTGATGTCGATCACCGTCTCACCGTTGAATTCGCAGGTGAAGCGGTTGATGATCGACTGCGGAATGACATTGCCGTCTTTGTCCTTACGCTGGCCCGATTCCATCGGGTGACTGATCAGGGTCTTGATCGTAATGACCTCCCCCGCTTCAGCTTTTTTCGGGACTTTGACGCGAGGGGTTACACCTTCTGCCATGTTCTAAACTCCTGTATATGGGGCGCGCGGGGTTAACCGCCGCAGCCGCCGATTGTGACTTTGATCTCGGCGCTGGTGCGGGCAAAGGTGCCGTCTTCCAGCTTGGCGATGGCGACGACTTCCTGGGTCGTGGCCAAGCGAATGCGGGTCGAAGCGCTGCGCGAACCGGCCAGCGGGCCGAATTTGAAAGTGCCCACGGGCGGGGTCGGGTTGCCGGTGGCCAGCACCATGATCTCAGAGGCGCCTTCCGCTTCGACGGAGATTGGCACGGTGTTGCCGTTCTCGGCGATCTCGGGGGCGGTCAGGGTCACGCCGGTGTCGGCCATATCGGCGCCGCCGGTGAAATCCGCGATCAGCTCGTCCACGGTGGCGGCCGAAGCGCCCATTGGCAGGACCGTCAGCGCCATGGCGCCAAGGCCGAGGCCCAGTGTTTCACGTCTTGAGAAGTTCATCTCTCACTCTCCTTATTCGTCTGCGGCGCAGCGCGCCGTCATTCCATTCCACGGTGCGCCGCACCGCGATCTCTTGCACCGGTCACCCCGCCGCACCCCTCAGGGTGCCGGGCTGGCCGCGTTACTCTTCTTTCAGCGTCGCCAAGAAGGCGACGACATCTTCGATCTGCTGGGCTTCAAGCAGCGGCGGCAGCGGCTCTTCGCCCGCTTTGCCGGTATAGCCATCGCCGGGGCGGATGAAGCCCGTGGTCTTGTAATAGGACGGCATCATCGAGCCTTCGAACGTCTTCTTGCTATTGGCCACGATGCCGCGCAGTTCGGCTTCGCTCCACCGGTCGCCGGCGCCATCCAGCATCGGCCCCACTTCGCCGTGGAACGGCACGTCGCTCAAGGCGCTGATCTGGTGGCAGGCGATGCAGTTGCCGGCCTGTTTGCTCCCGACGATGGTCGCGCCATTCGCCGCGTCGCCCGGCGTCCCGGTCAGGGAGCCCTCAACCGCACCGTAATCGTCAAAGGTGACATCGGCGGGTGCCACGGTTTCAGCGGCGGCAAGTACCGGCGCGCCAGATACGATTGCGGCGACAATCCATTTCATCATCGAAAACTTCCTCCCAGTGCCGATCACGTTGATGTGTGATCCGGTTACAAAGACCCTAAGGCAGGCAGCGGGCGAGGCGCAACAACAAATTCAAACTTTTGAATAGCTATTTACCCTGCCGCCCGACCTGCGGCGTCAATCGGTGCTGCCGTTGTCGCGCTCTTGGATCATCCGCGCATGGTAGCGTTGAAAATCCTCATCGCCGTCAAGGGCATAGCGCTCTTCGTTCACCCAGGTGAGCATGTCCAATGTGGTGCCAACGCCAAAGGCACCGGGCATCACCGCCACGGCGGCCTGCGGGGCGGTGGCCGCTTCCGGCACCTCTTGCGGCAGGAACATCATCGTGGGGGTAAACAGAATCCCCCATTTCCGCGCCATCTGCTTTTCCGACAGGGTTTCCCCATCGAAATCCGTGACTTCGATGTCGCCATGCAGGTTCAACTGCACGACGAAATAATTCTCATCGAGATAGTCGGCGATCACCTCGGTCGGGAAAATCTCCTCATGCATCTTGGTGCAATAGACACAGCCGCGCTGTTCGAACATCAGCATGAGCCGCTTGTCCTCGGCATTGGCCTCTTCCAAATCCTCGCGCAGGTCTTTGAAGGTGTCGCGCATCCAGCTGGTTTTATGCAGCCCGTCATCGCCCATTTCCGCCGCCGCCAGCGGCAGTGCCAGAACGGCGGCCAAGCCGGTGGCAAAGATCCTTGAAAAACGCATATCGGCCTCCTCCCTAAGTTAGCCCAATGTTGTGAAGCTGGGGAACCAGCGGATCATCACATCTGCGATCCATTGTACGCCCCCGGTCACGATCAGCACAGCAAAAAGGATCAGCATGGCGCCCATGACCTTTTCGACCTTCTGCACCAGCGCCATATTCCGCGAGGCCCAGTTCAGGAACGGTTTCGCAAAAAGCGCTGCCACCACGAAAGGCGCGGTCATCCCTGCGCCATAGGCCGCGAGCAGCAGACCGCCGTGCCAGACATCGCCCATGCCCGAGGCAATCATCAAGATCGCCGCCAGTGCCGGCCCCACACAGGGCGTCCAGCCAAAGCCAAAGGCCAGCCCCATCACATAGGCGCCCCAGACCGACGTGGGTTTGCCGCCGCCCTCAAGCCGCGCTTCGCGGTAGAGCAGCGGCACTTTGACCACGCCGAGAAAATGCAGGCCGAACAGCAACAAGATCGCCGCCGCGACCCAGCTGAGCGGCTCGAGATATTGCGTGAACAACTGCCCCAGAGCCGTCGCCCCCATGCCCAGCAGCACGAAAATTGTCGTCACCCCAAGTGCGAACAGCACCGACGACAGCACCAGACGCCGCTGCGCGCCCGGTGCAATCACCCCGTCCCCGCGCAACTCGGTCACGCTGAGACCTGCCATATAGCTCAGGTAGAAGGGCACCATCGGCAGGATGCAGGGTGTGAAAAAGCTGAGCAGACCGGCAAATAAGGCGCCAGCATAGCTGATGTCGAACATGTATCCCCCATTGCGCGGCGTCATGTCGCGTAGCGCTTGATCGAAATTCATATTCAAATTACGTTGAGCGTTCTCCAAACGTCAATCAGGCAGGCCGATGATCCGTATATTAACCGCCCTGAGCCTCACCGCTCTGACCGCCCTGCCCGCATGGGCGGTGGAACTGGTGATGGTCGAACAGCCCGGCTGCGTCTATTGCGAGCGCTGGAACGAAGAGATCGCCCCCGCCTATCCCAAGACCGCCGAGGGGGAATTTGCGCCACTGCGCCGGGTCGATATTTCGGAGGTGGGCGACACGGTCGACACCGCCCGCGCCGTGGTCTTTACGCCGACATTTCTTCTGGTCGAAGAGGGCGCGGAACTGGGCCGCCTCGAAGGCTATCCGGGCCCGGAATTCTTTTGGCCGCTGCTCGCGCGTCTGCTGACCGACAAGACCAGCTATGCGCCCCCCGAAGATGAGGATATGACCGAATGACCGCCCTGCCCGTCATCACCCCGGATATGTCCGAAGAGGACATGGACCGGATGCTCAGCAATGCTGTGACCGCGTCAAACTTCCTTAAGGCGATCAGCCATGAGGGGCGGCTGATGATCCTGTGCCATCTTGTCTCGGGCGAGAAATCGGTGAGCGAGTTGGAAGCCCTGCTGTCGAGCCGACAGGCGGCGGTGTCGCAGCAATTGTCGCGGCTGCGGCTGGAGGGTCTGGTCGAACCCCGGCGTGAGGGCAAGACGATCTTTTACCGGCTCGCCGATGACCGTCCGCGCAAGATGCTGGAACTGGTCTACGAATTGTTCTGCAAAGATGATTGAGCTTTTCGGCCAGCCCCTGACCGCCGCCCTGCTGGGCGGAGTCGGCGGCATGTTGCTGGGCCTCGCGGCCCGTCTGGGGCGGTTTTGCACCCTGGGCGCGATCGAGGACATGCTCTATGGCGGCTCTTCCCAGCGGATGCGGATGTGGGGGCTGGCGATTGGCGTGGCGATCTTCGGCAGCTTCGCGCTGGCGGCTTTGGGTCTGATCAACATCGACCGCGCCTTTTACCTCGGCGTGCACTTCGCCTGGGCCCCCGCCATCGCGGGCGGGTTGCTGTTCGGCTATGGCATGGCGCTGGCCGGCACCTGCGGCTATGGCGCGCTGGCGCGGCTTGGCGGCGGTGATCTGCGCGCCTTTGTCATCGTCCTGGTCATGGGGCTGACCGCCTTTGCGGTGCTGAGCGGCCCGCTCGCCCCGGCGCGAATGCTGCTCTTTCCCCGCAGTCTCAACCACGGCCCGCCGGACGGGATTGCCCATGCGCTGGCCGCCCTCACCGGCGGGTCGGTGCCGCTGATCGGCATGGGGCTGGGGCTGCTGCTCTGTCTGCTGATGCTGGCGGCGCGGGATTTCCGGCGTGACCTGCGGGCGGTGATCTGGGGCAGTGTTGCAGGGCTTGCCGTGGTGTCAGGCTGGGCCGGCACCGCCTGGCTCGCCCGCAACGGCTTTGGCGCGCAGACGCTGCTTTCGCACAGCTATGCCGCACCGGTGGGGGAAACCCTGCTCTATGCGATGCAAGGCTCGGTGCGCCCGCTCAGCTTTGGCATTGGTTCGGTCGCGGGGGTCTGGGTCGGGGCCTTTATCGGCTCGCTCTGGCAGGGGCATTTCCGTTGGGAAGCCTGCGAGGACCCGCGCGAGCTGCGCCGACAGATCTTTGGCGCGGGGCTGATGGGAGCGGGGGCGGTGATCGCCATGGGCTGCACCATCGGCCAAGGTATCTCCGCGATCTCGGTGCTGGCCTTCAGCGGCCCGGTGACCTTGGCCGCCATCGTCGCCGGCGCAGCCCTTGGACTGCGCCAGCTGATTGTCGGGTTTCGCAGCAACCCGGTCTGACCGCGCGGCCTAGTCCGACAGGCAGTTCGCCATGCCCTCGGCCATGCCGCGCAGCAGATCGGTGTAAAGCCCAGCCCCCGGCGCAAGCTCTGCCCCGATCGGGTCCAGCGTGCCGGTCTTGATTCCCTGCCCCTCGCTCACTGCGGCAATGAGACCGGGGTTGAACTGCGGCTCCGCAAAGACGCATTTTGCCCCGCTGTCACGCACCAGCTCGCGCAGCTCCGCCACACGAGCCGCGCCGGGCGTGCGGGCGTCGTTTTCGCTGATGGCGCCGACGGCCTCAATGTCGAAACGGGCCTCGAAATAATGGTAGGCGTCGTGGAAAACGATGAAGGGGCGGTCCTTGACCGGGGCGAGCCGTTCCGCGATCTCGCCCTCAAGCGCGGCCAATTCGGCCTGTGCTGCGGCCGCATTCGCGCGGTATTGCGCGGCGTTGTCGGGGTCGAGCTCGGCCAGGGTGACCGCGATCTGGCCCAGCCAAAGCTGCCCATTGCGCGGATCCAGCCAGACATGGGGGTCATCGCTGCCATGCCCATGGCCGTCGTGACCTGCGGGATCGGCGTGGGCCTCATCGGCGTGGCCCTCGTGGTTGTGGCCCTCGTGATCATGCCCGTCGTGATCATGCCCCTCGTGATCGTGGCCCTCATCCTCATGATGCACATCACCATGACCTTCGTCATCGCCATGATCATGCGCTTCGAAACGCGCCCCTTCGCGGAAGCCAAGGACACGGGTGCCGGGCTGCGCCATAAGCGCCAGATGCTGCGCCTCCCCGGCCAAAGTCTCCAAAGGCTCGGCCAACCACGGGGTCAGCGCCGGGCCAACCCAGACGACCAGATCCGCGCCGCTCAACGCGCGGGCTTCGGAGGGGCGCATGGCATAGCCATGGGGCGAGGCGGCGGGCGGCACGATAAGCGCCGGCTCCCCCACCCCTTTCATCACCTGCGCCACCAGCGCCTGCACCGGCGCGATATCGGTGGCGACGGCAGGCACATCCGCCCAAAGCGGGGCCGAGCTGGCGGCAAGAACCGCAGCAGGCAAGGAGAAACGAAACATGGTAGATCCTCGTAATGTTATAATATCACCTTGCTAGCAATGATGTTATATCATATCAATCCCAAAACCACCGGAGGCCGCCATGTCCGCCATTGAATTTCGTGACCACGACCACGCCGCCTGTATGCGCAGCACGATGCAGGCCGCCGAAGCGCAATGCGCGGCCCGGGGGCTGCGCCTGACCCCGGTGCGCCGCCGCGCCCTGGAGATTTTGCTGGCCGAGCACCGCGCTCTGGGCGCCTATGATCTGCTTGCGCATCTCTCGGCAGAGGGTCTGGGCGCGCAGCCCCCGGTGGCCTACCGCGCCTTGGATTTTTTGGTGAAGGCGGGGCTCGCGCATAAGGTCGAAGCGCTGAATGCCTATGTCGGCTGTGTGCAGCCGGGCGCGGACCACGCGCCGGCCTTTCTGATCTGCCGCGGCTGCCGCTCGGTGGCCGAGGCTGAGACCCTGCCGTCGCAAAGCCGTCTCGGCGATGCCGCCCGCGCGGCGGGCTTTCGGATCGAGCGCAGCGTGGTCGAGGCCGAAGGTCTCTGCCCCGCCTGCCAGAAAGGTGACCCCGACAAATGAGCTTGATCCAGACTTCTGGCCTGACCCTGCGCCATGACGGGCAGACCGTGCTGCGCGATGTGAATTTCACCCTTCGGCGGGGCGAGATCGTGACCGTCGTTGGCCCCAATGGCTCCGGCAAATCCAGCCTGTTGCGCGCCTTGATCGGGGCGCTCAAACCGGCTGCGGGCAAGATCACCCGCAAGCCGGGGCTGCGGATCGGCTATGTGCCGCAAAAGTTGCAGATCGACGGCACCCTGCCGCTGACCGTGCGCCGCTTCGTCAACCTGCCCCGCCGCCGTGCGCCGGAGGCGCTCCGGGCCGCGCTGGCCACCGCTGGCGTGTCGGATCTTGCCGAGCGGCAGATGGTGGACCTCTCCGGCGGCCAGTTCCAGCGCGTGCTGCTGGCCCGTGCGCTGCTGGAAAAACCCGATCTGCTGATCCTCGATGAGGCAACCCAAGGGCTCGACCAGCCCGGCTCCGCCGCCTTTTACCGCCAGATCGAAGCGGTGCGCCAAGACCTTGGCTGCGCCGTGCTGATGGTGAGCCATGATCTGCATGTGGTCATGGCGGCAAGCGACCGGGTGCTGTGCCTCAACGGTCATATCTGCTGCGAAGGCACGCCCGAGACCGTATCCGAAGCGCCGGAATACCGCGCGCTTTTCGGCACCGGTACCCAAGGGGCGCTGGCGCTCTACCGGCATGACCACGACCATCACCACCACCACCATCACGGCGCCTGCGACCGCCAGCATAAAGAGACCGAGAATGCTTGACGACTTTATCCTGCGCGCCGCCCTTGCCGGGTTGGGCGTGGCGCTGGCCGCCGCCCCCTTGGGCTGTTTCGTGATCTGGCGGCGCATGGCCTATTTCGGGGATGCCACAAGCCACGCTGCCCTCCTAGGCGTGGCACTGGCGCTGGCCACGGAGCTGCCCATCACCGCAGGGGTGCTCTTGGTGGCCTTGGTGATGGCGCTGGTGATCAGCACGCTCTCGGGCCGCAATGTGAGTGCCGATGCGCTTTTGGGCGTCATGGCCCATTCCGCGCTGGCGCTTGGGCTGGTGGCGGTGTCGCTGTTGCCGGGACAGCGGGTGGACCTGTCGTCCTACCTCTTTGGGGAGATTTTGGCCGTGACCCGCTTTGACCTTGCGGTGATCTGGGGCGGTGCGCTGGCGGTGGCCTTGCTGCTGGCCTGGCGTTGGTCGGCGCTGCTCGCGGCGACGTTGAACCCGGACCTGGCCCAAGCCTCTGGCGGGAACCCGAAACGGGAGCAATTGATCCTGACACTGGCGCTGGCGATCATGGTGGCCGTGGCGATCAAAGTCGTCGGCGCGCTGCTCATTGCCGCCATGCTGATCATCCCCGCTGCCACCGCCCGCCCCTTTGCCCGTACCCCGGAGACCATGGCGCTCTGGGCGATGGTCCTGGGCGCGCTTGCCGCGCTCGGCGGCCTGATGGCTTCGCTGGAGTTCGACACGCCCACGGGGCCGAGCATCGTCAGCATCGCCGCCGCGTTTTTCGCGCTCTCCTCGGCCTTCTCGGCGGCGCTGCCTGCGCTGCGCCGCCGAGGCTGAGCACAGCCGCAGCTTAACGCGCGATCACCGCGTCGGCTTCGATCTCAAGTCTGGCCTCATCTTCGATCAGATCGGCCACCACGACCATTGCCATGGCCGGGAAATGCTTGCCAAGGATTTCCCGGTAAGCCCGGCCCACGTCCTTTTGCGCGGCGAGATATTCTTTCTTATCCGTCACATACCACGTCAGACGGGTGATATCCTCGGGCTTGCCGCCCGCCGCCTCGACCACCTCGCGGATGTTTTGCAGCGCCTGTTTCATCTGGCCGATGAAGTCATGGCATTCGAACTTCTGATCCGCGGTCCAGCCGATCTGGCCGCCCACGAAGAGATGACCATTGGCGCTGAGAATACCGTTGGCATAGCCTTTGGCGGGGGCCCAGCCTTCGGGCTGGATGACTTGATGAGACATGAGATTTTCCTTTTGGTAGATGGGTCAGACACCCAGAAATGTATCGGCAACCTGCGCGTCCAGCGCGGGCATTGGACCGGCCCAGACCGAGCGTCCGCGTTCGAGAATGACCGCGTGATCCGCGATCCGGCGCAGCTCGGCGAGGGATTTGTCCACCACCAGCAGCGCCAAGCCGCTGTCACGCTTCAGCTGGGCCACAGCGGCCCAGATTTCCTGCCGGACGACCGGGGCCAGCCCTTCGGTTGCCTCATCCAGAAGCAACAGTTTGGGGTTGGTCATCAGCGCCCGGCCAATGGCCAGCATTTGTTGCTCACCCCCCGAGAGCGAGCCTGCGGCCTGATCGCGCCGCTCCCCCAGACGCGGGAACAAGGCGGTCACCCGCGCTTCGTCCCAAGCGCCAGGGCGCGCGGCAGCAATGAGGTTTTCATGCACCGTGAGCGGCGCAAAGCAGCGGCGGCCTTCGGGCACCAGCCCGATGCCGGCCTGTGCGGCGCGGAAGCTGGGCAGCCCGCCGATGTCGCGCCCGTCAAAACGAACAGCGCCCTCGCCGTGTCTCAGCATCCGGCAGATCACCTTGATGGTTGAGGATTTGCCCATCCCGTTGCGCCCCATCAGCGCGCAGACCTCGCCCTGCTCCAGCGCCAGATCAACGCCGAAAAGCGCCTGTGTGGGGCCGTAGGCGGCGGTGATCCCATTCAGTTCCAGCAGGCTCATGCCGCGTCCTCCTCGCCCAGATAGGCCACGCGGACCTGTGGGTCGGCCTTGATCTCTGCCGCGGTGCCGGTGGCGATGATCTGGCCGTAAACCAGCACCGAAATCCGGTCCGCGAGGGCAAAGACCGCGTCCATGTCATGTTCCACCAACAGGATCGGCGCCTCGGCGCGCAGCCCATCAAGAAAGCCGGTCAGCGCTTTCGAGCCGCCTGCCCCCAGCCCGGCCATCGGTTCATCCATCAGGAACACTTTGGGCCGCAGGGTCAGGGCCACCGCAACCTCCAACTGCCGCCGCAGCCCATGCGAGAGGTCCGCGGTGCGTTTGCTCGCATGGTCCGCAAGACCGACGAGTTCCAACGCCCGCAACGCCTCCGCGCGCAGCTCGGCCTGCCGCATCACCGGGGCAAAGAAACGCATCACCCGGCCCGATTGACCAAGCGCGCCCAGCACCGCGTTTTGCAACACGGTATATTCCATCGCCAGCGAGGAGATCTGAAACGTCCGCCCCAGCCCCGCCCGCGCGCGCTGCACGGTGCTGAGCGGCGTCACGTCCCGCCCGGCGAAATGCACCGTGCCCGAATCCGAGCGCAGCCCGCCCGCGATCTGTTTGATCAGCGTCGACTTCCCCGCGCCGTTGGGGCCAATGAGCGCGTGAATTTCGCCCTCGCGCAGGGTCAGCGAGACATCGTCCGTCGCCTTCAACGCGCCAAAGCTCTTGTGCAGGTTGCGCACATCCAAAAGTGCTTCAGTCATGGGCCACCTCCCGTCCCGCGATCAGGCCGATCATGCCGCCGCGGGCAAAGAGCACGACGAGCAGGAGCAGCAGCCCCAGATAGATATGCCAGAACTCCGAAAGCCCGCCCAGCACATGCTCCAGCAAGATGAACAGCGCCGCCCCGGCCACCGGGCCAAACAAGCGCCCCACCCCGCCAAGGATGACGAACACCATGATCTCGCCCGAGGTCTGCCAGCTGAACATCGTCGGGCTGACAAAGCGGTTGAGATCGGCAAAAAGCGCGCCCGCCAGCCCGGTCACCGCGCCCGAGATCACAAAGGCCACCAGCCGCAGCCGGAACGGCGCAAGGCCCACGCTTTCGACCCGCTCCGCGTTCTGCCGCGCCGCTGAAAGCGCCAGCCCAAAGGGCGCGCGGGCAAGACGGCCGGCAAAGAACAGAACGGCTGCGAGGATGACAAAGGCGATGCTAAAGAAGGTCAGCGGGTCCAGCGTGTTCAGCCCCGGAAAGCCGTTGCGCACATAGATCGAGAGCCCATCCTCACCGCCATAGGCGGGCCAGGAGATCGCGAAGTAGAAAAGCATCTGCCCGAAGGCGAGCGTCACCATGATGAAATAGACGCCGGAGGTGCGCAGCGAGAGCGCGCCGATCAACAGCGCCGCGAGGGCAGAGACAACCAATGCCACCAGCCAGATTACCGGCATCGATTTGGTGCCTTCGATCAGAAAGGGGCTTTCCATCAGCGGCGTGTAGCTTTGGGCATGGGCGGCGAGAATGCCCATGGCATAGCCGCCGAGGCCGAAAAACGCCGCATGGCCAAAGCTCACCAGCCCGCCAAGCCCAAGCGCGATGTTCAGCCCGACGCCCGCCAGCGCGAGGATCGCGGCCTTGGTGGCCAGCGTGATGATAAAGGGCTCGTCAAGGGCAAAGGCCACCAGCGCCGTGCCGGGCAGCAGCAGGAACAGAAAGGTGTTTACAATGGTTTCGCGCTGCATGGCTCAGGCCTCCCCGAAAAGGCCGGTGGGTTTGAACAACAAGACCCCCGCCATGAGAATATAGATCGACATGGAGGCGAGCGAGGAGCCGACCGACGTGGCCGCAGAGGCTTCCATGAAATTGGCGAAGAAGAGCGGCAGCAGCACCGAGCCGAGCGTATCCGTCAGCCCCACCAGCAGCGCCCCGATCAGCGCGCCCTTGATCGAGCCGATGCCGCCGATGACGATGACGACGAAGGCAAGGATCAGCACCGGCTCGCCCATGCCCACCTGGACCGACTGGATCGCCCCCACCAGCGCACCGGCGAGTCCGGCGAGCGCCGCGCCGAGGGCGAAGACCAGCGTGTAGAGCTTGGCAATGTCGACGCCAAGCGCCGCGATCATCTCGCGGTCGGCCTCACCCGCGCGGATCTGGATGCCGATACGGGTGCGGGCGATCAGCAGGAAGAGACCGGCGGCAATCGCCAGACCGACGCCGATGATGACGAGGCGATAGAGCGGATATTGGATGCCTCCCGGCAGCATCACCGGGCCGGAAAGGGCCGCCGGAATGTCGAGAAACAGCGGGAAGGAGCCAAAGAGAAACCGCGTGCCTTCGGAAAAGATCAGGATCAGCGCGAAGGTGGCGAGAACTTGGTCGAGGTGGTCGCGGTCGTAAAGCCTGCGGATCACCGTCATCTCGATCAGACAGCCCGCAAGTGCCGCCGCAGCCAAAGCCGCCACCAGCGCCAAGAGGAACGACCCCGTCGCCGCCGCCACCGCCGCCGCCGCAAAAGCGCCGACCATGTAAAGCGAGCCATGGGCGAGGTTAATGAGCCCCATGACCCCGAAGATGAGCGTGAGCCCCGCTGCCATTAGAAACAGCATGATCCCGGATTGGACCCCGTTGAGCACCTGTTCAATGAGCAGGATGAGTGACATTTGGCAAAGCCTCCCGGCGCGCCGGACGATGCCCGGCGTGAATGCATGGAAATGTCGGCCCCGACGGCTCGCCGGGGCCGCGCGGGATTACATTTTGCAGTCAGCCGCGTAGGCGTCCGCGTGGTCGGTCAGCGAGGGGCCGATGAGCTTGTTGGTGTAAACATCGCCCTCTTTCACCACTTCACGCACATAGTAATCCTGCACCGGGTGCTGGTTGTTGCCAAAGGAGAACTTGCCGCGCACGCTGTCGAAATCGGCTTCCTTCAACGCCGCGCCAAAGGCTTCGGCATCCGAGACATCGGCCTTCTCCATCGCGCTCAACAAGAGGTTCGCGGTGTCATAGCCTTGGCTCGCGTAGAGCGATGGCAGACGGTCGTATTCCTCCTGGAAGGCTTCGACGAATGCCTTGTTGGCTTCATTGTCGAGGTCCTTGTTCCACTGGCTTGTGTTCTTGATGCCAAGCGCGGCCTCGCCCACGGCTTGCAAGATGCCTTGGTCAAAGCTGAAGGCCGGGCCGACAACGGGCAGTTCGACGCCAGAGTTGGCATATTGTTTGAGGAAGGAAATCCCCATCCCGCCGGGCAGGAAGAAGAACACGCTGTCCGCACCCGAGGCCCGGATCTGCGCGATCTCGGCGGCATAGTCGGTCTGGCCCAGATCGGTATAGACCTCCCCCGCCGCCTCGCCCTCATAGGTGCGTTTGTAGCCGGTCAGCGCGTCCTTGCCCGCCGGGTAGTTCGGCGCCAGCATGAAGGTGTTCTCGTAGCCTGCGTCATTGGCATAGGCCCCTGCCGCTTCATGCAGGTTGTCGTTCTGCCATGCCACGTTGAAGTAAAGCGGGTTGCAGCCCTTGCCCGCCAGCGCCGAAGGACCGGCGTTGGGCGAGAGGTAGAATTTCCCCTGCGCCGTCGCCGCCGGCACCACGGCCATGGCAAGGTTGGACCAGATGATGCCGGTCATCACATCGACCTTTTCGGACTGGATCATCTTGTCGGCCAGTTGCACCGCGATCTCGGGCTTGCGCTGGTCGTCTTCGACCACGACTTCAAGGTTCTCGTTGCCGGCCATCTTGGTCGCCAGCATAAAGCCGTCGCGCACGTCGATGCCAAGACCCGCGCCGCCGCCCGAGAGCGTGGTGATCATGCCGACCTTCACCTTGCCCTCTTCGGCCCATGCGCCGCCTGCCGCCAATGCCGCGACCGAGGCCGCCATCACCAGTGATTTCATCTTCATTTCCTTCTCCCTTGGTTGGTTTGGGCCTCTTTGACGGGCCCGTTCTGTTGGGTCGTTCTGCCAGCTTAACGGCTGCGCCTGACACTGTCAGGTCACCCGCGCGCGGGTCTTGTATTTTTCCTTGTCCCAGAGGCGGTTCTCCATCACATCGCGGATGATCGCCACAGCTTTGGAGACATCCTCGGCGTCTATATAAAGCGGCGTGAAGCCAAAGCGCATGATGTCCGGCGCGCGGAAATCGCCGATCACGCCCCGGTCGATCACCGCCTGCATCGCGGCATAGCCTTCCTCGAAACGGAAAGAGACCTGACTGCCCCGCTCGGCGCTATTCCGCGGGCTGGCGAGGGTCAGCTGCGGCACATCGCGCTCGATCTCTTCGATGAACTGTTCCTGCAAGGCGATCGAGGCGGCACGGAGCTCTTGCATGTCGACGTCGGCCCAAAGCCCCATCGCCACTTCCAGCGCGGTCAGCTGGATCACCGGCGGCGTGCCCACGCGCATCCGCTCGATGCCCTGCCCCGGTTTGTAATCCAGATCAAAGGCAAAGGGCTGGCGATGCCCGAGCCAGCCCGCCAGCGCCGGCTGCACCTCATCCGCCAGATCGGGGCGCACATAGATGAACCCCGGCGCGCCCGGCCCGCCGTTGAGATATTTATAGGTGCAGCCCACCGCAAATTCGCAGTTGGAGCCTTCGAGATCCACCGGCAGCGCGCCCGCCGAATGCGCCAGATCCCAGATCATCACCCCGCCGCTGGCATGGGCGAGTTCGGTCATCGCCTTCATGTCATGCTTGCGGCCCGTGCGGTAATCGACTTCCGTCAGCATCACGGCGGCAATGTCTTCGCCAATCGCGTCCTTCACCTCTTCCGGCGCGACGCTGCGCAGCTCATAGCCCTGTTCCAACAGCCCGACCAAACCTTCGGCCATGTAAAGGTCGGAGGGGAAGTTCCCGGTGTCCGACAGGATCACCCGGCGCCCGGGGCGCAGTTTCACCGCCGCGGCCAGCGCCTGAAACACTTTGATCGACAGCGTGTCGCCCATGACGACCGAGCCTTCCGGCGCACCGACCACCCCGGCGACCATATTGCCCACCCGCGTCGGCTGCTCCATCCAGCCGGCCTGGTTCCAGCCCCGGATCAGCATCTCGCCCCATTCGGCCGTGATCATCTCCTGCACCCGTGCGGCGGCGGCTTTGGGCAGCGGCCCCAGCGAGTTGCCGTCGAGGTAGATCACCCCTTCGGGCAGAACAAACTGATCTTTTTTCAAAACAGACACTTACAGCGCTCCTCTCACATGCCAAAGCTCGGGGAACAGCTCCACTTCGAGCATTTTGCGCAGATAGGTCACCCCCGAGGTGCCCCCGGTGCCGCGCTTGAAACCGATGATCCGCTCGACGGTGGTGACGTGATTAAAGCGCCAACGGCGGAAATAGTCTTCGAGATCGACGAACTTCTCGGCCAATTCGTAGAGTTCCCAATGGGTTGTCGGGTCTTCATAAACCTTCTGCCAGAGCGCCTGCACCTCGGGTTTTGCCGCCCAGGCCCGTGGCTCGGGGCTGCCCGCGAGCGACGGCTCCCCCATCCGCGCGCACAAAAGGTCAATCGCCACCTGATAAAGGCTCGGCTGCTCCATCTCCGCCAGCAGCGCCGCATGGGGCTCCGGCGTATGTTCATGCAGTTTGGTCAGCGCCGCGATCCGGTTGCCGAGCAGGTATTCGATCAGACGGTATTGATAGGACTGAAAGCCAGAAGAGGCGCCAAGGTGCGGCCGGAAGACGGTATATTCGCTTGGCGTCATGGTGCGCAGCACGTCCCATGCGGAATTGAGCTGTTCAAAGATCCGCGCCACACGGGTCAACATCTTGAAACTCTGGCGCAATTCCCCAGCTTGCAGTGCCGCGCGACAGGCTGTCAGCTCATGGATCGCCAGTTTCATCCAAAGCTCGGATGTCTGATGCTGGATGATGAACAACAGCCCGTCATGCGCCATGTCGAGCGGGTTTTCCGTCGTCAGGATCTGATCCAGCCCAAGGTAATCGCCATAGGATTTATCCTTGGCAAAACTCATCTTTGCGCCTTTGGAGGCTTCGTCGAAAGTGCTCATTTGTCCTCTCTCAGCGCGAAACGCTGGATTTTCCCGGTGGCGGTCTTTGGCAGTTCCTTGAGGAACCGAATGTCACGCGGATATTTATAGGGCGCGATTGTCGCTTTAACATGATCCTGCAAGGTCTTGATCGTCAAGGCATCTTCCGCAGCCCCTTCGACCAGAACCACATGCGCTTGCACAATCGAGCCGCGCGCCTCGTCCGGGGCGGCCACCACGCCACATTCGCTGACGAAAGGATGGCTCAGCAGCGCCGCCTCAACCTCCGGCCCGGCGATATTATAGCCGGAACTGATGATCATATCATCGTTGCGCGCGGCAAAATGCAGATAGCCGTCTTCATCCATGGTGAAACTGTCGCCGGTGATGTTCCAGCCGTCCTTCACATAGTCCGCCTGCCTTGGATCGCCGAGATAGCGGCAGCCGGTCGGCCCGCGCACCGCCAGACGGCCCACTTCCCCGCGCGGCACCTCATGGCCCTCGGCGTCAATCACCCGCGCTTCATAGCCGGTGACCGGCCTGCCAGTACAGGCGGCGCGGTGGTCGTCGAAACGGTTGGAAATGAAGATATGCAGCATCTCCGTCGCGCCGATCCCGTCGAGCATCGGCTTGCCGGTCTTCTCCTGCCACTCATGATAGACCGGCGCGGGCAGCGTTTCCCCGGCCGAAACCGCAGCGCGCAGGCTGCTGAGGTCCGCGCCCTCTTCCATCGCCTGCAACATGGCGCGGTAGGCCGTGGGGGCGGTGAAACAGACGGTGGCCTTATACTTCTCGATGATCTCGATCATATTGGGCGGGCTGGCGGTTTCCAGCAGCGTCGCCGCGGCGCCAAAGCGGAGCGGGAAAACCGCAAGACCGCCAAGGCCAAAGGTAAAGGCCAAGGGGGGCGAGCCGACGAAGATGTCTTCGGGTGTCACGCCCAGCACTTCGCGGGCATAGCCATCCGCGATGATCAGAAGATCGCGGTGAAAATGCATTGTTGCCTTGGGGTTGCCTGTCGTTCCTGAAGTGAACCCCAGCAGGGCGACATCGTCCTGCGCGGTCTGAACCGCGTCAAACTGAACCGGCTTTTCCAGCGCCAGACGGTCCAGTTCTGCATCATGGTTGCTGGTGCCGTCAAAGCCCACCACGGTCTTGAGATATTTGGAGGATTTCGCACAGAGCGTCATCTCGTCCATCAAGCGCGTGTCGCAGAAAGCATGGCTGATCTCGGCCTTGTCGACCACCGCCGACAGCTCGCCCGCGCGCAGCATGGGCATGGTATTGACCACCACCGCCCCGGCCTTGGTCGCCGCCAACCAGCAGGCCACCATCGCCGGATTATTGGCCGAGCGGATAAGCACCCGGTTGCCGGGTTTCAACCCAAGGTCTTCGACCATCGCGCTGGCAAGGCGGTTGGTCCAATCCGCCAATTCCTTATAGGTCCGGCGGCGGCCGTTGCCGATCAGGGCGGTCCGGTCACCGAACCCTTTTTCGACCATGGAATCAGTAAGTTCAACGCCGACGTTCAAGCGCTCGGGATAGTCGAAACCGTCAAGGCTGAACTTTGGCCATTGATCCATCGGCGGCAGGTTGTCGCGGGTGAATGTGTCTTCATGTGCACTTTGATAAAGCTTCATCCCATGGCCCCCAAGGTCTGGCGTGCGATGACGACACGTTGCACGTCTGACGCGCCTTCGTAAATGCGCAAGGCCCTGATTTCGCGGTAAAGTCGTTCGACCGCCTCACCATGGCGCACCCCATCGCCGCCGTGTAATTGCACCGCCGTGTCGATCACCTTTTGCGCCTGATCGGTGGCAAAGAGCTTGGCCATGGCCGCTTCCCGCGTGACACGCGGCGCGCCGCTGTCCTTGGTCCAGGCGGCGCGGTAGACGAGCAGCGCAGCCGCGTCGACATTCAGCGCCATATCCGCGATATGGCCCTGAACCAGTTGCAATTCGCTCAGCGGTGCGCCCTGCACCTGCCGGCTGGTCACCCGCTGAAGTGCTTCGTCGAGCGCGCGGCGGGCAAAGCCCAGAGCGGCGGCGGCCACGGTCGAGCGGAAGACATCGAGCACCGACATGGCAATGGCAAAGCCGCGCCCCGCCCCGCCCAAAAGCGCCGAGCCGGGCAGTTTCACCCCATCGAAATGCAAGGTCGCCAGCGGATGCGGCGCCATGACGTCGAGGCGTTCCTCGACCTTCAACCCCGGCGTGTCGGCGGGCACGATAAAGGCCGACAGCCCCTTGGCGCCCGGCGCCTCGCCGGTCCGGGCAAAGACGGTGTAGACGTCGGCAATACCGCCGTTGGAGATCCAGGTCTTGCGCCCGTCGAGCACATAGCCGTCGCCCTCGGGCTTGGCGGTCATGGTGGAATTGGCCACATCCGAACCCGACTGCGGCTCGGTCAGCGCAAAGGCCGAGATCGCCTGCCCCGAACGGGTCTTGGGCAGCCATTCGGCCTTTTGCTCATCACTGCCGAAAAGCGAGATCGCCCCGGTGCCAAGCCCCTGCATCGCAAAGGAAAAATCCGCCAGCCCGTCATGGCGCGCCAAGGTTTCGCGGATCAGGCAAAGGCTGCGCACATCCAGCACCTCGTCGCCCTCCGCGCCGCTGTGGCGCAGCCAGCCGTCTTGACCCATCATGGTTACCAGATCACGGCACGCCCCGTCGGTGTCGCAGTGATCCACATTCTTCAGCTCCTGCCCGGCCCATTTGTCGAGCGCCAGCGCCAACTCCCTGTGGCGCGGCTCGAAAAAGGGCCAGTCGAGAAAACTTTTGTCAGCCATGGTTTATGCCTCCCCGCATAGTTTTCATTTGGCTTATTGTTCTTGGCTCAGTCCCCTTCGAAGACCGGGCGTTCCTTGGCGACGAAAGCGTTATAGGCGCGCTCGAAATCGCCGGTCTGCATGCAGATCGCCTGCGCCTGCGCCTCGGCCTCGATCGCCTGTTCGATCGACATCGCCCATTCCTGCGCCAGCATCGTTTTCGTCATCATATGCGCAAAATTCGGGCCTGCCTGAATTTTCTGCGCCAGCTTCAACGCTTCGTCTTCCAGCGTCTCCGCCGTCACCAGCCGGTTGTAAAAGCCCCAGCGTTCGCCCTCCTCAGCCGTCATGGCGCGGCCGGTATAGAGCAGTTCCGCGGCCCGCGTCTGGCCGATGATCCGCGGCAGGATCGCACAGGCGCCCATGTCGCAGCCGGCGAGGCCAACGCGGGTGAAGAGGAAGGCGGTCTTGGCCTCCGCCGTCGCCAGCCGCAGGTCCGAGGCCATGGCGATGATCGCGCCGGCGCCGACGCAGACACCATCCACGGCGGCGATCACCGGCTTGCCGCAGTTCACGATGGCCTTGACCAGATCACCGGTCATACGGGTGAAACGCAGCAGTTCCTTCATGTTCATCCGGGTCAAAGGCCCAATGATATCATGCACATCTCCGCCGGAGCTAAAGTTGCCGCCATTGGAGCCAAAGACCACCACATCGACGTCATCGGCATAGACCAGATCGCGGAACCAGTCGCGCAGCTCGGCATAGCTGTCGAATGTCAGCGGGTTCTTGCGGTCGGGCCGGTCGAGCCGCACGGTGGCGATCCGGTCTTTGATCTCGCACTGAAAATGTTTGACATCACTGCGCATTGCTATGTTCCTTTTCTTCCGTTTGGGCGGCGAAGGCCTGGAGGCGGTCCGCCATGGCGCGGGCGTCCTCAGCCGAGATGCCGCGCAGTTTTTCGTTGATCCACGCCTCATGGGCCTGCGCCTGACGCGCGAATTGCGCACTGCCCTCAGGCGTCAGCCGCAGCAGCATCGCGCGGCGGTCCCCCGGCACGGCGATACGCTCGACCAGCCCCTCTTCGCTGAGCCGATCCGCGATGCCGGTGACATTGCCATTGGACACGCGCAGCACCCCCGAAAGCTGGCTCATTTTCAGCCCCTCGGGGTGACGTGACAGGGCCGACATCACGTCGAAACGTGGCAGCGTCGTGTTATGCTCGCGACGCAGAATGTCGCGCAGATCCTGCTCCAGACCACGCACGACCTTCAGCAGCCGCAGCCAGAGACGCACACGATCCTTGGCCGCGTTGCTCAAACCTCGCCCCCTGAGAGCGACAGCGCATGGCCGTTCACCGCCGCTGCCGCGTCGGAGAGCAGATAGAGCGCGGCGGCCGCGACTTCGCCGGTGTCGACAAAGCGGTTCTGCGGGCTGGCGCGCTTCAGGATGGCGCGGGCTTCATCGGCGCTCTTGCCGGTGGTCTTAGTGATATTCTCGACCGAGCGGTCCAAGAGCGGGGTGTCGATGAAACCGGGGCAGATCGCGTTGACGGTGATGCCGGTGCGCGCCACTTCCAGCGCCAGCGCACGGGTGAGGCCGACGACACCGTGTTTCGCCGCGACATAGCCTGCCACATAGGGGTAGCCCTTGAGCCCGGCGGTGGAGGCCACGGCGATAAGCCGGCCCTGTTTTGCAGCTTTCATCTCCGCCAAAGCGGCCTGCCAGACGTTGAAGACCCCGGTGACATTGACCGCCAGCATGTCGCTCATGTCCTGCGCGGTGATCTTGTCGAAAGGCGCGGAATGGGCGGCGCCGGCATTGGCAATGACCCCGGTGATCGGGCCGTTCTCGGCCCGTGCGGCGGCAAAGGCCGCCTGCACGGCCTCCGGGTCAGTCACGTCGCAGGTCTGGAACGGCAGCCCCTGTTCGCGCAGCGGTCCCTCGCGGCGGCCCATGATGGTGACCTTTGCGCCGCTCTCGGCCACGGCGCGGGCAATCTCGGCCCCGACGCCGGAGCCGCCGCCGGTGATGACGATATGGCTCATACTTTCTCCATCTCCGCCGCGCGGTCTGCCAAGCGCCATGTCTGATCGCGGCCCGGGCCGTAAGGCAGCGGCCAATCGGCATGGCGGTCACCGATGGCAGCCGCGGCATGCAGCGTCCAATAGGGGTCGGCCAGATGCGGCCGGGCGAGGCAGACCAGATCGGCGCGGCCGGCCATGAGGATCGAATTGACGTGATCGGCCTCATAGATATTGCCCACGGCCATGGTCTTGATCCCGCCGTCGTTGCGGATGCGGTCGCTGAAGGGGGTCTGGAACATGCGGCCATAGACCGGCTTGGCCTGTTTCGAGGTCTGCCCCGCCGACACGTCGATGATATCGGCCCCGGCCGCACTGAACATCCGCGCGATTTCCACGGCTTCTTCGGGGGTTACGCCGTCTTCTTCAACCCAATCCGTGGCCGAGATACGCACCGCCATCGGCTTTTCCTCGGGCCAGGCATCGCGCATCGCTTTGAAGACTTCCAGCGGGTAGCGCATGCGGTTTTCCAGACTGCCGCCATATTCATCCTCGCGCTGGTTCGACAGCGGCGAGATGAAGGATGAGATCAGATAGCCGTGCGCCGCGTGCAATTCGATCATGTCGAAATTCGCGCGGTCCGCCATGCGGGTGGCCTCGACAAATTCATCGCGGATTTGGTCCATGTCCTCGCGGGTGGCGGCCTTGGGCACGGCGTTGCGCTCGGACCACGGGATCGCGGAGGCGGAGATGATCTCCCAATTGCCTGCTTTCAGCGGCGCGTCCATTTCCTCCCAGCCGACCTGCGTCGAGCCTTTGCGGCCCGAATGGCCAATCTGGCAGCAGATTTTGGCGTCGGTCTCGGCATGGACGAAATCGGTCAGGCGCTTCCAGGCGGCCTCATGCTCGGGCGCATAGAGGCCCGGGCAGCCCGGTGTGATGCGGCCCTGCGGTGAGACGCAGGTCATTTCGGTATAGACCAGCCCGGCCCCGCCTTTGGCGCGTTCGGCGTAGTGGATCAGATGCCAATCGGTCGGGCAGCCATCGACCGCCTTGTATTGTGCCATGGGCGAGACGACGATGCGGTTGTTGAGCCGCATGTCGCGCAGTTGAAACGGGGCGAACATCGGCGCGCGGATGGGGCCGTTGGTGTCGGCGCCTGCCTGTTCAAGGAACCATTTCTCGGCCCCTTCCAACCACTTGGGATCACGCTCGCGCAGGTTTTCATGGCTGATGCGTTGGCTGCGGGTCAGCATGGAGTAATTCAACTGCACCGGGTCGAGATCAAGATAGCGCTCCACATCCTCGAACCATTCGACCGAGTTGCGCGCTGCCGATTGCAGGCGCAGCACCTCAAGGCGGCGGGCCTCTTCGTATTTTTCAAAGGCGGTGCTGAGGTTCTTGTCGTCGGTGACATGTTTGGCCAGAGAGATCGCGGATTCCAGCGCCAGTTTCGTGCCCGAGCCGATCGAGAAATGCGCGGTGGCTGAGGCGTCGCCGAGAAGCACGACATTCTCATGGCTCCATTTTTCGCAGAGCACACGGGGGAATTTGATCCAGGCCGAGCCGCGGATATGGCTGGCGTTGGTCATCAGCTTATGCCCGTCGAGGTGGTCTTTGAAGATCTCCTCGCAGATCGCGATGGTCTCTTCCTGGGTCTTTTCGCCAAAGCCGTAGGCGTCAAAAGTGTCCTGGCTGCATTCCACGATGAAGGTCGCGGTGTCCTTGTCGAATTGATAGGCATGGACCCAGATCCAGCCCTTGTCGGTCTTCTCAAAGATGAAGGTGAAGGCGTTGTCGAACTTCTGATGCGTGCCGAGCCAGACAAAGGGGCAGCGGCGCACGTCGATGTCGGGTTTGAAACTGTCTTCGAACTCCATCCGGGTTTTCGAGTTCAACCCGTCGGAGGCGACCACCAGATCATAGTCATCCATATAGTCCGAGGCGGCTTTGACCTCGGTCTCGAATTGCAGGTTCACGCCCAGCTCGCGCGCCCGGTCTTGCAGGATCAGCAAGAGCCGCTTGCGCCCGATGCCGCAGAAACCATGGCCCGAACTGAGGATCGTGTTGCCCTTGTGATGCAGGGCGATGTCGTCCCAATAGGCGAAATGGCTGCGGATTTCGCGGGCCGAGACCGGGTCGTTGGCTTCAAGATTGTCAAGCGTTTCATCCGAGAGCACCACGCCCCAGCCGAATGTGTCATCCGCGCGGTTGCGCTCCAGCACGGTCACATCGGCATCGGGTTGACGCAGTTTCAGCGAGATCGCGAAGTACAGCCCCGCAGGGCCGCCGCCAAGACAGATTGCACGCATCGAAAATCCCTTCTGGTTCGGTTTGGGGGAAGCCTAAAACGGGTTTTGATTTCGTTCAAGGATAAATATTTCATGCTTAAAGCAATTCAGCGAAAGCGGGCTGAGGCGGGCTTGCGCATTGAACCCGGCGCGCCCGCGTCCTATGCCAGCCAGAGGTTTGGAGATGAAAGGCGACAGAATGGCAGAGCTGAGACAGGTAGACTGGCTGGCCGTGGAGTGGTTTGAGCGCCGCCTGTCGGTCTGGGCGATGCAGGGCGGCACGGCCTTGGAGGCCACCAGCGGCATGGTATCGGACGATGGGGAAGCGGGCTTCGACGCCGCGCTGGCCCAGCTTATCGCGCCTTGGGATCTGCCCGCGCGCCTGCCGGTCTTTGCCGCCGGGCTGCCGCTGTGGTCCGGTGCTGCCCCGCGGGCGGTGCCCTGCGATGCGGTGGCGGCAGAGACCGTGGCGCGGGCGACCGCTGCCTTTGATTTGCAGATCATCCCCGGCCTGCGACAGACCGCGCCGAGCGGCCTGCTGCAAGGGGCCGAGACCCGGATCGCGGGTTTCCTGAGCCTGAACAAGGATTGGGACGGGGTGATCTGCCTGCCAGGGGCCACGACCGCTTGGGCGCAGGTGAGCGCGGGCGAAGTGGTGAGCTTTCAGAATTTCCTGACCGGTGAGTTGATCGCGACGCTGGGCGATGGGCCAGCACCGGCTGACACCGCACTGGATGACACGGCCTTTGACGACGCGCTCAGCGATGGGCTGTCGCGGCCCGAGCGTCTGGCGGCGCGTCTGGCCTCGCTGCGCACGGAGCGTATGCTCGACACCCTGCCCGCCCCCACGGCGCAGGCGCAGCTTGCGGGGATATTGATCGGCGCGGAGCTTGCGGCGGCGCGGCCCTATTGGCTGGGTCAGTCCTTGGCGGTGATCGGGCCGGAGGCAGAGGCGCGCCTTTACATGCGGGCCTTGGGCCAACAGGGCGCCATGGTGACCGAGGCCGATGCCGCGCGCATGGCCTTGGCCGGGATTTCTGCGGTGCGCCGGGGGGAAGGCAAGGGCTGACCGCCCTACCCCTCAGTCCTTTTTGCGCATGTCCAGCGCCACGAGGTCTTCGAGCATGTCGAGCAGCTCTTCCATCCGCTCCTTGCCAAAGCGTGCTTCGAAATCCGCGAAAAGCGCGGCGGCGTCCTCGGCGTGGTCCTGCAGAATCTGACAGCCCTTGTCCGTCACCGTCACGATGGATTTGCGCCCGTCTTTCGGATCACTGGCGCGGGTCAGCAGACCTTCCTGCTCCATCGCGCGCAGCATTCGCGTCAGGCTCGGCAGCAGTAGACAGGTCGCCTGTGCCAGCGCGGTCTGCTCCATCGGGCCGGATTCGTCCAACACGCGGATCACCCGGAACTTCTGTTCGGAAATCCCGCTTTCGTTGAGGATTTCGCGGATCGGACCCATCACCCGTTCGCGCGCGCGCAGCAGGGCAATCGGCAGGGAACGGGCCGTGCGGCGCAGTGGGGGTTGGGTGGCCATTCTTGACGGGCTCCTGATCGCTACTTAACAAGTCAAAGGCCGCTCCAGATCGGTGCGGTATCAACAGCATATCCCCTGTGCGCGGAATCTTGAAGAGCAGAAGCGGGCGGCGGGGTCAGGGAGTGAGGGTGAGATGCGCCACGCGCGAGGGATGAACCGGTCTGAGGGGCTGCGATGAATTGGGAAGAGTTTCGCCACTGGGGCCGCCGCGCCGCCGATTGGGCCGCTGACTATCACGCGGGCCTGCGCAAACGCCCGGTGCGGGCGCAGGTGGCGCCCGGGGCGGTGCTCGCTGCCCTGCCCGACGCCCCGCCCGAAAGCGCCGAGGCGATGCAGGCGATTTTCGAGGATTTCGAGCAGACCATCATGCCGGGCATGACCCATTGGCAACACCCCCGCTTCTTTGCCTATTTCCCCGCCAATGCCGCGCCGGTCTCGGTGCTGGCGGAATATTTCGTCTCGGCCATCGCGGCGCAATGCATGCTGTGGCAGACCTCCCCCGCCGCGACCGAGCTGGAAACCCGCGTCTGCGACTGGATGCGTCAGGCGGTGGGGCTGCCGGGCGGCTTTACCGGGGTGATCCAGGACAGCGCCAGTTCCGCCACGCTCTGCGCGGTGCTGACCATGCGCGAACGGGCTTTGGCGTGGCAGGGCAACCAAGCGGGCCTGTCGGGCCAGCCGCGGCTGCGGGTCTATTGTTCGGCTGAGGTGCATACTTCCATCGACCGCGCGATCTGGATCGCGGGGCTTGGCGAAGACAATCTGATCCGCATCCCCACCCAAGGCCCGAACCGCGCCATGGATGTCGAGGCTTTGCGCGCCGCCATCGCCGCCGATCGTGCCGCAGGCCATCTGCCCGCCGGGATCATCGCCTGCACCGGCGGCACCAGTGCCGGAGCCAGCGATGACATTGCCGCGGTGATGGATCTGGCCGAAGCCGAAGGGCTCTACACCCATGTGGACGCCGCCTGGGCCGGGTCTGCCATGATCTGCCCCGAGTTCCGCACCCTTTGGGCCGGGGTGGAGCGGGCCGATTCCGTTGTGCTGAACCCGCATAAATGGCTGGGCGCGCAGTTCGACTGCACCACGCATTTCCTGCGCGCCCCCGAAGATCTGGTGCGCACGCTGGCGATCCAGCCTGAATATCTCAAGACCCATGGCGCGGATGGGATCGTGAATTACTCCGAATGGTCCGTGCCGCTGGGCCGCCGCTTTCGGGCGTTGAAACTGTGGTTCCTGATCCGCGCCCATGGGCTGGAGGGGCTGCGCGAGATGATCCGCAACCATGTGACATGGGCGCAAGCGCTGGCCGCGCGGCTGGAGACAACCGATGGGTTTGAGATCACCACCCCTCCGATGCTCTCGCTCTTTACCTTTCGGCATAGCCCTGCGGACACCCCAGACCTCGATGCGCATAACCAAGCGCTTTTGAACCGCATCAATGCCGACGGCCGCATCTATCTGACCCAGACCCGCATCGACGGCGCGCTGGTGATCCGTTTTCAGGCCGGCGCATTCACCGCCACGGCAGAGGATGTGGCTATGGCCTATGAGGTCATCACGGAACTGGCGGGGGCCGCCCCTAGGGCGTGATCAGCGTCACCCCCGGCATGGCGCGGATAACCTCGACATCCGCGTCATAGGCCGCGGTCATCTCAGCCACCAGATCTTCGGTCCACCCGGGCATGTCGATCTCTTCCTCGATCTCGTCTTCCAGCGCGAATTTATCGAGAAAGGCCGTGATCACCCGGCGTTTTTGCACCTCGGACATGTCCGGATGCGAACGCAGATAGGCCCGAAACCGCTGCATTCCCTCGGCAGACATGATCGCATGCAAGAGGTCAAACGCGCCCTTGATCTTGGTCTCCGAGGCGAGCCCGGCCATCTCGCGGATCAGCTCTGCCCAGATCAACGGGGCGTCTTCATTGCACCAGACGGTGATCGGCATCTCCGGCGCGGTCTCCCGTATCTGGGCGATGGTCTCGGACCAGCGCAGATCCTCCGGCCCCCTATCGCCCCAGCACCCTTCGGGGCTTTGATCGGCGGCTTTTTCAAACAGCATCGGCACCAGCGTCGCCGGGTTGCGGATCGCCATAAAGACGCGGATCTCATCCTCGGGAAACAGCCGTGCCATGCGCCGCATGCGAACCGGGGCGGCCGGATAGAGCATGCCGTGACGCAGGGCCGTGGCGGGCGAGCGAAAGAAGTTGGCGTCCGACAGGATCACCCGCTCGGCCCGCCCCTCATCGAGAATCGCATCCAGCAAAACATCGCGCGCCACTTCCGACGGCTCGGTCTTATGCATCGCGTTCAACGTGTCGCGAAACAGGGTGCGATAGGTGCTCGGCCCCGGCACACGGACCCCGGCTTCGGCAAATTCATCCTGATTGCGCAGCAAACACTTCAGCAGCCGCTCGTCTTCGGTGAAATGAACGCCAGTATGCAAAACGAGCTGCATGATTTTCCGATCAACTGTCCAAACCTGTGGGCTAAATAGCCCGTCGCGCAGCCCGTGTAAAATCCGAAAGAAAAGCGCATTTCCCCTCTTGCACCCCCGCGTGGGTTTCTCTAAATGAGCCCTCAGTGCCCCTATAGCTCAGCTGGTAGAGCAACTGATTTGTAATCAGTAGGTCCGCGGTTCGAGTCCGTGTGGGGGCACCACTTTTTCCACTTATCTATTTATGCAGGCTGGCTTTTTTGCCGCCCGATCTGGCGTGCCGCTGTGTGGCGATGCGCGAGAGAATGGGCCCCAGTGGCAATCCGCGTTTCGCGAAGGGCCGCCGGCAACGACCAGCACAGCCCTCTCAAAGTTCCTTCCAAAGCCCTTCTAAAAACGCCATGAATTCTGCCTCGGGTTGCTGGCGTTTGGGCAGCGACAAAAGCGCGTCGAGCGCGACCTAATAGGCGTCCATCTCAGCTATGGGGCGGGGCTTCCCCACTTCGTCGTTGTCATTGAAGAAGGGACTGCGCCCGGTGACATCGTTTAGATACTCATGGATCGGCACGAACCTCTCCGCCAAAAAGCTGCGCGCCTCCTGACCGAAGACGTTTACCGATTGCAGGCGACGGAATGGTGGGATTGCTCGCTCGAGACGCTGGCAGCCCTCAGCTAGCGCCCGCCCCCGGGCCCGCCGCCCCCCGCATAAAAAATGTCAGAACCCTCTTGACCCTCCAGTGACTGGAAGCCCCACATAGGGGGCAACTTAATGGAAGGGGTCCAAGATGGATGACCGTATATCGCTGACTTTTGGCGTGGAAAACATGAGCTGCGCCTCCTGTGTAGGACGGGTGGAAAAGGTGCTCGGCACCCTTGATGGGGTGCAGGCAGCGCAGGTTAATCTTGCGACGGAAAGCGTGACCCTTCGCGCGGCCCCGGGGTTGGAGACCGCGAGGTTGTCCGACGCCTTGGCGCAGGCCGGCTACCCGGCCCGGCTCGTCACCCGCCGGTTGCAGATCGCTGAGATGAGCTGCGCCTCCTGCGTGGGGCGGGTGGAACGCGCGCTTCTGGCTGTGCCGGGCGTGGTCTCGGCCCATGTGAACCTCGCCACGGAAGAGGCGCAGGTGCAGATGTTTGACCACCCCGATATGCTAAGCGCCGTGCAAGCGGCGGCGGCCAAAGCCGGCTATCCGGCCTCGATCGACAGCGGGGACACGCCGGTCGAGGACAGCGCCGCGCGCAAGGAGGCCGAAACCGCGCATCTGAGGCGCAATACGCTTCTGGCTGCCGTGCTGACCCTGCCGGTTTTCATTCTGGAGATGGGGGGGCATTTGATCCCCGCCTTTCACCATTGGATCGGCGCGACCATCGGGATGGAGACATCCTGGTTCATCCAGTTCATCCTGACCACCGTGGTTCTGGCCGGTCCGGGGCGGCATTTTTATCTCAAGGGTTTTCCCGCCCTGTCCAAAGGCGCGCCGGATATGAATTCGCTGGTGGCGCTTGGCTCGGGCGCGGCATGGCTCTTTTCGGTCACCGCGCTCTTCGCGCCT
This sequence comes from Sulfitobacter sp. PS-8MA, assembly GCF_040933935.1. Lineage (NCBI taxonomy): Bacteria > Pseudomonadati > Pseudomonadota > Alphaproteobacteria > Rhodobacterales > Roseobacteraceae > Sulfitobacter > Sulfitobacter sp. PS-8MA. The sequence continues at coordinate 854,986 of NZ_JBFQYJ010000006.1, read as the reverse complement.
GCGCTGCTGCCCGAAGGCAGCCGGGTTGTCTATTTCGAAGCCGCGGCGGTGATCGTGACGCTGATCCTGCTCGGGCGCTTTCTTGAGGCCCGCGCCAAGGGCCGCACCGGGGCGGCGATTGCCAAGCTGATCGGCTTGCGCGCGCGCAGTGCACGGGTGGAGCGGGAGGGGGAAATCACCGAAATCCCCGTCGAAGAGATCGTCGCGGGCGACATCATCCATCTGCGCCCGGGTGAGAAGATCGCCACCGATGGGGTGGTGGTGCAAGGTCAGTCCTATGTCGATGAAAGCATGATCACCGGCGAGCCGGTCCCGGTCGAGAAGGCCGAAGGCGCGGATGTGGTCGGCGGCACCGTCAACGGCACCGGCAGCCTGACCTTCCGCGCGACCAAAGTGGGCGGCGATACCATGCTGGCGCAGATCATCCGCATGGTCGAAGAGGCGCAGGGCGCCAAGCTACCGATCCAGGATCTGGTGAACCGCATCACCCTGTGGTTCGTGCCTGTGGTGATTGTCGTGGCGCTGGTGACTTTTGGCGCCTGGCTGGCCTTTGGCCCCTCGCTGAGCCATGCGCTGGTGGCGGCGGTGGCGGTGCTGATCATCGCCTGCCCCTGTGCCATGGGTCTGGCCACGCCGACCTCGATCATGGTCGGTACCGGGCGGGCGGCGCAACTGGGGGTGCTGTTCCGCCGGGGCGATGCTTTGCAGACCCTGCATGAGGTCAAGACCGTGGCCCTCGACAAGACCGGCACGCTGACAAAAGGCCAGCCGGAACTGACCGATATCACCCCTCTGAACGGGTTTACCGAGGCCGAGGTCTTGCCGCTGATCGGCGCGGTTGAGGCGCGTTCAGAACACCCGATCGCGCAGGCGATCCTGCGCCGCGCCGAACGTGCCGGCCCCCTGCCCGACACGCTGAGCGATTTCCAGTCGCACACCGGCTATGGTGTCAGCGCCGTGGTTGCAGGGCGGCAGGTGACCGTGGGGGCCGACCGTCTGATGACCCGCGACGGCATTGATCTGGGCGATGCGGCCCAGATTGGCGCGGGCTTTGGCAAGGCGGGTAAGACGCCGCTCTTTGCCGCGGTGGACGGCAGGCTCGCCGCGGTGATCGCGGTGGCAGACCCGGTGAAACAGGGCACGCCCGAAGCGATCGAGGCGCTGCATGAACTGGGGCTGAAAGTCGCGATGATCACGGGCGACAACCAAGGCACCGCCGATGCCATCGCCGCGGGTCTCGGCATCGACCGGGTGGTGGCCGAAGTCCTGCCCGATGGCAAGGTCGCAGCCATCGACAAGCTGGAGGCCGAAGCGGGCCCCGTGGCCTTTGTCGGCGATGGGATCAACGACGCCCCGGCTCTGGCGCAGGCGGATGTGGGGCTGGCCATCGGCACCGGCACCGATGTCGCAATCGAGGCGGCGGATGTGGTGCTGATGTCGGGCGACCTGCGCGGCGTGGTCAGCGCCATTGACGTGAGCCAGCGCAGTATGCGCAATATTCAGCAGAACCTCTTTTGGGCCTTTGGCTACAATGTGCTGCTGATCCCGGTCGCCGCGGGGGCGTTTTATCCGCTGACCGGCTGGCTGCTGTCACCCGCGCTGGCGGCTGGCGCCATGGCCCTGTCGAGCGTCTTTGTCCTCAGCAACGCGCTGCGCCTGCGCTGGATCACCCCGCCGCTGGCCGAGCGGACCGAGACCCAGCCGGCGCTGCCCGCCACCCCCGTCGCCGCAGAATAGGAGCGTCAGATGAACATCGGAGAAGTTGCAGAGCGCACCGGCCTGCCCCCCAAGACCATCCGCTATTACGAGGATATCGGGTTGGTCAAACCGCTGCGCGACACCAATGGCTACCGCGCCTTCCGGGAAAGCGAAATGCACAAGCTCGCCTTTCTCGGGCGGGCCCGGACCCTGGGGTTCAGCATTGAGGATTGCCGCAACCTGCTGGCGCTCTGGGAAGACAGCAACCGCGCCAGCGCCGATGTGCGGGCGATAGCCAAGGAGCATCTGGCGCAGATCGAAGCGAAGATCCGCGACCTGCAAGAAATGCGCGACACGCTCAGCACTTTGGTCCGGGATTGCGCGGGGGATGATCGGCCAGATTGTCCGATCTTGAAAAGCTTGGGGACCGAATACGCCTCTGAGCGGCGTTCGTAGTCCCCGGGGGGTGGCGCCCCGCATGGAACGCCACCCTGCCCCTTAGGTGTTCGTGTTCAACCGATCCACGATACTATGCGCCGTGACCGTGCCGATCTGGGCGCCCTTTTCCATCACCGCAATCGCCGTCTCCGGGTCGCGCAGCCGGTCCATCAGATCGCGCACCGGGCTTTCCGCCAGCGCCTCGCCCTCGGTCGGGATATCCTCCACCGGGCCCATGACATCGCGGGCGGTTAACACCTCAAGCGGGTTCATATTGGCCACGAATTCCGCCACATATTCCGAGGCCGGGCGCGAGAAAATCTCGCGCGGGGTGCCGATCTGCACGATGCGGCCGCCCTCCATGATGGCGATGCGCCCGCCGAGCTTGAAGGCTTCGTCAAGGTCGTGGCTGACAAAGATGATCGTGCGTTTCAGGTCGCGCTGAAGGGCCAGAAGCTCGTCTTGCAACCTCGTGCGGATCAAAGGGTCGAGCGCCGAAAACGGCTCGTCCATCAGCAGGATCGGCGCTTCGGTGGCAAAGGCACGGGCAAGGCCCACGCGTTGCTGCATCCCGCCTGACAGTTCGCCCACCTTGCGGTCGGCCCAATCGCCCAGCCCGACCAGTTCCAACTGCCGCTCGGCCCGTTCCAACCGCTCGGCTTTCGGCACATTCGACAGCTCCAGCCCAAGCGCCACATTGTCGCGCACCGTCCGCCAGGGCAGCAGACCGAACTGCTGGAACACCATCGAGACGCCCTCGCGCCGGACCCGCCGCAACTCGGCAGCATTGCTGCCGTGGATGTCACACGACCAGCCTTCGGCATGGACATGCACCGTGCCGCGCACCATCGGGTTGAGCCCGTTGACCGCCCGCAGAAGCGTCGATTTGCCGGAGCCGGAGAGGCCCATGAGCACGAGGATCTCGCCATTCTCTACGCTCAGCGAGCAATCATGCACGCCCAGCACCTGCCCGGTCTCGGCTTCGATCTCGGCGCGGCTCTGGCCTTCGTCCATCAGCGGGAGGGCTTTCTCCGGCTTGTCGCCAAAGACGATGGACACATTGTCAAATTCTACTGCTTTACTCATTTCCGCCCCACCCGCAGGATACGGTCGAGCATGATCGCCACGACGACGATCACCAACCCGGATTCAAATCCCAAGCCCGTGTTGACTTGGTTCAAGGCCCGCACCACCGGCACGCCCAGCCCGTCGGCGCCCACCAGCGCCGCGATCACCACCATCGACAGCGACAGCATGATGGTCTGGTTCAGCCCGGTCATGATCTGCGGCAGCGCATAGGGCAGTTCAATCTTCCACAGGGTCTGGCGCGGCTTGGCGCCAAAAGCCTGGGCGGCCTCAAGCAGTGCTTTCGGCGTCGAGGAGATGCCGAGCTGCGTCAGCCGGATCGGCGCGGGCAGCACGAAGATCACCGTGGCGATCAGACCCGGCACCATGCCGATGCCGAAAAACACGATCGCGGGGATCAGATACACAAAAGTCGGCAATGTCTGCATCAGGTCCAGGACCGGGGCCACCCAGGCATAAAGCCGGGGCCGATGCGCCACCGCGATGCCGATGGGAACCCCCACGCCCATGCAGACCACACAGGCCGAAAGCACAAGCGTCAGGCTCTCGGTGGTCTCTTCCCAATAGTCTTGATTGAGGATGAACAAAAACCCCAGCACCACGAAGATAACGGTTTTCAGGTTGCGCTGGATGGCAAAGGTGATCAGGGCGAAAATCGCGATGATGATCAGCGGATGCGGGGTTTGCAGCACCCAGAGGATCGCCTCAATCAGCCATTCCATGGCGTCGGACAGCCCGTCAAAGAACCACGCCCCGTTAATTTGCAGCCAGTCCAGCGCGTCTTCGGCCACATCGGCCACGGGGATCTTGTTTTCGGTCAGCCAGTCCATGTTCGTCCTTCAGGCTAGGAGATTTGGGCATGAGAATGCCCGCCCCAAAGCGCGGGGCGGGCCGATTTCATCATGTCGCGGGGATCACTTCAGCGCAGCGACGGCGTCCATCGCATCGCCGCCGTCCACGGTGGTCACACCGTCAAGCCAAGTGTCGAGCACCTCGGGGTTCTCCTTGATCCAGGCGGCCGCGGCCTCTTCGGCCTCTTCACCGTCGTCAAGGATCGCGCCCATGATCTCGTTTTCCATCTCAAGCGAGAACTCAAGGTTGTTCAGGAATTTGCCAAGGTTCGGGCATTCCTCGACAAAACCGGCGCGGGTGTTGGTATAGACTGTCGCACCGCCCAGATCGGGGCCAAAGTAATCATCGCCACCTTCCAGATAGGTCAGGTCAAAGTTGGCGTTCATCGGATGCGGCTCCCAGCCGAGGAAGACCACAGGCTCTTCCTTGCGCGAGGCCCGCTGCACCTGTGCCAACATGCCCTGCTCGGAGGATTCGACGACCTCGAAGTCCTTAAGGTCAAAGGCATTGTCGTCGATCATCGACTGGATCAGCCGGTTGCCATCGTTGCCCGGCTCGATGCCGTAGATCTTGCCGTCCAGCGCATCGCGGTTGGCGGCGATATCGGCGAAGGTCTTGATGCCCATGTCGGCGGCGGCCTTGTTCACAGCCAGCGTATATTTCGCGCCTTCAAGGTTGGCGCGCACGGTGTCGACGCTGCCTTCTTCGCGGTATTTGGCGATATCGCCTTCCATCGTGGGCATCCAGTTGCCCAGAAAGATGTCAATGTCGCCCGCAGCCATGGAGGTATAGGTGACCGGCACGGCGAGGATCTTGGTCTCTGTGTCATAGCCCAGAGCGTCGAGCACGACGGAAGCGGCGGCGGTGGTGGCCGTGATGTCAGTCCAACCCACGTCGGAGAAAGTGACTTCGCGACACTCGGCGGCAGCGAGCGAGGTCGCGGCGAGCGTCGCCAGAATGGAAGTCGAAAGCAGTTTTTTCATTGATGTTCTCCCCAGAGAAGTTTTTATTGACTGATGGGCCAATCAAAAAGCATCAGCCCCGATATTGCAACCGGATTAATGGTGCCAATCTAAAGCAGCCCATGGGCCAATACCAATAGTTTTGCTCAGATCACTCCCGCCGGGCCTGCGGCGGGCGCAAAACCGGCGTGACGTTTTCATCGGCGCCGGGCTCTGGCGTGGCGTCGGCTGACGGTGGCGCGGCGGCGTCGGGGGCGGGCTCTGCGGGCATCGCATCAGCTGTATCCGCCCCGTCGGCGGCGGGGTCTGCGGCCCCCGCAGCGGCGGTTTCATCCTCTTGCCCGGCCTCGGCCAGCGCAGCCGCAGAGGCGGCGGCGCCGCCATAGGCCGCCCTGATCCCCGCCTGGGTGCCAGGGCCATAGTCGCCGTCGATCGCCCCATCATAGAACCCGTTCTGCGCCAGTTTGCGCTGCAAAGCCTTGCGGGTCTCGCTGTTGAACAGGCCCGGCTCGTCGACCATCAGGTCCAAGAGCGTCGCATCCCCGCCCCGCAGAGCGCGGTAGAGATAAAGCGCAGCATCCGGCGCGCCGCGCTCCGGCACCTTGCCGTCGTCAATCATCGCGGCATAGTTGAACATCGCCGCCGGGTGGCGCCGGTCGGCGGCGCGGCGGAAGTAGTCGCGCGCCAGATCCGCATCCGCCGCCTGCCCCAATTCGCCTTGCAGATAGATAAAGCCCAAATCGTTCAACGCCGGGGCATAGCCCTCTGCCGCCGCCTCTTCATAAAGCGTCAAAGCCCGGTCTGCGTCCTGCGTGACCCCGGTGCCCTCTTCATAGAGCTGCGCCAATAGGTAGCGCGCCTCGGGAGAGCCAGCCTCAGCCGCATCGGCCAGATCGGTGGCGGCGGCGTCCGGGTCGTAGCGGGGATCATCCGGGTCCAGCCGCAGATAGGCCGACGCCAGCAAGGCCCGCGCATCGCCTTGCCGCGCCAAGGCCATGAGCACGGCCCCCTGCCTCTCATCCAAGGCCGACCACTGGCGGCGCGGGTCGCTGTCGATCCGGGAGGGCGGCCCGGCGTCTTCACTGGGGGCAAGGAAGTAGGGCGTGACCTCTAGGTCGCCAAACCGGCGCAGGGCAAGATCGCCGCCGCTGCGGCTGCGCAGATCGGCGCGCAGCGCATCCAGCATCACCGAAATCTCGACATCCGGCTGCGTGAACGCCTCGATCAGCGCCTCGACAAAAACCCCCGGCCCCTCTGCGCCGCTGTCACAGGCCGCCGTACCGCCCGCGGTCAGAACCAGCGTGCCGTCGCGCGGCGCGGGCGGGCTCAGCGGGGCGGCGCTGGCCACAGGCGCGGCGTGGCAATTGTCGAGGATCACCAGCCGCATCTGCCGCGCCTTGCCCGCCGCGCGCAGCACGCGCGGCAGTGCCACGCCCGCGTCGCGCAGGGCCGCTGCCGGGGCCAAGGGGCCATCTGTGGGGATCAGGTAGTTTTCCCCGCCTGCCGACAGCTGATGGCCGGCATAGTAGATCACCGCCATCTCGGCGGTCTCGGCGCGAAAGGCAAAATCGGACAGTGCCTGTTTCAGCGTGGCACCCGGGCTGTCGATCAGCGTGGTCACCTCAAACCCCAGATCCTCCAGCGCCGCGCCAAAGGCCCGCGCATCGCGGCGTGGCCCGTCAAGGTCTGGCGCCTGCGCATAGTCGCCAATGCCAATCACCAGCGCCGCACGCTCCTGCGCCAAGGCCACGAAGGGCAGGCAGCAAAGCAATATGATCGAGGCAAAACGCATAGGCGGGCTCCTTTCATTCTCGCGCGGCGGCGGGGGCATTTCTGCCCGGTCAAAAGTTAACCTATGATATTGCCCAAGGGTTTCCACCATTTGCACAAAGCAATTCGGCCGAGGTTTCCCCCGGCCGTCTGTCATTGCTTGATCTGAACGCGGTGCCGGCGCGGGTCAGGTGTGACGCGCGGTCTCCTCGATCTCGCGGTCTTCCTCGGGCACATTCAGCGTGGCCCACATGTCACCATCCGGCAAGGCGGGGGGCTGCGGCTTGCAATCCCGGCGGTGGATATTGGCCTTGGCCATGAAGTTTGCCGAGACCGGCGCGGTGACAAAGATAAAGCCCATGATGAGCAACTCATGCAGCGAGCCTTCGCCCCCCACGAAAGAATAGATCATCGCGGCCAGAAGATAGGCCCCGATCCCCAGCGTCCCGGCCTTGGTCGGCGCATGCAGGCGGGTCATCGGATCGTTGAGCTTGAGCAGGCCGATGCTTGCCACGATGATAAAGAAACTGCCGATCAGCAAGAGCACGGCAACGGCATAGGTGGCGATAATCTCAAAGCTCATTCGATGATATCTCCGCGCAGGACAAAGCGGGCGTAGGCCACGGTCGAGACAAAGCCCAACATGGCGATGATCAGCGCCGCCTCGAAATAGATCTGCGTGCCCTGCAGCAGCCCGATGAGCACGATCAGACCGATCGCATTGATGAACATCGTATCGAGCGCCAGAATACGGTCCCCGGTGCCGGGGCCGATCCAGAGCCGGATCATCGCCATGAACTGTGCAATGGCCACGAAGACCAGCGCGGCATAGAGCGACAGGGTGAGAAATTCACTCGCTTGGGTCACAGGAAAATCTCCTTCAGGCGGCGTTCATAACGGTCTTTGATCTCATCGCGCACGGCCTCCGGGTCGTCGGTGTCGAGCGCGTGAACCAGCAGGTAGCGCCCGCAATCGGACAGGTCCGCCGAGACGGTGCCGGGGGTCAGGGTGATGGTGCCGGCCAGAATGCTGATGGCTTCCGGCTCTTTCAGGTCCAGCGGAATCACGACCCAGTCGGGTTTCATGCTGGCGTTGGATTTGGTCAGGATGATCCAGGCCACCTGAATATTGGCAATGATAATATCCCACAGCACGATGAAGACATAGGCGATCATGCGCAGCGGGCGGATCCCTTGCGGCCGGTCGGTCCACCAGCGCGCGGTCAGGATCGGGATCACGATGCCAAGGATCAGGCCAAAGACCAGCATCCCGGCGCTCAGCTTGTTTTGCAGCAAGATCCAGACAAGGGTGAGCAGAATGGTCAAAAACGGGTGCGGCAAAAGCCAGCGGATTGGTCGCATCATGTCAATGGGCCTCCTCTTTGCCGTCCGAGAGTTTGCCGGGGGTCTCCAGCACCGTGGTCAGATAGCGCTCCGGGCCAAACAGCTGTTTCGACATCGCCGTGGCATAGGCCGTCGCCGGGCCGGCCAGCAGCGTATGGAGCACAAGCAGGGTCAGCAGACCGCCGACACCGACATAGCATAGCACAGCCGGGGCCGCGGCGGGGGGGGTGTCTTCCCCGGCTTCCACCGCGCGGGCTTTCCAGAACACCGTGCTACCGGCCCGGCCAAAGCCCACGAGGCTGAGCAGGCTCGCGCCCAGGATCACGGCCCAGACCCACGCCATATAGGGGTTCTGCACGGCGGCATCCATGATCAACAGCTTGCCCACAAAGCCCGACAGCGGCGGCACGCCGACCATGGCAATTGCGGCCACGAAGAACATCGCCGAGGTCAGCCGCGCCCCCGCCACCTGGGGCTGGGCGGTGAGGTCAAGGTTCGCCCGCCCAGCCCGCACCAGATCGCAGAGCAGGAACAGGGCCCCGGCGGCCAGCGTCGAATGCACGATGTAATAGAGCGCGGCGGCGATCCCCGCAGGGGTGAAGAGCGCAATCGCCACCATCACCATGCCCATCGAGCCGATGACCGAGAAGGCCACCAGACGGTCCAGCTTTTTCGCCGCCAGCACCCCCACCATGCCGAGCGCCAGCGACACCAGCGCCGCAGGCAGCAGCCATGTGCTGTGCAGATCAGCGGTCACCGCCAGATCGGGCGGAAAGATCAGCGTATAGACCCGGATGATCGCATAGGCGCCGACCTTGGTCATGATCGCGAACAGCGCCGCCACCGGGCCGGGCGCTTCGGCATAGCTCGACGGCAGCCAGAAATGCAGCGGCACCACGGCGGCCTTGATCGCGAAAACCATCAAGAGCAGCACGGCGGCGATGCGAATGCCCACCGTCTCGCCCAGATCGATCAGTGCCACACGCTGCGCCAGATCGGCCATGTTGAGCGTTCCGGTCTCGGCATAGATCGCGCCCAGGGCAAAGAGGAACAGCGTCGAGCCCAAGAGGTTATAGAGCACATATTGCACCCCTGCCCGCAGCCGCACCGTGCCACCTGCGTGGATCATCAGCCCGTAGGAGGCGATCAGCAGCACTTCGAAAAACACAAAGAGGTTGAAAAGGTCGCCGGTCAGGAAAGCGCCCATGATGCCCATGAGCTGGAACTGAAACAGCGCATGAAAATGGCGCCCGCGTTCGTCCCATTTCGACCCGATGACATAGAGCAGCACGAAAAGCGCCAGCACCGCCGTCAGCGTCACCATCAGCGTCGACAGACGGTCCCCCACCAGCACGATGCCAAAGGGCGCGGCCCAATCGCTGAGACGGTAGAGCATGACTTCGCCGCTTGCCGCCTCGATCGAGAGGCCCAGCCCCACGACGACCAGCGCCGCAGCCCCGAAGAGCGAAAACACCCGCTGGATGGTGATGTGATAGCGCGCCGCCAGCACGATGAAAGGGGCAAGGAAGGCAGGCAGCACGATGGGCAGGATCAGCCAATGGATCATGTGCGGTCCTCCGCATCGGCGGCGGGGATCAGATCATCGACGTGATCGTCATTGCCCCCCAGATAAGCGCCAAGTGCCACCATCACCACCACGGCGGTCATGCCGAATGAGATCACGATGGCGGTCAGCACCAGCGCCTGGGGCAGCGGATCGGTATAGCGCGCGGCATCCGTCAGGATCGGCGGCGCGCCCACGGTCAGGCGGCCCGAGGCGAAGAGAAACACATTCACCGCATAGGTCAGCAGCGAGGTGCCCATGATCACCGGAAAGCTCCGCAACCGCAGCACGAGATAGAGGCCAGAGGCGGTGAGAATGCCAATGGCAGAAGCGACGAGAAGTTCCATGTTATGCCTCCGCCTTGGGGGTGTCTTCGCGGGATGGGTCGATGTCCATCGGGTGTTCGGCCTCCGGCACATGGGCGCGGCGGGCAAGACGCGAGAAGCTTTCAAGCGTCAGCATCACCGCGCCGACCACCGCGAGGAAGACCCCAAGGTCAAAGAGCGCCGCCGTGGCCAGTTCGAATTTGTAGAAAGGCGGAATGCGCACATAGGTGAAATCCGAGGTCAGGAAAGGTTTATTGAAGAACCAGGAGCCAATGCCCGTCAGCCCCGCGATCAGCACGCCGGCGCCGATGATCCCGTGGTACGGGTAGCGCAGCCGCGCCGAGGCCCAGGCAAAGCCGCTGGCCATATATTGCATCACCACCGCGATCGAGACGATCAGACCGGCGATGAAGCCCCCGCCCGGCTCGTTATGGCCGCGCAGGAAGATGTAGAAACCCACCATCAGCACCAGCGGCATGATCACGCGGGTCATCACCACCATCATCATCGGGTGCCGGTCCCCTGCCCGGGGTTGGTCCGGCTTGCGGTTCAGCAGCCGCGCGCGCACCGGGCCTGAGAGCAGCGTCTCGGTCAGCGCGTAGATCAGCAGGGCGGCGATGCCGAGCACGATGATCTCGCCATAGGTGTCAAAACCCCGGAAATCGACGAGGATCACGTTGACCACATTGGTGCCGCCGCCGCCCTTGTAGGAGTTGGCGAGGTGGAATTCGGAAATGCTCGGCGCCACCGTGTCGCGCAGCAGATAGTGATAGGAGAGCGCCATGGTCGCGAGCCCGCCCCCGACCGAGATCACCACATCGCGGCTGCGGCGCAGGACGGTGCTTTCGATGGGCGTGCGGTTGGGCAGGAAGTTCAGCGCCAGAAGCAGCAGGATGATCGTCACCACTTCGACGGTGAGCTGCGTCATCGCCAGATCGGGCGCGCTGAAGAAGACGAAACCGGCCGAGACGATCAGCCCGACGATGCCGATGAGGATCAGCGACAACAGGCGGTTGCGGTGCAGGAAAACCAGCCCGCAGGCCGCCGCCACCAGCATCAGCCAGCCCGCGATCTGCACCGCATTGGTCGGCTGCATCGCACGGGTCGCGGCCCCGACGGTGCCGGTGGCCCAGGCGTAGTAGCCCACCGCCACCACCGTCACCGCCATGATCGCTGCATAGCGCGAGAAGGCGCCATTGTGCAGCCGCAGCGCCAGCGCGCGCGACAGGCCGACAGAGGCCGCGATGATCCGGTCAAAGATGCGCTTGGCCTCAGGCCGGGGCGCGGCATCCCACAGCCGCAGCAGCGGGGTGAAAAGCGCCAGCAGGACCAGACCGCCCAGCACCGCGACGATCGACATATAAAGCGCCGGCACCAGCCCGTGCCAGATCTTGATGTATTTGACCTCCAGCTCGGCCACGCCGCCGATCACCGACCGCGCAATCAGGAACACGAAATCCTGCACGAGGAAAGGCGCCACGCCGATCACCACCACGGGAATGATCAGCAGCGCCGGCGGCAACCAAAGCCCGGGTTTGGGGTCATGCGGATGGTCGGGGTAATCGTCGCGCACTTTGCCAAGGAACGTATGGCCAATGAGGCGGAAACTATAGGCCGCCGAGAACAGCGAGCCCAGCACCGCCAGCCCAGCCACCAGCCACGGAATGTCGAAAAGCGTGGTGTTCAGCGTCTCTTCCAGCATCATCTCTTTCGACAGGAAACCGTTCAGCAGCGGAATCCCCGCCATCGACAGCGCCGCCAGCGTGGCGATCACAAAGGTCACCGGCATCAGACGCCGCAGCCCGCCCAAACGACGGATGTCACGGGTGTGCACCGCGTGGTCCACGATCCCCGCCGACATAAAGAGCGCGGCCTTGAAACTCGCGTGGTTCAGAATGTGAAACACCGCCGCCATTGCGCCAAAGGCGGTGCCGGTGCCCAGAAGCATGGTGATCAGGCCAAGGTGGCTGACGGTGGAAAAGGCCAGCAGCGCCTTCAGGTCATGTTTAAACAGCGCAATCACCGCGCCCAGCACCATGGTGATCAGCCCCGCCGTGGTGACGATGACAAACCATTCCGGCGTGCCCGAAAGCACCGGCCACATCCGCGCCATCAGGAAGATCCCCGCCTTCACCATCGTGGCAGAGTGCAGATAGGCCGAGACCGGCGTCGGTGCTGCCATGGCGTGGGGCAGCCAGAAGTGGAAGGGGAATTGCGCGGATTTGGTGAAACAGCCCAGCAGGATGAGGATCAGCGCGGGCAGATAGAGCGGCGAGGCCTGGATCAACTCGCGGTTCTTCAGGATCACGCTCAGGTCATAGCTGCCGACGATCTGCCCCAGCAGCAGCATGCCACCGATCATCGCAAGCCCGCCCATGCCGGTGACGGTCAGGGCCATCCGCGCGCCTTGGCGGCCTTCGGGCAGATGTTTCCAATAGCCGATCAACAGGAAGGACGAGAGTGAGGTCAGCTCCCAGAAAATCAGCAGGACCAAGACGTTGTCGCTCAACACGATGCCGACCATCGCGCCTTGGAACAGCAGCAGATAGGTGAAAAACTCACCCATATGGTCATCGCGCGACAGGTAAGAGCGCGCATAGGCGATGATCAACAACCCGATGCCGAGGATCAGAGAGGCAAAGAAGAACCCCAGCCCATCCAGCATCAGCGTCAGGTTCAGCCCCAGAACCGGGATCCAATCCACCCGCGCGGTCACCAACTCCCCTGCCAGCACCGCCGGCAGATGTGTGAGCAAGCCCACCAGCGCGGCCAGACTGACCATAAAGGTGACACCGGCACAGGCCTGACGGCCCGCAGAATTCATCAGTCCGGGCAGCAAGGCCCCCAGAAAGGGCAGGGCAACGATGAGGAAGAGGGACACGCGAACTCCTGATCTGGCGGACGGAAAGGTGGTCACCTTCTGGAGAAATTTTTCCGGCACCTCAAGCGAAACCGGGCGTTTGCGACCAGATTGTCGCAGCCCCGCGCCCCCTGCCCCTGCTCTTTCTGGCCGAAATTACTTCGGGGGGTCCGGGGGATTGGCCCCCCAGGGTCACATCGCGAAAGGGGCCTAGGCCCGCGGCTGGAACAGATCCGCATAGGTCTCGCGCAGCACGTTCTTTTGCACCTTGCCCATCGTATTGCGCGGCAATTCCGGCAAGACGATCAACCTGCGCGGCTGTTTGAACTTTGCCAGCGACGCGCCCAGATCCGCGGTGATCTGCTCAAGGTCCGGCTCCGCGCCCCGCCGCGCGACCAGCACCGCCACCACGCTTTCGCCAAAATCGGGATGCGGCACGCCGATGACCGCGCTTTCCAGCACGCCGGGCTGGTCGTCGAGCAGCAGTTCGACCTCCTTGGGGTAGATGTTATAGCCGCCCGAGATGATCAGATCCTTGTCGCGCCCGACGATGGTGACATAGCCATCCGCATCGCGATGCCCCAGATCGCCGGTGATAAAGAACCCGTCGGCGCGCAGCTCCTGGGCGGTCTTCTCGGGCATCTGCCAATAGCCTTTGAAGACATTCGGGCCCCGCACTTCGATGCTGCCGATCTCGCCATCGGGCAGGATCTTTCCGGTCTCGGGGTCGGTGATCTTCAATTCCACATCCGGCAGCGGCAGGCCCACGGTCCCTGCCCGGCGCTCGCCGTCATAGGGGTTGGAGGTGTTCATATTGGTCTCGGTCATGCCGTAGCGCTCAAGGATACGGTGGCCGCTGCGGTCTTCGAAGGCGGCATGGGTCTCGGCCAGCAGCGGGGCGGAGCCGGAGATGAAGAGCCGCATATTGGCCGCCACATCGCGGGTGAAACGGGCGTCGTCCAAAAGCCTTGTGTAAAAGGTCGGCACGCCCATCATCGCGGTGGCCTGCGGCATATGCGCGATCAACTGGTCGATGTCGAGCTTGGGTAGAAAGACCATCGCGCCGCCCGCGACCAGCGTCACATTGGTCGCCACGAAAAGCCCATGGGTGTGGAAGATCGGCAGCGCGTGCAGCAGCACATCGTTCGAGGTGAATTGCCACAGGTCCACAAGCGTCTGCGCGTTCGACAGAAGGTTGCCCTGCGTCAGCATCGCGCCTTTCGAGCGCCCGGTGGTGCCGGAGGTATAGAGGAAGGCGGCAAGGTCATCGGCGCTGCGCTCGGCGGTGGTGAAACTGTCGTCGGCCGCATCGGCCTGCGCGGCGAGACTGCCCTCGCCTTCTGCCCCCAATGTTTCCAGCCGCGTGCCTGCCGCTTTGGCCACCGGCGCCATCTCCTCACGCCGCGCGGGCTGGCAGACAAAGGCCGCAGCGCCGCTGTCGGTCACGAAATAGCGGATCTCCTCCGCGGTATAGGCCGGGTTCAGCGGCAGGAAGATCACCCCCGCTTGGGCGCAGGCGGCATAGACGGCCAGCGCATCGGGGGATTTGTCGATCTGCACCGCCAATCGGTCGCCGGGCGCGATCCCCATAGCGCGCAGGACATTGGCGAACCGCGCCGCGCGGGCAACGAACCCCGCATGGGTCAGCGTCACCCCATCCGGCAGATGCAGGAACGGTGTGGTCTTGCCAGCGTGACAGCCGAACAATTGGTCATAAAGGGGGTTTGCCATCCCGGGTGCTCCTCAATCTCTGCCTCGGGCGCGTGGCCCCTTGCAGATGACAAAGCCAATATCGGCCCGACATGCAAGCCGGGTGCGACCGGGGCCCAAATGCGGCCCCGGCCATGATCTTAGCGCCCCATCAGCCCCGGCATCCATGTGGCGATGGCAGGCAGCGCCACGATCAGCGCCAGCACGAAAAGCTTGATCAGCAGGAAGGGCATGACCGCCGCATAGATCTGCGGCATCCGGATCTCCGGCGGGGCGACGCCGCGCATGACGAAGAGCAAAAGCCCGAAGGGCGGCGTCAGCAGGCCGATCTCCATGGTCAGCAGATAGACGACGCCAAGGACCAGCTCATTGATCCCCATGGCATTCGCCAGCGGCACGAAGACCGGGACCGTGACCATGAGCATCGAGACCTGATCGATGAAACAGCCCAGAAACAGCAGGATCGCAATCATCCCCAGAAGCACCATCAGCGGCGTCGGGTCAAAGCTGTTGATCGCGTTGATCAACCCGTTGGTGGCGCCCGAAAAGCTTAGCACCTGCGCGAAGGTCTGGCTGGCCGCGATGATAAAGAGGATCATCACCGACAGCTTCAGCGTCTCCATCAGCGCCTTGCCCATCTTGGCCCAGCTCAGCGACCGGTAGGCCGCACCGATGATCACGGCTGTGATACTGCCAAGCGCGGCGCTCTCGGTAGGGGTGGCGATGCCCATGAGCAGCGAGCCTATGACCACGGCAAAGAGTACCGAGAGCGGCAGCACATAGATCACGAAGGGCGTCCAACGCGCGCGCAGGGACATTTCCTCATAGACATCCGGCGGCGCCACCTTCGGGTCCAGCAGGCTCCGCCCCACCACATAGGCCACGAACAGCAGCGCCAGCAGCAGCGCCGGCAGCACGCCTGCGATCAGCAGACCGGCGATGGAGATGCCCGCAAGCGAGCCCACCAGCACCGCCAGCGCCGAGGGCGGGATCAGCATGGCAATCGCGCCAGAGGCCATGATCGGCCCCATCGCCATCGAGGGGTGATAGCCGCGTTTCAGCATCCCCGGCAGCAGCGTGCCGCCCAGCATCGCGGTATTGGCGATGGTCGAGCCCGAGAGGGCGGCAAAGATCGTCCCGCCAAAGATCGTCACCACCGACATGCGCCCCGGAATACGCGTCACCACGCGCTCGATGGCGTCAATGGCGCGATGCGCGACCCCGGTCTGAAACAGGATCTCCCCCATCAGGATGAACAGCGGTATCGGGGCAAGCTGGAAATTCGCGACGGACTGTGCTGAGTTGCGCGCCAGTTGCAGAATGCCGCGCTCGCCGCCCAGCACGAAATAGGCGCCCACGGTGGTCACGGCGATAAAGGCAAAGGCGACCGGCAGGCCGATCAGCAGCAGAACCGCCAGACCGCCCAGCATCAGGGTCAGGATCAAGGCCCAATCCATGTCAAAGACCACT
Organism: Sulfitobacter sp. PS-8MA; assembly: GCF_040933935.1. NCBI lineage: Bacteria > Pseudomonadati > Pseudomonadota > Alphaproteobacteria > Rhodobacterales > Roseobacteraceae > Sulfitobacter > Sulfitobacter sp. PS-8MA. The sequence continues at coordinate 838,907 of NZ_JBFQYJ010000006.1, read as the reverse complement.
CAGGCTGCGCTCAGCCGTTTCCGGGTAGAGCAGGCGTCGGATAAAGATGATCGTGCAAAGCGCCAGCGACAGCGGCACAAAGGCCAGCATCCACCACTCGGGGATCACGAAAGAGGTGCGGATCATCGAACCGCGCGCGGCCGAAGCCAGCACCGCCTGCAGCCCGTACCAGCCGAGCACCCCCGCCGTCACCGCGCCGATGGCGCTGGTGATGCGGGTCAGGATCTGGCTCGTCCGGGGCTGCAGCGCACCGGTGATCAGGTCAACTTTCACATGGCCGCCGATGGAGAGCACCCAGGGCGCGCCGAGGAAAGTGGCGATCATCAGCGCATATTGGATGGCATCCAGCGCCCCATAGATCACCGGCAGGCCAAGATTGCGCAGCACCACGTTGAGGGCGATAAACACCGCGATCACCCCGAGGATACCGGCCGAAAGAACGGCCAGCCCCCGGAGTGTCCGGTCAAACAATGTTGAGATCATCAGGCGATTACTTGGTCATGCAAGCGCGCATTTCCTGCGCAAGATCGGCGTCGACCTCCGCCACCGCGGCCCAGCCCGCGTCCCGCGCGGCATTGGTCCAGGTCTCGGCATCGGCCTCACCAAAGGTGATGGTCTCGATCCCGGCCTCGGCCTGTGCGGCATATTCCGCCTTGTTGCGCGCGGCATTGTCGTGGTTCAGCTCTTCCATCCAGGCCGCGCCCTCCTCAAGCTTGGCCCGCTGCTCATCCGTCAGCCCGTTCCATGTGTCGAGGTTCACCAGCAGGTTCACATCGACATTGTAAAAGCTTGGATCGACGCGGTATTTGGTCTGCTCGTCCCAACCCAGATCCAGCACCCCCTGCGAAGGCCAGCCATAGCCGTCAATCGCCCCGCGTTCCAAGGCGCTATAGACTTCGCCCGGCGCGGTGCGCACGAGGTTGGCCCCCAGCTGCGTGAACATCGCCTGATAGACCGGCGTGGTGCGGGATGGTCAGACCGCTCAGATCCGGCCCCTCGACCGGTTGGGTCAGATAGAGGTGATAGCCGATCCCATCGCCGCCATGGCCAAGGTACTTGACGTTCATCTGCTCTTGGTGAATGCGGTCGACCAGCTCGTAACAGCCATTCTCGCGGCTGCTCCTGAATGGTGTTTTCCGCCAGATGTAACGCATCGCCCGTGGGCAGCAGGTTGGGATAGTAGGCGGTGGTGTTATTGGCGATATCGACGACGCCCGACTGCACGGCATTGCCGAGCTCGAAAGGCGGCACGGCCTCCGGCCCGCCGACCAGATTGATCTGCACAACGCCTTTGCCATTGTCGTTGACCCATTCGACAAAGGATTCAAACTCACGGCTGAAGGCGGTGCCGAGGGTAAAGGCCGAGACGGCGCGCAGGGTGACTTCTTCGGCCTGCGCAGGGGCCGTCATGGCGATGGTGCTCGCGGCAAAAAGCGCCGCGCTGAGCGTGGTTGTTGTTTTCATAGTCTGTCCTCCCGGTTGATTGAAAAGCCCGTGATCTCCGCCCCGGTGCCCTCGTATGCATATGCATAATATGTATCTGCATGTAATTCGTAGCGGCAGTTTCGGCATCCGTCAATTTAAACTCTCGCCCCTCCCCGCGCCTCGTCACGGGCGGAACCATGCGCAGATTGTCGCGGCATTAAGATAGTTTAATGACACCGCCTCTGCGAGAACATATATAGAACGCATGGCAAAACAGACACTCGATCAAAAACTGGCGATTCTCAGCGATGCGGCGAAATACGACGCCTCCTGCGCCTCTTCCGGCTCGACCAAACGCGACTCGCGCGATGGCAAGGGCTTGGGCTCCAACGAAGGCAGCGGCATCTGCCACGCCTACGCCCCCGACGGGCGGTGCATCAGCCTGCTGAAGATCCTGATGACCAATTTCTGCATCTACGATTGCAGCTATTGCATCAACCGGGTCTCTTCCAACGTAGAACGCGCCCGCTTCAGCGTAGGCGAGGTGGTGAAGCTCACCATCGAATTCTACCGTCGCAACTATATCGAAGGGCTGTTTCTGTCGTCGGGGGTGATCCGCTCGCCCGATGCCACCATGTCGGACATGGTCCAGATCGCCCGCAAACTGCGGCAGGAGGAGAATTTTCGCGGTTACATCCACCTCAAGACGATCCCCGACGCCTCCCCTGAGTTGATCGAGGAAGCGGGCCGTCTGGCGGACCGTCTGTCGATCAATGTGGAGCTGCCCACCGACAGCGCGGTGCAGCAATATGCGCCCGAGAAAAAGCCCGAGCAGATCCGCCGCGCCATGGCCAATGTGCGGATGACCAAGGACGCTAGCAAAGATAAATCCTTCACCGGCAAACGCCCGCCGCGGTTCGCGCCCGCGGGCCAGTCGACGCAGATGATCATCGGCGCGGATGGATCGAACGATGCCACGGTGCTGGGCCAATCGACGCGGCTTTACTCCAGCTACAAGCTGAAGCGGGTCTATTATTCGGCCTTTTCCCCGATCCCCGACAGTTCGTCGAAACTGCCGCTGATCCGCCCGCCCCTGCAGCGCGAGCACCGGCTCTATCAGGCCGATTGGCTGCTGCGCTTCTACGACTTTCAACTGGACGAGATCACCTCCGTCACCCGCGACGGCAATCTCGATCTGGAGGTCGACCCGAAACTCGCTTGGGCACTGGTGCACCGCGAGCATTTCCCGCTGGATGTGAACCGCGCCAGCCGGGAGATGCTGCTGCGGGTGCCGGGGTTCGGCGTGAAGACCGTCAACCGCATCCTCGCCGCCCGCCGCCATCGCGCCCTGCGCTACGAAGACCTCACCCGCATGGGCGCCTCGATGAAAAAGGCCCGCGCCTTTGTCACCGCGGGCGGCTGGTCCCCCGGGGGCCTCACCGACAGCGCCGATCTGCGCGCGCGTTTCGCGCCGCCGCCCGAGCAATTGACCCTGTTCTGATGCATCGCGTCTCCCTGCCCCCCATCGGCACCGCCAAGGCATGGCGCGAGGCGGCGCGAGGCTTCCTCGCTGCGGGCGTCCCGCCCGAGGATATCCTCTGGGGCGATCATGCCGCCGCTCCCGATCTTTTCGGCGGGGAAGCCGCGCCAGCTACCAAGGGCCGCACCGCCGTGCCGCGCAGCTTCGTGTCGATGGCCGAGACGGCGGTCTGGCACAGCGATCCCGAGCGGTTCGCCCGGCTCTACGCCTTCCTCTGGCGTGTGAAAGACGCGCCGCATCTGATGTCCGACCGCGGCGATGCCGACCTCGCTCTGCTGCGCGGGATGGAGAAGAACGTCCGCCGCTGCCAGCATAAGATGAAGGCCTTCGTCCGCTTCCGCGAGATCGGCGACCCCAACGCCCCGCGCCGCAGTTTCGCGGCATGGTTCGAGCCCACCCATCACACGGTGGAGCCCACGGCGGATTTCTTCGTGCGGCGGTTTTCCGACATGGACTGGCGCATCCTCACGCCGGATGTCTCGGCGATCTTCGAGAATGGCAAACTCACCTTCCAGGAGGGCCACACCAAACCCGATCTGCCCGAGGACGCGGGCGAGCAGCTCTGGATCACCTACTTCCAGAACATCTTTAACCCCGCCCGCCTGATGGTGAAGGCGATGCAATCCGAGATGCCCAAGAAATACTGGAAGAACATGCCCGAGGCCGCCTTCATCCCCCAGATGATCGCCGAAGCCCCCGCCCGCGCCCGCGCCATGGCGGAGGCCGCGCCGACCCTGCCGCCCGTCCGGATGGACCGCGTGCAGGCGCAGCTTTCGGCCTTCTCATCCGCCTGGGACGGCCCGATGGAGGAACTCCCCGCCGCGATCCGCGCCTGCACCCGCTGCCCGCTGCATTGCCACGCGACCCAAGCCGTGCCGGGCGAAGGGCCGCGCGACGCCGATCTGATGGTGGTGGGCGAACAGCCCGGCGATCAGGAAGATCTGGCGGGTCGCCCCTTCGTCGGGCCGGCGGGGCAGATGTTCGACCGCATCGCCGGGGAAGCGGGGCTGGATCGCGAGGCGGCCTTCGTTACCAATGCCGTCAAACATTTCAAATTCACCGCCCGCGGCAAGCGCCGCATCCACCAGCGCCCCGAGACGCCCGAGATCGACCAGTGCCGCTGGTGGATGAATGCCGAGGTGGCGCAGGTGCAGCCCAAGCTCATCCTCGCCATGGGCGCCACCGCGGCGCAGAGTCTCACCGGCAAGGGCACGGGCATCCTGAAACGCCGCGGCACGATCGAGGCGGGGCCGGAAGGCATCCCGGTGCTGATCACCCTGCACCCCTCCTACCTCTTGCGCGTGCCCGATCCCCGCGTGCGCGAGGAGGCCGAGGCGCAGTTCCGCTCGGACCTCGCGATGGCGGCGCGGATGATGGTGGAGGCGGCTTAATCCTCAGGGTCGATGACCTGCAAGGCACCGTCGGGCAGCGGACGTTGCAGCGCGGGCAGATCGGCGGTTTCGGCGCTGAGCCAGGTCTGCACCTCGTCAGGCGTGGTGAGGATCACCGGCATCGCCTTGGGGTGCACGGCCCCGACCTCGGCATTGGCCTCGGTGGTCAGAAAGCCATAGAGGTTATCGGTGGTCTCCCCGTCCTTCAGCTTGCGGACGGAGGTCCATTGCGTCCAGACGCCTGCGAAGAAGGCCAGCGGGCGGTCCTCGCCAAGCGCGAACCAGATCGGGCGCGAGCGTTCCCTGGGTCGGTTCAGCGGCTCGGAAAAACTAGTGAAGGGCACGACGCAGCGGTGCGCAGGCCCCAGCCAGCGCCGCCAATGCGGTGAGGCGATGTTGCGGATGTTGGTGACGCCGCGGTCGGTCTTCTTGCCCTTCAGCGCGAAGGCCGGGGACGGCATCCCCCACCGCATCATCTGCAGGACCGGGCCGCTGTCGCTGCTGCGCACCACCGGGGCCGGGTAATCGGGGTAGATCCCGGGCATTGGCGGCAGATTGCCCGCTTGGTCCTCGATCCCGTCGAACCAGCCGCGGATCGCGTCCTGCCCCTTGGTCAGGGAATAAAGATTGCACATCGGTTGGCCCCCTTGCCGCCATCGTCGGCTTATTAGATGCGGTTTTTCCGCGCCCCGGCAAGGGCTTCGCCGCACCGCTCAAATCTTTGACAGCAGCGCAGTTCATCGTTTATAAATAGAACAAAATGTGAACATATGGAGTCGTGCATGACAACCGATTCTACATATGGGCAGGTCCTTACCCTGCCGCGGCGCAGGCCGTCACCACCCCCCGAACCGGGGGTTCTGGCGACGCATGCGCCGCTCACGGATGTCTTTCCGCAGGCCTTTGCCAGTGCTCCGGCCAGTGGCTTCGTGCTGTCGCTGCTGCCGCGCGGCAAGGGGCCGGTGCTTTGGGTGCAGGACTTCCTGTCGCGGCGCGAGAACGGCGCGCCCTATACGCCCAGCCTCGCGGCTTTCGGGTTGGAGCAACCGGTGCTTCTGGTCACCGCCAGCCATCCGCGCGACGTGCTCTGGACGATGGAGGAAGGCGCGGCCTGCGCGGGTCTTTCAGCCGTGGTGGGCGAGGTGCATGGCGGGCCGGAGGTGTTGGATTTCACTGCCACCAAGCGGCTGTCGCTCCGGGCCGAAGCCTCGGGCGTGCCGCTCTACCTCATCCGCAGCGGCGATCCGGGGGGCCTGAGTGCGGCGCGGATGCGTTGGCGCATCGCGTCTCTACCCTCGCAGGCGCATCCCGACGATCCACAGGCACCGGGTGCCGCGCGGTGGGATCTGGAGCTGTTTCGCGCGCGCGGCCATGCCCCCGGCCGATGGGTGGCCGACCATGAGCCCGACAAGCGACAAAGCCCCCGCGCAGCGGATCGTCTCCGTCTGGTTCCCCGACCTGACGATGGAGCGCTGGCGCCGGGTGATCAGCCAATACCGCAGCGTTCCCGGCGATGAGGTGCCCGTCGTCCTGTCGCGCGACGGGACGCATGGACCGGTGGTCCATGGGCTGAGCACCGCCGCCCGCGCCCGCGGCATCGAGGCGGGCGCGCGGGTGGTCGATGTGCAGGCCATCCACCCCGATCTGCATGTCGAGTCTGCCGATCTGGAGGGTGACGAAGCGCTGATCCAACGGCTGGTGCATTGGGCGCGGCGCTGGTGCCCCTGGACGGCGCGGGATCAGGACCATGGGTTGCTCTTGGACGTCACCGGCTGCACGCATCTCTTCGGCGGCGAGGCGGCGATGCTGCGCGACATCCGCAGCCGTTTCGCCCTGCAAGGCCTGACCGCGCGCTGCGCCATGGCCCCCACCCCCGGCGCCGCGCAGGCGCTGGCGCGCTTCGGCTCTGGCGCGCAGATCTGCACCTCCGATGATGTGGCCACCGCCCTCGCCCCCCTGCCCGTCGCCGCCCTGCGGCTCGACGCGCAGACCACGCGGCTCTTGGACCGGCTCGGCCTCAAAACCATCGGCGCGCTCTCCGATCTGCCCCGCGCCGCCCTCATGCGCCGCTTTGCCAGCCTGAAGCCCGATCGCAACCCGCTGATCCTGCTCGACAAAGCGCTTGGCCAAGCCCCCGACCCGCTCAACGCCCCGCCTGACCGCCGCCATTTCATGGCCCGCAGCCGCCTGCCCGAACCGGTGCTCGACCCCGCCCCGCATCTGCCCGCGCTGGTCGCGGACCTCTGCGCGCAACTGGCCCGGGCCGAGCTGGGCGCGCGGCGGCTGCGGTTGACGGTCTACCGCATCGACGGCGATTGGCGCGGCCTCGACGTCGCCACCGCCCGCGCCAGCCGCGACGCCGCGCATCTGCGCCGGCTTTTCGACGGCAAGCTGGAGAATATCGACAGCGGCTTCGGCTTCGACCTGCTGACGCTGGAGGCGCTGGCCAGCGAGCCGCTGCCGCTGATCCAAGACCACCTCGACGGCAAGCGCGACCCTTCGGCGGATGTGGCCGGGCTGCTTGACCGTCTGGGGGCCAAACTGGGCAGCGACAAAGTGAGTTGGCCCGCTTGGCGCGAGACCCACAAACCCGAACGGGTGGAGCAGCGCGTCGACGCCCTGCAAGGCACCCCCGCCGCCGCCCCCACCCTGCTGCGCGAACGCCCCCTGCGCCTCTTGACCCCGCCCGAGGAGGTCCGCGTGATCTACGCCGTGCCCGAAGGCCCGCCCTCGCAGTTCAACTGGCGGCGCGTGACCTACAAAACCACGCGCCACGCCGGCCCCGAACGGATCGCCCCCGAATGGTGGCGCGACCGCCCCGGCACCCGTCTGCGCGATTACTACAAGGTCGAGGTCGAGGGCGGCCAACGCTTCTGGCTCTACCGCGAGGGGGTGATCCACGATGGCCGCGGCGCCGAGCCGCGCTGGTTCCTGCATGGGATATTCGCCTGATGCCCGAGCAGGAGGGACATAAGCGCCGCACCTTGGGCGAAGACGGGTTCACCGCCCCACCCCGCGCGGACTATGTCGAGTTCGGGCTGGCGAGCTGTTTTTCCTTCCTCCGCGCCGCCTCGGATGCCGTCGATCTGGTCGAGACGGCGCATTACCATGACTACGACAGTATCGGCATCGCCGATCACAACACGCTGGCGGGCGTGGTGCGGCTGCATATGGAGGCCGAGAAGGCCCATATCCGCCCCCTGATCGGCGCCCGTCTGGTGCTGCTCTGCGGGACCGAGATCCTCGCCTACCCGCAGGACCGCGCCGCCTATGCAAGGCTCTCGACGCTGCTCTCGGCGGGCAAGATGCAATCGGTCGATGGCGAATGGCAGCAAAAGGGCGAGACCCATTTGACGCTGGAAATGCTGGCGCAACATGCCGAAGGGCTGCACCTCATCGTCATGCCGCAAGAGAACCTCGAGGTCTTCGCCGCCGGTCTGCCGCGTCTGATCAAGGCCCTGCCGGACATGCGATATCTGGGGGCGAGCTTCCTCTACCGCGGCGACGATCGCGCCCGGATCAACCGGCTCGACGCGCTGGCCCGCGCCCATGGGCTGACGCTCATGGCGACCAATGACGTGCTCTACCACGCGCGCCACCGGCGGCCCCTGCAGGACGTGATGGTAGCGATCCGCGAAGGCGTGATCGTGCCCAAGGCGGGCTATCTGCTGGCCGCCAACGCCGAACGGCATCTGAAATCGCCTGAGGCCATGGCCCGTCTCTTTGCCGACTGGCCCCATGCCATCGCCGCGACGCGTCGTCTGGCGGACCGCATCACCTTCCGCCTCACCGATCTGGCCTATGAATACCCGCATGAGATCGTCCCCGAGGGCCGCAGCCCGATGGCGGAACTGGCGCGGCTCACATGGGAGGGTGCCGCGCGGCGCTACCCGCAGGGCGTGCCCGAGACGGTGAAAAAGACCATCGAGAAGGAGTTCGCCCTGATCGAAACCAAGAAGATCGCCCGCTATTTCCTGACCATCTACGACATCGTCCGCTTCGCCCGCGAAGAAGCGCAGCCGCCGATCCTCTGTCAGGGGCGCGGCTCGGCGGCCAATTCGGCGGTCTGTTTCTGCCTCGGCATCACCTCGGTCGACCCGGCGGTGCATGACCTGCTCTTCGAGCGCTTCCTTAGCGAAGAACGCGACGAGCCGCCCGACATCGACGTCGATTTCGAACATGAGCGCCGCGAGGAAGTCATCCAGTATATGTACGGTAAATATGGTCGCCACCGCGCCGGGCTCTGTGCCACGGTGATCCACTACCGCCCGCGCTCGGCCATCCGCGAGGTCGGCAAGGCGATGGGGCTGTCCGAAGACGTGACCTCGAAACTCGCGGGCACGATCTGGGGCAGTTTCGAAGGCGAGATGGACGACGCCCGCGCCCGCGAGGCGGGGCTGGACCTCTCGGACCCCTATCTGCGCATGGTGCTGAAACTGGCCAGCCAGATGATCGGCATGCCGCGGCACCTCAGCCAACACGTCGGCGGCTTCATCCTGACCGAACGCCCCCTGACCGAGATCGTGCCCATCGGCAACGGCGCCATGCCCGAGCGCAGTTTCATCGAATGGGACAAGGACGACATCGACGCGTTGCAAATCTTCAAGGTCGATATTCTGGCCCTCGGCATGCTGACCTGTATCGCCAAATGCTTCGACCTGATCGAGGCGCATTACGACCGCCCGCTGGAACTGGCCACGGTCCCGGTGGAGGATCACGAGGACGACGCCACCGGGCGGCCCACCTACGACATGCTCTGCCGGGGCGACAGCCTTGGCGTCTTTCAGGTCGAAAGCCGTGCGCAGATGGCGATGCTGCCGAAACTGCGGCCCCGCGTCTTCTACGATCTGGTGATCGAGGTCGCCATCGTCCGCCCCGGCCCCATTCAGGGCGACATGGTCCACCCCTATCTGCGCCGCCGTCAGGGGCAGGAAAGCGTCGTCTACCCCGCCCCCGGCCCGGCCTATCCGCAGGATGAGCTGTTCAGCATCCTCAGCCGGACCCTGGGCGTGCCGATCTTTCAGGAACAGGCGATGAAAATCTCCATCGACGCGGCACAGTTTTCCCCGACCGAGGCCAATGAGCTGCGCAAGGCCATGGCCACCTTCCGCTCGCGTGGGACGATCGAGAAGCTACAGGACAAGATGGTGGGCCGCATGACCAAACGCGGCTATGATCCGGTCTTCGCGCAGCGCTGCTTCGACCAGATCAAGGGGTTCGGCGAATACGGTTTTCCCGAAAGCCATGCGGCGAGTTTCGCGAAGCTGGTCTATGTCTCCTCATGGATGAAATGCCATTACCCGGCGGCCTTCGCCTGCGCGCTGCTGAACTCGCAGCCGATGGGGTTTTACGCGCCGGCGCAGATCGTGCGCGACGCGCGGGAACATCAGGTCGAGGTGCGTCCCGTGGACGTGAACCTCTCGGACTGGAACTGCACTTTGGAGCCCTGCGGCGAGGGCTTCGCCCTGCGGCTGGGGCTGCGCATGGTGGACGGGCTGCAGGAGAAAGCCGCCGCGCGGATCATGGACCGGCGCGAGACGCCGTTTGTGGATGTCGAAGACCTCAAGAGCCGCGCGGGGCTGGACGCCAAGGCGATCCGCCAGCTCGCCGCCGCCGACACGATGCGGAGCATGGGGATCGACCGGCGCCAAGCGCTCTGGCAGGCGCAGGGGCTGCGCGATGCGCCTGCCTTGCCGATCTTTGACCATGCCGAAGCCGCCGCCCAAGGGCCGGAGCCGGAGGTGCATTTGCCAGTGATGCCGAAGGCCGAACAGGTCGTGGCCGATTACCAAACCTTGCGACTCTCGCTGAAGGCGCATCCGATGTCCTTCTACCGTGCCAGCCTCGCCGCACAGGGGTTTTCCTCAGCCCGGGACCTCGCGCGCATGGGGCATGGGCGGCGGGTGAAACTCGCCGGGCTGGTGCTGGTGCGCCAAAAACCGGGCAGCGCCAAGGGCGTCTGTTTCATCACGCTGGAGGATGAATGCGGGGTCGCCAACCTCGTGATCTGGCCCAATATGTTCAAGCTCTACCGCCCCACGATCATGGCCGCGCGGCTGCTGGTCGTGGAGGGGCGTGTGCAGACCGACGGGCGGGTGATCCATGTGGTGGCCGACCGGCTGGAGGACCGTTCCGACAGGCTTGCGTCGCTATCGGAGGCACCGATGCCGGGGATCACCACGCGGGGCGATCACCCGACCCATCCGCTGCCCGGTCAGGTGGCGATGCATAGCCATCCGCGCGATACGCGGGTGATCCCGAAATCGCGGGATTTTCATTAATGAATCCTCATGTGATGCATGAGGTTCGAGCCACATACCACTGAAATAAATCAATAATAAATAATTCCACCAACTGCTGTTGACCCTATGAGCGCCCCTCGCTAGCCTGCCGGCAATCCGTTGGGGTGCCGCAAGGCTGAGAGGTGAAAACCGACCCATCGAACCTGATCCGGGTCGTACCGGCGTAGGGAACGGAAGCAAGCATCGGCCCCCTGTGGGCGATCGTTTACCCCCGTATCCCCATGCCCTTGGCCCATCTGACGAATGGGGGCCATATGGCGTTTCAAGCACTGACGATTGCGGGGTCCGACAGCGGCGGCGGGGCGGGCATTCAGGCCGATCTGAAGACCTTCAGCGCGCTTGGCGTTTACGGCGCCAGCGTGCTCACCGCCGTGACCGCGCAGAACACCCGCGCGGTGACCGGGGTTGCGATGATCGCGCCCGAGATGATCCGCGCACAGATGGCAGCGGTCTTTGACGATCTGGCCATCGGCGCGGTCAAGATCGGCATGTTGGGCGATCCTGAGACGATCAATGCCGTGGCCGATGGGCTGACGGATTGCGCCGCGCCCGTCGTGCTCGACCCGGTGATGGTGGCGAAATCCGGCGATGCGCTGCTCTCAGCTGAAGCGGTTGCGACATTGCGCGACCGGATGCTGCCCCGCGCCCATGTGCTGACGCCGAACCTGCCCGAGGCCGCACGGCTGCTGGACGGGGCAGAAGCCACCGACGAGGCTACGATGCTGGCACAGGGCCGCGCGCTTCTCTCGCTCGGCCCCCGCGCAGTGCTGATGAAGGGCGGCCATGGCAAGGGCGAGACCTGTGTCGATCTGCTGATCTCAGAGGACGAAACCCTCCGCCTTTCCGCGCCCCGCCAGCAGACCGCGAACACCCACGGCACCGGCTGCACGCTCTCTGCCGCCATCGCCGCCGGGCTGGCGCGAGCTCTGCCTTTACCGCAGGCCGCGGAGGCCGCCCATGCCTATCTGCAACGCGCCATTGCCGCGGCGGATGCCCTCAACATCGGCCATGGCCACGGGCCGGTACATCATTTTCACGGCGTTTGGTCCCATGAGTGACGTCACCATCATCGGCGCAGGGGTTGCGGGACTCTGGGCCGCACGGGCCTGTCTGGCGCAGGGGCTGCGGCCAAGGCTCGTCGACCGCAAAGGCACGCCCGGGCCGCATGGCTGTTCGTGGTGGGCGGGCGGTATGCTGGCGCCCTTTTGCGAAGGGGCGGTGAGCGAGCCTGCCGTGGTGACCCACGGGCGGCGTGCCGCGGCGCTGTGGGGGGAGGTCACCGAGGTCACTCACAGGGGCACGCTGGTTCTCGCCCCCGAGCGGGACCGGGCGGAATTGCAGCGCTTCGCCGCCCGGACCGAGGGCCATAGCTCCTGCGATGCCGAGGCCATTGCAGTGTGTGAGCCGGATCTCGCCGGGCGTCACCGGCGCGGGTTGTTCTTTGCCGAGGAGGCGCATCTGACCCCGCGCCAAGCCTTGCATGATCTGACCCAGGTGCTCGCCGCCCAAGGGGTGGAGGTCGAGACCACGACCCTCGCCCCATCGAAGATCACAGGCCCGGTGATCGACTGCCGCGGCATGGCCGCAAGCGACGCGCTGCCCGGTCTGCGCGCGGTGCGCGGTGAGATGATCCTGCTGCGCGCGCCCGAGATTGCCCTCACCCGCCCGATCCGCCTGCTGCACCCGCGCCACCCGCTCTACGTCGTGCCGCGTGGTGACGGGGTCTACATGCTGGGCGCCACCCAGATCGAAAGCGCCAGCCGCGCCAGAATGACCGCTCGCTCGGCGCTGGAACTGCTTTCGGCGGCCTATGCGCTCGACCCGCGCTTTGCCGAAGGCGAGATCATCGAGATGGGCGCCGACCTGCGCCCCGCCTTTGCCGACAACCTACCCGGCATCGTGCAACGCGGCGCGGTGCTGCACCTTAACGGATTGTTCCGGCACGGCTTTCTCATGGCACCCACTCTGGCGGAACAGGCGGCAGAGTTTCTAGCAACAGCGACAACGGGGGATTTATTCCGTGAAGATTGAAGTGAACGGCGAGACGCGTGAGGTCACCGCAGCGCAGCTTGACGCAGCCTTGGCAGAGCTTGGCTGGGGCGCTGCGAAAGTCGCCACGGCGCTCAACGGCAGTTTCGTCCCCGCAGGCGCGCGGGGCGAGACGATGCTCCGCGACGGTGACCGGCTCGAAGTGCTCAGCGCCATGCAGGGGGGCTGAGCGATGCGCGATTTCTACGGCACCGCCCTGCCCCTGCCGCTGATGCTGGGCACCGCGCGCTACCCGTCGCCCGCGGTGATGGAGGCCGCATTCCGTCAAAGCGCCGCGCCGGTCGCCACGGTTTCCCTGCGCCGCGAACAGGGCGCGGGACAGGCGTTTTGGGACATGGTGCGCGGGCTGGACGTGCATCTGCTGCCCAATACCGCCGGCTGCCATTCCGCGCGGGAGGCGATCACCACGGCGCAGATGGCGCGGGAGTATTTCGGCACCAATTGGATCAAGCTGGAGGTGATCGGCCATGCCGACACGCTGCAACCCGATCCTTTCGGGTTGGTCGAGGCCGCCGAGGCGCTTTGTGCCGATGGGTTCGAGGTCTTCCCCTATACCACCGAGGATCAGGTGCTGGCCGCGCGGCTGGTCGATGCGGGCTGCCGGGTGCTGATGCCTTGGGGCGCACCGATTGGGTCGGGGCTGGGGCTGAACAACTTGCACGGGCTGCGCAATCTGCGGGCGGCCTTTCCCGATGTGGCCATGGTGATCGATGCGGGCCTCGGCCTGCCCAGCCATGCCGCGCAGGCGTTGGAGATGGGGTTTGACGCGGTGCTGCTGAATACCGCCGTGGCCGAGGCCCGCGACCCCGTGGCCATGGCCGAAGCCTTTGCACAGGCCTGCCGCGCCGGCGCGCTTGCCGCCGCCTCCGGCCCCATGGGCCAGCGCGATATGGCCGTGCCCTCCACCCCCGTGATCGGAAAGGCTTGGCTATGATGCTGCCGCGTTTCTACCCCGTTTTCGATAGTGCTGCATGGATTGCGCGGGCGGTGCCCTTGGGCGTGAAGCTGGTGCAGCTGCGCATCAAGGGCGCGCCGGAAGAGGTGCTGCGGACCGAGATTACCACCGCTTTGGACCTCTGTCGCCAGCACGGCGCGCTCTTGGTGGTGAATGACCATTGGGAACTGGCGATTGAACTGGGGGCCGACTGGCTGCATCTGGGGCAAGAGGATTTGGAGGTGGCCGACATTCCCGCGATCCGCCGGGCGGGTCTGAAGCTGGGCCTGTCGACCCATGACCACGCCGAACTTGACCGCGCGCTGGCTCTCGCCCCCGATTACATCGCCCTTGGTCCCGTCTATCCGACCATCCTGAAAAAGATGAAATGGACCGAACAGGGGCTTGACCGGCTGACCGAATGGAAGGCGCGGATCGGGGATATCCCGCTTTGCGCCATCGGCGGCATGACACCCGCCCGCGCGCCGGGGGCTTTTGCTGCGGGGGCCGATACGGTGGCGGCGGTGACAGATATCACGCTGAACCCCGACCCCGATGCCCGGATGCGCGACTGGCTCAAGGTGACGGCATGAGCCGCTATGCCCGCCAGACCATCCTGCCGGAAGTGGGCGTCGAGGGCCAAGCACGGCTGGCGGCGGCGCGGGTGCTGGTTGTGGGGGCCGGAGCGCTGGCGGTGCCGGTGTTGCAATATCTTGTGGGGGCTGGCGTGGGGCAGATCACGCTGGTTGACGGTGACGTGGTGGCGGTAAGCAACCTGCACCGCCAGCCGCTTTACCGAATGGATGATGTCGGCCGGCCCAAGGTCAGCGCGGCTGCCGATGCAATGGCGGCGCTGAACCCCGAAGTCACCGTCACCCCCCGCGCCGAATGGCTCACCCCGGCCAATGCGCCCGAATTGATTGCGGGCTGCGATATCGTCCTCGACTGCGCCGACACTTTCGCCGCCAGCCTCACCCTGTCGGACGAAGCCTTGGCGGCAGGCAAACCCCTGATCTCGGCCTCGGCCCTCGGGCTTTCGGGCTATGTCGGCGGGTTCTGCGCCGCTGCGCCGTCGCTGCGGGCGGTCTTTTCCGACCTGCCGCAGTCGGCGGCGACCTGCGAGACGGCGGGGGTCTTGGGACCGGTGGTGGCAACCCTTGGCGCGATGCAGGCGCAGATGACACTCTCGGTCCTGCTGGACCATGCGCCATCGCCTCTGGGGTTGATGATGATCTGGAACGCCGCGACATGGCGCATGTCCCGCTTTCGTTTCGACGCCGCGCCCGAACCGCCGCCCCCGGCGCGCTTCATCGCGCAGAGCCAGATCACCCCGCGCGATCTGGTCATCGACCTGCGGGCCGAGGCCCCCGCCCCCTTCTGCGCAGAGGCGCGCCATGTCCCGCCTGATGCGCTGGATGAGCTGCGCATCCCCCCCGACACGTCGCGCATCGTGCTGGCCTGCCGCACCGGGCTGCGCGCCCATCACGCGGCGCAGAGCCTCGGCCCCCGCTGGCCGGGTGATATCGCCCTGCTGGCCCTGCCCGGCGTCTGACCCTTTTTTAACACCCTATCGGAGACTGCTTTGAAACATATCCTCGCCCCCCTCGCCCTGACGCTGATCGCCGCCCCGGCGCTGGCGCAAGACAAGATGACCGTGATGCTGGATTGGTTCATCAACCCGGACCATGGGCCGATCATTCTGGCCGAAGAGCGCGGCTATTTCGCCGATGCCGGGTTGGAGGTGAAGATCGTCACCCCATCTGACCCAAATGCCCCGCCACGTATGGTGGCGGCCGGGCGGGTAGATCTCGCGGTCTCCTATCAGCCCGAGCTGCATCTGGCGCAGCGCGAGGGGCTGGATCTGCGCCGCGTCGGCACGCTGGTCGAGACCCCGCTGACCTGCCTTGTGGTCCGCGCCGACGGTCCGGTGCAAGAGCTGTCCGATCTGGCCGGACGCAAGGTGGGTTTCGCCGTGGCGGGGGTGCAGGAAATGCTGCTGGACGCCATGTTGAGCAACAGTGGTGTCGCGCCAAGCGAGGTCGAGCAGATCAACATCGGCTGGTCGATCTCACCCGCCTTGATGTCGGGCCAGGTCGACGGGGTGATCGGCGCGTTTCGCAATTTTGAGCTGAACCAGATGGCACTAGAGGGCCATGAGGGCCGCTGCTTTTACCCCGAGGCCCAAGGCGTGCCGGCCTATGACGAGTTGATCTATATCGCCGATGCCAAGCGCATGGACCGCGCCCTGATCGCGCGGTTCTTGCAAGCCACCGAACGGGCGGCGGCGGATATCGTCAATGATCCCGCGGGCAGTGCCGAGAGCTTCTTTGCCTCTGATGCGGAGTTGCGCAATGCGCTCAACACCCGCGCCTGGGACGACACCTGGCCCCGCTTTGCCACCCGCCCGGCGGCGGTCGATCAGGGCCGCTATGACCGGTTCGAAGCCTTCTTGCTGTCAAGCGGCGCCGTTACGGCCAGCATCCCGGCCACCGATCTGGTGGTGGATGTGACCGCAGAGGTGGCGAAATGACGCCCCCCGATTACGGCAAAGCCTTCGCCCGCTGGCGCGCTGCGGCCGGGGCGGACTGGCAGCGCTACATCACCCATCCCTTCGTCGAAGCGCTGCGCGACGGCTCTCTGCCGCAGGCCAGCTATCTGCATTATCTCGCGCAGGACTATGTCTTTCTGATCCATTTCGCCCGCGCATGGGCTTTGGCCGCGGCCAAGGCCGACACCTTGGAAGAGATGGCCGCCGCCAGTGCCACCGTTCATGCGCTGGTCCATGTGGAAATGCCGCTGCACATCAAGACCTGCGCCGCCCAGGGCATTGACGAGCCCGCCCTGCAAGCGACCAAGGAGGCGCCGAACAACCTCGCCTATACCCGCTATGTGCTGGAGGCCGGCTATTCAGGCGATTTCCTTGATCTCATGGCGGCCCTCGCCCCCTGTGTACTGGGCTATGGCGAAATCGGCCTGCGGCTCAGGGGGACGGACGGGCCCTATGCGGATTGGGCCGCGGTTTACGGGGGCGCGGAATATCAGACGCTCTGCCGCGACGTGGGCGCGTTGATCGATGCCGCGCTGCTGCGGCGTTTGGGGGCGGGCTGGAGCAGCCTCCCCCGGGCCGCAACGCTGCAATCCCGCTTTAACACCGCCACCCGCTTGGAGATCGGCTTTTGGGACATGGCCAGCGCGCCCGAGAGCAGATGACCGCACCGGCGCTTCATCTTGCCGGAGGGTTGAACGGTCCGACTGGCCCTTTGATCGCGGACTTTGACCTCACCCTGCCGGCGGGGCGTTGGAGCGTTCTTCTCGGCCCGTCCGGCGTTGGGAAAACCTCGCTGCTGCGGCGCATCGCGGGCCTGCCCTCTGCCGCGCGTTTGGCGGGGCAGATGACAGCTTCGGATGGCGCGCCGCTCCCCCCGCGGGTCGCGATGATGGCGCAGGATGATCACCTGCTGCCCTGGGCCGATGCGCTGGCCAATGTGGTGATCGGCACGCGGCTGCGCGGTGCGCGGCCCGACCTTGCGCGGGCCCGCGCACTGCTGGAGCAGGTCGGGCTTGGCGCTCAGGCAGCGCGCCGCCCGCCCTCGCTCTCAGCCGGTCAACGCCAGCGCGTGGCATTGGCCCGAACCCTCTTTGAGGACCGCCCCGTCGTGCTGCTGGATGAGCCTTTCTCCGCCCTGGATGTGCTGACACGCCACCGCATGCAGGATCTCGCCGCGCGTCTGCTGGCGGGGCGGACCGTGGTTCTCATCACCCATGATCCGGCCGAGGCCGCCCGGCTTGCGCATCACGCCTGGATCGCGACGCCGGACGGGATTGCCCCCTGTGCCCTGCCCCCCGATCCGCCCCCCCGCAGGGCCGAGGCGCCGGGCACGCTTGCCGCACAGGCGGCTCTTTCGCGCGATCTGAAACAGCGTGTGACAGGGGGGGCGATTTGATGCCCCGCGCAACTCAGCACTTGCGGCGCGGCGCGATCAGCCTCGCGGTGGCGCTGCTGTTTTGGCAGGCGCTGGTGAGCCTTAGCGGCGTGCCGCCCTTCATCCTCCCCGGCCCGCTCCGCGTCGGGGAGGCCCTTTGGTCTGAGGCCGATCTGCTGTGGCAAAACGCGCTCTGGTCGGCGGGGAATCTGGGGCTGGGTCTGGCGATTGGCCTGGCCCTCGGTGTCGAGACAGCGCTGCTGCTGACCATATCCCCCCGGGCACGCTGGCTGCTGCGCCCGGTCTTGGTGACAGCCCAAGCGGTGCCGATCTTTGCACTGGCCCCGGTGCTGACCCTCTGGCTCGGCTACGGCATGCCCTCGAAAATCGTCACCATCGCGCTGGTGACCTATTTCCCCATCGCATCGGCGCTTTTCGACCGGCTCACCGCCCTGCCCCAAGGTTTGGAGGACCTGGCCCGCCTGAGCGGCGCAGACCGCCTGCGCGAAACCTTCCTTCTGCGCCTGCCCCATGCGGTGCCGGGGCTCATCTCCGGCCTGCGGCTGGCGGTGGTCTACGGGCCTTTGGCGGTGCTGATCGGCGAATGGGTCGGCTCATCGCGCGGTCTGGGACATCTGATGCTGATGGCGAACGGCCGGGGGCAGACGGATCTGATGTTCGCGAGCCTGGTCGTGCTGGCGATGCTGTCGCTGGGGCTTTGGGGGGCGGTTGAGGCGCTGGCGCGTCGGGTTGGGGGGCGGTTTTGAGGGAGGGGTGGCGGAGGAGGTGTCCGCCTATGTGCATTCTAACCCATTCTATTACGGTCTACTTTTCAGTGGCTTGGCCTTTTTCTAGGTCTTGTTTATTCCAGCTACGTCCCCCATATTCCAGATATGAATGGGGGACGGAATGGTGGACGCGAACGCAACAAACGAACCGGCCAAGCGCAAGGAGAAGGCGCTTTCAGCTGCATTTGTTCGGTCGGTCACTACCCCCGGCAAGTACACAGACGGTCATGGCCTGTTTCTCAAGGTAGACAAGTCAGGCGCGAAACGCTGGGTGCAGCGCATTATCATTCGCGGCAAGCGCACTGAGATAGGCATGGGTAGCGCCTCACTTGTTAGCTTGGCAGAGGCGCGAGAGCGGGCGCTAGAGAACCGCAAGCTAGCGCGGGCGGGCGGAGACCCTTTGCACGCCAAGCGCGCCTTTAAGGCGTTACTCACGTTCGAAGAAGCCGCCCGCAAGGTCCACCAGATACATGAACCGGCTTGGCGCAATAAGAAACACGCAGCGCAGTTCATCTCGACCCTTGAAACCTACACTTCCCCCGCATCGGCAAGTTGAAAGTGTCAGAGGTTACTACGGCTGACGTGCTGGCCGTGCTGCAACCCATTTGGCTCGAAAAGCCCGAAACAGCGCGCCGAGTGCGCCAGCGTATCGGCACGGTGATGAAGTGGGCTGTGGCAAACGGATGGCGGCAGGACAACCCAGCAGACGCCATTGCACAGGCCCTCCCTAAGCAGGACAAAACACAAGCGCACCGCAAAGCCCTGCCCTATGACAAAGTGGCAGAGTTTCTGACCACGCTTAAAGCGTCAGACGCAGGAACTGCGACCAAGCTGGCATTAGAACTGGTTATTTTGACAGCGTCACGTTCTGGCGAAGTGCGCTTAGCTGAATGGTCAGAGTTTGATCTACAGGCGGGCATATGGACCCGCCCAGCGCATCGGATGAAGCCAAAGAAGGTACATCGCGTCCCCCTCTCGCCGCGCGCGGTCGAAGTGCTAACAGAAGCACGAAAGCTGGGGAGCGGCGAGGGACTAGTATTTCCCGGCGCTAAGTACGGCAAACCGCTTTCTGACATGACGCTGTCAAAGCTAACCAAAGCGCTCGGCTATGACGTGGACGTGCATGGGTTCCGCACCTCATTTAAAACTTGGGCGCAGGAGCGTACCAATACGCCGCGCGATGTATCAGAGTCGGCACTGGCCCATACCGTGAAAGACAAGGCAGAGGCTGCTTATGCCCGGTCAGATTTTTTTGAGAAGCGACGTAGGCTTATGGAACGATGGGCCAACTTTGTATCTGCTGAATTTTCAGAGGTTCTAAATGTACGCTTTTGAAGCTGGGTGGCATGTAGGTAAAATTTACTCAACCCAATTCGATCATACGCACCTTGCACATGAAGCCTTTATTCGGGGCGAACTGCCATGCACCAATGGTGCAGAACTTCACACTCTCAGGGCCAGATTAGCAGCCGAATTGACTTGGGACATACTCGCAGAGGTCGACTCCGTTTTCGCCATTACCGCAAGTGGAGCAAAGCTTCCTCTAGGCTATGAAGTTTTTACGGTAGATGACACAGCGCTGCCTCAGGGGGACTACCTCAACCTACCTTCTGGCACATTGCGACCTAAATCTGATGAAGGCACTCAATTGTCTGGTGCGCGATACGCTGAAATAATCGGACCTTTCGCAGGAATCCCAGTGTTCGTTCAAATTGACGAAGCGGATTCAGAACTGTGGGAAGTCCTTTTGTATGACATTGAACCGAGCCAGATTAAGCACGCCATACGCCGACACGCAAAAGTTCTGAAAATGGAGCATGATCTAAAGGAATTCGACAGTTACCAGCTTCAAAGGCATTTTGATGCGCTAGACGCGTCAGAAGAACTAGCCTTGCAAGCCAGCGCTGAAGGCGTGCAGCGCAAGTCTATGCGCTATGCTAAGAGGGATTTAGAAAAAAAGGTCGCTAAGAAAATCGTTGAGCATTTCGACAGCGGGCAGCAAGTGCGAAAAGATGATGCGAAGATTCTATTCGCCTCAAACCTCGGCACGAGAAGCTTTCTTCGGGCTTGGGAAATCGCCACGGTGTCACGCCCAGAATTATCCAAGCCTAGAAAAAGACCTAAAGGTCAGTAACTTGACCGTATCGAAACAGTTTTTACTATTGTGACGTCTATTTAGATGCCTCAGCTCTGTTAGATTCCTATGTACTCCAAAGTAGAAGGAAGAGAGCTAAAATGGCAGAACAGCACCTCAGGCGACCTGCGGTCGAAACACTAACAGGTCTTAGCAGATCAAGTCTCTACGCAATGATGGAAGCGGGCGCTTTTCCCCGTCCTGTCCGCATCAGAAAGCGAGCTGTCGCATGGCCCGAAAGCACAGTCGCAGCATGGCTCGCAGCACGACCTAGCGCTGGCAAATGCGGGTAAAGCAACGCCCACGCTGTAATCATACAGGCGCGGGCGCTGGGTAGCCTAGACAGCTAATCCCTATCGCTTCGCGCCTCATAATTCAATGAGGTTGAAATGAAGATAAGAGCAACGCTCACTCTGGGCGAACAATGCCGCACGCTTGATCTAAATGGCCGCTTAGGCTGGGCGGTGGCGCAACTAGCAGAGGCAGGCTCGAAAGGGGTCACTCCCATCACACGCCCAGCGCCCCGATGGTCTGGATACGTGTTCGACCTCCGTGAACTAGGGGTCTCGATAGATACCATCATGGAGCCGCATGAAGGCAGCTATCCCGGCCAGCATGCCCGCTACGTCCTTACCTGTGATGCAAGCATTCAGCTATTGGATGGAGAGTTGTGAATATGAAGTTACATCACAACGCGCAGTTCAGCATCCCGCTCACTCCCTTCGAGCGCCATTTGGCTCGCAAGCACAGCCTGCCCAGTCATTGGGTCCGAACGCTAAACGAATTGCGCGGAGGGCATCGCTAATGGCGAAAGGCAAGCGCAGGGATAGCGAAGGGCAGTACATCACCCTGCCCTATGCTCAACTGAAGTCTGAAGCATGGCGGTCCCTTTCGGGGGCCGCTGTCAAAGTCTGGCTCGAACTGCACACCCGTTTCAACGGCAGCAACAACGGCAGTGTACGGCTCTCCATGAATGAAGCAGTTAGTGCGCTGGGCATATCAAAGGGGACCGCCCAGCGCGCGTTTATCGAACTGGAGGAAAAGGGCTTCATCGCTCTGCACAATCCCGGCAATTGGTATCATCGGAAAGCCCACGAATGGCGTCTAACCACGAAGCGAATGCAAACCCGTAGCGGCGCTCAACTTGCCACGAACGATTGGCGACACTGGCAGAAAAAAACAAAAGACGGTCAGCCTGAGTACCCGTCACCGCCGCCGATGGGTCCACCACGAAACCCAAGGCCCGCTTCTGGGTCCACCAGAGAACCCGTCGAGGCCGTTTCGTCGCGGCGCTTGGGTACTCAGGTGGGACACTAATACTAACCACTCACAGGGAAGGAACGCCCCATGACTGACCACACCGAACTGAAAGCAACAGGCCAAGCATATTACGTCGTCCGCCCCACGTTCGAAACCGCCGATGACGGAACCGTTCAAATTGTAGCAGATGATCCAAACACGCTTATAAACCTCTTCAATGTTCAGACTTACGAAGCCGCATCTGGCTTGATGACCTCAGCCATAAATGCGCTGGGCCGTAGCGGCGAACCCTACCGCGACATGATGGCTGCGATGCAAGCTGAACTCGGACCGCGTGACGCAGTCGAAGCCATGCTCATTACACAGATGGCAGCGACACACGTCGCTATGACTACGCTCTCTCAAAAGATGATGGATGCTGGCAGCGGACAAATGCGAGAAAGCTGCGAACGGTCAGTTACCCGCCTAAGCCGTACTTATCTGGCTCAGGTGGATGCACTAAAGAAGTACCGCGCAAAGGCACAGCAGACGGTGCGTGTTGAGCGTGTAACCGTCAATGAAGGCGGCCAAGCTATCGTAGGCGATGTTTCTCACGGGGGGCGGCATGACAATGAAAAATGACGGTAACCCCATAGACCCTACGAAGCGCCTCAGAGATGCGCCGAGATGCACTGCAACAGCCAAGAGGACGCGGCAGCAATGTCAGTGTCCTTCTAAGCATGGTTGGAACGTTTGCCGTCTACATGGCGCAGGAGGCGGTGCGCCATCTGGAGCGGCGCACCCCAATTATCGGCATGGAACACGCACCAAGGAAATGGACAGAATTAGGCGTCTGGTATCGATGATGCATAAGTTGATCTAATAGAGTGGGGTTAATCGCTTACTCATTCTGTACAGGGCTTCACACCCTTTTTAACTATCTCTGCCCAGTTTGCGCCAAGTGTTTGCTTAGCATCGATTCCTTGTTCAAAACCCTGTTCGCCGGGCTTCAACATCAACACCCGCAAGTCCGCGTCTCGCGAGCCAATCACCATTGGACCACCTCCACCAAACGAAGTGGTAGAATTTCCATAAATTTGGTTCCCGTAGACAGAATAGTTGCTGGTCGTTGCGGCATATGTCGGTGAGCGATTAATCACAGATACATTGTTTTCGCTGTTAGCGCCCAGCACTACGTACCTTGGATAGCCGCGCCGAATAGTCTCCACAGCAGCCATTTGTGACGCTACTCTCGCCGCCCCGGCTTTACCACATGCTGGAGCGGCGCTAGCGGATAGCAAGAACTGGTTGTTTGAGATTGGAGTGACAGAGGTTTTCGCACATGCCGTTAAAGCCGCGACTGTCAGCAGAGCTGAAATTAATGTCGACTTCGCCACAATAATAAAGAATCCTTATACAAATTTCGTAGGGTGCTAACCTTTTGTAGGATGTACAGAACCCTCCTCCATGTCTATCTGTTTTAGCTCAAGCATCGTTAGCGATGTCTTTTCATCGTTATCTCGTCGCCAGAATTATTGTCTAATGAATTTCAATTTCGAAGCTAAAGGCAAAAATATGTCAGACCCGACCGTATGGGGTGTCCACATGGGTCACCATGTCAGCGACCGACCAGTAGAAAATGGCTATGTCGCAATCGGCTGGCCAAAGATGGGTGATATAACCAAACTCGCCCCCACTCGTGACGCATTCAAAGACGCACTAGCTCTAGCCTATCCTGACAAGAAGAAAGGCGCGATACCCATCGATGCCGGTTCTATGTTCAAATTCCTACACGAGATCAAGGCTGGTGATATTGTTGTGTATCCGTCTAAAGCGGACCGCATGGTAAACATTGGACGTTTCAAAGGAATTACCCAGCATCACGCAGGTGATCCAGACGACTATCCTACGCGCCAGCTTGTCGACTGGCTAGGCCACTTCCCCCGCGATGAATTTAGTCAAAGCGCGCTGAATGAGATTGGTTCATTTCTCACCATGTTCCGCGTCAAACGGCACGCGCTCGAATTTTTAAGCAAAGTTGACCCGACCGTCGAAGCCCCCTCGCCCAGCTCTGCGGTGGACCAAGATACCGCAGAGGACGCCACAGACGACGACACAGCTACCGTTGCTGTCTCAGTGCAAGCAGAAGCCAATACTACCGACTTTGTCATTAAGCGGCTTATGACGCAGCTCACAGGTCACCAATTCGAGGACTTCATGGCGCATTTGATGGAGTGCATGGGCTACACCGCTCGCGTCACTCCGAAGAGCGGCGATGGTGGGGTTGACGTTATCGCTCACATGGACCCGCTTGGGTTCCAACCGCCCATCGTAAAAGTACAATGCAAACGAACCACAGGGCAAACACCGCGCCCGGACGTCGATCAACTCTTGGGGACACTAGGGGATGGGGAATACGGTCTATTCGTTAATCTAGGTTCGTTCGCACGCGGCGCTGTAGAGTTGGAGCGCAACCGAGCCAAGCTGAGGCTTATCAATGGTGAACAATTTGTAGAGCTAATTTTCGAACACTACGCCCAGCTCGCTCCGCGTTACCGCTCTATGATACCGCTCAAACAGATATTTGTCCCAGACCTACCGCAAGAGTAGCGCTGCCATGAAACCGCTTGTTTTACGCGCCCACATCCGCCCACTGCCAGAGTATCTTCCCCGCACCCGCGCGATGGAGGAAACGATAGGTGTTGGTGCTGGGTTTGACGGTGCTTGGTATCGTTCGCAAAAAGAGCATTGGTTGGGATGGCTGTCCGAATACAGTGGACCGGGCGCGTATGGCAGGTCTGAAAAGACAAAGCGTTCTGCAGAATATGCCTACAACCATATCCAATGCGCCCCCATGCTTTTTTGGCTGGCTGAGGCGCTGGATGCAAAGGAGCGTTGCTTAGCGGCTGGCTTCGAAGCTGTCTTGGACGTCCCCCAAAAAGGCGCGCGCCAATGTGCAGCCTTGCGGCGCTGCATCCCCTGGACTGTGATAGAGAACGCTTTGGGTAACTGGCGGTACAATCGAATTGACCGATGCAAAATCAAACTTGCCCACCTTAGTAGATAGGGGGAGCTGAAAACTTAGAGCGCTTAACGTCGAGACCGCAGAGTTTCGCCAAGGTTATGAGCTGTCAGAACAGACAACAAAAGCTGCACATGCCAATCCAGACTGGGGGACGAATTGGGGGACACCGGACCGCACCCCCCCTATAAGATGCTGATAAATATCAACTATACCGAAAAAGCTGGCGGAGGAGGTGGGATTCGAACCCACGGTACGCTCTCACGCACGCCGGTTTTCAAGACCGGTGCATTCGACCACTCTGCCACTCCTCCGCAGCCCGCTCCTCCTAGAACGCTGCGGTTGATTCGGCAAATGCCGATTTCGCGTCACCCGCCCGGGCAGACACATGGGGAATTTTCGCCGATCCGGGCCGCGCAGTCTTTGCAAAGCCGCGGCTGGCGGGTTACTGTGCCGCAAAACCCCTTTCAGAGGGGTCTGGGGCGTGCCGAACCAACGGCGCGGCATTCTCGCGGGAACGGGTCGCGATGGCGCGACGACAGCAGGCAAGGACAGCATGGGCATGAGCAGGGACAAACAAGTGTTGCGCTTTAACAAAGGTCGCGCAGCGCTCATCGGCGTGGGCATTCTGGCAATCACCGGCCTGGCGGGCTGCGAAGGCGGTGATTTCGCCCTGCCCTTCGGCGGCAGTGACAGCTCCGAGGCCGCGCGCAGCACCTCGACCAAATTGGTGGAGCGCGATGTCGAAGCGCCCGAGGTCTTTTCTGCCACCGATGAGGGGCTTTGGGACGGGCGGCCTTCGCTCGGCGGGGTCTGGGTGGCGCATCCTGATGTGACCGAGCCGGAGCGGGTGATCATGCGCAATGAGGCGAATGGCAAATTCGTCATCGGCGCGCTGTTCCGCCGCGAGCGGGAACTGCCTGGGCCGAAATTGCAAATCTCCTCTGATGCCGCCGCGGCTCTGGGCATTCTGGCGGGCGCGCCGACGCCGCTCAATGTCACGGCCCTGCGCCGCGAGGAGACGGCTGCCCCTGCCGAAACCGTGGATGAGGCCACCGTGGACAGCAGCGAGGCAGACGGGCTTTCGGCCCCGGCGCCGGTCACCGCGACAGCGCTTGAGCCGGTGGTAAAGCCAAGCACCGCACCGGTCGCCACGCCAAAGGCCCCCGCCGCGCCAAAACCCGCGCGGCCTGCGGTGGCCAAACTTGCCAAACCCTATATCCAGCTGGGTATCTTCAGCGTGGAGGCCAATGCGACGCGCACCGCAAAACAGATGCGCGGTGCCGGCATGATCCCCACGGTGAAACGCAGCGAGATTAACAACAAACCCTTCTGGCGCGTCGTTATCGGCCCCGCCACCAGCAAATCCGAACTCGACAGCCTGCTGAAAGCGGTCAAAGCCGAAGGCTTTACCGATGCCTATGCCGTGTCGAATTGATCCTACCGGAGGAAACGCCATGATCCGCCTTTTTGCCGCCGCCGTGGCGCTGATACTGACACTCCAGCCTGCCGCCGCTTTCGACACCCGCGCCACCGCGGCCTATGTGCTCGACCAAACCACCGGCACCGTCTTGCTGGCGAAAAACGCCGATGAGCCGCTGCCACCGGCCTCAATGTCCAAGCTGATGACGCTCTATATGGCCTTTGAGGCGGTGGAACGCGGCAAGCAGAACGGCGGGCTTGATCTGGTCGAAAAACTGCCTGTCTCGGAACATGCGATGTCCTATGGCGGCTCGACGATGTTTCTGGACACCACGGATCGTGTCTCGGTCGAGGATCTGATCCGCGGCATTATCGTGCTCTCGGGCAACGACGCCAGCGCCGTGATCGCCGAGGCGCTGAGCCCCGATGGCACGGAATATGGTTTCGCGCGGCTGATGACACAGCGCGCCCAGCAGATGGGGATGACCAATTCGACCTTTGCCAATTCCAATGGCTGGCCGCAGGCGGGGCATCTGATGTCGGTGCGCGATCTGGGGCTGCTGGCGAACCGGATCATCACCGACTTTCCGCAGTTCTACCCGCTTTTCGCCGAACGCGAGTTCGCCTTTGACGGGCGCGCGCCGCAGAACAAATCCAACCGCAACCCGCTCCTGGGCCTCGGCATTGGCGCAGATGGGCTCAAGACCGGCCATACGGCGGAAGCGGGCTATGGGCTTGTGGGCTCCGCCAAACAGGGCGACCGCCGGGTGATCTTTGTGCTCTCTGGTCTCGACAGCGCGGCCGTCCGCGCGCAGGAGGCTGAATCCGTGGTCAACTGGGCCTTCCGCCAGTTCACGCAGCGCGAATTGGGCAAGGCAGGCACGCAGATTGCCGAAGCGCCGGTGGCACTTGGCACGGCGCAGTCGGTGGGGCTGGAGTTGAAAGAGGATCTGGAGATGCTGGTGCCGGTCACCGGCGGTGATGCGGTCGAGGCCGAGGTGATCTATACCGGGCCATTCCAGGCGCCGATCAGCAAGGGGGCCGAACTGGCCGAACTGGTCGTGGACCGGGGTGAACTGCCCGCGCTGCGGGTGCCGCTGGTGGCCTCGGCCTCTGTTGCGCCGGGCGGCTTCATGGTCAAGATGACCGCTGCTGCGATGCATCTGATGAACCGGTTGAACGCCGGTCCACAGGACAGCGCCCCGGCCCCTGAAGCAGAAGCCGAAGCTGCTTCGTGACCGGAGAGCCAGAGGCGCGCCAGACGGGCCTGTTCATCACTTTCGAAGGCATCGACGGTTCCGGTAAATCCACCCAGGCGCGGCTCTTGGCAGACCATCTGACCGCGCAGGGCCATGACGTTGTGCTGACCCGCGAGCCGGGCGGCAGCCCCGGCGCCGAGGAAATCCGCGCGCTGGTCTTGCAGGGCGACCCCGACCGCTGGTCGGCGCAGACCGAGATCCTGCTTTTCACCGCCGCCCGCCGCGACCATCTGGAACGCACCATTCGCCCGGCGCTCGACGCCGGGAAAGTGGTGATCTGTGACCGGTTTGCCGATAGCACCCGGATGTATCAGGGCCTGTCGCGCGGTGATCTGCGGCAGATGGTGGACGATCTGCACAGCCTGATGATCGGGGTCGAGCCGGACCTTACGATCCTGATCGATATGGACCCGGCCCATGGGTTGAAACGCGCGCTCTCGCGCCAGACCGCCGAAGAGCGGTTCGAGGATTTTGGCGTCGAGTTGCAGGCCCAGATGCGCGCCGGTTTCCTTGATCTCGCCACGGAATTCAGCGACCGTTTCGTCGTGCTCGACGGTGGCCGCGAGATCGCGCCTGTCGCAGCCGATGTGGCGCAGACCGTGGCGGCCCGTTTGGGCTGATCTTCGCGCCCTGCCCGCTTCCCTTGGCGGTGAAACATGCTAGACCGATGCCATGACAGATGACGCCCCCCAGCCCGACCGTGTAGACGGCGCCCGCCACCCGCGCGACACGCCGAAATTGATCGGCCAAAGCGCGGCGGAGGCGGCGTTTCTGGACGCTTTCAACAGTGGCAAATTGCACCATGCCTGGATGCTGACCGGCCCGCGCGGGGTGGGCAAGGCGACATTGGCATGGCGGATCGCGCGGTTTCTCTTGGCCACGTCG
Organism: Sulfitobacter sp. PS-8MA; assembly: GCF_040933935.1. Taxonomy (NCBI): domain Bacteria; kingdom Pseudomonadati; phylum Pseudomonadota; class Alphaproteobacteria; order Rhodobacterales; family Roseobacteraceae; genus Sulfitobacter; species Sulfitobacter sp. PS-8MA. Next base: position 810,594 of record NZ_JBFQYJ010000006.1, on the reverse strand, counting down.
GACCCCGATGATGGCGGCATGTTCGACATGCCCAGGGCCGAGACGCTCGACATCGACCCCGAACACCCGGTCGCGCGGCGGGTGGCGGCGGGGGCCGAGGCCGGGTTGAAATCCGTGACCCGCACGCTGAACCCCGACACCAAGAAGATGCGCAAGCAGATCGTGGTCGATGACATCCGCGCGTTGAACGGGTTTTTCCAGATGTCCTCTGCCGATGGGGGGCGCCGTGTGGTCATCATCGATGACGCGGATGAGATGAACCCCAATGCCGCCAATGCGCTGTTGAAGATGCTCGAAGAGCCGCCCGAACGCGCCATTCTGCTGCTCTTGAGCCACCAGCCGTCCAGCCTCTTGCCCACCATCCGCTCGCGCTGCCGCACCCTGCGGCTTGGCACGCTCGACGCCGCGCAAATGGCCGAGGCGCTGGCCGGGTCCGGGGTTGAGGTCGACGCCGATCCCGCCGCGCTGGCAGAGCTTTCGGGCGGGTCGGTCGGCGGGGCGCTGCGCCTGTCGCTGATGGGCGGGGTCCGCACCTATGCCGATCTGGTGGGGCTGCTGTCCTCGCTGCCGCAGATGGACCGGGGCCGCGCCATCAAACTGGCCGAAGCTGCCGCACAGCGCGGCGGCGAGGCCAAGCTCGACCTGCTTTTCACCCTGCTCGATCTGCTGCTGGTGCGTCTGGCCTGCACCGGCGCCACCGGCGCGCCGCCGGTGCAAGCCGCCTGCCCCGATGAGATCGCCGTGCTGCAACGTCTGTCCCCCAGCCCCGCGCAGGGGCGCGCTTGGGCCGATGCGGCGCAGCAGATATCCGACCGCGCCCGGCACGGGCTGGCGGTGAACCTTGACCCTGCCGCGCTGGTCCTAGATACCCTGCGGCAGATAGGCCAGACGGCGCCAAGATAGCCGAAAGGACAGTATGACCGACACGCCCCATATCACCGACAGCCATTGCCACCTCGACTTCGAGAGCCTGCGCGAAGACCTGCCCGGCGTCATCTCTCGCGCGGCTGAAGCGGGCGTCACGCGGATGGTAACGATCTGCACCCGGCTCAGGAACGAGCCCGCCGTGCGCGCCATTGCCGAGGCGCATGACCCGGTCTTCTATGCCGCCGGCACCCACCCGATGTCCGCCGCGGAAGAGCCGATGGCCTCGGTCGACGCATTGCTCGCCCTGACCCGCCACCCCAAGATGGTCGGCATTGGCGAGACCGGGCTTGATTACCACTACACCGCCGAGAGTGCGGCGGTGCAAAAGACCTCGCTGCGCATCCATATCGCGGCGGCGCGGGAAAGCGGCCTGCCGCTGATCATCCATGCCCGCGACGCCGATGAGGACATGGCCCGCATCCTGCGCGAAGAACATGCACAGGGCGCTTATGCCTGCGTCATGCATTGCTTCTCCTCCTCCGCCGATCTGGCCCGCGCCGCAGTTGATCTGGGCTTCTACCTGTCGATGTCGGGCATCACCGCCTTCCCCAAATCGCAGGCGCTGCGCGACATTTTCGCCGCCGCCCCGCTCGACCGTATTCTGGTGGAGACCGACGCCCCCTATCTCGCCCCGCCGCCGCATCGCGGCAAGCCGAATGAGCCCGCCTTTACCGCCCATACCGCCCGCCGCGCGGCAGAGACCTTTGGCCTCGACTACGCCGATTTCGCCGCCCGCACAGAGGCCAATTTCGAGCGGCTCTTTAGCAAAGCCGCCGGTTGGCAGGGCAAGAGCTAATGGCCGAGCTGCGCGTCACCATATTGGGCAGCGGCTCTTCGGGTGGCGTGCCCCGGCTGGGCGGCCATTGGGGCGCCTGCGACCCCAAGGAGCCGAAAAACAACCGGCGGCGCTGCTCGATCCTGGTGGAACGGGTGACCGAACAGGGCAGCACCACCGTTCTGATCGACACCTCCCCCGACATGCGCTGCCAATTGCTGGACGCGGGCGTCGGGCGGCTCGATGCGGTGATCTATACCCATTCCCACGCCGATCATGTGCATGGGTTGGATGATCTGCGGATGATCGTCATCAACATGCGCGCCCGGCTGCCGGTCTGGGCCGACGCCGCCACCCGCGATGCGCTGCTGGAGCGCTTCGGCTATGCTTTCGTGCAGCCCGAATGGTCGAGCTACCCGCCGATTTTGGACCTGCATGAGATCAATGGCGATGTGCAGATCGACGGACCCGGCGGCAGGCTCTGCTTTACGCCCTTCACCGTGGCCCATGGCAATATCGACGCGCTTGGCTTTCGCTTTGATGACGTGGTCTATCTGCCTGATGTCTCGGCCATTCCGGATCACAGCTGGCCGATGATGGAGGGGCTGCGCTGTTGGATCGTCGACGCGCTGCGCCGCGACCCGCATCCGACTCACAGCCATCTTGCGCAGACTTTGGACTGGATCAAACGGGCGCAGCCTGAGACCGCCGTGCTGACCAATATGCACAACGACCTTGATTACCGCACCCTCGCCGCCGAGGTGCCCGACCATATTCAACCCGCTTACGATGGGCTTACCCTGCATTTCCCGCTCTCCGACCCCCAATAGGCAGAGGGTGGCTTTTGCCCTGAGACGCCGCCCAAAGGCCCATTCCCCGTGCAAACCCTTTTAGATGTCATCCTGCCGGTTTTCCTTGTCATCGGCTTTGGCTATGTCGCGGCCTGGCGGGGGCTTTTTCCGGTCTCTGGCATCGATGGGGTGACGAAGTTCACCCAGAATTTCGCGATCCCCTGTCTGCTGTTCCAGGCCATTGCCAATATCGACCTTTCCAGCAGCTATGACCCCCGCCTGCTGATCAGCTTCTACGCCGGCGCAGGCCTTTGTTTCGCGCTTGGCATTCTTGGCGCGCGGCTGTTGTTTCGCCGCGATTGGGAAGACAGCGTCGCCATCGGCTTTTGCTGTCTGTTCTCCAACTCGATCCTGCTGGGCCTGCCGATCACCGAACGCGCCTATGGCAGTGACGCGCTGGCGGGGAACTTTGCCATCGTGTCTTTCCACGCGCCCTTTTGCTACGGGCTGGGGATCACGGTGATGGAGTTTGTGCGCAACCGCGGGCAATCGGGCCTGACGCTGCTGCGCAACATCAGCCGCGCGATGTTTCGCAATGCCATGGTGCTGGCGATCCTGGGCGGTTTTGCGGTGAACCTCAGCGGTCTGGCCCTTCCCGCTGCGGTGGAGGATGCGCTGTCGCTGATCGCCCGCGCCGCCCTGCCCGCGGCCCTTTTCGCGCTTGGCGGGGTGCTGCTGCAATATAGGCCCGAAGGCGATATGAAGGCGATCTTGATGGTGAGCGCCATCGCGCTGCTGCTGCATCCCGCGCTGGTCTGGGCCTTTGGCACCGCATTGGACCTGCGGCAGGATGCCTTCCGCTCGGGCGTGCTGACCGCGGCGATGGCGCCGGGGTTCAATACCTATATCTTTGCCAATATGTATGGCCGCGCCAAACGGGTGGCCGCAAGCTCGGTCTTGGTTGCGACAGGCAGTTCGATCCTGACCGTCTGGCTGTGGCTGGCCGTGCTGGGCTAGGGCAGCCCGGCGCGTCAGGGCAGCTTTGGCGCAAGGAATGTGCCGTCGAAACCGCGGCTGAAATCTGCTATCATTGCTCATGAAATGCTGAAACTTGCGGCGACCACCAAGAAAAGGATTGGTGCGCAGATGACCGCTCCACCGCCCCCGGGTGAAGATCACGCGCAGAAGGACATAGAGGACGCCCCCGGCTCCGGCGCGGCTTGGGGGTGGGTCTTTATCCTGTCTCCCTTGCCCTGGATTCTGCTGATCTGGTGGCTGCTTCGACCCGCCGCCGAGGTGGACAGACCGGAGGTTGAGCAGACCCAGCCCCCGCCGCCTGAGCAGGCTCTGGAAGAGGAATGACGCCGAACAACTATGCGGTGAATAAAGGTGGTGCGGGTGAAGGGACTCGAACCCCCACGCCTAAGGCGCCAGAACCTAAATCTGGTGCGTCTACCAATTCCGCCACACCCGCACTGTGCCTTGCAAGACACTGGGGCTGATTAGCAAAAGCCGCAGCCAGATGCGAGAGCAAAAAACACAGGACATTAACGTAATCTTCGCCTATGGTTTTCATACCTGAGGCAGGTACAACAGAAAGAGACGCCCATGAAACCGAATACGGTCGGGCGCGTTGGCGGCAAAGACCGCCATGCGGGCCAGTTTTCCCACTATGCCGCGCTTGATACCGGGCTGGTTCAAGGCGCCATTATATTGACGCTCGATGGCGAAATGCCGGTCGAATTTCTGTCTGTCGGGGACAGGCTCATCACCCGCGACAGTGGCATCGCCAAAATCCGCCATTTGCAACGCAGCACCCGCAGGGTGCGGCGCATCGCGCTGGCGGCGGGATCTTTGGGCCATACAAGGCCGGAACGCGACGCCACGTTGGCGGGCGACCAGATGCTGCTGCTGCGCGACTGGCGTGCGCGAGCGCTGTTTCATTCCGAACGGGCGCTGGTTGCGGCGCGCACATTGGTGGATGGCGAATTCATCACCGATCTGGGCGAGGTGGAGACCACATTGGTGCAGATTTTCTGCGATGGGCCGCATATTATCTACGCCGATGGGCTGGAACTGGGCACCGCCGACGCCGCCCGTGCCCGGGGCGACGTGCTGCACGCCGCCTAGATCCCAAGCTGCCGCAGAACCTGCGGCAGCAGCTCCGGCAGATCCTCGGCGATCAATCCCGGCCCATGCGCCCGCGCGGCCTCGGCGTGTAGATAGGTGGCAAGGGCCGCGGCCTCCGGGGGGGGGGCGATCCCCCGTGCCAAAAGACCGGTGATAAAGCCCGAAAGCACATCCCCTGCCCCGGCTGTCGCAAGCCAAGGGGTCGCCCGATCTTCGGTCGCGCGGTGGCGCAGGGTTCTGCCATCCGGGGCGGCGATGACGGTTTCCGGCCCTTTCAACAACAGCACGCAGTTCAAGCGCGCCGCCGCACGCTCTGCCGCTTCGGCCTTGGCATCTGCCCGGTCGTCCTTGGCCATTTCCGCCAGATCAGGCGCCAGCCGTGCGAACTCCCCGCCATGCGGGGTCAGGACCGCGCCGGGGTGCAATTTTGCCCGCAGCGCGTCGTCCTTTGCCAAGATCGTGATCGCATCGGCGTCCAGCACCAGCCGCGGCGCGGCCAAGGCGGCGGCGACCATGCTGTAGGCCCGATCCCCCAGCCCCAGGCCCGGCCCGAGGCAGAGCGCCGATATGCGGCGGTCCTTGAGCGCTTCGGTCAAAGCCGCCCCGTCGGGCACGCGCTGCAGCATCACGGCGGTGACCTGCATGGCGACCTCCAACTGCGCGGCGGGCGGCACGCCGAGGGTCACGGCCCCGGCGCCGATCCTCAGCGCCCCGCGCGCGGCCATGCGCGCAGCCCCGCTGCGCCCCGCACCGCCGCTGAGAACCAGCGCATGACCGTGATCGTATTTATGCCCCGGCCCCTTGCGCAGGGGCCTCAGGTCGAGGGTTTGCCGGGTGATCTCTGTGATATCCATAAGCCAGACCTAGTGATCCCGGCTGAAAGGTACAGGCTGATCCTTCCCAAGAGCCCCAAGTTTCACATCTGCCTCATTTTTACGCAGCCTGCGCAAAATATATACAAGCCTTGGAAAACTGAAACCTTGCCCCATCTTCCCACCTGCCCCGCGCTGGACGCCACCGCGGGTAAATGAGATGTCTAATCCAACGCCTAACCGCGCGCGTAATGTCAGGGGATGACCATGAAGAAGATCGAAGCCATCATTAAGCCTTTCAAACTGGACGAGGTCAAAGAGGCGCTTCAAGATGTGGGCGTGCAGGGCCTGAGCGTGATCGAGGTCAAAGGCTTTGGCCGCCAGAAAGGCCATACCGAACTTTACCGGGGCGCTGAATATGTTGTCGATTTCCTGCCCAAGGTGAAGGTCGAGGTGGTGCTCGACGATGATCAGGTCGATGCGGCCATCGAAGCCATCGTGGATGCCGCCAAGACCGAGAAGATTGGCGACGGTAAGATTTTCGTTTCCCCCGTTGAACAAACGATCCGCATCCGGACCGGTGAATCCGGCTCCGACGCGCTGTAACATCGGGCCAAGCGGCCTGATCAAAGACAAGACCCAAAAAGGACTAAAACGATGAACAATCAGGAATTCCTGAGCAAAGTTAAGGATGAAGGCATCGAATATGTCGACATCCGTTTCACCGACACCCGCGGCGCGCTGCAGCATGTCACCATCGTCGCCGATCTGGTGGACGAGGACTTCCTCGAAGAAGGGTTCATGTTCGACGGCTCCTCGATCGCCGGTTGGAAGAGCATCGAAGCCTCTGACATGAAGCTGATGCCCGACGTCAGCACCGCCTATATCGACCCCTTCTATGCCGAGACCACGATCTGCGTGCATTGCTCGATCGTCGAGCCCGACACCAATGAGCCCTATGAGCGCGACCCCCGTGGCACCGCGGAGAAGGCCGAAGCCTATCTGAAGTCAAGCGGCATCGGCGATCAGGCTTTCTTTGGCCCTGAGGCCGAGTTCTTTCTCTTTGACGATGTGAAATTCTGCAACAAAGTCAACAAAGTGTCCTACGAAGTTGATGCGTCTGACGGGTCCTGGAACACCGACACCGACTATGAGATGGGCAATATGGGTCACCGCCCGGGCCTCAAGGGCGGCTATTTCCCGGTCAACCCGGTGGATGAGGCGCAAGACCTGCGCGCCGAGATGCTCTCGACCATGAAACGCCTTGGCATGAAGGTGGACAAACACCACCATGAGGTCGGCTCCTGTCAGCACGAGCTGGGCCTGATCTTCTCCAGCCTGACCGCGCAGGCTGATGAGCAGCAGAAGTACAAATACGTCGTGCACAACGTCGCCCATGCCTATGGCAAGACCGCGACCTTCATGCCCAAGCCGATCTATGGCGACAACGGCTCTGGCATGCATGTCAATATGTCGATCTGGAAAGACAACAAGCCGCTTTTCGCGGGCGACAAATATGCGGACCTGAGCCAGGAGGCGCTGTGGTTCATCGGCGGCATCCTGAAGCACGCCAAATCGTTGAACGCCTTCACCAACCCCACGACCAACAGCTACAAGCGGCTGGTGCCGGGGTTTGAAGCGCCGGTTCTGCGGGCCTATTCCGCGCGCAACCGGTCGGGCTGTGTGCGTATCCCATGGACCGAAAGCCCCAAGGCCAAGCGTGTCGAGGCCCGTTTCCCCGATCCGGCGGCGAACCCCTATCTGGCGTTCTCGGCGCTGCTGATGGCCGGCCTTGACGGGATCAAGAACAAGATCGATCCGGGCGAGGCGATGGATAAGAACCTCTATGACCTGCCCGCCGAAGAGCTGGAAAGCATCCCCACCGTGGCCGGCTCGCTGCGCGAGGCGCTGGAAGAACTCTCGGGCGATATGGACTATCTCCTGGCCGGTGATGTCTTCACCCGCGATCAGGTCGAAGGCTATATCGCGCTGAAGATGGACGAGGTTGTCAAATACGAGACCACGCCGCATCCGGTCGAGTTCGGGATGTATTACAGCTGCTAAGCAGGCGCCCGTTTCGGGCTTCGCGATTGCTTCAACGAAAGGGCGTGGCTTGGGCCGCGCCCTTTTGCATTATTGTGGCGGCGCGGCGTGAAACTACGGAACAGGCGGCCCCGGTCAGCGTTTGCTCTGCGGGAGTACCGCAGATGGATCAAAATACAGGCGCGCTGACCGAGGTTATCGACGAGCTGAGAGACGCCTCCGAAAATCAGGACCGGGTCAAGGTTGGCCAGTTAATCGACGCGCTGGACGAACGCGGCTACGGCCCCGCGCTGGCGGTCCTGCCGCTGACCGAGCTGACCCCGGTGGGCGGAGTTCCGGGCTACCCGACCCTGCTGGCCCTGACCGTGGCCACCATCGTGATCCGGCTGTTGCTGGGCTATGAGCATTTCTGGTTGCCCGATTGGCTGCGGCGGCGCAAGCTCAAGTCCGACCATGTGATCAAGGCGGTGGAATGGTTAAAGCCGGTCTCGCATTGGGTTGACGGCAAGCTGCATAAGCGTTTGGCCCCGATTGCCGGGCGAATGGGCCAGCGGATCGCCTGTGTGGTGATCCTCGGCATCCTGCTGCTCGTGCCGCCGCTGGAATTTGTCCCCTTTGCCACCTCCGCCCCGATGATCGCCGTGTCGATCTTCGGGCTCGGGCTGCTTTACCGCGATGGGCTGCTGATGCTGCTGGGTTTTGCCGGCGCCGGGGTTGCGGTCTGGTTTGGCCTGTCGATGTATCTCGGTTCAGGGACGGGGTAGCGCGCCGGGCTGGCGCTCTGTTTTTCGCCCGATCATCCGGGGGTCACGGCGCTGCCATCAATTGGCCACATCGGGCCTGCAATCTCACCTCTGAACACACCCTTTTACCGCTCGGACCACCGCCCATGCCAAAATCGACCACCACATTCCATGACCGGGTCAAGCGGATCGAAAAGCGCGCCGCAAAGGCCGGGCGCAGGCGCCGCCGCGGCGCCCCGCCTCGGCTCGGCAACCTTTTGGTCTTGGCTGCTATGGGCATGTTGGTGGGTGGTGCGGCATTTGCCTGGGACGGCAATACATTGGCCGATGAATGGGCGCTGCCGGGGCTGGAATGGGCTTTGGCGCTGCTGCCCTAACCCCCCGGCGCGCGAGATTTCTGCGCCTTCCTGATAACTTCGTTTGAACCTTTGCCGAAGCGGGCTAACCTGTTCGCGGTACAGTAATGCAGAGGGTCAAAACCATGCTCAAAACAGTCTTTACCACCACCGCGGCCATCTGCGCCTTTGCAGCCGGTCCCGCGCTTGCCGCGCAATGTGGCAATACGGCCAATGGCTTCGATCAATGGAAGAGCGCTTTCGCGCAGGAAGCCCGCGCCGCAGGTGTTGGTCAACGGGGATTGAACGCGCTGGCAAACGCCCGCTATGCGAATGGGACGATCGCGGCCGACCGCAATCAGAAATCGTTTAAATACTCCTTGTCGAAATTCATGCAGGTGCGCGGGGCCGACACGATTGTCGCCCAGGGCCGCAAGCGCAAGGCCCGCAACCCCGGCTTCTATCAGTCGCTGGAACAGCGCTATGGCGTGCCGGCGGGGATCTTACTGGCGATCCATGGGATGGAGACCGGCTTTGGCGGTTTCATGGGCGACAGCTCTGTCGTGTCGGCCATCACCACCCTGGCCTATGACTGCCGGCGCTCCGACTTTTTCGTGCCCCATGCCATCGGCGCGCTGAAGCTGGTGGACCGGGGCGCCATCACCCCCAATACCAAGGGCGCGAAACATGGCGAGCTGGGCCATACCCAGTTCCTGCCGGGCAACGCGCTGCGCTACGGTGTGGATGGCAATGGTGATGGCCGCGTCGATTTCTACAGCGAAGCCGATGCGCTTGCTTCCACCGCCAATTTCCTGCGTCAGAAAGGCTGGCAACCCGGCGCGGGCTACCAGGAAGGCCAGCCCAATTTCCGCGTGATCCAGCAGTGGAACGCGGCCGGTGTCTATCAGAAAGCCATCGCGATCATGGCCTCGCGCATCGACGGCTAAATCGCGCGCGCGCGCCGGCAACCCGGCGCGCGCCTTCCTCTGGGCCGCGGCCCAATACGGCGGGTAGGGGCCAGAGAGGACCACCCTCCACCAACATCCCGCTGCGGCAGGCCACGCCGGCAAAACCTCCCCAAATACGCGTCTAAGCCCCCCTGCCCCGCGCCGCGCTGCCTTGGGGCGATATTCCCGGCTTTCCCTTCAAAAGAAACGGGTTCTCAGCCGGGGGCCATGCGCCAAGCTCGCTTGTTTGAAGGTTTATTTCCACTTTCGTCACCGCCTGCGGAACCGCCTGCACGGTCAATCGTTGGGTCGTAGAGAAAGCAATACCAATTCTGAACGGAGGGACCCATGCACGGAATTTTCTACCTCATCGGCCTGATCGTGGTCGTTCTCGCGATCCTGAGTCTCGTCTTTTGAAAAAGGAGGTTAACATGCCTGACAACACCACAACACCAAATGCGCAGAGCGGCTCGACGAAAGAGCAAGCAGGCGCCGCCAAGGACAAGGCCGCCGCAGCTGCAAGCAGTGCCGCTGAGACCGCAAAGACCCAAGCGCGCGACGTGGCCGATACCGTGTCCAATGAAGCGACAAACTATGCCTATCAGGCCCGGGATACGGCGGCTGATGAGGTAAAGGGCGTGGCTTCTGCATTGCGCACCGCCGCGGATGAGCTGCGCAGTGGCTCCCCGCAGGAACGCAGCTTTAGCCAATTGGCCGATGGTCTTGCCGATGTATCCGACTCGATGCGCGACAAGGATCTGGGCGAAATGGTCGATGACCTGAACGGCTTTGCCAAGCGCAATCCGATGGTCTTCCTCGGTGGGGCGGCCCTGCTGGGCTTCGTGGCCACCCGGTTTGCCAAAGCGTCGAGCGACAGCCCACGTGGCGGCTATGCCGGTGGCGGGACAGGCGTCGAATATGACGACGATGACCGGATGGACCGCCCGATGACCGGCACCGGCCCGCGCCCCGCGTCCAACGCGCCGAGCACCGCGCCAAGCCGCGCCACTGCCACCCCTGCTTCCCCTAGTGTCGTAACGGGAGAAAAATCATGAGCACCGAACATCCCGAAACCCAAAAATCCGCAGGGAGCCTGCTGAGCGAAGCACTCTCCCATGTGAGTTCGCTGATGCGCAAGGAGGTCGATCTGGCCCGCGCAGAGGTGAACGAAAATCTCAAACACGCTGGTGTTGCCATCGGCATGATCGTCGGCGCCGTGGTGGTTGCCTTGACCGCGCTGAACGTGCTGAGCGCCGCGCTGGTTGCCGCCCTGACCGAAGCGGGCATCCCCGCCGGTTGGTCCGCCGTGATCGTCGGCGTGCTGCTCGCGATCGTCGCCTATGTGATGATGAACAAAGGCACCAGCGACCTGAAACTCAGCAGCCTTGCGCCAAGCCGCACTGCAAAGAACGTCAAGCGCGACGCGCAGACCATGAAGGAGGTATACGATGACAAATGACTCCAGAAATCCGGAAGACCGAAACCCCGAAGAGATCGAACGCGAGATCGAGCGTGAGCGCGCGGGGCTTGCCGATACATTGGATGACCTGCAAGACCGTTTCTCCGTCGAAGGCATCGCGCGTCAGTTCTCGGACCAGTTCCGCGAGCATGGCGGCGAATGGGGCCGCTCGCTTTCCGACGCGGCCAAGCGCAACCCTGTCGCTCTGGCGCTGACCGGGGCCGGTCTGGCTTGGTTGATGTTCGGCAGCGGCAACACCCGCAGCAGCCGGGGCTATGAGGGTCTGGACCGTGACCGCGCGCATCCCACGCCGGTGCCGGTGACCAATACCGACCACCGCCCCGCCCTGCGCGACAGCCGCCGCTCCAATGCGCCAAGCAGCGCCTATGCGTCAAGCTATGGCTCCGAGCGCAGCGCGCAGGACCGTCTGCCCGCTTGGGCCCGCGATGTGCATCACGATGATGATGACGACAGCCGGGGCATGGGCGACCGTGCCCGCTCCGCCGCGAGCGGCGTCAAGGGCGCTGCGGGTTCGGCCGCAGGCAGTGTCAAAGGGGCCGCAGGCTCTGCTGCCGACCGCGCCCGCTCTGCGGGGTCTTCCGTGGCAAGCGGTGCCCGTCATACGCGGGACCGGATGTCGCGCGGGGCCAGCTCTGCGGTTGACAGCATGCGCCATACCGCCAGCGGCGCGGCGGGCAGCGTGCGGGAGGGCGCCAATGCGGCGACCGAACGCGCCCATGCGCTGCGCCAGCGTCTGTCAGAAGGCACCGAAAGCATGAGCGCCGAAGCACGTGAGCGGATCGTCATGGCCCGCGCCCGTGCCGTGGACGCTTGGAACGCCTCGGGCCGCTATGCCAGCCAGGGCCGCGACCGTGCGGTGGATATGTTCGAAGAGCATCCGCTGGTGGCAGGCGCGCTGGCGCTGGCCGTCGGGGCCGCCATCGGTGCCGCCCTACCCCGCAGCCGGACCGAAGATGCCTATCTCGGTGAGCACAGCGATGCGCTCTTCCATGAGGCCGAACGCATCTACGCCGAAGAGCGCGAGAAAATCGGCAAGGTTGCACAGGCCGCCAAGGAGGAAGCTGGCAAGGTCTTGCAAGAGACCAAGGAACAGGCCGACGCCGCCTCTGACGAGGAAACCGCGGCAGATGCAGCGGTGAAAAAGGCCAAGGAAAGCGGCCAGCGCGTTGCCGATGCGGCGAAAAGCGAGGCCGACAAGCAAAAAGTAGGCGACGTCAAAAGCTGACGTCCTTCCGGCCCGCCCCGACCTTGGGGCGGGCCGATCAATTTGAACCGATTGCTGAATTCAGAGGTTAGATTATGGCGCGTGGACGGGGTGCGGAAACGCCGACGGAAATACCGGCAAAGGGTTGGAAAGACATCCTTTTGCGGGTCAAGGACGAAATCGCCAAAGATCACGTCTCATTGGTCGCCGCCGGGGTGGCCTTTTACGCGCTTCTGGCGATCTTTCCCGCCGTCACCGCCCTGATGGCTCTGGCCGGTCTGGTCATGGAGCCCGAACAGGTCACCGCACAGCTTGACGCGCTCACCGATATGATCCCGGAAGAGGCCGCGACCATCATTCTCGATCAGGCTGTGGCGGTAACAGGTTCTGAACAAACCGGGCTTGGCTGGGCCTTTATCATCGGTCTGGCACTGGCGCTTTATTCCGCCTCCAAAGGGGTCGGCAGCCTCATGGAAGGGCTGAACGTCGCCTATGACGAAGATGAAACCCGCGGCTTTGTCAAAAGAATGGCCTGGACCCTAGGGCTGACCATCATGCTGATCGGCGTCTTGCTTCTGGGCATGGGGGCCACATTGGCGATCCCTGCCATTGTCGGCTTTTTCGCATTGCCCGGGGGGATCGAAACGCTGCTGTCCTACGGCAGCTGGGTCTTGCTGGCGGTGCTGACCATTCTGGCGCTTGCGGTATTGTACCGCTACGGGCCCGCGCGCGACAATGCGGAGTGGAAGTGGCTGACCCCCGGCTCCGTCATTGCCTGTATCATGTGGATCGTCGCCTCGGTCGGGTTCTCGATCTATGTCAGCAACTTTGGCAGCTATAACGAGAGCTTCGGCAGCATGGCGGGCGCGATCATCCTGCTGATGTGGCTCTGGATCTCGGCCTTTATCGTCTTGCTGGGGGCCGAGCTGAATTCCGAGATGGAAGCCCAGACCCGCGATGACACCACCGTCGGCCCGGACGAGCCGATGGGCCAGCGCGGCGCGGAAAAGGCCGATAACCTTGGCGAAGCGAAGGGCTGAGAGGGGGAAAAACCATGGCACCGCGCGCACTTTGGAAAGGTCAACTTCGCCTCTCGCTGGTTTCGATCCCGGTGGAGATTTTCTCGGCCACCAAGACCAGTTCGAAAGTGTCCTTCAGGCAAATACATAAACCGTCGGGCAAACGCGTGCGCTATGAAAAATCCGTCCCCGGCATCGGCCCGATCAAGGCCGAGGATATCGTCAAGGGCTATGAGGTGAACCGGGATGAATATATCCTGCTCGACCCCGAAGAAGTGGATCAGATCAAGCTTGAGACCAAAAAGACCTTTGAGCTGGTTCAATTCGTCGACGCCTGCGAAATCTCGCCGCTCTATTTCGACAAACCCTATTACATCACCGCCTCGGACGATCTGGCGCAGGATGCCTACCGGGTGGTGCGCGATGCGCTGCGCAGTGCGGGCAAAGTTGGGCTGGGTCAGGTCACGATGCGCGGCAAGGAATATCTCGCCTGCGTCAAACCCTGCGGCGATGGGCTGCTGATGGAGACCCTGCATTACGCCGATGAGCTGCGCGAGGCAGATGAGATATTCACCGATATCGAGGACGATGAGACCGACAAGGAGCTGCTGGAGGTCGCGACCTCGCTCATCGACCGCAAGACCGCGCCTTTCGACGCCAGCGCCTATAGCGACAAATACGCCGAAGCGATGCAGAAGCTCTTGGACGCCAAGGTGAAGAACAAAAAGACCCCCCGGGTGCAGACCGGCGAGGACGCCCCCGCCGAGGGGGAGAATGTCATTGATCTGATGAGCGCACTGAAAGAAAGCCTGAAAGAGGCCAAAGGCAGCAAAGCCAAGCCTGCCAAGAAGAAAGCGCCGCGCAAGAAAGCCTCGTGATGGCGAAAAACCCTGACAGGCTGGCCAGTTACAACGCCAAACGTGATTTCGACCACACCCAAGAACCGCGCGGGACACGCGCCGCCTCGGCGGGCTATAGTTTCGTTGTGCAGAAACATGCGGCCAGCCGGCTGCATTACGATTTCCGGCTCGAATGGGACGGGGTGCTGCTGAGCTGGGCCGTCACCAAAGGCCCCGCCCCGGCCCCGTCGGAAAAGCGTCTTGCCGTGCGGACCGAAGACCACCCGCTTGATTATGGCGGTTTTGAAGGCACGATCCCCAAGGGCCAATATGGGGGCGGCACGGTGATGCTTTGGGACCGCGGCACATGGATGCCACAGGGCGATGTGGACAAGGGGCTGAAGGACGGCAAGCTAAAGTTCACCCTGCAAGGCCATCACATGCAGGGCGGCTGGACGCTGGTGCGGATGCGCGGCCAGGGCAAGCGCGAGAACTGGCTGCTGATCAAGGAACGCGACGACTATGCGGATGACGATGCCGATGGGCTGACCAAAGGCACCGCCCGCTCCATCGAAAGCGGCCGCACGATGGAGGAGATCGCCGAGGATGCGCCCGCCAAGACGGTTCAGGACAGCCGCCCCAAGCGCAAGGGCAAAGCGCCCGCCTTCGTCAAACCGCAGCTTGCCACATTGGTCAGCGACGCGCCCCTCGGGAACGATTGGATGCATGAGACCAAGTTCGACGGCTACCGCTGTCTGGCGTCCTTGGGCAAAGGCGGTCTGCGGCTTTTCACCCGGTCCGGCAAGGACTGGACCGAGAAGTTCAGCGGATTGACCGGCGCTTTCGATGCCCTGCCCTGCGACGCGGCTTTGCTCGACGGGGAGGTCATGGCGGCGCGGGTCGAAGGCTCCGCGTTTTCATCCTTGCAAAAGGCGTTGAAGGAAGGCCATCCACTGGTTTTCTTCGCCTTCGACCTGCTGTCGCTCGACGGCACGGACTTCCGCGACCAGCCGCAACTGGAGCGCCGCGAACGGCTTGCCGCGCTGCTCTCTGGCGTCCCCCAGGGCGGTGCCCTGCGGCTGAGTGAACATGTGATCGGCCAGGGCGACAAGGTCTTTGAACAGGCCTGCAAGGCCGGGGCCGAGGGGATCATCAGCAAGCGGATCGACGCGCCCTATCGCGGGCGGCGCAGCAAGAGTTGGCTCAAGGTGAAATGCACCCGGCGGCAGGAGTTCGTCATCGTCGGCTACGCGCCCTCCGACAAGAAAGGGCGGCCCTTTGCCTCCCTGCTGCTGGGCAGCCATGAGGCGGGGGAACTGCGCTACAAGGGCCGTGTCGGCACCGGCTTTTCCGAAGCCACGATGGCAGAGCTCGCCAAGGCCATGACCGCCCGCAAAACACCCCCGGTGAAAAACGTGCCGCCCGATATCGCCCGCGATGCGAAATGGGTGCGCGCCGATCTGGTGGCCGAGATCGACTTCGCGGAGTTCACCAGCGATGGCATCATCCGCCATGGCAGTTTCCTTGGGCTGCGGCAGGACAAGGAAGCCGCCGAGGTCACGCTGGAGCAGCCGCAGGAGGCAGAGGAGGACGATATGGCAAGCGACAGCACCGTTGCCGGCGTGCGGATCAGCAACGCCGACCGCAAGGTCTTTCCCGACGCGGGCTGTACCAAAGGCGATGTGGCGCGGCATTATCAGCGCGTCGGCGACCGGATGATCGAACTGATGGGCCATCGCCCGCTGTCGCTGTTCCGCTGCCCTTCGGGGATCGACGGGCAGTGTTTCTTCCAAAAACACGACAGCGGCGGGATGCCCGAGGCGCTGTCGCGGGTGCAGATCGAGGAAAGCGATGGGAAGGCGGCGGATTACCTCTATAGCACGCGCCCCGAGGGGCTGATCGCGGCGGCGCAGATGGGCAGCCTTGAATATCACATCTGGGGCGCGCGGGTGGACCGGCTGGACCGGCCCGACCGGCTGGTCTTTGATCTTGACCCCGATGAGGGGCTGGACTGGCAGGATGTCCGCGCGGCGGCCTTTGAGGTGCGCGATGCGCTCGACGCGCTTGGCCTGCGTGCCGGCGCGATCGTGACCGGGGGCAAGGGCGTGCATGTCTGGCTGGCGCTGCGGCGGACGCGCAGCTGGGAGACGCTGAAGCTGTTTTCCAAGACCTTCGCCCATGTGATGGCGGCCCGCGCGCCAGAGCGCTACACCGCGACGATGTCCAAAGCCAAGCGCAAGGGCCGTGTCTTTATCGATTGGCTGCGCAATGAGCGGGGTGCCACGGCAATCGCGCCCTATTCCCTGCGCGCCCGCCCCGGTGCGCCGGTGGCAGTGCCGGTGACATGGGCGGAGTTGGAGAAACTGGACGCGCCCAACGGTTTTCAGATGAACGACATGGCGGCGCGGCTCAAGCAGCCCTGCCCGGCGCTGGCGGTACAGGATGATCTGCAATCGCTGACCGACGGGGTGATCGCGGCGCTGCAAGACTGGTCCGAAGACTAGGGGCTATTCAGCAGCAAGGCCAGAAAACCACGCCGCCAGCGCCTCGATGTCGTCGTCGTTCAAATCCTGCGCGGCTTTGCGCATCACTTTGGCGCGCTCCCCGCCGCCTCTCTGCCCCTCCCGCCAGAGCTTCAACTGCACTTCCAGATAGGCTTGGCTCTGCCCCGCGAGCAAGGGCGCGATCGGGGCATCGGCCCGCCGCCCCGGCCCGTGACAGGCGGTGCAGGCCGGCACGTCCCCGCTGCCATGCTGGGCCAGACGGGCGCCCGACGATTCCGCCTCTGGCGCGGGGTCAGCCTGCCGCTGCGGGGCTTTCGGTGAGCCATATTTCTGCGCCAAAGCCGCGATCTGGCTGTCGGACAGCTGCGCTGCGGCCTCCTGCATGATCCCGCTCGCCCGCTGCCCGCCCCTGTACTGGCGCAGCGCCTCGGCGATCTGGCCGGGGGTCAGCAGATCGAGCCGGGGAATATAGCTGTTGCGGCTTTTGCCCGCCTCACCGTGACATTGCGCACAGCGCGCCCGGCCGCGCCCCTCTCCGGTCAAGGCGATCTGCGCTTCGGCATCCGGCAGTGCGGTGAGATAGGCCACCACGGACCAGATCTCATCCCCGCGACCCGGCGCGGGCCAATGCGGCATGCCGGTCATCTTGACGCCTTCCTTGATGATCCAGAACAATTCCGGCGCCTCCCAGCCCGGGATCGCATCGGTGATATGGGGCGGCGGCGGCTCCATTGCGCGGGCGGTGGCGCTTTGGCTTTGCCCCGGCAGGGCATGGCAAAAGGCGCAGGCGGATTTGAAATGCAGCGCGCCAAGCGCCACACGGTCGGGGTGTGTGATATCGTCGGGCCGTTCTTCCGGCCCCGGCGCGCGCAGCCTGACGGATTGCTGAAAGGTCGTATGGAAGAGCCAGCGCACGCCCGGGAAATGCCCCTCGCCCGCCGAGACGTTATAGAGGCCGAAACCGACAATTGACGCCCCGATGATAGCCCCGCCAAGGGCCAAGGCGGCCAAGGTCTGAATCACCCGTTTCATGCCATATCCTCCCGCCGGTTCAACGCTGCTGCGACCAAGGCCAGCCCTGCGACAAGGTAGATCGGCGTGCCGATCCCGAGCATCAGCAAGCCGCCCAATTGCTGCGCGCCCAGATCCGCCGCGCGGCCACAGATATCTGCATATAGGTCCCGCGGGGCAAGGATGATCAGCGCGCCGAGCAGGGTCATATGCATGGAGGTGAGCAAGAGCCCTCCGGCCCCGGCCAGAGCATCGCCGCGCAGACAGCCGGCCCAGACCAGCAGCCCGGAAAGGGCAAAGCTGCCCTGTTCCAGGATCAGCCCCGGCCCGCTGCCATCGGCCCAGCCATGCAGCGCCGGCAGATGCCAGCCCCAGACCACGGCGAACTCCACCACCGCCCCCAGAAGCGGCGAGCGCGCGAAGGGCGCGGTGGCCCGGGGAAAGCCCAGCACCAGAAGCGGGGCCACCACGGCGACCAGCCCCATATGGCGCATCATGTGATGCGGGAAATCGGCCCCGAGCCAACGCCCCAGCGGCAACAGCCAGAGCACCGCCAAAAGCGCAAGGCCCAGATATCCGAGCCCCCGCGTCACGCGCAGCTTTCGATCAAGAGCGCGGGCAAGGCCACATAGAGCACCCCAATAAAGGAGATGCCGGCGAGCAGAAATGCCGCATGGCCCAGAAACTGATGCCGATCCTCGCTGGTGCCTGCGTCGTTCTCCCATTCCCGGTCGCGGCGCAGGTCCCATTGCCGCCAGGCTTGCAGCCCCAGCCAAAAGATCAGCGCCAGCGCCAGCAGCGTGCCAAGCCCGATGCCCAGGCGCAGCAGCGGCACCGCCTCCGCGGCCTTGGCGCAGACCAGCGCCGTTGCGCCGTAGCAGGCAAGAAAATGCAGCGCCCAGATCAGCGGGCCAAAGGTGATCCGCCAGAGGCTCAGGGCTTCGGCGCGAAACTCATGGGTGTCTTGTTCGTCGCGAATGTCGCTCATGTCAGCCACCCCGGCGCAAGCCCCAGCACGGCGGTTGTCACCAATGCCTTCACCGCCATGAAGTGCCAGTAGAGCGTCACATTGCGCAGATCGGCATCATGGCGCGGGGTGACTTTGCCAAAGAGGCTCCCGGCGAGGCAGTAGCCCTGCATCACCACCCCCGCGCCAAGATGAACCACCAGCCAGACCATCAGCGCCCAGAGGATCGCGGGATAGACATGGCTCGTCGGATCAAGCGCGCGCACCGCGGCCCAAGCCGCCACGCCAGCCGCGCAGGCCGCCAAAGGCGCCAACAGCAAAGCCAGCCGCGCCCAAGCCACCTGCCCGCGCGCATTGGCCTCGCGCGCCGCGACAGTGAGCGCCCAGGCGGTCAGCCCGGCTGCGGCGGCAAGGGCGACCCAGACCCCCACAGGATGCGCCGCGCCGTCGGGGGGAAAGTCGGGCCGCGCGGTCCAGTAAAAGAAGAATCCGAAGACCACGCTGGCAAAGGCCGTGGCATCGCCCAGCATGGTGATCCACATGCCCCACCAGCCGACCGACTGCGGCCCCGAGGCATAGGTCGGCAGGCGCAGGCCCAGCCCGGCCTCGCGCAGCTCGTCTTTCGGGGGCCGCGCGGTGCTGGTCCAGAGCCAATATATGATGCAGACGATGGCGAAAGCGGCGCAGATGATCGCCGGGGTATAGAGATGGAACGTCGGAAAAATAAACGCCCCGCCGGTGAAAATGGCCGCCAGAATGGTGATCCACGCCGGGCCGGTGACGGGCTGCACATGCACGGGTTTGGCGTCGATCACACTGGTCACGATGGTCTCGCGCTGGTGGTTTGGCGCGTCGGGCAGATAGTAGCGCCCCGCGTCCATACGGGCGAGCAGCTTGGGCTGGTCCCACAGCGGGTAGCGCGAGGTGACATAGGGCACCGAGCGCGCGCCCCATGCCTCTTCGGGGATGTCATGCGAGAACTCAAGCGTGCCCGCGCCCCAGGGGTTGCGGGCAATCTCTCCCTGCGCCTTTTTCGGGCGCAGCAGATCAAAGAGGAACACCGCAAAGCCGGCTGCCACGATGAAAGCGCCAAGGGTCGAGATCAGGTTCAGCCCCCCCCAGCCGGAACTCTCGGGATAGGTAAAGACCCGTCGCGGCATCCCCATCAACCCGGTTAGATGCATCGGCAGGAAGGTGATGTTGAAACCTGTGAAGGTCAGCCAGAACGCCCAGCGGCCCAATCGCGCGCTCAGTAGTTTTTTCGCGAAGAACGGGTAGAAGTAATAGACCCCCGCGATCAGCGGAAAGACCATGCCGCCAAAGAGCGTGTAATGCAGATGCGCCACGACGAAATAGGTGTCATGCACCTGCCAGTTAAAGGGCACGATGGCCAGCATCACCCCCGTCAGCCCGCCCGCCACAAAAATCGCCAGCGCCCCCGCGATCCAGAGCATCGGCAGCGTGAGTTTCACCCGCCCGACCATCAGCGTGGCGACGAAGGCGAAGATCTGGATGCCGGTGGGGATCACCACCGCCTCGGAGGCCGCCGAGAAGAAGCCAAGCGATATCTGCGGCAGCCCGGTGGTGAACATGTGATGCACCCAGAGCCCGAAGCTGAGAAACCCGGTGCCAACCGCGCTCAGCACGATCCAGGAATAGCCCACGATCGGGCGCTGCGCCACGGTGGGCACGATCATCGCCGCCACCGCGATGGAGGGCAGGAAGATGATATAGACTTCCGGATGGCCGAAGATCCAGAAGAGATGCTGCCAGAGGATCGGATCGCCCCCGCGGCTGGGGTCAAAGAAGGGCCAGTCGAAGGAGCGTTCCAGCTCAAACAGGAAATCGCCCGCGATCAGCGGCGGAAAGGCAAAGAGGATCATCCCGCCCACCACCAGCACATACCACGCATAGAGCGGCATGATGTTCACACGCATCCCCGGCGGGCGGCATTTGAGCGCGCCGACGATCAACTCGACGGCAGCGGCGATGGAGGCGACCTCGATGAAGCTGAGACCCAAGAGCCAGATGTCGGGGCCGATCCCCTCTTCCTTGGTGGCCAGCGGCGGATACATGAACCAGCCCGCCTTTGGCCCGGCGTCGAACAGCAGTGAGCCAAGCACAAAGATGCCGCCGATCAGGAAACACCAATAGCCATAGGCCGAGAGCCGCGGAAACGGCATGTCGCGCGCGCCGAGGAAGGCGGGCAGGATCAGGATCGAGATCGCCTCGAACATCGGCACGGCAAAGAGGAACATCATCGCCGAGCCATGCATGGTGAACAATTGGTTGAAGCGGTCCGCGTCGAGGAAGGCCATGTCCGGAAAGGCCAGTTGCACCCGCATCATCAGTGCCAGAAGCCCCGCGATCAGCATGAAGGCCAACGCCGTCAGCGAATACCAGACCCCGACTTCGGTATTGTTCACCGCCGTGACGTAGCGCCAGCCCTGCGGTGTCTTCCATGCCGCGCGCAGCTCGGCCGCGCCACGGTCCTGCTCGGCCTGCGGGACCGGCGCTGAAAGCATTACCTCACTCGGCGGATAGGGGCCTTGGGCCGTGGGCAGCGGCTGCGGTCGGGTCATGTCAGCCCTTTCAGATAGGCCGCAAGGGCGCGCAGGTCTTCGAGGCTCAGATGGTCATAGCCGGGCATGGCGACTTCGGGTTTGAGGGCTTCGGTATGGGCGATGAAGCGGCTGAGGTGGTCTTCGGTCATCTCCAATATCCCCGCGCCAAGGCTCTTGCGGCTGCCGACATGGGTGAGGTCCGGCCCCACCTGCCCCCGCGCCTGCGTCCCGCGCAGCGTATGGCAGCCACCGCAGCCTTCGCGGGCAAAGACTGCCGCGCCGCGGTAGGCTTCCCCGCTGGCAGGCGGGGCAGCGTCAGCGGCTTCGGCCTTAAGCCATGCGGCGAAGTCTTCGGGCGTCATCACCACAGTCTCAAAAGCCATCAGCGCATGGGAGGCACCGCAGAATTCGGCGCATTGCCCCCGGTACACTCCGGGTTTCTCGGGCTGGAACGACAGATAGGTCTCGCGCCCCGGGATCATATCGACCTTGCCGCCCAGCGCTGGCACCCAAAAGGCGTGGATCACCTTATGGGCATTCAGCACCAGCCCGGTCCGCCGCCCCACCGGCAGGCGCAGCTCATTGGCAGAGGTGATGCGGCGGCCATCGGGCAGTTCATAATCCACCCGCCACCACCATTGCTCGGCGGTGATATGCACCTTGAGCCCCGCCTCTGCCGCGCGCTGGGGGGCCATCATCGGCAGGCTATAGGCCAGCAGCGCCCCCAGCAGGACCACCGGAAAGATCACCCCGCCACCGATGATCAGCGCCTCGCCCCAGCGCCTTGGCATCTCACGCGGCTCAACCCGGGTGACATAGACAAAGATCGCGCCCAGCAGGACCCAGAGCAGCAGCGCGCCGCCGAACATGACCCAGATCAGCCCGAGCACATCCTGCGCATCGCGCCCGGCGGGGTTCAGCACCGATTGCCGCCCTTCGCAGGCCGCCAGGTGGCTGAGGGGCATCAGCAAGGCTGCGCGTCGCAGAATGTTCACGGCGGATCTCAGGCGCAAGGTTTCCTCACAGGGTTCGACCGGTTCGACGCCAGCCTGCCAGCTCGTGTGGAAACTAGTGCGTCATGCCCCCGCAGATAGCGCGCGACAAGCCCTTGGCGAGCTTGGATCTATTGCCCCAGTGCCTGCCCCAGATCGGCCCCCAGATCCTCGATATCCTCAATCCCGACCGAAAGGCGCAACAGCCCTTCGGGGATGCCGGTGTGCGGCTCGATCGTATGGCGATGCTCGACAAGGCTTTCGACGCCGCCAAGCGAGGTGGCGCGGTGGAAGAGTTGCAGCCGCCCCGTGGCCTTCAAAGCCGCCTCGGCCCCGCCTTTGACCACAAAGGACAACAGCCCGCCGTAGCCGCCTTGCATCTGCTGGCGGGCGAGATCATGGCCGAGATGGTCTGGCAACCCGGGATACATGACCTGCTCGACCTGCGGATGGTCCGACAGGAACTCCGCCAGCGCCATCGCATTGCGCGACATCTCTCGCATCCTCAGCGGCAGGGTGCGCATGCCACGGGTGAGCAGCCACGCCTCCATCGGGCCGATCACGGCCCCCGCCTCATTGCGGTCATCGCGGATCATCTGCCAGCGCGGCGCGTCGGGTGTCTTGGTCGCGAGCGAACCGGCCAGTACGTCGGAATGGCCGTTGATCCCCTTGGTCGCCGAATGCATGACGATATCCGCGCCAAAGCTGAGCGGCTGGCTCAGCACCGGGCTGGCGGCCGTGCTGTCGACCACGAGCGCCGCGCCCACCTCATGCGCGACCTCGGCGGTCGCGGCGATGTCGGTGATCCGCAGCCATGGGTTCGAGGGTGTCTCGATCAGGCAGAGGTCTGGCTTCTGCTCGCGGCAGACCGCGGTGAAGGCGTCAAGATCAGAGGCATCGACCTCATGCAGCGTGATCTGCCGCCGGCTGCAGAAATCGCGAATCCATTTCGTGGTGCCCCAGTAGATCTGACTCTGCACCAGCACATGCGCCCCGGTCGGCACGGTGCGAAAGACGGCGGCAATGGCGGCCATGCCCGAGGGGAAGATCAGCGTGTCCTCGGCCCCTTCCAGCGCCCCCAGCATCCGCTCCGCGACCCGCGTGTTCTCATTATGCGCGCGCAGATACATGTTGTCGGGGTTCACCAGCGCGTAATTCTCATCCCGCAGATAGGTGGTGGCAAATTGCACCGGCGGCACGACCCCGCCCGAGGCAGGATCAACGGCCCCGGCGGCTTGGGCGGCGATGGTGGCGGGGTGCAGTTTCGATTTGGGGGGCGTGGCCAAGGGCTCTCTCCGACTGATGTTTGTGCAAGTGGTATACAAAGCAATTAGCCGGGGCAAATGAGATCACCCCCCTGCGGTCCCGTCACGCTTGGGTGAGCGGCGGCGGGCGGCTCTTGATCCCAAGCCAGAACATGCCACCATGGCTGCAAAGATCTTGGAGCATCCTATGGCCACCGAACGCATCACCTTCCCCGGCCCCAAAGGCGCGGATCTGGCCGGTCGGCTGGACCTGCCCGAGGGGCCGCATCTGGCCACGGCACTTTTCGCCCATTGTTTTACCTGTGGCAAAGATGGCCACGCGGCACGGCGCATTGCGGCGCGTCTCGCGGCGATGGGCATTGCGGTGCTGCGGTTTGACTTTACCGGTCTGGGACAGTCCGAGGGTGCGTTTGAAGAGACCTCGTTTTCCTCCAATGTCGATGACCTCATCGCCGCCTGCGGGTATCTGCGCGGCCGGAACATGGCGCCCACGCTCTTGATCGGCCATTCGCTCGGTGGTGCGGCGGTGCTGAAAGCTGCGGCGCAACTGCCTGAGGTCCGGGCCGTGGCCACCCTTGGCGCGCCCTTCGATCCCGCGCATGTCACCCATAGTTTTGCCGAAAGCCTGCCCGAGATCAGCGCCAAGGGTCAGGCCGAAGTGAACCTTGGCGGGCGGCCCTTTACCGTGAGCCGCGCCTTTGTCGAAGATGTGCAGGGCGCAACGCTCGCCCCGGACATTGAAAAGCTCAAGGCGGCGCTTTTGGTCATGCATGCCCCGCGCGATGAGATTGTCAGCATCGACAATGCGGGGCAAATCTTCATCGCCGCCAGACACCCCAAGAGCTTTGTCACGCTGGATGATGCGGACCATCTGATCACCCGTGCCGGGGATGCCGAATATGCGGCAGAGATCATCGCGACATGGGCGGACCGCTACCTCGGCCTGAAATCCCCCGCCCCGCCCCCCGGCGCGCCAGAGGGTATCGTGCGGGTGAGCGAGGCCGATCCCGAAGGGTTCTTGCAGGACGTCAATGCCGGGCCGCATCATCACGCGCTGGCCGATGAGCCGCTGGCCTATGGCGGGACCAACCGCGGCATGTCGCCCTACGGGTTCCTCTCGGCCGGTCTCGGCGCTTGCACCTCGATGACGATCCGCATGTATGCGCGGCGCAAGGGCTGGCCGCTGGAAAGCGTGAGCGTGGATGTCTGCCACGACAAGGTCCACGCGCAGGATGCGGGGACCGGCGCGGCGGAGAAGGTCGATACCTGGCGGCGGCGTATCCGGCTGGAGGGGGACCTCAGCGCGGACCAGCGCACGCGGTTGTTGGAGATTGCAGATAAATGCCCGGTGCATCGGACCTTGGAGCGCAGTTCAACGGTGGTGACGGAACTGCTGTAGTTACGGTGACCTTACCACCCCAGCCCGGACTCAAGCCGCAGGCGCCGATTTAGCGAGGCTGGGCGTACCATCTCGAACCCACATTATGGCTGCACCATAAAGTGTCACGAGGCCACGTTTAGATCGCCAACCCACGGGCAGGCGCTGGCCCTCATCTCCCTCACCCCTCAGACTTGTCCTTAACCCCAAGTCAGTCTATGCCGCCCCTGACCCATCCTCTGTCCTAAAAAGGTGCGCGCATGATCCCCCGCTACTCCCGTCCCGATATGGTTGCCGTCTGGTCGCCGGAAACGAAATTCCGCATCTGGTACGAGATCGAGGCCCATGCCTGCGACGCCATGGCCGATCTGGGTGTGATCCCGCGCGAAAACGCCGAGGCCGTGTGGAAAGCCAAGGACGTGGAATTTGACGTCGCCCGCATTGACGAAATCGAAGCCGTCACCAAACATGACGTCATCGCCTTCCTCACCCATCTGGCCGAACATGTCGGCAGCGATGAGGCGCGTTTCGTACACCAAGGTATGACCTCCTCCGACGTGCTCGACACCTGTTTCAACGTGCAACTGACCCGCGCCGCCGATCTGCTGCTCGAAGGCATGGACAAGCTGCTCGCAGCGCTGAAGAAACGCGCGCTTGAGCATAAGGACACCGTCCGCGTGGGTCGCAGCCATGGCATCCACGCCGAGCCGACCACCATGGGCCTCACCTTCGCCCGCTTTTATGCCGAGATGGACCGGGGCCGCGCCCGCCTTGTCGCCGCGCGTGAGGAAATCGCCACCGGTGCGATCTCGGGCGCTGTCGGCACTTTCGCCAATATCGACCCGCGCGTCGAAGAGCATGTCTGCGCGCAACTGGGCCTCAACCCCGAGCCGATCTCGACCCAGGTGATCCCGCGCGACCGTCACGCGATGTTCTTTGCCACCTTGGGCGTCATCGCCAGCAGCATTGAGAATGTTGCGGTGGAAATCCGGCACATGCAGCGCACCGAAGTGCTGGAAGGGGCGGAATTTTTCTCCATGGGGCAGAAGGGCTCCTCGGCCATGCCGCATAAGAAGAACCCGGTGCTGACCGAGAACCTGACCGGGCTTGCCCGTCTGGTGCGGATGTCGGTGATCCCGGCGATGGAGAATGTGGCGCTTTGGCACGAACGCGACATCTCGCATTCCTCGGTCGAGCGCGGCATCGGCCCGGATGCCACCGTGACGCTGGACTTCGCCCTGCACCGTCTGGCGGGCGTCGTCGACAAGATGCTGATCTTCCCCGAGAACATGCTGGAGAACATGAACAAATTCCCCGGCCTCGTGATGAGCCAGCGGGTGCTTCTGGCCCTGACCCAAGCCGGCGTGAGCCGCGAGGATGCCTATTCCATGGTCCAGCGCAATGCCCTGAAAGTCTGGGAAGAACGCCTCGATTTCCGCGAATTGCTGCTGGCCGACGAAGAAGTCGTCGCGGCCCTTGGCGAAGACGGTGTGAACGAGAAATTCGACATGGGCTATCACACCAAACATGTCGACACGATCTTCAAACGCGTCTTTGGCGCGTGAGGTGCGGATCGTAACGCTTTGAGATTCGCGCGGGTGGGTGTATCCTGCCCGCGCCTGTCAAAGGAGCAAACGATATGAAACTCGCACTGACACTCAGCGCCCTCATGGCGCTTACGGCCCCCAGCCTCGCGCTTGCCAACGGCTGCAGTCACGACAGACAGGTCATGACCTGCGCGGATGGGATGACACTCGACATCAGCAGCGGCACCTGCGTGCCCGATGCAACAACCTGACCGGCTTGATTGAACCTACGGAACCCATGCGTGGTCAATAGGCCGATACAGCGCATTTGACCTTTTTCCTTCGGGTTGATTTCAAGCTTTGTTCACCTTTGCCTGTCACCTCTGCCCCAGGCGCAGAGAGTTGAGGGGGGCACGGATGAACGACATGATACCGATGGGCGGCTTCGCGCCGCTGGATGTGCTCGGTGCGCCCCCGCGCGCGCCGCTCAGCCGCAGGGCCAAAGCGGCGATCGTCGTGCGGCTCTTGCTGAACGAAGGCGCCGATCTGCCGATCGAAGACCTGCCAGAAGACCTCCAGATCAGCCTGACCCAGCAGATGGGTTCCATGCGCAGCGTGGACCGTGACACGCTGGGCGCTGTCGTCTCGGAATTTGCCGAGGAACTGGACAGTATCGGCCTGTCTTTCCCCAGTGGCATCGGCGCCGCGCTGGATGTGCTGGACGGTAAGATCAGCCGCCAGACCGCCGCGCGGCTGCGCAAGGAGGCGGGCGTGCGCATGGCCGGTGATCCTTGGGCGCGGATCGGCGCGCTGGAGCCGGAAAAACTGCTGCCGGTGCTGGAGAATGAAAGTGTCGAAGTGGCCGCCGTCCTGCTCTCCAAGCTCAAGGTCGCCACCGCCGCCGACCTGCTGGGCCGCCTGCCCGGCCCCCATGCGCGGCGCATCACCTATGCGGTGTCGCTGACCAGCGCCGTGACCCCGGACGCGGTGGATCGCATTGGCCTCTCGCTCGCCATGCAGCTCGACGACCAGCCGCAACGCGCCTTTGACAGTGACCCGGTCGAACGGGTCGGTGCGATCCTCAATTCCTCCACGACGCTCACCCGCGATGACCTGCTCGAAGGATTGGACGAGACCGATCAGGGCTTTGCCAATGCGGTGCGCAAGGCGATTTTCACCTTCGCCAATATCCCCGCCCGCATCGCCCCGCGCGACCTGCCGCGGGTGCTGCGCGAGATCGATCAGGCGCGTCTGGTGCTGGCGCTGGCCGGGGCCGAAGCGGCAGGCTACGCCGCCTCGCGCGATTTCATCCTTGAGAACATGTCCGCCCGTATGGCCGACCAACTGCGCGAGGAAATCGGCGAGGCGGGCAAGGTCAAAGCCGCAGAAGCCGAAGCGGCGATGTCGGAAATCGTCAGCGCGATCCGCGAGATGGAGGCGCGGGGCGACCTCATTCTGCTCAGCGAGGAAGTGGAGGAGGACGGCTAAGCCTTGCGCAGCCGGGCCGGCATGACTTGTTGCGCCCTCGGTAGCAGGCTATGTCAGACCGAATTCACAGCCTGTCAGAGCCCCCATGCCGGAACAAAAGCCCCAAGAACAGCCAGCCTCCCCCCTGGGCCGCCGCGCCCGGCACTATTTCGGCAATCTGCTGATTGTCGGCATCATTCGGCTGGCGCTGGCCTTGCCCTACCGCCTGCGGGTGCGTTTTGTCGGGGCGCTTGTGCAGCATGTGCTGGCCCCGTTGGCGGGCTATCGGCGGCGCGCCCTGGCGAACCTTGAGCATGTCTGGCCCGATATGCCCCAGTCCCGCCGGGCGGAGATTGCGACCCGTTGCCTGAACAATCTGGGCCGGTCCTTCATTGAAAACTACTCCTCGCAGGACTTCCCCGCCCGCATGGCCGAGGCCACGCCCCACGGGCCGGGCATGGCGGCTTTGGAAGCGGCGCGCGAGGCCGGGCGTCCTGTCATTCTGGTCACCGGCCATTTTGGCAATTACGAAGCCGTGCGCGCGGCTTTGGTGGCGCGGGGCTATGATATCGGCGGTCTGTACCGCGAGATGAAAAACCCTTATTTCAACGCGCATTACGTCAAAACGCTTGAGGCTTTCGGCGGTCCGGTGTTCCCGCAGGGGCGGCGCGGCACGGCCGGTTTCGTGCGGCATCTGAAACAGGGCGGACGGCTGGTGCTTCTGTTCGACCAGCATGTGATACGCGCCCCGATCCTCGACTTCATCGGCCAACCCGCCCGCACCGCCGTCTCGGCCGCGGAGCTGGCGCTGCGCTATGACGCGCTGTTGATCCCCTTCTACGGCATCCGGCAGGAGGATGGGATCAGTTTCGACGTGGTTGTCGAGGCCCCGGTGCCGCATAGCGACCCGTTGACCATGACACAGGCGTTGAACGACAGTCTGACCGCCCGCGTGGAAGAAAACCCCGAACAATGGTTCTGGGTGCACCGGCGCTGGCGCCCTCACGAGACCTGAGCCGCGTTACCTCAGCCGCGCCGCCGCCAGGATCGGCCCCGGCCCGCCCCCGGCTTCTTGCTCTTGGATCAAGACCACCACCGGGGCCTCGCCGGGCGCCTCCGCCTGCAGGGCCAGCGGTGTCGCGCCATCCCAACTGCCCAAGACGGTCCAGCCGTGGACGATATTGGCATGGGTCATCATCCGGCCCGCATTCTCGCCGCGGGTGACTTTGGTCTGTTCCTCGGGCGAATAGCGCAGCAGATGCACCGTGGCGGGGCCGACATCCGCGCCGAGCGGCTCTGCCCTGATCTGCAGCGCCGCGCCCGTCCGCGCAATTTCCAACGCCACGGTGGGCGCGGTCTGCGCATGTTGCTCGATCGCCTCCATCAGCTTCATCGGTTTGGCGCCCATGATGTCGGTCTGCCCCTGCACGATCAATTCGGGCGTGAACACACTGCGCCGCCCCCCCACGGCGGCATAGGCGCGCTGGCGCTCGGCATGGGCCGGATCGCCAAAAGGGTCTTTCCAACCGATATAATCCCAGTAATCCACATGCAGGGCCAGCGCGATGATATCGTCGCGCGGGGCAAGCTCGGCCAGCATCGCATCGGCTTCCGGGCAGGCCGAACAGCCCTGTGAGGTGAAAAGCTCAACCACCACGGGCCGGTCCAATTCCGCATGCAAAGGGGCCGCCAGAAGCGACAGGCCGGTCAGGAGAGGCAGCAACAAAGTCTTCATCAAATCTTAAACGCATCCGGTTTTTTACTGTGGCCAGAGGTTAGCCCTAGCCAAGGTGGAATGCCAATCAACCTTTGTTGAAACGGCGCGAGGCCGCCTTTCGCCCGATTGTGCTGCGGGGGCCGACAAAACCGCTTCAAAAACGGTACACAATGGTATACATGGCAGCCAGAACCAATTGGTAACAGTTGAACCGCCGCGCCCATAGTGGCATTGAGGCGTCAACTTCGCCACCCATCAACCCCCGAAGGGAGCCCGCCATGACGATCCAAGTCGGTCACGACAGTGCCAAGACCCGCAAGACGCTTTCTGTTGGCAGCCAGCAAGTCGCCTATTACTCGATCCCGGCCGCCGAAGCCGCGGGTCTGGGTGATTTCTCCAAACTGCCCGCCGCGCTAAAAGTCGTGCTGGAAAACATGCTGCGTTTTGAAGATGGCAAGACCGTCACGCAGGACGACATCAAGGCTTTCGCCGAATGGGCGACCAAGGGCGGCAAGAACCCCCGCGAAATCGCCTATCGCCCGGCCCGCGTGCTGATGCAGGATTTCACCGGCGTGCCTGCGGTGGTGGACCTTGCCGCGATGCGCGACGGTCTGGTGGCGCTTGGCGGTGATGCCGACAAGATCAACCCGCTCAACCCTGTCGATCTCGTGATCGACCACTCGGTGATGATCGACGAATTCGGCAACCCGCGCGCTTTCCAGATGAACGTGGACCGCGAATATGAGCGCAACATCGAGCGCTATACTTTCCTCAAATGGGGCCAGAAGGCGTTCAACAACTTCCGCGTTGTGCCGCCCGGCACCGGCATCTGCCACCAGGTGAACCTTGAGTATCTCAGCCAGACCGTCTGGACCGACAAGGACCAGAACGGCGAGGAAGTCGCCTATCCCGACACGCTGGTCGGCACCGACAGCCACACCACCATGGTCAACGGCGCAGCCGTTCTGGGCTGGGGCGTCGGCGGTATCGAGGCCGAAGCCGCGATGCTGGGCCAGCCGATTTCCATGCTGATCCCCGAGGTTGTGGGTTTTGAGCTCACCGGCCGTATGGTCGAAGGCACCACCGGCACCGACCTTGTGCTGAAGGTCGTGGAAATGCTGCGCGAGAAAGGCGTGGTTGGCAAATTCGTGGAATTCTACGGTGACGGGCTCGACAATCTGCCGCTGGCGGACCGCGCGACCATCGCCAACATGGCCCCAGAATATGGCGCCACCTGTGGTTTCTTCCCGATTGACGAGGAAACCCTGCGCTATCTGACCAACACCGGCCGCGACAAGGACCGCGTGGCGCTGGTGAAAGCCTATGCACAGGAAAACGGCATGTGGCGCGATGCGGATTATGCGCCGGTCTATACCGACACGCTGAAGCTCGACATGGGCAGCATCGTGCCGGCGATCTCGGGCCCGAAGCGCCCGCAGGATTACATCGCGCTGGACAAGGCCCACACCGCCTTTGCCGAATATGTCAAAGGCATCCGCGAGGGCAAAGACACTTCGGCCAATTCCGAAATCCGCTGGGAAGGCGAAGGCGGCCAACCCGAGCCGCAGCACATCCCCGGTGACGAAGGCCACCACGCCCGCGGCTATGTGCAGACCGAAGATGGTCATTACCAGTTGCACGACGGCTCCATCGTGATCGCCTCGATTACCTCCTGCACCAACACGTCGAACCCCTATGTGATGATCGGCGCGGGGCTCGTGGCCCGCAAGGCACGCGAGCTGGGCCTCACGCGCAAGCCCTGGGTCAAGACATCGCTGGCCCCCGGCTCGCAGGTCGTCTCGCATTATCTGGAGGCCGCGGGCCTGCAAGACGACCTCGACGCGATTGGCTTCAACCTCGTGGGCTATGGCTGCACCACCTGTATCGGCAACTCCGGCCCGCTGGAGCCCGAAATCAGCAAGGCGATCAACGATTATGATCTGATCGGCACCAGCGTCCTGTCGGGCAACCGCAACTTCGAGGGCCGGATCAGCCCCGATGTGCGCGCCAACTACCTCGCCTCCCCGCCGCTCGTGGTGGCCTATGCGCTGGTCGGTGACATGAACCACGACCTGACGAACAGCCCGCTGGGTCAGGACAAGAACGGCAATGACGTCTACCTGAAGGACATCTGGCCCTCCACGCAGGAGATCGCCGATCTGGTTGAGAAGACCGTGACGCGCGAAGCCTTCCAGGACAAATACGCCGATGTCTTCAAGGGCGACGAAAAGTGGCAGTCGGTCGAGACGCCGGACAGCAAGACCTATGACTGGCCACCGCAGTCGACCTATGTGCAGAACCCGCCCTACTTCCAGGGCATGTCGCCCGAGCCGGGGACGATCTCCAACATCGAAGGCGCGAAAGTGCTGGCGATGCTGGGCGACATGATCACCACCGACCACATCTCGCCGGCGGGCTCCTTCAAGGAAACCACGCCTGCGGGTCAGTACCTGATCGAGCGTCAGGTGCCGGTGCGTGAGTTCAACTCCTATGGCTCGCGTCGGGGCAACCACGAAGTCATGATGCGCGGCACCTTCGCCAATATCCGCATCAAGAACGAGATGCTGGACGGGGTCGAAGGCGGCTATACCAAAGGCCCCGATGGTCAGCAGACCTCGATCTTTGACGCCGCCATGGCGCATCAGGAGAACGGCACCCCGCTGGTGATCTTTGGTGGTGAACAGTATGGCGCGGGCTCCTCGCGTGACTGGGCCGCTAAGGGCACCGCGCTCTTGGGCGTGAAGGCCGTGATCGCCGAGAGCTTTGAGCGTATCCACCGCTCCAACCTCGTCGGCATGGGCGTCATTCCGTTCGAGTTCACCGGCGGCGACACCCGCAAGACGCTGGGCCTGACCGGGGACGAGAGCGTCTCGATCAAGGGTCTCGACACCATCAAGCCGCTGCAAGAGGTGCCCTGCACGATCACCATGGCCGATGGCAGCACCAAGGAGATCACCCTGAAGTGCCGCATCGATACCGCGATTGAGATCGAATACATTGAGCACGGCGGCGTGCTGCACTATGTGCTGCGCAACCTGGCGAAATCCGCCTAAAGCGGCGAACGTCCGTCGAAAGATTACGAAAGGGCGGCCAGACCATGGCCGCCCTTTTTGCATCTGCCCCCCCCCGCCGCGGCCTGCGGGAACCTGTTCAGCCGCCGAAGTGTTCCCCCCGCAAGAGCCGCTTGGACCGGCCAACCATTGCCGAGGGACCACAGCGCATGATCTTCCAAATCCTCATAGGGCTCATGGGCGCGATGCTCCTGATCTTCGTGCTGCTCGATTTCCTCTATACCGCCATCGGCGCCGCACCGGTGCCCCCCCTGTCCCAGAATGTGGCGCGGGTGATCTGGCGCCTGTTCACCCGCCTGATGCCCGCTGGCAATGCGCGGCACCGGCTCTCCGGCCCGGTGGTCATGGCCGGCATCGCTTTCACCTGGATCACCCTCGTCTCGCTCGGTTGGACCATGATCTTTCAGATATCCGACACCGCCGTGGTGATCAGCGAAACCGAAGCCCCGGCGGGCTTTGCACGGGATTTTGCCTTTGTCGGTCACCTGCTGTCGACGCTGGGCGGCGGGCCCTTGGAGACCGAAAGCCCGGTCTGGCTGATCCTCTCGGTGCTGGCCGGGGTCACCGGGATGGTGATCCTGACCCTCTCGGTCAGCTTCGTGCTCTCCACCACCACCACCGTGGCACAGGGGCGCGGCCTGCTCACCAAAGCCTCGATGTGCGAGGCTGGCAGTGACGAGATGACCAATGTCACCCTGCCCGCCCTTGCCGATCTGGTTGCCAATCTCAACGCCATGCAATTCGCGCTCTACTACAGCGCCGAAGACCCTGCGCGCCGCCTGCCCGCGAGGCTTGTCGATCTGGCCCGCCGTGTGGCGCCCTACCCCGAGCAGATCCGCCGCCTGCGCATCGCGCTGGCCCCCCTGCCGGGCTTTCACGCGCCCGAGGGCAAAACCCTCGATGCGCTGAGCGATGACGCCTTTATCGCGCGGCTAGATGCCTGGGCGCAGCGCTATACGGTCTGACGGTTTGGGCTTGTTCTGGAACCACCCGCGGGCCCGGGGGATTGGTCCGGGACCCTACAGATGAAAGGACAATCCATGGCGACCAAAATCCTGGTACTCTTCTACTCGACCTATGGCACGAACCACGGCATCGCCCTAGAGGCGGCGGAAGCGGCCGAAAAGGCCGGCGCCGAGGTCCGCCTGCGCCGCTGTGCCGAGACCGCGCCGCGTGAAGTTGTCGACAGTCAGGACGCATGGCGCGAGCAGCTTGAAAAGATGAAGGACATTCCCGAAGCCACGCCGGATGACATGGAATGGGCCGATGGCTACTTCATCTCGGTCCCCACCCGCTTTGGCGTCCCGGCCAGCCAGTTCCGCGCCTTTGTCGACACGCTGGGGCCGAAATGGCAGTCCGGCGCGCTGGCGAATAAGGCGATCACCGCCACCACCTCGGCCCAGAACCCCCATGGCGGGCAGGAAACGACGATCCAGTCGATCTATGTCACCGCGATGCACTGGGGCGCGATCATCGTGGCACCAGGCTATGCCGATGGCGTGAAGTTTGAGGACGGCGGCAACCCTTACGGCTATTCCTGCCAGCCCGGCCCGCTGGATGAGCTGGGCAAGAAATCGGTCGCCTTTCAGGCCAGACGTCTGGTCGATTTTGCCGGCAAGATCAGCGGTTAAGCGCCTCTTCCAGCGCGGGCAAGAACCGCTGCTCATAGTCGCTGCCCACCAGCGGCCCGGCAAAGCGGAACAGCACCGTCCCGTCCCCGCCGACGATGAAAGTCTCGGGCGGGGCGGTCACCCCCCAGTCAATCGCCACCCGGCCCTGCGGGTCGAACCCGACCCCGGCAAAGGGGCTTTTCTCGTCTTCGAGATAGCGCGTGGCATTGCCCTCGGTATCCTTGAAGTTCACGCCGATGATGTTCATCCCATCGGCCTGCAATTCCAAGAGCTGCGGATGTTCCGCCCGGCAGGGCGGGCACCAGCTGGCCCAGAAGTTCACCAAGGAGACCTCACCGCCCCGCAGCATGTCATCCGTGGCCTGTGGAAAGCCCGGCAGCGCGGCCTCGGGCATCGCGGGGGCGGGTTTCTCCACCAGCATCGAGGGCAGCCCCTCGGGGTCTTCGCGGTACATGCCCACGGCAGCAAGGATCACGAAAGCCGCAAAAATCGCCGGCGGCGCGATCATCATGGGGGAAAGTTTAGCCACGGCGTTTCACCTCCGCTTCTGTTTCTTCCAAGGCCCGGCGGGCGGCCCGACCGCGCCAGAGCGTCACCAGCAGCAACCCGGCCAAAAGCAGCAGGGACAGCGCATAGGCCGAAAGCACCTCGCCCGCGTATTTCCCAAGTTCCGGCATCACGCCCCCCTGTTCATCCGCGCCCGCAGCGCCGAGGTGCGGCGCAGGCGAATTTCGGTTCCGGTGCGGTAGACCACCAGCGCCAGAAACAGCAGCCCAAAGCCCAGCATCGCCAGCACCAGCGGATAAAAGAACACATCCGCCACGCTGCGGTTGCCGGTGGCCACGGGGATTGAGGTGCCCTGATGCAACCCCTGGTTCCAGAACTGCACCGCATAGCGCGACAGCACCGCAAAGACCGATCCGACAAGGCAGAGCACCGAGGTCAGGTCCGCCGCCGTGTCCGGGTCTTCGACCGCCTGCCAGAGCGCGATATAGCCAAGGTAGAACAGGAACAGGATCAGAAACGACGTCAGCCGCGGGTCCCAGGCCCACCATGTGCCCCACATCGGCTGGCCCCAGATCGCGCCGGTCAGCAGCGCAATCAGCGTCATCACCAGCCCCACCGGGGCCGCCGCCTTGGCCGCCAGCGCGCTGACATGGTGCCGCCGGATCAGCCAGATCAAGGAGGCCACCAGCATCATGAACCAGGCGTTGATCGCCATCAGCGCCGCTGGCACATGCAGATAGATGATCTTGACCGTGCTGCCCTGGCGCGCATCATCGGGGGTGCCGAAAAAGCCCCAGATCAATCCCACAACAGTAAAGACCGCCGCCAGCGCCCAGAGCGCAGGCTGCACCCGCGCCGACAGCGCGAGGAATTTGACCGGATTTGCATATTGCCAAAGGGACATGGGGATTACCTACCGCGCAGATGAAGGCTGCTCAATGCACAAAATTGTTGGGTCACCGCAAGCCCATCCGCAGCACCACCGCCGCAGCAAAGGGCATCAAGGCCACCACGGCCAAGGTCAGCCCGGCGAGCATCAAAAGCGGCGTCGAAGGGTCCAGCCCCGCGCTGCCCCGCCGCGCCACCTCAGCCCCGAAAATCAGCGTCGGGATGTAAAGCGGCAGGACCAGAAGCGACAAGAGCAGCCCGCCGCGTTTGATCCCCACCGTCAGCGCCGCGCCGAACATGCCGATGACCGACAGCGCCGGGGTGCCAAGCGCCAGCGAGGTCAAGAGCCACAGATGCCCCGGCGCCGCAAGTTGCAACATCAGGCCAAGGAAAGGGGCCGCCAGCACCAGCGGCAGGCCGGTGGTGAGCCAATGCGCCAGCGCCTTGATCGCCAGCGCCCCCTCCAGCGGCAGCGGCGCGGTCAGCAGCAGTTCCAGCGAGCCATCTTCGAGATCCAGCGCCAGGAGCCGGTCGAGCGACAGCAGACAGGCCAGAAGCGCCCCGAGCCAGAGCACGCCGGGGGCAATCGCCTCCAGCAGCGCGGCTTCCGGCCCGACGCTGAAGGGCACCAGCATGGTCACGATCAGGAAAAAGGCGAGCCCGAGGCCAAAGCCCCCGCCCGCCCGCAGCGCCAGCCGCAAATCGCGCAGCAACAGCGCCTTCACAGAAAGACCGCGTCGCTTGCGCCAAGCTCCGCCTCCGGTGCCGCGCAATAGGCGCTGATGTCGAGCACCCGCGCCGCGATCCCCAGATCGATATGGGTGGCCATCAGCGCCGCTCCCCCGGCCGCCAGATGCCCCCGCAGCACCGCGCCGAACAGGGCCACCGCCTGTGCGTCGAGCGAGACCGTGGGCTCATCCAGCACCCAGATGGGCCGCCCGGTGACCAAGAGCCGCGAGAGCCCGAGCCGGCGCTTTTGCCCGGCCGAAAGGGTCGCGGCCAGCCGGTCCGCCAAATCCTCCAGCGCATAGCCCTTGAGCGCGGGCGAAATATCAGACTTGCCAAAGACCTGCGCCCAGAAGGTCAGGTTCTCCCGCACCGTCAGCATGGCCTTTAACCCATCCGCATGGGCCGCATAGGCGATGCGGTCCTCGGCCCCGTCAATCCGCCCCGAGAGCGGCGGCTGAAGCCCTGCGATTGCGCGCAGCAATGTCGTCTTGCCCGCCCCATTCGGGCCACGCAGCACCAGCGCTTCGCCGGGGGCCAGGGTAAAGGACACCCCCGCCAGCACCGGCACACCGCCACGCGCGACGCTCAGATCGCTGACCTGCAAGGCGGCGCCCATTGCGCTCTCAGACCGGCAATAGGGCCAGCGCGATGCGCCGCCCCTCGCTCAGCAGGATGTTATAGGTGCGGCAGGCGGCGGGGGAGGACATCACCTCGACCCCCAGACCGGCCTCTTCCAATGTGTCGCGCAGATCGTCGGGGATATGCGCGACCTCCGCCCCGGTGCCGAGAAAGACCACATCGACCTTGCCCACCAGCGCCAGTACCGGCGCCGGATCGGCCAGACCGCCCCAGCCGGTGATCCCCTCGGGGCCAATGACCTGCGGGCCTTCGATGACCTCACCGCCGACGCGAAAGAAACCGGGGCCATAGCCGTCAATCGGCTTGGCATCGGTATAGGTGATTTCGTTCAAACGCATATCATGTCCTTTCCGCGAAAAAGCGACGGGGCCAGCCTAGCGCAGAGCGGTCTGGGGAAACAGGGGGCGCCGCGCTGGCCCCCGTTGCGGGGGGCCAACACCTGTCCGTCAGGCGTCGATATTTGCGAACTGCGTGCCTGCTCCCGCGTCGGGCTTCGACCAGTCGCGCTTGACGCCAAGGAAAAGCACCACGTTCTTTGCCACATAGACCGAGGAATATGTCCCCACGACAACACCCCAGGTGATGGCGAAAACAAAGGCCCGGATCACGTCACCGCCAAGGATCAGCAGCGCGATCAGCGCCAGCAGCGTGGTGCCGGAGGTCATCAGGGTCCGGCTCAGCGTCTCATTCACCGAAAGGTTCATCACCTCACGCAGGGGCCGCTTTTTGTATTTGCGCAGATTCTCCCGCAGACGGTCAAAGATCACAACCGTGTCGTTGATCGAATAGCCGATGATGGTCAGGATCGCCGCCACCACCGGCAGATCAAAGCGGATCTGCAGGAGCGAGAACAGCCCGATGGTCAGCACCACGTCATGGAACAGCGCCACCACGGCCCCGACCGAGAATTGCCATTCAAAGCGCAGCCAGATGTAGATCAGAATCGCCGCCAGCGCCCCGCCGACCGCCAGAAAAGCGGTCTGGATCAGCTCGCCCGAGACCTTTGGCCCGACGGACTCAACGGAGGTGAACTTGATGTCCGGCGAGACCTGCTGCAAGGCCGTCTGGATCGTCTTGATCGTGTCGGTGGTGGCCGCTTCCTGCCCCTCTTGCGCCTGAACCCGGATCATCGCCACATGCTGATCCTCGCGAAAGCCGGGGTCAAAGACCTCGGAGATGGTGACATCGCCCAGTTCCAGCGGGCTCAGCGCATCGCGGTAAGCGCCCACGTCCACCGCCTGCGCGGCTTCGGTGCGCAGCGTGGTGCCGCCGCGGAAGTCGATGCCAAAGTTCAGCCCCATCACGCCCCAGACGATCAGCGACAGGATCATCGCCACCACGGAGGCGCCAAAGGTGATCTTGGCATAGCCAAAGAAATCGAAGTTCGTATTGTCGGGTACCAGCTTCAGTCGCATGTCAAACCTCGATTGTCTTGGGACGGCGGCGTTCAAACCAGATCACCACCAGCAAGCGGGTGACGAAATAGGCGGTGAAGACCGATGTGACGATGCCCAGCCCCAATGTCACGGCAAAGCCGCGCACCGGGCCGGAGCCTAGGGCAAAGAGGATGACCGCCACGATGAAAGTGGTGATATTGGCATCCAGAATGGCACTCAGCGCCCGCTCATAGCCCAGCGAGATCGCCCGCGCCGCGCCCTTGGCATTGCGCTGCTCTTCGCGGATACGCTCGAAAATCAGCACATTGGCGTCCACCGCCATGCCGACGGTCAGCACGATGCCCGCAATGCCCGGCAGGGTCAGCGTGGCGCCGATGAGGCTCAAAAGGCCAAAGATCAGCCCGACGTTGATGATCAGCGCGATATTGGCGAAGAAGCCGAACAGCCCGTAAGACGCCCACATGAAGAAGAGCACGGCGGTGAAGGCCACCGCGGTGGCAATCTTGCCCGCGTCGATGCTGTCCTGGCCCAGTTCCGGCCCGATGGTGCGTTCTTCGACAAAGCTCAGCCCCGCAGGCAAGGCACCGGCGCGCAGCAAGACTGCGAGATTGGTGCTTTCCTCCACGGTGAACCGCCCGGTGATGATGCCCGAGCCGCCGGGGATATGGCTTTGGATGGTGGGGGCGCTGATGACCTCGTCATCCAGCACGATGGCAAAGGGCGCGCCGATGTTCTCGGCGGTGTAGTCGCCGAACTTGCGCGCGCCATTGGTATCAAAGCGGAAGGAGACGGCCGGCGCGCCGTTCTGGTCAAAGCTGGGCTGCGCGTCGACAAGCTGCTCGCCGGTCACGACGGGGGCGGTCTCGATGGTGTAGAAGACACCCTCTTGATCCGCCGCCGGCAGGATCGCATTGCCGATGCCGGGGTTGTCGTTTTCATTCGAGCCCCGGTTCACCACCGGGTTAAAGGTCAGCTGCGCGGTGGTGCCGATGATCGCTTTCAACTCGGCGGCAGAACCGATGCCCGGCACCTGGATCAAAATCCGGTCCGCCCCCTGCCGCTGGATTGTCGGTTCGCGGGTGCCGACCTCGTCGATCCGGCGGCGCACGATTTCAAGGCTCTGCTGCATGGTGCGCTCATCCGTCGCCCGCTTTTCAGCCTCCGACAGGGTGATGGTGATGACACCATTGGCCCCGCTGACATTGATGTCGCTGCCGCCTGCCCCGGTCACGGTGGTGACCGGACGGGCCAGACCGCGGGTGATCTCCAAGGCTTCGGCCATCTTGTCCGGATCGTTCAACCGCACCCGCAATTCACCCGCCGGCGCCTCTTCGCGCCGCACCGGCGTCAGGCTGCGCAGCGCATCGCGGACTTCGGGCCATTGCGCCTCCATCCGGCTTTCGTAGACATCGGCCAATTGCACCTCGGCCAGCAGATGCGCACCGCCGCGCAAATCGAGGCCAAGGTTCACCAGCCCCGAGGGCATCCAATCGGGCCAGAGCGCGCGCTGCGCTTCAAGCTCGGGCGTGCTGCCCTGCACTTCGATCGCCGCGACCGCATCATTGTGCTGCTCGACAGGGGTGTAAAACGCATTGGGCAGCGCCAGCCAAAGTCCCGCCAGACAGGTCAGGACAATGGCAATCCGCTTCCACAGATCAATCTGAAGCATGGTTCCGCCTTTGGGTTGCGGCCTCGGGGGAGGGTTTATTTCGCGGGTTCGGTCTTGGACACGACGGTCGCGATGGTGGCCTGCACGACGCGGACTTTCACGCCCTCGGCGATTTCGACCTCAAGCTCGCCATCGTCCTTGACCTTGGCGACCTTGCCGATGATCCCGCCCTGGGTCACGACCTGATCGCCCCGGCGCAGGCCAGCCACCATGGCCTGATGTTCTTTCGCCTTCTTCTGCTGCGGGCGGATGAGCAGAAAATACATGATCGCGAAGATCAGGATCAGCGGCACGAATTGCTGGATGCCTTCCATGGGGGTCGTCCTTTTCGATGGGTATTGGGCCGCCTGAGGGGCCTTGAGAATTTGGCCAGAACCTATGCGCGGTGGCAGCGGGGTGCAAGGTGGAAAGCCTATGGGATATGCGCCCGCGCCTGAGCCCGATCGCCGCAGGGTTGCGGCCCCTACCGCCGCGCAGCACTTTAAGGCATAACGCAGCCGAACCGACTCACCTGATCCCGAGGACAGACCATGCACGACATCCGCGCCATCCGCGATAATCCCGAAGGTTTCGACGCCGCCCTCGCCCGCCGGGGCGAAGCCGCGATGTCCGAGGCCGTGCTGTCGCTTGATGCCGCACGTCGCGCCAAGATCGCGGCGGCCGAGACCGCAAAGGCCGAGCAGAACAAGGCCAGCAAGGAAGTTGGCGCCGCCAAGGCCAAGGGCGATGAGGCCGAGTTCGAGCGGCTGCGGGCCTTGGTCAGCGACAAGAAAGCCGAAGTCGCCGCGATGAACGCCGAGGCGCAGGAGCTTGATGCGCAGCTCAACGACATGCTCGCCCGCATCCCCAACAACCCGGCCGACGACGTGCCCCAAGGGGCCAGCGAGGAGGAGAACGTCGAGGTGAAGGTCTGGGGCGAAAAGCCCAGCTTTGAATTCACCCCGGTCGAGCATTACGAGATCAAGGGCGTCAAACCCAATATGGATTTCGAGACCGCCGCCAAGACCTCTGGCGCGCGCTTTGTCATGCTGAAAGGCGCCGTGGCGCGGGTGCATCGGGCCTTGGCGCAGTTCATGGTCGACACCCATGTCGATGAAAACGGGCTGACCGAAGTCAACTCGCCCGTGCTGGTGCGCGATGAGGCGATGTATGGCACGGATAAACTGCCGAAATTCGGCGATGACAGCTATCAGACCACCAATGGCTGGTGGCTGGTGCCGACCTCCGAAGTGCCGCTGACCTATTCGGTGGCCGGCGACACATTGGAGCAAAGCGCCCTGCCGATCCGCCTGACCGCCCATACGCTCTGCTTCCGCTCCGAAGCCGGCAGCGCGGGGCGGGACACCTCGGGCATGTTGCGCCAGCACCAGTTTGAAAAGGTCGAGATGGTCTCGATCACCCATCCCGATGACAGCGACGCCGAACAGCAGCGTATGGTGGGCTGTGCCGAGGGGATCCTGGAAAAGCTGGGCGTGCCCTACCGCACCGTGATCCTCTGCACCGGCGACATGGGTTTTGGCGCGCGCCGTACCTATGACATCGAGGCTTGGGTGCCGGGGCAGGATTGCTACCGCGAGATTTCCTCGGTCTCGACCACCGGGGATTTTCAGGCGCGGCGCATGAATGCGCGGTTCAAGCCCGAAGGTGGTGGCAAGCCGCAGTTCGTGCATACACTGAATGGCTCGGGTCTGGCGGTCGGGCGCTGCCTGATCGCGGTGCTGGAGAATGGCCAGCAGGCGGATGGGTCGGTGGAGCTGCCCGAGGCGCTGGCGCCCTATCTCGGCGGGAAGACGACCCTGACCGCCGAGGGTGTGCTCGCCTAACGCTGAGGCACCGACCCAGCCCGGAATCAAGCCGCATGCGCCGGGCCATCGCCTGCCCGTCCGTCACGCCAGAGGCGTGCCAGAATATGCCCGGCGTAGCTTTGCTGCGACCGGGCGGGCGACGGCCCTCGGTTGCCGTGGCCAGCGTGCGCTCTAGGATTAGCTGTACCGCAACAGCTCATCCCGCGAGGCCCCCGCTTGCCCAAATCATCCCGCACCCTGATCGCCGTGCTTGCCTTGCTGCTCAGCATCGCCTTCGCGATCTCGCCCTTCTTTGTCCCCAGTTTCTCGGGCTTTGACCCCAACCAATTCCCGATCCCGCAAGAAAACCCGCCCGCGCAGCCCGCAGGCTATGCCTTTTCGATCTGGGGGCTGATCTATCTGTGGCTGATCCTCGGCCTCGCTTACGGCCTGCTGCGCGCGCCGCGCGATGCCCAGTGGCATGACATGCGCGTGCCGCTTTGCCTGTCGCTCGCCGTGGGCACAACATGGCTCGCCGTGGCCACCATGAGCCCGGTCTGGGCCGCAGTGCTGATCTGGATCATGCTGATCACCGCGCTCATCGCCCTTTTCCTCGCCCCGGTCGAAGACCCGCTCTGGGCCGCCGCCCCGGTCGGGCTCTACGCGGGCTGGCTCTCTGCCGCCGCCTGCGTCTCGCTGGCGCTGCTGGCGGCGGGCTATGGCTATCTGGAAGGGCAGACCGCGGCGCTGGTCTTTGTCGGGCTGGCGATTGCCGTCGGGCTGACGGTGCAGACCGCCCTGGGCCGCGTGCCAACCTATGGCATCGCAGTGATCTGGGGGCTGGTCGGGGTGGTCGTCACCAATTGGGACACCACGCCGATCGTCGCCTATCTGGCGCTCGGGGGCAGCGTCGCCTTGGCGCTGCCCACCCTTTGGGCGTTTCGACGGGGCTAGGCCCGCCGATCAGTCTTTGCGGCGCCCGGCGGTGTGTTTGCGCAGCTTCGACGGGGCGGCCTTTTTGCGGTTCTTATAGGGGTTCGCGTCCGACTGGCCGCGCATCCACAGGCGGATCGGCGTGCCGGGCATGTCGAAATCCAGACGCAACCCATTGACCAGATAGCGCGAATAACTATCCGGCACCTTGTCGGGATGGCTGCACATCACCACGAAGCCCGGCGGGCGGGTCTTGGCTTGGGTCATATAGCGCAGCTTGATCCGCTTGCCCTGTGGCGCGGGGGGCGGATGCGCCTCCATCATGCCCGAGAGCCAGCGGTTCAGCTGTGCGGTGGTGACCCGGCGGTTCCATGTCTCATAGGCCCGCATGATCGCGGCTTGCAGACGGTCAAGCCCCCTGCCCGTCTTGGCCGAAACGGTGATCAGCGGCGCGCCGCGCAGCTGTGGCAGCAGCCGCTCAAAGCTTTCCTTGAGATCGCGCAGTTTCTCCTGACGGTTCTCTTCGATGTCCCATTTGTTCACGGCAACAACCACCGCCCGGCCTTCGCGTTCGGCCAGATCGGCAATGCGCAGGTCCTGCTGCTCGAACGGAATCTCGGCATCGAGCAGGACCACCACGACCTCGGCAAATTTCACCGCGCGCAGACCATCGCTGACGCTGAGCTTTTCGAGCTTCTCCTGCACCTTGGCCTTTTTGCGCATCCCGGCGGTGTCAAAAATCCGCATCGGCACCGGCTCACCATCCGGCCCGGCCCATTCGGTCATTAGCGAGATCGCATCGCGGGTGATCCCGGCCTCTGGCCCGGTGAGCAAACGGTCCTCGCCCAGAATCTGGTTGATCAGCGTCGATTTGCCCGCATTGGGCCGGCCCACCACGGCGACCTGCAGCGGTTTGGCGCGGGTCGGCATCGGGATGGCTTCGGCCTCAAGGTCGG
This sequence comes from Sulfitobacter sp. PS-8MA, assembly GCF_040933935.1. Lineage (NCBI taxonomy): Bacteria > Pseudomonadati > Pseudomonadota > Alphaproteobacteria > Rhodobacterales > Roseobacteraceae > Sulfitobacter > Sulfitobacter sp. PS-8MA. Next base: position 766,954 of record NZ_JBFQYJ010000006.1, on the reverse strand, counting down.
CGTCATCCTCGGGCAGGTCGACATCGGTCTCGGGCGCGTCCTGCGTGGCGCGTTCGGCATATTCATCGGCCAGCGGCATCAGCGCGGTGTAAAGATCGGTCAGCCCCTCGCCATGTTCGGCGGACATGCGAATGGGCTCACCCAGCCCCAGCGAATAGGCTTCGATCATCCCGGCGTCGGCGGCTTTGCCCTCGGCCTTGTTGCCCGCCAGAATCACATGCGCGGATTTCTTGCGCAGGATTTCGGCAAAGACCATGTCCGAGGGCGTCACGCCGACGCGGGCGTCGATCATGAAAAGGCAGATGTCGGCCATATCGACCGCGCGTTCGGTCAGGCGGCGCATCCGGCCTTGCAGGCTGTCGTCGGTGACCTCTTCCAGCCCCGCCGTGTCGATCACGGTAAAGCGCAGGTCGGCGAGTTTCGCCGCGCCTTCGCGCAGATCGCGTGTCACGCCGGGTTGGTCGTCGACCAGCGCAAGGCGTTTGCCGACAAGACGGTTGAACAGCGTGGATTTGCCGACATTCGGGCGGCCCACGATGGCAAGGGTAAAGGACATAATTCAGGCTCCGGGCCCCGGTTGGGCCAGTTCAGACACGCGCCTTAGCCTATTTGCGGCCTAACGGAAAGCGTGCAATTGCCCCTTGGTGGAGACGACGTAGAGCGTGCCGCCCGCCACGACGGGGGCGGTGGTCGCCCCGCCGGGGATTTCAGTGGTGCCCGTCAGCCCGCCATTGGTGGGGTCAAAGCTGCGCAAGACACCGTCGTTGGAGGCCACGATGACGCGCCCCCCGGCGATGATCGGGCCGTAATGCGCCACCACTTCGGACTGTTTTTTCGGCTTGTCCTTGACGAAATTCGGCAGCGGCGTGCCCCAGATGCGCCGCCCCGTGCTAGCGTCGAGCCGCACGAGTTCATTCAGGTCAGTCACCGCAAAGACAGAATCGCCCGCCGGCCAGACCGGGCCAATCGCGCCATCCCGCGCGACCCATTTGCGGTCCCCGCTGTTGACGTCGAGCGCCGCCAGACGGCCCGAGAAATTGCCCACATACACCGTATCGCCCGAGACCACCGGCCCGCTGGTGACATCGGCCACAAAGCTCATCGCCCGGCCCGGACGACGGCCCAGAACCGAGCTCGACCAGCGCGCCAAGCCACCCTTGCGGAAGGTCGCCTGGACCTCGCCCGAGCCGAAGGCAAAGATTGCGAGGTCATCGGTCACGGCAGGCGCGGGTGCGCCCAGAACATTGCTGATGTTGGGGGTGCCTTGGGTCTGCCACTGGATGCGCCCGTCGGATTTGCGCAGTGCCCAGCCGGTGTCGTCCCCGGCGGTCAGATAGACCAGATCGCCCGCCACGGTCGGCGTGCCGGAGCCGGTGGCATTGAGGTCTTGGGTCCAGCGGAGGCCGCCGGTGGTCACGTCCAGCGCGGCCAGCACACCAAAGCCCACGGAGACATAAAGCGTGTCGCCCGCCACGGCCAAGCCGCCGCCCGTGGCCTGCCCCGGATGGTCAGAGGCGGGGGTGAGGTCGCGGGTCCAAAGCGTTTGGCCCGAAGTCGATGTGGCGGTGACCTGCGCGCCGGCATCGAGCGTAAAGACCCGCCCGCCTGCGACAACGGGGTCTGCCGTGATCCGCAATTTGCGGCTGTCGCCCGCCCCGATCTCGGCGCTCCAGACAGGTTGCAGTGCGGTGCGCAGCGCGGGGTGGCCGACGCGGGTGGCGGCGGTGCCGATGCTATGGGTCCAGCTGGCGTTGTTGACGGTGCCGCCCAGGGCAATCGCACGGCTGCTGTTCGGCGGCACCGGGCCGCTGACCGTGTCGCCCAAGGTCGCCTCCGCAGGGCCGGGGTTTTGCAAGACAGAGCGGATGTCTTCACGTTTGCCGGGCAGATAGACCTGTTCTTCGGCGCAGGCGCCCAGCAACAGCGCGGCGCCGATGGCCCCCGCGACGCTCAACCCCCGCAGACCCGGCCTGCCGGAATCGGTTTTGCGATGCTTCGTCATGGACCTGCTCACTTTCTGTCTTCCTAACCCTTCACGCCTGCCCCGCGGCTGAGCCGTCGCCCGCCGGGCGCCCTATCACTCGCCCAGTGGCGCAGAGGCTTCAAAAGTGGCCTCCGCCCCCGCGGCGTCAAGGGCCGGTTCCTCACCCAGGGCCACAATCACCTGAAGGGCGCGTTGTTGCAAGGCCGGGCTGGTTTCTGCATCAGAAAGAATGGATTGATAGCGCGCGATGGCCTTTTCAGGAGCGCCTTCGCTGATGTCGATCAGGGCCAGTTGCTCTTCGGCCAGGAGCCGCAGCGGGGCGCCGGGCTGGGCCAGCGCCTCAAGCGCCTGCCGCCGCTCTGTCACGGGGGTGCTCTTGCCCTGAAGGGTCACGGCCTTGAACTGCGCCATCTGGCGGTAGATCGGGGCCACATCCCCGTCGAGCGCCACCGCGTCCAATTGCTCCACCGCCGCGTCGATCTCTCCGGCCTCGGCCAGCGCATCGGCGCGCATGAAGTTCAGCACCGCCTGCGCGCCGGGCGCTTCGGCGGGGACCGTGCTCAGGGCTTCGGCGCGGTCCTTGCTGGCGTCTGATTCAAGCGCCGCCAACATGGCGTCGCCCAGGGCTTCGGCCTCGGCACGTTCTTTGGATTTGGCGTATTCGTTCCAGGCGGCGGCCCCGACAATGAGCACCACGGCCAATATCGCGATCCAGCCATAGCGGCGCAGATAGCCATAAAGCCGGTCGCGGCGGACCTCTTCGTTCACTTCGTCAATAAAACTGTCGGTATCGCTCATCGCGCCCTGCCCCCGGCTTGGTTTTGCCCCTCTTATCGCGCGTGGGCTGCCAAGCCAAGACCCTGCGAACGGCGGCGCCGGGAACCGAAAGGGCAAGGGCTTTCAGCGCGAGCCCGTCGGGAGAGATGCCGCGCCAAGGCAGAAGTCGCCGCGCGGCTTGGCGCGGCGGGGTTTCGCCCTAGCTCTGGCAGAGGTTTTGAAAGAGGAAATCCGCCATGATGAAAGCAATGATCGTCGCCGCTGGTGTCACGCTGGCCGCCGCCCCCGTCTGGGCGCAGGAACTGGTCGCCAAAATGTCCCCGCATGACGTGGCCACCACGATGGACCGGCTGGAAAACGCTGTCGAAGCGGCGGGGGCCGAGGTCTTTGCCCGCGTCGATCACGCCGCCGGGGCCGAGCAAGCCGAGATGGAATTGCGCCCGACGCAGCTGCTGATCTTTGGCAACCCCAAGCTCGGCACCCCCGCGATGCAGGACGCCCAGACCGTGGGGCTGGACCTGCCGATGCGGGTCTTGGTCTATGCCGATGACCAGGGTGCCGTGCATCTGACCTATGAGGCGCCCGAAAAACTGGTCACCGCCCATGGTCTGCCCGAAGACGCCGGGTATATCGAAAAGATGACCGAAGCGCTGGACAATCTGACCGCCAAGGCGATCGGCGAAGAGTGATCCTGCGCCCCCGCCCGGCCCTCAGGGTTTGGGCGGGGTGTTCTGCGCCTTGATCAAGGTTTCCAGATCATTCAGCCGCGCCAGCACCTCATCGCGGTAATTGTCGGTCTTTTCGTTGCTTTCCTCATGATGCGCGTCCTGCATCGAGTTCACGATCAGGCCCACAAGCAGGTTCACCACCGCGAATGTGGTGACCACGATGAAGGGCACAAAGAACATCCAGGCATAGGGGTAGACCTCCATCACCGGGCGCACGATGCCCATGGACCAGGATTCCAATGTCATGATCTGGAACAGCGAATAGCCGGACCGGCCCAGGGTGCCGAACCACTCGGGAAAGACGCCGCCGAAAAGCTTGGTCGCCATGACCGAGCCGATATAGAAAATCACCCCCATCAGCAAAAACACCGAGCCCATGCCGGGCAGCGCGTTGACCAGCCCCTCGACCACCCGGCGCAGGGAGGGGGCGACCGAGACCACCCGCAAGAGCCGAAGGATGCGCAGGGCGCGCAGCACGCTAAGGCTTTGGGTGGCCGGAATGAGGGAGATGCCGACGATCACGAAGTCGAAGAGATTCCAGCCGCTGCGGAAAAATTGCACGCCCCGGCCATAGAGTTTCAGCGCGATCTCCACCACGAAAATGGCCAGACAGATCCGGTCAAGCACAAGGATCAGCGGCCCGGCCTGCGCCATCACCGCGTCCGAGGTTTCCAGTCCCAGGATCACCGCGTTGAACAGGATCACGGCGAGGATGAAATTCTGCACGGCCGTGCTTTCGACGATACGCGCGACGCGGCGGCGGGCGGAGGTTTGGGCGGTGGGGCTAAGATCGGTCATGGGCGTAGATATCATGTGCCAAGGGCCGCCGCGCAAGAGCAGAACGACGCGCTTTCTGCATCGGCGGCATTGCCCGCCGCCGCGCCAAAGCGGGCGGCAGCGGCGGAGGGCTTTAGCTATCCTCTTCCTCAGCCTGCTGGCGCTGCCAGAGCTGCGCATAGCGCCCCCCCTGCGCCAGCAGCACCTCATGGCTGCCCTGTTCGATGATCTCGCCTTTTTCAAGCACCACGATGCGATCCGCCTCGGCGATGGTCGAGAGCCGGTGCGCGATAGTGATCACGGTCCGTCCCTGCCCCGCGCGGCGCAGCGCGTCCTGGATTTCATATTCGGTTTCACTGTCCAGCGCGCTGGTCGCCTCGTCCAGCAGCAGGATCGGCGGGTCTTTCAGCAGGGTGCGGGCGATGCCGACGCGCTGTTTCTCGCCGCCCGACAGTTTCAACCCGCGTTCGCCCACGGTGGTGTCATAGCCCTGCGGCAGCGCCATGATGAAATCGTGAATCTGCGCGGAACGGGCCGCGTTTTCGATCTCTTCCTGCGTGGCGCCATCGCGGCCATAGGCGATGTTATAGCCGATGGTGTCATTGAACAGCACCGTGTCCTGCGGCACCACACCTATGGCCAGATGCAGCGAATGCTGGGTCACATCGCGCACGTCCTGCCCGTCGATCTTGAGCGCGCCGCCCGCCACATCATAGAAGCGGAAGAGCAACCGCCCGATGGTCGATTTGCCCGAGCCAGTGGAGCCGACAATGGCCACCGTCTCCCCCGGTCGCGCCTCCAGCGAGATGCCCTTGAGGATCTCGCGGTCGGTGTCATAGGCAAAGCGCACATTCTCCAGCGCGACATGGCCGCCGGTGACCTTGAGGTCGGGGGCGTTGGGCTTGTCGTCAATCTCGGCCGGTTGTTCGAGCAGGCCGAACATCTGCCCCATATCGACCAGCGCCTGCCGAATCTCGCGGTAGACGGTGCCCAGAAAGTTCAGCGGGACGGTCAGCTGGATCATGTAAGAGTTCACCATGACGAAATCGCCGACACTCAACTCGCCGTTCTGCACGCCGATCGCGGCCATGACCATGACCCCCACCAGCCCGGCGGTGATGATCAGTGCCTGACCGAAGTTAAGCATCGCCAGCGATTGGTTGGTCTTGATCGCCGCATCCTCGTAATCGGCCATCGCCGCGTCATAGCGCGCCGCCTCGCGGCCCTCGGCGCCGAAATATTTCACGGTCTCATAGTTCAGCAGACTGTCGATCGCCTTTTGGTTGGCGTCGGTGTCGCTGTCATTCATCTTGCGGCGCAGGCGCACACGCCATTCGGTCACGGCAAAGGTGAACCAGACGTAGATCGCGATGGTCACCGCCACCACGGCCAGATACCAGATGTCGAACAGCACGGCGAGGATGATGCCGACCAGGATCAGCTCAAGAATCAGCGGGCCGATGGAGAACAGCAAGAAGCGCAGCAGGAAGTCGACACCTTTGACCCCGCGTTCGATGATCCGGCTCAGCCCGCCGGTTTTGCGCGTGATGTGATAGCGCATCGACAGTTTGTGGATGTGCTGAAAGGTCTCCAGCGCCAGCATCCGCAGCGCGCGCTGGCCGACCCGGGCAAAGACCGCATCGCGCAGCTGTTGAAAGCCCACACCCATCAGCCGCGCCATGCCGTAGGCCACCGTCAGCCCCACCGCGCCAAGTGCGAGCATCGGCGTGCCCTCGCCCGCCAGCGCATCCACCGCGTCACGGTAAAAGAACGGCGTCGCCACGATCACCAGTTTCGACAGCAAGAGCGCCAGCAAGGCCCAGATCACCCGGCGTTTGACCCAGGGCATGTCCTTGGGCCAGAGATAGGGCGCGACCTTGCGCAGCACCAGAAAACCCGACTGCCGCTCGGCGGCGTCGATCATCTCGGCCTCGGTCGGGATGCGGTCGGGCTTGGGCGTCTTCGCGGCGCGCCGGTTGCGGCCCTCGGGAACGGCGGGGTGGTCTGTATCGGCTGGCATGTGACTTCCTAATGTGGTTCCCGGCTACATAGGCCAGCTGCCCGCCTGTGGCCAGTGGGCGGCCCTGCGCAGCCGCTCTGCGCCGGGCGCGTGGGTCACTCTGCCGGGGTGGTTTCCGGCAGGTCGAACACCTGTCCCGGGTAGATCAGATCGGGGTCGCGGATATTGTCGCTATTGGCCTCAAAGACCTTCACATAGAGAAACGGATCACCGTAGCGCGCGCGGGAGATGGCCCAGAGCGTGTCGCCCTTTTGCACCGTGACCACACCCAAAGGCCCGGTCAGCCCCGCCGAGGCTTCGGCCAATGTCTGAGGGGATTCGCGCTTGAAGGGGGTCTCGACCCGGCTTGTCACCTCTCCGGCCTGCGAAAGCTCATCGACGCGCAGGGTGTAGATGCCTTCGTCCACATCGGGCAGATCACCGCGCCAGCGGCCCTGCTGGTCGACCGGCAGGCTGATGATCGCGTCATTATTGAGGTAGACCCGCACCTCGCGGGTGTCAGGCTGCGCCCGGCCCGCCAGTTGCACGTCCCCCTGATCGGAATAGCCGATGGTATCGAGCGCCACATTGGTCATCACCTGCGGCGGTGCGGTGTCGAGCCGCTCGACCCCCTCGGCGGTGGATTTCAGCACCGCGACAGGGGCGGTTGCCGGCGCTGGCGGTTTGCGCGGCGCGGTCGTGGCCGCCGCGTCGGGGCTGGCTTCTGCGGTGGTCGTTTCAGCGGCGGTCGGCGCCGGGGCCGCCGGGGCGCTTGGGATATCGCTGGCGATGTCCGGGGCCGGGGCGGTTGTGGCTTCGCTGCCCTGCGGCGCAGGGCTCTCGAGGGTGTTTTCGGGAGCGGCGGCCAAGGCGTCATCCGCCGGGGGCCGGGATGCGGGGGGTCGGGGCGCGGGGGTTGCCATGGTGTCGGCGACACCAGTGCTATCTGCGGGAGCCTCCTGCGGGGCATCGGCGACAGACTCTGCCTCAGCCCTTTGGTCCCCCTCCGCCAGTCCCGTTCCTGCCAGCGGCGTAGCGTCGCGCACGGTGCTCTCGGTGGCTGCGTCTTCGGCAACCGCGTCGGGGTCGCCGGCTGGCGCAGCTGCGCCTATCGACGGCGCGTCTTCTTCCAAGACGGGGGGCGCTGCGGACGCCACCTCTGCGCTGTCCGCCTGCGCCAAAGCTGTGGCCTCATCCAACCCCGGCGCGGCAGGGTCTGCTGGCGTTTCTGCCGGGAGTTCCTCCACCTCTGCCGTTGCCTCCCGCTGATCGGGCGCTGCCTCTTCTGCGGCCTCCCTCTGCGCGATCAGGGCATTCTCGACAGGCTCCTGCGCTTCTTCCGCCGGGGTCGCCGCGTCAGCTGCGGCATCCGCCGCCGCCCTCGCATCGCTCAGCGCAGCGGCGTCCTGCCCCTCCTCTGGGGCATCCGTCTCGCGCGCTTCCGGCCTAGCATCCGCCTCCGCGACACCCTCCGCCTCTGCCAAGGCGACAGGTGCTGCAATCGGGGCAAGGATGATTTCTTCAGCCGAGACAATCTGCCTGTCACCGTCCCCGCTCATCAAGGTCAGCACATGACCCGCCCCATCGGGGGGGATCATCGCCAATGTCGCGAATTTGCCTGCCCCATCCGCCGTGGCGCGGACCAGTTCCTCGCCGTCCTTCAACACCGTGACAACACTGCCGGGCGCGGCGCGGCCCGCGATGACGGTCATCCCGTCCGGATCGCGCCGCACCTCGTCAAAGGCGGGTGCGCGCTCGGTTTCCGTGGCTGGGGGTTCAGCGACTTGGGATTCCGCGGCTGGGGGTTCCGCCGTTTCGGGGTCAACCGCTTTCGGCTCTGTCGCGGCGGTGCCCTCGGGGCCGATGGAGGCCCCCTGCACCGCATCCGGGCTCAGCGTCGCAGTCTCCGAACCAATCTCCGAGCCAGTGTTTTCGCGCGGCGGCTGCACCGTCGCCTGCTGATTTACCGTGTCGGAACTGTCGCGCTTGCCGCCAAGCCAGAGTCCAAGCGCCAGCAGCCCCGCCGCGGCGGCCCCTGCCGCCATCGCCGTCTTGCCGCCCGCCCGGCCCATTCCCTTGAACATCGCATCATTCCCTCTGGTTGAGCCTTTTTAGCAAGCAGGCTAACAGGGGTCAAAAGCGCAAAGTGATCCGCGTCGATTTATTCCAGAACCCTCAGGAGCTTACCATGGTCCAACACTCCGTCTGCGTCTACTGCGGCTCGCGTCCGGGCGATGACCCGCGTTTTACCAAAGACGCCGAAGCCCTGGGGCGCGGAATAGCCGATGCCGGGATGCGCCTGGTCTATGGCGCGGGCGATGTGGGGCTGATGGGCAGCGTGGCCCGCGCAGCACAGGAGGCGGGCGGCGAGACCTTTGGCGTCATCCCGGCGCATCTTGTGGCATGGGAGGTCGGCAAGACCGACCTCACCCGCTATATCGTGACCGAGACGATGCATGAGCGCAAAAAGGTGATGTTCATGAACTGCGATGCCGTGGCCGTGCTGCCGGGCGGCGCAGGGTCGCTGGATGAGCTTTTCGAGGTGCTGACATGGCGCCAGCTCGGCCTGCATGAAAAGCCAGTTTTGCTTGTTAATACAGACGGTTACTGGGAACCCTTCATGTCGCTTCTGCAGCATGTGGTTGACCGCGGCTTTGCCGAGGCAACGCTGCTCGACTATGTGACCGTGGTGGCCGATGCCGAGGCCGCCCTGACCGCTTTGCGCCGGGCTTTGTCCTGACGAAAGGTGGTCACGGAATAGAAGGCCAAGGCGCTCCAGATCAGCGCGAAAGCCTGCACGTGCCAGCCGGTGAAGGGCTCTTGAAACAGCACCACCGCGCAGAAGAATTGCAGGGTCGGATTGAGATAGCTGAGCAGCCCTGCGGTCGCCATTGACAGGCGCCGGGCCGCGTAGCTGAACAGGATCAACGGTGTCGCGGTGATCGGCCCCGCGAGGATCAGCAGCGCACTGTCTTGCAGCGACGCGCCAAAGGCGCCTGCCCCGCTGTTGCTCGTTTGCCACAGGACAAGCAGCGCCGCGGGCGAAAGCAGCAAGACCTCGGCGGTGACCGAGACCACCGGCCCCACCGCCATTCGTTTCTTGGCAAGCCCGTAAAGCCCGAAGGAGGCGGCCAGCGCGAGGGCGAGCCAGGGCGCGGTGCCCAGCCCATAGGTCAGAAGCGAGACCGCCACGGTGACCAGAAAAACCGCGAAGAGCTGCACCCGGTTCAGCCGTTCCCCATAGACCAGACGGCCCAGCAGGACAGAGACCAAGGGGAAGATGTAATAGCCCAAAGCCGCCTCTGTCGCCTGCCCCGATTGCACCGCCCAGATGAAGAGATACCAATTCGTCGCGATCACCAGCGCAGCCAAAAGAAGCAGCCCAAAGGCCCGCGGGCCGGCCATCGCGCTCAGGATCAGCCGCAGCCGCCCCTGCACCCCCAGCACCAAGGCGAAAAACGCCAGTGACCAAAGCGTTCGATGCGCCAAGACCTCGGCGGGGGGCACATGGGCCAGCAATTTGTAGAAAATAGGCGACAGCCCCCAAATGCAACAGGCCGCAATCATCGCGGCGAAACCTTTGGTGGTGTCGGTCATGGGAAATCCTTGGCGCGGTTCGTTGCTTTCCTTGTGAAGGCAATCAATTCCCGCGCCAAGGGAAAAATCAGGCGTCGGCGAGTTCGCCTGCGACGATCTTTTCGATCTCGTCAATCGGGTGGTTGGTCAGGGTCTTGGGGATTTCCCCGACGACCTTCTCCTGCACCTCTTTGTGCAGATCGCTGCGCAGATCCCCGAGCACCGAGGGCGGGGCGACGAGCACGAGACGGTCATAGCGTCCCTTATGCGCCAGCTTATACAGGATGTCCGACAGATCCTTGGCAAAGCGCTCCTTGCCCAACTCATGCCAATCCGTATCGTCAAAGGCCGACCGGTGGCCGCTGGGGCCATCGCTCATCCGGCCGGGCCGGTTCGCCGCCTGCTCGCCGCTGGGCGGGTTTTCCTGCTCTTCCTTGCGTACGACCTGAAGATAGGGATCTTCGCCGTCGGTATGGTTCTGCAGGAAGAGGGCTTTCTCGCCATCTGCGATCAGGACCCATGTGTCTTGGCTGAGTTTTGTCATGAAGGCTCTCCGTGGTTGCGTTTGTCTTCGCCGGTCACCCGGGTCACGCCGTCTTCGCCCTTTTCCGCACGGCGCATCGCGTCCTGGGTGCCGACATCTTTTTGCAGGTCACCCCCGGCGCGGCCGCCTTGATCTGGTGTTTCGGTGTCAGAGACGAATTTCTCGGTCTCCTTCGACCCGTCGTTTGATCTCTTCCGCTCGGCCATGTGGTTCTCCTTATGACATGTTGTGTCACTGGAAAAACAGTTGCCATGGGTTTTAAGTTCCAACGAAAAACCCCGCAGCCGGGCCGCGGGGTTCTGGGGTATCCTAGCGCATCACATGGACGCGGCTAAGTCATATGCGGGGCGCAAGATTTTCCTGTTTCTCCCGGTCTATGACGCCGCCGGGGGCGGGGCCGACTGGGAACGCCCCTCGCCGGATCACATGCGCGAGGCGACGTTTTCCCAGTTCACAAGGTTGTCGAGGAAGTTCGACAGATAGTCGGGACGCGCGTTGCGGTAGTCGATGTAATAGGAATGCTCCCAAACATCACATCCCAGCAGCGCGGTCTGACCAAAGCAGAGCGGGTTCACGCCGTTCTCGGTCTTGGTGACCTTGAGGCTGCCGTCCTTGTCCTTGACAAGCCACGCCCAGCCGGAGCCGAACTGACCCGCGCCGGCGGTCTTGAACTCATCCTTGAATTTATCGACCGAGCCAAAGCTCTCATTGATGGCCTTTTCCAGCTCACCGGGCATCTGGCTGTCGTTGGGGGTCATCATTTCCCAGAACTGGTTGTGGTTCCACAGCTGGCTGATGTTGTTGAAGATGCCATTCTGGGCAACCGCATTCGGATCATAGGTGCCTTTGATGATCTCTTCGAGGGTCTTGCCCTCCCACTCGGTGCCTTCAATCGCCTTGTTGCCGTTGGTGACATAGGCGTTGTGGTGTTTGTCGTGGTGGTATTCCAGCGTTTCCTTGGACATGCCCTTGGGTGCGAGCGCGTCGTGCGCATAGGGGAGATCGGGAAGTTCAAAAGCCATTTCTGGGCCTCCTCATTTGGGAATTTCGCTGTGGCCACTTGATGTGGATCAAGCGGCAACGTCAAGGTCAACGTCTGCAAATCACATCTGTTCCGAGCAAAATAGTCAGACTTTCTCCCGGTTTACCCCTTGGACTGGCTGGAAATACCCGACCGCGCTGCCGGCTTGGGCGGCGGCTTTCAGCAGGTCGAACATATACTGCGCGACCGAGCGGAAGCAGAACAGATGAAAGCTGCCATCACCCCGCAGCCAGAGCGCGGCAGGCACTTGACCGACGCGGGTGCGGCGGAACATGCCGGGGGTGAAATGCGCGGGCGAGAGATCGACCGGGGCGAGCTTGGCCAGCACCTCGCGGGCATGGGGGCCGGCGATCTGAAACACCGCCCGCGCGCCGGAGGCATTGACAGCAAAGATGTCGGTATCCTCAAAGGCGGCATGCAGACGGGCGAGCACGGCGCTCACCTGCGCATGGGGGCAGATCAGCAGCAGCTCATCGGGCGACATCCAGGCGATGCCCGCCGCCCCGTCGCTGTTGCCCATGCCACGCTCAGGCCGTTCGACCCCGGCGATTTTCTTGGCCACCTTACGCAGGTAAGGCGCATCAAGATCGCCGCGAATGGTGATCATGCCCAGGGGGCCGATTTCGGAAATCTCAGCGATTCCCGCATCATAGCGAGCGTTCTTCAAGGCGGTGACAGTCTCAGACATTCTGTTTCTCCCCTTTGGGATCGTAAAACACCGGGTCGACGATCATCGCCTCATAGGTCTTGCCATCGGTGCCGGGAAAGCGCAGCACCTCGCCCATCCGGTCCGGCCCGTTCAGCACCAGCCCCATGGCGATGCCCCGATCGAGCGTCGGCGAATGATAGGTTGAGGTGACACGCCCCTCCACGACCTTCTGGCCGTTCTCATTCTCGCCCCGGCCAAGCGCATAGGCGCCATCCGGCAGGGTGCTGCCGTCGGTGGTCTCCAGCCCCACCAGCTTCCAGCGGGCCGGGTCTTGCATATGGCTGCGCGCCTGCGCGCGTTTGCCAAGGTAGTCGTCCTTTTTCTTCGAGATCGCCCAGTTCAGCCCAAGGTCTTGCGGGATCACCGTGCCGTCGGTCTCATCCCCGATCATGATGAACCCTTTCTCGGCGCGCAGGATGTGCAGACATTCCGTGCCGTAAGGCATCGCCCCCAAGGCATGGCCCGCCACCAGCAGCGCATCCCAGAAGGCTTGGCCCTGCCCCGCCTCCACGGCAATCTCATAGCTCAGCTCGCCCGAGAAAGAGATACGGAAGACACGGACCTTGAAGCCGCCCAACTCGCCCTCGGTCCACTCCATAAAGCCAAGCGCCTCGCGGCTGAGGTCCATCCCGCCGAGTTTCTCCAGACATTTGCGCGCATTCGGCCCGACCGCCGCGATCTGCGCGTAATGTTCGGTGGCGTTGACCACATGCACTTTCCAGTCCCACCACTCGGTCTGGAGCCATTCCTCCATATGCGCATGGATGCTCTCGGCCCCGCCCGTCGTCGTATGGCAGAGGAAGGTCTGTTCATCGAGCCGCGCCACCACGCCGTCGTCGATCAGGAAACCGTTTTCATTGCACATCAGCCCATAGCGGCATTTGCCCGGCTTCAGCGTCGACATCATATTAGTGTACATCATGTCGAGGAAGCGCCCCGCGTCCGGGCCGCGCACGATCAGCTTGCCCAAGGTCGAGGCATCCAGCAGCCCGAGGTTCTGGCGCGTGTTCGTCACCTCGCGCATCACCGCGTCATGGGTGCTTTCGCCGCTTTGCACATAGGCATAGGGCCGCCGCCATTGGCCGACCGGCTCCCAGACCGCGCCATTGGCTTCGTGCCAGTCATGCAGCGGCGTGCGGCGGATCGGCTGGAAGGTATCGCCGCGGGCGTCGCCCGCAATCGCCCCCATCGAGATCGGGTGATAGGGCGGGCGGAAGGTGGTGGTGCCGACGCTCGGGATATCGGCATCCAAGGCGCCTGCGAGGGTCGCCAGACCGTTGATATTGCTCAACTTGCCCTGATCCGTCGCCATCCCAAGCGTGGTGTAGCGTTTGGCATGTTCGACCGAGACAAAGCCCTCCTGCGCGGCCAGCCGCACGTCCGAGACCTTCACATCGTTCTGATAGTCGAGAAAGGTCTTTTCGCGCAGCTTGACACTGGCCCCCTGCGGCATCTGCCAGACCGGCGCCATCGGCGCCTCTTCGCGGCGCTCGGCCACCGGAGAGCTTGCTTCGCGCGGCAGTTTGAACCCAAGGCTTCGGGCCACACCCTCGGCGGCGGCATGGGCGTCGTGCAGAACGTCATCCAGCGCAAAGACCCCGGCGGCGGCCCCGGCGGGGGTGACGAAGCCCAGCCCGTCGGCCCCGGTCGGCGGGTGGTCCTCATCGGGGCGGAAACAAGCGCGGGCCTTGTCCCATGTCAGCTTGCCGCCGCAATGGGACCACAGATGCACCACCGGCGACCAGCCGCCCGACATCGCCACCGCGTCGCAGGCGATCTCTTCCAGCACCGCACCTTCACCCGCCTGCGAACAGACGGCGACCCCGGTGACCCGTTTGCCGCCCAGCACCGACGACACGCCCTGCCCCATTAGCACCCGAATGCCGAGCGCCTTGGCCTGCGCCACCAGTTGTGGGTCCTGCGGCAACACGCGGGCGTCAAGGATCGCGGGCACGTCAAGCCCCGCCTGTTTCAGCGCAATCGCCGTAAGATAGGCGTTGTCGTTATTGGTCACCAGCACCGTACGGTCGCCGGGCGAGACCGCGTAATTCACCACATAGTCCCGCACCGCCGAGGCCAGCATCACCCCCGGCAGGTCATTGCCGGCAAAGCTCAGCGGGCGTTCGATCGCCCCGGTGGCGGTGATCACATGGCCCGCCCTGATCCGCCAGAGGCGATGCCGCGGGCCGGGGAGGTCTGGCGTATGGTCGCGCAGCCGTTCATAGCCCAGAACATAGCCATGGTCATAGACGCCCGCCCCCATCGTGCGTGTGCGCAGGGTGACATTCTCCATCTCGCGCAGGCTGCTCAGGGTCTGCGCGATCCAAGCGTCGACCGAAGCACCGTCGATGCGCCCGCCATCGACCGGCGCCCGCCCGCCCCAATGGGGGGACTGCTCCAGCACAATCACCCGCGCGCCGCTTTGCCCGGCGTCCAAGGCCGCCTGCAACCCGGCCACGCCCCCGCCGATGATCAGCACATCGCAAAAGGCGTAGAAATGTTCATAGGTATCAACATCCGCCGCCTTGGGCGCTTTGCCGAGGCCCGCGGAATGGCGGATGATCGGCTCATAGACATGTTTCCACAGCGGGCGCGGATGCATGAACATCTTGTAATAGAACCCGGCGGGCAGAAAGCGGCTGAGATGTTTGTTGATCGCGCCCAGATCAAACTCAAGGCTCGGCCAGTGGTTCTGGCTTGCAGCCTCCAACCCGTCGAAAAGCTCGGTGGTGGTGGCCCGCGCATTGGGTTCGAACCGGCCTTCCTGGCCGAGGTTCATCAGCGCATTGGGCTCTTCCGGCCCCGAGGTCACGATGCCGCGCGGGCGGTGGTATTTGAACGAGCGGCCCACCAACATCTGATCATTCGCCAGCAGCGCCGAGGCCAGCGTGTCGCCCTCATAGCCGCGCAATTGTTTGCCGTTAAAGGAAAAACTTAGCGGCGCGGTCTTGTTCAGCAGGCGGCCGCCTGTGGCCAGTCTTGTGCTCATCTTGGGACACCTTGCAGGCTATTGGAGGTCATGAAGGGCTTCGAAGGGGGCGGCAAGCTCATTGATCCGCCTCCCCATGCCAGCGCCAATCCGGATGCCGGTCCTTGATCGCAGCGCGGATGTGATCGGGCGGCGCGGTGGTCTGCGCGCTATAGGCCCCAAAAACTTCAAGCGTTGCGGTGTTGCGCGCCAGATGAAACCATTTGCCGCAGCCATAGACATGGCGCCACCGCTCCAGATGCACGCCTTTCGGGTTCTGCCGCATGAAAAGATAGCTCTCAAAATCCCCCTCGGACCCCTCCGGCCCGATGCGCTTCAGATGCGCCTCGCCGCCGGCGTGAAACTCGGTCTCTTCGGCGGTGACATGGCAGCAGGGACAGGTCAGGATCAGCATGGGCAGGCTCCTATGCGGGGGGCGGACAGGGAAACGCCGCCCTGACCCGAAGGCGCAGAACGGCGTCCCTTTACATCAGGCGGCCCCGCAAAGGAGGCGGCCAAAGCGGTATCAATCAGTCGCGACAGCACCTTCTTCGACGGGTGCGACAGCGCCTTCTTCGATGGGCTCGACTGTGTCTTCGGCAGCGCCTTCAATGGCCGCGCCGGTATCTTCAAGGGCTTCACCAGCGCTTTCGCCTGCGCCTTCGACATTGACGTTAACATCGTTCGTGCCGTCCACATCCGCGCCAGCAAAGAGGAAATAGGCCAGCAGCGCGACCACCACGACAACGGCCCCCACGATAAAGGCCAAGCCGCTGTTGCTGCGCCCGGAGTCTGTTGTGGTGGTTGTGGTCGTGTTGGTGTGATGGGTTCGGTCGGTGGTGGGATTGGTACGGTCGGTGGTGTTGGGATCAGGGGTTGCCATTGTTCAGCTCCACTCATTGCACCATCTGAACAGGAAACTGCGCTCGGAACGATCGCGTTCCCCCCCTTATCGCAGAGCGGCGGATTGTGGCGCAGGCGCAACATCAATGAGCCACCCCGGCGGCCACGGATTCGTCGATGAAACGGCCTTCGGCGAAACGCTCAAGCCCGAAAGCCTGGGTCAGCGGCGACTGCCCCTTGGCCATCAATTCGGCAAAACCCCAGCCCGACCCGGGGATCGCCTTGAACCCGCCGGTGCCCCAGCCCGCGTTGATAAAGACCCCCTCGACCGGGGTCTTGCTGAGGATCGGCGAGCGGTCGCCCGTCACATCCACGATGCCGCCCCATTGCCGCAGCATTTTCAGCCGCGAGATCATCGGGAAGGTTTCCACCAGCGCCCGCACGGTTTCCTCGATATGATGAAAACTGCCGCGTTGGGTGTAGTTGTTATAGCCGTCGGTGCCGCCGCCGATGACCATCTCGCCCTTGTCGGACTGGCTCATATAGCCATGTACCGTATTGGCCATGACGACCACATCCATACAGGGTTTGATGGGCTCGCTGACCAGCGCTTGCAGGGCGACGCTTTCAATCGGCAGGCGAAAGCCCGCCATCTCGGCCAGTTGCCCCGAATGGCCCGCCACCACCAGCCCCAGCTTGTCACAGTCGATATCGCCCCGCGTGGTGCTGACGCCCGTGACCTTGCCGCCGGTCTGGCGCACCCCGGTGACTTCGCATTTCTGGATAATGTCCATGCCCATGTCCGAACAGGCCCGGGCATAGCCCCAGGCCACCGCATCATGCCGCGCCGTGCCGCCGCGGGCCTGCCAAAGCCCGCCCAGCACCGGGTAGCGCGGCCCGTCGAGGTTGATGATCGGCACCAGTTGTTTCACCCGATCCGGCCCGATGAATTCGGTCTGCACCCCTTGCAACGCATTGGCATGGGCGGTGCGTTTATAGCCGCGCACCTCATGTTCGGTCTGGGCCAGCATGATGACACCGCGGGGGCTGAACATCACGTTATAGTTCAGATCCTGGCTCATCGTCTCGTAAAGACTGCGGGATTTTTCGTAGATCGCCGCCGAAGCGTCTTGCAGGTAATTGGACCGGATGATCGTCGTGTTCCGCCCGGTGTTGCCACCGCCCAGCCAGCCCTTTTCCAGCACCGCGACATTGGTGATGCCGAAATTCTTGCCAAGGTAATAGGCCGTCGCCAGCCCATGCCCGCCCGCGCCCACGATGATCACGTCATAGCGTTTCTTGGGCTGCGCATCCCGCCATGCCCGCGGCCAGCCGCTGTGGTGGCGCATCGCCTCTCGGGCCACGGCGAAAACGGAGTATTTCTTCATCACGTACCTTCCCGGCAAAGATTCGCACCGCCCTGGCGGCTCGGCTCAGTTCTGAGCCTAGGAGCGAATTATCGAAATGGCCACCACGGCATTTGCGCGCAGTTTTGCGACATCGGGGGTGATTGGTTAAATATGCCGCAGGGGCAGAGGCATTTGCGGTCTTTTGTCGGCGTCGGGCAAAGGTTAGGTAGGGGACATGACATTCTGGATTATCTCCGGCGCAATGGCGCTACTCGTGGGCGGTCTGCTGGCGCGGGCCGCATGGCGGGGGGCCGAAACGCCCCTGCCCGCTCAGGCGGATTACGACCTCAAGGTCTACCGCGACCAATTGGCCGAGGTGGAGCGCGACGTCGCCCGTGGCGTGGTGCCCGAGGCCGACGCGCAGCGCATTCGCACCGAAATCTCGCGCCGTATCCTGGCCGCTGACGCAGCACAGGACAAGGCGGCGGGCGGCGGCCAACGCCCCGCCGCTTGGGTTCTGGCGCTTGGGGTGCTGCTGCTGGGTGGCGGCGCCTTTGGGCTTTACTGGCAACTTGGCCAGCCGGGCTATGGCGATCTGGCGCTGGCCGACCGCATCGCCTTTGCCGAAGACATGCGCCGCAACCGCCCCGATCAGGCCAGCGCCGTGGCGAGCCTGCCCGCCAGCCCCACGACCGAGGGGCTGAGCCCCGATTACCTCAAGCTGATCCAACAGCTCCGTGCCACGGTCAAGGAACGGCCCAATGATGTGCAGGGGCAGGTCTTGCTGGCCCAGAACGAGGCGCGGATTGGCAATTTTGCCGCCGCCGCCGAGGCACAGGGCAATGTGCTGCGTCTGAAAGGGGCCGCGCGGACCGCCAAGGACATCGCCGACTATGCCGAACTGCTGGTGCTGGCGGCGGGGGGCTATGTCTCGCCCGAGGCCGAAACCGCCCTGCGCGAAGTGTTGAACCGTGAAGAGGACAATGGCCGGGCGCGCTATTACCTCGGGCTGATGATGGTGCAGACCGGGCGGCCCGATGTGGGGTTCCGCCTTTGGGATGCGCTGCTGCGCCGGGGGCCGGAGGATGCGCCTTGGATCGAGCCCATTCGCGCCCAGATCCCGCAGGTCGCGGCGCTCGCGGGGGTGTCCTATGACATCCCGCAGATCGGCAGCGGCGCGCCGGCGCGCGGGCCGAGTGCGGATGACATCGAAGCGGCCTCGGAGATGACGGCGGATGACCGGATGGAGATGATCGGCGGCATGGTTGCCGGCCTCTCCGACCGGCTCGCCAATGAGGGCGGCCCGCCGCAGGATTGGGCGCGGCTGATCACCTCGCTGGGCGTCTTGGGCGATACCGATCAGGCCCGGGCGGTCTATGAAAACGCGCTGGAGGTCTTTACCGGCGACAATGCGGCGCTCGACATGATCCGGGCCGCGGGCGAACGCGCGGGGGTGGCGGGATGATCTTTGACGATACGGCCGAGTTCATCGCCGCCCTGCCCCCGATGCAGGCGCTGATCGGGCTGGACCTTGGCGAAAAGACCATCGGCGTGGCGGTGAGTGACAGTTTTCAATCTGTCGCCACCCCGCTGGAAACCCTGCGCCGCAAGAAATTCGGCGTCGATGCCGCGCGTCTGGCCGAGATCATCGCGGCGCGGCGCATCGGCGGGCTGGTGCTGGGGCTGCCGCGCAATATGGACGGCTCCGAAGGCGCGCGCTGCCAGTCGACGCGGGCTTTCGCGCGCAACTTTGACCGGCTGACGCCCCTGCCCATCACCTTCTGGGATGAGCGCCTGTCCACCGTGGCCGCCGAACGCGCGCTCTTGGAGGCCGACACCACCCGCAAGCGCCGGGCCGAGGTGATCGACCATGTGGCGGCGGGCTATATCCTGCAAGGGCTGCTCGACCGGATGCAGGTCATGCGCCGGGGTGCTGCCGCGCCATGAGTGACGAGATCTGGAAACGCGACGAGGTGCAAAGCCCCTGCATCAATATCTGCGTGGTGCATCCTGACGCGCGGATCTGCACCGGCTGCCTGCGCTCCATGGATGAGATCAGCACATGGTCGCGCATGACCGACGCCGAGCGGCGCGCGATCGTCGCGGCGCTGCCTAATCGGGAGGCTTTGCTGAAAAAACGCCGCGGCGGTCGCGCCGCGAAACTGGCGCGGCGCAGCGGCTAGCGCGTTCAGGCGCCCCGGCGGTGCAGGATATCTTGCAGAATCACCAGGGCCGAGGGTTCGGACGCAAGCCCGAAGCGCTGGCTCGGGCTGCGGTTTTCATTGGCAGAACAGACGTTTCCACGGGCAAAGGACAGGCAGGTCTCTCGGGTGAACATCCGTCAAAGCGAAAGGCCCGTCGGCCGGTCCGCTCGGGCTTCCAATAGGCCAGATTGTCGCCCCGCCCCTTGAGAATAATCGCCTTGGTCCGTTTCTGACCCATGTCTTCTGTCCCTCGATTCTCATGTCCATGCCCGATTATCACCGAGCATATGGCGGAAATGCGGCAAATTGATGAACATTGTCCGAAGTTTTGCGAGATCTGGTCTTAATTGCGCGGATTTCGCCCCGACCGTCTGCCATGCCTTGCCCGCCGGTTACGGCCCGCGATTGGCCCCGACCGCCCCGCGGCCCTAGCCCGCCGCGGCCATCTCCTGCGCCGCGGCGACCTCGGCCAAAGCGGTCAGAACCAGATCCGGCCCGGCCCCCGGCTTATGCGCCCCTTCGGACAGGACACGCCGCCACTGCCGCGCCCCGGGCCGCCCGGCAAAGAGCCCCAGCATATGCCGGGTGATCTGGCCCAAGCGCCCGCCCGCCAGCAGATGCGCCTCGATATAGGGCAACATCCCCTGCACCGCCGCCTCGGCACTGCTGTCCGCGCCCCGCCCGTAGATGCGCCGGTCCGCCGTGGAAAGGATATCACTCGGCGCATGATAGGCGCTGCGGCCCACCATGACCCCATCGAGCCCGGCATCGAGAAAGGCTTCGGCCTGATCCAGCGAGGTGATCCCGCCGTTGACCGAGATATGCAGGTTCGGAAAAAGCCCCTTCATCTCATGCACCAGAGCATAATCGAGCGGGGGAATGTCGCGGTTCTCCTTGGGGCTCAGCCCCTGAAGCCAGGCTTTGCGGGCGTGAATCGTCACCCGCGTGCAGCCTGCGGCGACGATACGGGCGAGGAATTCCGGCAGGATTTCCGCGGGCTCCTGATCGTCCACCCCAATGCGGCATTTGACCGTCACCTCGACATCACAGGCCGCGCGCATCGCATCCACGCAGTCGGCCACCAAAGCGGGCTGCTGCATCAAGATGGCCCCAAAGGCCCCGGATTGAACCCGGTCCGACGGGCAGCCCACATTGAGATTGATCTCATCATAGCCCGCCTGCGCCCCCAGCCGCGCCGCCTGCGCCAGTTCCGCCGGATCAGACCCGCCAAGTTGCAGGGCAACGGGGTGTTCAGAGGGGTCGTGATCCAGCAGATGCAACGCACCGCCACGCACCAAGGCGGGGGCGGTAACCATCTCGGTATAAAGCAGGGTCTCGCGGCTCAGCTGCCGGTGCAGATAGCGGCAGTGGCGGTCGGTCCAATCCATCATGGGTGCGACGCTAAGGCGTGCGGCGCGGGTAAGGTCCGCAGAACTTATGGGTGAGGTCTTTGGCGTCATGGCAGAGTGATCCGATGCAAATGTCGCGCCCTTTTGCCTTTGATCGACCGGGTGATGCAACTCAAGTTCTGGCGACTGGCGAAAACCGCGCCCTAGCCGCCCATGCGGCGGGTCAGATAGCGCTCCAGCTGGACCAGCGCGTCATAGATCAACACCGCAAAGAGCCCGACCGCCAGACCGCCTTGCAAAACGAAGGCGGTATTGCTGGTCAGCAGCCCTGCGATGATCACCTCGCCCAGGGTCCGCGCGGCCACGGTCGAGCCGATCGTCGCGGTGCCAAGCGCGATCACCACCGAGAGCCGGATGCCGGTCAGCGTCACCGGCAGGGCCAGGGGCAGCTCCACCTTCAGAAGCCGCTGCCAGCGGCTCAGCCCGATCCCCCGCGCGGCTTCCATCGTGGCCGGCGGCAGGGTGGTCAGCCCGGTGACGGCATTCTCGAATATCGGCAGAAGCCCATAGAGAAACAGGGCCACCAGCGTCGGCCCCGCGCCAAAACCCAGGGCCGGCACCGCCAGTGCCAAGACCGCGACCGGGGGAAAGGTCTGCCCCATGTTGGTGATCGTGCGAGACAGCGGGCGGAACGGCGCGCCCGCGGGCCGGGTCACCAGAATGGCCAGCGTCACGGCCACCAAAGTCGCCGCGGCAGAGGCTGCGGCGACCAGCGCCAGATGGCTCAGCGACAGGGACAGGAGCGAGCTGCGGCTGTAGATCACCGGCCCGCCACTGGGCGCGAGGGGCGCAAAAACCGGGATGAACCATTCCGGGCGCAGCACCAGCGCCAGCAGCAGCACCACCAGCAAAGGGCGCAGGATCACCCCCGGGCTCATGCTTGCATCTCCGCCCGTTCGCGAATGGCCTTGAGCGTGACCCGCCCGACCGCCTGCCCGTCGCGCAGCACCGGCACGGCGTCACGGCCGGTCCAGAGACAGGCCGACAAAGCATCGCGCAGACTGGCCTCGGCAGACAGGGCCTCCCCCTCCGCGGCGCCGTCTTCGACGACTTCCGACAGTGGGACCAGAGACAGCAGGCGCAGCGGGCGTTCGACATCCCCGACCATATCGGCCACGAAGTCCGTCGCGGGCTTTGCAATGATCTCGGCCGGGGACGCATATTGCACCAGCTTGCCGCCATCCATCACCGCCACCCGGTCGCCCAGCCGGATCGCCTCTTCCATGTCATGGGTGACCAGCATGATCGTCGAGCCCAAGCGCCGCTGGATATGGCGCAGATCCTCCTGCGCGCGGGTTCGGATGATCGGGTCGAGCGCACCGAAAGGCTCGTCCATCAACAGCAGATCAGGCCGCGAGGCCAGCGCCCGCGCCACCCCGACCCGCTGCTGCTGCCCGCCCGAGAGTTCCGCCGGATAGCGGTTGCGAAATTGCGCCGGCTCCATCGAGAACAGGTCGAGCAACTCATCCACCCGGGCGCGGATTTTGTCCTTCGGCCATTTCAGCAGCCGTGGCACGGCGGCGATATTGCGGGCCACGGTGTAATGCGGAAACAGCCCATGGCCTTGGATCGCATAGCCGATCCGCCGCCGCAGGATATGCGGCTTGACCGAGAGCGTGGATTCCCCATTGATCCGCACCTCGCCCGAGGTCGGCTCCTCCAGCCGGTTGATCATCCGCAGCAGCGTGGTTTTGCCGGAGCCTGATGTGCCGACGATCACCGTGATGGTCCCGGTTTCCACCGTCATCGACACGGCATCAACGGCTTTGACCGCGGCATAGGATTTGGTGATTTTGTCGATCTCGATCATGCTGTTTCCTTAGGCGTGCGGCGGGTCAGATCGACGAGGATGTCCATCACGATTGCGGCGGAGAGCGCCATGACCACCGTCGGCAGGGCGCCGAGCAGGATCAGGTCCGTCGCGGTTTGATTGAGACCTTGGAAAACGAAAGTGCCAAAGCCGCCGCCGCCGATAAGCCCCGCGATCACGGCAAGGCCGATGTTCTGCACCAGCACGATCCGCAGCCCCGTCAGGATGATCGGCAGACCCAGCGGCAGTTCCACCCGCAACAAGCGCTGGCCGGGGGTCATCCCCATGCCCCGCGCGGCCTCAAGGGCGGCGGGCGGCGCGGCAGCGAGCCCCGCCACGGTGTTGCCCACGACCGGCAGGAGCGAATAAAGCACCAAAGCGGTAAAGGCGGGCGCAAAGCCGATCCCCGCAATGCCCAAACCCCGCGCGCCCGGCAGCGTGGCCCCGACCCAGCTCAGGATCGGGATCATCAGGCCGAACATGGCGAGCGAGGGAATGGTCTGCAGAAAGCTCAGCACCGGCAGGGTCGCACTGCGCAGCGCCGCGCTACGGTGCGCCAGAATGCCCAGTGGAAAGCCGATCACGACCGCCGCTGCCAGCGACCCGAAAGCCAGCCCAAGATGGCGCAGAGCCTCCCGCGCGAAAGCGTCTTGGCGGCTGGCGTATTCCTGCATGACCGAGAGGTTCGACAGCGCGCCGGACCATAGAATAAGCCCCAGAGCGCTCAGGACAGCAATCAGGATGGCCCCGCGCGTCAAAGGCCCTGGCGCCATGGCCGTCAGCGCGTCGGCCATGAGCAGCATCAGCACCACCAGCAAGACCCAGAAGCCCATCGCGGGCGAGACCCGGGCATATTCGCCCGTCTCTGCCAAGAGATCCGACGCGCCCTGCATCAACAGCCAAAGCGCCCCACCAAGGCCCAGCACCGCCCCCGCAAACCGCAAAGACGCCGGGTACTGGAGCAGTCCGAGCGCCAGACCCGCGAGCACGGCGATCACCCCCGGTGTCACCGCCCCCGCCCCGGCGATATTCCACAGCAAGACCCCCTCGCCCGCGACGATCCGATTGGCCGCCAGCGTCATGAAAGGCATCAGCAGCGCGGCCAGACCGGCGAGCGCAAAGAGCAGCCCCGGCGCGGACCAGGCCGCACCGGTCGTTTTCGTCAAAGAGGCGGCGATCAGTCCAGAACCCCGGTCTCGGTCAGGTAATCCCGCGCGACCTTCTCGGCAGGTTCACCGCCGACCTGAATGCGCCCGTTCAGCTTTTGCAGGGTCGCCATATCGAGCCCCGCAAAGATCGGGTTCAGCACGTCGGAAATCGCAGGGTATTCTTCCAGCACCTCGGCCCGAACGATGGGCGCAGGCTCATAGACCGGCTGCACGCCCTTATCGTCCTCCATCACCACCAGCCCGGTCGCGCCGACACCGCCATCGGTGCCATAGACCATCGCCGCATTCACCCCCGAGGTGCCACGCGCCGCCGCCTGAATGGTCGCCGCCGTGTCCCCGCCCGAGAGGATCACGGTCTGGTCTTCCGACAGGGTGAAACCATAGGTGTCCTGCATCGCGGGCAGCACCGCGGGAGAGGAGACAAACTCGGTCGAGGCGGCGAGTTTGACCTCTCCCCCATCGGCCACCCAAGCGCCGAAATCAGACATGGTGACGAGCTCGTTCTCTTCGGCCAGCGGGCCGGTCACAGCGATTGCCCAAGTGTTGTTGGCCGGGGCGGAATCGAGCCAGACCACATTGTTCTCGGCCTTGTCCAACTCCGCGGCGCGGGCGTGGGCGGCTTTGGCATCTTTCCAAACATCGCTCTCCGCTTCGTTGAAGAAGAACGCCGCGTTGCCGGTGTATTCGGGGTAGATGTCGATCTGGTCGGCCATGAGCGCTTCGCGCACCACCTGCGTACCGCCCAATTGCAGGCGCCGTTCAACCGGCAGCCCCGCATTTTCCAGCGCGAGGGCGATGACATTGCCCAAAAGCCCCCCTTCGGTGTCGATCTTCGAGGACACGGTAATCTCGGCCTGTGCCGCAGAGGCGAAGAGCGCGCCAAGGCTGAGGGCGGTTGCAGCAATAAACTTAGGGGATTTCATAACGGGGCAAACTCCTTGAAATACGAGGCTTCGAGGGCATAGCGCCCCTTCCGCGGAGTAAGGTAGCGGACAATGGGCCAAAGCCAAGTCAAGCTGCGCCCCGGTTTGGATTTTTTTCGCGAAAGGCCGGTTGCCGCCCCCGCGGCCGCCGCTCAATGACCCCTGCGCAACCGCTCGGCCGCGCAGGGGGGCATCACACCGAAGCCAGCGCCTTGGGCTTGGGCAGCACCCCGACCTCATCCAGCGCCCGCGCCAGATCACGGTCGCCGAAGGGTTTATGCACAACCGCGCAATGGCCGAGTTTACGCGCCGCGGGAACGTCGGATTGGCCGGTGGCGAAGATGATCGGGATATCCGGCAGGCTGTCGCGCACCGCGACAGCGACCTCCTCGCCCGACATATCCGGCAGCCCCACGTCGATCAGCAGCGCATCGAATGCGCCGGTCTTGAGCATCTGAAGCGCCTCCTGCCCGCTGCCGGTCTCGGTCACATTGGTCCCCAGACTGTCGAGGATATCCGCGATATCCAGCCGGATCAGGGCGTCATCCTCGCAGAGCAAAATCCGGCGCGGGCGATCAGAAGTCTCCGCCGCCGCGGATTTGCCACTTGCATCGAGGGTCTCGCGCACCCGCAGCGCCAAAGCGTCATGGGTGAAGGGTTTGGTCAACAGGTTGACCCCGGCATCGACCCGCCCATCGCGCACAATCGCATCCTGCGAATAGCCCGAGATGAAGAGAAACGGCAGCCCCGGCTGTTCCGCCTGCAGGATATCGGCCAATTCGCGGCTGGTCATCTTGCCGGGCATCACCACGTCAGAGACCACCAGATCGAATTCCGGCTCGGCCCGCGCAAGGCTCAGCGCCGCGGCCGGATCCTGCGCGCTGCGCACCCGGTAGCCCAGATCGTTCAACATGGCCGCAGTGGCATCGCGCACCTCGGCGTCATCTTCGACCAAGAGCACGGTCTCGGTCCCGCCTTCGATGGTGTCACTGTCATGCCAGCGCAGCGGCTCGGCAGCGTCCTGTGCGCGGGGCAACAGCAGGCTGACCGTGGTGCCGGCGCCGACCACACTGTCGATGGTCACCCGGCCACCGGACTGGCGCGCAAAACCGTAGACGGTCGAGAGCCCCAGCCCGGTGCCCTTGCCCACGGGTTTGGTGGTAAAGAAAGGGTCGAAGACTTTTTCCAGCGTTTCGGGCGGAATGCCCGGGCCATTGTCCATGACTTTGATCTCGACATATTTGCCGGGCGACATTTCGGGTTCGTTTTCGAGGTCTTTCGCGGTGAATTCCCTGTTGGCGACCTCAATGCGCAGGGCGCCCCGGTCTTCCAGCGCGTCGCGGGCGTTCAGGGCCAGATTCAGCACCGCGTTTTGTGTGCTGGCGGCATCCACGAAGGCGGGCCAGAGCGTGTCGGGCGTCTTGATCTCAAAGTTGATGCCCTCGCCAAGCGCGCTGCGCAACATGTCGTCAATGTCACCCAGCAATTCCCGCAGGTCCAAAGGCCGGGGTTGCAAAGGTTGGCGGCGGCTGAAGGCGAGAAGCTGCGACGACAGCGAAGCGCCGCGTTCCACCGCGCGCATGGCCGCGTCGATCCGCCCCCGCGCCGGGCTTTCCGCCGGCATCTCGCGCGCGGCCATGGTCAGGCTGCCGGTCATGACCTGCAAAAGATTGTTGAAATCATGCGCGATGCCCCCGGCAAGGTTGCCAATCGCCTCGACCCGCTGGCTCTGCGCAAGCCTTGTGTGCAGCTCTTCCAACTCGCGGTTGCGCTTGGTGACCCGCTCTTCCAGCGTGGTGTTCAGATCAGCCAATTGTTGCGACATGGCTTTCTGATCGTGGATGTCGGAATTGGTCCCCACCCAGCGCCTCAGGGTACCCTGCTCGTCCCGGATCGGCGTGGCCCGCACAAGATGCCAGCGGTAGACCCCATCGGCGCGGCGGATACGGAACTCGGTCTCATATCTGCTCTGCGCCCGGATCGCGCAGTTCCATGTTTCGATCGCCGCGTCGCGGTCCTCGGGATGGATGACAACGGGCCAGCCGTCGCCCTCAAGCGTGCCGGTTTCCACCCCGGAATAGCTGTAGGTCTGATCGCTGAGCCAATCGAGCCGCCCATCGGGCAACGCGGTCCAGACATGGACGGGCATGACATGTGCCATGGTGCGGAACCGTTCCTCGGCCTCGCGCAGACTGGATTCGGCGAGCCTTTGGGCGGTGACATCATGGCCCTGAACCACGATCCCTATGATATCGCCGATTTCATTGGTGAGCGGCTGAAAGACAAAATCGACATAGACCCGTTCCTGTGGCCCCTCTGGGGTGCGCTGCAAGATAACCTCGGCCCCCGACTGGCGCACGGCGGTGCCGCTGCGGTACACATCGTCGAGCAATTCGATAAAGCCCTGCCCTTCAAGCTCCGGTATCGCCTCGCGCACGGATTTACCGATGAGATCGCGATGCCCGACAACTTGGTAATAGGCATCGTTGACGGTGCGAAACACATGGTCCGAGCCGATCAATGTGGCCATGAAGTTCGGCGCTTGCTCAAACAGCAGCTTGAAAAAGCGGATCGCCGTTTCCTGTTCAAAGTTCTGCTGCGAGACTTTGCGGGCGCGGCGCAGCATGTCGGAATGCAGCCCCACCGCCCGCCCGTCTTCGGACCTGCTGTCGTAGACCTCGGTAATGTCCTGTGTATGTTGCAGGATGAATTCGACCTCGCCCTCACTGTCGAGGATCGGCGTATGGGTCGCGCTCCAGAAACGCTCGCGTATTTCCCCCTGCGCATCGGTGATCGGATAGGGGATGATCGGCAGATGATCCGCGACCCCGTCGCGCAGGACCCGTTCGAAAGACCCTCTGATCATCCGCCCGGATTCGCTCTCCGGGTCGGAGGGGAATTCATCCATCACATTGCGGCCAAACAGTTTATCCGCGTCACGATCCGTGACTTCAAGATAGGCCGTATTGGCCCAGACCACCCGAAGCTCATGGTCCAGCAGCATGAAAGGCGATGGCGCGGCTTCGAGGATTTTCTGGAAATTCTGTATCATTGTCTTGTTTCTGCTGAAATACGGTGACCGAAGCGCTGCCAAGGGCGGCAAATCCATGGGCAGCCTTGTCATGTTTCTACTGGGCTCAATCCTTGCTGCATGCCGCAGGGCATGCGCTTGTCCCCCCATGATCTAGACCTAAGTACAAGTTCCACCACTCATCATTGGCTTTTTTTCTCCTTATGGCTGTTCGCCCTGCTTTTGCGGGTCATTTTCGCCACCAGATTGCGCCTGCGAGGTCGCCCGTTCCACCCTGTCGGCATGGGTGCCACGCAGAGCCCCCGGCCCTTCTTTCTCATAGAGTTCGAGGTTGATCGCCGAGTTGATAAGCGCCAGATGGGTAAAGGCTTGGGGGAAGTTTCCCAAGAAGGCTTGGTCTTGGGGATCAATCTCTTCGGCATAGAGCCCCACATCATTGGCATGGGCCAAGAGCCGCGCGAAAAGGTCCCGCGCCTCTTGCTCGCGGCGCATGCAAAGCAGCGCATCGACCAACCAGAAAGAGCAGATCAGAAACGCGCCTTCGCTGCCTTGCAGCCCATCATCGGTGTTCTCAAGACTGTAGCGCAAGACATAGTCGCCAGCGCGCAATGCCCGTTCCACCCCGCGCACAGTTTGGTCCAAGACCCTATCAGACAGCGGCAGATCAATCATCGGCAAGAGCAACAACGCCGCATCCATGCCGCCATCCGATAGCGTCTGTTGCAAGCCGCCGCCTTGGTCATCCCCCGCATGATCCTGCAGGGTCGCCAGAATATCATCGCGCGCAGCGCACCACTCGTCTCGTGGCCCCAAAAGCTGGATCGCGCGGTCCAGCGCCACCCAGGCCATCGCCTTGCCATGTACGAAATGGCGGGGGGTGCCGCGCATTTCCCAGATGCCCTGATCCGGCTCGGTCCAAAGGCACATCGCCTGATCCGCGATCTCTTCCAGCATGGCCTGCAGGGCGTCGTCAATCGGCCCGCCCAAGGCCCGATAGGCCAAAGCCCAATCTGCAACCTCTCCGTAGATATCAAGCTGAAGCTGATCCGATGCCGCATTGCCGACGCGCACGGGTCTGGAGCCGCGGTAGCCCTCCAGATGGGGCAGCTCGCGTTCTTCGATGATGCTCTCGGATGCGATGCCGTACAGAATACGCAGATCATTGACACAGGTGCTGCCGAGATATTCGCAATACCGCCCCGCTTCGGCGTCATAGCCGAGCCCCCCCAAGGCTTGCAGCACAAAGGACGAATCCCGCAGCCAGCTGTAGCGGTAATCCCAATTCCGCTCGCCGCCGATGTTTTCAGGCAGCGATGTTGTGGGCGCGGCCACGATCGCCCCGGTCGGCGCATAGGTCAGCGCCTTGAGCGCCAAAGCACTGCGCGCCACGGCCTCGCGATAGGGGCCACGGTAGCGCGAGGCTTCGGACCATTCCCGCCAGAACGCTGTGGTTTCTTCTAAAAGCGCCGCCCCCTGCTCTGCCGGCGCCTGATCCGCGTCTTCATAAGGGGCCAGCACAAAGACGCGGCGCTCCCCGGCCTTGAGCGTGAGCGTCGTCTCCAATTGCTCAACCGGCGCGCCACCTTGCTGGAACAGGCGCATATCGGGCGTATGTTCTATATCGGGGTCAAACACACCGTCGCCCGGGTGATAGGCCAGCGCAATCTCGCAGTCCCCGTCACGGGCCTCGACCACCCGCACCAGCCAGCCGGGCGCGTCCAGATCGACGCTGGGCTGCGCCGCGTCGTCCGCGCTTTGCACGGGCAGAAAATCGGTAACGGTCAGAACCCCCTCAGCATGGTGAAAGCTGGTCGACAGCACATTGGTGAGCGGCAGATAGGCGCGCTTGCTGTCAAACGCGCCGCAGGGCGCAATGCAAAACCTTGCGCCCCTGTGCGCGTCGAGCAGGGACCAGCAGACAGGCTGTGCATCAAACCGGCCCGAGCAGAACCAATCGACACTGCCGTCCACCCCAACCAGCGCCGCGCCGTGGCAATCGCCAAGCAGGGCATAGTCGCGCAGGGGAAGGTAGCCGTCGGTGCGCGCAGCCATCAGCCGCCCTCGCGAAAGGACGGGTAAAGCGTCATGCCCCCGTCCACGAAGAGGGTCGTGCCCACCACGTAATCCGATGCGTCAGAGGCCAACCAGACCGCCGCGCGGGCAATGTCTTCAGGCTCTCCGATGCGGCCATAGGGGATCAGCTTCAGCATCTCTTTGCGCGCCGCTTCATCCTCCCAGGCCTCGCGATTGATGTCTGTCTTGATCGCCCCGGGGGCGATGGCGTTCACGCGGATCTTCTCGCCTGCGACCTCCTGCGCCAAGGATTCCATCAGCGCCTTCACCCCACCCTTGGCGCTGGCGTAGTTGACATGACCTGCCCAGGGGATCGCCTGATGGACGGAGCTCATCAGAATGATCTTGCCCATCGCCGGGCCACGGTCTGCATCATGGCCCTGCGCGCGAAACCGGCGCACCGCCTCCTGCGCACAGAGGAACTGCCCGGTCAGGTTCAGGTCGAGGACCGCTCGCCAATCCTCAAGGCTCAACTCGGTGAAAGCGGCGTCTTTCTGGATGCCCGCATTCGACACCAGGATATCGACCCCGCCAAAATGCGTCTCTGCCGCCGCGAAGAGGCGGGCGCAGTCTTCCGCCTGCGAGACATCCGCCTTGACCGCTTCCCCCTGCCCGCCTGCCGCGCGAATGTCGTCTACGACCTGTGCCGCGGCCGCCTCATCCGAATGGTAGTTCACGATGACAGACGCCCCCGCTTCGCCAAAGGCCCGCGCAATCCCCGCGCCGATGCCAGAGCTTGCCCCCGTCACAATGGCGCGTGCGCCTTCAAGGTCTCGCGGCATGATATCCTCCGTCTAGTATGACACACCAACCCCCGGCCTGACCTCGGGTTCCGGCGCGGGAGTATCACCTATGCTTGAACTTCCCGCCCAGTTTGCCATGAATGGGCGCAGCCTTTCCCGCTTCGGCCATTCTTGCCCTCTCGCCATTTCAGGACATCCGCATGGGTTTTCGTTTCATTCACGCCTCTGACCTGCATATCGGCCGCAAATTCGCCAATATCCCGCAGCCGCCTGACGGCAATATAAGGGGCCGTCTGATGGAGGCGCGCCATGCGGCGATTGTGAAATTGGGTCAGGCGGCACAGGCGCAGGGGGCGGGCCATGTGCTGCTTGCGGGCGATACATTCGACACTGCCACCCCCTCGCCCAGCGTGGTCCGGCAGGCGCTGATGGCCATGGGCGAGACGCCGCAGGTGACATGGTGGCTCCTGCCCGGCAACCACGACAATCTGCGCGATGCCGAACCGCTGTGGGAGGTGATCGGCCGCGATGCGCCCGACAACGTCCGCGCCCTGACCGAAGCGGCCCCGCTCGCGCTTGCCCCCGGCGCGACCCTGCTGCCCTGCCCGGTGGCCTTTCGTGCCGGGGCCAGCGATCCGACGGCGCCGCTTGACCGGATGGAAAGCCCGGAGGGCAGTCTGCGCATTGGCCTTGCCCATGGCGCTGTCACCGATTTCACCGAAAGCGGCGATGCCATCGCGCCCGACCGGGACCGCAGCGCGCGGCTGGACTATCTGGCCCTCGGCGATTGGCACGGGCGCATGGCCGTGTCGGAGCGCGTGCAATACTGCGGTAGCCCCGAACAGGACCGTTTGAAACATGGCCGGCGCGGAGTCTGCCTGCTGGTGACCCTCGACACACCGGGCACCGCGCCCCGGATCGAAGAGATCGAGATTGGCAGTTTTCTCTGGTCCGAGGTTGCGCTGACCCTGCACCCTCGACAGGACGCCTCTGCCGCTCTGGCCGCGGTCTTGCCCGAACAGGGGCGGCGCGATCATCTGTTGCGGGTCTTGGTAAAGGGCTGGGCCAGCCTGCCGGACCGGGCCGACCTGAGCCAGGCCGCCGCGCTTTGCGCGCCTGATTTCGCGCATTTCGATCTGGTGACAGAGGGTCTCGGCACCCAATATGACAGCGCCGATCTGGATGAGATCGACCGGGGCGGCGCGCTGCGGCTGGCGGCAGAGACGCTGATGGGCGAGGCGGAATCCGAAACGCTTTCCCAAGCCGAACGCGATGTGGCGGCCGATGCGCTGGCCCGGTTGCACGCCTATGTGCGGGAGGCCAGCACATGAAAATCCGCAGCATCACCCTTAACAACGTGCGCCGCTTTATTGACCCTGCCGAGGTCACCGGGATCAGCGACGGCATCAACGTGCTCTGCGAGCCCAATGAGCGCGGCAAGTCGACGCTGTTCGATGCGATTCAGGCGCTGTTCTTCAAGCCCTATGGATCGCGCGACAAAGACGTCTCGGCCCTGCGCCCCCATGCCGGCGGCGCCCCCGAAGTCACCGTCGAGGTCGAGACCGAAGCGGGCCGTTTCACCCTGTCGAAACGCTGGTTTCAAAAGCCGCAGGCCACGGTTCACCGCGACGCCACGCTGATCGCACAGGCGGATGAAGCCGAAGCATGGATCGCGCAGCTTATGGGCGGCGACGCGGGCGGCCCTTCGGGTCTAATCTGGGTCCGGCAGGGGATGACCGCGCTGACCGGGGGCTCGAATAAGGAAGAGAAACTGGCCTTGGAAGCCCGGCGCGATCTGATGACCTCGGTCGGGGCCGAGGTTGAGGCCATGACCGGCGGGCGGCGCATGGATAAGGCGCTGGCGCGCTGCCGCGAAGAGCTTGGGCAATATGCCACCAGCACCGGGCGGCCGCGCAGCGGGGGGCCGTGGAAAGAGGCGCAGGACCGGGTGGCGGTGCTGACCGAGCGCCGCGATGCGCTGGCGGCCACGGTGCAGGAACTCCAACAGGCCTTGGCCGAGCGTCACCGCAGCCGCCGGGCGCTGCGCGATCTTGAAGCCGCAGATGCGGTGGAGGACCGCCGTGCCCGACTGGAGGCCGCCCGCGAAGCCCATGCCGCCGCCGCGCGCCATGCCGAAGAAGTCGAGACCCTGGCCCGCGCCGCAGAACTGGCCCGGGTGAACGCCGAAAGCGCCGCCGCGCGTCTGGACAACCTGCGCAGCTTGCAAAGCGAAGAGAAGGCCGCGCAGAGAGAGGTGCAAGAGGCCACAGGCGCCGCCGAAACCGCGCGGGACCGTCTTGCGCAGCAGCGCGGGGCGATGGCGGCGGTCGAGGCCGATTTGCAGGCTGCCAGTGCGGCTTTAAAGGCGGCGCAAGAACAGCACCGCCGCGGCCTGCGCGCCCGCGCCGCGCAAGACGGGGCCGAACGTCGCGCGGCGCTGGAGACCCGCATTGCACAGGCCGAAACCGCCCGCAGCCAGATGGAAGCCGCCGAGGCCGCCGCGCGCCTTGGCCCCGACAGCGCGGCACTGCAACGGATCGAGACCTTGGTCGCCGAGGAAGCCGCCAGCCGCGCCGCCCGCGATGCCAGCGCCACGCAGGTCACCGCCCATTACGCCCCCGGCAGCGCCGCGGCGATTGCCGGGCCCGACGGCCCCCTGACCGAGGGCACCCCCCTGCCCCTGCGGCAGACGACCCGCTTGGAGATTGCCGGCATCGGCAGGCTGGAAATCCACCCCGGCGCCGGCGGTCAGAACAGCCAGGCGGTTGAAGCGGCAAGAGCCAAACTGCGCAATGCGCTGGAGGCTGCGGGGGCCGAAACCCTCGCCGCCGCCCGCGATGCCGCCGCCAGCCGCACCGCGGCGCAGCGCCGCCATGGCGAGGCGAAAGCCGTGCTCGACAGCCTCGCACCTGATGGGATCGGCCCGCTGCGCGCCGCCCTCGCCGAAATCCCCGCCCCGGACGGTGACAGCGACGCGCCGGACCTTACCGCCGCCGAAACCGCCTTGCAGAACGCGCAGGAGACGCAGGACGCCTGCAACAGCGCCCGCACGAAGGCCGCAGAGCAGCTCGCCGAGCGCCGCACCGAAGCCGCCCGGGCCGAGACCTTGCTCACCTCCCTGCAAGACCGTCTGACCCGCGCCGAGGCGCAGCGCGCGAAACTCGGTGATCTTTCCGAAGCCACCCTGCAGGCGCAGGTCGAAAGCACCGCTGCGGCCCATGCCGAAGCCCAGGCGGCACATGCGGAAAAAGCCGAGGCGGCACCGGATTTGGCGAGCCTCAAAGCCGCGCTGGACCGCGCCACATCGGTCGAGACGCAGGCGCGCGATGAAATTGCCCATCTGCGCCCCCTGCTGGCGCGGTTGAATGAACGGATCAGCCGCGCCTCGGGCGATGCGGTCGAAGAGCGGTTGGCCGAAACCACCCAAGCACTGCAAGCGGCGGAAGCCAATCTGGCGCGGATCGCCCATGAGGTCGCGGTTTTGATCCGGCTCGAAGCCAGCCTGCAGACCGCACGGAACGAGGCAAGAGACCGCTATTTCGCGCCGATTGTCACCGAATTGAAACCGCTGCTGCATCTGCTCTGGCCCGATGCGGAACTGACATGGGGCGAGGAATCGCTGCTGCCCCATGCCTTGGTGCGCGATGGCCGGGAAGAACCGATCGATATCCTCTCGGGCGGGACGCAGGAACAGGTGGCGCTGATGGTGCGTCTGGCCTTTGCCAAGATGCTGGCGCGGGCGGGGCGTCTCGCGCCGGTGATCCTTGATGACGCGCTGGTCTTTACCGATGACGACCGCATCGAGCGGATGTTCGACGCGCTGCACCGCCAGGCCAGCGACATCCAGATCATCGTGCTGACCTGCCGCCAGCGGGCGTTTCGCGCCCTTGGCGGGCAGGCGCTGCGGCTGCAGCCCTGTGCCGCTGCCAGCGGTGCCGCATAATCCGTGTCTGAATGAACTTTTACCCCCGTTGGGCGTTAGGCTCGCAAGACAGGCGCCAGCCCAAGAACGCGGCGCAAGGGGGGACGGACATTGAGTGACATCACCGCGATCAGACGGCTTTTGGAAGTGCTGGTTCTCATCGCGCTTTTTGTCACCGCCTATTTTGCCAAAGACCTGCTGCTGCCGATCCTTCTGGGGTTTCTCCTTGCCCTGACCCTCAGCCCGCTGATCCGCGCCTTGGAAAGGCTCGGCATCGCCCCGCCCCTCGGCGCGGTGTTGCTGATCGGGGCGGCGGGGCTGTTGATCTTCATTCTGATCGGGCTTTCGGCGGGGACCATGGCGACCTGGGCCGATGATATCCCGCGCATGGGGGATGAGATTAGGCGCAAGTTGCAAGGCTGGGCGCAAACGGTCGAAGATGTGCGCTCGGCCACCGAAGAGGTGGAGAAGATCACCGAGGAAAACGGCGGCAAAGCCGAGGAAGTGGTGGTGAAACAGCCCGGGCTGCTCGACAATGCGATGAACACCGGGGCTAGGATCGGCGGCACCATCGCGGTGGCGCTGGTGCTCGCCCTGTTCCTGCTGGCCTCGGGGGATCTGTTTTACCTCAAGCTCGTTCAATCCTTCCAGACCTTCACCGGCAAGAAACGCGCATTGAAAGCCGTTTATGACGTGGAGCGCCGCGTGTCGCGCTATCTGCTGACCATCACGATCATCAACGCGGGCCTCGGCGTCTCGGTCGGGCTCTACCTCTTCGCGCTCGGGCTGCCCGTGCCCTACGTCTGGGGGCTGGCGGCCTTCCTGCTGAATTTCCTGCCCTATATCGGCGGGGTGATCGGCGCGGTGCTGGTGGGCGCCTATGCCATCGCGACCTTCGACAGCGTGGGCTATGCGATCCTCGCGCCGCTCGGTTACCAGATTCTCACCGGGTTGGAGGGGCAGTTCATCACCCCCTATCTCGTCGGGCGGCGGTTGGAGTTGAACACGGTGGCGGTGTTTCTCACCGTGGTCTTTTGGGGCTGGCTCTGGGGCATTGCCGGCGCGCTGGTCGCGGTCCCCTTCCTCGTGGTCTTCAAGGTGATCTGCGAGAATGTCACCGCGCTCAATGTGATCGGCAATTTCCTCGATAAATCCGAGCCGGATGAGAACCTCCCCGCGACGGAGGAAACCCCCGCGGAGAAGTCGGGCATCGGCTGATCAACCCGCCAGCGAGGGCAGCCAGAGCACGATCTGCGGAAAGGCCACCAGCAGACCAATGGTCACCGCATCGGCTACAAAGAAGGGCATCACGCCACGGAACACATCCTGCACGCTGAGATCCGGGCGCACGCCTGCCACCACAAAGCAGTTGAGGCCGATGGGCGGGGTGATCAGACAGAACTCCGCCATCTTCACCACCAGAATCCCGAACCAGATCGCGGCCATCGGACCCGACATGCCAAAGGCACTGTCGGCGGCCGAGACCATCTCGCCCCCGTTCAGCGCCATGACCGCCGGATAGACCACCGGCAGGGTCAAGAGCAGCATGCCGATGGCATCCATGAACATCCCCAGCACCGCATAGGCCAAGAGGATGCAGATCAGGATCAGCATGGGCGAGGTTTCGAGCGAGGAAATCCAGTCTGCAAAGGCTCCCGGGAGATCGGCAAAGCCGAGAAAGCGCACATAGATCAACACGCCCCAGATGATGGTGAAGATCATCACGGTGAGCTTGGCGGTCTCCAACAATGCGTCCTTCAACTCCGTGAGGCGCATGCCGCGAAAGACCGCCATGCAGAAGACGATAAACGCCCCCACCGCGCCGCCCTCTGTCGGGGTGCCCCAGGCATCGCCAAAGGGGTTGTAGACAAAGAAGATGATGATCACGACCACCGCCACGATCGGCAGCGCGGCGGGCAGCGAGGCAAAGCGTTCGCGCCATGTGAAACCGCCCACCGGCGGGCCGACGTTTTTCCAGATCACCGCAATGCTGACGATCAGCACCGCATAGACAATGGCGGAAAAGGCCCCGGGGATGAAGCCCGCAAGCAGCAGCTTGCCCACGTCCTGCTCCACGATGATCGCATAGATCACGAGGATCGCAGAGGGCGGGATCAGCGAGGCCAGCGTGCCGCCTGCGGCCACGACCCCGGCCGCGAATTGCTTGTTATAGCCGATCTTGAGCATTTCGGGGATCGAGATACGCGCAAAGACCGCCGCCGTCGCCACCGACGCGCCCGAGACCGCCGCGAAGCCTGCGGTGGCAAAGACGGTCGAGACCGCGAGCCCGCCCGGCACCCAGGCGATCCAGCGTTTGGCGGCCTCGAAGAGCGCCTTGGTCAGCCCCGCGTAATAGGCCAGAAAACCGATCAGGATGAAGGTCGGGATCAGTGAGAGCGTCTGGCTCGACACTTTGGAATGCGGCACCTGCCCGGCGGTCTTGATCGCCACGGTCAGCGCCCAGCCCAACTGGTCCCATTCCATGTCCTTCTTGGCCCAGAATATCCAGATCAGGCCCACGAGGCCGGCCATGGCGGCGGCAAAGGCCACCCGCATGCCCAGCACCACCATCACCATCATGCCGCCCGAGACCCAAAGGCCGATTTCAATAGGATCCATCAGTCACGTCCATCCAGATGTTCGGCCTCGGCCATTGCTTGTTCCGCCGCGGATTGCACCAGCGGCACGGCGACGGGGCGCTCCAGCCCCAGCACCAAGGCGCGCCCATAGCCCCAGATTTGCAGCACCAGCCGCAGGCAGATCACGGCAAAGGCCAGCGGCACCACCAGTTTGCTGGGCCAGATCGGCAGGCCGATGTCGATCGAACTGTCGCGGCTCCAGAGCGGTTTGGTCATGTCAAAGCTGCGGTCGAAATGCGCCCAGGCGCCCCAGGTGAGCGCCAGCATCAGCAAAAGGATCAGCACCACCGAGAGCAGTTCCGCCGCCCAAAGCGCGCGGCCCTTGAGCTGCCCGATGACGATGTCCATACGCACATGGCCGCCCATCCGCTGGGTATAGGCGATGCCCATGATCGCGATAAAGGGCATCGCGGCCTCGATCCAATCGACATAGCCCGCCAGCGGCGTGGAGAAGAACTTGCGCCCCCCCACGGACCAGACGGCCAGCACCATCAGCATGAAAACGGCAATGCCCGAGATCAGGGCAAAGATGGTTTCGAGCTTGAGCAATCCCCGGTCGAGACGGCTGAGAAGACTGCTGTCTTCCAGCACGGCAGATGAACCAGCCATGGGCGATCCCTTTCAATGAATATCTGCAGAGTGCGCAAGGGCCGCGCGAGATGTCGCACGGCCCCAAATCGCTCTGAGCGCGCGTCGATTAATTGGACGCGCGTTCTTTTTCAAGCGTTTCCATCACGAGGTCATAGAGCTCCTGACCCGGAACGCCCTGCGCTTCCATCTCTTTGATCCAGGCTTCGCGCGCCGGATCGGCGGCCTGCTCTTTGAACTTCGCGATCACGTCGTCGCTGTATTCGACCTTCTCGACGCCTTTTTCCTCAAGGATGGAATCCCATTTCTTGAGCAGCTCGGCGTAATTGGCCAGATAGTGATCCAGCGCCTCATCCACCGAACTGTCCAGCGCTTCGCGCTCTGCGTCGCTCAGCGCCTCATAGGCGTCGATATTGACCACCACCGGGCAGTTCACCGTGCCGGGGTTGAGGTTCGCGGTCCACCAATCGGCCTTGTTGATCGTGCCAAAGCTCAGATGCGCGTGCTGGGCAAAGGCCACGGTGTCGACGACACCTGATTCCATCGCGTTATAGGCTTCCGTCGCGGTGACAGAGGTCGGCACGGCGCCCACCGCCTCGAAGGCTTTGCCAAGACCGCCGGTGGCACGCACCCGCATCCCGTCGAAGTCTTCCAGCGTGGTGCGCGGCTCGCCGGTGCCGACAAGGTTGTACTGCGGCATCGGCGAGGTC
Source organism: Sulfitobacter sp. PS-8MA (assembly GCF_040933935.1). Lineage (NCBI taxonomy): Bacteria > Pseudomonadati > Pseudomonadota > Alphaproteobacteria > Rhodobacterales > Roseobacteraceae > Sulfitobacter > Sulfitobacter sp. PS-8MA. The sequence continues at coordinate 728,437 of NZ_JBFQYJ010000006.1, read as the reverse complement.
ATCAGCATCTTGGCGTTCCACTGCGCCATCTCTTCGGCCACGGCGGGGTGGTCATAGACCGCCTTGGACACCGCGACTTCTTCTTCAAGGTTGCTGACCCCGAGGAAGGGCAGTTCCAGCACGGTGATCGCGCGGTTCTTGTCCGGGTGGTAGCCGGCGCAGAACTGGGCCATCTCGAAAGCGCCGATGGAGATGCCGTCGAGGTTCTCGCGGTTCTTCGACAGGCCGCCATAGCTCACGTTGATGGTAAATTCGCCATCGGTCTTCTCAGAGACCAGTTCGGCAATCTTCTCAATATGTTCGGTGAAGGCGCGGCGCTTGCCCCAGACAGAGGCGTTCCATTCGGTCGCGGCAGCTTCGCCGACAAAGGCAACACTTAGCGCACAGGCGGCGGCACCGCTCAGCAGTTTATTCATCGTTCTCTCCCATATGTCCCGCCCCTTTGCGGGCGGATTGGCAAACAGGCTACCGCGCGGGGCGCGACCTGCCAACCCTGTGATGCCGCGCAAATCCATCGCCTGCAAGCAACAGCGCCGATCTTTCACCGCCAAGCGCCTGAAAAGCGGGGGAAAACATCTGGCCTGCCTGGGAAAATTGACAGGTTTTACGGCTTTCGGGAAAAACCTTTACAGACAAGCCCTTGTATTCCGGTTGCTTATTCACTTCTTTTCACGGAGCGTTATGATCCCGCCAAGGAGGACGCCGAGGGACGGCAGGCCCGGCCAGCCGCCATGGCGTGACGCGCATATTCAGGGAGGAAACACCATGTCCGACACCACCGCCAAGACCTATCCGCCATCCGCCGACATGGCCGCCCGCGCCCATGTGAACGCCGCGCGCTATGCCCAGATGTATGAGGCTTCCGTCACGGATACCGACGGGTTCTGGCGCGAACAGGCGCAGCGGATCGACTGGATCAAACCCTTCACCCAGGTCCGCGACGTCAGCTTTGATCCCGGAGCGGTCAGCATCAACTGGTTCGCGGATGGCGAATTGAACGTCAGCGCCAATTGCATCGACCGCCATCTGGAAACCCGCGGCGATCAAACCGCGATCATCTGGGAGCCGGATGACCCCAAGGACGCGGCACAGCATATCAGCTACCGCGAGCTGCACGCCAACACCTGCCGGATGGCCAACGTGCTGCGCGATCTGGGCGTGGGCAAAGGCGACCGCGTGATCATCTATATGCCGATGATCCCCGAAGCCGCCTATGCCATGCTGGCTTGCGCCCGGATCGGTGCGATCCATTCCATCGTCTTCGCCGGTTTCTCCCCCGACGCCCTTGCTGCCCGGGTGAACGGCTCCGAGGCCAAGGTCGTGATCACCGCCGACGAAGCCCCGCGCGGCGGCAAGGCGACCCCGCTCAAGGCCAATGCCGACAAGGCGCTGGCGCAATGCGACGCCAGCGTGCAATGCCTCGTGGTGCGCCGCACGGGCGGTGATGTGGCCTGGGACGATGCCCGCGACCGCGATTACAATGCGCTGGCAAAAGACGCCCCCGAGAGCTGCGAGCCGGTCGCCATGGGCGCCGAAGACCCGCTCTTCATCCTCTACACCTCCGGCTCCACCGGCCAGCCCAAGGGCGTGGTCCATACCACCGGCGGCTATATCACCTATGCCGCGCTGACCCATGAGGTGACCTTTGATTACCACGATGGCGACGTCTATTGGTGCACGGCGGATGTGGGCTGGGTCACCGGCCACAGCTATATCGTCTACGGCCCGCTGGCCAATGGCGCCACCACGCTGATGTTCGAAGGCGTGCCGACCTATCCCGATGCCAGCCGTTTCTGGCAGGTCTGCGAGAAGCATAAGGTCACCCAATTCTACACCGCCCCCACCGCGATCCGCGCGCTGATGGGACAGGGCAATGACTATGTGACCAAGAGCGATCTGTCATCGCTGCGCATCCTCGGCACCGTGGGTGAGCCGATCAACCCCGAGGCGTGGAACTGGTATCACGAGGTCGTCGGCCAAGGCCGCTGCCCGATCGTTGACACCTGGTGGCAGACCGAAACCGGCGGCCATCTGATGACCCCCCTGCCCGGCGCGCATGACATGAAACCGGGTGCGGCGATGAAACCCTTCTTCGGCATCAAGCCGGTGGTGCTCGACCCGACCTCGGGTCAGGAGATCGAGGGCAATCCCGCGGAGGGCGTGCTTTGCATCGCCGACAGTTGGCCCGGCCAGATGCGCACGATCTGGGGCGATCATGAGCGCTTCGAGAAAACCTATTTCGCCGATTTCCCGGGCTATTACTTCACCGGCGATGGCTGCAAACGCGATGCGGATGGCGACTATTGGATCACCGGCCGCGTCGATGACGTGATCAATGTCTCGGGTCACCGCATGGGCACGGCAGAGGTCGAAAGCGCGCTCGTTGCCCATGACAAAGTCGCTGAAGCGGCCGTCGTCGGCTACCCGCATGACGTCAAGGGCCAGGGCATCTATTGCTATGTCACGCTGATGTCGGGCGAAGAGCCCAGCGAAGAGCTGCGTAAAGAGCTGCGCGATTGGGTGCGGCAGGAGATTGGCCCGATCGCCTCGCCCGATCTGATCCAATGGGCCCCCGGCCTGCCGAAAACCCGCTCCGGCAAGATCATGCGGCGCATCCTGCGCAAGATCGCAGAAGACGACTATGGCGCTCTGGGCGATACTTCGACATTGGCGGACCCGACCGTGGTGGAAGAGTTGATCGACAACCGGATGAACCGCTAGCACGGCAGCATGCTGCCGGGGCGTCCAAGAGCGGACGGCCCGGCAAACGCAAGGCGGGCCTGCGCTTCCTGAATGGCCCCTTCTTTTGGGTTGAAAATGGTTGGCGGTGAGGGGCGGAACACCCCCGCTCTCCTCCCCTCACCGCCAGCCCGCATTCCCTTCTTAGAACCGGGGGAGGCCGCAGGTCATCCCGCCCCCCTATGTTCGGCGCACCCTTCCCGCCAGCGCCTCCTGCGCCGCGCGGACCTGCGCAAGGGTGCTCCAATTGCCGCGCAATCGCCGGAGCCGGCTGGACAAATCCCCGGCCACATGGCACCGCTTGACGCTATGACCGATGAACCGACCTCCTTCTCCCCCGCCGGTGGCGATGCCACCGCCCTGCGCCGCGCTTTTGGGCGTTTTGGGACCGGCGTGACCGTTGTGACCACGCAGACGCCGCGGGGGCCCTTGGGGATGACGGCGAACTCTTTCGCCTCGGTGTCGCTCGACCCGCCGCTGGTGCTCTGGTCGCCCGCGATCTCGTCAAAGCGGCACGACAGTTTCACCGCGGCCTCCTCCTTCTGCATCCATGTTCTGGGCGCGGACCAGGAAGACCTCGCGCAGCATTTCGCCACGCAGGGCCATGACTTTACCGGCTTCGACTGGACCGAAGGACCGGGCGGCGCGCCGAGCTTTGCCGGGGCCTTGGCGCAGTTTCACTGTGACACTTTCGCGGTGCATCCCGCCGGGGACCATTCGCTGATCCTCGGCCATGTGCGCCATATCACCCTGCGCGAAGACGGTACGGCGGGGTTGATGTTCGACCGGGGCCGCTACGGGCAATTCACCCCGCGCGACTAGGCGCTTCAGTGCAAGGGCGCCGCATCGGCGCCCTTGGCTTTAGTAATCCCGCTCAAAGAAGATACCGATGCTGCTTTCGCCATCGGAGCCCAGCGTCCCCTTGGCCTTGAGGCTCTCGGTGATGTCGAGGTTCAGCGAGACCTCCCCGGTGCCATCCGAGGCGGCGGTCACATCGGTATAGACGTTGTCGGTCAGATATTTGCCCAAGCGCAGCGCCGTGGCCCCGTCTTCGGTAGTGGTGACGTCAAGATCGTCGAGGCCAAAGCCCTCACGCAGATTGCCGATGATCCCATCGCCGCCGCGCCCGGCAAGCGTGGCAACCGCGCTGGCCAGTTGCAGCGCTTGGAAGGCCGAGATTTCCGAGATGTTCCGGCCAAAGAGCAGCTGCGAGAGCACTTCGTCCTGCGGTGCTGCCGGGGTCGATTCAAAGGTCACCTCCGGCTCATTCGCCGGCCCGCTGACGATCACCCGCACCTCGCCGGTATTGGTATTGGTCGAGGTGACGAAGCGGATATAGGGGATCAGGTCGCCCTGGAACTGCACCGACCCTTCGTCGAGCAGGAACCGCTTGCCCAGAATATCAAGCCGCCCGCGGATCAGCTCGAACCGCCCGACCGACAACAGCTGATTGGTTGTGCCGGTCAGCCGCAGGCTGCCGCCCAGTTCCGCATCAAGCCCCCGACCCCGAACGAAAATCCGGTTCGGCGCATTGACCAGCACATCGAGCCCAAAGCCCGGACCGCTGCTGCGCTCTGCCGGGTCCGCCCCCGCCTCGGCCCCCTCCAGCTGCGCCTTGCGCCGGGTGGCGAGCACATCCGCCGGGGCGTTGACATGGGTGATCGGCGGGATGTCCCCGATGGAGGTCAACCCGGTCGAGGGCACCTGCACATTGGTTTCGCCCACATTAATGCGCCCGGTAATCTGCGCGCCCCCGGTCAGCGGTCCTGCCAGACGCAGATCGCCATTGAGCGTGGTGGTGTAGAGGCTCGGGTCCGCAAAAACCAACCCGCGGATCGTGACATTCAGATCAGCCGGATAGCTGGGCGACAGGGTCACCGCCCCTGCCACACGCAGCTGCCCCCCATCGACCGCCTGCCCGGTGATATTGATCTGCGCGCGGTTGTTGCCAAGCTGGATATCCGCATCGATTCCCGCCAGGGCCACCCGCAGGTTGGGCGCGGTGAATGTGGCATCGCTGGCGGTGATACGCCCGCTCACCGAACTGATCGCGGGCGGCCCGTTGATCTGCAGATCAAACCGCGCCTGCCCCTGCAGGTCGCGCGGGGCGAGGAAGGGGCGGCTCAGCCCCAGGGGCGCATTCCCGGAGACGTCGAGGTTCAGCGTCCCGTCGCTGTTCACCAGCCCTTCGATGCTGGCCGTGGTGCCCGCCGGTCCCGTCGCCTCGGTGTCAATCCGCCAGGCATCCCCCGCGCGCCGGGCCGAGCCTGCGACGCTCAGGGGGCCGTTGACCTTGTCCACAATCACCCCGATGTCGGGCATGTTCACCCGAAAGTCGACCGCCGCATCGGGGCCGGTCACCAGACCTTCGATCGTGGCCTGCGCGCCATAGGGGCCGCTGGCGCTGGTGTCGATCACCACGCCCTGCTCCGTCTGGCGCAGCGTGCCACTGGCCGCGAGACGGCCGGTGACGCCGGGCGCAAAGGGGCTCACATCCGGCACCGTCAGGTCAAAGCGCAGGGAGACATCGCCCGTGGCCAGGCCCTCCACCATGGCGCGGCTGCCATTGGGGCCGCTGGCATCCACATCCACCGCGATCCCCTCTGGCGTCTGGCGCAGTTTGCCCGTCGCGGTCAGCGCTCCGGTCGCGCCGGGTGCCAAGGGGCTGACATCAGGCAGGGTGAGATCAAAGCTCAGCGCCATGTCCGGGCCGGTTGCCAGACCTTCGACAGAGGCACGGCTGCTATAAGGCCCCTCCGCCGCCACATCGACAAAGATACCCTCCGAGGTCTGCCGCACCTCACCGCTGGCCGAGAGCGGGCCATTCAATTGCGGCACCACCGGGTTCACATCGGGCAGCGAGAGGTCAAAGCGCAGCGCCATATCGGGCCCGGTGGCCAGCCCCTCTGCCGCGATGCGGCTGCCATAGGGGCCATTGGCCACCGCGTCGATGACAAAGCCCTGTTCGGTCTGCTCCAGCGATCCGCTGGCCTCAACCGCGCCGCTGACCTGCGGGACCAGAGGTTCGATCTCGGGCAACGAGAGGTCAAATGTCACATCGACCCGCGGCGTCACCAAGCCTTGGACAGACGCCTGCGCATCGAAAGGGCCGCTGGCCTCGGTGTCAATCTGCCAGCCCTGCGGGGTCTGGCGCAACGCGCCTTCGGCGGTCACCGGGCCGGTGATATCGGCCTCGGGCAGGAAATCTTCGATCCGGGGGATTTCGGCGGTAAAGTCGATCTGCGCCTCCGCGCCGGTGGCCAGCCCCGACACGGTCAGCGCCGCGTCATAGGGGCCGTCTGTCACCGCATCGACCGTCCAGCCGCGGCTGTCCTGCACGGCTGTTGCCTTCACGGCGATCGGGCCTTCGTATTGCGGCACGACCAAGCCGATGTCGGTGAGGGTGAAATCCAACTCCGCCCGGCTGTCGTCGCTGCGCAGCTCGGCAGTGCCCGAGAGATCAAGCGCCGCGTTCTCAAGATCCAGTTCGCGCAGGAAGGTGCCGTTCTCGTTGCGCAGGGCAATCATGCTCAGATTGGTGCGCCCCGCCAGCAGCGCATCCGCCTGCTCAATGCCGATTTTCAGGTCTTCCGTGATCCCGGCGAGGGCCAGATCGAACATGCCGCTCAGAGGCGTCACCGTGCCATTCAGCGCCAGCGCCGTGGCGCCGGCAAGATCGCGCCCAGCCAAGCTGGAAAAGCGCGATATATCATCGGCTTCTACGGTGACCTTCAAGTCTGTGAGCAGCCCTGTGTCGATCCCGTCGACCGTGGCCTCCCCGGTCAGCCCGTAATCTTCACCGGTCAGGGTCAGCCCGCTGATCTGCAGCGGATCGCCCTCGACAAAACGCACCTCGGCGCTGCCGGTGATCTTGTCGCCAATCGCCGCGGCGCTGGCCGGGTCGGTCAGTTCCACCCCTTCGGCAGCAAATGTCACATCGCCCAGAAACTGCCCCAGACTGCCAAGGTTGCCTTCGAGCACCCCGTCCAGGGCCAAAGTGGTCTGCGCGATCTGCACAGCGCCGGTGTCGAGCCCGGTGATGTCGAAGTTCCCGTCAAAACGGTCCCCGTCCGCGGCGTCGTAGTCAACCGCCAAGGTCACCCCTTCGACCCGCGTGCCTTCGCCCGACAGGGGCAAAAGGATCGAAGTGCCATCGGGGTTCGCAATGCGCCCCTTGATGTCGATCAGGCTGGGCCATTTCTCTTGGTTGAGCCGCAGCTTGCCGGCCAGATCGACAGCATTGGCGCTGATCGTGAAGCTGCTTACATCCACGGCCCCGGTGCTCTCCACCAGCGCGTCGAGCGCCAGACGCACATCCTCGCCAAAGAAATCGCGGTAGCGCGGCGCCAAGAGCGCCGTGATGTCACCGCCGATATCCGCCTGAATCCGCCGGTCGGGGGTGTCGCTGGCGCGCTGCGGGGTCTGGGTGCCAAGCGTCACCTGCCCGGCCAGCCGCTCCTGCCCGTCGGTGGCGATGGTCACATCGGTGGCGTAGTCATCCAGCGGGCCGCTGCCCGCGACGGTCATCTCGACCGACGGCTGCCCCGGCAGGTTCAACAGCCGCGCGGCGATGCCTTCGGGGTCTTCTTTCAGCTTCAACATCAGGTCGAGCAGACCTTCGTTGCGGTCAAAATCCGCCTGAATGTCAAAAACGCCCATCTTGCCGTCGGTGCGACGGGCCTGAAAATCGACAATGCCCACGCTGTCGGTCAGGCGGGCATTGGCCTCGATCGACAGCTGTGCCGCCTCGCCCAGAATCGGCTCGCCGAGATTGATCTCCCCCACCGAGAAATCCGCAATCTCCACCGAGACCGGCAGGTCCGGCAGGGCAAAGGGTTTCGCCTCGGCCTCCGGCAGCGCGGTCTCCTCACTGACCGGCAGCCGCTCCACATCAAGACGGCGGGCGGTGAGGCTTTCGACCTCAAGCCGACCGCGCAGCAGGGCCGAGCGGTTCCAGTCCAGCACAACATCTTCCAGCGTCAGCCAGATGCCATCGTCATCCGCGATGGTCATCCGGTCAAAGGACGCCTCCGAACTCAGCGCGCCCCGGAACCCGTCGATACTGACCGCCCGCCCGGCGCCGCTCAGCGCGTCCTGGATGGTGCGGGTCAGAAAGCCCTTGTCGTCATCCTGGGCCAGGGCCGGCATAAGGCTGGCGAGCCAGACGAGGGCGATGGAGAGAAACTGGAAAAAATGCCGCATTAGAAAGACTGCCCGATCCCGATATAGACTTGGAAATCATCGTCCACCTCGGGCCCCGAGGTGGGCACGGCGACATCGACCCGGATCGGGCCGATCCCCGTGGCATAGCGCAGCCCAAGCCCGGCACCTGAGTGCCAAGTGCCTGAACCATCGTAAAATTCTTCGGACCCGATATAGCCCGCATCGGCAAAGCCCACGACGCCGATCTTCTCGGTGACGCTGACCCGCGCCTCGGCAGACAGGCCGACGAAACTGCGCCCGCCCACGGTGTCGCCGCTCGGGAGGTCAACCCCAAGCGATTGATAAGGCTGCCCGCGCACGGTCCCGCCGCCGCCCGAGTAGAACAGGTAATCGGCGGGGGCCTGGTCAAGGTCCGGCCCCGCCAGCGCGCCCAACTGCCCGCGGAAGGCGAGGGTGACGGGCCGTTCCGTCCCAAAGGTGCGATAATAGCGCGTGTCAAAAAGCGTCCGCAGCCCGCTTTGCGAGCCAGAGATCGCGGCAAAGGGGGTCAGGCTGGCTTTGGCGTAATAGCCTTCCTTGGCGTCGAGGTCTTTGTCGCGATAGTCAAACTCGGCGCTCAGCGGCAGGGTCAGCAGGGTGTAGGTTTGGGTGCCAAAGGCATCGCGGGTCTCTGCCGCGCGAATCCCCACCCCGGCCGTATAGCGCCGCTGCTGGTTGGCAATGCGGGTGATACCGGCTTCCAGATCCAGCTGGCGGGAGAAAAAGTTCACCTCGTCGAGCTGCTCCAGCTTGGCCAGCGCATAGAAATCCGTGTCGGGGTTGAATGTCGCGGGCCGCTCGAAACGCGCGGCCAAACGGTAATCCTCACCGCCCGAATTGCCCCCGATGCCTTCGATCTCGGCCGAAAGCCGCAGCCGCTCCGCGCCGCCCATCAGGTTGCGGTGCAGCCAAAAGGTGCTCAGCCGCAACCCTTCGAGAGAGGAAAGCTCCGCGCCAAAGCCAAGCCGGCGCTTGGGCGCCTCCACCACCCGCGCGGTGATCGGCAGGGTGGCACCTGGGCCAATGTCATCCGCTTCGGTCAGCGCCACCGCGTCAAAGGCACCGGTTCGGCGCAGGCGTTCGGTGGCCAATTCCAGCTCTTCGGGGTCGAAAACCTCCCCCACCGGCAGCCCGGCAATCTCGCGCAGCCGCGCGGTGCGCACATCTTCGTTGCCCGTGATCGCCAGCGCGCCAAAGCGCAGCCGCGGTCCGGGCGCCAGCCGCAGATCGGCATTGATCTGACGCGCTTCATGACGCGCCACCAAATCCTGCTCGGCCAGTTCCGCCTTGGCATGGCCCACCGCCCGCCAACCGGCGATGCCGCTGGACACGGTTTCTTTCAGCACCCCAAGACTTGCGGTCTGCCCGGTGGCAAAACCGTCCGGCAGTTCGGTTTCCGGCGCCAGCGGCGCAATGCGGGCGCGGCCAAAGCGGAATTTCGGCCCCGGATCGACAGAGATCACCGCCCGGTCCACCTGCCGCGGCGGCCGCACCGGCGGAATCGCGGCGGCATCAACCCCATCGAGCGTGATTTTCAGCGTGGGACCAAAGTAGCCATTGTCATAAAGCACCGCCAAAAGCCGCGCGTAATCGGCCTGCGCGGCGGCCACCAATTCCTGCGGCGTGGCCGGCTCGGCATCCGCATCGGTTTGTTCGGCCAGCAAGGAACCGCCGCGCAGATTGTCGTAAAGCTCCGTGTCCTCCGACACGCCGGTGATGCTCAACTGCGCCGCCGCGCCCAAACCGGTGGTGCCCATAAGAAGGCCAATCGCGAGAGATAGTGCCGATCTGTGGTTCCCTGCTCGCGTCACGCGCTGCCCTCCTGATTAGCCACCCTGCCCCCGTCGCCGCGGTTCGCAAGGTCTATGCTTCCGTTAAACGGCATCGCCGCCCGGCCTGCAAACACTCTGCGGTCACAGAGACGAGATGTGAACCGCCGAGTCGCGCTCCCCCACAGGCAAAGCGCGGCAGATCGGCAAATTCTTGCATATCAGATTTGATAGGAAAAGAAGCAGTGGTGTCCAGGGTCTGGACTGAACAACCATGGTGCGGTCGGAGAGACTCGAACTCTCACGGGTGTTACCCCACAGCGACCTCAACGCTGCGCGTCTACCATTCCGCCACGACCGCACGCCATGGTTGGTGGGTGCGGTTTAGCCAAAGGCTCCGGGATTGTGAAGAGGCAATCGGCAACTATTTTCACTCTCTTTCCCGCAGCGCTGCCAATGGTGCTTTTTCCCTCCTTTTCGCCCAGAATCCTTCACGCGGGGGTCGGGGCTGTGAAGCCCCGGCGGCCCGACCTGCCCCGCTCCCCCCGCTTCGCCTGTTGAAAACGCCGCGCAGCGGTTCCATCTAAAGGACGCATCACAAGGAACGCCCCATGCCCATAGATCTCGCCCAAGCCCAGACCGACGCCCCCAGCGTCCAGATCGACATCGTCTCAGACATCATGTGCCCTTGGTGCATCGTGGGTTACAAACAGCTAGAGCAAGCCCTCGGCGCCGTCGGCGTCGGCGCCTATCTGCGCTGGCATCCTTTTGAGCTGAACCCCCAGATGCCCGCCGAAGGCCAGAACATGGCCGAGCATCTGGCCGAGAAATATGGCTCCACCCCCGCGCAATCGGTCGAGAATCGCAAACGTCTGACCGATATGGGCCGCGCACTGGGCTTCACCTTCAACTTCAGCGATGACACCCGGATGCAGAACACCTTCCTCGCCCATCAGCTTTTGACATGGGCGCAGAGCAAGGGCCTCCAGCATCCGCTGAAGATGGCGCTCTTCGACGCGCATTTCACCCAAGGGCGCAATATCGGGGATAAAGAGGTGCTGGCAGATGTCGCCGGATCGGTCGGGCTGGACCCTGCCGAAGCGCTTGAGGTGCTCACCAGCGGCAGCCATGCGGCGCAAACCCGCGAGGCGCAGCAGATCTGGACATCTCGCGGCATCTCGGGCGTGCCCTCGATGATCTTCGAAGGCAAATACCTGATCACCGGGGCGCAGGGGGCCGACAATTACGCGCAACTGCTGCGCAAGCTGCTGCAAGAGCGGGACGCGGCGGCGTGAGCACTGGCGGTGCGGCGCGGGGATTGCTAAGGCTGCGCAATGGTTGAATGGATCATCACCGACGGGCTCACCGACTACCGCGCTGCCGAAGCGTGGATGGAATCGCGCGCCGCGGCCATCGCGGCAGGCACGGCCGACGAATGCATCTGGCTGGTGGAGCACCCGCCGCTCTACACCGCTGGCACCTCGGCAAAGCCCGATGATCTGACCGATCCGGACCGTTTCCCCGTCTACCCCACCCGGCGCGGCGGACAATATACCTACCACGGGCCGGGACAGCGGGTGGCCTATGTCATGCTCAATGTCGCCGCCCGCGGGCGCGATGTGCGGTGCTTCGTGCGGCAGCTGGAAGAATGGGTGATCGCCACGCTCGACCAATTCAACCTGCGCGGAGAGATTCGGCCCGGCCGTGTCGGCGTCTGGGTCCAGCGGCCCGAAAAGCCGACGCAAGCCGATGGCAGCCCCGCCGAAGACAAGATCGCGGCGATTGGAATCAGACTGCGCAAATGGGTCAGCTTTCACGGCATCAGCATCAATGTGGAACCCGACCTGAGCCATTTCGGCGGCATCGTCCCCTGCGGCATCACGGCCCATGGGGTGACCTCGCTTGTCGATCTTGGCCTGCCGGTCACCATGGATGACGTCGATCTGGCCCTGCGGGCAAGTTTCGACGGTGTTTTCGCCGCCACGCCCGCCGCCTGCCCGGCAGAGAGAGCCCCCCAGCCCCGCTGACACCGCCTCCAGCGGGACAAAAGGCCGCGCAAAAAATACGCCCCCTGCGACCATCGCGCCCATTGCCCCCAAGAGATCGCCGCTCTAAAACGGGCGCGACGACGCAGCGCGCCGCTTATGGTGCCTTGTGACCAATTCATTTGCAGGAGGCACCGCATGGCAGACGCAGCCATTCACGGCCAAGATCACCACGACGACCGGGGGTTCTTTACCCGGTGGTTCATGTCCACCAACCACAAAGACATCGGTATCCTTTACCTGATCGTCTCGGCCTTTGTTGGGCTTATCTCGGTGGCCTTCACCGTTTACATGCGCCTTGAGCTGATGGAGCCGGGCGTTCAATATATGTGTATGGAAGGCGCGCGTTTCATCTCTGATGGCACCGCATCCTGTACGCCCAACGGACACCTCTGGAACGTGCTGATCACCGGCCACGGCATCCTGATGATGTTCTTCGTCGTGATTCCCGCGCTCTTTGGCGGTTTCGGCAACTATTTCATGCCGCTGCAGATCGGCGCGCCGGACATGGCCTTCCCGCGGATGAACAACCTCAGCTTCTGGCTCTATGTCGCCGGCACCACGCTGGCGGTCTGCTCGCTGCTGACACCGGGCGGCGCTGGCCAGCTCGGCTCCGGCGTGGGCTGGGTGCTCTACCCGCCGCTCTCGGTCCGCGAAGCGGGCATGTCGATGGATTTCGCGATCTTCGCGGTCCACGTGTCGGGTGCTTCCTCGATCCTCGGCGCGATCAACATGATCACCACTTTCCTGAACATGCGTGCCCCCGGCATGACCCTGTTCAAAGTGCCGCTCTTTGCCTGGTCGATCTTTGTCACAAGCTGGCTGATCCTTCTGTCCCTGCCGGTTCTGGCGGGCGCGATCACCATGCTCCTGATGGACCGCAACTTCGGCTTCGCCTTCTTTGACCCCGCCGGTGGCGGTGACCCGGTGCTCTACCAGCACATCCTGTGGTTCTTTGGTCACCCCGAAGTTTACATCATCATCCTGCCCGGCTTCGGCATCATCTCCCATGTCATCGCGACCTTCTCGCGCAAACCGATCTTCGGCTACCTGCCGATGGTTTGGGCGATCATCGCCATCGGTGCTCTGGGCTTCGTCGTCTGGGCGCACCACATGTACACTGTGGGCATGACCCTGAACCAGCAGGCCTATTTCATGCTGGCCACCATGGTCATCGCGGTGCCAACCGGCGTGAAGGTCTTCAGCTGGATCGCCACCATGTGGGGCGGCTCCATCGAGTTCAAAACACCGATGCTCTGGGCCTTCGGCTTCCTGTTCCTCTTCACCGTTGGTGGCGTCACCGGCATCGTGCTGAGCCAGGCCGCCGTGGACCGCGCCTATCACGACACCTACTACGTCGTGGCACACTTCCACTACGTGATGTCGCTGGGTGCTGTCTTCGCCATCTTCGCAGGGATCTACTTCTACCTGCCCAAGATGACAGGCCGCATGTATCCCGAATGGGCCGGCAAGCTGCACTTCTGGATGATGTTTATCGGCGCCAACCTGACCTTCTTCCCGCAGCACTTCCTGGGCCGTCAGGGCATGCCCCGCCGCTACATCGACTACCCGGAGGCCTTCGCCTATTGGAACCAGTGGTCGAGCTGGGGCGCCTTCCTGAGCTTCGCCTCCTTCCTGTTCTTCTTCGGGATCATGGCCTACTCGCTGACACGCGGCGCCCGCTCCACGGCAAACAACCCCTGGAACGAATATGCCGACACGCTGGAATGGACCCTGCCCAGCCCGCCGCCCGAACACACGTTCGAGCAGCTTCCAAAGCAGGAAGACTGGGACAAACAGCACAGCCACTAAGCTTTGCCTGAACCACCAAAGGCCCCGCCCCCCCCGCGGGGCCTTTTCTTTTGTCTGCCGCTACACCTTTGCCCCAAACCGCCCAATCCAGCCCCAAGCACCCTCCCCCAATTCATCCTTTTTCAAATACCCGCGGGGGTCCGGGGGCAGCGCCCCCGAATTGCACAATTTTTTCCCCGCAAAACCACATTTCCCTCTTGAAGCCCCCCGCCCCAATGGGTATCTCGCCCTCACCAGACGGTAAGCGGGCGTAGCTCAGGGGTAGAGCATAACCTTGCCAAGGTTAGGGTCGGGCGTTCGAATCGCCTCGCCCGCTCCATCTGGTTTTCACAGGGTCGCATCTCTTGATGCGGCCCTTTGTGTTTTCCAGCCCCGCGCAGACGCCCCGGAATAATTTCCAAGCTTTGCCCTTTCGCCCTCATTTTCCCCCTTGCAGCCTGCAGCGGGAATGGGTATTCCCCCCTCACCAACCGGATGCGGGCGTAGCTCAGGGGTAGAGCATAACCTTGCCAAGGTTAGGGTCGGGCGTTCGAATCGCCTCGCCCGCTCCAGGTTGATCCTGCCACCCCGCAGGAAACACAAAAGCCGCCCCCCGGGGCGGCTTTTGTGTTTCCAAGACCCCCATAAAAAAAAAACGCCCCATGGAGACCACGGGGCGTATAGGTACGGAACGAGGGACAGTAGGTGGCCAGCAGGCGTTCCGGGCCTGCGGTCATCTTAGAACGTAAGAAGCCTTTGGCGTTTTCAAAGGGGGTGGAGCCCGACGCCCCGCCCCCGCCCCGGTTTTGAGCCAGTTCTTGCCGATTCTCAGCCCCCCACCCGGCTGGCATAGAGCGCGATGGCCGCCGCATTGGAGACATTGAGCGAGCCAAAGCCCCCCGCCGCGTCGATCCGCACCAGCGCATCCACGGTCTCGCGCGTCTTCTCCCGCAGCCCCGGCCCTTCGGCCCCCAGCACCAGGGCCACAGGGCGGTCCCGGCGGCCCTCTACGGCCTCCTCAATGGTCTGGGTGGCCTCCCCATCCAGCCCCAGCACCAGATAGCCCATGTCCTGCAGGGCGCGGATCGCATCGGCGAGGTTGCGCAGCCGCAGATAGGGCTGGCGCTCCAGCGCGCCGCTGGCGGTCTTGGCCAAGGCCCCGGTCTCCGGCGCGGAATGATGTTTGGTGCCGATCACCGCCGAAGCGCCCAGAACCTCGGCCGAGCGCAGAATCGCCCCGACGTTATGCGGATCCGTCACCCGGTCGAGCAGCAGCAGCCGGGGCGCGGCATGCCCGATGGCGACATCCTCCAACCGGCCCCAATTCAGCGGCTTCACCTCCAGCACCGCGCCCTGGTGCACCGAGTTCGGGTCAAGCGGCGGCCGGAACTTGCGCGGGTCGACCACTTCGGGCGTGATTCCCGCTGTCGCAATGGCGTCTTCCAGCTTCGCCTGCGCATTCGGGGTGACCATCAACCGCAATTTCTCCCGCTGCGGGTTCAGCAGCGCATCACGCACCGCATGCAGGCCGAAAAGCCAGACAGTCTGCGCCGCTTCGGCCTTCTTGTCCTGCTCTTTCTGCACGACCCATTTAGGTTTCTTCATCTCTTTATCCTTTCGCGCGATTTCCCCAAGATTTCTCAGGAATTCGCCTTGACGGTCCTTTGGGTCGCTTGTAATCACGCCCCCACGTCAGGTGCAATGCACAGGGCAAAGTGGGCGACAGGCCGCAAGGTGTGGCAGGGGACTGTAACTCCCTCGCGGAGACGCACGCCTGGTTCGATTCCAGGGTCGCCCACCACTTTACCCCCCGATCAAATTGGTGAAATCACCCCCCGGGCTCACGGTATCAGCACCGCGCCGCGTGCAAAGCGCGCGCTCTCCATGCTCAGGTCATCATAGACCAGCTGCACCCGCACCGATTGGACCGAACCGAGCCCAAACGTCACATAGGGCAGCGGGTCGCCTTCGAGAATCGCATTCGGGGTCGCGCTTTCGGTATGGCAGGGCGGCATCGTCCAATTGACCATAGGCCCGTCGTTCACCGAAACCGCGATCGCCGCCAGTCCGCAGCGCCAGTTCCACAGGTGGGTGACATAGAGGTAATCCCGACCGTCATATGCGCGCAGCGCGATCCAACTGCGGCGGGTGGCGCTGAGAATCGGCCGGACCTCCCCTGCCGTGGTGAACTGGCCGCGCGGGGTCTGATCCTCAGCCGCTAAACCCGCAGGCAGGGCGGACATATCGAAGGATGCGCCCAGATCGGGGCTTGCGGGTGCTGCCGGGGGCGCGGGGGCGGCGGGGCTGGCGGGAGCCTGCGCCCTGCGGGGCACGTCAGGCGACAACGGCGCGGTGATCCCGTCTGAGGGCGCGCCCTGCCCGGCGATCCCAATGGCGATGACCGCGAATATGAAATCAATCATCTCAACCCCCTCCGCGCGCGGCACAATTGCCGGCTTTTGCCAGATCAGACTTCTCCCTATACTCGCCAAAAACACGAGGCCGCGCCCAAGTATGACACGCAATTCGCGTCTCCCGCAAATTTTCAACGTCGTCATCGTGGCCCAGCAGGGGCGGCTGGCCTATGAAGCCCTGCTCTTTGCCGCCTCGCTGCGCCATTCGGCCCCCGGTTTCAAAGGTCGCCTGCTGATTGCCGAGCCCCAGCCCGGGCCGCTCTGGGACAAAGACCCGCGGATCGGCAGCGACGCCCTGCGCACGGCGCTGACCGAGCTCGGGGCGGAGTTCATTCCCTTTCAAAGCCAGCATTTTGGCAGCGCCTACCCCTATGGCAATAAAATCGAGATGCTGAGCGCCCTGCCCGAGGGCGAACCCTTTGTTTTCTTTGACACAGATACGTTGATCACCGGCGATCTGACCACCGTGCCCTTTGACTTTACCCGCCCCTCCGCCTCGCTGCGGCGCGAGGGCACCTGGCCCGAGCCGCAGCTTTACGGTCCAGGCTACAGCGGCCTGTGGAAATCCCTCTACGACAAGTTCGGCCTCGACTTCGAGAGCAGTCTCGACCTGAGCCAGCCCGATGAATACTGGCGCCGCTATCTCTATTTTAACGCGGGTTTCTTCTACTACCGCTGCCCGCGCGCGTTTGGCGAATTGTTCCTGGACTATGCGCTGGCGGCGCGCGATGATCCCCCGGTGGAGCTCTGCGCGCAGAGCTTTGATCCCTGGCTGGATCAGATCGTGCTGCCACTGGTGATCCACAAGCTCGGCGGGGGCCGCGATACACTGCCGCCCGGTCTGCTGGATGGCGCCATCTCCTGCCATTACCGCTTCCTGCCGCTGCTCTATGCCCGCGAAAGCGCCCGCGCGATCGAGGTACTCGAAACCGTTGCAGCAACCCATAAGATCAAGAAACTGCTCAAGGAACGCGATGCGATCAAACGCATGATCTACCAAAAGCGCGGAGCCAAGGTGCGCGCGCTGTTTGACCAAGACAACCTGCCGCGGCGCGAACAGGCAATCCGCAACCGGATCAAATCAAACGGCTTCTGGATGCGCTAACCGCCAGTTGTTTGTCCGCAGACTTGGCCCTAGGGTGCCCGAGACCCCATTTTTCTGAGAGGACAGAGCCATGGCAGACACCCCAAATCTTCGCTTCGACACCCAGCAAATCCACGCCGGCGCGGCGCCGGACCCGGCCACCGGCGCGCGGCAGACGCCGATCTACCAGACCACCGCCTATGTCTTTCGCGACGCCGATCACGCGGCGGCGCTCTTCAACCTGCAAGAGGTCGGCTATATCTATTCGCGCCTGACCAACCCCACCAATGCGGTGCTGCAAGAACGCATTGCCACGCTGGAAGGCGGTGCCGGGGCGGTCTGCTGTTCCTCGGGCCATGCGGCGCAGATCATGGCGCTGTTTCCGCTGATGGGGCCGGGCAAGAACATCATCGCCTCCACCCGGCTTTATGGCGGCACGGTCACCCAGTTCAGCCAGACCATCAAACGTTTCGGCTGGTCCTGCAAATTCGTCGACTTTGACGATCCGCAGGCGGTGGCCGATGCGATTGACGAGGACACCCGCGCGGTCTTTGGCGAAGCCATCGCCAACCCCGGCGGCTATATCATGGATGTGCGCGCCATTGCCGATGTGGCCGATGCGGCGGGCATTCCGCTGATCATCGACAACACCAGCGCCACGCCCTATCTCTGCCGCCCGATCGAGCATGGCGCGACGCTGGTCGTTCATTCCACCACCAAATACCTCACCGGCAATGGCACCGTGATGGGCGGCTGCGTGGTGGATTCGGGCAAGTTCGACTGGTCCGCGAATGACAAATTCCCCTCGCTCAGCCAGCCCGAGGACGCCTATCACGGCATGACGTTCCACGAGACCTTCGGCCCGATGGCCTTTACCTTCCACAGCATCGCCATTGGCCTGCGCGATCTGGGCATGACGATGAACCCGCAGGCGGCGCATTACACGCTGATGGGGATCGAGACCCTGTCGCTGCGGATGGAGCGCCATGTGCAGAACGCGGTCAAGGTCGCCGAATGGCTGGAGCAGGACGACCGGGTCGATTACGTGACCTATGCCGGGCTGAAATCCTCGCCCTATTACGAGCGCATGCAAAAGGTCTGCCCCAAGGGCGCGGGGGGCCTGTTCACCTTTGCGGTCAAGGGCGGCTATGACGCCTGTGTGAAACTGGTGAATGAGCTGGAGATCTTCAGCCATGTCGCCAACCTGGGCGATACCCGCTCGCTGGTGATCCACTCCGCCTCCACCACGCACCGCCAGTTGACGCCGGAGCAGCTGGAAGCGGCGGGGGCAAGCCCCAATGTGGTGCGCTTGTCGATCGGGACGGAAGATGCCGATGATCTGATCGCCGATCTGGATCAGGCGCTGACCAAGGCCACCGCCTGAACCAATGCCCCCGCCGGTCTCTCCGGCGGGGGCTGCCTGGCCTATTGCCGCGCCGCGATGGCAAAGGTCATCGACACCTGCGCCTGCACCTCCACTTCGCCCTCGGCGATGGCACTGTCCATGGCAGCGCCCATCCGGGCGGCCTCGAACATGCGGGGCTGCGGGGTCGTGTTCTCGGTCATCCGCAGCAGTTCGCCCAGTTCCACACCCGCCGCCTCGGCCATCTGGCGCGCGCGGTCGGTGGCATCGGTCACAGCGGCGCGGCGCGCCTCGGCCATGGCGTCTTTCGGGTCTTGCAGGCCAAAATCTATCCCGTTGAAATCATTCGCCCCCTTCTCAAGCACGGCGTCCATCACCGCGCCGAGATTGGAGAGATCGCGCACTTTCACCGTCACCGAATTGCCCGCCTGATAGCCGCTGATCTCGGGCGGTGCGCCGTTTTCCACGGGCCGACGGTCATGCACCGGGCGCAGGTAGAAACGGCTGGTCTGACGGTCCGAGGCCGCAATCCCTTCGGCGTCGAGCTGCGCCAGAATGGCCGCCACCGCTTCGGTCACCCTGTCCATCGCCGCTTTGGCGCTCGGGGCCTCTTCCGTCACGCCCAGCGTGATCGTCGCCATATCGGGCGCGGCCGCGACACTGCCTTGCCCGGTCACGATAATCCCCTGCTCTGACTGCTGTTGCGCCGCCAGCGCGCTCGCCCCGGCCATCCAGGCCAGCGCCACCCAATTGATCAGTCGCATCGTTGTTCCTTTCGCGTATTTCTGCGCGCCATTTGCCCACCCCCGGCAGGCGCTGACAAGCCACCCCCGCGCCGCCGCCCTTCCCTTGGGCGAAGTCCTGCTCTATCCTAAACCGGACGCGCGGCGCGCCTGTAACTGTGCCGGACCCCATGCTAAAGTCGTCTGCGATGAAGCCGAATTTTGCCCTTTCTCTGTCTTTCGATGGTATCCGCCTGTTGCACCGGGTTTCGGATGGCTGGCGCCTGGTTGGCGAGGTGATGTTGGACAGCAGCGATCTGGCCGCCGAACTGGCCGCGCTGCGCAAGACCGCCACAGCGCTGGAGCCCGGCGGGCTGCGCAGCCTGCTGCTGATCCCGGATTCGCAGATCCGCTATCTGACCATCGACACGCCCGACATGGACCCGGGGGCGCGTCGCGCTGCCGCCGCCAAAGCGCTGGAGGGGGCGACCCCCTATGCGGTGGATGAGCTGGTCTATCACGTCAGTGCCGACGGTCCGCGCAGCCATATCGCCGCCGTGGCCCGCGAGACCTTGGACGAGGCCGAAGCCTTCGCGGTGGAACATCGTTTTCACCCGGTGGGTTTTGTCGCCGCCCCCGACGACGAGGGCTATCGCGGGGTGCCCGATTTCGGCTTGACCGCCGCCGCGCAGACCCTGCTTGAGCCCGGTGAGACGCTGGAGCCGGAGACCGCCCCGGTGGTGGCCCTGCCGACAACGCCGGCGCCGAAAGGGCCCATCGCCGAAGCAGCGGAGAGCGACGCCGCATCGCCTGATCTGGCCCCGACGCCGGAGGAGACCCCGCCGCCCGTCGAAGAGCCGCTGCCGGTTCTGGCCGATCCCGTCGAGCCGGAAGAGCCCCCGGCGGAAGAGCCCCCGGCGGAAGAGCCCCCGGCGGAGGAGCCCTCAGCGGAGGAGACCGCCGCGGTGCTCGCGGCGACGCCGGAGGACAGCCCGCCCCCGCGCCACGAACCCCTGCCGGCGTTCAGCGCACCGGTGGACGCGGCCGACACCGTGGCAGCCGATCCGGCCCCCGCGCCCGCGCAGAAATCCGCCCCCCGGATCGAAGACCTGCCCAAAGCGGATGCGCCACAGGCTGATGATCAGCCCGATGCCGAGGACACCGGCAGTGTCGCGGCCTCTGCCGCCCCGCTCGCTGCGGCTGCGGCTGCGGAGACGCCCAAAGCCCCGTCGCGTAAGATCGATTTCTCCGCCGCCCCCGCGAGCAGCGGCACCGGCGCGGGTTTCGCCAGCCGCCGGGCGCCCGACGCGCGGGCCTCTGACACGGGGGCATCTGCGCAGGCACCCAGCCTTGGCGGTGCGCGCCGGGACACGCCGCCCTCGCCCGACAGCAAAGCCGCGCCCGCAGGGGCCACGCCCAGCAGCCCGGTGCCGCCAGTCGATGCCGCGCCAGAGACCCGCGCGCCGCAGCCCGACAGCAGTTCGCTGACCCCCAAGAAACCCGCGACCGGCGCGCCATTCCTCAGTCGCCGCAAACCGAAGAGCAAGAAACCCCGCAAAGACCGCCGCGTCGTCCCCGCCGCGACGCCCACCCGCATGCCAGCGAGCGAGGCCGAGCGGATGACCATTTTCGGGGCCCGCCAGAACGCCCCCGTGGGCGGAAAGCCGAGGTTCCTTGGCTTGATCCTGACCGCCGCCCTCCTGCTTTTCCTCGCGGGCGTCGCGGCCTGGGCGTCGATCTTTCTGGACAATGGCACCGCCTTGTCGCGCCTCTTTGGCGACCGCAGCCCGACCACCACCGCCGAGGCGCTCGATCAGCCCCCCGCCGAGACTCCCGCGCCGGAAGCGGCCCCCGCCGCGCCCTTGGCCGAGGCGGAAGAATTGCTCCCGCCCGAGCCCGCAGCCCCCAACGCCATTGAAACCGCCGCGCTGGATGCCGGGTTGACCGATGAAGATGGCGCCGTGCTCGACGCGCTGCGCACGCCGCAGCTGCGCCCCAGTTCCGAGATGACCGAGGCCGAGATTGACGCCCGCTATGCCACCACCGGCATCTGGCCGCGCGCGCCACAGGTGCCGCCCGCGCCGGCGGCAAAGATCGATATCGATGATCTGTATCTCACCAGCATTGACCCGATCAGCAGCACCACCGATGCCGTGGCGCTGCCGGCGGTTGACCGTTTCGCCACCGACAGCGCGCCCGGTGCCGTGGCCCCCCCGGCCGCAGCCGGGACGCGGTTCAATCTCGACGCCCGCGGTCTGGTCACCCCCACCGTGAAGGGCGCGCTCAGCCCGGATGGGCATCTTGTCTATCAGGGGAAGCCCGAGGCGGTGCCGCCGCAGACAATGGCCAAACGCGAGGCGGCGCCTGAACCCGCCGCGACCGACAACGCTTTGGCCGGGCGCCGCCCCCAGCCCCGGCCCGCAGACCTTGCCGAGAGCAATGAGCGCGCGCAACTGGGCGGACTGACCCGCGCTGAACTGGGGGGATTGCGCCCGCAACTGCGGCCTGAATCGGCGCAGGAGAAAGCGCAAGAGGAAGCCGTGGCGCAGGACCCGGCCCCCGAACCTGCCACCCCCGCGCCTGCTGCCCCCGAGGTCGCGCCTGTCGACACGCGCGACGCCGTGGCGGCCGCCCTTGCCACTCCGCCGGCAATCGAAAACGCCACTGCACAGGCCACGCAGCTTTCGCGCCGCCCGGACACCCGCCCGCGCAATTTCGCGCGGATCGTAAAACGGGCCGAGACCGCAGCCGCCTCGGCGCAGGTCGCCAGCGTCGCGCCCCGCGCGGTCACGCCGAAAATCCCTTCGAAAACCTCTGTGGCGAAACAGGCGACGTCGCGCAACGCGATCAACCTGCGCAAGCTGAACCTGATCGGGGTCTATGGCAAACCGTCCAACCGCCGCGCCTTGGTGCGCCTGAGCAACGGGCGCTACCAGAAGGTCGAAGTGGGCGACCGGGTGGACGGGGGCCGCGTGGCGGCGATTGGTGACAGCGAATTGCGCTATGTCAAACGCGGGCGCAATGTCGTGCTGAGGATGCCGAACTAAGCCACCGCAGCCCCGCACCCGCCAAAGAAAAGGAGCGCCGAAGCGCTCCTTACATGCACCATCAAAGCGGCGTCGCTTAAGAGGTCTCCAACTCGCCGTTGTCGATCTGCTCCTGTTCGATCGATTCAAACAGCGCTTTAAAGTTGCCTTCCCCGAAGCCGTCATCGCCCTTGCGCTCGATGAACTCAAAGAAGATCGGCCCGATCACGGTCTTGGAGAAAATCTGCAACAGGATGCGCGTCTCGCCGCCGTCGACCACGCCCTCGCCGTCGATCAGGATGCCATGTTTCTGCATCCGGTCGAGCGGCTCTTCATGGCCGGTGACACGCTCTTTCGACATCTTGTAGTAGGTCTCGGGCGGCCCGGGCATGAATTTCAGCCCATTGTCGGCAATCGCATCGGTCGCGTCATAGATATTGCGCGCCCCCACCGCGATATGCTGGATGCCCTCGCCATTGTATTTCTTCAGATAGGCCACGATCTGCCCGGTCTCGCCCCGGTCTTCGTTGATCGGGATACGGATGCGCCCGCAGGGCGAGGTCAGCGCCCGGCTGGTGAGCCCGGTGTATTTGCCTTCGATGTCGAAAAAACGGATCTCGCGGAAGTTGAACAGATCGCCGTAGAACTTGAACCAGACGTCCATGTTCCCCTTGTGGACGTTATGCGTCAGGTGATCGAGATAGTAGAACCCCACGCCCTCGGGCTTGGAGGTGGCGATCCAGTCGTATTCCCAATTGTAAGGCGAAGTGTCGTAATACTGGTCGATGAAGTAAATCAGCGAGCCGCCGATCCCCATGATCGCGGGCACGTCCAGTACCTTGCCGTCGCCCTTATATTCCTCGGCGCCCTTGGCCACCGCATGTTCCAGCGCCTTCTGCGCATCCACCACGCGCCAGCCCATCGAGGGGGCGCAGGGGCCGTGTTCCTCGACGAAACGGGCGGCGAAACTCTCGGGGTCGTGGTTCAACACATAGGTGATGTCGCCTTGCTGCCAAAGCTCGATCTTCTTGGTCTTGTGGTTGGCGACATGGGCATAGCCCATCTTGGTAAAGACATCGCGCAGCGCCTGCGGGTCGGGGCTGGCAAATTCGACAAACTCAAACCCATCGGTGCCAGCCGGGTTCTCTGGCGTGATGGTCGATTTCGGGGCATCATGCGGGAACGGACCCATGGAGATCTCCTCTCAATTGATTTGACCCTAGGATACCGGCTGGCAGCTGCGGGCATTACGCTTTTTGCAGCATTGAACTGGCGATCTTCGTCGATATCGCGCATACTAACACCAAACTATGCGGGGATTGTGCACGGCAATGGATGAAACCGACAGACGGCTGCTGACAGCCTTGCAAAAGAACGCCCATCTGACCGCGCAAGAACTGGGCGAGCAGTTGAACCTCTCGCCCAGCCAGGCCGGGCGACGCCGCCAGCGGTTGGAGGCCGAAGGCTATATCCGCGGCTATCATGCGCGGCTTGATCCGGTGCGCATGGGGCTGAATGTGCAGGGCTTCGTGCAGGTGCATCTGGGCACCCATGGGCCGGAACATTCCGCCAGTTTCGCGCGGCTCATGGCGACCCGTCCCGAGATTGTGAGCGTGTGGACCATGACGGGGGATGCGGACTATCTTCTGAGGGTCTATTGTGACGACCTGCCAAGTCTGAACCGGCTTATTCACGATGTCCTTTTGCCGCATCAGGCTGTGTCTCGGGTGCACAGCCAGATCGTCATGGATCAATTGAAACAAGACGGGCCGCTGCCCATCTGACCCCTCCGAAAGGACCCCAATGGAAGGCTTTCTGTTCCAAGCCTCGGTCTATCTCGCCGCCGCTGTCATCGCCGTCCCCATCGCCGCCCGTCTGGGGCTGGGCTCGGTTCTGGGCTATCTGGCGGCGGGCATTCTGATCGGGCCGGTGCTGGGGCTGGTGGGCTCAGAGACCAAGGACGTTCAGCATTTCGCCGAATTTGGCGTGGTGATGATGCTGTTCCTCATTGGGCTGGAGCTTGAACCCCGCGCGCTGTGGGACATGCGCCACCGTCTGCTGGGGCTGGGCGGGGCGCAGCTTCTGCTGTCCACCGCCGCCCTCATGGGGATCGCCATGGCCTATGACCAGCCGTGGCGCGTGGCGCTGGCGATTGGGCTGACGCTGGCGCTTTCTTCGACCGCGATCGTCCTGCAAACGCTGACCGAAAAGAACCTGATGCGCACCCAGGGCGGGCGGTCGGTGTTCTCGGTCCTGCTGACCCAAGACATCGCGGTGATCCCGATCCTCGCCTTCCTGCCCCTGCTCGCGGCCTCCATCCCGCCCGGCATGCTGCCCGACGGGTCGATTTCGCTCGACCGCGAAAAGGTCGAGTCTGCGCATATCGGCGGCAACGGCGGCAATGTGAATGAAGCCGCCCATGCCGCGCTGGATTTCGTTCAGAACCTGCCGGGCTGGGGGGTCACCCTTGTCACCTTTGGGGCCATCGCGGCGATCATTCTTGTGGGGGTCTATCTCACCCGCCCCGTCTTTCGCTATATCCATCTCGCCAAACTGCGCGAGATGTACACGGCTCTGGCACTGCTGATCGTGGTGGGGATTTCCTCCCTGATGACGCTCGTCGGCCTGTCCCCGGCTCTGGGGGCCTTCCTCGCCGGGGTGGTCCTTGCCAGCAGCGAATTCCGCCATGAGTTGGAGACCGACCTTGAGCCCTTCAAAGGGCTGCTCTTGGGACTGTTTTTCATCACCGTCGGCGCGGGGGTCAATTTCGAACTCTTGTTCGAAAAACCGCTGATCCTTGTCGGCATGGCGCTGCTGGTCATCATCGTGAAAGCCCTGATCCTGCTGGTGCTGGGCCGGCTGTTCCGCCTCAAAGGCCGCGACGGCTGGCTCTTCACGCTGGCCCTGGCACAGGCGGGGGAGTTTGGCTTTGTTCTGGTGAGCTTCTCCATCGCCACCGGGGTCATGCCCGACCCGATTGCAGAGACGCTATTGGTGGTGATCGCCCTGACCATGCTGATCACCCCGCTGCTCTTCATCCTTTATGACGGCATCAGCAAGCGGCTGGACGACGCGGGGCCGATCACCCCGGATGAGATAGACCGCAGCGGCCCGGTGATCATTGCGGGGGTCGGACGGTTTGGCCAGATGGTGAACCGCATGGTGCAGGCCAGCGGGTTTGAGACCGTGGTCCTGGACCACAACCCCGAGACCATCGCCGTGATGCGGCGCTTTGGGTTCAAAGGGTTTCTGGGCGACCCGACCCGGCCCGACATCCTGCGCAAAGCCGGGCTGCAAGAGGCCCGGGTGCTGGTCGTCGCCCTCGACAATCCGCAAGCGGCGGTGGCGCTGATCGCCTATGCCCGCAAGGAAAACCCCGATATTCATATCGTCAGCCGCGCGCGGGACCGGATCGAGGTCTACCGCCACTATCAGGCCGGCGCCAATGACATCACCCGCGAGCTTTTCGACAGTTCCCTGCGGGCCGGGCGCTATGTGCTGGAAAATATGGGGCTTTCTGATTTTGAGGC
This sequence comes from Sulfitobacter sp. PS-8MA, assembly GCF_040933935.1. Taxonomy (NCBI): domain Bacteria; kingdom Pseudomonadati; phylum Pseudomonadota; class Alphaproteobacteria; order Rhodobacterales; family Roseobacteraceae; genus Sulfitobacter; species Sulfitobacter sp. PS-8MA. The sequence goes on along the minus strand of NZ_JBFQYJ010000006.1, from coordinate 702,752 downwards.
GAATGAGGCGCAGAAGCTCTTCTACGCCCATGACCGCGCCTCGGTGCGCGAGCTGGCAGCGCTCTGGCGGCCCGATGTGCCACCGTCGCAAAACGCCGCCTATGTGGCGCGGGCTAAGGAATTGCAGAAAGAGCTGGAGACGGCCTTTATCAACCTTGGCGCTGAAAAGGACAAAGAGCGCGCCTGAGATAGGCGCGCGCCGGATTCAAGCGTCGCTGACGCCTGCTTCGCCAAAGGTCGCCATGCCGATGTGGCAGGCCAGTGCGGTCTTGAGCACCGCAATGGCGAGCCCTGCGCCCGAAGCTTCCCCGAGCCGCAGGTCCAAGCGCAACAGGGGCTCTTTGCCCAAGGCGGCCAAGAGACGCCCATGACCATGCTCGGCGCTGCAATGGCCGGCGAGGCAGTGATCGAGCGCGCCCGCCACGCTGCGCGCCAGACAGAGCGCGGCCGCGCAGCAGATGAACCCGTCGAGGATCACCGGAATCCGCAGACTGCGCGCCCGCGCGATGGCCCCCGCCATTGCCGCCAGCTCGCGCCCGCCGAGGCGGCGCAGGGTCTCAAGCCCGTCCCCCGCCTCTGCATGCAGCGCCACCCCCTCGGCCACCACCTGGGTTTTCAGCGCAAGCCCTGCGTCATCGACGCCCGTGCCGCGTCCGGTCCAGTCCTCGGCTGCGCCGCCCAAAAGCGCGCAGGCCAGCGCCGCGGCAGAGGTCGTGTTGGCGATCCCCATTTCCCCCACGACCAAAAGATCCGCCCCGGGGTTCACCGCCGCCCAGCCGGCCTGCAAAGCCGCAAGGAAAGCAGCCTCGTCCATCGCGGCGCTCTGGGTGAAATCCTCGGTCGGCCGGTCCAGCGCCAGCGGCACCACGTCAAGCGAGGCCCCGTTGACCCGCGCGATCTGATTGATCGCCGCCCCGCCCTGTTCGAAATTCGCCACCATCTGGGCGGTTACCGCCGCCGGAAAGGCAGAAACACCGCGCGCCGCCACCCCGTGATTGCCCGCGAAGACGATAATCTGCGGCGCGGTGATCTCGGCCATCTTCCCGCCGCGCCAACCGCGATACCAGCAGGCGAGGGTCTCCAACCGGCCAAGCGCGCCGGGCGGTTTGGTCAATTGGCTGTCGCGCTGCTGCGCGGCGGTCAGCGCATCGCCGTCGATCCGGGGCATCTGCTGCAACAGGGTGCGAAATTCGGCAAGGGTCGTGAAAGGCTGGGTCATGGGGCATCCATTAAGGATTGAACTTTAGCCGTTAGTACCCGTAGCTTGCAGGCGCTGAAAGTGCCGAAAGGGCGAAACATGACCAAAGCCAGATCGGCCTCTTTGACGCAGGTATTCCGGCTGCGGGATCTGCCGGTGGCGCTGGCGCTGCTGACCCGCCTGCCCCTGCCGCAGTTCCATTTCCCGACCGACGCCCACCGCCCCGCCGCGCGCGGGGCTTGGGCCTATCCGCTGGTCGGCATTTTGCTGGCCCTGATCGCGGCGGCTGTGGGCGAGGCGCTCAGCCGCATGGGCGCCACCGCCCTGCTGACGGCAGGTTTCGTGCTGATCACGCTGGTGATGCTGACCGGCGCCATGCATGAAGACGGGCTGGCCGATTGCGCCGATGGTTTCTGGGGCGGCTGGAGCGCGGACAAGCGGCTCAAGATCATGAAAGACAGTGTGATCGGCAGCTATGGGGTGATCGCGCTGGTGCTGTCGCTGCTGCTGCGCTGGTATCTGATCAGCGAGTTGATCACCGACGGCGCCCTGTTCTGGGCGCTGGTGATCGCCGCCAGCGGCTCCCGCGCGGCGATGGTCTGGGTGATGGACAGCCTGCCCGTGGCGCGCCGCGACGGGCTGTCGGACCGCACCGGACGGCCCGGAGACTGGGCCACGGCAGTGGCCGTGCTGATCGCGGTGGTGCTCACGGTGCTCGCGCCAGATGTCTCGGCATGGCGGCTGGTGCTCCTTGGCTTTCTCGCGGCGCTCGTGGTGCGGCAAGTGGCAAAACGCAAGATCGGCGGGCAGACCGGCGATGTGCTGGGCGCGACCCAGCAGGTGGCGGAGATTGCCTTGCTGATGGGTTGCCAGATGATGGCCTATGGCTGGCAGGCGATACCCTGACAAAAAACCGCGCCCCCGGGGAGGGACGCGGCATCTTCTCGACCTGCAAGGCCCTCAGGCTGCGACGCGGCTTTCCAGCACATCGCCAACCTGTTTGGCTGCGGCCAGTTCATCGCCACCGGAGACCGCCGCCACTTCGCGGGTCAGACGCTCAAGCGCCGCTTCATAAAGCTGCCGCTCGGAATAGCTCTGCTCGCGCTGGTCATCGGTGCGGTGCAGGTCGCGCACCACCTCGGCGATGGCAATCAGATCGCCGGAGTTGATCTTTTGCTCATACTCCTGCGCGCGGCGCGACCACATGGCGCGCTTGACCTTGGCTTTGCCCTTCAGGGTTTTCATTGCATGGTTGATCACATCGGGGGTGGAAAGCGCGCGCATGCCGATCTCGGTCGCCTTATGGGTCGGCACCCGCAGCGTCATCTTGTCTTTCTCAAAGGAAATTACGAAGAGTTCCAACGAAATCCCAGCGACTTCCTGCTCCTCGATCGACATGATCTGCCCGACGCCATGCGCGGGGTAGACGACGAATTCATTCGGGCGGAAATCAAGCTTCTTCGATTTGGTCATTTAGTCGCTCCTTGGCGTGCGGGGCAGCCCCGCCGTTAACTCATAAACCTGAACAGCACGCGAAAAACGCATACGAGCGCAGCCTGTCTGGTCTGCAATCGAATGCGTCTCGTTTGAAATTTGAAGTCAACCTCTACAGCGTGGTCGATACATTTCCGGCTCGTCTGTTACAGTTTGGCTAACCATAGCACAAAAACGAGCCTTTCGGAAGCGCCCCTCTGGCAAGAGAGGCGAAACCCCAGGATATACAGGGGTTTAAGGCCGAAACCTCACCCTACCGCCCCGGGATGCCGCGCGAATCAGCCGCCCTCGCCCGGTTTTTCCGAGAAGAGCTCCATCTTGCCCTCTTTGCCGTCCATCTCCTCGGCCTCGGGCAGCGGGTCTTTCTTGGTGATGATCACAGGCCATAGTTCGGAATATTTGCGGTTGAACTCCACCCATTTCTCCATGTCCGGCTCGGTGTCAGGGCGGATCGCATCGGCGGGGCATTCCGGCTCGCAGACGCCACAATCGATACATTCATCCGGGTGAATGACCAACATGTTCTCGCCCTCATAGAAGCAATCCACCGGGCAGACCTCGACACAGTCGGTGTATTTGCAGGCGATGCAGGCGTCATTCACGATATAGGTCATGCGGGAAACTCTGGCTGGGGTGTTCGGAGGACTAGCTAAACCGCAGGGCGAGATCATTCAAGGTGGCGTGTCTTAGAAAGATCAAGCTGCCTGCGGTCGCGCTTGGTCGGGCGCCCCTTTCCTTCATAGGCGGGGTTTTCGGGGGTGATGTTCTTTGGCTTGGGCGTGGGCGGGGACAGATCGGTATAGAGCGTCTGCGCCTCCGATGCCGGGCCGCGCCGCAGGCCGATCGCGTCGATCTGGATGACGCGGATGTGATCGCCCTGGGCAAAGGTCAGCACATCCCCGGGGCCGACACTGCTAGCGCGTTTCTGCGTCGGGGTGCCGTTGATCCGAACCGCACCGCCCGCCACCTGAGCGGCAGCGAGCGAACGGGTTTTAAAGAAGCGGGCGTGCCACAGCCATTTGTCGAGCCGTAGTTTCTCGCCCACCGCCACTTACTTGTCGTCCTTCAGCCCCATCAGCGCGGCGGCGAAGGGGTTGTCGGGGTCGATCTGTTTCTCCTTGCGCGGTGGACGGGCAGTGAAGTTCTGCGCCTTGCCGCCCTTGTCGCCCGCAGGTTTGCGGCCCTTGCCTTTCGCGGGTTTGCCGCGTGGCTTGCCCTGCCCTTGCGGACGGTCCCCGCCCCGACGGTTGCCGGCATTGCCGCGCGGGCTGCGCGCCCATGTGAACGTATAGAAGACCTCGGTTTCCGGCCCGGCAATATCAGCGTCGGGCGCGGTGCCTTGGGGAATCTCCTCGGCCGGCACCTCGGGAATGGCGGCGTCCACCTCGGGATCTTCGGGGGCGACATCGGCAATGGGGGCAATGCCGTCATCTGGCATCTGCGCCACCTCGGCGGGGCGGTCATCGGGATCGGTCTCTGGCGAGGGGGTCTCGACAATGCCACCTGCCGGCTCTTCTGCCGCGACATCCATGATCGGCTTGTCGGCCGCATCATCAGTCACTGCATCCGGGGTCACCTTTTCGGGCGTTTCGGTATCGGCGGCGGGGTCCATCGCATCATGGCTGCCGTCTTTCGGCATCACCACATCGACGGGTTTGACCTTGGTGCGCTCGTTCTTCTCGGCCTTATAGCCCAGCCCTTCCATCAGATCGGCGAATTGCTCCAGCGTCATGCCGGTGATCGACAGCATGTCGGGCTTGGCCTCAAAGCCGCCCCGGGAATCCTCGGCGCGCAGCATGTCGGCCAGACGCTCCAGCATATCGATGCGGATCGCGCGTTTGCCGGCGTTGCGGTAGCCCGACATCGTATCGGCCCCTTCTGGCGCGCCGGGCTCTACCGGGATGGTGACCAGACCGGGAGGCGGAGATTCGGGGAATTCGTTCAGCCCCTTGCTAAGCGACCAGAGCACCAGACGCAGGCGGGTCGGCGCGGGTTTCAGCATCAAGGGCATGAAGATGGTGAATTGACCAAAGCGAATACCGTGTTTGCGCAGCGCGCCACGGGCCTCCTGATCGAGCGATTTCACGTCATTGGCCACCTGCGCCCGGGGCAGAATGCCGAAATTCTCAACCAGTTGGAATGCAAAGCCACGCGCCAGCCCGGTCAGCGTGTCGTCTTTGCCAAGGCCCAGAAGCGGCTCGAACAGGGCCGCGATCTTGCGGTCGATGAAATGCTGCAACCGGCGCTTCACCTTTTCGGCCACCTCGGGCCCGGCGATATCGTCGACGAAGACCTCGACCTGCGGCTTCAGCGCGTCGGCGCCGGCGGTGAGCTTGCCCACGGCCGCGCTGCCCCACATGAGGCCGCCCTGTTCGGTAAAATCAATCTCGGTATCCGGCGCGTTATAGAACCGGTCCGCGCGCAGATGGAACTGCGGCGCCAGGGCCTGCAAAGCGGCGGTCTTGACCGTCTTGTCCTCGGCCGCGCCCGCGCCCTTGTCTACCCGAAAGCGGAACCCGTCCAGCTTGCCTACAAATTCACCTTCAACGGTGACTTCACCGGTCTCGTTTACATCGGCCACCATGGCTTCCTTCTGTCCAAGCCGGCGCAGCAATACGCTTGTGCGCCGATCTACAAATCTTTGCGTCAAACGCTCGTGCAGAGCGTCCGACAAGCGGTCTTCTACGACACGCGTCGTGTCGCGCCAATGGCTTTCGTCCTTTGTCCAGCCTTTGCGCTGAGCAACGTAAGTCCATGTGCGAATAAACGCGAGTCGTTTGGATAACGCATCAATGTCGCCATCGGTTCGATCAATTCGTTTGATTTGCCGCGCCAGCCAATCGTCGGGGATAGTGCCGCGCTGGTGCAGGTCGTTGAAAATGGTCTCTAAAAGCCCGGCATGTTCGGCATGGCTGATGCCGCGAAAATCCGGAATCCGGCAAACATCCCAGAGCAGGCGGACCGAGGCACCATCGCTGGCGCGGGCGAAAACCTCATCGACCTGCGCCAAGGATTTCAACGCCCGCAGATCGTCGGATTCGCGTGCGCGGACCAGACGTTGATTTTCGGGCGGCATCTCAAGCGATTGAATGAGCCGGTCGATGCTGCCGAATTGCAGTGCGTGGTTGCGCCAGTTGATCTTGTTCTGCGGGGTAAAGCTGTGGTCCATGATGGCGCGGGCCACCCCATCGTCCAGCGCGGGCGCATCCCCGGTGGTGCCAAAGGTGCCGGATTTGAACCCGCGCCCGGCGCGGCCCGCGATCTGCGCCAATTCATTCGGCGCCAAGGGCCGCATCCGCCGCCCGTCAAACTTGCTGAGCGCCGAGAAAGCCACGTGATCGACATCGAGGTTCAGCCCCATGCCAATCGCATCGGTGGCGACAAGATAATCGACCTCGCCATTCTGATACATTGCCACCTGCGCGTTGCGGGTGCGTGGCGACAGCGCGCCCATGACCACCGCCGCACCGCCCTTCTGGCGGCGAATGAGCTCGGCAATGGCATAGACATTCTCGACCGAGAAACCGACGATGGCGCTGCGCGGCTTCATCCGGCTGATCTTTTTCTGACCGGAATAGATCAATTCGCTCATCCGGTCGCGGCGCATGAAATCGACCTCAGGCACCAGCGCCGCGATGGTGCCGCGCATGGTGTCGGCCCCCATGAAGAGCGTTTCATGCAACCCCCGCGCGCGCAGCAGACGGTCGGTAAAGACATGGCCGCGCTCGGGATCGGCGCAGAGCTGGATCTCGTCGATGGCCACGAAATCCGCGCCAATCTCCTGCGGCATCGCCTCGACCGTGCAAACCCAATACTGCGTGCGCGGCGGCACGATCCGCTCCTCGCCCGTGACCAGCGCCACCACCGAGGGGCCGCGCGCCTTGACGATGCGGTCATAGACCTCGCGCGCCAAGAGCCGCAGCGGCAGGCCGATCACGCCGGTGCGATGCGCCAGCATCCGCTCGATTGCATAGGTCGTCTTGCCGGTATTTGTCGGGCCGAGTACGGCCACGACGCGCTTGTTGCCTGCCACCTGTCTATCCTTGAATTAAAGCTCGCGCCCGATGCCGTCGCGGCGCAGCGCGTCAAGCGCGGTGCGGGCGTCTTGGTGATGTGGGTTGAGCGCCAGCGCCTTGCGATAAAGCACCGCCGCGCGGCCCAGATCGCCAAACTCCTGCACCATGACGGCAAGGCCGAAGATCGCGTTGTAATTGTCGGGGTTCAGCGCCAGCGTCCGTTCCAGATCATCCAGCGCAGGACCATAGAGATTGGCGCGAAAATAGGCCTGTGCCCGGGTGTGGAACCCTTCGGCAAATTGCGGCGCATGATCGGTGAGCGCGGTGAGATGCTCGATCGCAAGCTGCGTATCCCCGGCCACCAGCGCCTCCCGCCCCCGGGCAAACAGCAGATCCATCGCAGGCGAGCCTGAACGGGCCCAATGTGCCTCAATCTCACGCGTGATGCGCCCCGCCTCAGCCGCTGGCGCGTCCCGCAGCCTGTCGAAAAGCTCCGCCGGGGCCGGTTCGGCCCCCGCAAGACCCGCAAGCCACAGAAAGCCGCCAACTGCCGCAACGGTATGTTTGAGGTTGACGGGTAGGATGCGCATAACAAGAGTGAATGTAACAGGCTGCCGCCGCAATTCCAGATGTGTCGGGGCCAAATGCCAAAAAAGGGCGAGCGATGAGCGATATTGTGAACGAAGCGGTTGTGGTGCTGAACGAAAAGCTGGCCGGAAGTGATTTTGACGGCACGGCGAAATTCGACATCGAAGGCGAAGGCAGCGTGATGATGGACGAAAACGGCGCCCGCGCCGGCGACGAAGAGGCAGATGTGACGCTGAGCGCGGAGGCGGATACCTTTCAGTCGATCCTTGAGGGTGACACCAACCCCACATCCGCCTTCATGAGCGGCAAGCTCAAGATCGACGGCGATATGGGCATGGCGATGAAACTCGCCGCCGTCCTCGGCTGATGCAGCTCGACCCGGCCCCGCTGTTCACCGATATCGCGCCCGGACCGGAGGGCGGCAGGGCCTATTGGGCCGAAACATCGGATGGCAAGCGGATCAGGCTGGGTCATTGGCCGCTTGAGAATGCCCGTGGCACGGTGCTGCTGTTCCCCGGCCGCACCGAGTATATCGAAAAATACGGGCTCTGCGCCGCCGACCTCGCGCAGCGCGGGCTCGGCACCCTGGCGATCGACTGGCGCGGTCAGGGGCTGGCGGACCGGATGCTGCCCGACCGGCGCATCGGCCATGTGGATGCCTTTGGCGATTATCAAAAAGACGTGGCCGCCATGCTGCGCGCGGCGCGCAGCCTGAACCTGCCGCGCCCCTATTTCCTGCTGGCCCATTCCATGGGCGGCTGCATCGGGCTGCGCGCCGTGATGGAAGGGCTGCCGGTGCAGGCCGCCGCTTTCACCGGGCCGATGTGGGGCATCTATGTCGCACCGCAGCTGCGCGCCGTGGCCTGGTCCATGGCGCAGCTGATGCCGCAGATCGGCCAAGGCCACCGCCTGCCCCCCGGCACCCGGATCGAGCCCTACCCGATCATCACCCCCTTTGAGGACAACCTGCTGACCACGGACCAGCAGATGTATGACATGATGCGCGATCAACTGGCGGCGCATCCTGAGTTGAGCCTCGGCGGCCCCAGTTTCGTCTGGCTGCGCGAGGCTTTGGCGGAGACCAAACATCTGGCGGGCCGCGCGGCGCCCAATATGCCTTGCGTCACCTTTCTTGGCAGCAACGAGCGGATCGTGGCCACGCCGCGCGTTCACCAGCGCATGGCCGATTGGAAAGGCGGGCGGCTTGAGATTGTCGAAGGCGGTGAGCATGAGGTGCTGCTGGAAGTGCCGGAACTGCGCAAGCCGATATTCGACGGTCTGAAAAAGCTCTTTCTGGGCAGCGTCATGGCCTAGGCTGTCATTTTCCTGTGCAATCGCCGCGCGCCAGCTAGATTGCTCAGGATGACACGCGAACCCGTCCTCAGCTTCACCGAAAACGGCATCTACTGCGCTGCCGGGGATTTCTATATCGACCCTTGGCGGCCTGTGCCGCGGGCGCTGATCACCCATGGCCACGCCGACCACGCCCGCGACGGCATGGGCCACTACCTCGCCACCGAGGCCGCCCTGCCCGTCATGCGCCACCGGTTGGGAGAGATCACCGCCGAGGGCATCGCCTATGGCGAGCGGCGGCAGATCGGCGGGGCCACGGTGTCCTTCCACCCGGCGGGCCATGTGCCGGGCAGCGCCCAGATCCGGGTTGAGGTCGGTGGCGAGGTCTGGGTCGCCTCGGGCGATTACAAGGTGATCGACGACGGCATGTCGACGCCTTTCGAGCCGGTCAGATGCCATCATTTCATTACCGAGAGCACCTTTGGTCTGCCGGTCTTTCGCTGGGCGCCGCAGGCGGATGTGGCGGCTGACCTCAACGCCTGGTGGGCGCGCTGTGCGGCGGAAGGCAAGACCGCCTTTCTCGGTGCATACTCTCTGGGCAAAGCGCAGCGCCTGCTGTCGATGCTCGACCCAGAAGTCGGCCCGATCCTGACCCATACGGCGGTGGAGAACACCAACGACGTCCTGCGCGGGCAAGGCATCTCCCTGCCCGAGACCACGCTGGTCACGCCAGAACTCGCGCCCAAAGATCACCCCGGCGCCTTGGTGCTGGCCCCGCCCTCTGCGCTCGGCAGCCAATGGGCGCGGCGCTTTGGCGCGCAGGAAAGCGCCTTTGCCTCGGGTTGGATGGCCCTGCGCGGGGTCCGCCGGCGGCGGGCGGGGGACCGGGGCTTTGTCATCTCGGACCATGCCGATTGGGATGGGCTGCTTTGGGCGATCCGAGAAACGGGGGCGGAAAACATATATGTCACGCATGGTTACACCGATATCTTCACGCGATACTTGAACGATCAGGGCTGGAAGGCTCAAGTGGTGCCGACCCAGTTCGAGGGCGACGGGGGCGACAGCGAATGAAGGATTTTGCCGCGCTCTTTAACGCCATCGACCAGACCACCAAGACCACCATCAAGGTCGCTGCGCTGGCCGAGTATTTCACCACAGCCGAGGAGACCGACCGCCTCTGGACCGTGGCGCTCTTCTCGGGCCGTCGCCCGAAACGCGCCGTGACCACCACCCGCCTGCGCGAATGGGCGTCTGAGGCTTCGGGCGTGCCGCTCTGGCTTTTCGAGGACAGCTACGCCATCGTCGGCGATCTGGCCGAGACCATCGCGCTGGTCCTGCCGCCGGTGGAGAGCGACGACAGCGGCACGCTGACCTCATGGATCAACGCCCTGCGCGGGCTGAAAGATGAGGACGACGCGACCCGCAAGGCTTTCGTGCTCTCGGCGTGGCAGCAGCTTGGCGGCACCGAGCGGTTCCTCTTCAACAAGCTCATCACCGGTGGCTTTCGCATCGGCGTCAGCCAGAAACTGATGACCCGCGCCCTGTCGCGCGCCACCGGGCGGCCCGAGCCGGAAATGGCGCATCGGCTGATGGGCAATTGGCATCCTGATGACGTGACATGGCACAGTCTGATCGAAGCCGAAGACGCCAGCGCCGACGCCTCGCGCCCCTACCCTTTCTACCTTGCCTATGCGCTGGAGGACGGGCCGGACGCCTTGGGCGATCCGACCGACTGGCGGGCGGAGTGGAAATGGGACGGCATCCGCGGCCAGCTCATTCTGCGCGACGGCGATTACTTCGTCTGGTCGCGCGGTGAAGAGCTGATGACCGACCGTTTCCCGGAACTGGCCCGCGCCGCCGACCACATGCCCCCCGGCACGGTGCTGGACGGGGAGTTGCTGGTCTGGCAGCCGGGGGCGGATTACCCCTCGTCCTTCAACGCACTACAGGCCCGTATCGGGCGCAAGACGGTGCCCAAGAAGCTGCTCACCGAAGCGCCGGTGGTGCTGCATGCCTATGACCTGCTCGAATGGCAGGGCGACGACATCCGCGACCGTCCCTTCGCTGAGCGCCGCGCCCTGCTGGAGGAGGCCAGCGCCGACCTGCCCGAAGACGCGCCGATCCGCCTGTCCCCGCAGCACCAGTTCACCGATTGGGCCGAACTGGCCTCCTTACGCGAAACCGCCCGCGAGGCGCAGGCCGAAGGCTTGATGCTGAAACGCGCCGACAGCCCCTATCTTGCGGGCCGCAAGAAGGGGGACTGGTGGAAATGGAAGCTCGACCCGCTGACCATCGACGCGGTGATGATCTATGCGCAATCGGGCTCGGGCCGGCGCGCCAACCTGTTTACCGATTTCACCTTCGCGGTCTGGAACGGCAATGATCTCGTGCCCTTTACCAAAGCCTATTCCGGCCTGACGGACGCCGAGTTCCGCCAGATCACCGCTTGGGTGCGCAAGAACACGCTGCAACGTTTTGGCCCCGTGCGCCAAGTCACCCCGCACCATGTCTTCGAGATCGCCTTTGAGGGTATCCAGCCCAGCCCGCGCCATAAATCCGGCGTCGCGCTGCGGTTTCCGCGCATGCTGCGCTGGCGCAAGGACAAGCCATTGCAAGAGGCAAACACGCTTGATGACCTGAAAGAAATGCTGCGCATCTACGGGTAGCTTGTCCCGGCGCGTCCGGGCGCATAGATGTGACAAAACGCAAAAGAGGTACTCCGATGTTTCAGCTTCCCTTCCCGCTTCGCGACGCCAATGCCACCGCCGGGGGCAAAGACCTTGGCAATCTGCCGGAATGGGATCTGAGCGACCTTTATACCGCTGAAGACGCGCCGGAACTGAAGCGCGATCTGGACTGGCTGGAGGAAGCCTGCGCCCGCTTTGCCGCCGATTACGAAGGCAATCTGGCCACGCTGGATGCCAAGGGGCTGCTCGACTGCGTGCTGCGCAACGAAAAGATCAACCAGGTCGCCGGGCGCATCATGTCCTTTGCGGGGCTGCGCTATTACCAGCAGACGACGGACGCGGGCCGGGCCAAGTTCATGTCCGACTGCCAGGAAAAGATCACCGATTACACCACGCCGCTGGTCTTCTTCACGCTGGAACTGAACAAGCTGCCGGACGATCACCTCGCCAAACTGCTGGACGAGAACCCGGACCTCGCGCGCTACAAGCCCGTCTTCGACCGCATTCGCGCCATGAAGCCCTATCAGCTTTCGGATGAGATGGAGAAGTTCCTGCACGACCTCGGCGTCGTCGGCGACGCCTGGGAGCGGATGTTCGACGAGACCATTGCCGGGCTGGAGTTCGAGGTCGAGGGCGAGACGCTCAACATCGAGGGCACGCTGAACCTGCTGACCGATCCCGACCGCGCCAAACGCGAAGCGGGCGCGCGGGAATTGGCCAATGTGCTGGGCGCGAACACCCGCACCTTTGCCCGCGTCCATAACACTCAGGTGAAAGAGAAAGAGGTCATCGACCGCTGGCGCGGCATGGAGACCCCGCAGACCGGACGCCACCTCAGCAACCATGTGGAACCCGAGGTCGTCGAAGCCCTGCGCAACGCCGTGGTCGAAGCCTATCCGAAACTGAGCCACCGTTACTATGAGCTGAAACGCAAATGGCTCGGCCTCGACGTCATGCAGGTCTGGGACCGCAACGCGCCGCTGCCGATGGAAGACCCCAAGGTGGTCGACTGGGCGCAGGCCGAAGAGACGGTGATGGAGGCCTATACCGCCTTTGATCCGCGCATGGGCGACTTGGCGAAACCCTTCTTCACCAAGGGCTGGATCGACGCCGGCGTGAAACCGGGCAAGGCGCCGGGCGCTTTCGCCCATCCCACCGTCACCAATGTGCACCCCTACGTGATGCTGAACTACCTCGGCAAACCGCGCGACGTGATGACGCTGGCGCATGAGCTGGGCCATGGCGTGCACCAAGTGCTGGCCGCCGATCAGGGCGAGATGCTGTCGTCGACCCCGCTGACGCTGGCCGAAACGGCGAGCGTCTTTGGCGAGATGCTGACCTTCCGCAAGATGCTCGACAAGGCGCAGACCCAGGCCGAGCGCAAGGTGCTGCTGGCGGGCAAGGTCGAGGACATGATCAACACGGTCGTGCGCCAGATCGCCTTTTACGACTTCGAGTGCAAATTGCACGAGGCGCGCCGTGGGGGCGAGTTGACCCCGGACGACATCAACGCGCTGTGGATGTCGGTGCAGGCCGAAAGCCTCGGGCCAGCCTTTGAATATATGGAAGGCTATGAGACCTTCTGGGCCTATATTCCGCATTTCGTCCACTCGCCCTTCTACGTCTATGCCTATGCCTTTGGCGACGGGCTGGTGAACGCGCTCTACGCGGTCTATGCCGAGGGCGAGGAAGGCTTCGAGGACAAATATTTCGAGATGCTGAAAGCCGGCGGATCGAAGCACCACAAGGAACTCCTCGCGCCCTTTGGGCTGGACGCCTCTGACCCGGTCTTCTGGGACAAGGGGCTGAGCATGATTTCCGGTATGATTGACGAGCTAGAAGCGATGGAATAACGGTTGACGGACATCCTTTGCTCTAGCCATCCGGGGATTTGCGCGCAATGTCGGTTCTAAAACGCAACAATGTGAACCTCGTTGGCCAAGGGCAAAAGACGATCGTTTTCGTACATGGCTTTGGCTGTGACCAGACCATGTGGCGCTTTGTGGCGCCGGCCTTGGAAGAGCACTACCGCGTGGTGCTCTATGATCTGACCGGCGCCGGGCAATCCGACCTCTCGGCCTATGACTTCAACCGCTACAGCGATCTGTCGGCCCATGCGGCGGACCTCGTTGAAATCTGCGATGCGCTGGAGCTGGAGGAGCCGATCGTGATCGGCCATTCGGTCGGCGCGATCATCGCGGGCCTCGCGGCGGCGGACCATCCGGGACGTTTTGCGCAGGTGGTGATGGTCTCCCCCTCGCCCTGCTTTGTGAACGACGGTGAGTATATCGGCGGTTTCGACAGGGCCGATCTGCTCGCAGTGATCGACTTCATGCAGGAAAACTACCTTGGCTGGGCCGAACAAATGGCCCCTGCCATCGCAGGCCAAGAGCCCGAGGGCGAAAGCGCGCGGCTGCTGACCAAGAGCTTTTGCCGCACCAACCCCGATATCGCGCGGCATTTCGGCCGGGTGACCTTCTTGTCGGATCGCCGGGCCGATATGACGCGTATCACGACCCCGACCCTGATCCTGCAATGCGACGACGATGCCATCGCCCCCGTGGCGGTGGGCGACTGGATGTATGGCAACATGACCGGTGCGAGCCTGCGGGTCATCGAAGCGATGGGCCATTGCCCGCATATGACCGAGCCCAAGAAGGTGATCCGCGAGATCAACCGCTATCTGAGCGAAAGCGGCTGAGCCTTGGCGACCTCCCCTCGCCTCGCCCCTGAGGACGCGCAGCTTTTGATCGACCAAGCCGACTGCGGCTTTGTCGTGACCGATCACAACGCCAAGATCACCTATTGCAACAGCCGGTTCGCGGGCTGGAGCGGCCGCCAGCCGGACGCGCTTGTCGGCCAGCGCCTGTCGCATCTGCTCGACGTGCCGGGGCGGGTGTTCTTCGAAACCCATATCATGCCGATGATACTGCTGCAGGGGTTTGCCCGCGAAATCCTATGCCGTCTCTCCCCTAAATCGGGCGAAGGTTTCCCGATCCTGCTCAACGCCAGCCGCCATCCGGCGGATGAAGGCCCCGAAGCCCGCATCGTGTTCAACATCTTCGACGCGACCGAGCGGGCCATGTACGAGAGCGACCTGCGCCGTGCCCGCGATGATGCCGAAGAACTGGCCGCCGTGATCCGCTCCGCGCAGATCGCGATCTTTCGCATCGATAGCGAAGGGCGGGTGAAAAATTTCAACCAACGCGCGGCGACGATGTTCGGCTTTGACCCTGCCCGGGGCACCGGCCGCCGGGTGAGCGAATTGGTGCCCCTGCCAAATGACCCCGATTGGTTTGAGCGCATCAGACCGCAGGCGTTGCAGGGCGAAGCGCCAGAGTTTTTCGGGGCGGAAACCTCTGCGGGCATTCACCTGTCGATCTCTCTCACCCCGATTGCCGAACCCGGCGGGCATAGGGCTGACCCCGATTTCTCGCTGCTGATGCGCGATGTGACAGAACGGGTGCGGACCGAGCGGCAGTTGCAGATCACCCTGCAAGAGCTGAACCACCGCGTCAAAAACAACCTCGCCGTCGTCACCGGCATCGCCCGCCAGACCTTCCGCTCCGAAGCCTCAGCCGAGGAATCGGCGCGTTTCATGGCGCGTCTGCAATCCATGGCAAAGGCGCATGACCTGCTGGTGTCGAACAATTGGCGCAGCACCAGCATGCGCGACATGGCCCGGCTCACCGCCGAGGAATCAGGCGTGGCGGCCCAGTTCGACCTTGAGGGGCCAGAGGTTGTTTTTGCCCCGCAAAGCGTGGCGATGCTTGCGCTGGCGCTTTTTGAGTTGATGACAAATGCGATGAAATACGGCGCGCTGAGCAGCAGCGAGGGGCGCGTGGCGCTGCATTGGCGCCTGGACGGCGAAGGCGAGCACCAGCGTTTCCGCCTGACCTGGCGGGAGACGGGCGGCCCGCCTCTGGGGGATGAGACGCGGGAAGTCGGCTTTGGCTCAAGACTGGTCAAACGCCTCGTCGCCGCTGAACTCGGGGGTAGCGCGCAGTTGGACTTTGCCCCAAGCGGTCTGATCTACACCCTCGAAGCGCCCTACAAAGGTGCTGCGGATGCGAAAACCCCGCAGCACCTGCCGTAAAGCGCGCCGCAGCCCACGCGCCTGTCCTTACTTCAACTGACTGTCCTTCGAGCCGCGCCGGTTGATGCCCCCGCGCATCTGTTGCTGCCCATCACGTTCGCGCACACAGTCGATGCAGAGTTTGACCCCGGGCAAGGCAAGGCGCCGCGCTTCGGGGATCGGTTCTTCACATTCGGCACATTCACGCAGGCTTTCGCCCACCGGCGCGCGGCGGGCCTTCAGCCGCGCAAGTTCGTCCGAGATCGACGCTTCGATCTGCTCACTGACCGCCCCATCGCGGGACCAACCACCAGCCATAGTCTCACTCCAGCACAAGAAATCACCCCGCGCAGGCGGTTCAATCTGCAATCTGCGCGGCCTGTTAGGCATAAGATGGGCCTGCGCCGCAGCTTAATCAAGCCGCCCCGCCAAGGGGGGCCTTTGCCCGCGCCACTGGTCACCCCCCCCAAAAAAAGCCGCATCTCGAAAGATGCGGCAGTCTGGGCATTTGGTCTTAAAGCAAAGGCAGTATTTTAAGCGACTTTCAGTGCACCCTCCCGTTCTTGTTGGTCAAACCGTATCGACAGGGCAATCGCCGTCTGGATCAACCGCTTGCGCAGGTCCTGGGGCTGCCCTGCACGGCGGAGGGGAACGCTGGTCAGCAGATAAGCGGTCCGCGGCGGGCTCGACGGATGATGGGCATAGGCCACGGCGACACAGGCTTCGATCCGGCCAAAATCGCGGCAGTAGCGCACTTTGGTGATATTGGCGCGCAGCACCTCATAGCTCACCGGGCGGCTTCGCGCATCGAGCGCGATATCGACCGGGTCATACAAGCGCCGTTTTCGGATCAACTCACCAGGCGTGAGGGGCGTGTAGCTATGGATAACGTCTGAGCGCATGTACATGATCGAACCTCGTCTTTATGTGGTTTTTCGCTTATTTCTCTCCCTTTGGGCAGATGATCCGGCCTGATGCCCTCTCGCCTCCCAACCTGTATACATGTTGTGCTGTCGAATTGTGGCGAGAATGGGGCGACAACTTGCCGGGATTGGGGCGGTAGAGCTTTCCGCTGCATGACCTAACGTCAACTTGCAAAAGCCGGTGGCCTAGGCCGTTTCGCGCGCCCGCAGCCAGCCTTCCTGGGCCCGGTTCTCAATCGCTTCCGAAAAATGCTCGCGTACAAACGGGATCGCTTCAGACGCGGGCCTGCCACATGTCATCAGCAGCCATGCCGCGATCAACCCGCTGCGTCCCGCGCCATATTGACAGCAAAGGGCGATGGTCTCCCCCCGCGCAAATGCGGCAAGGCAACGGTCCTCATGATCCGGCCACCGCGCCATAAACCCTTCGTCTGGCACCGAAAAATCTCGGATCGGGGCAAACCACAGCGCCAGGTCCTGCCGCTTCGCGGCGCGGCGAAGCAGATCAAACGCCCCCTCGGGTAGCTCCTCCTCTTCGGTTAAAACCAAAAGCTGCCGCGCCCCCACATGCGCCAGGCCAGCCAAGGTCTCATCCATCTGCACGGGGTCAAGATAGGCAGAGCCTTCCATATCTGTCGCCAGCCCCGGGAAGCCTGCCATTGCGATCTGCCCTCCCCGGGGCGTCGCGAAAACTGCCCGGATAGAGGTCGCTTCAGCATCGAAGATCGAAGATTGTTCTGCGCACATGGGTAAATTCCTAAAATAATGTGTTGTCCCGCCTGCCTACATGTATACATGTACCGACTTCAAGACGGCATTGCCGCTTGGGAAAAGGAGGTCACGTGATGCTCAAGGGCGGTCAATCCAGCCAGCATATTGCCGAGGCGCTGCGCGCAGACATCTGTCTGGCGCGCTCCAGCGATGATCAGATGTTGCATGAGGGGGCATTGGCGCAGCGCTTTGGCGTCTCGCGCACGCCAGTGCGTCAGGCTTTGCAGCGGCTGTCATATGAGCGCATGATCACGGTCAAATCCGGCGTCGGCTCGGTCATATCGCCGCTCGAAGACCGTCAGCGTGAGGAGGATCTGCGCGCCGCCGAGGCCGTGATCAGAGCCGTGGCCGCCTGCGCACCGCAGACACGCGGCTCGGCGGCACAGGTGATGGATTTTGCCGCGATGCTGGGGATGCTCGCGATCAATGATCTGGGGCGGGCAGAGGATTTCTTTGAACTGCGCGCCCGGCTGCTGGCTTCGCTGTCCGCCTTGATCGAAAACCCGATTTTGAAAGATGCCTTTCACGCGGCCTATTGGCGGCTGATCCGTTGGCGGATTCAGGATTTGCAGACAGATCCCGCAGCCCAGGCCGCCTTGCTGGACAGGCTGGTCAAAAGCATCGTCGAGATCCTGCAACATGTGTCGATTGCCGCGACCTTTGAAAAGGTCGCGGATCTGGAGGGGCAGCCGCACGCCTGATGTGGGGCAAAGAAAAACGCCCCCTGCCTTGGTTTGGCAGGAGGCGTAACACATTAATCAGCGGGCACCATGCCCTTTTCTTTCGCCAGTTCCCGCATGCGCTTTTGCAGTTTCTCAAAGGCGCGCACTTCGATCTGACGGATGCGCTCGCGGCTCACGTCATACTGGGTCGATAGATCCTCCAACGTGACCGTCTCATCCGACAGCCGGCGCTGTGTGAGGATATCTTTCTCGCGGTCGTTGAGAACCTCAAGCGCCTCCGCCAGCATTTCCCGGCGGGCCTGAAGCTCATCGCGTTCCGCGTAATCCCCGGCCTGATCGGCATCCTCGTCTTCGAGCCAATCCTGCCACTGCATCGTGCCTTCGCCTTCGGAGCCGACCGTCGCGTTCAACGAGGCATCCCCGCCTGACATGCGCCGGTTCATCGACACGACCTCATCCTCGGTCACGCCAAGCTGCGTCGCGATTTCGGTCACATTCTCCGGCCGCAGGTCGCCTTCTTCCAGGGCACCGATCTTGTTCTTGGCCTTGCGCAGGTTAAAGAACAGTTTCTTCTGGCCAGAGGTCGTCCCCAGTTTCACCAGGGACCAGGAGCGCAGGATATATTCCTGAATCGAGGCGCGGATCCACCACATCGCATAGGTGGCAAGGCGGAAGCCTTTCTCAGGGTCAAAGCGTTTCACCGCTTGCATCAGACCCACATTCGCCTCCGAGATCACCTCGGCTTGCGGCAAGCCGTAGCCGCGATAGCCCATCGCGATCTTTGCCGCCAAGCGCAGATGCGAGGTGACCATCTTATGCGCCGCCTCGGTGTCCTGTTCTTCGACCCAGCGTTTGGCCAGCATATATTCTTCCTCAGGTTCCAGCAGCGGGAACTTGCGGATTTCTTGCATATAACGGGTTAACCCGCCTTCGGGTGTTGGTGCGGGCAGATTTGCATAATTCGCCATGTCATGTCCCTTTCCCAGTTCATTTCCGGGCCTATGTTATTACAGTTAACATGCAATATGGGCGGCCCGCTCTGTGCTTTCAAGGCGGAAGCATCTGCGCTTCTGTTCACCGTTGCACAACGTCTGTGAACAAAACGTAACCAGCGCGGGGCGGGTTCCGCCGTGCTGCCCGCTCAGCCGGTGGCCGGCGAAGCGTTGCGCAGCAGGTCCAGCAGATCGGCCATATCGGGGGGCAAAGGGGCCTCAAACCGCAGGTTTTCCCCGGAAACAGGGTGTTCAAACCCCAGAACCGCCGCATGGAGCGCTTGCCGGGGGAAGGCGCGGATCGCCTCGGCCGTGGTCTCGTGCAAGGCGGATTTCGCCAGCTTGCGCCGCCCGCCATAGGTCGCATCCCCCACAAGCCCGTGACCGGCATGGGACATATGCACGCGAATTTGATGGGTGCGCCCGGTCTCAAGCCAGCATTCCATCAGCGCCAGAACCGGCGGCGTGCCAAAGCGTTCCACCGTGCGGGCGCGGGTGACGGCATGGCGGCCGCCTTGGAACAGCACCGCCTGGCGTTGACGGTCGGTTTTATGGCGCGCCAGCTGGGTGGTCATGCGCAGGATATTCCCCGCCTCGAAAGACGCGCCCTTGACCCCGCGCAGGCGCGGATCATTGGCATCCGGCACACCGTAAACCAAGGCCTGATAATAGCGCTCGACACTGTGTTTCTCAAACTGCGCCGCCAGCCCGTGATGCGCCGCGTCGGATTTGGCGACGACCAGGAGCCCCGTGGTGTCCTTATCAATCCGGTGCACAATGCCGGGTCGCTTCATGCCGCCCACGCCAGACAGATCCGCGCCGCAATGGGCCAGCAATGCGTTCACCAGCGTGCCGGAGGGTGATCCCGGGGCCGGGTGCACCACCATGCCCGCGGGTTTGTCGATCACGATCAAGTCAGCATCTTCAAACACCACCGACAGCGGGATGTCCTCGGGCAGAATATGGCTCTCGGCCGCCTCTTCGACCGCAATCTGCACCACCTGCCCTTCGGCGACCTTGGCACGCGGGTCTTGCACCACCGCGCCATCCACCGTCACCGCGCCCTGCTCGATCAACCGGCCCAAACGGGTGCGCGACAGGTTCGCTTCCTCTGGCACATCGCGCGCCAGCGCCTTATCAAGACGGGCGGGCGGGCTATCGCCCAGAATGAAATCGATGCGGCGGTGTGACATGGATACGGACAACCCTGATGAACCGGCAAACCTGCGGTTTCTGCGGCGGATGGTGACGGTCTTGACCGTCGTGATGATTGGCGGGGTTCTAGTGCTGATCTTCGTGCTTGTCACCCGTCTGAGCGATCAAGGCCCGAGCCTGCCGCGCAGCATCACCCTGCCCGATGGCAGCAGCGCCCAAGCGTTTACGCAAGGGCGCGGCTGGTATGCGGTGGTGACGGATGCGGACGAAATCCTAATCTTTGACCAGTTGACCGGCGCATTGCGCCAGACGATTGCGATCGAATGATCAGCCGCGGATCGTCTTGGCAAAGGTCGAATAGATCGGCTCGTTCGAACAGATGATCTCGCCATGTTGCAGGATGTGGCGCTCGGGGCGGATCGCCTCGACCAGCCCCCCGGCCTCTTTGACGATCAACATGCCCGCGGCCACGTCCCAAGGCTTCAGGCGGCGCTCCCAGAAGCCGTCGTAACGGCCCGAGGCCACATAGGCGAGGTCAAGCGATGCCACGCCCCAACGGCGCACCCCGGCGCAGACCGGCAGCAGGCGGCCCAAATCTTTCAGCGTCTCGGGCAGATCGGCACGGCCCCCGAACGGCAGGCCGGTGGCAAAAATCGATTCGATCATACGGTGCCGGCCCGACACCCGCAGGCGGCCTTCGTTCATCCAGGCGCCGGTGCCCTTTTCGGCAAAGAACATCTCGTCCTTGGCCGGGTCAAAGACCACACCGGCGACGATCTCGCCCTTATGCTCCAGCGCGATGGAGACCGCCCAATGCGGCAGACCGTGGAGGAAATTCGTGGTGCCATCGAGCGGGTCGACGATCCAGCGGCGGGTCGGGTCTTGGCCCTCTTCCTCGCCGCCCTCTTCGGCCAGCCAGCCATAGGTCGGACGCGCGCCCATCAACTCTTCCTTGAGGATCTTCTCGGCGCCGATGTCGGCCTTGGTCACGAAATCGCCCGCGCCTTTGACCGAGACCTGAAGGTTCTCGACCTCGCGGAAATCCTTGACCAATGCCCGCCCCGCTTTGCGTGCTGCCTTGATCATGATGTTGAGATTCGCACTGCCGACCATTGTTCGCGCCCTTTGATGGATAAGGCGGGACGTATAGGGCGCAAGCGCGCGATTGCCAAGGGGGCAGCGCTTATCCTGCACGCTCCGCCATGACGCAGCGTGTGGGGTTGTTTTCAGCGCATGAGAGCGCAACTTGGACCCATAGCAAGCATAAAGGAAACCCGATGTCCGACCAGATGCAAAGAATCGTCCTCGCCAGCCGCCCCGAGGGTGCGCCGACGCCCGAGAACTTCCGGCTCGAAACCGTCGATATGCCCCAGCCGGGCGACGGCGAAATTCTGGTCGAGGTGCATTACATGTCGCTCGACCCCTATATGCGGGGCCGGATGGATGATGCAGAGTCCTATGCCAAACCGGTGCCGATTGGCGGCTTGATGGAAGGCGGCAGCGTCGGCAAGGTGATCGCCTCTAATGATCCCAGTTTTGCCGAGGGCGATTTTGCCTTCGGAGCCTTCGGTTGGGCCACCCACGGTGTCGCCCCGGCCAAACAGTGCCAAAAGATCGACGCCAATGCCGTCCCCATCACCGCCGCGCTTGGCGTCTTGGGGATGCCCGGGCTGACGGGGTGGTACGGGCTCAATGAAATCGGCCAGCCGAAAGAGGGCGAAACACTCGTCGTCGCGGCGGCCACCGGCCCTGTGGGCTCGGTCGTTGGGCAGCTGGCGAAGGCCAAAGGTCTGCGCACCGTCGGCATCGCGGGCGGGCCCGAGAAATGCGAGATCGCCACGCGTGAATTCGGTTTTGACGTCTGCCTCGACCACCGCGCCTATGAGGACGCGAAATCCCTGCGCGCGGCGTTGAAAGAAGCCGCGCCGGATGGGGTCGATATCTACTTCGAGAACGTCGGCGGCAAGGTTCTGGACGCGGTTCTGCCGCTGATGAACCCCCATGGCCGCATCCCGCTTTGCGGCATGATCGCCTGGTATAACGCGGGCGGTTTGGGCGCCAATGCCGAAGGCGCAGGCCTGACGGGGCCGCGTCTGTGGCGGACGATCTTGGTGAACTTCCTGACCGTGCGCGG
Source organism: Sulfitobacter sp. PS-8MA (assembly GCF_040933935.1). Lineage (NCBI taxonomy): Bacteria > Pseudomonadati > Pseudomonadota > Alphaproteobacteria > Rhodobacterales > Roseobacteraceae > Sulfitobacter > Sulfitobacter sp. PS-8MA. The sequence goes on along the minus strand of NZ_JBFQYJ010000006.1, from coordinate 680,740 downwards.
CTTCATCATTGCGAACCATTGGGACAGAATGCCGGAATTTCACCGCGAAGTGGGTCCGATGGTGGCCGAAGGGCGTGTGAAGGTGAAAGAGGACATCACCGAAGGGCTGGAGAATGCGCCGCAGGCCTTTATCGACATGCTGACCGGGGGGAACACCGGGAAGGCTATCGTGAAGGTGAATTAGGCCCGCGCGTTACCTCGCCCGGCCCGGCACCACGCCGCAGGCGCCGGGCCATCGCCTGCCCGTCCCCCGGGCAGGCGATGGCTCTCAGCACGCCACTCAAGCGCGCTGCAATTTGCGCGCCTCCTGCCCCGCGAGCTTCAGCAACTCTTCCATAAAGGGCTTGCCCAGATCATCCCGGCGCACCGCCGCATAAAGCCGCCGCGTGATCCCCTGCGCGGTCAAAGGCCGGGTCACGTAATCCGACGAATATTTCACCTCGCGCACCACCCAATCCGGCAGCACCGAGACCCCGCGGTTCGACGCGACAAGCAGCAGGATCACCGCCGTCAACTCGACCTGTCGGATCGCCGCAGGCTCGACCTTGGCCGGGATCAGCAACTGGCTGAAGACATCCAGCCGCGACCGTTCCACCGGATAGGTGATCAGCGTCTCGCCCCGGAAATCCGCCGCCTCGACAAACGGTTTCTCGGCCAGAGGATGGTTCTGCGAGGCCACGAAAACCGGATTGTAATCAAAGAGTTCGACAAATTCGACACCTGGCAGCTCTTCGGGGTCCGACGAGACCACCAAATCCACCTCCTCGCGCAGCAGGGCCGGCAGCGCGTCAAAGGCCAGACCGGGGCGGATATCGACATCCACATCCGGCCAAAGCCGCCGGAACTGCTCCAACACCGGGAAAAGCCATTCAAAACAGGCGTGACATTCGATCGCGATATGCATCCGCCCGGTGCTGCCCGCGCGCAGGCCAGAGAATTCATCCTGCAAGGCTTCGACCTGCGGCAGCACCTGCTGCGCCAGCTTCAGCAACCGCTGCCCGGCCGGGGACAGTTTCAGCGGTTTCGAGCGCCGCACGAACAACTCGACCCCGGCCTGATCCTCCAACCCCTTCACTTGGTGACTTAAAGCCGACTGTGTGATATTCATCTGATCCGCCGCGCGGGCCAGACCGCCCGCCTCGTGGATGGCTTTGATCGTGCGAAGATGGCGGAACTCGATGTGCATGTGAGGCATTACTCATGTTCAAGATGAATGTTATGAATTTGTCTCACAGCGCTCAATGTGAAACAAGGCATGAAACCGTCAAAAGGATCAACCGATGACCACGCCCGCTGTCTCCTTCGAAGTCTTTCCGCCCCGCACCGTCGGCGCGGCGTTCAAACTGTGGGATGCGGCGCAAGCATTGGCGCCTTTGGCCCCGCGTTTCTTCTCGGTCACCTATGGCGCCGGCGGCACCACCCGCGATCTGACCCATGATTCGGCGCATGTTCTGCACCGCACCTCCGGCCTGCCGGTCGCGGGCCATCTGACCTGCGTCGGCGCCAGCCGCGCCGAGACGCTCGACGTGGCCGATAAGTTCGCCGAAGCGGGCATCAAAGACATCGTTGCCCTGCGCGGCGATCCGCAGGCGGGCACCGACAGGTTCGAGCCGCACCCCGACGGTTTCGCCGACAGCTGCGAGCTGATCGAAGCGCTGGCCAAGACCGGGAAATTCACCATCCGCGTCGGCGCCTACCCCGATCCGCACCCCGAAGCGGCGGACCAGCAGGCCAATATCGACTGGCTGAAACGCAAGTTCGACGCGGGCGCGGATGAGGCGCTGACACAGTTCTTTTTCGAGGCCGAGACTTTCCTGCGCTTCCGCGACGCCTGTGTCAAAGCCGGCATCGACAAGCCGATCACGCCGGGCATCCTGCCGGTGGTGAACTGGACCTCGGCCCGTAAATTCGCGGCGAAATGTGGCACGCCGGTCCCGACATGGGTCGATCAGGCCTATGAGGCCGCGATCCGCGATGACCGGCACGATCTGCTGGCCCAGGCGATGTGCACCGAATTATGCAGCGATCTGATCGACGAAGGGGTCGATGCGCTGCATTTCTACACGCTCAACCGCGCCGAACTGACCCGCGATGTCTGCCGCGCCATCGGCGTGACGCCGCAGGTCGATCTTTCCGACGTTGCGTAAGTAAAGCACTGCAGGGGCGGGGGCTTGCCCCTGCCCTGCGCGGGCGTATCCTCTGCGGCGATCAATTTGCCGGAGAACCCTATGCCCCGCGTCGCCCATAGCCCTGCTGACCTTCTGTCTCAATCCGAAGCCCTGAAACTCTCGGGCCTGGAATTCATGCAGGCGATTCTCGACGGCACCAACCCCGGCCCGCCGATCGGCCAGACGATGGGCTATGCGCTCCATGCGGTCGAGGCGGGGCGCGTGGTCTTTCGCGGCGCGCCAAGCTTTGCCATGACCAACCCGATGGGCACGGTCCATGGCGGCTGGTACGGCACCCTGCTCGATTCCGCGATGGCCTGCGCCGTGATGACGAAAATTCCGCGCGGCTCGGTTTATACGACGTTGGAATATAAGATTAACATCCTGCGCGGCCTGCCGCTGGGGATGGAGATCGACTGTATCGGCGTCACCGATCACGTCGGCCGTTCCACCGGTGTGGCGCATGGCGAGATTCGGGGTGTCGAAGACGGCAAGCTCTATGCCACAGGCTCAACCACCTGCATCGTGATGAAGATCGCCTGAGCGTCATCTGCGAATGGGGGGGGTGGTACCACCTCCTGGTCTCGAACCAGGGACCTCTTGATCCACAATCAAGCGCTCTAACCAACTGAGCTAAGGCGGCACTGGGGCGGATTTAGCGCCGGTGGCGACGGATTGCAAGACCAAAGGCGCAGAAGAATCGCTTCATTATAGCAGAATTTCCCATGTCTGCTCCACGTTCGGTTTGCCGAAGGAAATGACCGGACGGCTGTCGGTCAACTGCCAGCCGGTACGGGCATAAAGCGCCCCGGCGGCGCGGTGGGATTCGTGGGTCCAGAGCTGCATCGCTTCAGACCCCTGCGCGCGGGCGAAGCGAATGCAGCTCTGCAACAGCCGGTGCCCCAGCCCCCGCCCCCGCGCCTCGGGCACCAGCAGGAAAAGCCGCAGTTTCGCACGGGTCTCGTCAAGCCGCACGCAGAAGATGGAGCCGAGCCGCGCTTCGCCGCGCCAAGCGATCCAGCCGCGCTCGCAAGTTGGATCGTGGTTTCGAAGGAAATCGTCGAGGATCTGCGCCACCAGCCTGCCGAAACTGGCGTCGAACCCTTCGACACGGGCGTAGTGGTCGCGGTGTTGCGCCAGCAGCCAGTCCCGGTCCGCGGCGGTGAAGTGGCGAATTTCGATCTTGTCCATGCCGCAGCTTGGCAGCAAGATCGCTTGCTTTTCAAGCGGCAGCGCGCTAGCGAGAACGCCCATCAAATTGGAGAGCGCCATGGGCATCGACACCGAACGCGACATCGAAGCAAACCTGCAAATCGGCCCCACCGACAAGGGCATGGTCCGGCTCTTCGTCGAAGGCGGCGGCGTGGAAATCCCGATGGATTTCACCCCGGATGAGGCCCGCGAGATCGCCGAAGAGATCATGGCCGCAGCCAGCCGCGCCGGCAAGGTTAAGCGCTAAGCGGCGTCAAGCCCCGCTCGGCGCCATGTCCGGATCGCGCAGCCGGTGCAGACGCCGTGCGGCATGGGTCGCGAATTTCTGTATCATCACCTTGCGCCGCGCGGGCGCAAGCTTGCTCTCGGGGCCCATGCGGATCGTCTCCGCCCCATAGGCGTCCCCGATGATAAGGCCGCTTTCCTCTGGCAGCAGCTCGACCGGGAAATCGCTATCGACGGCCCAGAAAAACCGGTCTGCCCATTCCAGATAGCCCTCCCATTTTGCGTCGCCCATGAAATCGGCGCGACAGGATTTGCATTCAACGATCCAAACCTCGCCTTTGGGTCCAAGCGCCATCACATCCACGCGCAGCCCGCGCGTCGGCACCAATTCCTCAACACAGGCGAAGCCCAGATCGGCCAGGTGTCGCATCACCCCCCGCGCCAAAAGCTGGCCCGGTTGGAAGCTCTGTAGCTCTGTTTCCATCATAGGGGTAAATATGAACATTTGGTGAACATAGGCAAGAGGCCGGGGCAAAGAGTTTGGTAATTCCCCCACCGCCCCCTATCTTGATAGCCAGTAGAGCGAGGGGGCCCCATGGCAAAACGCGAACCGATGAGTGAAACGCAGGCGCGTGGCGTGCGCTATGCGCGGGAGCTGGAGGGGCATCTGACATGGCTCGACACTTTCTCCGGCACCGCGCTCGGCGTGCTGGCGGTGGCCTCGGGCATCTATACCTACCTTGGCGTGTCCTCTCTGCTTGATGACAATGGCGCGATGTCCGCCTTTGCGGCGATTGCCTATTCGGTGGCGGTCTCTGTGGGGATTTTCGTCTTCTGGTCCTACCTTCTGCGGCTCTTTCCCGCCGTCCGCACCACCCGCGCGCGGATGGGGCTTTTGGGCGCGATGGGCCTCGGCTCCCTGGCGATCATCGCGATGTCGAGCTGGCTCAATGCCGCCGCCCTTGCCGGATCGGCGGCGGTCGAACAGCATCTGGCCGAGACGGTGCAGGACTATCAGGGCGCCCTGGAACGCACCCATGAGATTGCCCTGTCAGCCCAAGGGCTTGAACGCGACGTTGCCCGCGTGCGGCAAAGCTTCGAAGACCTGAGCGAACAGGAGGCGGCAGGCAGTCTTTCCGGCCTTGCCGGGCGCGGGGCGGTGTTTCGGGTGCTGCGTCAGAAATCAGCGGAACTGTCGGCGCTGGAGGCACAGATTGCCACCCAGACCCCTTTGGTGGATGACGCTTTTGCCGAAGGGAACCAGATCCTGAGCCGGATGCGCGCCCTGACGGTGGAACCCGGCCCGGTCGAGGCGCGGTCGGTCGAATTTTCCGAACAGGCCGTGCGGCTGGCCGGGCTGATCACCCGTCTGCGCCAGCTTTCGGTGGCGCCTTTGGTTGAGCGGGCAGCACAGGATCTGGCGGCTTCGGTGGTCCTGCCCGAACTGGATGGCAGCAACCCCGAACAGCGCGGCGCGCAGGGGGCGACGATCACCTCTGTGCTTGAGGTCCTGGCGCAGCGCGCGGCCACTCTGGAACGGGCGGCACAGGATGTGCAGGCGATGCCCCCCGCCGCCGACAGCACCTATACGCCGATTTCCAGCGCCGATGCGGTGATCCTCTATGCCCGCAATTTCGTGCCCTCCTGGGCCGGTGCCATTGCGATTGACCTGCTGCCCGCCGTGCTGGTGCTGATCCTTGCCATCACCCAGGGTGCGATCCGCTCGGGCCGCGAAGGGGCGGCGGTGGAGGATACGCTGACGCTGGCAGAGCTGCGCGCCGCGCTGGCCGCCGTGCGCGATGTGGATGCGGCGATGCAAGACAGCCCGGCCCAGATGCGCCCCAGCGAGGACGCCCCCGCCCCGCGCGAAGAAACGCCCGGCCAAGTCACACCGATCAAAAGCACATGAGCGACAGCGCCCCCTCCGAAGTCGATCAAGCACCGCGCAAACCGGCGGTGGGCCGCGTGCTGATGGGCGTGCTGATCTTTCAACTCGGCCTTGCGGTGCTGCTGTTCTGGGGCGATCTGGGCCAAGGGCTGCGCCTGCCCGGCTTTGGCCCCAAAGCGCCGGAGCTGACCGAACCGATCCGCCCCGGCGACCAGACCCGCCGCTACCGGCCCGATCGCGCGCCAAACCCCGGTCAACCGATGCCGCAGACGGCCCTGCCCGAGCGGTTGATCCTGACGCCGGTCTCGGGCGGTCGCGCGGCCTTGCTGGAGGGGGCGATCACGGCAGGCGATGCCGAGCGTATCGTCAAACAACTGGCGGAGCTCTCGCCCCAGCCCGAAGAAATCTACCTCAACTCCCCCGGCGGCTCGGTCCGGGACGCGATGGAACTGGGCCGCTACCTGCGCGGCGCGGGGATCAACACGGCACTGCGCGACGGGGATGTCTGCTATTCCGCCTGCCCCTATCTGCTGGCCGGTGGCGCAAGCCGTGCGGTGCCCGACAGCGCCTCCGTCGGGGTGCATCAGCATTACTTTGGCCAAAGCACGATCCTGCCCGCTTTCGTCGCCGTGGAAGACATTCAGCGCGGCCAGGGTGAGGTGATGCGCTATCTCGACGACATGGGGATCGACCCTCTGGTGATGCAACATGCGCTGGTGACACCGCCGGGCGAAATCTATGTCTTGCTGCCCGATGAATTGCGGCGCTACGGGTTTATTCCGACCGAAGAATAGGGCCGCGACAGGAAGTCTGGCAAAAGCCCATCTGCCCCCTTGTCCCCCGCCCCTATGCCCCCTACATCGGGGGTCGACGGGTTCTGCCCTGTTCGTGAACGTTACATTCCAGTGGCCTTAAGCAAATCCGAGGGAGCTGGCTCTGTCCGAGCCCTGGTTCGGTTACCTGGCGCCCACCTGTACATACAGGTCCTCGGGAATAAAAACAGCAGCGGCAGGCGCGGTTCCCGTCACTTTTCCCCAAATAATGATGTAGTTGATGGCCCCTCGGGGACACTTTCCCGGGCGTTTAAAAGGCTTCGGGACGCGCCTCGCGCGCCATATGGTCGAGCACGGCGTTGACAAAGCTCGGCTCGCGACCATCGGGGAAGAAGGCATGGGCCACGTCGACATATTCCTTGATCACGACGCGCGGCGGCGTGTCGTCATGGCGGAACTCGGCGCCCGCCGCGCGGAACAGGGCGCGCAGGGTCGGGTCGATCCGGGCGATGGCCCATTTCGCCACGATGGCGCGGTTGGCCATCTGGTCGATCGGCGCCTGATAGTTCACCGCATCTTCAAGCACGCGGGAGAAGTGATCGACATCCCCCTCCTGCATCTCGTCACCCTCATAGACAGCACCGAAACGGTGGTCGATGAATTCGTGGCGCACGACGTCGACCGTCTGCGCGGAATGCTCCATCTGGAACAGCGCCTGCACGGCATAAAGCCGCGAGGCCGATTTCATCTTACGTTTCTGGTTGCCCGAAAGCCCGTTGCTGGTCATGCGATGTTTGATCCATCCGTGTCGCCGGCCATCAAAGTGTCCTGCCCGAATGGCTTGAACCCGATGCCCTTGCTCTGGCGGCCCCATTTACGAGCGAGCGCGATAAGATGCAAGGCCGCAGCGGCCGCGCCGCCGCCTTTGTTTTGCCCCTCGGGGTCGGCACGCACCTCGGCCTGCTTCTTGGTCTCGACCGTCAGGATGCCGTTGCCAATGCAAAGCCCTTGCAGGCCAAGCAGTTGCAGCGCGCGGCTGCTGTCGTTGCAGACGGTCTCGTAATGCGTGGTCTCGCCCCGGATCACGCAACCAAGCGCGACATAGCCGTCGAAATTGCTGCCCCGGTCGGAAATGCCGATGGCGGTGGGAATCTCCAGCGCGCCGGGCATCTCGATCACCTCATAGGTCGCACCCGCCGCCTCAAGCTCGGCCTTGGCGCCGGTCAGCAGGCCGTTCGCGATATCCGAATAATAGGGCGAGACGACGATCAGCAGCTTCACCGGTTCGTCAAAGCTGGGGCGCGGCAGGATGGTATGCTCTTCAGCGGATGCCATGGCGATTACTCCGTGGTGATGGGCCGGGTGCCCACGATTTCAAGCGCATAGGCATCAAGGCCCAGATAGCGCGTGTCGGGATTGTCGGTCAGCAGGACCAGTTCATGCAGCCCCATCGACGACAGGATCTGCGCGCCGAGCCCGGTGCGTTTGATGGTGCGCGGGCGGTCGTCATCCTCGGCATCAAGTCGCAGGCGCGGGTAAGGGTCGCGGAACAGCACCACGGCCCCCCGGCCCTCTTCGGCGATGATCCGCATCGCATGAGGCAGCTCATCCGCCGGGCTGGGGCCAAGGCCGAGGATATCCTCCAGCGCATTGATCGCATGGGTCCGGATCAAGACCGGCTCGGGCGTCGAGATGTCGCCCTTGGTCAGCACCACATGGTCGGTCCCGGTGATCTGGTCGGCGAAGATGCGCATCTGCCAGTCGCCGCCATAGGCCGAGGTCACGGTGCGGCTGTCCCGCTCCACCAGCAGATTGTCATGCTTGTGGCGGTAGGTGATGAGATCGCTGATCGTGCCGATCTTGAGCTTATGTTCGGCGGCAAATTCCACCAGATCGGGCAGACGCGCCATTTCGCCGTCGTCTTTCATGATCTCGCAGATCACGCCCGAAGGATGCAGCCCCGCGAGGCGCGAGATATCGACCGCCGCTTCGGTATGCCCTGCCCGCACCAGCACGCCACCATCGCGGGCGCGCAGGGGGAAGACATGGCCGGGGGTGGCGATATCCGCCGAACCGGACTGTTCAGAGATCGCCACGGCCACGGTCAGCGCCCGGTCGGCGGCGGAGATGCCGGTACTGACACCCTCACGCGCTTCGATGCTGACGGTGAAGGCCGTCTCATGCCGCGAGGAGTTGTTCACCGCCATCATCGGCAGGCCAAGGTGATCGACCCGCTCCGCCGTCATCGGCAGGCAGATCAGCCCGCGCCCATGGGTCGCCATGAAGTTGATCGCCGCGGCATCGGCAAACTGCGCCGGGATCACCAGATCGCCTTCGTTCTCGCGGTCCTCATGGTCCACCAGGATGAACATGCGGCCTTGGCGCGCCTCTTCGATGATCTCTTCGATCGGCGAGATCGCATCGCTCAGCCCTGTCTCGACCGGTCCGGGTTTGTCAAATTGCATCGGCTGTTTCCATCTATCTGTTGCCCGGCTCTTAGCCTGACCCGCGCCGCTTGGCCAGAGCGCGCCCCGCAGGGCGCCGCGTCACATCTCGTTCAGCCGCGCCACATAACGGGCCAGCGTGTCGATTTCGAGGTTCACCGCATCGCCCACGCGTGCATCGCCCCATGTGGTCACTTCCTTGGTATGCGGGATGAAATTGATGCCGAAATCACAGCCATCGACGTCATTCACCGTCAGCGAGGTGCCATTCAGCGCCACCGAGCCCTTGGGCGCGATGAACCGTGCCAGACCCTTGGGCGCGCGCAGGGTCACACGGGTGCTGTCGCCCTCCTCTTTCATCTCGATGATCTCGGCCACGCCATCGACATGGCCCGAGACGATATGCCCGCCCAACTCGTCACCCACCTTCAGCGCGCGTTCGAGGTTCACCCGCCGGCCTACGGCCCAATGCTGGCCAAGGTTGGTCTTCTGCACCGTCTCGGCGCTGATCTGCACCTCATACCAATCATCGCCCAGCCCGACGACCGTCAGGCAGACCCCGTCGCTGGCAATCGACGCGCCCATGTCGATGCTGCTGGTGTCATAGCGGGTCTGGATACGTGCGCGCAGGTCGCCTTCCTGCTCCAACTTGGTCACGGTGCCGACGTCGGTGATAATGCCAGTGAACATGAATAGGCTCCTTTGCGGGTTTCGCGCAGTGGTAAACCCGGTCACCGCCACAGGCAAGAGCGGGTCATGTCACATTTACGCCCTTATTATATGGTGGTTAACCCTTTAAGGACGACAGTAAAGGATGAGCATGACCGCCACAGACGCCCAGACCAGAACCTTCCTGTTTTTACAGGGGCCACATGGGCCCTTTTTCAACAGCCTGGGCAAGATGCTGCGCCGTGCCGGGGCCGCGGTCTGGCGGGTTGGGTTCAATGCAGGCGACCGGGCCTTCTGGTTCCATCCCTCGACCTATATCCCCTATCGCGGCACCGTGGCGGATTGGCCCGAGACCTTTGCCGCGCTACTGGACGAAAAGCAGATCACCGACATCGTGCTTTACGGCGACACCCGCCCGATCCACGCCGAAGCGGTGGCCGAGGCCAAGCGCCGTGGCATCACCGTACATGTCTTTGAAGAAGGCTATATGCGGCCCTATTGGGTCACCTATGAGCGTGGCGGGTCGAACGGCAACTCGCGGCTGATGGAGATGACTATTCCACAGATGCAGGCGGCTTTGGCCCGCTCGGACATGGAAGCGCCCCTGCCCCCCGGCCATTGGGGCGACATGCGGCACCACATCTTTTACGGCGCGCTCTACCATTGGTTCGTGATGTTCAGAAACGGGGATTACCGCAACTTCACCCCGCACCGCAGCATTCCGGTGACCAAGGAGTTTCGCCTCTACCTGAAACGGCTGCTGCTGATGCCGGTGCTGGCGCTCGACCGGCTGCGCGCCACCCTGCGCATCAGGCTGGGCGGCTTTCCCTATCATCTGGCGCTGCTGCAACTGGAGCATGATTCCGCCTTCAAATCCCATTCACCCTTCACCACCATGGCCGATTTTCTGGAACTGGTGATCGAAGGTTTTGCCAAAGGGGCGCCGCAGCATCACCACCTCGTCATCAAGGCCCACCCGCTCGAAGATGGCCGCGTGCCGGTGCGGCGCGACCTGCGGCGTCTGGCACGGGAATATGGCGTCTCGGACCGGGTGCATTTCGTGCGCGGCGGCAAGCTCGCGCAGCTCTTGAACGACAGCCGCAGCGCGGTGACGGTGAATTCCACCGCCGGGCAACAGGTGCTCTGGCGCGGCATCCCGCTCAAGGTCTTTGGCCGCGCGGTCTATTCCCAGCCGGAGTTCGTCTCGGACCAGCCGCTGCCCGAGTTTTTTGCCGCCGCCAGCCGCCCCGACAACCGCGCCTATAAGGACTACCGCCGCTACCTGCTGGAAACCTCGCAGGTGCCGGGGGGGTTTTATGCCGCGCGCGGGCGCCGGCAATTGCTGCGTCAGGTGGTCGATATGATGCTGGCGGAGCATGATCCCTATGACGCGCTGGAACAGGGCACCGCGGCGCCTCGGCAACAGTTGCGGCTCGTCACCTGAGTTAAGCCTTTCGCCCCTGTAGCTTTTTTCGATAACCTGCGCTAGATTGCGAAATAATACGTCATGACAATTGGCGATTTCGAGGCAGAATAATCAGGTCGAGGAGACCGGGCAGTGAAATCCGTAACCATCCGGTGGGCGCGCCCCATCGCCGTTCTGGCGGCATTGGCCGTCGTGTCTTCCTGCGGATTGCCGCAGGTCGGGCCGAACAAACGTCAAATCTATTCCGGCTCCGTGCAGCGCGAAGGCGACGCCTTTGTCGTGGCGGTCAACGACCGCGTGACCCGCGCCACCGCCGTGGCCCCGGCGCTTGGTTTTTCCGAAAGCTTCAAGAACGCAGGCCGGGTTGGCTCTGACACGATCCAACCGGGCGATATCCTTGGCATCACAGTCTATGAAAACGTCGACGACCCGCTCTTGGGGGTTGAAGGCGCGCCGGCCACGATGCTCGAAGAGGTGCAGGTCGATGGCGCGGGCTTCATCTTTATCCCCTATGCGGGCCGCATCCGCGCCGCGGGCAATACGCCCGAAGCGATCCGCCGCATCATCACCCAGAAACTGGGCGAGCAGACCCCCGACCCACAGGTCGAAGTGCGCCGCGCGGCGGGCGATGGCTCGACCGTCTCGCTGATCGGCTCGATCGGCGCGCAGGGTGTCTACCCGATTGAACGCCCGACCCGCACCCTCGGGGCGATGCTGGCGCGCGCAGGCGGCGTGACCATCGTGCCCGAGATCGCCCAGATCACCGTGATCCGGGGCGGTCAACGCGGCAAGATCTGGTTCCAGGACCTCTATGACCACCCCGAACTTGACATCGCCCTGCGGCCAGGCGACCGCATTCTGGTCGAAGAAGACACCCGGTCTTTCACCGCGCTTGGCGCCACTGGTGGGCAGGCCCGCGTGCCGTTTGAATCGCAGAATCTTTCGCTTTTGGAAGGCATCGCGCAAGTGGGCGGCCTCAGCCCGATCTCGGCGGACCCGACCGGCGTCTTCGTCTTCCGCAATGAGCCTGAGGAAGTCGCCGAGCAAGTGCTGGGCCGCAGCGATCTGATCGGCGCGCAGCGCATGGTCTATGTCACCGATCTGACCCAGCCCAACGGCATGTTCATGGCCCGCGACTTTGTGATCCGCGACGGCGACACAATCTATGTGACCGAAGCGCCCTTCACCCAGTGGAGCAAGGTGATCTCGGCGATCACAGGCACCGCTGGCTCCGCCGATAGCATCACCTCGCTGACCGAATGATCCACCCCGGTGGCATTCGCGGCTGATCCATATCCCTACCCCGCCGCCGGTCCCGAAAGGAGCCGGCGGCTTTTCGTATATAACGGCGGGTTTCTGACGCAGCGCCGCTTGCGGCGTATCCTGCATCTGGCGGGCCATGAGCTGCGCATCGGTCTGCCGGGGCCGGGTGATGCCGTGGCGGTTTGGGGCAATTCGCCCACCGCGCACCGGGGCCTGTCCGTGGCCGCGAAACGCGATGCACCGGTGATCCGGGTTGAGGACGCATGGCTGCGCTCGCTGCATCCGGGCCGCGCGGGCGAGCCGCCTTTGGGTCTGCTGATCGACGGCCGGGGCGCGCATTTCGACCCCGCCCAGCCTTCCGACCTCGAAGCGCTGCTGGCGCATCATCCGCTGGACGACACCGCCCTTCTGAACCGCGCCCGCGGTGGCATGGCGCTTATGGCCGAACACCATCTGACGAAATACGCAGGTTTCGACCCCGCCACACCGCCGCCTACGCCCGGCTATGTGCTGGTGATCGACCAGACGCGCGGCGATGCCTCGGTCACCGCCTCTGGCGCAGATCGGGGGCGGTTTCTGGAGATGCTCGTTTTCGCGCAGGAGGAACATCCCGGCGCGCGCGTCATCATCAAGACCCACCCTGAGACCGCGCAGGGTTTTCGCGCCGGGCATTTCGGGCCGGAAGACGAGAATGACCGCATCACCCTGCTGAGCGATCCGGTCAGCCCCTGGGCGCTTTTCGAGGGCGCTGTGGGTGTCTATACCGTATCCTCGCAAATGGGGTTCGAGGCGATCTTTGCCGGTCACCGCCCCCGCGTCTTTGGCCAGCCCTTCTATGCCGGATGGGGGCTGACGGAGGATGAGTTTCCAGTCCAGCGCCGTCAACGCAGCCTCACCCGCGCCCAGCTTTTCGCCGCCGCGATGATCCTCTACCCGACGTGGTACGACCCCTACCGCGACCAGCTTTGCGACCTGGAAACCGCCCTCACCAGCCTCGCCGCACAGGCCCGCGCCTGGCGCGAAGACCATACCGGTTGGGACGCATGGGGCATGCGCCTGTGGAAACGCCGCCCGCTGCAACAATTCTTTGGCCAGCCGACCCCGATCCGCTTTCGCAAGGGCGCGCCCGAGATGCCCAAACCGCCGCGCCGCGCGATGGTCTGGGCCAGCAAGGCCGAGGCGGGGCCGAAAGACGCGCTGCGGGTCGAGGACGGGTTTCTGCGCTCGCGCGGGCTCGGGGCCGAACTGATCTCGCCCCTGTCGCTGGTCTGCGACGATCTGGGCATCTACTACGATCCCCAAAGCCCGAGCCGCCTGGAAAGGTGGATCGAGAAACGCGCCGCGCTGCGGCCCGATCAACAGGCCCGCGCCCGGGCTTTGATCGACGCGCTGGCCGGCGCGGGGCTGAGCAAATACAATCTCGGCGGGGCCGCGCCCGACCTGCCGCCGGGGCGCCGCATCCTCGTGCCGGGACAGGTCGAAGACGACGCCTCGATCCTCACCGGCACCGACCGCGTGCAGACCAACGCCGCTCTCCTCGCCGCTGCCCGCGCGGCCAATCCCGAGGCCGTGATCCTCTACAAACCGCACCCTGATGTCGAAGCGGGCCTGCGCAAAGGCGCGACCGAGGCGGGCGAGGCCGATCTGATCCTGCAGCACGCCGACCCGATGGCCCTTCTGAACCAGGTCGACGCGGTCTGGACCATGACCTCTCTTCTGGGGTTCGAAGCGCTTCTGCGCGGTCTGCTCGTGGTGACCCTGGGCGCGCCTTTCTACGCGGGCTGGGGGCTGACCGAAGACCGCGGCGATGTCCCGCCCCGGCGCCGCGCGCGGGTGACGCTGGAGGGGCTGGTGCACGCCGCGCTGATCGACTACCCGCGCTACCGCGATCCGGTCACCGGTCTGGCTTGCCCGGTCGAGGTTGTGGTCGACCGGCTGGCCAAGGGCCCCCTGCCCCGTGCGGGTCTGGGCAACCGGCTGCTGTCGAAACTCCAAGGGGTGTTTGCCAGTCAAAGCCACCTCTGGCGGCGATCGCGTTAGTCCGCGAGGTTGCGCCGCCAGACATGCAGCAGGTCCGGCCCGATGCGCTGGCTGGACTGCAGGGCGAAACGCGGCGCCTCGGCCAAACGCGACAGACCAAGCGCCCCGATCCCCGGCAGCCCTTCGGCCCCGATCACCAACCCGGCGGTGAATCCCACCAGACGGTCCACCAGATCGGCCTCAATCAGCGAGGCCGCCAAAGCGCTGCCGCCCTCGCAGAAAATCCGCGTCAGCCCGTGGTCTGCCAATTGCCGCAGCACATCCGCGGGGTCCAGCTGCGCGCCGCGCGCCGCACAGGGCAGCAAAGTCGCGCCAAGGTCGGACCATGTGCGGACCAGCGCCGGATCCGCATCCGCACCATGGCATAGGATCACCGGCACATCAGTGGCCGTCCGCGCCAATTGCCCCATCAGCGGCAGGTCGAGCCGGCGCGAGACCACGACGCGGGCCGGTTGATGGGGGGTGCCCAAGCCCCGCACGGTGAGGCTGGGATCATCCTTGCGTGCCGTGCCTGCGCCCACCATCACCGCATCATGGCGCGCGCGCATGGCATGGGTCAGCCGCCGCGCCGGGGCATCGGTGATCCACTGGCTCTCGCCGGTCCCGGTGGCAATGCGCCCGTCAAAAGAGGTCGCCAGTTTCAGCGTCAACATGGGCCGGCCAAGATCGGTGCGGCAGAAGAAGCCGGCGATATCGGCGCGGGCCTCGGCCTCACAGACGCCCACCACCACATCGATCCCCGCCGCGCGCAACATTGCAATGCCGCGCCCATTCACCCGCGCGTCGTCGTCCTGCGTCGCAATCACCACCCGCGCCACGCCCGCGTCGATCAGGGCCTGCGCACAGGGGGGTGTCTTGCCGTGATGGGAACAGGGTTCCAGCGTCACATAGACCGTTGCGCCCCGGGCTGCCGCGCCCGCCTGCGCCAGCGCCTGCGGCTCCGCATGGGGCCGCCCGCCGGGCTGGGTCCAGCCGCGCCCGACGATGCGCCTGCCTTGGGTAATGACGCAGCCCACCGCCGGATTGGGCCAGACATTGCCCTGCCCGCGCCGCCCTAAAGACAGCGCCAGCGCCATGAAGCGCGCGTCGCTCACCCTATCGCCGGTCACTCTTCCGGCAGGGCGCCGGGGCGCAGTTCCTGGACAAATTTGTCGAAATCATCCGCCGCCTGGAAGTTCTTGTAAACGGAGGCGAAACGCACATAGGCCACGGTGTCGATCCGGGCCAGCGCCTCCATCACGATCTCACCGATATGTTTGGAGCTGATGTCGGTCTCGCCCATGCTTTCCAAACGCCGCACGATGCCAGAGATCATCTGGTCGATCCGCTCAGGATCGATCGGGCGTTTCTGCATGGAAATGCGGATCGAGCGTTCCAGCTTGTCGCGGTCGAAATCCTCGCGCTTGCCGGAGGATTTGATCACCACGAGATCGCGTAGCTGCACCCGCTCATAGGTCGTGAAGCGTCCGCCACAGGCCGGGCAGAAGCGTCGCCGCCGGATTGAGACATGGTCCTCGGCCGGGCGGCTGTCTTTCACTTGGGTGTCGATATTTCCGCAAAACGGGCAGCGCATCGGCCGTCCCCCTTCTCATCCTGCCTGACTTGTGGGGCGCGCGGCCCTCTTGGCAAGACTTATAGGGGAGCCGCGAGGTTTTGGGTAGAGAAGATTTCCACAGCTAGATGTTGCGTTCAAATATGTGTCATGGACCCAACGATGCCCGCTCGCGTTGACCCTGCGAACATAGAACGGAGCATCCCATGACGAAAACACTTTTCCTCACCGGCGCGTCCAGCGGGATCGGCGCCGCCACCGCCCGTGCGGCGGCCAAAGCGGGCTGGAACATCGGCCTTTTCGCACGCAGCGCAGACAAGCTGAAAGACCTCGCCGCCGAGATCGGCGATCAGGCGCTGGTGCTGGTAGGCGACGCCACCGACTACGACGCGCAGAAGGCGGCACTGGACAGGTTGGCCGAACATTTCGGACAGGTCGATGCCGCCTTTGCCAACGCCGGCCGCGGCACCAGCCCCGCGGGCACGGAGAACGGCGATCCGCAGGATTGGAAGGCGATGGTCGATCTCAACATCATGGGCGCGCTCTATACCGCCCATGCCGCCATGCCCCATCTGCGCAAGACCACCGGGCAATATGTCGTCACCGGCTCCGCCGCCGGGCGGGTGCATATCCAAGGGTCGATCTATGGCGCGACGAAATGGTTCATCCATGGGTTTGCCGGCAATTTGGCCGATGAAATGGCCGAATGGGGCGGGCGCTGCATGGTGGTCTCGCCGGGGATGGTCGATACGGCATTCTTTGACGAGGCCAAACCGGACAAGCTTCAGCCCGAAGACGTGGCCAGCGCTGTCCTACATGCGCTTGAAGCGCCGCCCCGGGCCGCCGTGCGGGAAATTCATCTGATGCCCACGGGCTGACCGCTGCCGGCCCGGCGCTCAGTCGGGCCGGAAATGCGCCGCCACCTGCCGCTGGTGCGGGGCGTCGCGGTGCTCAAAAAGATAAATGCCCTGCCAAGTGCCGAGCATCATCCGCCCGCCGGTCACCGGAATGCCCAGGCTGACCGGCAAAACCGCAGCCTTGATATGCGCGGGCATGTCGTCCGGGCCCTCCATCACATGGCGCAGATAGGACATTTCCGGACGGTCAGAAGGTGGCACCAGCCGCGCGAAATAGGCGCGTAGGTCGTGTTGCACGTCGCTGTCCGCATTCTCTTGGATCAGCAATGACGCCGAGGTGTGCCGGACCATCAGCGTCAACAGCCCGTCGCCCTGCCCGGACAGCCATGCCGCCACATCGCCGGTGAATTCATAAAGCGCCTGACCAGCGGTGCGGATCGAAAAGCAGGTCTGCATCTAGCGCGCGGCCCCGCGCAGCGCGTGGCAGAGGCTTTGCGCATGTTGCACCGACATCGAAGTGCCAGCCTGCCGAAAGGAGGCGCCAACAAGGAAGGCCGAACGCGGGGACAAACCGCGCGGGTCAAAGGTGAATTTCACCGGCCCACGCTGGCCCAAACCGGGCCTGCGGGCCTCGGCCACATAGATGCGCTGTCCGGGGGCCGTTGCCCCTGTCTCTCGCGCATATTTCCCCGCCGCGCACCACATGCCCCGCGCGCCATGCTCACTGTCATTCTCGACGAAAAAACCGCCCGGGGCCGGGGTGATCTGCAAATCCTGCCCCATCGCGGGCGCTGCGAGAAGCGCCAGCGCCAGAAGGCCGGGACCGAGGGTGCGGTGCGACATATCAGAAATCCTCCAACTCAATCAGTTCGTTGCGGCAGAACTGACGCGCGTGGTGGCTGGGCAGGTTTTCTCCCGCCCGCCTTACGGTCACGGAATAGGAGCGCCCCACGTCAGCCCCGGCGCGCTCGGGGCGCGTCGTAAAGACTACGCCGCGCCGCCCGACGCCGCTGACCGACGGCCCGCGCGGGGCCTTGATATAAAGCCGCTCACCCGGCGGCAGGCCCAGCACGGTCTGCGCAAAATCACTGGCCGCGCACCAGATCCCGCGCGCCCCTTCGCCGCGGTCTTCGATGACTTCGAAATCATCGGCGTTGAGCGGCACGACCAGCAGCCAGTTTTCCGCGCGGTACGCCTGCGCGGCGGCTTGAAGCGGCAGCAGGAGGCAGATGAGCAGGGGGAGAAAGCGGCGCATCACATATCCTTTCGGCGGGGATATACCGGATGTAACCCGCGCCGAGGCGAGGTCAAAGGAACGCAAGCACATGTGAAAAGCGCGGCTCCGAAGAGCCGCGCGATGTCTTATTGATCCAGGAAGCTGCGCAGCTTGCGCGACCGGCTCGGATGTTTGAGCTTGCGCAGCGCCTTGGCTTCGATCTGGCGAATACGTTCGCGGGTGACCGAGAACTGCTGGCCGACTTCCTCAAGCGTGTGGTCGGTGTTCATGCCGATGCCGAAACGCATCCGCAGCACCCGTTCCTCGCGCGGGGTGAGCGAGGAGAGTACGCGCGTGGTGGTTTCCTTCAGGTTTTCCTGAATGGCGGAATCCAGCGGCAGAACGGCGTTCTTATCCTCGATGAAGTCGCCCAGCTGGCTGTCTTCCTCGTCCCCGATGGGTGTCTCAAGGCTGATCGGCTCCTTGGCGATCTTCATCACCTTGCGGACCTTTTCGAGCGGCATTTGCAGCTTCTCGGCCAGCTCCTCCGGCGTCGGCTCGCGGCCGATCTCATGCAGCATCTGGCGACCGGTGCGCACCAGTTTGTTGATCGTCTCGATCATATGCACCGGAATACGGATCGTGCGGGCCTGATCCGCGATGGAGCGGGTGATCGCCTGACGGATCCACCATGTCGCGTAGGTGCTGAATTTATAGCCGCGACGGTACTCGAACTTGTCCACGGCCTTCATCAGGCCGATATTGCCTTCCTGAATGAGATCAAGGAATTGCAGACCGCGGTTGGTGTATTTCTTGGCGATGGAGATCACCAGACGCAGGTTCGCTTCGACCATTTCCTTCTTGGCCTGACGGGCTTCCTTCTCGCCCTTCTGAACCTGCTGCACGATGCGGCGGAACTCGCTGATGTCGAGGCCCACATACTGACCCACCTGCGCCATATCGGCGCGCAGCTCTTCGACCTTGTCGCTGGAGCGTTCGATGAACGCCTGCCAGCCGCGACCGGACTTTTCGGCCATCCGCTCCATCCAGTTGGGATCAAGCTCATAGCCGCGGTAGTTGTCGACGAATTCCTTGCGGTTGATGCGGGCCTGGTCGGCCAGTTTTACCATCGCGCTGTCGATCTGCATGATGCGGCGGTTGATGCCGTAGAGCTGGTCGATCAGGGCTTCGATACGGTTGTTGTGCAGGTGCAGCTCATTGACCAAGAGCACGATCTCGGACCGCAGCTTTTGGTACATCGCTTCCTGATCCTTGGTGAAGGACCCGTCTTCGTTCAGCGTGGCCGAGATGCGGCTGTCCTGCATCGCGCTGAGTTTCTCGTAATCATCCGCGATGATGTCGAGCGCTTCGAGCACCTGCGGTTTCAGCGCCGCTTCCATGGCCGCAAGGCTCATGTTGGCCTGTTCATCCTCATCATCATCGTCGTCCGATGCGATCGGGTTGCCGTCGGCGTCAAGCTCGGTCTTGCTCTCTTCGGATTTGGTCTCTGTCCCGGCGGTCGGCGCGACCACCGGGGTGGTCTCCTCCTCGTCGCCCATCTGGGTGCCAAAGGTCGCCTCAAGGTCGATCACATCGCGCAGCAGAATGTCTTCGGACAGAAGTTCGTCGCGCCAGATGGTGATCGCCTGAAACGTCAGGGGGCTTTCGCAGAGCCCGGCAATCATCGTGTTGCGGCCTGCCTCGATGCGCTTGGCGATGGCAATCTCGCCCTCGCGGCTCAGCAGCTCGACGCTGCCCATCTCGCGCAGATACATGCGCACCGGATCATCGGTGCGGTCGAGCTTTTCCGAGGTGCCGGAAGACAGCGCCACATCGCGGTTGGATTCGGTGGTCGCGATTTCGGTCGAGCCCTTGTTCTCTTCCTCTTCGGCTTCCTCATCCTCGATAATGTTGATGCCCATCTCGGAAAGCATCGACATCACATCTTCGATCTGTTCCGAGCTCACCTGATCGGGCGGCAGCACCGTGTTGAGCTGATCATAGGTGATATAGCCCTTCTCGCGGGCCTCACCGATCATCTTCTTCACCGCAGCTTGGCTCATGTCGAGCGAGTGGCCTGCTTCGGAATCGTTGCTCTTTGCGTCGTCGTTTGTGTCTTTGGCGGCCATCTCATGCTCCTCCAGCGCGTTAGCGCGAATCATCCGCAGGTGATTCGATTTCCGAATCATGCGGGGTTCCCGGTGATTCTTAAACCCGATACCCGGGATTTTCAAAAGGTCCGGCCAAAAGGTTACGCAGATGCATCAACCACGGCCTTTCGACTTGTCATATCTAATCGTTCCCAGCAGCGCGTCGAGGGCGCTGCGTTCTTCGCGGCTCATGGTCATCCCATTGTCGCCAAGATCGAATTCGCCGCTCTCTTCTTGCTTGCTGCGGCTGGCCATATCGGCGGCACGGGCCGCTTCGCTCAGCCGCCATGTCACGCCTTCGTCGGCCGGGCCGCTCAGATCCTCGACCGCCTCGGCGATCTCTTCGTTCAGCCCCCGCGCGGCGTCCAGCTTGGCCAGTTCCTCGGCCACGGTCATGCGGGTCATCTCCAGATCGCCGGGTTTGCGGATGCAGGGGGTGATGGCTACGTGGCGTTGCGCCTTCATGTTTTCAAGAGCCTCCCATCCCAGCGAATAGGAAATCTGCTCGTTCAGCACCTCGGCCCCGGCATGGCCATAGCGCAGCAGCAGATCGCGCAGGCGCGCGTGATCGGGGTCCGCGCAGGGCATGGCCTCCAGCCCGGTCTCAAAGGTTTCCACCAGTTCCGGACAGTTGCAAAGCGCCACAAGGATCACCGCTTCGCGCAGATAGATGCCGACCTGATCATCGCCCATTGCCACCAGAGCCGAGGCTTTGGTGCTGGCCAGCGGCGCCTGCGCGGCACCCCATGCAGGTTTGCCACCCTTTCCGCCCTTGCCCGGCCCCCTGCCCCCAACCGGGGTGAAGGCGGCACGCGGTTTCTGCGGGCGGAACAACTCCCAGCGAAGGTCCTTGATCTCTTGCCCATAGTGGCTGCGGATCGAGGGGTCGCGGATCAATTTGATCTTTTCGCGCAAGGCTTTATCAAGCGCCGCCTTGCGCTCGGGACTGTCGAACACCTTGCCTTCGGTCTCGCGCTGCCAGAGCAGACGCACCATCGGCAGCGCCCCATCCAGCAGTTTTTGCAAGGCCCCGGCCCCTTGGGCGCGCAGCAGATCGTCCGGGTCCTGACCCTCGGGCATCACCGCAAACCGCAGGCTTTGGCCGGCTTCCAGCAGCGGCAGCGCCAGATCGATGAGGCGCAGCGCGGCGCGTTGGCCCGCGGCGTCCCCGTCCAGCGTGATGATGGGCTCGGGTGCGATGCGCCAGAGCATCTGCAGCTGGCTTTCGGTGATCGCGGTGCCCAGCGGCGCCACCGCGCCCTCAAACCCCGCCCCATGCAGGGCGATTACGTCCATATAGCCTTCGGCCACGATCAGCGGCTGGCCCCGTCCCGCCGCGGCGCGGGCGTGTTTGACGTTGTAGAGGCTGCGGCCCTTGTCAAAAAGCTCGGTCTCGGGCGAGTTGAGGTATTTCGCCTTGTCTTCGGGGTCCATCGCGCGGCCGCCAAAGGCAATCGCCCGGCCCCGTGCATCCCGGATCGGGAACATGATGCGCCCGCGAAACGTGTCATAGGGCCGCCCGCCCTTGCTCGACGGTTTGGCCAGCCCGGCGCCAAGGATCAGCTCATCGGCAACGCCTTTGGCCTTGAGCGCATCCCAAAGCCCCTGCCAATTGTTCGGGGCAAAGCCGATCTCCCAATGCGCCTGCGCCTGTTCGGAAAGGCCGCGCTGCGCCAGATAGTCCCGCGCCGCCCCCGCCGCGCCGGTGCGCAGTTGCAGGCGGAACCACTGCACCGCCTGTTCCATGACCTCGGCCAATTGGGTGCGCTTGTCGGCCTTGGCCTGCGCCCGCGGGTCTTGTTTGGGGATCGGCATGCCGACTTCGCGGGCGATGATTTCCACCGCTTCCATAAAGCTCACATTCTCGGTCTCGCGCACGAAGGAGATCGCATCCCCTTTGGCGTGGCAGCCAAAGCAGTAATAGAACCCTTTGCGGTCATCGACGTGGAAGCTGGCGGATTTTTCCTGATGGAAGGGACATGGCGCCCACATGTCGCCCTTGCCCTGATTGGACTTTCGATTGTCCCAAATGACCTTGCGCCCCACCACCTGAGACAGGCTGGCGCGGTCACGCAGTTCTTCCAAAAATCCAGGGGGCAGGCTCATGCCTTCATATACCGGGCGCAGCGGATCAAAGTCCAGTAGCGCCGCGCCGGGCCAGCGTCAAAACGCGCGCTGAGCCGGGCGCGGCGGCAGCCCGGCCCAACGTCTTGCGCTCTCACTGTGCGAGGCACATTTCCTTCCAGGCGGCGGCGAGATCGTTCTTTTTCACGTCGCGCATTTTCATCTGGTACACCCAAGGCGTCACCAGCGGGATCGCGGTGTTGTAATCCTCGGGCCATGTCGCATTGGCCTCGACCGCGGCGGGCACTTGCCGCTCCTTCACCCGGTCCAGCCGCGCCTGTTGCACGGCGGCCACCACGGCGGCCTGATGGGTGCAGCTCACCTCTTTCTTCGAGGCCGCCAGCGCCGGGCCCGAGACCGCCATGCTCATCGCGGCCAGAGCGGCGAAAGTGATCTTGTTCATGTGATTGCTCCGTTGTTTGTCAAACGGGGATTCGGGCCCCTGCCGGGCAACCTAGTGCTGTGTTGCCAGCGCTTCCAGAGTGCGGGGCGATTCATCCGGCACGCTGGCGAGGTTCCAGCGATGGTGAGCACCGCGAAGGCGGCACCCGGCCTCAAATGCAAAACGGGGGGCGCCTGCCCCCCCGTCTGATCTTTTACAGCCCCTTGGCGCGGTAGCTTTCCGCCACCTTCCCGATCGAGACCAGATAGGCCGCGGTGCGCAGGTCATCGACATCATTGCGGCTGTGCCAGACATGGGCCATCGCCTCATAGGCCGTGCTCATCGTGTCATCGAGCCCCGACCGCACCAGTTCCAGCTCCCCGGCGCCGCGCAGGTACTTCTCTTTGAAGTTCGGGCTCAGCGTCCAGCCCAGACCCTTGTCCGCAGAGAGCCGCTCAAGCTCGTCCACCACCAGCTGGTGGCGTGCTTCTTCGGCCCGGCGCTGCATGCGGCCAAAACGGATATGGCTGAGGTTCTTGACCCACTCAAAGTAGGACACCGTCACACCGCCCGCGTTGGCATACATGTCAGGCACGATCACGGTGCCCTTCTTGCGCAGCACCTCATCCGCACCGGCGGTCACCGGGCCATTCGCGGCCTCGATGATCAGCGGCGCCTGAACGCGATCGGCATTGCTCAGGTTGATGACCCCTTCCAAGGCTGCCGGGATCAGAATGTCACATTCTGCTTCCAGCATTTTGGCGCCATCGGCCTCGAAGGTCGCATCGGCATAGCCTTTGATGGTGCCGTGTTTCTCGATCCACTTGTGCACGGATTCGACATTCAGCCCCTCAGCGCTGTGCAGGGCACCGTCGCGTTCGATGATCGTGGTGATCTTGCAGCCGTCCTCTTCGCTCAGGAACTTGGCGGCGTGATAGCCCACATTGCCGAGCCCCTGAATGATGATCCGCTTGCCTGCGAGCGCACCGCTCAGACCGGCCTTTGCCAGCCCCAGTTCATCGCGGAAGAACGCATGCAGCGCATATTGCACACCGCGGCCCGTGGCCTCGGTCCGGCCCTGAATGCCCCCGGCATTGATCGGCTTGCCCGTCACACAGGCGACGCCATTGATGTCGGTGGTGTTCATGCGTTTGTACTGATCCGCGATCCAGGCCATCTCGCGCTCGCTGGTGCCCATGTCGGGCGCGGGCACGTTCTGCGCGGGGTTGATCATGTCGCGTTTGATCAGCTCATAGGCAAAGCGCCGGGTGATCAGTTCCAGCTCATGCTCGTCATAGTCGCGCGGGTCGATACAAAGCCCGCCCTTTGAGCCGCCAAAGGGCGCTTCGACCAGCGCGCATTTATAGGTCATCAGCGCCGCCAGCGCCTCAACCTCGTTCTGGTTCACCGCCATGGAATAGCGAATACCGCCCTTCACAGGCTCCATATGTTCCGAATGGACCGAGCGGTAGCCGGTGAACGTATGGATACGCCCCCGCAGGCGCACGCCAAAACGCACCGTATAGGTCGCGTTGCAGACCCGGATTTTCTCTTCGAGGCCAGGTGGCAAATCCATCAGCGCCACCGCGCGGTTGAACATCAGGTCCACACTATCGCGGAAACTCGGTTCATTGGCTGGATTCATCAGTCTTTCCTCCTTCTCTCGAGTCGCATTGCGCTTTTCTGGCACGACTCACCTGCTGCCTGCGGCATGCCGCGGCACCCTAGGCTGCCTCTATGAAAGGTGCGACCTATTTATTCGTTAATTGGCCAAAGATTCCCTGACCTTCCCCTTTCCATGTGCCCCGGTGCGATAGCCCCCTGCGCGCCCCTTCCAACCAGATCTCACCGCCCCCCCGGTGACATGGCCCACCCCACTCCCGGAATCGCCCCGCCCGCGCCCAATTCTGGACACTTTCTGTGGTGACAAATGTCCCAAGGCGACATCCGCCACAGCCGCTTTGGCCCGATCCGCGGGCCGGGCCAGAAAGGTCAACGAAAATGACAGATGCACATCGCTCAGAGGCAAAGCTCCAGACCGCCCTGCCGGGCTTCTTGTACCGCTTTGCTCACAAAGAAGACGGCTCTATCACGATCTTCGCCGTCTTTCTGGTTCTTATCATGGTGCTGCTTGGCGGTGTCGGGGTCGACCTGATGCGCCATGAGCGCGAACGCTCAAGGGTGCAGGCCGTGGCCGACCGCGCGGTGCTGGCTGCCGCCGATCTGGATCAGACGCTCGACCCCGAAGAGGTGGCGCGCGACTATTTCAACAAGGCGGGCATGTCGGAATATGTTTCCTCTGTCGTGGTGGACGAAGGGCTTAACTACCGCCGGGTCACGGTCGATGCCTCGCGCAATCTCAACACCCTGTTCATGGACAACTTCGGCACGGATAAACTCTACGTGCCCGCGAAATCCACCGCCGAGGAAAAGATCAACAAAGTCGAAATCTCCATGGTGCTCGATATTTCCGGCTCCATGCGTGAGAACAACAAGATCAACAATCTACACAACGCCAGTGCGGTGTTCATCGATACGGTGCTCAAGCCCGAGAACGAAGACCTGATTTCGGTTTCCGTGGTCCCCTATACCGCGCAGGTCAACGTGGGAAAGAAGATCATGAGGAAACTCAACGTGGACCGGCTGCACAATTTTTCTTTCTGCGTCGATTTTGATGACAGCGAGTTTAAAGAGACCGCGATCAGCACCACCCGCAAATATGAGCATATGCAGCATTTCGAAGCGGGCTATAGCTGGAATGGCAAAGAATTTGCCAACCAGGATCGTTACAACAATATCGACAACCCCGGCTGCCCAAAGCGCAAATATGAAACGGTCTACCCGTTCTCGCAGAATGCCACCGCGCTGAAGAATCGCATCGCAAAGTTCCGTCCCCGTGCGAACACGTCGATCCATCTGGGGCTGAAATGGGGCGTGGCGCTGCTCGACCCGTCTTTCCAGGAGATCAACGAAACCGCTGGCGTCGATCCCGCCTTTCAGGGCCGGCCTGCTCCCTACCGCGATATCGACACGCTCAAGACCGTCATCTTGATGACGGATGGCATCAATGTGAGAACCCGTCGCCTTGTTGCCGAGGCCTATTCTCAAAAGGACTACCGCCGCCATTGGAGCGACTTCCCGCTGTACTATTGGCTTAACGAAAACGTTCGCTGGGAAGAGCGGCATAAATACTACTGGACCAAATACACGCCCACCCAGGCCGACAATCTGCTGGAAAACATCTGTGACGCCGCCAAAGCCAAGGGGATCGTGATCTGGTCCATCGGTTTTGAGGTCAACGACCATGGCGCCTCGGTGATGAAAGACTGTGCCTCTTCCGACAGCCATTTCTTTCGGGTCGAAGGGGCCGAGATCGTGGATGCTTTCGAAGCCATCGCCCGCCAGATCAATCAGTTGAGGCTGACCCAATGATACATGCCGCTGTCAAAGCCTGGCGCCGCTTTCGCGGCGATGAGGACGGCTCGACCATGCTGATCGAATTCGTCATCCTGGTGCCGCTGTTGTTCGCCGCGCTGATCATGTCCGTCGAGATGAGCGTCTATGCGATGCGCCATATGTTTCTGGACCGCGGTCTGGACATGACGGTGCGCTTCATCCGGCTCAACACCAATACGCCGATGACCCATGCCCAGATCAAGGACATGATCTGCGAAAGCTCGGGTTTTATCCAGAACTGCGACAGCACCCTGCGGCTTGAGATGATCCGCATCAACCCGCGCAACTTTGCCGCCTTCGATCAGGCCGCCGATTGCGTGGATACCTCCGAAGACCCCAAACCGGTGCGCGGTTGGTCCCTCGGGGTCGAGCATGAGATGATGATGCTGCGCGCCTGCGTCGGTTTCGAGCCGCTCTTTCCCACCACCGGGCTGGGCTATGCGCTGGACAAAGACGGGGCCGGCCGCGTCGCGATGATCTCTACCGCAGCCTTTGTACAGGAGCCGAACTGATGCGCCATCTTATCACCGCCCTGTCAAAATTCTCGCGCCGCGAAGCGGGCAGCATCACGCTGGAAACCGTGATCATCATGCCGGTGATCTTCTTTGCCTATCTGTCGATGTATTCGATCTTTGACGCCTACCGGATGTATAACCTCAACCAAAACGCGACCTATACCATCGGCGACGCCATCTCGCGCGAGACGCAGGCGATTGACCCCGACTACCTGCGCGGCATGCAGGGGTTGTTTGAGTATATGACCCGCGGCCAGGGCAAGACGGCGCTGCGCGTGACCTCGCTCTGGTATGATGAACCAAACAATCGCTATCATGTTGACTGGTCACAGGTGCGTGGCTGGGTGCCGCCGCTGACAAGCCGTAAGGTCCGGAACTGGCACAACAAATTGCCGGTCATGCCGAATAAGGAGCGGGTGACGCTGGTGGAGACTTGGCGCGACTTTGATCCGCTGTTCAAGACCGGGCTGGAACAGCGCGAGATTCACAATTTCGCCTTCACCCGCCCGCGCTATGCCCCGCGTACGGTCTGGTCTGACAGTTAACGGGCCTCAAATTTAACGGGCCTGACGCTCGGCCAACCGGGCCGAAATCATCTCCGCGATATATTTTGTCTCGCGTCCGGGCGTCATGCCCCCCACGCCAACCCGGCGGCCCAGACGCCACCACAGGCCCAAACGCCAGCCGCGTGGCTGGCGGACGCGGCTTTTGAGCAAGAAGCCATTCGAGGGTTTCATCGCGAAATAGCCCATCTCAATGCGCTCGATCTCCTCCAGCCGCAGGATCACCGTGCCATCCGCATCGCGCAGCAGCTCGGGGGTCAGCTCGATTGAACTGCCGGTCGAGCGGCGCATGAGTTCGGCCAGCGCGATAAAGGCCAGACCGAGCAGGATCAGTGCGACGCGCCAGCCTGCATCGACCGGCTGTGTCAGCGCCGCATGCAGCAGGACCGCCCCCAGCCCCACCAAGGAGATCAGCGCGACCACACGGCGCCCGGTCGAGGGTTTCGCCCGGGCGAGCACGTCGCCTGCTATCACTGTCTGGTCTTGCATCGGCGGCGTCCTCATCGCGGGCAGGACGGCGCGAGCGCGCTGCCGTCATTGATGGCCCTGCCCTAGCCTGACACTCTTGCAAGGGCAAGCGTCCTGCGGATCAGGGGCTCTCATGCGGGCGTCTGCCCCGGCCCCACGCCCTATCCTTCAGCTGCGTTTCCAATGCATCCGCATAGGCGCTGCGCTCCGCCGTGGACATCGCCCCCACCTGCGCCAGCCAGGCCGCATGGGCGGCGGTCTGCACGCTGGCAACCGCGTCGCTTTGGCGGGTCAGCACCGCCTGCGCCGCTGCCGGATCAAAAGGCTCCGCCCGCAAGGCCGCCAACATCTGCGCGTAATGCGCGCGCCGGGCCTGCCGGTTCAGATGCGGGGCTTGCTGCCCGGCGTGCATGTCGCGGTGCAAGGCGCGGCGGCGTTCTTGCGGCAGGGCCTGCACATAGGGCGTGGCATAGCTGCGCAGGCCGGGCAGATGGTCCCGCCCCGGCCCCATTCCTCTATGACGCCAAAGCGCGCCGCCGATGGCGCTGAGCACCAGCAGGTTCAGCGCCAGTGACAGGCCAAGCGCCCACCGCAGAAGGCGCCTGTTGCGCGGGGTCTTGCTGGATGTCACCTTAACTTCCCTCCATATCCCAACCATAGACGCCGATCAGCGCCCCGGTCTCATACTCGCTGCTCTCGGCCATGCTGATCTGCCCCGACACGATCTGCCCCGCAAGATCCGGCAGATTTGCTGGCGGCGCGACCCCGAGCCAGACGCCAACCGCCGCCGCCATCGCCAAACCGCCGACCCCGGCGGCCCCGCCCAGCAGCTGCCACAGCGCCCGGTGCCACGGGCGCGGCGCGGCGGGCATATGCGCCGCGGCATCCGCAAGGATACGCGCCTGCAAGCCCGCCGGCAGCGCTGGCGGTGTGGCCCGCGCCGCGGCAAAGAAATCTTCCAACCCGTCTGTGTCAAAATCCGTCATCTTCGAACCCCAATGCCTCCCGCTGCGCCGATAGCTGCGCTGCCAATGCCCTCTTGCCCCGTGCCGTTAGGCTCTCCACCGCCTCGATCCCGACCTCTAGTATCTCTGCAATCTCGGGGTTACCAAGCCCCTCGATATGGCGCAGCACCACCGCCTGGCGCTGCCGGTCGGGCAAGCGTGCCAAAGCGCGCTGCAAGGCATCCGCCCGTGCCGCCTGCTGTATCCTCTCTGCCGCCCCGGGTGCTGGATCGGCAGGCTCGGCCACCGCCTCCAACCCGCCCGGCACCGCGCCCGCATTGCGCCGCCGCAGACGGTCGGTGCAGAGGTTCGCCACCACCCGGTAGAGCCAGGTCGACACTTTGGCCTCGCCCCTGCGCCAGTCGGGGGCCTGACGCCAGAGCCGCAGCATCGCCTCTTGCGCCACATCCTCGGCCTCGGCCCGGTCGCCCAAGACCCGCAGCGCATGGCCGTGCAGCCGCGGCGCCAAACGGGCGGTCAACAACCGCGCGGCGGTGGCATCCCCGTTGGCGTAGCGCTGCAATAGCTCGGCATCCGCATCGCGCTGGTCGTCGGACAAATTCTGCATCCCGCTATGGCTAAGGCCCGGGCGCGCCACGTCAAGCGCGCCCGGACTTCACGCATTCCGATTCAGGATCAATCCTGCGCCGGTTTGTCATGGGCCTTGCCGTGCCGCATGCCATGATGACGGGCTTGCTTGAACTCTTCGGCGCTGAGGCTGCCGTTGCCGTCCTTGTCCAGACGCTCGACCATCTTGGCCGGGTCATGGCGGGCGGTCATTTCTTCCAGCGAGAGCTTGCCATCCTCATTGGCATCCATCCGCTCGATCATCTTCGCGCCGCCCATGCGGGCCTTTTTGCCGGCTTTGCCGTGGTGCTTGCCGCCCATGGCTTCCAACTCCGACGCATCAAGGCTGCCATTGCCGTCCGCGTCAAAGCGCTCCAGCATCTTCGCGGCCCGCTCTGCCCGGCGCGTATCGCCGGCGGCCTTAAGCTCTTCGCCGGTGACAAACCCATCGCCATCGGCGTCAACCTTGGCAAAACGCGCCTCGGCATGGGCCTGCATCTCGGCTTGGGTGATCTCACCGTTGCTGTCGGCGTCGAGGCGCTGGAAAAGCCCCTTGCCATCGCCGGGCTGCGCCGTGGCCGCTACGGCCCCAAAGGCCAGCAGGCCTGACAAAGCGGCGATCTTCATATTGGTACGGATGGTCATCGTGATACTCCACATTTTCTTGACGATCGTTTCACGCCTTGGCGCCGCGATCACAAGGTCAAACGCGGGGCGCGCAAACTTCCGTCGCATAAATTGCAAATTTCTTGGAAGGCGGCAGCCGCCCCTGCGCGACATGGCGCCGCAAGGGGCGCCACAGGGGTTTTCTTTTCGCAGCACCCGCGCCATTTAAGAGCCAACCAGAGGATGCCCCCCATGTCTCAACTGCAGCAAGCCACCCCCGACAGCGCGGATACCGCCGCCATAGACGACCGCCCGCGCCTGCCGGCGATGCTGCGCGGCTGGCGGGGCAAATGCCCCTCCTGCGGCGGCGGACAGCTGCTTTACGGCTATCTCAAGGTCAATGACGACTGCGCGGTCTGCCGGCAGGAATTCCACCACCACCGCGCCGATGACGGGCCCGCCTATCTGACCATTCTCTTTGTCGGCCATCTGCTGGCCCCGGCCCTGCACATCGCCTTTGTCGTCTGGCGGCCTGAGCCTTTGACGCTGTTCACGATTTTTGCGGTTGGCTGCACGGCGCTGTCCCTCTACCTTCTGCCCAGATTGAAGGGAGCCCTGATCGGCTTTCAATGGGCCAAGAAGATGGGCGGCTTCGGACGCGCCAGCTGACCGGCCTGCCCTTCGGCCCCTGACCGCCGGAGCATCGCCCGATGACCATCGACAAGACCAAAGTCCGCAACGCCGCCACGGTGATCGTGCTGCGCGACCGCCATGTCACGCCGCATATCCTGATGGGGCAACGCGGGGCCAAGGCGGCCTTCATGCCCAATAAATTCGTCTTTCCCGGCGGGGCGGTCGATGCCGGGGATGCTGAGGTGCCGCTGGCCGCCCCGGTCAATGACCTGTGCAACGGCAGGCTTTGCGACGATGCCGACCCGGCGCTGGCCCATGCCATTGCCGTCGCCGCCGTGCGCGAACTGTGGGAGGAAACCGGGCTGGTGCTGGGCCGCAAAGGCAGATGGGAAGGCGCGGTGCCGCCCGATTGGCAGACCTTCGCCGCCACCGGCCATCTGCCCGACGCCTCGGCGCTGCAGTTCGTCTTTCGCGCCCTGACGCCCCCCGGCCGCCCGCGGCGTTTCGACGCGCGGTTCTTTCTAGTGGATGCCGATGACCTTGCCAGCGATCCGGATGATTTCAGCGCCGCCTGTGATGAGCTGTCGCATCTGCAATGGGTGCCGCTGAGCCGGGCGCGGTCTTTCGACATGCCTTTCATCACCGAGGTTGTGCTGGCCGAAGTCGCCGCCCGCGCACGCGATACCAACCCGCCCGCCTCGGTGCCGTTTTTCAAGAACAACGACGAAGAGAGCCTGTTTCTGCGCCTGCATGGCCGCCCGATGCCGCGCTAGGTCACCAGGACCAGCATCACGATCGACGCGGCCAGCACCGTCATGCCAACCCATTCGCGGCGCGAGATCCGCTCGCGGAAAAACAGGGTAGCGGCGGCGACGCTCAGAATCAGCTCCACCTGCCCCAGAGCCTTCACATAGGCCGCGTTTTGCAGGGTGAATGCGATGAACCAGCAGAGCGATCCGCCCATGGACGTGAGCCCAATCCAGACCGCCACCCGCCGCGCCGCCCAGACCCGGCGCATCTGCCCCGGTTCGCGCAGGCGCAGCCAGACCGCCATGATCAGCGTCTGCATCAGCACCACCGCCGCCAGTGTCACCCCGGCGCGCAGGAGCGGATCATCCGAGACCACGGCGAGCGACGCGCCCCGGTAGCAGACCGCCGAGATTGCAAAGAGAAACCCCGAGGCAATGCCCAGCCCCGCCGCGCGGTTGCGCAGGTCGGCCAAGCGCAGCCCCTTGGCCTCGGCCCCGCCCGAGAGGAGCAACAGCCCCAGCACCCCAAGGGCGATGGCGGCAAAGCCCAGGGCCGTGACCCCTTCGCCCAACACGATCCAGCCCATCAGCACGGTCTGGATCACCTCGGTTTTCTTGAACGTGATGCCCACCGCGAAATTGCGCTGTTTGAACAAGAGCACCACACAGACCGTCGCCATGATCTGCGCGGTGCCGCCCAGCAGCCCATAGAGCCAAAAGCCCGGCGTCAGCGGCGGCAGCGCCTGCCCGCTGAGGCTCAGGTAGATTGGCAGCAGCAGGGCCACGAAAGGCGCGGAATAGAGAAACCGCGCAAAGGTCGCCCCACCTGCCGACAGCCGATCGGTCGCCAGATGCTTTTGCAGCATGAAACGCCCGGTTTGAAACACGGCGGCGGCAAGGGTGACGAGGATCCACAGATCGGGCGCGAAAAGACTGGTCATACCCGCCTATAGGCCGAAGTCCGGCAGCTTTGCCAGTGCCTTAGCCCCTCAGCGCCGGATTTGCAGCGCGCCTATGTCATAACCGTTGAAGTCCAAAATCTGCTGCGCCGCCGCGATACGGTCCGCGCCGCCGCTTGCCTCGCGGTCCAGAATCCAGCCATAGCGCCCGTCCGGCGCGCCGATCACGGCGGTCCGAAACCCCTCATCGACCCAGAGCACCCAAAGCGCCTTTTCAGCCCCGCCCTGCCTGGCCCGCAGCTTATAGCGCCCCGGCCCCTGCTCGCTCGCCTCCCATAGAACGCGCCGAGGGGCACAAAGACCCGTGGCATCGCAAGATTGCCGATGTTCGACAAAGCTCGGCCCCTGCCGCGCGAAACGCACCGCCTGAAGATCGCCATCGCCCGGAAAGGCCGCGCGGACCTGCCAGTCCCCCGCAAACCGCGCGGCATCATATCGGCTGGTCGCCCCGATCAGCGCCGCCGGATCGCGAAACCCCTCCTGCGGCGGCGCGGTGTTGCAGGCCGCCAGCGTGCCGAGCAGGACCAGGGCAAGCGTCTGACGCGCCCTTTGGGACCAGGGTCGGCCCATCAAAAGGGCATCGGCTGGGCTTTATGCACCCGATCGAGGTCGGCCATGACCTCATCGCTCAACGTCAGATCCGCCCCGCCCAAAGCAATCTCCAACTGCTCAAGGCTCGTCGCCCCAAAGATCACCGACCCCATGAAAGGCCGTGTGTCGCACCAAGCCAGCGCCATCTGTGCGGGGTTCAGCCCATGTTTCTCGGCCACCTCAAGATAGGCCGCCACCGCTTCAAACGCACGCGGGGTCGCGCGGCCGCCAAGGTCTTCGTTGATCGACAGGCGCGAACCCTGCGGCACCGCGCCGCCCTGATATTTGCCGGTCAGCAGCCCCGTGGCCAGCGGCGAAAAGGCCAGCATGTCGATCTGCTCATTCACGCAGGTCTCGGCCACATCGGTATCGGCCAGACGGCACAGCAGCGAATATTCGTTCTGCACCGAGACCGGACGCGGCCCGCCCACGCGCTCGGCCACCGCGGCCCATTGGGTCAGCCCCCAAGCGCTTTCATTGCTCAGGCCAAAGGCCCGGATCGTGCCGCGCTCAACCTCGCGCTGCAGCGCGCCCAGCGCATCCTCCATATGGGCCATGGTCTCGGCCCGGTTCTGACCGGAGGGGTCGTAGTGCCAGTTCTTGCGGAACATATAGCTGCCCCGGTTGGGCCAGTGGAATTGGTAAAGATCGATGTAATCTGTCTGCAACCGCTTCAGCGAGCCTTCGATCGCCTCGGGGATCGTCTTGGAGGTGATCGGCGCCCCGTTCCGCGCGTGCTGCATCCCCTCGCCCGAATGTTTGCTGGCCAGCACCACCTCGGCGCGGCGGTTGTCGCGGGCGAACCACTGGCCGATGATCTCTTCGGTCCGGCCCACAGTCTCGGCGCGTACGGGGTTCACCGGATACATCTCTGCGGTGTCGATAAAGTTGATCCCCGCCTCCAGCGCGCGGTCGATCTGGGCATGGCCCTCTTCGGCCGTGTTCTGGCTGCCCCAGGTCATCGAGCCCAGACAGAAATGCGAGACGTCGATATCGCTGCTGCCAAGTTTCTTCATCTTCATGCCGGGGGTCCTTATCTGTGATTTGCCCGCACCCTAGCCGCCTGCCGCGCCTTCGCAAGGGTCTTTCACTTGGCGCTTTGCGTCGCCCTCCCGCAAAAGCGCAGATCACATGCTTTGGCCCTTCCGTTCGCCCCCCAATCGGCCCAATGTGCGCCCATGCGCCTGCTGATTTCCTTTGCCGCTTTATTTTTCTCGGTCATCCTGCTGCAACTCTCTACCGGAGGTGTGGGGCCGCTCGACGTGCTCTCGGGCCTGCAACTCGACTTCTCGCGGCAAGAGATCGGGATGCTCGGCTCGGCGCATTTCCTCGGCTTCTTCATCGGCTGCTGGTGGGCGCCGCGGCTGATGGGCAGCGTCGGCCACAGCCGCGCCTTTGCCGCTTTCACCGCGGCGGGGGCCATCGGGCTGATGGCGCATATGATGGTGGTTGACCCCTATGCCTGGGCGCTGATGCGCGTGGCTTCGGGGATGTGTGTCGCGGGCTGCTATACGGTGATCGAGGCCTGGATGCAGGCCAAGGTCACCAATGCAACCCGTGGGCGCACGATGGGGGTCTACCGGGTGGTCGACATGAGCGGCTCGCTCGCCGCGCAGTTGATCGTCGGCGTGCTGGCCCCGGCGTCTTATGTCTCCTACAACCTGCTCGCCATCGGCTGCTGCGCGGCACTGCTGCCGCTGACCCTCACCAAAGTCCGCCCGCCCGAAACCCCAAGCCAGCCGCGCCTGCGCCCGCGTCTGGCCTTTGACCGCTCGCCCCTTGCCGCCGCAGGCGTCGTGGTGGCGGCGGTCTCCAGCGCGTCTTTCCGCATGGTCGGCCCGATCTATGGCGAAGAGGTCGGGCTCACCGCTCCGCAGATCGCCTGGTTTCTCGCCGCCTTCGTGCTGGGCGGCGCCTTGGCGCAATATCCGGTGGGGATGCTGGCCGATAAATTCGACCGCCGCTCGGTGTTGATCTGGCTTTCCGTCGCGGCGATGGGCGGCTGTGCCGTCACGGTCATGGCGGCAGGCTATGGCACGGCGGGGATCATGCTCTCGGCGGGGCTCTTTGGGGCCACGACCTTTCCGATCTACTCCGTCTCTGCCGCACATGCGCATGACTTTGCCAATTCCGATGAGCGTGTCGAGCTTTCGGCGGCGCTCATGTTCTTCTTTGCCCTGGGCGCCATCGGCGCGCCCTATCTGGCCTCGGTGCTGATCGAAGCCTTTGGCGCGGCGGCGCTGTTTTCGATGGTCGCCGTGGCGCATGGGGTGCTGGTGATCTTTGGCCTTGCCCGGATGCGCGCCCGCCCGACCCGGACCGAGCGGACACCCTATGTCTATGCCCCGCGCACGACATTCCTGATCGGGCGGCTGCTGGGCCGGGCGCGGGACCGCAAATAGGCGCACCCCGTCTTTTGCTGGCAACGGCCCAGCCCTTGCGATATGGCTGCGCCAAGCACCGGGAATATAGATATGACACGCCACCTCATCACCTCCGCCATCCCCTATATCAACGGGATCAAACATCTGGGCAATCTCGTGGGCAGCCAGCTGCCCGCCGACCTCTACGCGCGCTATCTGCGCGGTCGCGGGCAGGAGGTGCTGTTCCTCTGCGCCACCGACGAGCATGGCACCCCTGCCGAACTGGCCGCGGCCAAGGCGGGCAAGCCGGTCGCGGAATATTGCGCCGAGATGTATGCCGTGCAGGCCCGCATCGCCGAGGGCTTCGGCCTCAGCTTCGACCACTTTGGCCGCTCCTCCAGCCCGCAAAACCACAAGCTGACCCAGCATTTCGCCGGCGCGCTGGCGGATCAGGGGCTGATCGAAGAGGTCTCGCAACGCCAGATCTACTCCCCCACCGACGGGCGCTTTCTGCCGGATCGCTATGTCGAAGGCACCTGCCCCAATTGCGGTTTCGAGGATGCACGCGGCGATCAATGCGACAATTGCACCAAGCAGCTCGACCCCGAAGACCTGATCAACCCGCGCTCGACCATCTCCGGCGCGACCGATCTGGAAATGCGCGAGACCAAGCATCTCTTTCTCAAGCAAAGCCAGCTCAAGGACGAGTTGGACGCTTGGATCGACAGCAAGACCGACTGGCCGGTGCTGACCACCTCCATCGCCAAGAAATGGCTGCATGACGGCGACGGGCTGCAAGACCGCGGCATCACCCGCGACCTGAGCTGGGGCGTGCCGGTGAAACGCGGCGATCAGGACTGGCCGGGCATGGAGGGCAAGGTTTTCTACGTCTGGTTCGACGCGCCGATCGAATATATCGCCTGCGCGCAGGAATGGGTCGACGCGGGCAAAGGCAGCGATTGGGAAAGCTGGTGGCGCATGGACAAGGGCGCCGAGGACGTGCGCTATACCCAGTTCATGGGCAAGGACAACGTGCCCTTCCACACGCTGAGCTTTCCGGCCACGATCAAGGGTTCGGGCGAGCCCTGGAAGCTGGTGGATTACATCAAGTCTTTCAACTACTTGACCTATGACGGCGGGCAATTCTCCACCTCGCGCGGGCGCGGCGTGTTCATGGATCAGGCGCTGGAAATCCTGCCCGCGGACTATTGGCGCTGGTGGCTTCTGAGCCATGCGCCAGAGACCTCGGATGCGGAATTCACCTGGGAAAACTTCCAAGCCTCGGTGAACAAGGATCTGGCCGATGTGCTGGGCAATTTCATCAGCCGGATCACCAAATTCTGCCGCTCCAAATTCGGCGAAGCGGTGCCGGAAGCCGGAGACTATGGCGCGGCCGAAGAGGCGCTGATCGCCGACATCACCGCCCGCGTGGCCCGTTATGAGACCCTGATGGACGCGATGGAAGTGCGCAAATCCGCCGCCGAATTGCGTGGCATCTGGGCGGCGGGCAACGAATATCTGCAAGCGCAGGCCCCTTGGACCACCTTCAAGACCGACCCCGACAAGGCCGCGGCCCAGGTGCGGTTGGCTCTGAACCTGATCCCGCTCTACGCGGTGCTTTCGGCCCCGTTCATCCCCACCGCGGCAGCCTCCATGCTTGACGCGATGAAGGTTTCTGACATGCCTTGGCCGGACGACGTGCCTGCGGCTCTGGGCAAGCTCCCGGCTGGTCATGGCTTTGAAGTCCCCGAGGTGCTTTTTGCCAAGATCAGCGATGACGACCGGGAAACATGGTCCGAACGGTTCGCGGGCAAGCGCGACTAGGCGCTTGATGCGGGCGGTCTGCGCTGTGGGGTCGCGGCCCCGACCGCCCGTTTCATTCGACTTGACGCGGGCGGTCCGGCGCTTTTGTTGGTGAAAACCGCCTCAAACGCCCGCCCCTCAGCCTCCCCTGAAGAGGCCAAGACCGTGCCGCCTATGACAGGCGCGATCACCGGTCCGGGCATCAGAGCCTGCGTCCATGTCGGTCACTTCTGCCCCGAGAAACAGGATGCCTCGAACAGCACCCTCCGGCCCTATCACCGGGGTAAAGCTGCCTTCGATAATCCGTGCGCCCGCCTCATTTGGATGCATTTCAAACCGCCCCTGCACCGACGCCCCATCTTGGAGAGTGCGCAGCACGGCAGCGATGGGCCGCTGGTCGATCAGATTGGCTCCGAAAAGCTGGCCGATCTCCTGCCCAATCAGGCAATCGCCCAGACCATTGGTCACACCACAGGCCATCTCATTCGCTTCGCGGACCCGACCTTCCGCGACAAATTCAACGCGGATTTGAGCGCCCCCGTTGCACAGCCCCGCGTTGCGCTCATCTACCCTCCGGTCGGCCCCAATACCATGACCGCCTGCATCGCCGGCCTGGCTGATCTTAATGCGCAGCCCCCGGCCCCCGCTACGGGCCAGCAGCGACGGCGTCTGACAGGGTGTTTCCAAACGCATCAAAAGATTGCGCCATCGGGTCCATCTCATCCTACCCGTCTCTATGCGCGTTGCGCGCGCCATCCCTGCCCGCCGCGATCCGCCTCGGCCCGCCACGGGCAGCCAGCGCGGTCTGAACAGCCCCCGCCGCGGGTTGATCCGCCCAATCTCCCCCTCTGTCTGCGTCATGACGATCCCTCAACCTTTCCCGCCCCCCGGCAGGGGCGGTCGGCAAGGCTTAGCGCAACAGGTCTTACCGCCCGATTAACAGGCATTGGCCAGCCCCCATTCGCCCCTGCAACCGCCACCGACAAAAACCTGCGCTTTTGTTTCAATTAAACGCCAAATTTTGGCCACATTCCCCGCGCAAAAGGTCATTCTTTATTAACATCATCAGATTACTTCATGCTCCAGATCGCTCATACCATTCATTCGGATCACGATCTGGGGCTTGTCCTGCTCGCCGGTCTGCTTTGCGCCTTTGGCAGTTGGGTGGTCTCCCGGCTTTACCGCCATGCGCTAGACCGCCCGCGGGCGCAGGCTATGTCATGGTATTTCTTGACCGCCATGACGGCGGGGGTGACGATCTGGTGCACCCATTTCATCGCGATCCTCGCCTATCAACTCGACGCCCCGGCGAGCTTTCATCTGTCGCTCACCTTCGCCTCGCTGATCATCGCGATCCTGGGATCAACCCTGGGCATCGTCGTGGCCGGCACCAGCGGCGGAGGGGCGCGCATGGTGCTCGGCGGCGTGATCTTTGGCCTGGCCATCTCTGCCATGCATTACACCGGCATGGTCGCCTACCGGGTGCAGGGGATCATCACCTGGGATATGGTCTATCTCGGCCTGTCGGTGGTCTTTGCCACGACACTCTCCGTCGCCGCACTTTATTTCGCCTGTCGGGGAGGACGGTTCAATGTGCTCAAGATGACGGGCATGTTGACTGCAGCCATTTTGGCCCTGCATTTCACCGGCATGGCCGCCTTTCAGGTCACCCCGCTGGCGGTACATGGGCATTATGACAACCCGGCGGAATATACGCTGATCGCCCTGACCGTCGCCGGCACCGCCTTGATCATCGTATTGGCCGCGCTTTTTAGCCATTTTGTCGAGACCCGAACCCGTAATGAGAGCATCGAAGAACTGCGCAAGGCCCGCGATGCGGCCGAAAGCGCGAGCCGCGCGAAATCGGAGTTTATGAGCGTGTTGAGCCATGAGCTGCGCACGCCCCTGACCATCGTCATCGGCTATGCCGCCTTCATGTCGAAACTGAAGAACCACACCGCGTCCAAGATCGGCCCGGATGAGATGATCACCGCCGCGCATTTCGACAGTATCGGCGATCAGGCCGAACTCTACGGCCAGCGGATCAAATCGGCCAGCGGGCATTTATTGACCATTATCAATGACATCCTCGACTATACCAGCATGGAATTGAACAATCTCGCGCTAAACAAGACCCCCTTCTCTGCCCGGTCGCTGTTGGAAGAGGTGGCGGATCAGTTTCAGGGGATGGCCCGGGAAAAAGGCACCGTGCTGCATGTGCAGTCTGCCGATCTCACCCTGACCGCCGACCGGGGCCGCAGCCTGCAAATTCTGATCAACCTTCTGGGCAACGCGCTGAAATTTTCCAAAGCGACCGAGATTCACCTGCGCGGGCGCCCCGCCCCGGGCGGTTTCTGCTTTGAGGTCGAGGACAATGGCGCCGGCATCGCGCCGCAGAACCTTGCGCGTATCTTTGACGCTTTCACACAGATCGAAGACGCCGAAGACCGCGCCGAAGGCGGCACCGGGCTTGGCCTTGCGATCTGCAAGAAACTGGCGCTTGGGCATGGCGGTGACATCACCGTCGACAGCACGCTTGGACAGGGGACAAGGTTTACCGTCCTGTTCCCCAGCCCCGTCGCAGAGACGCAGGCCCCCGCTTTGCCAGCAGCGGCCTAAAGCGGATCAGGGAACAGATGGTGCACCTAAAAGGAGAAACCTCGAACTTCCTGTTTGCCGTTATGTCTGCATGGGAGGAGGCCCTACAGCGCCACCGTGGATGATAAAAAAGTTAACCGTGTAAGGTCTTTGAGGTTTGGAAGGAGTCCTTCGCTTCGCTATCCTGTGTCAAAGTACCTGTATTAAGACACGATATTGCGAAGCGAACACAATATAGTCATACTGAACCTATGCGGGAGTTTTTCATTAAAAAAATTGGATAGAATTTCACTGGTACTCCGGATAGATTTTTGGAAGTGCGGTGCACCTCATTGATAGCTGAAGAAAGCTCCATTGGTCTGTGCGCCGGGTACGAAGGGAACAAATGGCGCGCAAAAAAGCTTGCTGGACACATCTTCTCTTGGTTGCCTCAAGTTGCCTTGGATCAAACGCGAAAAGACACGCTTGATGCTGCCAACTGGCACGAGCGCGTCGAACTTGCGGCAGCTCATGTCTACAGAACGAAAAAGACTGAAAGCCGAGGAGAGATTGGGGAAATACTTCTCCACATTGCCTGTGTTCAGGAGTTCGGCACACTTCCCGTTCTGTGCAAGCTGATATTGAAAACTAGCCATAATGACACTGTCAAAGGTTTTGATGCCGTTCATGTCGTTTACAACAAAGGCGATATTGAACTTTGGCTTGGAGAGTCGAAATTTTACACTGATCCTAGACGCGCGATCCGAGACGCCTTGGCATCCGTGCGCGAACATCTGCTTCCTGCATTTCTGGATACCGAGAAGGCGATGCTCTACGGACATATACCAGAAGGCATCCCTCAAGCTGACGGCCTTCAAAAGTTGCTGCATCAAAATACAACCAGTGACAAATTACTCAAGCAATCGGTTTTCCCTGTGCTTATTGCTTACGAGAGCACTGCAATCTCAAAACACTCAGATTTGACCGATGAATTTCAGAAAGAAATCGAAGGTGAAATCAGTGCACTTCACCAACTCGTTGCAGATAGTAAAAGTGACATTAAGGTGCGGCTGCAACTCATCTTTGTGCCGATGCATTTGAAAGCTGACCTTGTGGAGTTTTTCGATAAGAAACTAGAGGCTTTTGCATGACTTCTCTTGATACACTCCGGAATCTTGAAGAAGGGCAAACTGTGGCGACGACATCTTCGAGGCGATCTCAAAGGCGAGTAGTATTGTACGCTCTGAACGATATGAAGACAAAGAAGCTCTTGAGATCGCGATCCGTCTGCTTGATGCGAGCGAGAAAGGGCAAGTGCCGTTTGGATCACATGATGCCATCGAACATCTCGCCGAAGCTTGCGGTCTGTTTCCCTATATTTATGCTGACGGCCTGAACCCATTGCGAGCAATGGCAATGGAAGCCTTCGCAGTTCATCTGAACAAAAAAGTCTACCTTCACGCAAAACAGATGGAAGTTCTGTCCCATCTCCTTTCAGGCGATAATGTTGCGCTCAGCGCACCCACCAGTTTCGGAAAGAGCCTTATCGTAGATGCCTTTATTTCTGAAAAGAAGCCGAACTGCGTTTGCGCCATTGTTCCAACAATAGCTTTAATCGATGAAACCCGCCGAAGGTTAGAGAGAACGTTTGGTGAAGAATACCAAGTAATATCAAAACAATCTGACAAGCGTCACCACGACAAAGTGATCTTCGTTTTGACACAAGAGCGATTTCTCAATCGCGATGACTTTGAGGGTATCGACTTCCTCTTCGTGGACGAATTTTATAAGCTTGACCCGCATAGAGAAGACCATCGCTTCCAGACCCTGAACGTCGCACTTTACCGAGCTCTGCGGATGACGACGCAGTTCTTCCTCGCAGGACCAAATATCGCCTTTTTGAACGTTGGGCCCTCGTGGAAGGAACGCTTAGTGTTCTTACGATCCAACTACCAGACGGTTACCGTCAACACAGTCGATCGCACAGCGGAGAAAGAGAAGTTCAAGTGTTTCCTTTCAGATTTGAACGGGGCAAGTGATCAGCAATCTCTGGTGTATTCTAAGTCGCCCCCGGCTATGCGGCGTTTGGTGCAAGAACTTCTTAATGAGAAATTCAAGGCTGGGTCAGAATTCGCTGACGAACTCAGCGCTTGGGTGCGCGAGAACTACCATGATCAATGGATATTGGCAGAGGCATGCGAAGCTGGCATCGGAATGCATCATGGGAAAATCCCTCGTGCGGTTGCGCAGCTCTTTGTAGAGCTTTTCAATGAAGGGACTCTGCCTATCTTATTGTGCACTTCGACCTTAATTGAGGGAGTAAATACGTCAGCAGAAAACGTTTTTGTCTACGACAAAGAAATTAGCACCAAGCCTTTTGATTTTTTTTCTTTCTCAAATATTAGAGGAAGGGTTGGAAGGATGATGCAACACTTCGTAGGCAACGTATTTCTATACTATTCGCCGCCGCAAGAAGGCGAGTTAACTGTAGACGTTCCAGTTCTTTCCGACCCAGACCAAACTGACGAATATATCTTGATGAACTATGAGCCGTCAGAGCTTGGGCCAGTCGGATTAGAGCGACAACAAAGCCTTCCTTTAAAATATGATCTTTCACCAGAAACACTTAAAAAATTTGGACATTTCGGTGCGGAAGTACTAAATGGCGCGAAAGACGATTTGAAAAAGCACCTGGAAGCTAAGCGTCATAGGTTCGAATGGTCCGGTCACCCGGGTTACAACCAAAGGCTTATGCTCGCTGAGGTTATCCGCCCCCTTCT
This sequence comes from Sulfitobacter sp. PS-8MA, assembly GCF_040933935.1. Lineage (NCBI taxonomy): Bacteria > Pseudomonadati > Pseudomonadota > Alphaproteobacteria > Rhodobacterales > Roseobacteraceae > Sulfitobacter > Sulfitobacter sp. PS-8MA. The sequence continues at coordinate 638,717 of NZ_JBFQYJ010000006.1, read as the reverse complement.
TCAATCCAAAAACGACAAAACGACGCGACTGTCTGTGAAGCAAATGGCTTGGGCGTGGGATATGCTATTGAAAAAGCCCACGCTCGCGGATTTTCTAACTTGGTTCCAAGAGTGTTTTTCGAAAGATGAGATACAAGAAGGCATTGAACGCTCATTCGAATTTCTTGGCGCATGTGAGTTCAATCACGCTACTGCGGTCGCTGCTATAAACCAACTCCTCCGAGAAATCGATCCGAGCATCGACGCAGATTACGCCTTTTTTGTAGTAGAGCTAGAGTCGTGGTTTCGTCCCCGTTGGATGAAGGAGATTGATGAGGTGGGAATACCCGTACCTCTTTCGGAGCGTTTGCTTCCAATGCTTGGACACCCCAACCACTATACAGAAGCGCTCGAAAGAATTGCCGACCTGCCAGAAAAAGAATTGTTGGCTTTTTCAGAAATAGACAGGCGTCTGATCAAACGTGCAACGGAGTCACTTCAGTATCGCATGTAATGCTTCAACATTTGATGAAGTGGTAGCGTTTGGTCGCAAACGGTTTGATAAGTGATATTCCGACACCAATTGCGGGAACAGGTCAATATGCGCTGCACATTTGGAACTGAATTGCAGTGCGCGACAACAACACGAAGACTATTCGCAGTAGCTGATTCGCTCATTTTGGATGTCAGTTAAACTAACACGCCCTTCAAATTGTACCGTTGATGTATGATTTTGTAGGTTGCAGGATGTGCGGTTTCCCAAGTACCCAATCATGACTCGGCTGCGGCCGTTGATCTTGCACTCTCAAAATGTGCGATTTTCCGAATAGGTTCATGTGCGATTTTCCATTGAATAGTGTCATTTAGACTATCCTTTTCAAGGACTTGAAAGTCGTTCTAGCTTGTTGTCACGCCTCGAGTTTCCCTCGAGTGCAAACCCAGAAAACAAGTAAGGAGAGTTCGAACATGTCCAACCCTATCGCCACTAGCAACGTGGTCCCGTTCATTCGGCCGACAAACCTTAATCACGATGATGGTCGCCCCGACTTCAGGGTTTATGAACCGGACCTTGAGAGGTTCGGCCTGACTCCGGCTCAGCGCGAGGAGTTCGTCAAGGTACTCTGGACCATTCTCGTGGGATTCGTCGACCTCGGATACGGCATTCATCCTACGCAGCATTCGAGCGTACCCGACGACTTGGATGATGCGATCTTTCGGACGGTGGATGAGTACTTCAAGGATGCCGCTTAGGCGTTGTCTGTTCACATTCAAATGGTTCATGCAGCGAGCATAGCTCGCTGCAAACAAGCTGCCCGGAGGTATTATGGATAAAGAGAATCTTCCAAGTTCGCCCCAGAAATGCGTCATCTATGTCCGCGTTTCTTCGAGGAAACAGGTTGGTGAAGGTGCCGGCCTTTCTAGTCAAGAAAAGAGCTGCAGAAGATATGCAGCAGAAAAGGGGTATGAAGTTGTTGAAGTATTCAGCGACGTTATCTCCGGTACGTTAGGAGAACGGGCTGGGACAAAAGCGCTCGTCCAGTATCTACGAAAGCACCGATCCAAAAACCTAAGGGTTATTGTAGATGATGTCGACCGGTTTGCACGAGACGTGTCCGTGTACGGCGATCTCTATAAGAAACTTCAAGCAGTAGACGCACGACTTGAGAGTCCAAATTTTACACTATCTGAAGATGCGCACTCTAGCTTCGAAATAAAGCTCCGGGTTCTTTTGGGTGAACTGGAGGTCGGAAAGAACAAGGAACGGTCGCGTCAACGCGTCATCGCGCGCCTCTCTTCGGGATACTGGACTTTCGCGGCTCCCGTTGGCTACCAGTACGAGAACAGGCGCAGTCCAGAGGGCAAGGTTCTGGTTCGGCATGAACCGGTTGCATCAATCCTCGCAGAGGCTTTGGAAGGCTTTGGAAGGCTTTGCGACGGGGCGCTTTCAGTCTCAGTCCGAGGTGAAGCGCTTCTTGGACGCAAGGCCTGAGTTTCCAAAGGATTATAGAGGAACCGAGGTCAGATTTGATCGCGTAAAACAATTTTTGACCAACCTTTTGTACGCAGGATACTTGGAACGGCCAGAGCGAGATATCCCACTGACTAAAGCAGTTCACGAGCCACTTATTTCTTATGACACATACCTTATTATCCAAGATCGCCTGCAGTCCTCGGCGGTCGCACCGGCACGACAAGACATCGATACGGAGTTCCCGCTACGGGGCTTTCTTGTTTGCTCCAAATGTGGTCGCAAGATCACTTCTTGTTGGTCACGAAGCGGAACTGGGCGGCGGTATCCATACTACCTGTGTCAGTACCGATCCTGCTCAGAAAAGGGCAAGTCGGTTCAGCGTGATAAAGTTGAGAAGCAGTTCGAAGCGCTGCTGCGGTCACTCGAACCAGACGAAGCAACATTCGCGGTTGCAGACAAAATGTTTCGGGATGCGTGGGATCGAAGAGGTACTTGGGTGTCAATGAGCGTTTAAAAGTGACCCGGTTTCAGCGTTTAATTTTGACCCGCCTATTGGGTGACAAAGCCCCCAGGCGGACCGCCCTCATATAGCGAGTCCGTCTGGGGGCTTTGCTTGCGACGTGGCTATTTTTCTCTGCGACTTTTGCTCTGAGCGAAGCGATATGACGTGTTGCCCGTTTCGATGATGGCACAGTGGTGCGTGACGCGATCCAAGAGCGCAGTTGTCATCTTGGCATCACCGAAGACAGCGACCCATTCCCCGAACTCCAAGTTGGTGGTGATGATGACGCTGGTTTTCTCGTAGAGCTTGCTGATCAGGTGGAACAGCAACGCGCCGCCGGATTTCGGGAACGGGATGTAGCCTAACTCGTCGATGATGACGCAATCCAGGGCAGACAGCTGCCGGATGATCTTCCCGGCATTGCCGTCGGCCTGTTCCTTGATCAGGGCATTGATCAGATCGACCGCGTTGAAGAAGCGGACCTTCTTGCCGTTGTTAATCAATGTGGTTCCAAGCGCGATGGCGATGTGAGTTTTGCCTGTCCCGGTTCCGCCGACCAGGATGAGGTTGTGCGCCTCTTCGGTGAACTGACCCGAGCAGAAGGGTTCGATCTGGGCCTTACTCACCGCGGCCGCGCCGTAATCGAAGGTGGCGAAGTCCTTATGATGGGGGAACTTCGCGATGCGCATTTGATACTGGATGGAACGCACTCGCCGCTCTACAGTTTCCGCGTCGATCAGTTGCTTTATCGCTGTGGTCAGACTTGGTGGCTTGCGCGCGGACAGCAAATCATGGGCGCAAGCTGCCATTCCATGCAGCCTCAAGGCGGTGAGTTGGTCGATGAGAGCGTTCATGCGGCAGCCTCCTCGGCCGAGCAGAGCGCCTCATAGCGCTTGCAGTCGGCCTCGGGCCGCACGGTCAGCTGCGGATAGACATTACCCTCATTCAACGGCGTGATGATTGGCTCCACCAACTGGTTGATCAAATTGGTGATGGCAGGAAGGCGCAACGTGTTTTGTTCAACTGCCAGTTCGCAGGCCGTCTCCACCACCTCGATTCCGTGGTCCTGGGCCAGCAGAAGCAGATCGACGAACTCCCGGTCCCCGCCTTTGCCAGCCATGTAATGCTCCCTGATCCGATGCATGGCCTCAGGCAGTTGCCAGTCCACAAAAGGGGCGCCGTCGCGCAGAGCGCCGGGCTTGCGATCCAGTAGAGGAACATAATGCCAAGGCTCAAAGTAGCTGACGTTGCGGGTGAAGCGACGCTTGTGCTCGGCAATAACGTCCTGGCCTGACACCAGCACGATCCGGCTCGCATAGGCGCGCAAGGAGACATGCTGGCCTGCAAACCGGGAAGGCACGCTATAGCGATTGCTGGCATATTGAACCAGGCAGGTGGAACGGACCCGCACCGTCTTTTCCACATAACCATCAAAAGCCCGCCCCAGGGGGCGCAGCTCGGCGCGCTCATCTTCAAAAACCTCCGCAATCGTGCGGGACGATTGATCAGGATGGGCGCGGCTTGCCAATTCCTCGCAGCGCAGACGCAACCAGTTGTTCAGCCCATCCAGATCATCAAAAGCTGGCATGGGAACAAACAATCGGCCTCGTAAAAAATGGACCTGGTTCTCCACCTGACCTTTCTCCCAACCCGACGCGGGGGTGCAGGCAACCGGCTCCATCACATAATGGTTCATCAACGCCAAGAACCGCGGATGGAACACCCGGTCCTTCGAGCGGGAGACATAGGTCACCATCGTTTTGGGATTGTCGATGATCACCCGTCGCGGAACCCCGCCGTAGAAGGACAGCGCCCGTACAAAAGCATCCAACACCATCTCTTGGCTCTCGCCGGGATAGGCTACGATAAGAGGTTTGCGACTATGGCACAGGCGGAAGTGAGCAACCTTTACCTTCTGCTCGACACCACCGAGAATAACGCGCTCTTCGCTCCAGTCAAACTGGAGCGCATCACCGGCAGCAAAATGCAGGGGGATAAACGCCTCTCCCGATCCAGCATCGGCACGTTTGAGGTCTCGGATAAATCGCTGAACCGGAGAATAGGACCCAGTATACCCTTCCGAGACGAGCTGTTCGTAAAGCTTCGTGGCCGTCCGCCGCTCCCGGCGCGGGCGCTTGTGATCCTGCTCGAAAAGCTCTTGCAGCCGCGCGTCAAATCCATCGCACAGCTTATGCCGGGTCGGTGGCGCTTGCCGTTGATAGCTCGGTGGACTGTCGTCCTTCAGATACTTCTTCACCGTGTTCCGCGACAAACCGGTTGCCCGCGCCACAGATCGGATGCTGCGACCCTCAACCAATATCCAACGACGGATCTTCGATACACTTTCCATCAATATCACCTGCTCATTCCTCCGCGCTATTCAGCGCGGATGCTAACGTGGCAGGTGGGTCAATTTTGCACGCTCATAACCCACCCAAGTGGGTCAATTTCGCACGCCGATTCACAACTTGGGCAAAAAAGGAAATTACCAGACTACGGAAGCGTATGACACAGATCGATACGGAGAGTTCGAACCTGCTGAATCGGTCCGCTCGAACTCAGAATGAGATCGTAGCGGAAGCTTACGAAGCCAAGGTTAGCGATCTGCAGTCAGAAAAGGCCAAGATCGAGGCCGAAGTAGAGCGAATGACCTTTCCTGCACGCTCATTTGACGAAATGTTCGAACTCGCCATGCGTTTTCTCTCAAGCCCTTACCACATATGGGAAAAATCAAGCTACACTCTCAAGAGAATGGTCCTGCGTCTTGTATTTTGCCACCCATTGGAATTCGACAGAAATGAAGGCGTTCGAACCGGAGAAACCACCTTACCCTTCAAGGCCTTAAGGTACTTGAAGAGTACGGATTTAAAAATGGTGCGGGCGGTGGGACTCGAACCCACACGGGGCTACGCCCCAACAGATTTTAAGTCTGGTATGTCTACCATTCCATCACGCCCGCAGTGTGGCGCACAATACCCATCACGCGGGCGGTGTAAATGGGCGATCGCCGGGGGATTTCCCCGGCCGGGTGCTCAGGTGGTCTCGGCCAGCATGGTCTCTTTCACCGCCTCCATCGCCACATAGGTCGAGGTGCTGGCCACATGCGGCAGGGAGGAGATCGTCTCCCCCAGAAAGCGGCGATACTCGGACATATTGCGGGTGCGCACCTTGAGCAGATAGTCGAAATGGCTGGCGATCATATGGGCCTGTTCGATCTCAGGCACTTTGGCGACCGCGCGGTTAAAGGCCCGCAGTGCAGCCTCGCGCGTGTCGTTCAACCGCACTTCGACAAAGGCGACATGGTCCAGCCCCAGACGGATCGGGTCCAGCAGGGCGCGGTAGCCCAGGATCACGCCGCCCTCTTCAAGCCGCCGCAGCCGGGCTTGCGTGGGCGATTTCGACAGGCCGATGCGCCGGGCAAGGTCGGTGATGCTGATGCGCCCGTCCTCGGCCAAGACGGACAGAATCGCGCGGTCAAAACGGTCCAGCTCCAAAAGGTCATTCGACATGTTTTCCTGCAAACTCCGGTACAATTGACTTCACGCACCCAGATCATCGGGCGATCTTCCCGCTGACAATGGTATATCATAGGCCAAACATCAACTGGAGCTTGATATGCCTCTCGATCACGCCAAAGCCCTGCGTCACACTATTGACGCCCGTACCTATGCCGACCCCGACCCGCTGCTGGCCGAATTGATCGAGACCGCAGATCTGTCTCCCGAAGACCGCGCCGCGATCACGGCGGATGCGGCGGGCCTCGTGCGCGACATTCGCGGCACTTCGGCGCCGGGCATGATGGAGGTCTTCCTCGCCGAATACGGGCTCAGCACCGAAGAGGGCGTGGCGCTCATGTGTCTGGCCGAGGCGCTCTTGCGGGTGCCGGATGCCGAGACCATCGATGCGCTGATCGAAGACAAGATCGCCCCTTCGGACTGGGGCCGCCACATGGGGCATTCGACGTCGAGCCTCGTCAATGCCTCGACATGGGCGCTGATGCTGACGGGCCGGGTGCTGGATGATGACCAGCCCGGTCCGGTGCGCCATCTGCGCGCGGCGATCAAACGGCTGGGCGAGCCGGTGATCCGCACCGCCGTCAGCCGTGCGATGCGCGAGATGGGGCGGCAATTCGTGCTGGGCGAGGACATTCAGGCGGCGATGAAACGCGCCCGCGGGATGGAGAAAAAGGGCTTTACCTATAGCTACGATATGCTGGGCGAAGCGGCGCGGACCGAGGCGGATGCGAAACGCTATCACCTCAGCTACTCCCGCGCGATCTCGGCCATTGCCGATGCCTGCACCCATGATGATATCCGCAAAAACCCCGGCATTTCGGTGAAGCTTTCGGCCCTGCACCCGCGCTATGAGTTGGCGCAAGAAGCGGCGGTGATGCGCGATCTGGTGCCGCGTCTGCGGGCGCTGGCGCTGTTGGCGAAATCCGCGGGCATGGGGCTCAACATCGACGCCGAGGAAGCCGACCGGCTCGCGCTCTCGCTTGAGGTCATCGACACGGTGATGGGCGAGCCCGCGCTGGCCGGCTGGGACGGTTTCGGCATCGTGGTGCAAGCCTACGGCCCCCGCGCGGGCACGGTGATCGACACGCTCTATGACATGGCGCAGCGCCACGACCGCCGCATCATGGTGCGTCTGGTCAAAGGCGCCTATTGGGATACCGAAATCAAACAGGCGCAGGTCGAAGGCATCGACGGTTTCCCGGTCTTCACCCGCAAGGCCGCGACCGATGTGAGCTATATTGCCAACGCCCGCAAACTGCTGAACATGACCGACCGCATCTATCCGCAGTTCGCCACCCATAACGCCCATACCGTCGCCGCCGTGCTGCATATGGCCGACGATCCCGAGGTCTATGAGTTCCAGCGCCTGCACGGCATGGGCGAGACCCTGCATGACATCGTGATGCAGAAACACGGCACCCGCTGCCGCATCTATGCCCCCGTGGGCGCGCACCGCGATCTGCTGGCCTATCTGGTGCGCCGTCTGCTGGAAAATGGCGCGAACTCCAGCTTCGTGAACCAGATCGTTGACGAAGACGTGCCGCCAGAGGTCGTGGCCGCCGATCCTTTTGACCAGTTGCAGGACAAAGCGCCGACAATCCCGAAAGGCCCGGAGGTCTTCCAGCCGCAGCGCGCCAATGCCAAGGGCTTTGACCTTGCCCATAGCCCCACCCTTGCCGCCATTGAAGAGGCCCGCGCGCCCTTTGCCGAGGCCAAATGGGAAGCCGCCCCGATCCTTGCCGGGGACGCAGCGCCCGAAGCGGCGGTGGAGGTGATCAACCCCATCGGCGGCACCTCCCCCGGCACGGTGCAACCCGCGTCGGAGGCCGATGTCGCCACGGCGCTTGACAAGGCCGCCCCTTGGGAGGCCCCGCTCGACAGCCGCCGCGCCACCCTGCTGCGCGCCGCCGATATGTTGGAAGACCGCTATGGCGAGATTTTCGCCATCCTCGCCCGTGAGGCGGGCAAGCAGCTGCCCGACTGCGTGGGCGAGCTGCGCGAAGCGGTCGACTTCCTGCGCTACTATGCGGGCCAAGCCACCAACACCCCGCCCGCGGGTATCTTCACCTGTATTTCGCCGTGGAACTTCCCGCTGGCGATCTTCTGCGGGCAGGTCACTGCGGCGCTGGCGGCGGGCAATGCGGTGCTGGCCAAACCGGCAGAGCAGACCCCGCTGATCGCCAAACTCGCCGTCGACGTGCTGCATGAGGCGGGCGTGCCCCGCGCGGCCCTGCAACTGCTGCCCGGCGGCGGCAAGGTCGGCGCGGCGCTGACCGGCGACGCCCGCGTGAACGGCGTGGCCTTCACCGGCTCCACCGCCACCGCCCTGCGCATCCGCGCCAATATGGCCGAACACTGCGCCCCCGGCACCCCGCTGATTGCCGAGACCGGTGGCCTCAACGGGATGATCGTCGATAGCACGGCGCTGCCCGAACAGGCGGTGCAGGCCATCGTCGAAAGCGCCTTTCAATCTGCGGGCCAGCGCTGCTCGGCGGTGCGCTGCCTCTATGTGCAAGAGGACATCGCCGACGACCTGATCCGCATGCTGACGGGGGCGATGCAGGCGCTGAGCATCGGCGATCCCTGGCATCTGTCCACGGATGTCGGCCCGGTGATCGACGAAGCCGCGCGCAAAACCATCGTGGACCACATCGAGACCGCCCGCACCCAGGGCCGTGTCATCGCAGAACTGAAAGCGCCCGAAGGCGGCACCTTTGTCGGCCCCGCGATCCTGCGGGTGGACAGCATTGCCGATATGAAGCGCGAGATTTTCGGCCCCGTGCTGCATGTCGCGACCTTCAAGAGCCATGAACTCGACGCGGTGATCGACGCCATCAACGCCACCGGCTATGGCCTGACCTTTGGCCTGCACACCCGCATCGACGACCGGGTGCAACATGTCTCGGAGCGGATCGAGGCGGGCAATATCTACGTCAACCGCAACCAGATCGGCGCCATCGTCGGCAGCCAGCCCTTTGGCGGCGAAGGGCTTTCCGGCACCGGGCCCAAGGCCGGCGGGCCGAACTACCTGCCCCGCTTCAGCGCGCCGGATCATCAGGAAAGCGCTGGCAAATGGGAGGCCGCGCAGAGCCAGCTTCCCGCCCTGCCCGCGCATCAGCCGACCGTGCTGGAGACCCAGTCGATGCCCGGGCCCACGGGTGAGAGCAACCGTCTCTCGACCCTGCCCCGCCCGGCGCTTCTCTGCATGGGCCCGGGGGCCGAGACCGCAGCGGCGCAGGCCAAAGCGGTGCGCGCCCTTGGCGGTGTTGCGGTCGAAGCCAGCGGTCAGATCAACCCCGATCTGCTCACAAGCGGCCCGGCCTATGGCGGTGTGCTCTGGTGGGGGGATGACGCCACGGCGCGCGAGATCGACCGCGCGCTGGCCCAGCGTGACGGCGCGATCATTCCGCTGCTGCGCGGCCTGCCCGACACCGCGCGGGTCCGGGCGGAACGGCATGTCTGTGTTGACACCACGGCCTCTGGCGGCAATGCCCAACTCTTGGGAATGATGGCCTAAAACGGTCACAGCAATCAGGAGAAGCGCCATGCTGACGAACAGCGACATCGAAGATCTGACGCAGTTTCGCAGAGCGCTTCACCAATACCCCGAGGTTTCGGGCGAAGAGGCCGAGACCGCGCGGCGCATCGTGGCGGCGCTCGAAAAACTGAGCCCCAGCCGCATCCTGACCGGCCTCGGCGGCCATGGTGTCGCGGCGGTCTTTGACAGCGGCAGCCCCGGCCCCACGGTGCTTTTCCGCGCCGAGTTGGACGGGCTGCCGATCCCCGAGGAACACGACATTCCCTGGGCCTCCAAGGTGGCGGGCAAGAGCCATGTCTGCGGCCATGACGGGCATATGACCATGCTGCTGGCCCTTGGCCGCATGATCGCGCGGCGCCCGGTCGCCAAGGGGCGCGTCGTGTTGATGTTCCAGCCGGCCGAGGAAGACGGCAGCGGGGCAAAGGCCGTGGTGGCCGACCCGGCCTATGCCGAGATCGCCGCCGATTGGGCCTTTGCCATTCATGTGGAGCCGGGCCAACCCTTTGGCCATGTCTCTTCCGGGCCGGGGCTGATCAACTGCGCCTCGCAGGGCATGGCCATCACGCTCACGGGCAAGACCGCCCATGCAGCCGACCCCGAAGACGGCACCTCCCCCGCCTTGGCGGTGGCGCAATTGCTGCCGGCGATCGACGCGCTTGGCGCAGGCGGCCCGCTGGATGAGCATTTCCGGCTGGTCACCCTCACCCATACCCGCATTGGCGAGCCGAGCTTTGGCATCGCCCCCGGCGAAGCGGTGATCTATGCCACCCTGCGCAGCGCCCACGACGCAGGGCTGGCGGAGATCGAAGCGGATCTGCGCGCGCTGGTGGCGGATGTGGCCGCCGCGCATGGGCTGCAACACAGGCTCGAAACCTTCGACCATTTCGCAGCCTCGATCAACGCGCCGGAGGCCTATGAGGTCGCCCGCGCCGCGATGGCGGCCTTGGGTGTCTCCCACGGCGACGAGGGCGTGCCGATGCGCGCTTCCGAGGATTTCGGCGTCTTCGGCCATGGCGCGAAAGCGGCGATGCTCTGCCTTGGGCCGGGCAAGGACTACGCCGCGCTGCACAACCCCGATTATGATTTCCCCGATGACCTCCTCCCCATCGGCGCGGGTATTTTCGAGCGCATCGCGCGGGATTTGCTCGGCGCGGCTTGACATGCGCCGCCCCAGGCGCAGCTAAGATCCATGCAACCGCGCCGCTTGACCGGGCGCGGGACTTGGCAAAAGGTGGCCGGCATGTTCCCGATCCGCGATCACAACCCTTCGGGCCGCAGGCCCTATGTCACCTATGCGCTGATGGCGCTGAACATTGGCGTGTTTCTCTCCTATGTCGGGCTGATGGCGGATGGGCCGGCGCTTGGGGCTTTTTACTACAGCTACGCCCTGCTGCCTGCGCGGCTCAGCGCGGGCGAAGGCTATGCCGGGCTGCTGACCTCGATGTTTCTGCATGGCGGCTGGATGCATCTGGCAGGCAACATGCTGTTTTTATGGATCTTTGGTGACAATGTCGAAGATGAGATGGGCCATATCCCCTATCTGCTCTTCTACCTTGCCTGCGGCGTGGCGGCGGGGCTCGGTCAGGTGATGACCGAGCCGCTCTCCTGGGTGCCGATGGTGGGTGCCTCGGGCGCGATTGCCGGGGTGATGGGCGGCTATCTGCTGCTGTTTCCCCGCGCCAAGGTCGATGTTCTGGTGATCTTCATCGTGTTTTTCCGCATCTTTCCGATCCCGGCCTGGGTCATGCTGGGGCTGTGGTTCGGCCTGCAATTCATCGGCGGCATCGGCGCCACGCCGGGCAGTGGCGGGGTGGCCTATTGGGCGCATGCCGGGGGGTTCATCGCGGGGCTGGTGCTGACCCTGCCGCTCTGGCTGCGCCGGGGCGGCTTTGCCTTTTGGTCGCGCACCCATGGCCTGCCGCCCCATGCCTCGGCCCAGTATGACGTGATCGAAAGCCGCATTCCGAAAGTGAGACGCAAATGACCGAAACCTCTGAAACCCGCCGCGCCTCCTGCCATTGTGGCGCCGTGGTGATCGAAGCGCTATTGCCGCAGGGCCTGGCCTCGGCCTCGCGCTGCACCTGTTCCTTCTGCCGCCGCCGCGCCGCCGCGACGGTAACGGCCGTGGCCAGCAAGGTGACGGTGCTGAAAGGCGCCGAGAACCTGACCCTCTATACATGGGGGACCCACAGCGCGCAGCATTATTTCTGCAAGACCTGCGGGATCTACACCCATCATCAGCGCCGCTCGAACCCCGAAGAATGCGGCGTGAACCTCGGCGCGCTTGAGGGGGTCCACCCCTGGGAGCATGAACCGCTGCCCTATAGCGATGGGATCAATCACCCCTCCGACCGCGACTGACCGTCAGGAACTCGACAGCGCCCCTTGAATCCGTGCCAGCAAACTGGGCCGCGCCGCCACCGCGGCCTGCGTCGCGACGCTTTCATGCAGCCGTTCCGACGGGTCCGCCCCCACCACCCGCCGCCGGCGCGACATGAGGATACGCCCATGCCCGCGCCACTGCCCGACAGAGGGCGCCGTCGGGTCTTGCGGAAAGCGATGCGCCCAGCCCAGCGGCAGCGGCAGCCCGCTTTCATGCATCCGCGACAGCAGCCAGACCAGCGGAATGTTGGACAGGGGCCGCGCCGCCTGATGGCCGCTGAGATGCCCGCCCACATCCCCATGGGTGCCGGTAAACCACACCTGTTCCAGCCGCCCGCCATAGTTTTTGGGCGTGGTCCAGAGCACCGGGCGATAGGCGACACGGTTTTCGTTCAAGGCCAGCGCCTGAAAGCCGTTTTTGACGATCAGGGCAAGGTCATGGTTGTGAAAGGCATGGCGCGGATAGGACAGCCGCCAGAGCAAGGGCGCGTTGATGCCCAGCGATTTCACCGTGTCCCACACGCCGATCGCCTCGATCTCAACCTCCGGATGGCAATTCGCCTCGGCAAAGGCGCGGCCCGCCTCGCTCAGCTGCTGCGCCTCATAATGGCGGTAGACATCGCGGATGTTGCGTTCGGTCGCCGCCTCGGCGCGCAGCAGGCCGACCCGGTCGATCACCCCCGCGAGCGAGCGCACCGCATAGGCGCCGCGCGAATAGCCCATCAGGAAAATCCGGTCGCCGGGCCGGTAGCGCGAGGCAAGATAGCCATAGGCGCGGCGGATCTGGCGGTTGATCCCGCGCCCCATGATCACATCGCGCGCACTGCGCCAATCGCGCCACTGAAGCCCGGGCTCATAATAGATCGAGAGCGCGCTGCCCATCTCGCGGCAGAGCCCATAGGCGAGCCCCGCGTTGGTCTCCTCGCCCGGGTCCAGTGACGACATGGTGCCATCGAGGATGATCACATGGGTGACCGCCCCCCGGCGCGGGCCGAAATCCGTTTCCGGCCGCCGCCAAAGCCGCCCGAACAGGCGCCGAAACAGGCTCTCACTCCGCCGCGATTGCGTCACCTTGCAGCATCTCCCAAACCCGGTGCGGCGTGAAGGGCATATCGGCCTGCCGCACGCCATGGTCCCACAGCGCATCCTGCACCGCATTCGATACCGCCGCCAGTGCGCCCACGGTTCCCGCCTCGCCACAGCCTTTCATCCCCATCGGATTGGCGGTCGAGGGCACCGGCTCGGAGGTGAAGGAGATCATCGGCAGGTCCGCCGCGCGCGGCATCGCGTAATCCATGAAGGTGGCGGTCAAAAGCTGGCCGTCTTCGTCATAGACCACCCGCTCCTGCACCGCCTGCCCGATGCCCTGCGCCACCCCGCCATGCACCTGCCCTTCGGCCAGCATCGGGTTGATCAGATTGCCGAAATCATCCACCACCGTATAGCGGTCCAGCGTCACCACGCCGGTTTCGGGGTCGATCACCACCTCGGCCACATGCGCGCCATTGGGATAGCTGCGCCCCGGCAGGCTGGCGCGTTCATGGTGGCTCAGCAGATCGTCACGCCCCTTGGCGCGGGCCATCTCCGCCACCTCCAGCATGGTGGGCGTGAGGTTCGAGCCTTCGGCGCGGAAGCGTTCACCGTCAAAGGTAACCTCGGACCCATCGACGCCCATTTCCCCGGCCAGAAAGGCCACGAAGACCTCAGTGATCTTGGCCACCGTGGCCAGCGTGGCGTTGTTCTGCGTGGTGACCGAGCGTGACCCGCCCGTGCCGCCGCCCTTTTGGATCAGATCACTGTCGCCCTGCACGACGCGGATGCGCCCGGCCGGGATGCCGGTCTGGTCCGACAGAAACTGCGCATAGACCGTCTCATGCCCCTGCCCGTTGCTTTGGGTGCCGACATAGATCGTCACGCTGCCGTCCTCCTCAAAAACCACTTTGGCGCCTTCCGCAGGGTCGCCCAAAATGCTTTCGATATAGTAACACAGCCCCTGCCCGCGCAGCAGGCCGCGCGCGGCATCGGCATCGCGCCGGGCAGTAAAACCTGCGCGATCCGCCGCATCCGCCGCCCGGGTCAACAGCCGCGAGAAATCGCCCACGTCGTAAAGCTCCCCCGTCGCGGTTCGATAGGGAAACTGATCCGGCTTGATAAAGTTGATCCGCCGCAGCTCCCAAGGGTCGACCCCCAACTCCCGCGCGGCGCGGTCCATCAGCCGTTCGAGCACATAGATCGCCTCGGGCCGCCCGGCACCGCGATAGGCGTCGACCTGCACCGTGTTGGTGTAAAAACCTTCGACATGCAGATAGGTGGCCTGCACGTCATAGACCCCCATCAAGACCTTGGAGAACAGCTGCGACTGGATCGGCTGGCCGAACTGGCTGTTATAGGCCCCCAGATTGCAACGCGTGTCGACCCGGTAGGCGGTGATCTTGTGGTTTTCGTCAAAGGCGAACTCGGCCCAAGACACCAGATCGCGCCCGCCGTTGTCGGTGAGCATGGCTTCCGTGCGCTCCGACATCCAGCGCACCGGACGGCCCAGGGCCCGCGCCGCTTGGGCCACGCAGAAATACTCCGGATAGGTCATCGCCTTCATGCCGAAACCGCCGCCCACATCGGGGTTGGTCACGCGCACCGCCTCCGCGCTGAGCCCAAAGGCTTTGACAAAGAAGCCTTTATGCGCCCAGACCCCTTGCCCGCCTAGGGCGACATGCAGCCGCCCATCGGCCCATTCCGCATAGCAGCCGCGCGGCTCCATCGAATTGACGATGATCCGATTGTCGCCCACCTCCAGCTTGACGCGATGCGCGGCCTTGGCAAAGGCAGCCTCGACCGCCGCTTCATCGCCCATATGCCAGTCGAAAGCGCGGTTGTCGGGCGCCTCGGGGTGAAGCGTCTCGCCGCCCGGGGCGAGGTCCATCTTGGCGGGCAGATCATCGGCGTCGAAAAGGATCAGCTCCGCCGCGTCACGGGCCTGTTGCAGCGTTTCGGCCACCACCAGCGCCACCGGCTCACCCACATAGCGCACCCGGTCCTTGGCCAGCATCGGGCGCAGCGGTTTGGCACCCGCGCTGCCATCGCGGTTTTCGACCACCGTCCCGGGCAGCGCAATATCCAGCCCCGCAGCTTCCAGATCGGCGCAGGTCAGCACCGCCTGCACCCCCTCCGCCGCGCGGGCCTCGCTGACGTCGAGCTCGGTGATCACCCCATGCGCGACGGGGGCGCGAAAGAAGAAACCCTGTAGCGCGCCTGGCGGAGCGATGTCATCGACATAGCGCCCCTGCCCGGTCAGAAACCGCTGGTCCTCCACCCGTTTGACCGGCTGGCTCTTGCCGAACTTCTCCATCTGTTGCTGCCCCTGCTGCCTGCACTGCTTTCAGGCAACAGTAGCGAGCCGCGTGTCAGTGTCCAGAGGCGCACCCGCTTAGAGGGTGGAACTGTCGCGTCAGAGCCCCGAGACCAGTTCGACCCGCGCCACCCCATAGCCGTTGAAAGCCGTCGACATGGCGATCGAATAGGCCCCCATGCCACCGAACAGAAGGTAATCGCCGGTCTGCGTGTCTTCGGGCAGCGGCAGCCCGTCGGGCAGGCGATCAAGCGAGTCGCAGGTGGGGCCAAAGACGATGCGCGGGGTCCGGGTTTGATGGCGCAACGCCCCCTCGGGGCCAACCACGTCGATCAGGCCGGAGAGGCCCATATCGCGCAGATCGGCCAGACCGCCATAGATCCCGTCGTTAAGAAACACCGTCTCGCCCGCGCCCCGCATCCCCTTGATCCGCGCCGCCAAGACGGCGGCATCCGCCACCATCGCGCGCCCCGGCTCGCAGAGCAACGTCGGGGCGTCATCGCCAAAGCTTTCGGCCAGAGCGACATTCACCGCCGCGAACACTGCCGCATGATCCGGCGCGTCAAAGCCCCGGTCGACGGCAAAGCCGCCGCCGATGTTCAAACGGGTGATCGAGACATCCGCCGCCCGCAGAATACCCGCCGCCGCCCGCACATATTGCGCCCAGGCCTGCGGGTCATTGCACTGGGTGCCGGGATGGAAACAGAGCGAGGGGGTAAAGCCCATCTTGACGACCTCGCGCAGCAGCTCTGCCGCCAGATCGGGCGCCGCGCCGAATTTCGCGCCGAAATCATAGGCCGCGCCCTTTACCGGTAGCGCAAAACGCACCGCCACCTCGGCACTGCGCGGCACCTCCGCCAGCTTCGCCAGTTCCGAGAGGTCATCGACAGACCAGCTCGCCACGCCCGCCGCGATCCCGGCGGCCACCTCATCGGTGGAGCGCATCGGGTTGTTGTAATGCAGCACCGCCTGCGGACAGACCGCCCGCACCGCCGCCATTTCCGCCGGGGAGGCCACATCGAAAGTCGTGATCCCCGCCGCGACGAGGTTCGACAGCACTTCGACCCGGTCATTGGCCTTGACCGCATAGGTCACCAAACCCTCGAAATCCGCCTGAAAGCGCCGCGCCGTGGCTTGCAGCACCGACGGCGCGAGGAAGAGCACCGGGGCGTCAGGGCTGTGTTTGGCCAGAAAGGCGGCGGGCGTGTCGGACAGGGGGGCGGTATGCTGCATCGGAACCTCAGGTTTTTGCTTTTCTCCAGCAAATCATCATTCTTGGTCGATTCATCGTGGCAGTACGCCTATTATGACGGAAACTTTGAGCATATTGACGAAATGATACCACAGATCGACGACACAGATCGCGCACTGATTGCGGCTTTGCAGGGCAATGCCCGCCAGCCCATTGCCGATCTTGCCCGCAAGCTTGGCCTCGCCCGCACGACAGTTCAGGCCCGGTTGGAGCGGTTGGAGCGCAGCGGCGCGATAGCAGGCTATACGCTCCGTCTTGGCGAAGCCGCCCGCGCCCCACTTCACGCCACGGCGCTGGTCAATATCGAACTCCGCGCCGGCCCCGCCGTGCTGGCCCGTCTGCGCAGCTTGCCCGGCGTGCAAGTCGTCCACACCACCTCGGGCCGCTTTGACCTGCTGGTGCAGATCGCCGCCCAGACCACGCATGAGCTGGACGAGACCCTCGACCGCATTGGCGAGACGCGGGGGGTGAAGGGCAGCGAGAGCCTCATTCACCTCAGCACCAAGATCGACCGCCGCGGCTAAGGCCGCGCGCCTTACGCCATGGGTCTTTCCCTCGCCGCGCCAGACCGCTAAACGGGGCGCAACAAAAGGGATCATGACCATGGCACTCGAAAAGACCTTCAACGCCGCTGAGGCCGAAAGCCGCATCTACGCCGATTGGGAAACCAAGGGCGCTTTCAAAGCGGGCGCCAACGCGCAGCGCGACGAGCATTTCTCGGTAATGATCCCGCCGCCAAATGTCACCGGCTCGCTGCACATGGGCCATGCTTTCAACAACACGTTGCAAGACATCCTCGTGCGCTGGCACCGGATGCAGGGGTTCGACACGCTTTGGCAGCCGGGGCAAGACCACGCGGGCATCGCCACGCAGATGGTGGTGGAGCGGGAATTGGCCGCCTCTGGCCAACCCGGCCGCCGCGAGCTGGGGCGTGAGGCTTTCACTGCCAAGGTCTGGGAGCAAAAGCAGAAATCCGGCGGCACGATCATCGACCAGCTGCGCCGCTTGGGCGCCTCTTGCGACTGGTCGCGCAATGCCTTCACCATGTCCGGCGCGCCGGGCGCGCCTGCGGGTGAAGAGGGCAATTTCCACGATGCCGTGATCAAGGTCTTCGTGGATATGTACAACAAGGGTCTGATCTACCGCGGCAAACGGCTGGTCAACTGGGACCCGCATTTCGAGACCGCGATCTCCGACCTTGAGGTCGAGAGCACCGAAGTCGACGGCCACATGTGGCACTTCAAATATCCGCTGGCGGGGGGCGAGACCTATACTTACGTCGAGCGCGACGAGGACGGGAATACGCTCTTCGAGGAAGAGCGCGACTATATCTCCATCGCCACCACGCGGCCCGAAACCATGCTGGGCGACGGCGCGGTGGCGGTTCACCCATCGGATGAACGTTACGCCTCAATCATTGGGAAACTCTGCGAAATCCCCGTTGGCCCGAAAGAGCAGCGCCGCCTCATTCCGATCATCACCGATGAATATCCTGACAAGAACTTCGGCTCCGGCGCGGTGAAGATCACCGGCGCGCATGACTTCAACGACTACGGCGTCGCCAAGCGCAACGGCATCCCGCTCTATGCGCTGATGGACACCCAAGGGAAAATGCGCGCCGATGGGCTCCCCTACGATCAGGCCGCCGCCCGCGCGCAGGCCATTGCCGAGGGATCGGAAGCCGCCCCCGAGGACGCGACCGAGATCAACCTCGTGCCGGAAGCCTACCGCGGCCTGGACCGTTTCGAGGCCCGCGAGCGCGTGGTCGCGGACGTAACCGCCGAGGGTCTCGCCGTGATGACAGAGGCCACCGACCCCCGCCTTGGCCGCGCCGCCAAGAAGGCCCCGGTCGAGCCCGGAGAGGGCGGCGAGATGCGCACCGAGGAAGAGAACCTCGTGCCGCTCATTGAGGCCAAGAAGATCATGCAGCCCTTCGGCGACCGCTCCAAAGTGGTGATCGAGCCGATGCTTACGGACCAGTGGTTCGTTGCCACCGACAAGATCGTGCAGCCTGCTATCGATGCGGTGCGTTCCGGCGAGGTGACGATCCTGCCCGAGCAGGACCGCAAGGTCTATTTCCACTGGCTGGAGAACATCGAGCCCTGGTGCATCTCGCGCCAACTCTGGTGGGGGCACCAGATTCCGGTGTGGTTCGACGACGAGGGCAATGAATATTGCGCGCCGACTGAGGCCGAAGCGCAGGCCATGGCGCCGGGCAAGACCCTGCGCCGCGATCCCGACGTTCTCGACACATGGTTCTCTTCCGGCCTCTGGCCCATCGGCACGCTGGGCTGGCCCGAACAGACCGCGGAGCTGGAGAAATACTTCCCCACCTCCGTGCTGGTCACCGGCTTTGACATCATTTTCTTCTGGGTCGCCCGGATGATGATGATGCAATATGCCGTGGTCGATCAGAAACCCTTCGACACCGTCTATGTCCACGCGCTGGTGCGCGATGAGAAGGGCAAGAAGATGTCGAAGTCCTTGGGCAATGTCCTCGACCCGCTGGAGTTGATCGACGACTACGGCGCCGATGCGGTGCGTTTCACGCTGACCTCAATGGCCGCCATGGGGCGCGACCTGAAGCTCTCGACACAGCGCATCGCGGGTTACCGCAACTTCGGCACCAAGCTCTGGAACGCGCATCGCTTTGCCGAGATGAACAACGTCTTCGACGCCATGCCCGCCGCGATGCCGCAGCCGCAAGCCACGCTGAACAAATGGATCGTGGGTGAGACCGCCCGCATTCGCGAGGAAGTCGACGCGGCCCTCGGCAACTTCCGCTTCAACGATGCGGCCAATGCGCTCTACGCCTTCGTCTGGGGCAAGGTCTGCGACTGGTATGTCGAGCTCTCCAAGCCGCTCCTGCAGGACGACGCGCCCGAGGCCGAGGAGACCCGCGCGACCATGGCTTGGGTGCTTGAGCAATGCCTGATCCTGCTGCATCCGATCATGCCTTTCATCACCGAGGAGCTGTGGCAGACCACCGCCAAGCGCGATGAGCTTTTGGCCCTCACCGATTGGCCCAGCTACACCACCGCCGATCTGCTCGACGCCGATGCGGATCGCGAGTTGAACTGGGTGATCGGCCTCATTGAGAGCATCCGTTCGGCGCGTCAGCAAATGCATGTGCCCGCCGGGCTGAAGGTGCCGATGCTGGTGACCGAGATGGACGACGCCGCCCAAGGGGCGTGGGACCGTAACGAGGTGATGATCAAGCGCCTCGCGCGGGTCGAGAGCCTTGAACGCGCCGAGAGCTTCCCGAAAGGCACCGTGTCGATTGCCGCCCCGGGCGCGCGCTTTGGCCTGCCGCTGGCGGGGCTTATCGACATCGACGCCGAGAAGGCGCGTTTGCAAAAGTCGCTCGACAAGCTGGGCAAGGAGATCGGCGGGCTGAAGGGGCGTTTGAACAACCCCAAATTCGCGGCCTCCGCCCCCGAAGAGGTCGTGGCCGAAGCGCAGGCGAACCTCGCCGCGCGTCAGGAAGAGGCGGACCAGTTGCAGGCAGCGCTGGACCGGTTGGCCGAACTGGGCTGACTAGAGGTAACGGAGCCGGGCAGCGCCAGACCGCGGGATGGCGCTGCCTAGGGGGCAGTTGGGCAGTTTATTCCCGCTGCGCTTAGGCCACGACCACAGGACGGCACTCCAATAGCAAAAGCGCCAGCCCGTCCGGGCGGTCAGGCGCTGCCCGGCGGCCTTACGGCCTTGATTCCGGGCTGTGGAGCGCGACGTTCACGCCGCGCTTGCCGGATCACTTGAACACCGCAGGCCGCTTGCCGAACTCCGCCGCGATCACCTCCATCTGCTCGGGCTTGCCCAAGAGCGCCGCCTGTTCGCGCGTCTCCGCCTCAAGCACATCCGCGTCCGACGCCCCCGATTCCGCATAGCCGATCAACCGTTTCGCCGCCTTCACCGCGTTCGGCCCCTTCCCCGCGATCACCTGCGCCAGTTCCAACGCCGCCGCCTGCGGATCATCGGCCAATTCCGTCACCAGCCCCCAACGCTCCGCCTGCGCGGCATCCACCGGCGCGGCGGTATAGGTCAACCGCCGCAGCACATCCGAGCGCAGCAGCCGCGGCAGCAGAACCATACCGCCCATATCCGGCACGATGCCCCATTTCATCTCCATCACCGCGAGCTTCGTCTCCGGCGCGGCAATGCGAATATCCGCGCCAAGCGCCAGCTGCATCCCGGCGCCATAGACCACCCCATGCAGCGCCGCGATCACCGGAATCTCCAAACGGTGCCAGACCATCGAGACCTCTTGCCATTTGTTCGTCGTGCCCTCGCCATGGGTGCGCGGCATGATCAGCGCCTCGATGTCCTGCCCCAGCATTCCCGACAGCCCGCCAATGTCGATGCCCGCGCAGAACCCTTTGCCCGCGCCCGAGAGCAGCACCACCCGGGCATCCGAGGCTGCCACCTCCTGCCCCGCCGCGATGATCGCCTCGATCATCTCATCATCCACCGCGTTCATCTTATCCGCGCGGGTGAGGGTCACATGGGCGATATGGTCTTCGATCCGAACATCGACGCGGGGCATGGTAATTCTCCTGACTGTTTGGCGCAGTTCACCGCAGATCGGCGCGCCGCGCCAGCAAAACGTCGCGGCAGGGGGCAGGCTCTTGCCCTGCCGACCCGGCGCCCCTAAACCTAGCGCATGACACATATACGCCTGACCCCGCTCGCCGAAAGCCTCCCCGCCAATGTCCCCTTTGTCGGACCCGAAGCACAGGAGCGCGCATCGGGCCGGCCGTTCAAAGCGCGGCTGGGGGCCAATGAGAACATCTTTGGCCCCTCCCCCCGCGCCATCGCGGCGATGGCCGAGACCGAGATGTGGAAATATGGCGATTCCGAAAGCGTGGAGCTGCGCGCCGCACTGGCCGAGTTGCACGGCATCCGCCCCGAGAATATCATCGTCGGCGAAGGCATCGACGGGCTTTTGGGCTATCTCGTGCGGCTGCTGGTCGGCGAAGGCGATGCGGTGGTGACCTCCGAGGGCGCCTATCCGACCTTCAACTACCATGTCGCAGGCTTTGGTGGGGTGCTGCACAAGGTCCCCTACCGCGACGATCACGAAGACCCCGCGGCGCTTTTCGCCAAAGCGGCGGAGGTGGACGCGAAGATCGTTTACCTCGCCAACCCCGACAACCCGATGGGGACATGGTACGAGAGCACCGTGCTGGAGCGCGCGCTGGACGATCTGCCCCAAGGCAGCCTGCTGTTGCTCGATGAAGCCTATCTCGAATGCGCCCCCGAAGGCACCGCACCCGAACTTTCCGCCGATGACCCGCGGGTGATCCGGATGCGGACATTCTCCAAGGCCTACGGCCTCGCCGGGGCGCGGATCGGCTATGCGATTGCGGCGCCGGAGTTGATCACGGCCTTTCACAAGGTCCGCAATCACTTCGGCCTGAACCGCGCGGCACAGGCGGGCGCGCTGGCCGCGGTGCAGGATCAGGACCACCTGCGCCATGTGCAGAGCGAGATCGCCGCGGCCCGCGGCAGGATCACAGAGATCGCGGCCGAGAACGGGTTGAGCGCCCTGCCCTCGGCGGCCAATTTCGTGGCCATTGACTGCGGCCAAGACGGTGCCTTTGCCAAAGCGGTGCTGGAGGCTTTGGTGGCGCGGGGCATCTTTGTCCGCATGCCCTTTGCCGCGCCGCAAAACCGCTGCATCCGGGTGAGCTGCGGCAGGCCGGAGGATCTCGACCATTTCGCCGCCGCATTGCCCGAGGCCCTGGCCGAAGCGCGCGGGGCCTAAGCCCCGCCCATCACCTCTGCCGCGGCGGCCAGCGCGCCGGGGCCGTGGTCAATCTTGAGCGCGGTCATCGCCGCCTCAATGCCCCCCAGCAGCCCCATGACCATATGGCCGTTGACATGGCCCATATGGCCGATCCGGAAAAACCCATGCCAGGCGGGATCGCCCCTATCGGCCATGCCAAGCCCGATGCCCAGGGTCAGGCCAAGCCTGTCCTGCACCCAATCGCGCAACTCGGTGGCATGGGGTGCTTGCAGCCGCAGCGCGGTGACGGCATGGCTGCGCAGGCGGCGCTCTTGCACGTTCAACCGCAGGCTGCCTTCGGCCGCCCAGGCCTCGCTGGCGGCCCAGATCGCGCGGGCCAATGTCGCATGGCGCTGCCAGACCTGTTCGATCCCTTCCTCTGTGATCATGTCCAAAGCGGCGCGCAGCCCATAGAGGTGATGTGTCGGCGCGGTGCCGCCATGATACTGATAAAAATCCTCGGCATGCGCACGCGGGGTCCAATCCCAATAACGGCTGACCCGGGGCAGCCGCGCCCGCGCCGCCTCGGCCCGGTCGTTGAAATAGACAAAGGCCATGCCGGGCGGCACCATCAGCCCCTTTTGCGCGGCGGTGACCATGACATCGACGCCCCAGGCGTCCATCTCGAAGCGCTCGCAGCCCAGTGAAGCGATGCAGTCGACCATCAAGAGCGCGGGGTGGTCGCAATCGGTCATCACGGCGCGCAGGGCGGCAATGTCATTGCGCAGCGAGGTGGACGTGTCCACATGCACCGCCATCACGGCCTTGATTTTATGAACGCCATCGGCGCGCAGACGTTCGCTGACCTGATCCAGATCGATCGAGGCCGCGCGGCCGAAATCCATCACCTCCACCGCGGCCCCAAGCCCCGTCGCCATCTCGCCCCAGCCAATGCCAAACCGCCCGGTGGCCAGCACCAGCACCTGATCCCCGGGGGCCAGAACATTGCTCAAGGCCGCCTCCCAGGCGCCGTGACCGTTGCTGATGTACATCGCGACCTGATGTTTGGTGCGCCCCACCTGTTTCAGATCGGCAATCAGACCCGGCATCATCTCGACCAACTCGCCCTCGTAGATATTGGGGGCCGGACGGTGCATCGCGCTCAGCACCGCTTCGGGGATGACAGAGGGCCCGGGGATCGCGAGATAGGAACGGCCCTGGGCCAGTTTTTGATGCTTTGTCATAGGATTAAAGGCCATTCTTATATTGCGCGACCACGCTGCGGTCGGCGTCACCTTACTGCGCAGGCTTTGCCGGTCAATCCCCGCAGCACGCCCCGCCAAGCGCGCAACAGAGGTCATGAAATTTGCGCGCCGCGCCCGCCGCAGCTCCCGCTTCACCGTGACAGTTGCTTGCCCTGCCCCCCATGCTTCACTACACCTTACCCGATTGCCCAAAAGGACCACGGCGGGATGAATGATGAAAGCTACACCTCCGCGCAACTGATGCGCTGGCTCTGGCGGGACTATCTGAAGAAACACACCGGCCTCATGGCCGTGGCGGTGTTTTTCATGATCGTCGAAGGCTCCACCCTCGGCGTGCTCGCCAAGCTGATGGAGCCGATGTTTGACCGGGTGTTTGTCGGCGGCGACCGGGGTGCGCTCATCTGGGTCGGGCTGGTGCTGGTCGGCATCTTTGCCCTGCGCGCCCTGGCGACGGTGGTGCAAAAGGTGCTGCTGACCCGGGTGGCACAGCGCACGGCGGCGGATATGCGCATCGATCTGCTGGACCGGATGATGCGCCAGGACGGCGCCTTTCACCAAAGCCACCCGCCCGGCTTTCTGGTGCAGCGTGTGCAATCGGATGTGAACGCGGTCAGCGATGTCTGGCGCGCGGTTATCACCGGCGCGGGGCGCGATCTGGTGGGGCTGGTGATCCTGACCGGGGTGGCCGTGGCGATTGATCCCATCTGGGCGCTTTTGGCAATGATCGGCGTGCCGCTGATGATCCTGCCCGCAGCGATTGCCCAGCGGTTCGTCCGCGCCCGCTCGCGCGAGGCACGGGACCTCGGGGCCAGTCTTTCGACCCGGCTTGACGAAGTCTTTCACGGCATCGTGCAGATCAAGCTCAATGCGCTGGAGGCCTATCAGGCGCGGCAGTACCGCGAGTTGACCCGCACCTTCATCCGCACCGAGGTGCGCGCCGCCTTCGGCAATTCCGCGATCCCGGCGATGATCGACATCATGTCCGGCATCGGCTTCATGGCGGTCATCGTCTATGGCGGCTCCGAGATTATCGCGGGCAATAAGACCATCGGTGAATTCATGACCTTCTTCACCGCGCTTGGCTTTATGTTCTCCCCCCTGCGCCGTCTGGGGGCGATCAGCGGGCTGTGGCAGATGGCTGCCGCAGCGCTTGAGCGGATCAAGGAACTGCTCGACGCGCCGTTGCGCCTGCGCAGCCCGGAAAGCCCCGTGGCCCCGCCTGAGGGGCCGCCCGACGTGGTGTTGAAAGATGTGTCGCTGTCCTATGGTGAAGCGAAAGTGCTGGATGGGCTGCATCTGACCGCCAAGGCGGGCGAGACCACGGCGCTGGTCGGGGCGTCGGGGGCCGGCAAATCGACGATCTTCAATCTGCTCACCCGGCTGGTTGATCCGCAGTCCGGACAGGTGCAGATCGGCGGGACGGACACCAATGCCATGGCGCTTGACGATCTGCGCGGCATGTTCTCGGTCGTGACGCAAGAGGCGCTGCTGTTTGACGAAACCCTGCGCGAAAATATCGTACTGGGCCGCAGTGACGTCAGCGATGCGGTCCTGGATCAGGTGCTCAAGGACGCCCATGTGGCCGATTTCCTGCCACAGTTGGAACAGGGGCTCGACACCCGCGTCGGCCCGCGCGGCTCGGCCCTGTCGGGCGGGCAGCGGCAGCGGGTGGTCATCGCCCGGGCCCTGCTGCGCGACACGCCGATCCTGCTGCTGGACGAGGCCACAAGCGCGCTTGATGCACAGTCCGAACAGGTGGTGCAGGATGCGCTGGACCGGCTGGCCAAAGGCCGCACGACCATTGTCATCGCGCATCGGCTGTCGACCATCCGCAGCGCGGATAAGATTGTCGTCATGGACCGGGGTCAGGTGAAGGACGAAGGCACCCATGACGAGCTGATGGCGCGCGGCGGCATCTATGCGGACCTTTACCGTCTGCAATTCCGCGATGGCAAAACAGTGACCGACGCCCGCGGTCTTGGCGCCCGCCGGGCCAAGGCGCGGCGCGCGACAGCGCAACAGCCCAATCTGCTGCAACGGCTCGGCGCGGCGCTCTTTGGCTGATGCGGGGTTCCGAGGCTGGCCCGCCCCCCTTCCAGGTATCTTTGACCGCGATCAGCCTAAGGTCAGGGGCGTCGGTAGGCGGCGGCGAGGGTCTCGGGATCGGTGCCGCGGAGATAGCGGATCAACGTCCAGAGGTTTCGCGCGCCCCGCCGCACCCAGCCTTGCTGCCGGTATTTTTCGGCGCTGGTCACGGCAGAGACATTGAGGGGCCGGAGGCGACCGCGCAGCGCGCGTGCCAGAGCCACATCCTCCATCAAGGGCTGATCGGGGTAGCCGCCGACCGCATCATATAGCGCGCGGGTCAGCAGCAGCCCCTGATCGCCATAGGGCAGGCCAAAGCGGCTGCGCAGATTGGCCCAGCCCCCGACGATCCGGGCCGCGATGCCGCTTTGATCGAACCGCAGGTGACACCAGCCTGCCGCCCCGCTGTGACCCGCCATATGGTCCTGAACCGCCGCCGCCCAGCCCTGCGCCAGCACCGTGTCGGCGTGGAGCACCAGCAGCCATTCGCCTTGGGCCACCGCACAGCCGCGGCGCAACTGCCCGCCGCGTGAGGGCGCCCCGGTGATCAGCCCCGCCCCCCAGCCTTCGGCCAGACGCCCCGTCTCGTCCTGCGAGCCGCCGTCGCTGATGATGACCTCGCGGATCAACCCGGCCTGTAGCCCCTCGACCAATGCCGCGAGACAGGCCGGCAGCGATTTGGTCGCATCGAGCGTGGGAATGACGACAGAGATCGGTGCGCGCATGGTTGCCCCTTTTGAATGGGTTTGGCAGGCTATATGTCATGGCCAGCAATCGAAGGATACCCGCATGACCAAGCGCCGCATTCTGCGCCTGACCGGCCCCGACACCCGCGATTTCCTGCAGGGGATCGTGACCAATGACGTGAGCAAACTGGACCAAGGCCCGGTCTATGCCGCCCTGCTGACGCCGCAGGGGAAATATATGGCGGATTTCTTTCTGATCGCAGATGGCGACGCGGTGCTGCTTGACGTGGACGAAAGCCTTGGCGATATGCTGACCCAGCGGCTGTCGATGTATAAGCTGCGCGCCAAGGTGACGATCGAGCCGACCGACCTGCATCTGCACCGCGGCACCGGGGCTGCGCCCGAAGATGCAGTAGCCGATCCGCGTCATCCCGAAATGGGCTGGCGCGCCTACCGCGACACGCCGCAGACCGAGGACAAGACCGATTGGGACGCCCTGCGCGTGGCGCATCTGATCCCGGAAACGGGCGTGGAACTGACGCCTGATACATTCCTCCTCGAAGTCGGGTTTGACCGGATCAACGGGCTCGATTTCCGCAAAGGGTGCTATGTCGGGCAGGAGGTGACCGCCCGGATGAAGCATAAGACCGAACTGCGCAAAGGGCTCACCCGCGTCGATATCACGGGCGCGGCCGCGCCGGGCACGGCGATCACCGCAGAGGGGAAACCGGCCGGCACGCTTCTCACCCAGTCCGGCGGCCAGGCGCTGGCGCATCTGCGCTTTGACCGTGCGAAAGGCCCGATGCAGGCCGAAGACGCACAGATCACATGGCCCGGCCCTGCCGTTTAAGCCCGCCGGCAAAGAAAAAGCCCCGGCAAAACCGGGGCTGATCGATCCTCCACAGTATGACGTCGCGTCAAGCGCGTTCGACATATTCCATGGTTTCGGTGTTCACCACGATCGCTTCATCCTGCCCCACGAAGGGCGGCACGGTGATCTTCACACCGTTGTCGAGCACCGCAGGCTTGAAAGAATTCGCCGCCGTTTGGCCCTTCACGACCGGCTCGGTCTCGGCCACTTTGCAGGTTACCTTTTGCGGCAGCGAGGCGTTCAGCGCCTCTTCCTCGTGATATTCGACCACGATCATCATGCCGTCCTGCAAGAAGGGGCGACGCTCACCCAAAAGCTCGGCGGGGAGCTGCACCTGCTCATAGGTTTCGGTGTCCATCACCACCAGCATACCGTCGTCTTCATACAGAAATTGCTGGTCTTTTTGCTCCAGCCGCACGCGCTCGACCTTATCGGCAGAGCGGAAGCGTTCGTTCAATTTGGAGCCATTGCGCAGGTTGCGCAGCTCGACCTGGGCAAAGGCACCGCCCTTGCCGGGCTTCACGTGATCGACCTTCACCGCCGCCCAGAGGCCACCGTTGTGTTCAAGGACGTTTCCGGGGCGGATCTCGTTTCCGTTAATCTTGGGCATGTGACAAAACCACGACATAAGGTTGATGATAAGATGTCAGGTTCTATATCGGGAGGGATGGTTCCCTGCAAGCAGGCGATATCCAGAGGTCGCTGCGACAACTAGATATGCGCATGTTGCATGGGTGGTATGCTAAATAGTGGTATCCGAATCGCGCGATATCCGTCATAAGGAGCGCCAAGCCCGAATGACAAGAGCAAGAATAATCGAAAGGACGACGAGATGAAAGATTTCGTTGATGGCACCGCTTTCAACAATGAGCAAGGCAACCGCGCACGCAAGCTCTTTGCTGCTGTGGTACTCGCTGCTTTGGATGACGCTATTGCCGACGACAAGAAATATGGCAACGGCCCGGAACAGATCGCCCGCTGGGCCCGCTCGCGCGATGGCCGCGAAGTGCTGAGCTGTGCCGGGATCGACCCCAATGAGCGGGTTGTCGAAGGTCTGATGGAATTTGTCGGCAAAGGTGTGCGGACCTCCGTCGCCCTGTCGCGCGAAGAATCCGAGCGCCGCAATGCCGCGCTTCAGGCCGAAGCCGCCTAAGACATATCCGCCAAGCGGCGCAATTGACGCAGCCTTCGGGCTGCGTTTTTTTGTGCCTGCTCTTCGGGGATCGCTCTTTCCCCTGCCCTTGATTTGCGCCAATTTGCGCGCAACCAGGGGCAAGCTGACATGACCAAAGCCATCATGATCCAAGGCACCGGCAGCAATGTCGGCAAGTCGATGATCGTCGCCGGGCTGATCCGTGCCTGCTCCCGTCGTGGGTTGCGCGTGCGTCCCTTCAAGCCGCAGAATATGTCGAACAATGCGGCTGTCACCGAAGATGGCGGCGAGATTGGCCGCGCTCAGGCGCTGCAGGCCCGGGCAGCCGGTGTGGCCCCGCATACTGATATGAACCCGGTGCTGCTGAAGCCTCAAAGCGCCACCGGCGCGCAGCTTGTCGTGCAGGGGCGGGTCATCGGCCAGCAAGAAGCGCAGGACTTTGGCCGCCAGAAAGCCAGCCTGATGCCTGCGGTGCTGCACTCCTTTCACCGTCTGGCCGAGGGCTGCGACCTGATCGTGATCGAGGGCGCGGGCTCCCCGGCAGAAACCAACCTGCGCGCGGGTGATATTGCCAATATGGGCTTTGCCCGGGCGGCCCAGGTCCCTGTCGTGTTGATGGGCGACATCGACCGCGGCGGCGTGATCGCTCAGATCATCGGCACGCAAGCGGTGCTATCCCCCGAGGACAACGCCCTGATCCGTGGCTTTGGCGTCAATAAGTTCCGCGGCGACCGCCGCCTCTTTGACGCGGGCCGCGATGACATCGCCCAGCGCAGCGGCTGGCCCTGCCTTGGCGTGATCCCCTGGTTCGACGCCGCCCACCGCTTGCCCGCCGAAGACGTGATGGACCTGCCCGCCCGCGCCCGCTCTGGCGGGTCGGGCTGTGTCATCGCGGTGCCGCGCCTGCCGCGGATCGCGAATTTCGATGACCTCGACCCGCTCGCCGCGGAACCGGGCGTCGACCTGCGCATGATCGCCCCCGGTGCCCCCCTGCCCGCCGAGGCCGATCTGGTGCTGCTGGTCGGCTCCAAATCCACCATCGCCGATCTGGAAGCCTTCCGGGCCGAGGGCTGGGACATCGACCTTGCCGCCCATATCCGGCGGGGCGGCCATGTGCTGGGGCTTTGCGGCGGCTATCAGATGCTGGGCCAAACCATCACCGATGCGCAGGGCATCGAAGGCCCGCCCGCGCGGGTGGCGGGGCTGGGCCATCTGGATGTCGCAACCACCATGGCCCCCCTGAAACATCTGTCGGAAAAGTCCGGCCAGCACCCGGCGAGCGGCACCGCCCTCACCGGCTATGAGATCCATATCGGAGAGACCACTGGCCCCGACTGCGCCCGGGCCTGGCTCACTTTCGACGGCACGCCCGAGGGCGCGGCCTCCCCCTCGGGCCGGGTGCAGGGGTGCTATATGCATGGGATTTTCAGCTCGGACGCCTTCCGCCGCGCCTATCTCGGCGATTTCGGCGTCAGCTCGTCGCTGGACTTCGAAAGCGGCGTGGAAGAGACGCTGGAGGCGCTGGCCGACCATGTCGAGACCTATATGGATGTCGACCTGTTCCTCTCCCTCGCGGCAGAGGTCTCGGCTGGAGAGCGCGCCGCCCTCCAGCCAAACGCTTAAAACTCGACGACCGCGCGGATCGATTCACCCTTGTGCATCAGATCAAAGCCTTCGTTGATCTGATCCAGCGTCAGCTTATGGGTGATCATCGGGTCGATCTCGATCTTGCCGTTCATGTACCAATCGACGATCTTGGGCACATCCGTGCGTCCCTTGGCCCCGCCAAAGGCCGTGCCGCGCCAGACCCGCCCGGTGACCAGTTGGAAGGGCCGGGTCGAAATCTCGGCCCCCGCAGGCGCCACGCCGATGATGATGCTCTCACCCCAGCCCTTATGCGCGCATTCCAGCGCGTCGCGCATGACCTTGGTGTTGCCCGTGGCGTCAAAGGAATAATCCGCGCCGCCCTTGGTCAGCTCGACCAGATGCGCCACCAGATCGCCCTCGACTTTCGAAGGGTTCACGAAATCGGTCATGCCGAAATACTTGCCCGCTTCGGCCTTGTCGTCGTTCAGATCGACACCCACGATCTGATCCGCCCCGGCCAGCCGCAGCCCCTGGATCACGTTCAGCCCGATGCCACCCAGCCCAAAGACCACACAGCGCGCGCCCAGTTCGACCTTGGCAGTGTTGATCACCGCGCCAATGCCGGTGGTGACACCGCAGCCGATGTAGCAGATTTTATCAAAGGGCGCGTCCTTGCGCACTTTGGCCAGCGCGATCTCCGGCACCACGGTATGGTTGGCAAAGGTCGAGCAGCCCATATAGTGATGGATCGGCGTGCCATCGAGCATCGAAAACCGCGTCGTGCCATCGGGCAGCTTGCCCTGGCCCTGGGTCACGCGGATCGCCTGACACAGGTTGGTCTTGCCGCTGAGGCAATATTCACACTCCCGACATTCCGGCGTGTAAAGCGGGATCACATGATCGCCCGGCTCCAGCGTGGTCACGCCCTCGCCCACTTCCAGCACCACGCCCGCGCCCTCATGGCCCAGGATCGCGGGGAAGATGCCTTCGGGATCATCGCCAGAGCGGGTGAACTCATCGGTGTGGCACAGGCCGGTCGCCTTGATCTCGACCAGGACCTCGCCGCGTTTTGGGCCTTCGAGGTTCACCTCCATGATTTCAAGCGGTTTACCGGCTTCAACGGCGACGGCGGCACGGGTTTTCATCATGGGGATTCTCCTATTTGACGTTTGTCACGTCCCTATATGCGCCCCCCTTTGCACAAATGTCCATTTCCGACCAAGGCGGCACGAAAGACGGCCTGAGCGCTCAGCCGGCAATCGGCGCGTTGGATTTGATCTGCCGCAGGATCACATTGGTCGTGGCAGAGTTGACCGCCGGGTGCGGGAAGAGAAAGCTTTCGAGAAAGGCGTTGTAGGCCTCGATATCCCGGCAAAGGATGCGCAGGTGATAGTCGGCCTGCCCGGTGGTGGCGAAACATTCCGTCACCTCCTTGCGGGTCTGGATCGCGCTGATGAAACTGGCCAAAGCCGCCGCATCATGGCGGGTGAGATGGACATGAACCATCGCCTCAAAGCCCAGCCCCATGGCCTTGGGATCGACAATGGCCGCATAGCGTTTGATCACCCCGGCCTGCTCCAGCGCCTTGACCCGCCGCCAGCAG
This sequence comes from Sulfitobacter sp. PS-8MA, assembly GCF_040933935.1. Classification (NCBI taxonomy): domain Bacteria; kingdom Pseudomonadati; phylum Pseudomonadota; class Alphaproteobacteria; order Rhodobacterales; family Roseobacteraceae; genus Sulfitobacter; species Sulfitobacter sp. PS-8MA. The sequence goes on along the minus strand of NZ_JBFQYJ010000006.1, from coordinate 607,256 downwards.
GCGGAGGCCGAGATATTTAGCTTTTCGGCCAGTTGCGCATTGGGCAGGCGGGAATCCTGCTGAAGCAATGTGACAAGCTGACGGTCGGTCGCATCTAGCGCAGACATCGGAAAAATCTTTCACTCATTTCACGTGATGCGAAAATCCTATTCAAATTGACCGCCATCGGCCAGAGAGAAAGGAGCGAAAAACCAGCGCTTTCGCGCTATACTCCCATGTGGAGGAGCCTCAAATGACAGAACAGCCGCGCGAATCTACCACTTATAAACTAGATGACCGCTATGACCGGACCGAAGGCCGTGTCTTTCTGACCGGGACGCAGGCTTTGGTGCGGATCATGCTCGATCAGGCCCGCCGCGACCGCGGCGCGGGGTTGAACACCGCCGGTTTCGTCTCGGGCTATCGCGGCTCACCGCTCGGGGGGCTCGACCTTGAGTATTGGCGCATCAAGGACCGCGTGGCAAAGGCAGGGGTAAAGTTTCTGCCCGCGGTGAACGAAGACCTAGGCGCCACCGCCGTGCTGGGCGCGCAGCAGGCGCATCTTGACCCGCATACGCAGGTCGAGGGCGTGTTTTCGATGTGGTACGGCAAAGGGCCGGGGGTGGACCGGTCCGGCGACGCGCTGAAACATGGCAACGCCTATGGCTCGGCACCTAAGGGCGGTGTGCTTGTGGTGGCGGGCGATGACCACGGCTGCGTGTCCTCCTCCATGCCGCATCAATCCGACGTGGCCTTCATGTCGTGGTTCATGCCGACGTTGAACCCCGCTTCGGTGGCCGAATACCAAGCCTTTGGCGAATACGGCATCGCGCTCTCGCGTTTTTCCGGCACATGGGTCGGCTTCAAAGCGATTTCCGAGACGGTGGAAAGCGGCGCCTCCGTGGACCTGACCCCCGACCGGGTGTTCAACCAGCCGGACTATACCGCCCCGCCCGGCGGGCTGCATGTGCGTCTGGGGGACCTGCCCTCGCCCGAGATCGAGACGCGGCTGCATCACAAGCTCGACGCGGTACAGGCCTTCCTCCGCGCCAACCCGATCGACCGGCATATCTATGACACGCAGGACGCCAATTTCGGCATTGTCACCACCGGCAAAGGCCATCTCGACACGATGGAGGCGCTGCGGCTTCTGGGTCTGGACGAAGCCGCCTGCCGCCGTCTGGGCATCGACATCTACAAGATCGGCATGGTCTGGCCATTGGCCGTGGATGACGCGCTCGACTTTGTGAAGGGCAAGCGCGAAGTGCTTGTGATCGAAGAAAAACGCGGCATCATCGAAAGCCAGTTCAAAGAGGCGTTCTATGACTGGCCCGGCTCGAAACCCGCGCGTATGGTCGGCAAACATGACGAGAACCTGCAAGAGCTGGTGCCCTGGACGGGCGAGCTGTCGCCGCTGAAACTCGCGCCGATCATCGCGGCGCGGCTGCATGCCTTCTTCCCCGAAGAGAACCTCGTCGAAAAAGCCCGCGCGCTGACCGACCAGCCGCCGGTTCTGCTCAACGTCGAAGGGGCGACCCGCACCCCCTATTTCTGCTCGGGCTGCCCGCATAACTCCTCGACCAAACTGCCCGAAGGGTCGAAGGCCAACTCCGGCATTGGCTGCCATGTCATGGCCTCTTGGATGGACCGCGAGACGGCCGGTTTCGCCCAGATGGGCGGCGAAGGCGTGCCCTGGATCGCGACCTCGCTGTTCAACGGCGGCAAACATGTCTTCCAGAACCTGGGCGAAGGCACATGGTATCACTCGGGCTCCCTGGCGATCCGCCAAGCGGTCGCGGCCAAGGCCAATATCACCTATAAAATCCTCTACAATGACGCGGTCGCCATGACCGGCGGCCAGCCGGTGGACGGCCCGGTCTCCGTCGCCGCCATCGCGCAGGCCTGCCGCGCCGAAGGGGTCGCGCGGATCGCGCTGGTCTCGGACCGGCCCGAGTTGCTGCCGAAAGCCGATTTCCCCGCCGAAACCAGTTTCGACCACCGCCGCGACCTGGACCGGGTGCAGCGCGAATTGCGCGAGATCCCCGGCGTCACCGTGCTGATCTATGAGCAGACCTGCGCCACCGAAAAACGCCGCAAGCGCAAGCGCGGGTTGATGGAGGATCCGAAGAAATTCGTGATGATCAATGATCTGGTCTGCGAGGGCTGCGGCGATTGCTCCTTGGAATCCAATTGCTTGAGCGTCGAGCCCAAGAAAACCGAATTCGGCACCAAGCGTCAGATCAACCAATCGACCTGCAATAAGGATTATTCCTGCCTGAACGGCTTCTGCCCCTCCTTCGTGACCGTCGAAGGCGGCAGCCGTCGCAAACGCTCGGGCGCGGGGCTGGATGTGGCGGGGCTCGCAGCGCAGTTGCCGATGCCCGAACTGCCCCGGCTCGACCAGCCTTTCAACCTGCTGGTGACCGGCGTCGGCGGCACCGGGGTGGTGACCGTGGGCGCGCTGATCACCATGGCCGCACATCTCGAAGGGCTGGGCTCCAGCGTGCTCGACTTCACCGGCTTTGCCCAGAAGTTCGGCACCGTGCTCGGCTATGTCCGCCTCGCCCAGCGCCCCGAGGACGTGCATCAGGTGCGCATCGACCAAGCCGCTGCCGACGCGGTGATCGGCTGCGATATGGTGGTCAGCTCCGCGCCCAAAGCCTCGGCCCATTACCGCCGCGGCACGCGCATGGTGTTGAACCGCGCCGAGATGCCGACCGGTGATCTGGTGCTGAACCGCGACGCCGACCTGCGCATTGACGACCGTGAAGCGGTGATCGCGCAGGCCGTGGGCGTCGAGAACCTGAGCGCCTTTGACGCCAACCGCATGGCCGAAGTGCTGATGGGCGATGCGGTCTTTGCCAATGTGATGATGCTGGGCTTCGCCTGGCAAAAGGGGCTGGTGCCGGTCTCGCTCACAGCACTGGAACAGGCGATTGAGCTCAACGGCGTCGTGCCGGACAAGAACCGCGCCGCCTTTGGCTTTGGCCGGGTCATGGCGGGCAACCCTGAGGCGATTGAGAAACATCTCGCCCCAGAGCCCGTGGTCGATGAGACAGTCGAGAGGCTGATCGCGCGGCGGATGGAATTCCTGACCGGCTACCAGAACGCGGCCTATGCCGAGCGCTACAAATCACGGCTCGATCGGCTGGGGGCAGAGCTGCCCGCCGGGTCTGAGGACCTAATACGCGCGGCGGCGAAATCGCTGTTCAAACTCATGGCCTATAAGGATGAATATGAGGTCGCCCGGCTGCACCGCCAAAGCGGGTTCGAAGAGCGTATCGCCGATACGTTCGAAGGCGATTACAAGGTCCATTACCACCTCGCGCCCCCCGCATGGCCCACCGGCAAGGACGGGCGCGGGCGGCCCAACAAGCGCAAGTTCGGCCCCTGGATAAGCCGCGCCTTTGACCTGCTGGCGGCAATGAAACCCCTGCGCGGCACATGGGCCGACCCCTTCAGCTACGGCGCGGACCGCAAGCTCGAAATGGCGCTGATCGACTGGTACGAAGACGTGCTGCAGGCCGCCCCCGCCCTGCCCCATGACGCCGCCCTCGCAGTGCTCAGCGCGCCGATGGAAATCCGCGGCTACGGCCCGGTTAAGGAAGCCGCTGCGGAAAAGGTGCAGGCAGAGGTCGCCGCACGGCTCGCCTAAGGGGCGCCCCCAATCCCCGCAGAACCCGGCTTCGCCCCATGCGAGGCCAGGCTGAAATGTGGCAGAGGTCACCTCTCACCCCGGCGCGGCGTGCCGCCGAGATCGCGCTTCTGCCCTAAATGACACATTAAGCGCACCTTACCGCCCAGATTGAATAATCGTCGGCCAACTGCGATCACGTCACCCCTGGCGCACGCCTATCGAGCAGCCGCCCTCCCCCAAGAAATACAGAACATCCGTGCGAAATGACCCGCCACAAGCGGGTTATCGCCACTTGCACGCAGAAGTCGTAAAATGGCACGCACCGCGACCGAAAGATGCAGTATCGTCACAATTTCGCCGGGTTTATCCGCGTAAATGTAAACAACAAGTAAACACATACCCTGACTGCCCGTCTGCCCCCACGAAACAGGTGCCGAATATGAAAATCCTTGCTGTCGACGACGATCCCTTCATCCGCGAACTGCTCCCGATCGTTTTCCGCGAGGCCGATTATCCCCATCTGACCCTCGCAGACTCCGGGGCTGCGGCCCTTGCCCTGCTGGACGAAAGCAGCGAGCCTTTCGACTGTCTGCTGCTCGACATCGAAATGCCGCAGATGGATGGCATCACCCTCTGCCGCAAAGTGCGCGCCCTGGAGGATTACCAGAACACGCCGATCCTCATGGTGACCCTGCGCTCGGATGCGGCCTCGATCGAACGGGCCTTTGCCGCCGGGGCCAATGACTATGTCACCAAACCCTTTGACGTCAAAGACATCGCCACGCGGGTCCATATCGCCGAACGGATGTTGGAGAACACCGAGAAAGCGCCGCGTCTGGACCTGGCCCGCCTGCCCGAGGACACGCCCCCCGGCGTGCATGATTTCCGCCTCGAAGACCCCCTGCATATCTTTGGCGTCCCGCAGCTGGTTCTGCCCTTCTCCCTGGGCAATTACCTCAGCCAGCTGTCGCGCCAGCACCTCGATATCTGTCAGGTCTTTGCCACCAAGATCGAGGGCATCGAGGATATCTATGCCAATAGCACCAGCAGCGAATACGCCCGCACCCTCGCCGCGGCCGCCGCCAGCATCGCCAAGGTGGTCGACTGCCCGCAACTGCTGATGACCCATAATGGCAGCGGCACGATCCTGAGCATCGTGACCGGCGACAGCCTGCCCGGCTGGCCCGAGATCGAGGGCATGATCCAGGATGAACTGGATGCGCTCGATCTGCGCCATAACGATGGCTGCAGCATGCCGGTCACCCTCTCGGTCGGCGGGCCGATCCAACCCAATGCCAGCCGCACACAGCGGGTGCGCAAGACCTTCGACCGCGCCATTCGCCGCGTGGCCTCCCGCCAAAAGGTCAAGCCCGAAGCGACCCCGCTGCGCAGACCTTCCGTCTCTGCCGCGCATTAAGCCAGGGGGCGCGCGATGGCGCGCCCGGCGCTCAATTGATCGGAAACTGGGCCAGACAGCGCATCGCGTTGCGGCGGTAATCCTCCAGCGTATCTGGCACCGAACGGCGGTCGCGCATCACCTCCATCGCCGCCCGTTTTTGGGCCCATGTGCCCGCCACGTGACGGTCGAGAATGCGCACGGTCACGCCCAGCATCACCTGTTTTTCCGGCTCCCCGATCAACCCCGCGCCCGAGAGCGCCACCGCCGTCAGGGCCAGCGTATTGGCACAGCGCAATGCCGCGGCTTCGGACCCCTCATAGACCCGGCTTTCGGCCGCTGCGGACAGCGGGACCAGCGCCAAAATCAGCGTTCCGCAAAGGGCGGCAACGCGCATCCTAAAAGACCTTGAAGGTCATCGTGGTCAATGAGCGTTCAATGCCTTCAATATCCAACAGATTGTCGTTGATATAGACGCCCACATCCTCCCCCTTGGGGATATAGAGCTTCATCAACAGATCATATTCCCCGGAGGTCGAGTAAAGCTCCGAATGGATCTCGCGCAGCGCGATATCCTCGGCCACGCTATAGGTCGTGCCGGGGCGGCAGCGGATCTGGATGAATACGCAGGTGGACATATCGCGCCTCTTTCTAGGATACGCCACAAGCTGACATATGGACCCCGCGCCCGCAATCCCCGATCTCCGCGCCCCCCGACGGCCTGCGCCCCCGCTTGGGCTTGGCGCGGCGCGCCGCCCTGTTATAAGGGCGCTGCAATAGCCTTCGGAGACGCCCCATGCGCCGCAGCACCCTGACCCGCACCACCGCCGAGACTGATGTTACCGTGGAGATCAATCTCGACGGCAGCGGCAGCTATGACAATGACACCGGCGTGGGCTTTTTCGACCACATGCTCGATCAACTGTCGCGCCACTCGCTGATCGACATCAAAGTGCGCGCCAAGGGCGATCTGCATATCGACGATCACCACACCGTCGAAGACGTGGGCATCACCCTGGGCCAGGCCTTGACCCAAGCGCTCGGCGACAAGCGCGGCATCCGCCGCTACGGCTCTTGCCTGCTGGCCATGGACGACGCGCAGATCCGCTGCGCGCTCGACCTCTCGGCGCGGCCCTTTCTGATCTGGAACGTCGACTTCCCATCGAGCAGCATCGGCAAGTTCGACAGCGAACTGGTGCGCGAATTTTTCCAAGCACTGAGCACCCACGGTGGCATCACCCTGCATGTCGACGCGCTGCACGGGTTCAACAGCCACCATATCGCCGAAGCGGCCTTTAAATCCGTCGCCCGCGCCCTGCGCGAAGCGGTCGAGACCGACCCCCGCAAGGCCGACGCCATCCCCTCGACCAAAGGCGCGCTGTGATCCGATGCTGACCGCAATTATCGACTACGAATCCGGCAATCTGCACTCGGCTCACAAAGCCTTTGAACGTATGGCCCGCGAAAGCGGCGCCGGTGAGGTCATCGTCACCGCCGACGCCGATGCCGTCTCCCGCGCCGACCGACTGGTCCTGCCCGGCGACGGCGCTTTCCCGGCCTGTATGGCCGCGCTTAAGGGCGCGGGCGGTCTCTATGACGCGATGGTCGAAGCCGTCGAAGAAAAGGGCCGCCCCTTCCTCGGCATCTGCGTCGGCATGCAGCTGATGGCGAGCATGGGCCGGGAATACAAAGACACCCCCGGCCTCGGCTGGATCGAAGGCGAAGTGACCGAGATCAGGCCGAAAGACCCGAAACTCAAAGTCCCTCATATGGGCTGGAACGATCTGGTGATCGACCATGACCACGCGGTCTTCGACGGGCTGGAAACCGGCGATCACACCTATTTCGTCCATAGCTACCACATGGCCGTCACCACCCCCGCCGAACGTCTGGCACATGTCGACTATGGCGGCGAGGTCACCGCGATCATCGGGCGCGATACGATGCTGGGGATGCAGTTTCATCCGGAAAAAAGCCAAACCACCGGGCTGCGGCTGATCTCGAACTTTCTGAACTGGAAACCATAAGCGGCAGCGCCCGCGGCAACTGCGGACGGTATTTAAGAAAGGATGAAGATGAAAAGGGGCGCGTCCCTTCTATCTTCATCCTTTTAAAAATACCGCGGCGCAACGATCGCGCCAAATGATAGGTATGAAAGGCGCGAAACCCCGCGCCTTTCCAGGTTTACTGCAACCGCGCCCAAGTCTGCTTGGAGCAGATCAGCCCCCCGGCGACACAGCCCGATAGCTTCAGCGAATTGCCGGACACGTCCATCTTCCCGATGTAGATCTTGCCATTCGAGGGCCGCCAGACCTTGCCGGCGTATTTGCCACCGCCCTGGGGTTTCATGTCGATCACCAAGGTTTTGCCGATGTTGGGGGATTTATACTCGCCGCTGTTGTTGAAGGTGCGCGCGATGGTGCCGCAGATCGCCCCGCCGCAGGGGGCCATTTTGACATGGGCATAGGCGCCGTCATCGACCTGCGTCTGCCATGTGCCGACCGCCGGGTCCGCGGCTTGGGCTGCGCCTGCGAGACCAAGGCCCAGAAGGGCCGCTGCAATAATCTGTTTCATAATCTCTCCTCCCGATCTGGCATCACTGTTATCCATCACCTTCTTTCGGGCAAGACTGACCTAGGGTCGCGTTGCAAAATCCGTGGCGACGTGCAAAAGGGAAGCGACTTTCAAAATAAGGGCCCGGCCATGATCCTCTACCCCGCGATTGATCTTAAAGACGGTCAGGCCGTGCGCCTTGTGCATGGCGATATGGACCGGGCCACGGTGTTCAATGACGACCCGGCAGCACAGGCGCGCAGCTTTGTCGATGCGGGCTGTGAATGGCTGCATCTGGTTGATCTCAATGGCGCTTTTGCCGGGGAGCCGGTCAATGCGGCGCCGGTTGAGGCGATCTTGAAGGCCTGCAAGGTGCCGGCGCAGCTGGGCGGCGGCATTCGTGATATGGCGACGATCGAAAGCTGGCTCGATAAGGGATTGGCACGGGTGATCCTCGGCACCGTCGCGGTCGAAAACCCCGGTCTGGTGCGCGAAGCCGCAGCGGCCTTTCCCGGCCAGGTAGCCGTGGGTATTGACGCGCGGGGTGGGCGGGTCGCGACCAAGGGCTGGGCGACGGAGACCGATGTGATGGCGACCGATCTTGCGAAATCCTTTGAGGATGCGGGCGTGGCGGCGATTATCTACACCGATATCATGCGCGATGGCGCAATGGGCGGGCCTAATCTCGAGGCGACAGCCGATCTGGCGCGCGCCGTGTCGATCCCGGTGATTGCCTCGGGCGGCGTCTCCTCGCTCGACGATCTGGCGGCGCTGCGCGACACAGGCGTGATCGAGGGCGCGATTTCGGGCCGCGCGCTTTATGACGGTGCGATCGATCTGGCCGCTGCCATGCAGATGTTGAAAGGCTGAAAATGCTGAAAACGCGCATCATCCCCTGTCTCGACGTGGCCGATGGGCGCGTCGTGAAGGGCGTGAATTTCGTCGGCCTGCGCGATGCGGGCGATCCGGTGGATGCCGCCATTGCCTATGATGCGGCCGGCGCGGATGAGCTTTGTTTCCTCGACATCCACGCTACCCATGAGAACCGCGGCACGATGTTCGATCTCGTCACCCGCACCGCCGAGCATTGCTATATCCCGCTGACCGTGGGTGGCGGCGTGCGGACCGTGGCGGATGTAAGGGCCTTGCTCTTGGCGGGGGCGGATAAGGTCAGTTTTAACTCCGCCGCAGTGGCGAACCCGGATGTGATTGCCGAGGCGGCGGATCACTTTGGTAGCCAGTGCATTGTCTGCGCGATCGACGCCAAGACCGTCAGCCCCGGCAAATGGGAGATTTTCACCCATGGCGGGCGCAAGCCGACGGGCATCGACGCGGTGGAATTTGCCCGCACCGTGGCGGCCAAAGGCGCGGGGGAGATTCTGCTGACTTCGATGGACCGGGACGGGACGAAACAGGGGTTCAATCTGCCGCTGACCCGCGCCATCTCGGACGCGGTCTCGGTGCCGGTGATCGCTTCGGGCGGGGTCGGCAATCTGGATCACCTCGTCGACGGGGTGATCGAAGGCGGCGCTTCGGCGGTACTGGCCGCGTCGATCTTTCACTTCGGCGAGCATACCGTGCATGAGGCCAAGCAGCATATGGCCAAGGCCGGCATTCCAATGAGGCTGACATGACGCTAGATGATCTTTACGCGACGATCCTGAGCCGCAAAGGTGCTGACCCGTCAAGCAGTTGGACGGCGCAACTCTTAGCCAAGGGACCGGAGAAATGCGCCGAGAAATTTGGCGAGGAAGCGGTTGAGGCGATCATTGAGGCGGTCAAGAATGACCGTGACGGTCTCACCTCGGAAGCCGCCGATGTCCTCTACCACTTGCTGGTGATGCTGGCAGCACGTGACGTGCCGCTGAGCGATGTGCTGGATGAATTGGCGCGGCGGCAGTCGACCTCCGGCATCGCCGAGAAGGCTGCGCGGAAATAATCAGCCCAGAAGACGCGGGATTTCCACCTTGGGGCAGCGGTCTTGGATCACATCCACGCCGCGCGCTTCGGCCTTGGCCGCCGCTTCGGCATTGGTGATCCCCATTTGCATCCAGATCGTTTCAAGGTCGGGGAAGGCCTCCAGCGCCTCGTCGACGACGGGGGGCACATCCTCGGAGCGGCGGAAGATATCAACCATCTGCACCGGCGGGTCGATTTCGGCCAATGACGCGACGACGGTATGGCCGAAAACCTCCTTGCCCGCATGGACGGGGTTCACCGGCACCACCTCATAGCCTTTTTGCGCAAGGTATTCAGCGACATAATGGCTGGGCCGGGCCGGATTGGGGGAAACACCGACCACCGCGATGCGGCGGGTGCGGGTGAGGACGTCTTTGATCAATGCATCTGTCATAGGCCTGATCTAAGCGCCTGCGCGCGGGTTTCAACGCCTTAATGACGCGGCGTAAAGCGCGCTGCCCCCTGCCCGCGATTGGCAAGCCTGCGGCGATTGCATAGGCTCGCCTCAAAGACCGTCGCGCAGAGGGGCGCGGCGCTTACCATCATCACCGGGAGCATAGGATGATCGATCAGACCTTGGACATGAACAATCTCGAAATGTCGGAGAAGGCCAAGCCGCTGCTGGCGGCGGTGACCAAACACATCCGCGAGAATGTCGATCCGATCACCGAAGAGTTCTTTCGCCTTGGCGAAGGCCGCGCCGACCGCTGGTCCTATGCGCCCGGTCAGTTGGAATTGCTCGACGGGGCCAAGCAGAAGGCGCGGGAGGCGGGGCTGTGGAACTTCTTCCTGCCCAATGCCGAAACCGGCGAAGGGCTGGCGAACCTCGATTACGCCTATATCGCCGCCGAGTTGGGCAAGAGCCCGCTGGCGCCGGAGAGCCTGAACTGTTCCGCCCCCGACACCGGCAATATGGAGGTGCTGGAACGCGTCGGCACGCCCGAGCAGAAGGAACGCTGGCTGAAGCCGTTGCTTGCGGGCGAAATCCGCTCGGCCTTCGCCATGACGGAGCCCGATGTCGCCTCCTCGGACGCACGCAACATCTCCACCAGTGCGGTGCTTGATGGCGACGACTGGGTGATCAACGGCGAGAAATTCTATATCTCCGGCGCGGGCGATCCGCGCTGTAAGATCATGATTGTCATGGTAAAAACCTCGCCCGAGGCCGAGACTTTCCGCCAGCAAAGCCAGATCTTGGTGCCGATGGACACGCCGGGGGTGGAGATCCTCGGGCCGATGCATGTCTTTGGCCATGACGACGCGCCGCATGGGCATATGCATATCCGTTTCACCGATGTGCGCGTGCCGCGTGAAAACGTGCTTTGGGGCGAAGGGCGCGGGTTTGAGATTAGTCAGGTGCGCTTGGGGCCGGGGCGGATTCACCACTGCATGCGCTCTATCGGGGCGGCGGAAAAGGCGCTGGACCTGATGATCGAACGCGGGCTCGGGCGCGAGGCATTTGGCAAGAAAATCATCGACCTTGGCAAGAACATGGAGACGATCAGCCGCGCGCGGATCGACATCGAGGCGATGCGGCTGATGGTGTTGAAAGCGGCCAAGGCGATGGATGTCTTGGGCAACAAAGAGGCCCGCATCTGGGTCAGCATGATCAAGGCGCTGGTGCCCGAAAAAGCCTGCGAGATCATCGACGCCTCCATGCAGGTGCATGGCGCCACGGGGATGAGCCAGTGGAGCCCGCTCTCGGGCATGTACACATGGCAGCGCGCGCTGCGCTTTGCAGATGGGCCGGATGAGGTGCACCATCAGGTCATCGCGCGGGCCGAGGTGAAGGCGTTTCAGGCGTCGAACAGGCGCGGCTCGGACGGCGAGAGCTGATATGGATCTGACAGGCCGCGTCATCGTCATCACCGGGGCCGCCAGCGGGATCGGGCGGGCCTTGGCGCTGCGCTTTGCCACGGAAGCGCCTGCGCATATCGTCTGCGTGGATATCGACGGCGCGGGGGCCGAGGCGACAGCGGCTGAGGTGGGTGGCACGGCCTTCCGCGTTGACGTCTCCTCCGACGCCGAGATCGCATCGCTGATCGAAACCGTCGAGCGCGACATCGGGCCGATCGATCTCTTCTGCTCCAACGCCGGTATTTCGGTCGAGGGCGGCGTCGAAGTGCCGGATGCCGATTGGCAGCGCATCTGGGAGATCAACGTGATGAGCCATGTGCGCGCGGCGCGGCATCTCGTGCCGCTGATGCGGGCGCGTGGCGGTGGCTATCTGCTCAACACGGCCTCGGCGGCGGGGCTGCTCAATCAGGTCGGCGCGGCGCCTTACGGCGTGACGAAACACGCCGCCGTTGGCCTCGCCGAATGGTTGGCGATGAGCTACGGCGACGACGGGATCAAGGTCTCCGTGCTCTGCCCGCAGGCGGTGCGAACCGAGATGATGCGCGGGCTGGAGGATCATGTCGCCGCGATTGACGGGATGTTGGAGCCGGAGCCGGTGGCCGAAGCCTGCGTGCAGGCGATCCGCGATGAGGTCTTTCTGGTGCTGCCGCATCCGCAGGTGCGCGATTATATGCGGGGGAAGGCGCAGGATTACGACCGTTGGATCGGCGGCATGCGCAAGCTGAACCGGCGGTTTGGCACGCCGAACGACAGTTAGCGGCCCTTAGCTTTCACCTTTGGGCCGGATCGGGCGCAACAGCCCCTCCTGCGCCACGCTCGCCACCAGCTGCCCGTTCTGATTGTAGATCATCCCGCGGTTGAACCCCCGCGCCCCGCCGGTAAACGGCGCGTCCAGCGCATAGAGGTGCCATTCGTCAAAGCGGATCGGCGCGTGAAACCACATGGCGTGGTCAAGGCTCGCCGTCATCACCTTGCCCTGAAACCAGGTCAGCCCATGAGGCCGCAGAGAGGAGCCGAGCAGATTCATGTCCGAGGCATAGGCCAGCAGCGCGTGCTGCATCACCGGGTTCTGCCCTTCGGCGGCCCCCATGCGGAACCACAGATAGTTGCGGTCGCCGACCTTTTCCGGCGTCATGAAATCGCGCGGCTCGACCTCTCGGATCTCGACGGGGCGTTCGCGCAGAAAGTCCCCGCGGTATTTCTCCGGCAGCTTCTCGGCAAAGGCCGCGCGCAGCTCGGGCCGGTCCGGCCAATTCTCGGGCGCGGAGACCTCCGGCATCTCATGCTGCCAATCGAACCCCGCCTCTTCGACCTGAAAAGACGCCGAGAGGTTCAGGATCTGCTTGCCATGCTGGATCGCGACCACCCGCCGCGTGGTGAAACTGCCGCCATCGCGGGCGCGGTCGACCTGATAGATCACCGGGATTTTGGGGTCTCCGGGCCGGATGAAATAGGCATGCAGCGAATGGCAGGCCCGATCCGGCACCGTGCGGTAGGCCGCCATCAGCGCCTGCGCGATGACATGGCCGCCAAAAATCCGCATCGAGGTCTCGCCCCCCGCCCCGGTGCCGCGAAAAAGATCGACTTCGAGCTGTTCGATATCCAGCAGATCAAGCAGTTGGCGGGCGGCGTCACTCATCTTTGGTCCTTTGGTATCAGGGGGCTTTGCCCCCAGGCATCAGCTTTTGCAGCAAACAGCAAGGCGGTTTAACGCAAAGCCTCAGCGGCCCCCGTCCAGCGCCTCCAGCCCATGCCGCGCAAAGACCGGCACATATTGGCCCAGCCGCTTGCCATGTTCAGGGTTCGAGGCATTGCCATCCAGCGCGCGTTTGAGCACGCCTTGAATGATTGCGGCCATGCGGAAGAAACAGAAGGCAAGGTAATAGCCAAAGTTGTCGATCCCGCTCAGCCCCCGCCGCTGGCAATAGGCGGCGATAAACTCCGCATCAGAGGGCAGACCATGGGCCGCCCGGTCGACCCCGGCAAGCCCCCGGCCCTCGGGCCCCACCGGCATCTGCCATTGCATGATAACGGCCGCGAGATCGGCAAAGGGGTGGCCGATGGTGGACAGCTCCCAATCCAGCACGGCGCGGCATTCGGTCCCTGTCGCGTCAAAGATCATATTGTCGATCCGGTAATCGCCATGCACCAAGCTGCGCTGCCCGTCATCGCGCGGCACATTGTCGGCCAGCCGCTGCATCAGCCGGTCCATATCGGCCAGCGGCTCCGTCTCAGAGGCGCGGTATTGCTTCGACCAGCGCCCCACCTGCCGCTCAAAGTAATTCCCCGGCGGGCCATAGTCTGCAAGGCCCACAGCCTCGATATCGACATCATGCAAGGCCGCCAGAACGCGGTTCATCTCCGCCATGACCGCCGCCCGGTCGGACGGCTCCAATTCCGGCAAGGTCGGATCGCCAAAGTTGCGCCCCGGTACATGGTCCATCACATAGAACATCGAGCCGATAACGCTCTCGTCCTCGCAAAGCAGATGCATCTTGGCCACCGGCACCGCGCTCCCCGCCAGCGCCTTTTGCACGCGATATTCACGATCCACCGCATGGGCCGATTTCAACAGCACACCGGGCGGCTTGCGCCGCAGCACATAGTTATGCCCGGGCGTGGCCAGCAGGAAGGTCGGGTTTGACTGACCGGCCTGGAACTTCGTCACCTCCAACGGGCCGGCAAACCCCGGCAGGTGATCCTCAAGCCACCGGCTCACCGCTGCCACGTCGATGCTTTGCGTGTCAGAGGTCATTGCGAAAACTCCGCTGCCAGTTTCCTGCCCGCTGCGCGGTACTCTGCTTCGATCCGCGCCACCAGATCGGCCACCGTGCCGATCTGTTTCACCGCGCCAATGCCCTGCCCGGCGCCCCAGATCTCTTTCCAGGCCTTGGGTTTCGATGTGCCAGAGCCGAAGTTCATCGAGCTGGCATCGGCAGAAGGCAGGTTATCCGGGTCCAGCCCCGCCGCCGTGATCGAAGGCCGCAGGTAATTGCCAGACACGCCGGTAAAGAGCGAGGAGGTCACGATATCATCGGCGCCCCCCTGTACGATCATGTTCTTATATTCAGACTGCGCATTGGCCTCCTGCGTGGCGATAAAGGCCGAGCCCATATAGCCCAGATCGGCCCCCATGGCGCGGGCGGCCAAGAGCCCCTCGCCCGTGGCCAGAGCGCCCGACAACAAGAGCGGCCCGTCAAACCATTCACGGATTTCACGCACCAAGGCAAAGGGCGACTGCGGCCCGGCATGCCCCCCCGCCCCGGCGGCGACGGCAATCAGCCCATCCGCGCCCTTCTCGATCGCCTTGCGGGCAAAACGGTTGTTGATCACATCATGCAGCGCGATCCCCCCGCAGGAATGCGCCGCCTCATTGACCTCCGCCCGCGCCCCCAGCGAGGTGATCCAGATCGGCACCTTATGTTTCACGCAGATCTCAAGGTCGCGCTCCAACCGGGCGTTGGAGCGGTGCACGATCTGGTTCACCGCAAAGGGCGCCGCCGGGCGGTCCGGGTTCTGCTGGTTGTGGCGGTCCAACTCCTCGGTGATCTGCTGCAACCAGGCATCCAAGAGCGGCGGCTCGCCCTCGGCCTCGCGCGCATTCAGCGCGGGGAAAGAGCCGACGATCCCGGCCTTGCATTGCGCGATGACCATCTCCGGGCCAGAGAGGATAAACATCGGCGAGGCCACCAGCGGCAGGCGCAATCCTCGCAACGCGGGGGGAAGATGGCTGTCGTCACGCATGGGTGGCCTCGTATGGTTTGGTGATCGGTCTCATGACACTGCCCTTTCAAAAATATTCGGCCCCGACATCACATTGATGCCGCCGCTGACCGGGATCACCGCGCCGGTGACATAGGCCCCACCCCTGCCGCAGAGAAACAGCATGGAACCCGCAATGTCCTCATCGCGCCCGACACGTCCCAGCGGGACGTCTTGCCCCACCGCCGCGCGGGTCGCTTCGTCCTGCGTGGCAAAGGCCGTCATGCGCGAGACGAAGGGCCCCGGTGCGAGGGCGTTGACGGTGATCGCATCGCCGGCCAGTTCCTTGGCGAGGATTTTGCTGAGATGAATGACTGCCGCCTTGGAGGCCGCATAGCTATAGGCCCCGTCACCCATTTCACGCTCCCCCATGACGGAAGCAACATTCACCACCCGCGCGGGATCCTCCGCCGTGGCACCGGCCCGCAGCAGCGGCAAGAGCTTCTGCGTCAGGTCAAAGAGCCCCGCCACATTGACGCCCATGACCCTGTCCCAGGCCTTGAAGGGGAAATCCCCCAAAGGCGCGCCCCAGGTGACACCGGCGTTGTTCATCAGGATATGCAACTGGTCGCTGCGCCCTTGCAGCTCGGCCACCAAGGCGTCGACACCGGCCTCGCTGCTCACATCCCCGGCGAAACCTTCCGCAGAGCCCGGGGCGCCAAGCGCGTTCAATTCCTCGGCCACCGCAACACAGGCCTCGCCGGTCCGGCTGGCCAGTAACACCCGCGCCCCGGCCCGCACCAGGGCTTCGGCCGCCATCCGTCCGATGCCGGTGGCCCCGCCGGTGATCAGGGCTGTCTTGCCCTTGAGCCCAAATAGCGTTTCGATGTCCATGATCCGCCTCCCCCCATGTCTTTGCGTCACTTTGACAGGCAAAGGGGCGAGGTCAAGCAACCGGGGCCGACTGCGTGCCGTGACCGGGCGTCACGGAGGGGCGATAAACTTACCTCCAAAGACAAAACCGCCGCAGCATTTCTGCTGCGGCGGTTTTGTTTATGGGTATCGTAATGAGAGATACTGTTTTTCAGGAACTTATTAGGTTTGGCGATGACCTACTCTCCCACGTCTTAAGACGCAGTACCATCGGCGCTACGGCACTTAACGGCTGGGTTCGGGATGGGACCAGGTGTTTTGCTCGCGCTATGATCACCAAACCGAATAAATTCCTGTTCCAAGTCGAGTACGACTGATTGTATGTGTATGCTTTTGATCAGCTTAAGCAGTCTTGCTTCTACTGGATCAAATCAAGCCTATCGAGCAATTAGTACCAGTCAACTGAACGTGTTACCACGCTTACATCTCTGGCCTATCGACGAGATGGTCTATCTCGGCTCTCAGGGATACCTTGTTTTGAGGGGGGCTTCCCGCTTAGATGCCTTCAGCGGTTATCCTGTCCGATCATAGCTACCCAGCACTGCTATTGGCATAACAACTGGTCCACCAGTGGATCGTTCACCCCGGTCCTCTCGTACTAGGGGCAACTCCTCTCAAGTATCCTACACCCACGGAAGATAGGGACCGAACTGTCTCACGACGTTCTAAACCCAGCTCACGTACCTCTTTAAACGGCGAACAGCCGTACCCTTGGGACCTGCTCCAGCCCCAGGATGAGATGAGCCGACATCGAGGTGCCAAACACTGCCGTCGATATGGACTCTTGGGCAGTATCAGCCTGTTATCCCCGGCGTACCTTTTATCCGTTGAGCGATGGCCCTCCCACTTGGGACCACCGGATCACTATGGCCGTCTTTCGACTCTGCTCGACTTGTCAGTCTCGCAGTCAGGCTGGCTTCTGCCATTGCACTCAACGAGCGATTTCCGACCGCTCTGAGCCAACCTTCGCGCGCCTCCGTTACGATTTAGGAGGCGACCGCCCCAGTCAAACTACCCGCCACACAGGGTCCCGGAACCGGATAACGGTCCGCGGTTAGACATCAAGCAGAACAAGGGTGGTATCTCAAGGGAGGCTCCACCGAGACTGGCGTCTCGGTTTCAAAGCCCACCACCTATCCTGCACATGTTCGGCCTAATGCCAGTGTGAAGCTGTAGTAAAGGTGCACGGGGTCTTTCCGTCTAACCGCGGGTAACCGGCATCTTGACCGGTAATTCAATTTCGCTGAGTCTATGTTGGAGACAGCGGGGAAGTCGTTACGCCATTCGTGCAGGTCGGAACTTACCCGACAAGGAATTTCGCTACCTTAGGACCGTTATAGTTACGGCCGCCGTTTACCTGGGCTTCAATTCAGAGCTCTCACTCCTCCTTTTAACCTTCAGGCACCGGGCAGGCGTCAGACCCTATACGTCGTCTTGCGACTTCGCAGAGCCCTGTGTTTTTAATAAACAGTCGCCACCCCCTGGTTTGTGCCCCCAGCCCCTAGTTGCCTAGGAACCGGGCCTCCTTCTCGCGAACTTACGGAGGTATTTTGCCGAGTTCCTTCAACATAGTTCTCTCAAGCGCCTTGGTATTCTCTACCTGTCCACCTGTGTCGGTTTAGGGTACGATCTAGCGATGGAGCTATTTCCAGGGACCGCTCAGCAGCCCATCCAATCCGATAAGGATGAACTACCCCTGCGATCCGTCACTTCCATCTGGCCCAGGAATATTAACCTGGTTCCCATCGACTACGCCTTTCGGCCTCGCCTTAGGGGTCGGCTTACCCTGCTCAGATTAGCTTTAAGCAGGAACCCTTGGACTTTCGGCGAGAGTGTCTCTCACACTCTTTGTCGCTACTCATGTCATCATTCTCACTAGTGATCTCTCCACCGGATCGCTCACGCGCCGGCTTCACAGAAAGCTTCTTGTGTCCAGTACCACGGTCCGGTTGGGGTAAACCAATCGAACTGGGTGGTTAAGGACACATGAAACTATGTCACACTACGCTCTGCTACCATGCAATAAATGCATCCTAAGCTTCGGCTCATGGCTTGAGCCCCGTTACATCTTCGCCGCAAGACAACTTATTTAGACCAGTGAGCTGTTACGCTATCTTTAAAGGATGGCTGCTTCTAAGCCAACCTCCTGGTTGTTTTGGTCGTCTCACCTGCTTTCCCACTTAGCCATGAATTAGGGGCCTTAGCTGTAGGTTAGGGTTGTTTCCCTCTCCACGACGGACGTTAGCATTCGCCGTGTGTCTGCCGACTAGTACTCCTCGGTATTCGGAGTTTGGTTAGGATCAGTAAGCCTGTGGGGCCCCATTACCCATCCAGTGCTCTACCCCCGAGGGTATTCGGTCGACGCTCTACCTAAATAGATTTCGCAGAGAACCAGCTATCTCCGAGTTTGATTGGCCTTTCACCCCTAGGCACAGCTCATCCCGATCTTTTTCAACAGATGTGGGTTCGGTCCTCCAATAAGTGTTACCTTATCTTCAACCTGGCCATGCCTAGATCACTCGGTTTCGGGTCTGATCCCACGAACTCGACGCCCTATTAAGACTCGCTTTCGCTGCGCCTACACCTAACGGCTTAAGCTTGCTCGTGAGACCAAGTCGATGACCCATTATACAAAAGGTACGCTGTCACATCGCAAGGATGCTCCAACTGATTGTAGGCGTTCGGTTTCAGGTACTGTTTCACTCCCCTCGTCGGGGTGCTTTTCACCTTTCCCTCACGGTACTGGTTCACTATCGGTCAGTAAGGAGTACTTAGCCTTCG
Organism: Sulfitobacter sp. PS-8MA; assembly: GCF_040933935.1. NCBI lineage: Bacteria > Pseudomonadati > Pseudomonadota > Alphaproteobacteria > Rhodobacterales > Roseobacteraceae > Sulfitobacter > Sulfitobacter sp. PS-8MA. The sequence goes on along the minus strand of NZ_JBFQYJ010000006.1, from coordinate 588,459 downwards.
AAGGTGGTCCTCCGATCTTCAGACAGGATTTCACGTGTCCCGCCCTACTTAATACGTCCAATCATGCTTCTTATACGGGACTATCACCCACTTTGGTTGCGCATTCCAACGCATTCTAATCACAGTCATGGCTCGGCTGGTCCCCGTTCGCTCGCCGCTACTAGGGGAGTATCATATTGATTTCCTTTCCTCCGGGTACTTAGATGTTTCAGTTCCCCGGGTTTGCCTTTTTAAGCCTATATATTCAGCCTAAAAATACCTGTTTTACCTCATTATTAACTGCGCCGCTGCAGGCCCCAGTGCCGATCCGAAGGATCGGTGTACCGACCAAAGGTCGGCGCGGAGCGTACATATTGCGAAGCAATAATAACAAAGTATCAGGTGGGTTGCCCCATTCAGAGATCCATGGATCAAAGCTTATTCTCAGCTCCCCATGGCTTATCGCAGAGTATCACGTCTTTCATCGCCTCTTACTGCCAAGGCATTCACCAAACGCCCTTTTCGCGCTTGATTTGATCCAGAAAAAGCAAGACTTGGCGTCTCGCGCGAAGATCAGAAGCTGGTAAGAAACTGATCCTCTTATTCTGCATCAAAAGCATACTTTACCCGCCCAGACTGTCGTCTGGACAATGAGCGATGCAGATAGCGAACCCTCCGTGCAGGAGGCCGCGTCATCGCTCTGGTTAGTGTACTTGACTTGGACAACATATTCGTTTCAGCCGCGATATGTTTGAATGACCGAGGAAGCAGTCATCAAACACCGGCCCTTGATAGGGCAGCAACTGAGATCATCCCCTCACGCGGGGCGATCAAACATGTTGTTAGTATCTCTCTTTACGATGTCAATTCGTCTGAAGGACGAAGCGATGCTTCATCCGGGAACAGACGTTCAAACACATGCGTATGTGCTTGAAGGTATGTTCCATGCCCCACCCCGGAAAGGATGGTGGGTCGAGGAG